>NZ_BAYA01000001.1 GCF_000685015.1 Paraburkholderia bannensis NBRC 103871 | reverse complement strand
TCGTTGTACAGGACTTCAGCGGCCGGGAAGCCGGGGAAAATCTCGACGCCCAGCGCCTCGGCCTGCTGGCCCAGCCAGCGCGTGACGTTCGCGAGGCTGATGACGTAGTTGCCGTGGTTCTTGAAGTTGTCGGGCAGCGCCCAGTTGGGCACGGACTTCGCGCCGGTTTCGGAGAGAAACAGGAACTTGTCTTCCGTGACCGGCACGTTCAGCGGCGCGCCTTGCTCTTTCCAGTCGGGGAAGAGTTCGTTGAGCGCGCGCGGATCCATCACGGCGCCCGAGAGGATATGCGCCCCGATTTCAGAGCCTTTTTCCAGCACGCACACGCCGATCTCGGCGCCTTTCTCGGCCGCCAGCTGCTTGAGGCGGATTGCCGCCGACAGCCCGGCCGGGCCGCCACCGACGATCACGACGTCGTATTCCATCGACTCGCGTGGGCCGTATTGCTCCAAGAGACTTGTGGGGGTCATTAAAGCTCCTCTTGCCATTAGAATGCTTTTTTCGGGTTCGTATTGTCGGGGAACGCTCCCCTCGCCGCAACCCGACAAACCCGCATTAGCACGATCGTTCTATTTTATGCCAGAATGCCCGGCTGCACGCCGGTGGAGCTTTCTGGCGCCCCGTCATCCCTTGAAGAGGAAGCGAAAATGGGCCGTTCGATCAATCTTGAAGGGAAGGTGGCGATGATCACCGGCGCGTCGAGCGGTCTCGGCAAGCGCTTCGCCCAGGTGCTCTCGCAGGCGGGCGCAAAGGTCGTGCTGGCAAGCCGGCGCGTGGAACGTCTCAAGGAACTGCGTGCGGAGATCGAGGCCGACGGCGGGGCCGCGCACGTGGTGTCGCTCGATGTCACGGACTACCAGAGCATCCGTTCGGCGGTCGCGCATGCGGAAACCGAAGCCGGCACCATCGACATCCTCGTCAATAATTCGGGCGTCTCGACGACGCAGAAACTGGCCGATGTCACGCCCGCCGATTTCGAATATGTCTTCGACACCAACACGCGCGGCGCCTTTTTTGTCGCGCAGGAAGTGGCCAAGCGCATGATCATGCGCGGCAACGGCGGCGGCTCGAAGCCCGCGTACCGCATCATCAATATCGCCTCGGTGGCGGGGCTGAGCGTGCTGCCGCAGATCGGCCTGTACTCGATCAGCAAGGCCGCGGTCGTGCATATGACCAAGGCGATGGCGCTGGAGTGGGGGCGTCATGGCATCAACGTCAACGCGATCTGTCCCGGTTATATCGATACCGAGATCAACCACCACCATTGGGCGACCGAGCAGGGGCAGAAGCTTGTCGCGATGCTGCCGCGCCACCGCGTGGGCACGCCCGCCGACCTGGACGGGCTGCTGTTGCTGCTCGCCGCGGACGAGTCGGCGTTCATGAACGGCTCGATCATTACCGCCGACGACGGTTTCGGCCTGACCTGAGCCCGCGATTTTTCTTAACGCAATTCCTGTAACTCGAAGTCGAAGTGCAATCAGTGCAATGAGCGATTACCACCCCGTTTTTGAAATGACCATGCCGATCCGTTGGGGCGACATGGATGCGTTTGGCCATGTGAACAACACGGTCTACTTCCGCTACATGGAGCAGGTGCGGATTTCCTGGTTCGAGCAGCTTGGCGTGGCCGGCGAGAGCCGTGAGAGCGGCAACGGGCAGGGCCCCGTGATCGTCAACGCGTCGATGGAGTTTCTGAAGCAGTTGCACTATCCCGGTGACATCGTCTGCACGATGACGGTGGGGCAGCCCGGGCGCAGCAGCTTCGATACCGGTTTCGAACTGCGCCGCGTCGATGAACCCGATACGGTCTACGCGCGCGGCAATGCGCGTTGCGTCTGGATCGATTACGAAGCCGGCAAGTCGGTGCCGATTCCCGCGCACCTGCGCACGACCATCGAAAGCGCGCCGCTCGTCAAGGCGCGCTGATTCCGCGAGGTTGTGTTCTCCACGCGGCGCGCGACTGCGCCGCGTTTCATCTTCCAATGCGCATTGAAGCGCGCCTTCACTGCCCGAGCAGCCGTTGCAGCAGTTCGGTGGCGTTGCCCGTGTCGTACTTGCGCATGAGCCGCGCGCGATAGACGTCCACCGTGCGCGGGCTGATCTCCAGAATCCGCCCGATCTGCTTGCTTGTCTTGCCCGTCACCAGCTGCGCGGCAATTTCCCGCTCGCGCGGCGTGAGCTCGACCGCCACGCGCCGCGTCGCGCTCAAGTCCTCGAAAGTCCACACGCCGGCCGCGTGCGGCGCCGCGCGATCGAGCGAGCGGCCCGTCACGTGACACCAGAACAGTTCGCCATCGGCGCGCTTCATGATGCGGTCGTCGGCATAGCTGCCTTGCGCCGTCATGATGGGCGGAATGCGCTCGCCGATGCGCTCGAACTCGTCCGCCGACGGATACAAGACCTGAAACGACTTGCCGAGCAGCGCCTCGCGCGGGCAGCGAAAGATCGCGCAGACCGTCTCGTTGCAGTCTTCGATGATGCGCTCGCGCGCGATCACGAGGCCAATGGGCGCGAGATGAAAGGCGGTCTTGTAATCGAGCGCGGGCGCGGGTGTCGGGGCGGTGGCGGATTCGGGCATGACGGTTGATACGGGTATGGCTTTATGTAGTTTTGCGTATTGTGCCGCATCGCCCGCCCAGCGTACGCTTGCGAACCATCAGAGGGCTGCGCGCGCCGCGCGCCGGGTTCACGGCAGCGCTGGCGAGGCATGACTAGAATGGGGCATCCGGGTGTACGACGCGCCCGCGTGCCATGCTGAACAAATAGATTGATCGAACGAAGCATCGACGTATTTCCATTCGAGGAAGGGACACACTGATGAACAAAGTCTATGGAAGCGCGGCTGCCGCGCTCGAAGGCATCGTCAAGGACGGCCAGACCTTTGCGGTCGGCGGTTTTGGGCTGTGCGGCATTCCTGAGGCGCTGATCGGCGCGCTGCGCGATTCGGGCGTGAAGGGCATTACCTGTATCAGCAACAATGCGGGTGTCGATGGCTTCGGCCTGGGCCTGCTGCTGGAAACGCGCCAGATCAAGAAAATGATCTCGTCCTACGTGGGCGAGAACAAGGAATTCGAGCGCCAGTACCTGTCGGGCGAACTCGAACTCGAATTCACGCCGCAGGGCACGCTGGCCGAAAAGCTGCGCGCGGGCGGCTCGGGCATCCCGGCGTTTTTCACCAACACGGGCTTCGGCACGCTGATCGCTGAGGGCAAGGAAACGCGCCAGTTCGGCGACAAGCAGTATGTGCTCGAACACTCGCTCACCGCCGACGTGGCGCTCGTGAAGGCATGGAAGGCCGACAAGTCGGGCAACCTGGTCTATCGCCGCACGGCGCGCAACTTCAATCCGATGTGCGCGATGGCGGGCAAGATCACGGTCGTGGAAGTCGAGGAAATCGTCGAGAACGGCGCACTCGATCCGGATGCGATCCATACGCCGGGCATCTTCGTGCAGCGCATCGTCCTGAATGCGCAACCGGAAAAGCGCATCGAACAACGCACCGTGCGCGCGGCATCGAGCAACCCCGCGGGCAACTGAGCAAGGAGACCGACCATGGCATGGAATCGTGACGAAATGGCCGCGCGCGCGGCGAAAGAACTCCAGGACGGCTTCTACGTGAACCTGGGTATTGGCCTGCCGACGCTCGTGGCCAACCACGTGCCGGAAGGCGTGGAAGTGTGGCTGCAATCGGAAAACGGCCTGCTGGGCATCGGCCCGTTCCCGACCGAAGACCAGGTGGACGCCGACATGATCAACGCCGGCAAGCAGACCGTGACCACGCTGCCGGGCTCGTCGATTTTCTCGTCGGCGGACTCGTTCGCCATGATCCGCGGCGGCCACATCAACCTGGCGATCCTGGGTGCGATGCAGGTGAGCGAGAAGGGCGACCTGGCCAACTGGATGATCCCCGGCAAGATGATCAAGGGCATGGGCGGCGCAATGGACCTGGTTGCGGGCGTCGGCCGTGTGGTCGTGCTCATGGAGCATGTGGCCAAGGGCGACCAGCACAAGATCCTTGAAGCCTGCACGCTGCCGCTGACGGGTGTGGGCGTGGTCGATCTGATCATCACCGACCTGGGCGTGATCGAAGTGAGCGACGCGGGCCTGAAGGTCACCGAACTCGCGCCGGGCGTCACGGCTGACGAGATCAAGACGAAGACCGGCGCACCGCTGGACGTGAGCGCGGTGAGCTGAATGCGGTGACATGCGTGTCGTACCAGGCGCAGCAGGTTGCATGGCAGAGGCGGGCGGAACTTCGGTTTCGCCCGTTTTGTTTTCGATGAGTCCATTCTGGCGCGATCGGGCGCGCTTGAAACCTCGGCCGGACGGCATAGGCCGGATGGCCGATAGCGATGTCGGCGCACGCTTTTCCCGTGCGGCTCGGGCTTGCGCGCAAGCCTCCTGGCCTGGCCGCCCGCGCCGTTCCCGCCCCGCAAAGCCGTCTACAATGGCTCCACGCCTATGAACGCATCCAGCGAGGATCACGCAATGACCGTTTCGTCTGCCGTGCCGGGTCAACCGCGCCAACACTACGTCCAGTGCCTCAGTCCTTCGGGCCTGCATCGCGTCGCGTACACCGAATGGGGCGATCCTGCGAACCCGCGCGTGCTGGTCTGTGTGCATGGCCTGACGCGCTCCAGTCGCGACTTCGACCGGCTGGCGATCGCGCTGGCCGACACGTATCGCGTCGTGTGTCCCGATGTGGTGGGGCGCGGGCTGTCGTCGTGGCTCGTCGATCCGCGCGGCTACGGCGTCGCCCAGTATGTTGCGGACATGGTCACCCTGATCGCGCGCACCGGGGTCGAGAAAGTGGACTGGTTCGGCACCTCGATGGGCGGGCTGATCGGCATGGCGCTCGCGGGGCTGCCCGACGCGCCCATCGGGCGCTTGCTGCTCAACGATATCGGCCCGCATATCGAGCCCGCGTCGCTCGAGCGCATCGGCGAATACGTGGGCCGTGATGTAAGTTTCGGCTCGCTTCAAGAGGGCATCGACAACGCTGCGCTGCTGGCGGCCTCGTTTGGCCCGCTCACGCCCGACGAATGGCGCGAGATCAATACGCCGTTGCTGCACGAGGTGGAGGGCGTCTGGCGCTATCGCTACGACCCGCGCATTTCGGAAGGCTTCAAGGGCGTGACGCCCGAGCAGAACGAGCAGGGCGAGCAGTTCCTGTGGCGCTCGCTCGCGGCGTTCAAGGGGCCGGTGCTGGCGGTGCGCGGCGAACTTTCTGATCTGCTGTCCCGCGACACCCTGGCAAAAATGGAAGCGACCGGCCAGCAGTTGAAGGGCGTCGAAATCGCTGGCGTGGGGCATGCGCCGGCTTTCCTCGCGGCGGACCAGATCGAGATAGCGCGCCGTTTCTTCGCCGGATAACCTTTCGGCGCGTCATAATGCTAGATTGTCCGGCGCGTCGGCGCACTGAAAGGAGCGCACCGGCACGTCCCCAGACACGCCATTTCAACGGGAAAATTCATGGCAGTCATTCGACACCACGTCGGCCCGCGTCTTTCGGAAACCGCCATCCATAATGGAACGGTCTATCTGGCCGGTCAGATCGCCGAAGACACCAAGCAGGACATCGCTGGCCAGACGCGTGAGGTGCTCGGCCACATCGACCGTCTGCTTGGCGAGGCCAACAGCGACAAGTCGCTGCTGCTGTCGGTGCAAATCTATATCACCGACATGAAGGATTTCCCGGGCATGAACGCTGAGTGGGACAGGTGGGTGGCGCAAGGCGCCACGCCGCCGCGCGCGACGGTGGAAGCGAAGCTCGCGAATCCGGAATGCCTCATCGAAATCGTCGTGGTGGCCGCGCAGCGCGATTGAGCCTGAACCCGCTCTATCGAGTTTGAAGGTCGCGCAGATGCGTGCGGCCTCGCTGCATGGTCAGACCATGGTTGGACTGTTTTACTGTTGTTAGCAGCCCGTCCGGTACACCGGCGGGCGATGTCTCATGAGCAGCGACACCTTACCTCCCGTTCCCGCTGAAGTTCCTGCGTCCGCCGCGCTGCCTTCGCTCGAAGACACGCTGGCGTTCGTGCGCGAGCATGCGGGCGACGCACGCCTGTCCACGGGCGAGCCACTCGTCGAGCATGCGCAGGGCACGGCGTCGATCATGAGCCGCCTGAACGTCGATCCGCCGGCGGTGCTGGCGGCAGCGTTGTTCAACATCGCCCCGCATCTCGACGATCCGGAAGCGACGCTCGCCGCGCGTTTTGGCGCAGAAGTCACCAGGCTCGTCTTCGACGTGCGCAAACTGCTGCGTCTGGGCAGCGTAAGCCTGCGGGCGGCGGCGCAGAACACCGCGCCTGAAACCGGGCGCGAAAGCCGCGACGCGCAGGCCGCGCGCCGCGCTCAGGTCGAGTCGCTGCGCAAGATGCTGCTGGCGTTTGCGCAGGATATCCGCGTGGTGCTGATTCGCCTGGCGTCGCGTCTGCAGTCGCTGCGCTACTACGCAGCGGCCAAGGTCACGCCCGCGCCCGAGATTTCGCGCGAGACGCTCGATATCTACGCGCCGCTTGCGAACCGTCTGGGCATCTGGCAACTGAAGTGGGAACTGGAAGACCTCGCGTTTCGCTTCGAGGAGCCGGTTACCTACAAGCGCATCGCAAAGCTGCTCGACGAAAAGCGCGTCGAGCGCGAGAGCTACGTCGCCGAAGCCATCTCGCGGCTTCAGCATGAACTCGCGGCAGCGCACATCGTCGCGGAAGTGAGCGGGCGGCCCAAGCATATCTACAGCATCTGGAAGAAGATGCGCGGCAAGGACATCGACTTTGCTGAGCTGTACGACGTGCGCGCGTTTCGCGTGATCGTGCGCGACATCAAGGATTGCTACACGGTGCTCGGCATCGTGCACAACCTCTGGCAGCCGGTGCCGCGCGAGTTCGACGATTACATTTCGCGGCCCAAGCCCAATGGCTATCGCTCGCTGCACACGGTCGTGATGGGCGACGATGGACGCGCGTTCGAAGTGCAGATCCGTACCCAGGAGATGCATCAGTTCGCGGAATACGGGGTCGCTGCGCACTGGCGCTACAAGGAAGCGGGCTCGAAGGGTTATGGCGGCCAGTTCAGCGCGAGCAGCAGCTATGACGAGAAAATCGCGTGGCTGCGCCAGTTGCTCGCGTGGAAGGACGACGTCGCCGATGGCCGTCAGCCGTGGGAGCAACTGCGCCAGGCGACGCTCGACGACGACCATATCTACGTGCTCACGCCGCAGGCGCGCGTGATCGCGCTGCCGCAGGGCGCGACGCCACTCGATTTCGCGTATCACCTTCATAGCGAGCTGGGCCATCGCTGCCGTGGCGCGCGTGTCGATGGCGCGATGGTGCCGCTCAACACGCATCTGCAAAACGGCCAGACCGTCGAAATCATTTCGGTGAAAGAGGGCGGCCCGTCGCGCGACTGGCTCAACCCGCAGCTCGGCTATTTGCAGAGCCATCGCGCGCGCCAGAAGGTGCGCGCCTGGTTCAACTCGATCGAAGCGCAGGAAAACATCGCCAATGGCCGCGCGATGGTCGAAAAGACCTTGCAGCGCGAGGGGCGTACCTCGGTCAACCTCGATCAGCTTGCGGCCAAGCTCGGCTTCAAGTCGACCGACGAGTTCTTCAGCGTGGTCGGCAAGGAAGAGTTCAGCCTGCGCTACGTCGAGCAGGCGCTGAGCGACGCGCCCGCGCCCGAACCCGAGGAGGAAACGCCCGAGCAGTTGACCAAGCGAGCGAGCGGCTCGAACGTCGCGCATGGCGGTTCGTCGGGCGTGCTGGTGGTCGGTGTCGACGCGTTGCTCACCCAGCTCGCGCGCTGCTGCCGGCCGGCGCCCCCCGATGGCATTAGCGGGTTTGTCACGCGCGGCAAGGGCATGTCGATTCACCGCAGCGATTGCGCCACTTTCCAGCGCATGGCGCGCCGCTCGCCCGAGCGCGTGCTGCAAACCACCTGGTCTGCCGACGTGATAGGCGGGCGCGGCCAGTCGGTGTATCCGGTCGATATTTCGATTGAGGCGACCGACCGCCAGGGGCTGCTGCGCGATATCTCCGAAGTCTTCGCGCGCGAGAAGATGAACGTGATCGGCGTGAAAACGCAGACGCGCCGCAACGCGGCCTATATGCAGTTCACGGTCGAGGTGTCCAGTTCGGCACAAATCCAGCGCGCCTGCGTGCTGCTGGGCGAAGTGGGCGGCGTGCTGCGGGCATTGCGCAAGGGCTAGGGCGGGCCGCCCCGAGTCCCTTGTTTTGCCGCAATGCAAAAAAGCACTTGCCAAGTCCGCGAAAGTGTCATATAGTCTTGCTTCTTCAGGCTCGTAGCTCAGCTGGTTAGAGCACCACCTTGACATGGTGGGGGTCGTTGGTTCGAGTCCAATCGAGCCTACCAACGAAATCGAAGTTGCGATGTGTGTGCTAGCATCGAAGCTTCAATGCAGCAAAAGCGCTTTGCGCTCAAGGCGAATACGGTTATGACACCGCGAACGTTGACCGAAACTACTTCGGAGCGACGCTAGTCGAGGACCTCTTTCGCCCTGCAATCTGGTTTGAAAAGTGAATGCGGCCCCTCGAAAGCGGGGCCGCATTTTTTTTCGCCGCGAAATTTTATCGGGTCGCTGTAACGGCGATCTCCCCCGAACACAATACGATGTGCCGCACGCGGCGCTTCTGGAGAAAAACATGGTTGCGATACGTCTGCCCGATGGTTCGGTTCGACAGTACGATCACCCCGTCACGGTCGCCGAAGTGGCGGCTTCGATTGGTGCCGGCCTCGCCAAGGCGGCGCTCGGCGGCAAGCTCGACGGCGAGCTGGTCGATACGTCGACGCTGATCGATCACGACGCATCGCTGGCCATCGTCACGGACAAGGACGCCGACGGCCTCGACATCATCCGTCACTCCACGGCGCACTTGCTGGCCTACGCGGTCAAGGAGCTGTTCCCCGAAGCCCAGGTCACGATCGGCCCGGTCATCGACAACGGCTTCTACTACGACTTTGCCTACAGCCGTCCCTTCACGCCCGAAGATCTCGAAAAGATCGAAAAGCGCATGCAGGAACTCGCGAAGAAGGACGAGCCGGTCTCGCGCCGCGTGGTCACGCGCGGCGAGGCAGTCGACTACTTCAAGAGCATCGGCGAGAAGTACAAGGCCGAGATCATCGAGTCGATCCCGGGCGACCAGGACATCAAGCTCTACTCGCATGGCGGTTTCACGGATCTGTGCCGTGGCCCGCACGTGCCGTCGACGGGCAAGCTCAAGGTCTTCAAGCTGATGAAGGTGGCGGGCGCCTACTGGCGCGGCGACGCGAAGAACGAGCAGCTTCAGCGTATCTACGGCACGGCCTGGACGAAGAAGGAAGATCAGGAACTCTATCTTCACAACCTCGAAGAGGCTGAGAAGCGCGATCACCGCAAGCTCGGCAAGCAGCTCGACCTGTTCCACATGCAGGACGAGTCGCCGGGCATGGTGTTCTGGCACCCGAAGGGCTGGACGCTCTGGCAGCAGGTCGAGCAGTACATGCGCGCGCGCCTGCGCGTCGCCGGCTACGACGAAATCAAGACGCCGATGATCATGGATCGCTCGCTGTGGGAAGCGTCGGGTCACTGGCAGAACTATCGTGAAAACATGTTCACGACGGAGTCGGAGAAGCGCGACTACGCCGTCAAGCCGATGAACTGCCCGGGCCACGTCCAGGTGTTCAATCACGGCCTGCGCTCGTACCGCGACCTGCCGCTGCGTTACGCGGAATTCGGCTCGTGCCACCGCAATGAAGCGTCGGGCGCGTTGCACGGCCTGATGCGCGTGCGTGGCTTCGTCCAGGACGACGCGCATATCTTCTGTACGGAAGACCAGATCATCGCCGAATCGATCGCCTTCAATACGCTGGCGATGAGCATTTACAAGGACTTCGGCTTCGATCACATCGACATCAAGCTGTCGCTGCGCCCGGATTCGCGCGCGGGCACCGATGAAACGTGGGATCGTGCCGAGCAGGGCCTGCGCGACGCGCTGACGGCCTGCGGCCTGGAATGGGAAGAGCTGCCGGGCGAAGGTGCGTTCTACGGCCCGAAGGTCGAGTACCACATCAAGGATGCGCTTGGCCGTTCGTGGCAATGCGGTACGCTGCAGCTCGACATGGTGCTGCCGGAGCGTCTGGGCGCCGAGTACGTGGCGGAAGACAACAGCCGCCGCCGCCCGATCATGCTGCACCGTGCAATCCTCGGTTCGATGGAGCGTTTCCTCGGTATTCTGATCGAGCACCATGCTGGTGCAATGCCGTCCTGGCTGGCTCCGGTGCAGGTCGTTGTGATGAATATTGCAGAAAGTCAGGCCGAATATGCCGCTAATCTGACCCAATCGTTGCAAAAACAAGGGGTTAGAGTGCAGGCCGATTTGCGCAACGAGAAAATTAGCTATAAAATACGCGAGCACACGCTTGAGAAGGTGCCGTACCTGCTGGTTGCCGGCGACAAAGAGCGTGAAGCACAAACGGTAGCCGTGCGTGCCCGTGGCGGTGTCGATCTGGGTGTGATGCCCGTCGACGCATTCGCTGAGCGTCTGGCGCAGGACGTCAGTTCGTTCAAGTAAGCCACCTGGCAGCGCGGCTCGTTTTTTTAATTTTTAGAGGAAACGTAACATCGCTACGGATAAGTCGCATCGCATCAACGGTGAAATCTCTGCACCCGAGGTGCGTCTCGTCGGAATCGAGAACGAGCCGCTCGGTATCGTGAAGCTGGCTGATGCGTTCCGCATGTCGGAACAGCAAGACGTCGATCTGGTTGAAATTGCTCCGCAGGCAGTGCCGCCCGTGTGCCGCCTGATGGACTACGGCAAGTTCAAGTACCAGGAATCGAAGAAGCAGCACGAAGCCAAGCTGAAGCAAAAGGTTATCCAGGTCAAGGAAGTCAAGTTCCGCCCGGGTACCGACGACGGCGATTACAACGTCAAGCTGCGCAATCTCATCCGGTTCCTTGAGGACGGCGACAAGACGAAGATCACGTTGCGTTTCCGCGGCCGCGAAATGGCTCACCAGGAAATCGGCATGCGTATGCTCGAGCGCCTGCGCACCGACCTCGAAGAAGTCGGTCAGGTTGAGCAGATGCCGAAGATGGAAGGGCGCCAGATGATCATGGTGCTCTCGCCGAAGAAAAAGAAGTGATTCGGCGCGCGGTGTGAGGTGCTTTGCACCTTTATACTGCGCGACGTTCAGGCAGTTCTCTTTGTCTCGCTCGCCGGCTGGTGGGCGCAGACATGCAGCAGGTTCCGGAAATGGCGCCCGCGCGCTGCACGCAAGTGCGGCAGGTGGACGCTTTTTCCTGAAAGCGGCGGCAAGCTTGTCTTTTTTAGAGCAGCCAGTCGCCAAAACAAGTGGAGTGGGTTTCGAAGGGCGGTATGAGGGCAAAAACGCATGGCGCAAGCCGCGCGCGGGAGCCAGCCGCACACCCATGTCCATCAAATAAATGGAGTTTTTGTCATGCCCAAGATGAAGACCAAGAAAAGCGCCGCCAAGCGCTTTGTGGTTCGTCCGGGTGGTACCGTCAAGCGCGGTCAAGCCTTCAAGCGTCACATCCTGACCAAGAAGACCACCAAGAACAAGCGTCATCTGCGTGGTGCAACGGCCGTTCATGATTCCGATCTGAAGTCCGTGCGCGCAATGCTGCCGTTCGCGTAATCCTCAACCGACAACTCATAGGAGCAACTAATGCCTCGAGTCAAACGTGGGGTTACCGCACGGGCCCGCCACAAGAAGATCATCAACCTGGCCAAGGGTTACCGCGGCCGTCGCAATAACGTCTATCGCATCGCCAAGCAGGCGGTCATGCGCGCAGGCCAGTACGCCTATCGCGATCGCCGCAACAAGAAGCGTGTGTTCCGCGCACTGTGGATCACGCGTATCAATGCAGCGGTGCGTCAGCACGACATGACCTACAGCGTGTTCATCAACGGCCTGAAGAAGGCTTCGATCGAACTCGACCGTAAGGTTCTGGCTGACATGGCTGTGTTCGACAAGGCTGCATTTGCTGCGATCGTCAAGCAGGTGAAGGCCGCCGTCGCTGCCTAAGTTCAGGTATTGCGCAGGTTCGTTGCAGCAGCATCCGGTTGTTTCGGTGATGCTGCAACAAAAACGGGGCTCCTCACCGAGCCCCGTTTTTGTTGGTGAAGCGCTTCCTGCGCGCTTCTGTTTTACGCGCCGCCTGATGCGGCCCGTTGCGCCGCTTCATGCAGTGCCTTCATGCCGTCGCGATTGTGCGTCGATTGTGCGTCACGCAAGTGCGCCACACTCGCACAAGGCGGCGTGCAACGCACCGCTCAAGTCTCAAACACTGACGCTGAAAAGATGGGATCAATGGATCTGGACCAGATTGTCGCCGACGCGCAAACCGCCTTCGCTTCCGCACCCGACGTCAACACGCTTGAAAACGAAAAGGCTCGTTTTCTGGGCAAGTCGGGCGCGCTGACCGAAATGCTCAAGGGTCTTGGCAAGCTCGACCCGGAAACGCGCAAGACCGAAGGTGCGCGCATCAACGCCGTCAAGCAGCAGGTGGAAGCCGCGCTCAATGCGCGCCGCCAGGCGCTTGCCGATGCGCTCCTGAACCAGCGTCTCGCCTCCGAGGCGATCGACGTCACCCTGCCGGGCCGCGGTACGGGCACGGGCAGCCTGCATCCGGTGATGCAGACGTGGGAACGCGTCGAGCAGATTTTCGGTTCGATCGGCTTCGACGTGGCCGACGGTCCCGAAATCGAAACCGACTGGTTCAACTTCACCTCGCTGAACAGCCCGGAAAACCATCCGGCGCGCTCGATGCAGGACACGTTCTACGTGGACGGCAAGGACGCCGATGGCCGTCAGCTGCTGCTGCGCACGCACACGAGCCCGATGCAGGTGCGCTACGCGCGCACGCACACGCCGCCGATCAAGGTGATCGTGCCGGGCCGCACGTATCGTGTGGACAGCGATGCCACGCACTCGCCGATGTTCAACCAGGTCGAAGGCCTGTGGATCGAAGAGAACATCAGCTTCGCGGACCTGAAGGGCGTCTACACCGACTTCCTGAAGAAGTTCTTCGAGCGCGACGACATCCAGGTGCGTTTCCGTCCGTCGTACTTCCCGTTCACGGAGCCGTCGGCGGAAATCGACATGATGTTCGAGCACGGCAAGAACGCGGGCAAGTGGCTCGAAATCTCGGGCTCGGGCCAGGTGCATCCGACCGTGATCCGCAACATGGGTCTCGACCCGGAGCGCTACATCGGCTTTGCGTTCGGCAGCGGTCTTGAACGCCTGACGATGCTGCGTTATGGCGTGCAGGATCTGCGTCTGTTCTTCGAAGGCGACCTGCGCTTCCTGCGCCAGTTCGCTTAAGCCGAAGCACACCGCAGCGACGCCGCTGCGACCTTGTCGCTTGCAGAGCGCGAAGCGGACGCAGCACCTGCGAAGGGTGCGCGAGAACCCGCTTCGCGACGGTCACAATCTGTCTGGAACGTAAAACCAAATGCTATTCCCCGAATCCTGGCTGAGAAGCTTTGTCGATCCGAAGCTCACGACCGATGAGCTGGCCCACGCGCTCACGATGGCCGGCCTCGAAGTCGAAGGCCTGAGCCCGGCAGCGCCCCCCACCACGAAGATCGTCGTGGGACGCGTGCTGGAAGTCGTGAAGCACCCGGACGCGGACAAGCTCAACGTCTGTCAGGTCGACGCCGGCACCGGCGCGACGCTGCAGATCGTCTGCGGCGCACCCAATGTCGCGCCCGGCATCAAGGTGCCGGTCGCGCTGGTCGGCGCGGAACTGCCGCCCGCGGAAGAGGGCGGCAAGCCCTTCGCGATCAAGCTCTCGAAGCTGCGCGGCGTGGAAAGCCAGGGCATGCTGTGCTCGGCGCGTGAGCTCAAGCTCTCGGAAGACCATAGCGGCCTGATGATCCTGCCGGAAGACCAACCGATCGGCCAGGACATCCGCGAAGCGCTGAACCTCGACGACACCATCTTCGAAATCAAGCTCACGCCGAACAAGGCCGATTGCCTGTCGGTGTACGGCGTCGCGCGCGAAACCGCCGCGATCACCGGCGCGCCGCTGCAAGCGCCCGTGTTCCCGAAGGTCGAAGTCAAGCTCAACGAAACGTTGCCCGTGAAGATCTCGGCGCCGGACCTGTGCGGCCGCTTCTCGGGTCGCGTGATCCGCGGCGTGAACGCGCACGCGAAGACGCCGGCATGGATGGTCGAGCGCCTTGAGCGTTCGGGCCAGCGCAGCATCTCGGCGCTCGTCGACATCTCGAACTACGTGATGCTCGAACTGGGCCGTCCGTCGCACGTGTTCGATCTCGACAAGATCCACGGCTCGATGGACGTGCGCTGGGGCAAGAAGGGCGAACAGCTCAAGCTGCTCAACGGCAACACCGTCGAAGTCGATGAAACCGTGGGCGTGATCGCCGACGAACGCGAGATCGAAAGCCTCGCGGGCATCATGGGCGGCGACAGCACGTCCGTCACGCTCGACACGAAAAACATCTATCTGGAAGCCGCTTTCTGGTGGCCGGATGCGATCCGTGGCCGCTCGCGCCGCTACAACTTCTCGACCGATGCAGGCCATCGCTTCGAGCGCGGCGTGGACTGGTCGACGACCGTCGAACATATCGAGCGCATCACGCAACTGATCCTCGACATCTGCGGCGGCGAAGCCGGCCCGATCGACGACCAGACCGTCAACGTCCCGCAGCGTGCAGCGGTGAAGATGCGCGTCGCGCGCGCGAACCGCATCATTGGCGTGAAGATTGGCGCCGATGAAATCGCAGAGATTTTCACGCGTCTGGGCCTCACGTTCGAGCGCAGCGCAGGCACTGATGGCGACGAAACCTTCAGCGTCACGCCGCCGCCGTACCGCTTCGATATCGAAATCGAAGAAGACCTGATCGAAGAAGTCGCGCGTATCTACGGCGTCGAAAAGATCCCGGCGCTGCCGCCGGTCGCTCGCAGCGAAATGCGCGCGACCAACGAAACGCGCCGCTCGATTCACGCGATCCGTCACGCGCTCGCCGCGCGCGATTACGCCGAGACGATCAACTTCAGCTTTGTCGATGCCGAGTGGGAACTCGACTTCGCGGGCAACGCGAATCCGGTGAAGCTGCTGAACCCGATCGCGAGCCAGCTTTCGGTGATGCGCACGACGCTCATCGGCAGCCTCGTCAACGTGCTGCGCCACAACCTCAACCGCCGCGCTGACCGCGTGCGCGTGTTCGAAGCAGGCCGCGTGTTCCTGCACGACGCGTCGATCAAGGCCGACGAGATGACGGTCGAAGGCTTCGCGCAACCGAAGATGATCGGCGCGCTCGCCTACGGCCCCGCGCTCGACGAGCAGTGGGGCGCGCAGACGCGCGGCGTGGACTTCTTCGACGTGAAGGGCGATCTTGAAGCGTTGTTCGCCGGTCTGGGCTCGAAGAAAACGCCGCGTTTCGTGAAGGCGGAACATCCGGCGCTGCATCCGGGACGCAGCGCACGCGTGGAAGTGGACGGCCGTGCAGTGGGCTGGATTGGCGAACTGCATCCGCGCTGGATGCAGAAGTACGACCTGCCGCACGCGCCGATCGTCTTCGAAGTGCAAGCCGACGCGCTGATGGCGCGCGAGTTGCCGACGCCGACGGACGTGTCGAAATTCCCGCCGGTGCGACGCGATATCGCAGTGGTCGTCGACCAGAAGATCGAGGTTCAGGCGCTGCTCGACGAGCTCCACAAGGGCATTCAGGAAGAGCCTGCACGGATTGTGCAGAGGGTTGCGTTGTTCGATGAATTTCGTGCAAAATCAAATACTTCCGGACTTGGCGCGGACGAGAAAAGCCTTGCCTTCCGGGTGACCCTGCAAGATACTGGCGGCACCCTTCAGGACGAAACGGTCGATGCGGCCATCAAGTCCCTGGTGGATCGCCTGGCTCGAGTGTTTGGCGCCCGGTTGCGCGGATAAGCCTGCTGGCTCATCACGTACCGACAGTGGCTTCCGGTTTGCGCAGTGCTGATTGCAGTGCTGACAACCCGGAAGCGCGCCATTTCAAAGATAGATGAACGAAATGAACTCGAGTGATTTCGAAGCCCTTCTCGCGGCACAGCGTAGCGCCATGATTCGCGACATTCCTGCCTCGTCGGCAAGCGCCGCGAACGATACGCCCACGCTGACCAAAGCCGAACTCGCGGAACTGCTGTTCGACAACGTCGGACTCAACAAGCGCGAAGCCAAGGACATGGTCGAAGCGTTCTTCGAAGTGATTCGCGACGCGCTCGAAGGCGGTGACAGCGTGAAGCTTTCGGGCTTCGGCAACTTCCAGTTGCGCGACAAGCCGCAACGTCCGGGTCGCAACCCGAAGACTGGCGAAGCCATTCCTATCGCCGCGCGCCGCGTGGTGACGTTCCACGCGAGCCAGAAGCTCAAGGCACTCGTGGAAAGCGGCGCCGAGGCAAGCTTCCCGCGCTGATCAGCCAGGAAGCGATCGATCAAGGCATCATTGCGCGGGACGACCCGCGCGCGCCCGCACGGGGGAAGTGCAGCGGGCGTGACTGGCAACAACGGACGCAATACCAGACGCAATAACGGACGCAACATCGGACTCTGGCGGCAACGCCACTTTGCGCAACCACCACGACGGCAACCCGGCGATGACATCGACAATCGAAAAGATCGTCTTGCCTCCGATACCCGCCAAGCGCTACTTCACGATCGGCGAAGTGAGCGAGCTGTGCGGAGTGAAGCCCCATGTGCTGCGATATTGGGAGCAGGAGTTCACGCAGTTGAAGCCGGTCAAGCGCCGCGGTAACCGGCGCTACTACCAGCATCACGAAGTCCTGCTGATCCGGCGCATTCGCGAATTGCTCTACGAACAGGGCTTCACGATCAACGGCGCACGCAATCGGCTTGATTCGCATGGCGCGGTGGTGGAAGAGGCCGCGCCCGGCGTCGCCGATGAAGTGCCGGCGAGCGAAGGCAACATGGCGAGCGTCGATGTCGACCAGTTGCGTAAAGAGCTGCTGCACGTGCTCGATTTGCTTGGGCGCTAAGTGTTGCGTTGCTTCTGCAGCGTCGTTTCGCGACCCTGCAAAGATTCTTTCCGACGAATTGCATTTAGGCCATTCAAATCGGCAAAAGGGTCTGTTATACTTTCTAGCTCTCGGGGCGTAGCGCAGCCTGGTAGCGTACCTGCATGGGGTGCAGGTGGTCGGAGGTTCAAATCCTCTCGCCCCGACCAGATATCTCTTTGATTTCGTTAAAGAATCAAAGAAATCAATGGCTTAAAGCAGGGTGTGGCCGGTGTCATTGACACTTGCTACACTCCTGCCCGCCATGACAAATCATCTTCAAAAGCGCGGTACCGTCTGGTACTTCCGTCGCAAAATTCCCGTTGATCTAGAGCAGCACTTTGGCCGAAAGCAGCTTGTGTTTTCGCTGAAGACTCACGACTACGCCGAAGCCAAGCGGCTGGCCGCGACGCATACAGTCATCACTGATGCGCAATTTGCAGCAGCGCGTAGGGGCAATCTCAGCGACGCAGACAAGGTCGCGGAAAGCGTGCGCGCGTCCGTATCAGCCGCATTTGTGGCGGCCACGTCTGAGCGGCAGCGCGACAAGATTGAGCGGGAGCAGGTGGAGGCTGACGAGCAAGCATACGAGCAGTCCTACCAAACCGAAGAACAAGAAATTGCGGAGCATGACCGCCGGGAAGATCTAATTGCGCAGGAAACTGAGCGCATATTTGCAGCAAGGGAAGCACTTAGGCGTCTTCAACAGGATGAAGCATTGGCGGCCACTGCTCCGAAGGTCGATGCACCGGCAGCGGCCCAGAGGCCTAAGAATCTTCGTGACGTAATCCCGTCGTGGGTGCGACGGACGAGCGCAGAGCCAGAGGCCGTCAAACGAGCCGAGAAGGCGCTAGATCTGTTCGAGGAAGCTGTTGGCGTTGTGCCATTGCGTGATCTCAGGAAAGCGCATGGTGCGCAATTTGTCGCGTTCTTGCTCGATAAGGGAAGGCCGTTCGGGGCAAAGACGGCCCACAACCACGCCTCCTACATTACGGCGCTGCTCAATGTCGCGGTGAAGGATGATCTTATCGACCGGAATCTTTTGGACTTGGCTATTGATAAGTCCATTGGAGCGAAAAAGCGGGGGCCGTGGAGTGACGATGAGCTGGCTCGGATATACGGCCATGCGCTGTTTTCTGATCGGATGAGCGACGTGCCCGAGTGGCAGAACGTCAAGCCCACGGACGGGCGTGCGTTGCTTATGCTGCTCCAGCACACCGGCGCACGGATCGGAGAGATAGCGCAGTTGCGGCGCGGAGACTTTCAGCGTCAAGACGGGATGACGACGATCCGCATTACGGCTGAGGCCGGGACCGTCAAGACTGCGGACTCAGAGCGCACCGTACCGCTTGCCAATCATTTGTTGGCCGACGTGTGGTTTAGCGCGTGGTTGGCTGAGGTCATGGACGGCAAAGGCGGCGATGCCCCTGCGTTGCCGTCTATGGCCGGTCGCGCGCGTGGCCCTGCGGATACGGCCGTGCAATGGTTCAAAGAGTTCCGGGGCGCGGCGGGGTTGCCCGCCGGCAGGCTGAACGGTTCGCACAAGTTCCGGCACTGGATACGAACGGATATGAACGCCTTGGATGTGGCCGAGGCAACGCAAGACGCGATAACGGGTCACGCCGTAGGCGGTTCGACTGGCAAGAAGGTCTATACACACGTGCCCCTGCCTGTCATGTATGCCGCACTTAACCGGGTTCGCTTCCCGAAGGTGTCGCGGGACAGTTGACCGGAAGTACTTTTCCCAGTGCGCCCGTTGTCGGATCTACCGATATGCGGGCACTTGGATCGGTTCCCAGTGTGTGCGGTAGATCCATATTCTTTCGAACGCGCCTGAGTGGACGCTGGCACCTTCTGGCCAGGAGGTATCTTGATCCTGCGCGGGATTCCAGAAGTCCACAACGATCAAGAGCCAGTAGCAGTCACAGGGCCGATACTTGGCCGCCGACTTTGTCTTTTCCGCGATTGCTTTCGCAACGCGAGGCAACGCGAGTAGCGGAGTGCTGTAACTTTGCGTGATCTTCCATCGGGCGTCTGGATATTCCTTCCCGTTCCAGTACACCCAATCCAGTTCGGGTATGTGATCGAACAGGTAGTCTGGGATCTGCCCGGAATGCTCGTGTTGGAGGCGTGAGGCTAGCTGCGCGATGGCGACCGCGAGCGGTTCAACGCTTTGAATTGGGCGCTCAATCGCAAAGGCAAAGTGAAACTCGATGGGGCGGCCCCCTGTTGATAGATATAGCCTTTGCGCCCGCTCTAGTACGGCCTCCCTGCAACGTCTCTGCACCTGTTCGCTTGTCGGGTCGTCGCCGTCCGCAAGATATAGGTCGGTTATCTCGACGCCAATCTTTCGCGGGCCGTCAATTAGAACATCGGGCCTATCGTCGTAGACGATCTCACCAGCGGGCAGCGTTATGTGACTGGCAAACATTTCGAAAATTCTTCGTTCTTGCTCCCGCTTTTTTTCGTCCTTCGTAGAGCGCCCCATCGTTTGGCCTCGCCGGTTGTTACATCATCGCAATATACCGAAGTGAATCGCATGGCGAGTTTCCATGCCAGAATCGTCTGAAAATGTTCGATCGTTCGCCCATGAAAGATATCTTGACCGTGGCTATTGCTTTGGTGGCCGCCTTAGTCGGCTTACGCGCCGCGTACCTATGGCTTCTAGCGAGCAGGGTTCCCATCGTCCCATTTTGGGCTGACGAACCTAACGCGATTGCGCCGGTAGACCCGCACGCGTACCAAATAAGTTGGACGGTCGCGATCATGGACGCGTACAACAAGGGTTCGGCGCTGAATGCGCGGGCGGCCCGCTGGACCGCCGTAGCTACATTGCTGGCCATGCTCACGACAGTTGTCGGGGCAATCCCGTTGTAGGCAAAAGAGCGGAGTAGGTGCTGCTATTGATTTCGGTGTTAATCGGGTAACAGGCGCGTTACCTGTGTTTCTGGCCTGGAACGCCTGTCGTGCGGGCGTTGTTACCCTAATCTGTTACCTGTTACCCAAATCTGAAAATTTTGTAGCTAGACGAAGATCGGGCGCGCGCAGTGCCCTCGCTTAAAGAGGGTGCCAGGAGTACCTTGAAACGGGGAGGGTGCTTACCATTTGCCTTCACATGGCCCTTAAGCATTACAGTGTCCGTAAGATTGGCCTCCACGCACGCCCACGGGATACGCCTAACTCATTCCTTGCTCTTTTGAGAAATCGGCGATGGCAATGGCTCCCCGTCCTCGATTCTTTCGTCCAGACAATCCGCGACCAATTGGCGAATTCCGGCCAACGCGTTTTCCTTCGTTGGTTCAAGCCAGCTCAGACTAGGGAATTCATCGCACAAGCCGACGTTCTCTTGATCCTCCTCAGACCAAACGATCCGATAGGTGTATTTTTCGAGCCGCCAGTCGCGATCTGAACGCAGCCGCTTCATTTGTTCCGGCGACAGTTCCGCAGCGTCGATGGGATCCTCTGCAATACCGCGCTGGATCTCGGCCTCCCTTTCCGGGCTGGGAATACGCCACCGACGTTTCTTGGCCTTCGTATACTCAGCTTGAAGCGCCAGCCAAGACGCCACGTCTCCACCGAACCGCTCAATGATGCGGCAGGCGATTTCAAATGTGATGCCGCGTCGCTCAGCAAGGATCGCATCAAGAACCACGCTGGGCATACCTAGCTCGGCGGCGAGCGTCGCAGCGTCAAGGCCGGCCGGGATCATGAAGTCCTCGCGCAGCACTTCTCCGGGGTGGATCGGGCTCATGTTGTTTTGCGGATTCCGCAGCGCTTCCGGTTTCGTGGAGGGATGACATCCCGGCGCGGGCATAACTTCAGCGGCCACACCGCGCTGGTGTGCATGCCATAGATCGTGGCTCGCCTGCATCCGTAGCCAGAACTCAGCGTCGCCGCCGTGATCGACACCTAGCCACGCCTCAATCCGTAAAGCCAGTTCAGCAGTAACGGGGGCCTCGGCGCTCAATACGCGCACAAAGTCGTCCAGCTGCACACCGAGCTGCGCGGCGGCCTTCTCTGGAGTGAGCTTTAGGCCGGGAACAATGTCTTCGCGCAGGATTTCGCCTGGGTGCGAAGGGGCGTGCATGCGTGTACGTGGCTTTCTCATGGCGCTGACGATAGCACGCTGCTCGGTTGTTGCGGTTGCGCGCGTCAACTTTGAGGCTGGCAGTCGAAAATGTCTTTTGTTTGCGTATGTTGGCTATCCAGCGAACCTTGCCAACGATTTTCACGTCGGTTGAGCGTCGGTATGTCCAGCCAGCGAAGTGCTAACCAGTCACCCTGTGCCACCTTCGATGGTCTCAAGATGGTTAGAGTCATCACATGGCACCCAAGGCACAAGATAATTTCAATAATATTGTGATATTTGGCACTAAAAGTTAACAAATTGAATAAATATCGTGAAATATGTAGAATTGGTTCGTGCAAAAACTAACTCGATCTCTGCCAAAGAGGAGCGCGCAGACCTATGGAGACAGATTACGAGGGCGAAGCGAAAGGACGGCGAGATGCAATAGCTCGATTCCGGGCGTTGATGGTCAGGGCCGTCAGCGTTTCGTGCATCGCGAAGGATGAGCAGCCAGAATTGCAGGCCGAAATGTACGCAGCGAGACGTGCCGCGCTCGAAGCAGGTGTCACCGAAGGCGAACTTAACGATGTCGTGCACGAATATCGTCGGCCCCCAAGTCGCAGCTATTCGGCGCGGACAGCTCTCGTGCAAACGCGCCTTAATGTTCCGTACGCTGAGAAGGATCGGGCAAAGGCCGCAGGTGCACGCTGGGATAACAAGTTGCGCGTGTGGTACGCGCCAGCTGGTGCCGATCTGAATAAATTTCTGCCGTGGTTGAGCTCTCAAACATTCCCACATCCACGGGTGCCTGACGGCAATGTGGGATACGACTAGGCTTCGTCCAACGCGACCACGACTTATCTGAACGCAATGCTGAATTGCGCGAAGGCTTCTGGGTACGACCTGACTAAGGTGTAGTCGTTGGATTCAATCGGCCGCTCTCCTGGTCTCAATTGGCGAGAGTGGCCCATGTGCGTCGAGCGTGCGCAGCAACATTTTCACCGTCGGACGGAATCGTGCCCTGTACGAGGCGCAATGCGGTCGGGTGGGCTCGACCAACCTGATTGATCTGCCGGCGGCGCGCGATCTCATCGGCAGTTCCGTTAGCGATTGCAGTCTCGTCGGCCTGTATGAACTCGCCAATACCAATATTGCGCAGCTTCAATACCGCAGCCAATGGCACATCCACGCCAGCAACGCCAATAGTCAGCCGGAGGCTCAAGTCGTGCCATGCGTGGCCGGTCGGTACACGGTCTCGCTGTCGGTATTGGAAGCTCCGACCATCAAGCTCGATGCGGTCAGCGTAGAACTTCGTGGTGATGGTTTGCGGTACAGCGGCACCCGAACGCACGTTGTTACGAACGATTCGAACAATATCCGTACCGGTGGTGATGTCCGAGGTCTCGTAGCCGTGTTCGGCCAGAATAGGGCGGACCATCTTTTTAGCTGCCTCTGACAGTGGCTTGCTAAGTTTTGCGACCGGGAACGGCTTTGCCATCTCTAAACGTCCCGTAAGTATCCGTGCAATCTCGGCGTTTTTGCTATGCGCCAAGCCAGGCGACTCGCAGACCATGCGGGCCAAGGTGGTCGGCCACTCGTATGAGCCGTCGTTCTGGTACACCGCAGTCTTTATTGAGATCGAGTGTCCGTATTCAGCGGCCTTGCTGCTTGCCGCTAGTGCTGTCCGTTCCATGTTAGAGCGCGTGGCGGCGATGTACATTTCGGGATCGCTGGACAGCGCTCGGTGAACTTCAGCAGCTAGTTTTTCTTCTTCCAAGTATTCTCCAAGGGGGCTTCCCCCCATAGAAAGCGGGAAATTCCCAAGTTTCCGGATACTTCCCTGTTCAGAGCTTGAATCTGATCTGTTAGAGAGTTCTCCGTATATTCCTCGTGTGGGGTGGCATGTTTGAGGGCAAGCCGCCCCACGCTAAGACCTGTGTAAACGATCAAGCCACGGTCTCTGCCTTCCCGCCGATCTCAGACTCAAGACGAGTGATGAACCGTTCCAGTTCGGCCACGAACCTTTGCGGAGCCGTGTGTTTCGGCGTGCAATGCTCGTATCCCGGAATCAGCACAAGCGGACGGCGGGGCGCGGTGTCCACCTCGATACGTGCGGCATCGACCGCCTTGTGACTAGCCGCTACAAGCGTTTCCGATTCGGCGTTCGCGGGGGCTGGTCGCGGGACAGGCCAAGGTTGAGAGGAGTCAGCAGCTTCGGACAGTGGCAAGATGCCGAGTTCGTCCTCACCGCGCACGGCGCGAGCAGCCCGATAGACCGCGAATCCAGCACGGGAAACAATCGCCCATTGCCGTACATCAGCCTCAAGAAGCAACACTTCCTTCCGATTCGGTCTGCGCATTACCGTCCGCTTGGCAAGTTCAGCCGCATTGCGCTGGGAGGTTTCATACGCCGTCAACGCAATCTGGAGCGCGCGTCCGTGGCGGCCCTGACTGCAATCGACCAAGCGGCTTAGATGTTCGTCAATGTCGGCCAACTTGCCGCGAAAGCCTTCATGCGCTGGACCAAGTAAGCGCCGGATAAGTTCGACGCGGAGCTTCTCGGCTGTTTTCTTTCCCCGGCGCTCATACGGCAAGAGCCACAGGGGGATTGCCATGCGTTCGGCGTCAGCCGCGAGCGACGCGTAACTCATGCGGCCTCCCGAAGCTGTGTTGCCAGTTCGATAAAGGCAGCGTCTGGACTCATGACCGCGTCGGCAAAACCAACATCTATTGCGGCCTGGCCCAAAAACGTATCAGCTTGGGTTGCGCGAACTGCTTTGAATGACAAGCCTCGATTGCGGGCAACGGTCGTTACGAACAATTCGCCCATCGCGTCAACGTCGCGTTGGAATCGAGCGCGGGCTGTCAGCGTTAGCGGGGAAGTCTCGACCCCATCTGCTTTATGGTCGCCGTTATGGATCAGCGTTACGACGATACCTTGCTGTGCGAGCGAACCCGAAATATCAACATGGCTCGAAATGGCGCCCACCGAGCCGACACCGCCTGTACGCGGCACCGTCACTTGCTCGCATGCGCTGGCGATGGCGTACGCGGCTGAATACGCGGTTTCGGAGCAAATGGCGAGCAACGGTTTAACTGCACGCGACGCGTAAATAAGGTCTACGAGGTCAAAACACCCCGCGACCTCGCCGCCGTCTGAGTCGATAACAAGGGCAATTGCATTGGCTTTCGAGTCTGCCAACGCCTGCAAAAAATTCGCCTTGATCCAGTCGTATCCGGTCGTGTCGTCTGTGGCGTGCTGAGTGAGCGTGCCAGCGATTGGAATAACGGCGATGTCGTGAACGATGCCGTATTTAGTGTCGGCGGGGACGCCCCTCACGGGGCGAACTGCGGTGGAAAACAGATTCGGAACAAGCATTAGCGTACTCCGCCCGCACTGCGGTTCGTCGGCGCATCCGGCACGCCGTTTGGCCCATGCGAAGATCCACGCAGACTGTTGCCCGGCTTGATCCGCTGTGCCCTCGGGGTGTATTCGTGTTTTTTCAGGAGTGCGCGGGCCTTCGCCATTGGCTGCAATGCCGGGCGGATGGACTTCGCCTCGGCAGAGTCGTCGTGCTTCGGCTGGCTCAAGATGTTCTGTGCAGCGTCGGATGTCCGTCCTGTGCCGATTATTTGCATCGCGTGTCGCGGGTCGCTTACGTGCGCCAGGTGTAACCAATCGGCATTGGCTCCAGCGGCATAAGCGAATGCGCCATACGCTGCGTATAGTTCTCCGAGTTCATCGGCCTTCTCCACGATTCGGTTTGCTAGAACATCGCGCGCTTCATCCACGAGGATATTTAGTTCGAGGTTCAGCGCACCTTGCGCGGCCTGCATCTCGGCATTCAGTTTCTCGCCGGTTGAATCGAGCGCCTCCGATTGCCGCTGAAGACGAGCGGCGGCGGCGCGGGCGCGCTCTACGTCATCTTCAAGAGTGGCAATCTCCAAGTCGATGTCATCAGGGCTGGGCAAAAGTGCCTCCACCTCTTTGCTAGCGAGCTTTTGCTCGGCTTCGAGCACAGCAGTCTCAGCGCGAGCAAGTTTTCCGGGCAACTCCCTCACCGCAGCTTCAAGTGTGCGGAGCTTTGTGGCTACGGTCTCGCAGTCAGCGATAGCAGCGATAAGCTCGTCATGCGGGGCAGGGTACGATGCCGGGATTTGTTTCTTCATAAGCAGGATTCCTAAATAAAATGGTTGGATAAAGATCGAGTTGGGTCATTGGCGTGCCCGCGTCGATTGGCGGGTGGGCAGCCTGTTTCGGTGGTATCCCTCGGGACGATAGAGGGCAACCGCGCTTGGCAAAACGGCCCTCGATGGCCGCTTAACGAAGCGAAGTTCGGTTTCTTTTCGCAGGTGGAGCCGACATCCTTCATAGCCCCGAGGCTGGGGAGCCGTTCCTGCGTCACGACCTGAGTGAGGCCGACGGGCGCTAGCAATTGCCAGCATCCCATACGCTGAATTGTTAAAGAGCAGTTGAAAGCGAAATGCCAGCAGCACTAGGACGCCCCGATGGATGCGGGGAGCCGTAGTGCGCGCTGGTCATATGTTTTTCATCTTCAGTTGGCGCTGAAGAATTAATTAAGATCTTACATATATGATTTGTGAAAGTCAAGGGTGGATTGTTGTGCAGCTATCGCCGGCCGTATTTGGTTGTGCCGTGGAGGCAGCCAGCCCAGCGGCCTTCAGCGCACGCGAAATGGTGGGGCGGGTGGTTTTCAGGGTTTCCACGATCCTGCTGTATGAGAACCCGGCCTTGCGCAGCTCAACAATCCGGGCGTGCATCTTGGTGTCGGCCTTGCGGCCCGCGTAACCGGCTGTTTCCGTTTCCCCTGCGGCATCCCGCTGGCGACGGCGCGCTACACCTTGCGAGGCGCGCTCGCGGCGGACCTCATAGTCCTCTCGTGCCTTCGCTGCGGCTAACTCCACCATCAAATCGCGCAGGGCGGTTTCCGTGGCGTCGTGCGCCCAATCGTTCCTTTGTGCCTGTGTAGCTTCCAGCAATTTCCAAGTCATCGGTACGTACTTCGCGACTATCAGGACCTTCTGAGACTTAATGCGCGCTTTCAGCGCTTCCCAATCGTCCTGCGTTAGACGCGTAAGGCGGTCGATACCCTCGACTAGCAGAACGTCACCCGCGTACGCCTCCGTCAGCAGTTCATCTAGAGCGGGGCGATCCAGCTTCGTGCCGGATGCGTTCTCGACATAGAAAGCTGTGATGCGTGCGCCGTGCTCGGCTGCGAACGCCGTTAGCGATTCTCTCGCCCGGTCTGCGTCCTGGTCTGCGGTTGATGCTCGGAGGTATGCGCGGATCGACATAGCTACTCAGTAACGTTTAGGTGCGTGAATCTTAACTGGTAACGTTTACGTAGAAAAGTGTATTTTAACGTTACCGCCAATCATGCCGTTCCGTGGTTTCGTTACCGCATACCCAAAGAGAACCAACTCGCGCACAGGCTGCCCATCTGAAATGCATTTCCGTTTCTGTTGTTTTGTAAGATTGCAGGAGCTATCGGAAGCATGAGGTGGTGTCAAAATTACAATGAAACATCCGCATCTAGATGCGGCTGGTGAAGAGAGTTGTCGCCCTGATGCTGTTCAGTAGGTGCGCTGCCCAAAGGCAACTCCGCCGTACTGTAAAATTTGTCGCAAGGGCTGCTGTGTGATCGACGAGAGCCTTTTTTAGGCACAGGTTGTAGGGGTGACGAAATTCGAGACTGATGCTAGCAGGTACCTAGGCTGGCAACTTCGTGCGGGGCGAAGACACATGACATTGAATCTAAGTAGCGAGGTGATGGTGTGATCGATTCCATACATTTTGAGGATTTCCGATGCTTTACGGATTTCACTGTTTCCGGCTTAAATCGGATTAATCTATTCGTCGGGATGAATAACTCCGGAAAATCCACATTGTTGGAGGGGCTTCATTTCGTCGAATCTGGAAATTGGAATAGTCTTCTCCAAGTATTATTGCGTCGTGGTTGGTTAAAAAATGTTTTTCAGCAAAGTCAACTATATCAGTACGTTGATGTAAGGCATTCTCTGTTTAATGTGAAATCTCTTGCAGAGGGTAAGGAAAAATTCTCGATAGAAACGAGGAGTAAGAACGGTGATTTCGATAAGCTTCAGCTCGGGTTCGTATCTCCTTCGACGCCTTCCGATGCACAATTGCAGTTGCTGACCTCGCCTAGTGAGAATTTTTTATATCAACAACTTGGTGCTGCTGGAGTAATGCTTCAAGGCCAGGTAGGTCTTAAGGCAGAATATTCATATAGTGCCGATGGTACAGGTGGATCTTTCTCCAGTCCTAAAATTCCCTTGTTCGAAGGATCGGATGTTAGGTTTGATACATTTAATCATCTCGGTATGATGGTCGCAAATCAACGTCCGCAGTCAAGGGTTCTTTTTATAACCCCCGATGCAAATGATATCGGGAGTGCAAATAATGGTTGGTCGAAGATTGCGTTTAACGAGGATCTAGTTTCAAAAATTGTAAAATTTCTTCGAATTATGATACCGGATATTGAGGGGCTTCAGACGTTGCAGCAAACCCCAAATACCCTAAGCTCATTCTTCATTAAACTTAAAGGTGTTAGTGAGCCTCAGCCACTTGGCTCGTTTGGTGATGGTGTCAGACATATTTTGTTTCTGCTTTTGGCGTTCCCAAATACGCAAGGCGGAAGGGTTTATATTGACGAAATAGGGTCTGCTATACATCATTCACTGACGACAACCATGTGGACCGTTATATCTGAATTTGCACGATTTTTTAATGTGCAAGTTTTTGCTACCACGCACAGTCTTGATTGTATAAGAGGGCTGAGTCGTGTCTCTATAAACTGCGATGATATCGCGGCGCATCGGATTGATTCCCGACGGAAAAAATCCGTTCACTATGATTTTGAGGAAATTGCGGCGGCGGTAGACGAAGATCAGGAGATTCGCGGTGTCTAAAAAGGAACCCTCTAAACGACTCCTTATTGTTGAGGGTAACGACGATATTTCGCTTATTAGCGCTATTATGCGATCGCGTATCGAAGGTTGGGAGACTCCGCAGCAATTTTTGGTGGATATCGCGATGGCGGGAAGAGAAAGCTCAACAGGAGGGAAGTCCGCCATCACAGCGAAATCTGCATATACAAAGATTAAATCTGGTCGCTCGCACGTTGGTTTTGTTTTGGATGCGGATAATGATTGTGCTGCTGCCAAGCAACGTCTTGAGAACGTTGTGGCTGAGATAAAAGGGTTATGCGATGCCGATGGATTGGAGTGCCCGAAGATTGATTTTTGGGTTATGCCAAATAATGCAAGCAATGGAATGATCGAGGATTTTGCTCTTACACTGATTCCTGGAAGTTCGTTGTTGCAGCACGCAGAAGATTCGTCTACCTCGGCAAAAGGAAGTCACGCCGCACCGTTTCGAAATGGCGATGGAGCGCAAGGCGCAAACCATTCTTCCAAAGCAAAAATTCGAACTTGGTTGGCATGGCAGGATGAACCGGGGATGCGCATGGGGCACGCTGTTGCAGCAAAGGTCATCGATCCTAGGTCGCCCGGTGCGGACGCTTTTGTTAACTGGTTCAACGCTCTCTTTGAACTGCCTTGAGTGCCCCCTGAGTTGAGCTACTTTCGCGAGCAAGCGGCATAAGGCAAGGTGCATTTGAGACCTAGCTATGCATACAGACGGTGGATTGTTGTCGTGCCGGATCTGTTCATCATGATGCTTGGCTGTTACACTGACCTGTGACGCTGGTTACATCAAAGTTATTTAAGTCATTGATTTTATTGGGGGCGATCGAGGTTCAAATCCTCTCGCCCCGACCAGAAGTTAGAACCCGCACGGTGTCAAAACCGTGCGGTTTTTTTCATTGGTGGCCGGGAAAAGTGATGAGCGCTCGGGCCGCACGCAATGTGCCTTAGCCTGCGATCCACGCACCTCGTGGTTAACCTACACGAGCGAGATGCGCAGCGACTTGCCGCAAGCGGCGGCGTATTTACGTAACGTCGAAAGTGAAGGCGAGTGTTTCTCGCTTGCAAGGCACGACTCCAGGCGAGACACAGCGGAGGTTGTCGTCCCCATGCGTTCAGCGACCTGCGCCTGAGTGAGTCCCGCCTCTTTGCGAGCGGTAAGGAGCGCTTCCAGGGCGGAAAACTCTTCTTCCAGCGCGTCATATGCCGCCCGAAATGCTGGATCCCGCATCATCCGATCTGTGTCGGCCTTCGTGTGAGGCACTGGGTCGTATCGATCGTCGATTTCGGCGTGGCGTTTTGACCTAACCATTGTCCAAAACCTCTTTGAGGCGTTTGCGTCCGATGCGCAACTCAGCATCAGGCGTTTCCTGTGTTTTCTTGACGAATGAATGCAGGACTACGATGCGGTGCCCTAGCTGGGTGCAGTAGAACACGCGGCCTATGCCTTCACGTCCACGCGGGCGCAACTCGAAAAGACCACCACCCATCGCACGTGAATGCGGCATTCGGAGGTCGGCACCGAACATTTCTAGAATGTTTAATAGCCGGAAGTAGTCTGCGCGAATACCGACTGGTAGTGAAAAAACCTCTTTCTTGACCCGCTCGCTGTAGTACGTAACCGTCCACATACTGTCCTGATATTAGCAAATTTGCGAAATTTCAGCAAATTTGCCAGAAGGCAGTCATGGCGAATATGAGCGTGGGCAAAGAGTTGGCGGATTTTTCCGGTAGGTCTGAAATTAGGCGTATGCCGTCGGCTGCACTGCCATTTAAAGCGGCGCCGTTTCACACGGGCGCTGCTCCATGTGCCCCTCACCGCGCCTCGACAAACTCCACCACCTCGCCGCTGTCGCGCTTGAGGTACAGGTCATTGCCCTTCATGCGCACGTCGTTGCACGAGTAGGGAATCTTCGTGCCTTTGCTGCACACCTTGCCGTCCTGGGCCTGCCAGTCGCCGTGGTCGGCGAATCCTTTGCTCGATTTGAAATCGTAGTCGCCACTCATGCCGTACTGAACATGCCACATGCTGCCATCGCTTAGCTTGATGTCGAATGCCTTGCCGTTCAGATGCTGCTGGATATCAGCGGCGCTGGGCGTGGTGGCGTCGGCGGGAAACTCGCTGCCATCGGCAAAGGCAATCGCGGCGGGCAGGAGGAGCAGGGCGGCAAGGTAGTTTTTCATCTCGGTTCTCCTTTGCACGCAATCTACGCCGCCCGTTTTCCCCGTTATGTGGGCTCCCGCACATAGCGCCAGACCTTTCCTCAGACTGTTAACGCTTTGAATTCATAAGGTTAGCGTCGCGTAAGTCGAGAATAACTGAGCAAGAATCGGCTGTTAGTTTTTCTCACATATCGATGAGAATGATTCGCTATGAGAGACACGCCGCGCCGCTTACGATTAGCGCAATTCCGCCGGTGTTTCTGTCACGTTCCGCATGGCGCCGTTATGGCGACAACATGCGGGTTCCGCGCATTGCGCCTTCGCGGCAAATGCGGCCATGCCCGGACGCTTCACGTCGACAAGCAAAACGCGGCAATACCAGGCGATAGCCGGCAACACCCGGCGATACCAGGCATAACAGAGCGCGCCCCCGCGCCACTCCCATGAATCCGATCCAACTCGCTCAGCTCATTTTTCTCGCTTCCCTCTGGGGCAGCTCGTTTCTGTTTATCCGCGTCGGCGTGGTCGATCTGGGCGTGGCGCCGCTGATGGCGTTGCGCGTCGGTATCGGCGCGCTGTTCCTGCTGCTCGTGCTGTTTTCGCGCCGTCCGCCGCGCGAAGCGCTGGCAACCCTTCGCGCACGCGCCTGGCCGCTGCTCGTGGTCGGCATCCTCAATTCGGCGGCGCCGTTTTGCCTGTTCGCGTGGGCGGAACTCACGCTGTCCGCGGGCGTGACTTCGGTGATCAATGCGACCACGCCGCTGTTCGGCGCCGTGGTGGCCTATGTCTGGCTCAAGGATCGTTTGAGCGGCCCGCGCATCGTTGGTCTCGTGATCGGCTTTGTCGGCGTGCTGGCGCTGGTCTGGGATCAGATCGCCACGCGCGCCGGTGACGGCGCGAGCACGTCGGCGACCTTGCTGGCCGCGCTCGCCGCGCTGGTTGCGTCAGCGCTCTATGGCGTCGCGGCTAGCCTCACCAAGCGCCACCTGACCGGCGTCGATTCACTCACCGTCGCCGCCGGGACGATGACTGCCGCGGCGATCGTGCTTGCGCCGTTCGCTGTCGCCACATGGCCTCATGCTGCGGTGTCGCTGCATGCGTGGGGCGCGGCGCTCGCGCTGGGCATCGTGTGCACCGGCCTCGCGTACCTGATGTTCTTCCGCCTGATTGCGGCGATCGGGCCCGCGCGCACGATCACCGTGACGTTCGTGATCCCCATTTTTGGCATTCTCTGGGGGGCGATTTTCCTGGGCGAACGCGTGTCGATCGGCATGGCCGAAGCATGCTTCACGATTCTCGTGGGTACGGCGCTCGCGACCGGTTTCATCAAGCGTCTGCCAGGTCTCGGCCCGCGTACCGATCGCGCAGGCGCCAAACAGTAAATCCGTCTTTCACTCCATACTTGTCGTTGCGCGCACATCGATGTGTGCGCAACGATATCGCTTTGACGGGCAATCATTCTCCGCGTTTGCCCGCGCCATTCAATCGCACATTTGTGCTCTTTGATCCTCGCCGTTTTAAAACAATAATCGCCGCCATTATTCAGAAGTAATGGCGGCGATTATCTGCGAGTGATTCCCATTGCAGTTCCCGTCGCCCCCTTGAAAGCCAGAAGTCAGCTTCAGCATTGCTATGCGGGCGTGTGCGAGCGAACAAGCGGACTTGTTAAATCGCGTCTACACTGGGCGGCACTTTGCATTACTTATTTGCAAACGGCTGTCAGTCAAACGAAGTACTTGCGAAGCCGTTTTCAACAGCAACGGATTTTGCTGCGTCCGCTTACGCGCGCAGTGGCGCAGTAGAAACCCGTAGCAAGGGAGAGCAGGCCGTGCAACGGCCTCGTCGTGAAGTGTCGTTCCTTTTCGGGGATGTTCATGACAGAAAGAAAAAGGGCGTGGCAGGCCCGGCTGACGCGTTGTGCGTTCGCGGCGGCGCTTGCCTTTGGAGCAGCGGCGGCGCACGCCGATCAGTTCGGCGTACAGCTTGGCGCGGGCGTTGCGGATCATGACGTGAAGAAGCTCGATCTTGGCCTGGTCTGGGATCCGGGCTTGCAGTGGTGGCATATCGCCGGCTTCCATTTCACGGTGGTGGGCGAGTTTCACGCCGCCTACTGGAAACTCGACGAACTCGCCGCGTCGCAGCCGAATATCTGGGAGTTCGGCGTGACGCCGGTATTCCGCTTTATCAAGGATTCGGGCTGGATACGGCCGTTTATCGAGGCCGGCGTGGGCATACGCGTGCTCACGCACGTTGAGCTCACCCCCGATCGCACGATGTCCACCGCGTTTCAGTTCGCGGACATGGTGGGCATTGGCGCGCAGTTTGGCGAGCACCAGAATTACCAGGCGGGATTTCGCTTCCAGCACATCTCGAACGCCGACATCAAGACGCCGAACCCCGGCCTGAACTTCAGCCAGATCTACGTGCAATACAACTTCTAGGCCGCTGCGGCGGGCGCTCCCGTCCGCCGTACCGCGCATCGGCCCCCGCATCGCTCCCCCCCCGGTATGACCCCCTGTCGTCTGGCCACCCTCGCGCCGCGCAACCCGTTACACTCTCTGCTTATGATGCACTGCACAACGTGCACGGCATCACCGGTTTTCCATAGACGATGTACCGGCGTCGCAGATAAAGGAGTGAGGAGCAAGGCATGGCAATCGAAACAGTGGGGATCGTGGGAGCGGGCACCATGGGCAACGGCATCGCGCAGGCGGTGGCCGTCGCGGGCCTGAAGGCGGTGATGATCGACGTGACCGACGCGGCGCTGGAGCGGGGCGTGGCCACGCTCGCGCACAGCCTTGAGCGTCTCGTCTCGAAGGGCAAGCTCGACGCCGCCGTGCGCGATGCGGCGCTCAAGCGCATCGAAACCTCGACGGACTACGCGCGCCTGTCCAGCGCCGATCTCGTGATCGAGGCGGCCACCGAGAACGCCGAACTCAAGACGCGCATCCTCAAGCAGATCGAGGCGGCCGCACGCGCGGACGCGATCATTGCGTCGAACACCTCGTCCATCTCGATCACGGCGCTGGCCACCACGCTGGCCGAGCCCTCGCGCTTCATCGGCATGCACTTCTTCAACCCGGTGCCGATGATGCCGCTCGTGGAGGTGATTCGCGGCCTGCAAACCCGCGCCGATGTCGCGGACGCCGTGCGCGAGCTCGCGCAGCGCCTGGACAAGACGCCGATCGGCGTGAAGAATGCGCCGGGCTTCGTCGTCAACCGCATCCTCGTGCCGATGATCAACGAAGCCTTCTTCGTGCTGGCCGAAGGCGTGGCGAGCGCCGAGGAAATCGACGCAGGCATGAAGCTGGGCGCGAACCATCCGATCGGGCCGCTGGCGCTTGCCGACCTGATCGGACTCGACGTGTGTCTTTCGGTGATGGACGTGTTCCTGAAGGACTTCGGCGACTCGAAGTATCGCGCCTGCCCGCTGCTGCGCGAGATGGTGTCGGCGGGCCAGCTGGGCCGCAAGACGGGCCGCGGCGTCTACCAGTACGACAAGGTCTCTTAAGCGCTCTTAGGCCGGCTTCAGGCGCGCACGCCCAGCTTGTACTGGGTCACCTGGCGGTAGGTGCCGCCTGGGCGCAACACGGCGTCGTCGCAGTCGGGCGACGCCATATTGATCTGGTTCGGGAAGCCACCCGCTTCGAGGCACAAGCCGGCGTGCTTCACGCACGGCGCGCCGTGGCGTCCCGGCTGGCCCTCCAGATAATTCCCCGTATAGCATTGCAGCCCGCGCTGGTCGGTCGCGACCGTCAGCTCGCGCCCGCTGCCCGGCTCGTACACGCTCGCCACCTGGCGCAACGTGTGCGGCTGTCCGGCCAGCTCGCCGCCGCGCAGCACGTAGCAATGATCGACGCCGCGGGCGCGCGCGAGTTGCGCGTGTGGCCAGTCCAGCCGCGCGCCCAGCGGCGCGCCGTGCCGGAAGTCGAAGGCGCTGCCCGACACGTCCGCCATGCCAGTCGGGATCATCCGTTCATCGACTTCGAAAAACGCGTCCGCATCGATCGTCAGAATGTGGCCGCGAATGTCCGCACCCGCTTCGCCGCTCAGGTTGAAATAGCCGTGGCTCGTGAGGTTGAGCGCCGTGGGCGCGTCCGTGACGCCTTCGTAGTCGATCGTCAGCGTCCCATCGTCGTCGAGCGAGTAGCGCACCTGGACGCTCACATTGCCCGGAAATCCGCCGTCGCCCTCGGGCGAATCAAGGCGCATCACCAGCGCGCCGCGATCTTCCTCGACCTGCCAGAGCGCGCGGTGAAAGCCGTTCGCGCCGCCGTGCAGCAGGTTGCCGTTCTCGTTGCGATCGAGCGCGTGCTCGATGCCGTCAAGCGTGAAGCGTGCGCCCGCGATGCGGTTGGCCCAGCGCCCGATCAGCCCGCCCATGTAAGTGCTCGCGTTCAGGTACGCGGTGGGCGTGTCGTGGCCAAGCAGAATATCGGCGAGCCGTCCCGCGCGATCGGGTGCATGCCACGAAACCAGCGTCGCGCCGAGGTCGCTGATCGCCAGTTTCATGTCCTGCGCGTTGCGCAGCGTGTAGAGCCGGCAGGTATCGCCGCCAGGCAGCGCGCCCCAGGATTCGACGCTGATCGGGCTCATGTGCAGTGGGTTGTTCATGTGGCTTGAATGGTGGAAGTCGGAAGGCCGCTAGCCGGTCAGATTCAGTTCGATGTCACGACGATGAGGCACGCGAAGGCGAGGGCGAGGGCGAGGGCGCCGCCACGCTGTCCTGATACTCGCGCGGCGTGCAGCCCAGTTCGCGCCGGAACACCGCGTACATGTATTGCAGCGAGGTGAAGCCGCAGCGGATCGCGACTTCGGCGCTCGACGCGTCGCGGCTCGCGAGCATTGCCTTCGCCGCATCGAGCTTGTGCCGCAGGATCTCCTGATGGACGGTGCACTGCAACTCGCGCCGAAAATATTCTTCGAGCGACGAGCGCGACACGCCCACGTAATCGGCGACCTGTTCGGTCTTGATGCCCTGGCACGCATACTGGCGGATGAAATGCCGCGCGCGCATGACGTGCGGGCTCGACAGGGATTCGTGCTTCGTCGATGCGAGCACGTTGATGCCGACCGGCGGCACCAGGATCCTGCGGCCAGGAAAACGCGCGCCGCGCAGCATCTGGTGCAGCAAGTGCGCGGCCGTCTTGCCCATTTCCTCGGTGCCCTGGATCACGGACGAAATCGGAATGCGCGTGAGCGTGCGGGTGAGCGGGTCGTTATCGATGCCGATGATCGCGACCTGCTCGGGCACGGCGATGCCATGCACGAGGCACGCTTGCAGCAGATGGCGCGCACGCGCATCGGTCACGGCGATCACGCCCACGGGCTTGGGCAACGCATGCAGCCATTCGCGCAACTGCTCGCTTGCCTGGTTCCATGACGGTGCGCTGGTGGCGAGTCCCCTGAACACCGGCGCCTGCATGCCTTCCTCGCGCGCGAGTGCTTCGAAGGCCAGTTCGCGCTCCTGCGCCCAGCGGTTTTCCTGCGCGACAGGCAGGCTGTACATCGCCAGATGCGGCAGGCCCGCGCCGATCAGGTGCGTCCACGCGAGCGAAACGAGCTTGCGGTTATCGGTGGCGATATAGGGCAGTCCGGCGGGGTACTGCTGCGCATCCTCGAACGACGAGCCGACGGCCACAACAGGCAGCGGCGAATCCTGCAACGCGGCAGCGACGGCGGGGTCGTCGAAGTCGGCGATGATGCCATCGCCATCGAAGCGCTCGATGCCATCGAGCCGGCAGCGAAAATCCTCTTCGAGAAACAGATCCCAGGCCACGCGCGTCGAGCGCAAATAGTGGCCAATGCCCGCGATGATCTCGCGGTCGTACACCTTGTTCGCGTTGAACAGCAGCGCAATCCGATGAGCCGGATGGGCGGCGTGGGCGGCGTGCGCGGGATGGGGCGTCGGGGAAGCGGGGGCACGGTTCATGGCGTGGCGCGCGTAAGGGTTTCGCGGTCAGTTCCGCGAGTGTCTCCGTCTTGAATGCGGCGCGCGCGATGAAAATGCGCGGCGGCTCCTTTTTAAGCGTCTGGTTATTTTAGGCCGGGTGCGCCGCGTGCGCGCGAACAAAGCAGCGCGCTGGCAGGAAACATTATTCGCCTCGCGCAATTTCGCAATTGCCGCTCGCCCGGCGAGGCGGGCAGTATGGCGTCACCTTGCCGGGCGCTGCGCTGATGCGCCGCAACATTAAATGGAGACGCCATGTCGTATTTCGAAGCCATTCCCGCGATTCGCTACGAAGGCCCGCAATCGGACAATCCGCTTGCGTACCACCACTATGACCGCACGAAGAAAGTGCTCGGCAAGACGCTCGAAGAGCATCTGCGCATCGCCGTGTGCTACTGGCATTCGTTTGTGTGGCCGGGCGTCGATATCTTCGGGCAGGGCACCTTCAACCGGCCGTGGCAGCAGCCGGGCGACGCCATGGAGCGCGCCCATCAAAAAGCCGATGCGGCCTTCGAGTTTTTCACGAAGCTCGGCGTGCCGTACTACACCTTCCACGACACCGACGTCGCGCCCGAAGGCAAGGATCTGAAGGACTACAAGGAAAACTTCGCGCGCATGGTGGGCTACCTGGGCGAGAAGCAGCAGGCGAGCGGCATGAAGCTGCTGTGGGGCACGGCGAACCTGTTCTCGCACCCGCGCTATGCGGGCGGCGCGGCCACCAGCCCGAACCCCGAAGTGTTCGCGTATGCGGCGACGCAGGTGTGCAACGCGCTCGACGCGACGCACAAGCTCGGCGGCGAGAACTACGTGCTGTGGGGCGGCCGCGAAGGCTACGACACGCTGCTCAACACCGACCTCGTGCACGAGCGCGAACAGTTTGCGCGCTTCCTGGCGATGGTGGTGGAACACAAGGAGCGCATCGGCTTCAAGGGCGCGCTGCTGATCGAGCCGAAGCCGCAGGAGCCGACCAAGCACCAGTACGACTACGACGTCGCGACCGTCCATGGATTCCTCACGCAGTACGGACTGCAGAACGAAATCCGCGTGAACATCGAAGCCAATCACGCGACCCTCGCGGGTCATTCGTTCCATCATGAAATCGCCATGGCGTATGCGCTCAACGTGTTCGGCAGCGTCGATGCGAACCGCGGCGATCCGCAAAACGGCTGGGACACGGATCAATTTCCCAATAGCGTCGAGGAACTCACGCTCGCTTTCTACGAGATCCTGCGCCATGGCGGCTTCACGACCGGCGGGATGAATTTCGACGCCAAGGTGCGCCGCCAGAGCAGCGCGCCGGAAGACATGTTCTACGGCCACGTGGGCGCGATCGACGTACTGGCGATTGCGCTGGAGCGCGCAGCGGTGCTGGTCGAGAACGACCGGCTCGAACAGTTCAAGCGTCAGCGCTACGCGGGCTGGGATACGGAGTTCGGCCGCAAGATTCTTTCGGGTGGCTATTCGCTGTCGTCGCTGGCCGCCGACGCCGCCGCGCACGGCATGAATCCGCAGCACGCGAGCGGACAGCAGGAGCGCCTGGAAAACGTCGTCAACCAGGCGATTTACGGCCAGCGCTAAACGCGGCCGTGATGGCAGCCGGTGCTGTTTGCAGCGCCGGCCTGCATGTCCTGCAAGCAGCAGGGCAGCAAAGAAAAAAGGATGGAGACATGTTTATCGGTATCGACCTCGGCACGTCGGGTGTAAAGGCGGTGCTGCTCGACCGCGCGGGCGACGTGCTCGGCAGCGCGAGCGCGCCGCTCACGGCGAGCCGCCCGCAGCCGCGCTGGTCAGAACAGGCGCCGCAGGACTGGTGGCGCGCCACGCAGCGCGCGCTGCACGATCTGCTCGATACGGTGCGCCGTAACGGCATCGACACGAACGGCATTGAAGCGCTCGGCCTGACCGGGCAGATGCACGGCGCGACTTTGCTCGACGCGAAAGGCGAGGTGCTGCGCCCAGCGATTCTCTGGAACGACGGTCGTTCGGATACCGAATGTATTGAGCTGGAGCGAGCAGCGCCCGAGCTGCACGCCTTGGCGGGCAATCTCGCCATGCCGGGTTTCACCGCACCCAAGCTGCTGTGGGTGAAGAAACACGAGCCGGAGATTTTCGCGCGCATCGCGCATGTGCTCCTGCCGAAAGACTATCTGCGCTGGCTGCTGACGGGCGTGTTCGCCACCGATCCTTCGGACGCGGCGGGCACGCTCTGGCTCGACGTGGCCAAACGCGATTACAGTGACGCGCTGCTGGACGCCTGCGGGCTCACGCGTGCGCAAATGCCCGAGGTTTTCGAGGGCAATCAGATCACCGGCAAGCTGAGCGCCGATATCGCACGCGAATTCGGCCTGCGCGAGATTCCCGTGGTGGCGGGCGGTGGCGACAACGCTGCGGGCGCGGTGGGCGTAGGCATCGTGCGTCCGGGCGACGCGATGCTGTCGCTCGGCACGTCGGGCGTCTATTTCGCGGTCTCGGACGGCTTTCTCGCCAATCCCGATTCTGCGGTGCATAGCTTCTGTCACGCCTTGCCGCACACGTGGCACCTGATGTCGGTGATGCTCAACGCAGCCAGTTGCCTCGACTTCACCGCGCAGTTGACGGGCCACGAAAGCGTAGCCGCGCTGCTCGCCGATGCCGAAGCCCATACGGATGCCGATCTCGACGCGCGCCGTCCCTGGTTCCTGTCTTACCTGAGCGGTGAGCGCACGCCGCACAACAACGTCAACGCCAAAGGCGTGTTCTACGGCATGACGCCCCAGACGTCGCGTGCCGATCTCGCCAATGCGACGCTCGAAGGCGTGGGTTTCGCGCTGCTCGACGGCATGGATGCGCTGCATGCAGCGGGCCTCGTGCCGCAGACGATCACGGTGATCGGCGGCGGCTCGCGCAGCGCCTACTGGACGCAGATGCTCGCCGATATCAGCGGGCGTGCGCTCACGCTGCGCGCGGGCGGCGAAGTCGGCCCGGCGCTGGGCGCGGCGCGTCTCGCGCATCTTGCAGCCGAACCGGATGCTTCGCTCGAATCGGTGTGTCCGCAACCACCCGTGCTGGCCGTGCGCGAACCCGATGCCGCGCGCCACGCGTGGTATCGCGAGGCGCGCCGCCCGACATTCGGTGCGCTTTATCGCGCGCTCGAACCGGTGTTTGCTGGCGGCGCTTGAATTAGGCGCTCGGATTATTTAAACCCGCTTTATCGCAAGACCGCAATAACGTAGTCCCTTGCCGTACCGCGTCCGATCCTCGCGCCGCCACGATTGCGCTGGCGCGCGTGGGAACGTGCGCGCCGTTTCATCGCAGTTTGCACTGAACTCGCACGAAAACTCGCAACGCCATTCAATAACGCAACGACGCGCCGCCGCCGCGCATCGCACGGCCAGCGCGCGATAACACGAGGAGTGGAGACATGAAGTTCGCCAAACGTCGTTCGGTTCTGGGTTCGCTCGTCTGTGGCGCCGTGCTTGCCAGCCTGTCGCTGGCCGCGCCGCTCGCCCACGCGAGCAAGGATCATCCGGAGATCGGCTTCTGTATCGACGATCTGCGCGTCGAGCGCTGGTCGCGCGACCGCGATTATTTTGTCGCTGCCGCCGAGAAAATGGGCGCGAAGGTCTCGGTGCAATCCGCCGACGCCAGTGAGGAGCGCCAGATTTCGCAGATCGAAAACCTCATTTCGCGCGGCGTCGATGTGATCGTGATTGTGCCGTTCAATTCGAAGACGCTCGGCAACGTCGTGGCCGAAGCGAAGAAGGCGGGTATCAAGGTGGTCTCATACGACCGCCTGATTCTCGATGCCGATGTCGATGCCTACATCTCCTTCGACAACGAAAAGGTCGGCGAACTGCAGGCCCAAGGCGTGTTCAACGCGCAGCCCAAGGGCAACTACTTCCTGCTGGGCGGCGCGCCCACGGACAACAACGCCAAGATGCTGCGCGAAGGGCAACTGAAGGTGCTCAAGCCCGCCATCGATCGCGGCGACGTCAAGGTGGTCGGCCAGCAGTGGGTGCCGGAGTGGAGCGCGTCGACGGCGCTGCGCATCATGGAAGATGCGCTCACGGCGAACAACAACAAGATCGACGCCGTGGTCGCGTCGAACGACGGCACGGCAGGCGGCGCGATCCAGGCGCTGGCCGCACAGCATCTGGCGGGCAAGGTGCCGGTTTCGGGCCAGGACGCCGATCTCGCGGCGGTCAAGCGCGTGATCGCGGGCACGCAGACCATGACGGTTTACAAGCCGCTCAAGCTCATCGCAGGCGAAGCGGCGAAGCTTGCCGTCGATCTGGCGAAGGGCCAGAAGCCCGCATTCAACGCGCAATACGACAACGGCAAGAAGAAGGTCGACACGGTGCTGCTGCAACCGACGCTCCTGACCAAAAGCAACGCCGATATCGTCGTGAAGGACGGTTTCTATACGCAGGCACAACTCGCCAGCCAGTAATTCGGGCGAGCCGGGCAACCAGGCGTCCCGCGCGCGACGATGCAGTCGTGCGCGGGCTCACAACGCGGGCAAACAAGCGTATGACCGAACCCTTGCTGACGATGCGCGGCATCGTCAAATCCTTCGCGGGCGTGAAGGCGCTCGACGGCATCGACCTCACGGTGCGGCCCGGTGAATGCGTGGGCCTGTGCGGCGAGAACGGCGCGGGCAAGTCCACGCTGATGAAGGTGCTCTCGGGCGTCTATCCGCACGGGACGTGGAGCGGCGAGATCCGCTGGGAAGGCGCGCCGCTCGAAGCGCACAGCGTGCGCGACACGGAGCGCGCGGGCATCGTCATCATCCATCAGGAGCTGATGCTGGTGCCCGAGCTGTCGGTGGCGGAGAACATCTTTCTCGGCAACGAAATCACGCTGCCGGGCGGGCGCATGAATTACGCGGCGATGTATCAGCGCGCCGACGAACTGCTGCGCGAACTCAACATCGATGCGATCAACGTCGCGCAGCCGGTGATGAACTACGGCGGCGGCCATCAGCAGTTGATCGAGATTGCCAAGGCGCTCAACAAGCGCGCGAAGCTGCTGATTCTCGACGAACCGTCGTCGTCGCTGACGGCGGCGGAAACGAAAATCCTGCTCGATATCGTGCGCGACCTGAAGCGGCGCGGCGTGGCCTGCGTCTACATCTCGCACAAGCTCGACGAGGTGGAGGCCGTGTGCGATACGGTCAGCGTGATCCGCGACGGCCGACATGTCGCCACCGAGCCGATGGCGTCGCTCACCACCGACCGCATCATCGCGATGATGGTGGGGCGTGAGATCAAGAACCTCTTTCCGCGTGAGCCGCACGAGATCGGCGAGGTGCTGTTCGAGGCGCGCAACGTGACGTGTTACGACGTGACGAATCCGCGCCGCAAGCGCGTGAACGATGTGTCGTTCTCGGTGCGACGTGGCGAGATTCTGGGCGTGGCGGGACTCGTGGGCGCGGGGCGCACGGAAACGATGCAGGCGATCTTCGGCGCGTATGAAGGCAATTGCACGGCGACGGTGCTGCTCGACGGCAAGCCGCTCAGGATACGCGCGCCGCTCGACGCGATTCGCGCCGGTATCGCGATGGTGCCCGAAGACCGCAAGCGCCACGGCATCGTGCCGCAACTGGGCGTGGGGCACAACATCACGTTGTCCGTGCTGGAGCGCTTCGCGAAGCATGGGCGTATCGACGCCGCCGCGGAACTCGACACGATTCGCACGGAAATGCAGCGTCTTTCCGTGCGCGCGGCCAATCCCATGCTGTCCATCGCGAGCCTGTCGGGCGGCAACCAGCAGAAGGCCGTGCTCACCAAGATGCTGCTGACCGAACCGAAGGTGCTGATCCTCGACGAACCCACGCGCGGCGTCGACGTCGGCGCGAAATACGAAATCTACAAGCTCGTGTTCCAGCTCGCAAAACGCGGCGTGGCCATCGTGATGGTGTCGTCCGAGTTGCCGGAAGTGCTCGGCATCAGCGACCGCGTGCTCGTGATCGGAGAGGGCGAGGTGCGTGGCGACTTCGTCAACGACGGCCTCACGCAGGAACATATTCTTGGCGCTGCGATCCAGAACGCGCGCGCCCAAACTCTTTCAGCGAGTGCAGCATGACCCCGGACGTCACGACTCAAGGCGCGCGCGAAGACCAGTTGACCGGCGGCAATGGCGTCGGCATGCGTTTTCAGCAACTGTTTGCGCGCTACAAGATCCTCGCCCTGTTGCTGGCCGTGGCCGCCATCTGGGTGTTCTTTTCGGTGCTGACGCACGGTGCGTTCGTCACGCCGCGCAATGTCTCGAACCTGCTGCGGCAGATGTCGATTACCGGCATGCTCGCGTGCGGGATGGTGTTCGTCATCATCGCCGGCGAAATCGATTTGTCGGTGGGCTCGCTGCTCGGCTTGCTGGGCGGCGTGGCGGCGATCCTCGACGTGAACCGTCATTGGCCGATTGGCGTGACGGTGCCGGTGGTGCTGGCGCTGGGCGTGCTGGTGGGCCTCTTCAACGGCTGGTGGTCGACGTATCGGCGCGTGCCATCGTTCATCGTCGGGCTGGGGGGCATGCTGGCGTTTCGCGGCGTGCTGCTAGGCATCACGGGCGGTTCGACGATCGCACCTGTTTCGGATTCCTTTGTGTTTATCGGGCAAGGCTATCTGCCGCGTATCGTCGGCGACGTGCTGGCCTTCGCGCTGTTCGTGCTGCTCGCGTTGCTCACGGTACGCCAGCGCGCGAACCGGCGGCGTTATCAGTTGAGCGTCGTGCCGCTCTGGCAGGACGGCGTGAAGATCGTCGGCGCGGGTGCGATCGTGCTGGCGTTCGTGGTGATGCTCGACAGCTACGGCGGCATCCCGGTGCCTGTGCTGTTGCTGCTCGCGCTGCTCGGCATCTTTACGTGGATCGCGACGCAAACGGTGTTTGGCCGCCGCATTTATGCGGTCGGATCGAACCTCGAAGCGACGCGTCTTTCGGGCGTCAACACGAACCGCGTGAAGCTTGCGATCTTCGCGTTGATGGGGCTGATGTGCGCGGTCGCGGGCATGGTCAATACCGCGCGGCTCGCGGCGGGCTCGCCTTCGGCTGGCACGATGGGCGAGCTTGATGCGATCGCCGCGTGCTTCATCGGCGGCACGTCGATGCGTGGCGGTTCCGGCACCGTCTATGGCGCGTTGATCGGCGCGCTTGTGATGGCGAGTCTCGACAATGGCATGTCGATGCTCGACGTGGACGCCTATTGGCAGATGATCGTGAAGGGCGGCATTCTCGTGCTGGCCGTGTGGGTCGACGTGGTGTCGGGATCGAACCGGCGTTGAGGGTGTCGCGACGATAGCAAACCTCGCGATATTCGTATGACGTAGAAAATCCGCAATCGCAGGTGTTTCAGGTTGTTCTCCTCGCGCGCTTCCAGTCGCGCACTCCGGGCGGGGCGCCAATCCCGCCCGCTTTCTTTTGGGCGGCATCTGGCATTTTGTTTGGCCTTTGCACGCTGCAAACGCGACGTTCGGATTCCTGCCACAATCGATTCGTCGTGTGGCTGCGTTGCATGTGATGCGATGTTCAAGCGTCATGTCGCCGTAGTCGCTACCGCCCGCCGCGGCGCCGCACGTTTCGCGCAATCTGCGTAGTCGTATCGATCTGTTCCGATGAGCCTCAATCGGCTTCCATCTGTGCGACGCGCTGCCGCCTGTCACATTTCCGATGCATCCCCGCGATGCGTCGTGCCGTTTCGCATGCCGCGATACGGCGCCGAACTGGAGACGAGTCGACCATGCCTACTCTCTGCGAGATCTGCAATACGCGGCCCGCTGTCGCACGCGTGACCGTGGTGCAAAACGGCCAGCGCAAATCGATGTCGATTTGCGATTACGACTACCGGCAATTGATGCGCCACCAGAGCATGATGAATCCGTTCGATTCGCTGTTGGGCGGCGGCGGCCTGTCGCGCTTCTTCGGCGGCGACCATGAGCACGACGACGGCGAAGACGACGAAATGAGCTTTGCCGCTGAAGTGCCGCGCGAATCGGTCGACGCGACCGATGCGTTCAGCGAGCAGACGCTCGAAATCCTGCAACGCGCCGCGGAAAAGGCACACGAGCTCAATCGCACCGAACTCGATACGGAACACCTGCTTTATGTGCTCGCCGACACCGATGTTTGCGCTGCGCTCTTAAAGGAACTCAAGCTCTCGCCGCAGGACATCACGGCGTATATCGATCAGCACGCGCAGAAGGGCAAGGCCGAGCCGGACGCGCCGATCGACAAGATGACGATTTCGCCGCGTCTGAAGAAGGCGTTTCAGTTCGCGTTTCAGGCATCGCGCGATCTGGGCCACTCGTATGTCGGCCCCGAGCATCTGCTGATTGGGCTTGCGTCGGTGCCGGACAGTATCGCGGGCACGCTGCTCAAGAAGTACGGCGTGACGCCCGAGGCGTTGCGCCAGAAGGTCGTGAAAGTGGTGGGCAAGGGCGCCGAAGACGGGCGCGTGGATGCGCCCACGGGCACGCCCACGCTCGACAAGTTTGGCCGCGATCTCACGGCGATGGCGCGCCAGGGCAAGCTCGATCCGGTGCTGGGCCGCGCCCAGGAAATCGAAAGCACGATTGAAGTACTGGCGCGCCGCAAGAAAAACAATCCGGTTTTGATTGGTGAGCCGGGCGTGGGCAAGACGGCCATCGTCGAAGGGCTCGCGCAGCGCATCGTCAATGGCGACGTGCCGGAAGTGCTGCGCGGCAAGCGCCTGGTTGAAGTGAATATCAATTCGATGGTGGCGGGCGCGAAGTATCGCGGCGAATTCGAAGAGCGCGCCAAGCAGTTGATCGACGAGGTGACGGCCAAGCACGACGAGCTGATTCTCTTTATCGACGAGCTGCACACGATCGTGGGCGCGGGGCAGGGCGGCGGCGAGGGCGGCCTCGATATCGCCAATGTGCTCAAGCCTGCGCTGGCGCGCGGCGAACTGAGCCTGATCGGCGCGACCACGCTCAACGAATATCAGAAGTACATCGAGAAAGACGCGGCGCTGGAGCGGCGCTTCCAGCCGGTGCTGGTGCCCGAGCCGACCGTCGAGCAGACCATCGTGATCCTGCGCGGCCTGCGCGACAAGCTGGAAGCGCACCATCAGGTCACCTTCGCCGACGATGCGTTCGTGGCGGCAGCGGAGCTGTCGGATCGCTACATCACGTCACGCTTCCTGCCCGACAAGGCCATCGACCTGATCGACCAGGCGGCGGCGCGCGTGCGTATCGGCGCAACGTCGCGACCGGCCGATATTCAGGAGCTCGAAGCGGAAATCGCGCAGCTCAAGCGCGAGCAGGATTATGCGTCCTCGCGCAAGCGCTTCGACGAAGCCAAGGGTTTCGAGGAGCGCATCAAGGAAAAGCAGGCGAAGCTGGAAGAACTCACGGAAGCCTGGCAGCGCAAGACGGGTTCGGAGACGCTGGAGGTGACGGTCGCGTCGATTGCCGAAGTCGTTTCGCGGCTCACCGGCATTCCGGTTGCCGACCTCACGCAGGAAGAGCGCCAGAAGCTGCTGAAGATGGAAGAGAAGCTGCGCGAACGCGTGATCGGACAGAGCGACGCGGTGGTCGCGGTCAGCGACGCGGTGCGGCTTTCGCGCGCGGGCCTTGGCCAGGAGCATCGACCGATTGCCACCTTCCTGTTCCTCGGGCCGACCGGCGTGGGCAAGACCGAACTGGCGAAGGCGCTCGCGGAAACCGTGTTCGGCGACGAGCAGGCCATTATCCGCATCGACATGAGCGAATACATGGAGCGCCATACCGTCGCGCGGCTGATCGGCGCGCCGCCTGGATATGTGGGCTACGACGAAGGAGGCCAGCTGACCGAGCGTGTGCGGCGGCGTCCTTACAGCGTGATCCTGCTCGACGAGATCGAAAAGGCGCACCCGGACGTCTATAACGTGCTGCTGCAGGTGTTCGACGATGGGCGGCTCACGGACGGCAAGGGGCGCGTGGTCGATTTCAGCAACACGATCATCATTGCGACGAGCAACCTGGGTGCGTCCATCATCATGGACAACCTGGAGCAGCCCGAGGACAAGCGCAAGAGCGAAAAGGAAGTGCGCGGCGAACTGATGAAGGTGCTCAAGGGTCACTTCCGGCCCGAGTTCCTCAATCGCATCGACGAGATCATCGTGTTCCATGCGCTGTCGAAGGACAATATCCGCAACATCGTGCAGATCCAGCTCGACCGCGTGACGCGCACGGCGGCGGCGCAGGGCATTACGCTCAAGATGAGCGACGCGCTCGTCGAGCATCTGGTCGAGGCCGGTTACCAGCCCGAATTCGGTGCGCGCGAATTGAAGCGGCAGATTCGCCAGGAAGTGGAAACGCGGCTTGCCAAGGAGATCCTCGGCGACGCGCTGCAAACCGGCGATACGGTCGAGATCGGTTACGACAAGGCGAACGATGAAGTGACGATCAACAAGATCGCCGTGCCTGCCGATATTCCCGAAGCGAAACCCGCGAAGAAGGGCAAGGGCACGAAGCCCGATGTGCAGGAGGTCGCGCCGGAAATCGCGGCTGACGATATGGAAGGCGATCCGCCTCCGCCGCCGTCGAAGAAGAACGGCAAGGGCGCTGGGAAGTCGAAATCGGCCTGATGCGTCGATGAGGTGAAAGAAGCAGCGCCGTCATCGGCGCTGCTTTGCTTTGCGACAGTTGATATGGAATCCGTATTAATCGCGCGTCAGGAAATATCCCACCACGCAGGCAGCAACGCACGCACATCGGGCCGCGCGAAGCGGTCGTCGAGCAGATGCACGACACCGCTGTCCACTTCGCTGCGAATCACACGGCCTGCCGCCTGCACAACCTTGCGCAAGCCAGGAATCAGATAGGTGTAGTCGAAGCCCGCACCATAGAGCGCGTCCATGCGCTCGCGCATCGCCTCGTTGACGGGATTCACCTGCGGCATGCCCAGCGTCGCGATGAAGGTGCCGATCAGGCGCGTGCCCGGCAGGTCGATGCCTTCGCCAAACGCACCGCCCAGCACTGCAAAGCCGATACCGCAGCCGCCTTCGACGAAACGCGCCACGAATCCCTGTTGCTGCGCCTCGTCCATCGTGCGCGACTGCATCCACGTCTCGACGTGAGGATGGCGCGCGACGAACACCCCGGCGGCCTGCTGGAGATAGTCGTAGCTGCTGAAGAAGCACAGGTAATTGCCGGGCCGCGCCGCGTACTGGCGCGCGACACGTTCGACGAGCGTATCGAGCGAGCGCGCGCGATCCTTGTAGCGCGTCGAGATATCGCGTGCGATCTGCACGTCGAGTTGCTCCGCGCGAAACGGCGTGCCGATTTCGACCTGAACGGTGTTTGCGGGCAAGCCGAGCATATCGGCGTAAAAGTGCGCGGGTGCAAGCGTCGCCGAGAACAGCGTCACGCTATGCGCGGCGGCCACCCGGGGCCGCAATGCGTTGGCCGGCACGAGATTGCGGATGCAGAGGGTTGAGCGTGGTTTTTTTGTATTCGCCTTCGCGTTAAAAGCAGGCAATGGCGTTACGTCGAACATCGACTGCGAGTCGAAGCGCTCCGCAAGCCGCACGAAATGCAGCGCGTCGAAGTAGAAGCGTTCGAGTTCCGGGTCGCGCACGAGCGCCGGTTCCGCAAGTTGATCGCCGATCGCGGCAATCACGTCGCCTAGCGCGGCGATCAGTCCATCGGGCAAGGCATCGCTCGCGCGCCACGCATCGGGCGCGATTGCGTTCTGCTCAGTCCAGTGGCGCGAAAGACGTGTGAGCGCGCGTTTGACCGGCGCGCTCGCAGCGCGCCGGACGGCATCCACGCGCGTCTGCACGAGTTCGGCGGAATACATCGCGCGGGCGCGTTCGGGCAGGTTGTGCGCCTCGTCGACGAGCAGGCTCATGCGCCACTGGTTGTGCGCGCCGAGCATGAACAACATCGCACTGACGTCGAAGTAATAGTTGTAGTCGCCGACGATGACGTCGCTCCAGCGCGCGAGTTCCTGGCCGAGGTAATACGGGCAGACCGCGTGTTCGCGTGCGACTTCGCGCAGCGTTTCGCGTGTGAGATTCACGCGCGCGATGGCGGCGTCTCGCGCAGCGGGCAGGCGGTCGTAGAAGCCGCGCGCAAGCGGACACGATTGCCCGTGACACGCGAGTTCGGGATGCTCGCAGGCCTTGTCGCGCGCAACGAGTTCCAGCACGCGCAGCGGCAGCGTCGCGCCGTCCTGTGCATGGGCGTCGGCAAGCGTTTCGAGTGCGTCGAGCGCAAGCTGGCGGCCCGGACTTTTCGCGCTCAGAAACAGCACCTTGTCGATGGTGCCGCGTGCACAGGCCTTCAACTGCGGGAACAGCGTGCCGATGGTCTTGCCGATGCCGGTGGGCGCCTGCGCGAGCAGACAGCGGCCTTGCGTGGCGGCGCGCCAGACCGCTTCGGCGAGATCGCGCTGGCCCTGGCGAAAGGTCGCATAGGGCAGGCGCAGTTCGCCGAGCGCCGTATCGCGCGTGATGCGGTGCGCGCTTTCCTGTTCGGCCCACGCGACGAAACGCGCACATTGCGCTTCGAAACCCGCGCGCAATTGCTGGGCGCTGGCTTGCTCGACGAGCGCGGTCTCGCGGCCCGAGCCGATGTCGTAGTAGACGAGCGCGAGTTCGAGCGTGTCGAGGCCAAGCTTCTCGCACATCAGCGCGCCATACACGCGCAGTTGCGCCCAGTGCAGCGCGCGCTGATTTTCGCGCATCGCGTCGAGATCGCCGCGATAGGTCTTGAACTCTTCGAGCCGGTGGCGCGCGGGATCGTAGCCGTCGGCACGCCCGCGCACGGTGAGTGCGCCGAAGCTGCCGCTCAAGGCGATTTCGGTTTCGTAGCCGGCGGGGCGCCGTTTGGCGATGGCGGCGTGGCCCGCGCGGCCTTCGCTTGCGTCGGGCGAGGGCGTGAAGCGCAGGTCGAGGTCGCCGCGTTTGGCGGTGAATTCGCAGAGCGTGCGAACCGCGACGGTGTACGTCATGGCGCCAGCGCCGCCGTGGTTTCGCGGCTTGCCCAGCGCGCCTGCAACACGGTCACAGGCATGCCGTGAGCGGCGCAGTAAGCGAGCCAGCGGCGCTGGTTGTCCTGCAAGCGGTCGCCGGGGCCCTTGACTTCGATCAACTCGTAGCGGCGCTCGCCTGGCCAGAAGCGCACGAGGTCGGGCAGCCCCGAACGATTCGCGGCCGGTTCGCGCAACAGGCGCTCGAACCACAAGCGCAGATGGGCCGCGGGAAAGCAGTCGAGCGCCAGCGCAAGCAGCGCGTCGTCGAGCGCGGGCCACGCCACGAACGGCGATTGCGTGCCGTATTTATCGGCGAAGCGCTGCTTGATGGTCGCGCGATAGGCGCCCGTTTCGAGTTCCGCGAGGCAGGCGGCGAACAGCGCAGCGCGGCGTGTGACGAAATCGGCGGCGTGGAGATCGGCGGGGCCACGCTGAAACGGATGGAAGAACGCGCCTGGCAACGGCGCGAACAGCGCGGGCCAGCAGAGCAGGCCGAAGAGGCCGGTGATCAGCGTGTTTTCGACGTAGAACACGGGCGCGGCGTCGCTGGCGAGCGCGCGGCGCGAGGCTTCTTCCACACGTAGATGGACGTATTCGGCAGGCAGCGTGAGTTCGATCGACGTATGCGTCGGTGCGGTATCGGCGGCGTGTTCACGCCTGACCGTCGCGCGCTTGCGTGTCAGGCGGCCCAGCGTGCGTGCGGCGCGCTGCGCCTCTTCCTCGTTCGCGGGCGCGGCGGCGATGGTCTCGGCAAGCGCGCAGGCGTCGTCGCGGCGGCCCAGTTGCTCCAGCACGCGCACGCGGCGATAGCGCGATTCCGGGTGGCCGCACGTTTGGTAGGCGCGCATCGCAAGCGCCGCGTCGCCCAGTTTTTCGGCCGCCTGGCCCGCCGCGTGGCGCACGCGATCATGGCGCGCGCGCAGCCAGGCGTTGGGATGCGTGTGCGGGGCGAGGGCGTCGAGGATGTCGAGCGCGGCGGCGAGCACATCGGCGTGCTGCTCCTGTGGCGCGAGATCGAAGGCGTCGCGGCAGTCGCGCAGCGCCAGATAGGCGTCGATGTCCGCGCGCTGCTGGAACGCCCGCGACGCGCCGTCGAGCGGCACTGGTTCGTAGCGGTACACGCCCAGATCGGCGAGCACGAATTCGCTCCAGTCCTGGCGCAGGTTGCCGAAGAACATCAGGCGCAGCCGTTCGCACAGCGCAGTGACGGCGAAGTGGAGCACCGTATCCGGCGAGTCGGGAAACCACGCGTCCCAGCCGCGTGCTGCCGGAGCGGCGACGGTGAGCGCGTCAAGCATCGCCGTTCGGGTAGCGGAGCGCAGGTTCAGCGCGCGCAGTGCGTCGAATCCGGCGGCGTCCTCGTGCGCCTCGGCCAGCAGCCGCACGGCGAGCGTCTGTAGTTCCGCCCGCGTGACCAGCGCCGCGAGCGCGTCGAATTCGAGCACCGGCACGCCGTCGAGCCAGCCCGCCTCGATCAGGTGCGTCGCCGCCGCGCGCGGGCAGCCAATCTCGGCATAGTCGAGCTTGCTCGCGCGGAACTGCGGGCCTTTGCGCATCAGCATCCGGACGAACAGCGCGCGCGAGGCGCGGGGCAGGGCGCCGAAGCCTTGCACGAAGCGCTGCTCGGCGTCGTCGAACAGGTCGGCGCAGCGCGCGCCGAGCCAGCCGAGCGCGCGCTCGAAGTTGGCGAGGTAATAAAACGGAGCGGGGGAGTCGGGAAGCACGCGCGGCACTGTATGGATATACAGCCGCGATGATAGCAGGCTCGCGCGGCGGGCCGCTCCGCCATTCGGCCGTTCGGCCCGTAAGCTACAATTGCCGCAGCCTGAAAACCCAACCGCGCGCCTCGCGCGATGACAGCGAATACAGCGACAAGAGCGATGAAGAAACGGAATGCCTGTCTCGTCGGCCTCGCGGCCGGCGCCACCCTGCTCGCGGGCTGCGTTGCGCAGTACCAGAACCCCAGCGCCTGCGAACAGGAGATGCGCTCCCGGCTCGCCCAGACGTCGCAGGGCGAACTCTCGGTGACGCACACAGCGGTCGCGTATCGCGGCCAGCGCGTCGTGATCGAAGGTCAGCTCAAGCGCGGCGCGTTGCCGGCTTCGGCGGCGGCGGCTTCGGCTGCTTCTGACTCTTCTGCGGCTTCCGCGGCAACGGCTGCGGCGGCGCCTGCATCGGCGGCGTCGGGCGCCACCGCAAAGCAGCATGCGACATTCGCGGCAGGCGCTTCGGCGGCGAGCGCCGTGGTCGTAGCGTCCGCGCCCCAAGCTGAAGAGCCCAAGCCCACTACGCCCATCGCGATCATTGTCGCGAAGCTCGGCCTGCACAAGACGCCGCCTCCGCAAACCGCCGCCGAGTGCGTCTACGACCACACCGGCGCGCTCACCTCGTTCCACTGGCTCTCGCCCGCGGCGCTGGCGAAAACCACGCCCGCTTCGGATGCCCAGGCAAACTGACGTCGATACTGGACGTCGATAACGCCCGCCAGGCTCAAAACGCGTAGTACGGCCCCGCACCCGCGGGCGTCGTCTGCGCCTCGATGGCCGTGTACACGCGCCGTCCGAAGAAAAACGGCAGTCCCCAGCCAAACGCGCTGCCGTTGTACCCCGCGAGATCATTGAAGGCCCAGTTGCCGGTGGCGAACAGCGATGTCGCGTTGGCCACCGACAGCGACGCGTTCGCCGTCACGCCGTCCACGCCCTTGAGCGTCGCGCTGAGGCTTTGCGGTGAACTCGGGCAGAACCACACGCCGCAGCGCGTGAGCGTCGTGTTCGCGAAGAAAAAGCCGTTCGATCCGCTGTCGATATAGCTCTGCGAATAGACCGAGCCGTCCGAGGTCGTGGTCGACACGAAGCCCGTCACCGAGTTGCCGCGCAGCACCGTCGCGCTGCCCAGCGCATTGTTCGCCTGCGAGCCGATGCCGAAGATCAGCGATCCGCTTACGCTGCCCTGGCCCGTCGCGGGAATCGCGGGCAGATCGATCACGACGCCGTTGTTGTCGGTGGCGAACGCCGCCACCGGGTTGCTGATCTGTTGCGCGAGCGGCTGGGCGCTGGGCGTGCAGCTGCCGGAGGCGCCCGTTGGGCACGCGTAGTACCACGAACTATTGGGGCCGTTCACGCAGGCTGCGCCGCAATCCGCGCCGAACGGCCCGACGCCGAGAATGCCGTTCGAGCGCAGCACCGTGCTGTTGAGCATGGCGAGGCCAAAGCTCTTGCAGGCGCTGGGCGCGCCCGGCACCGACGGATCGGCGATCAACTGGATCGGCAACGCGGAGGCGACTTCGCCCGCGAGCTTGACGTCGGCGCTGCGCACCGCCCCCCAGGTATAGCCGGAGCCGAAGGCGGCGCAGGAGCCGGCCGGAGCGGAGCCGCCGCCGGCCGCGACGGCCGGCAGCGCGAAGCCAGCGGGCAGTGCGGACGCGAGCAGGCGCAGCCCCTGCGAGCCGGTATCGACCTGGACGTTGTCGACGATCGCGCAGGTGCGGGTGCCGGGAATGCAGACCGTGACGCTCGCCATCAACATATTGCGCGTCGATGTCGGCGTCGAGGCGACGCTGATCGGCAATACGTTCGGCGTGGAGGACTGGGCGACGCTGCCGGTGGTCGAGGCGGGCGGCGTACTCGTGGTGGCGCCGGTGCCGGAAGCCGCGGGGGCGCTGGCGGTGGGCGTGCTTGTGGGCGTACTTGTTGGCGTACTGGCGGGCGTCGCCGTGCCCGACGTCGAGCCGCCGCTCGCACCACCGCCGCCCCCGCAGGCGGCCAGCGCCAGGGCGAGCCCACTCGCAAGCGCACCCGCGAGCACAGCCGCGCGCAGCGTGAGGCGCGTGCTCATCGCACATCTCCCTCGGTCATGCCCGCCGGCAGCGCGCCGGGCAACCAGGCGCGGCCCACGTAGCTGCGCATCAGGCCGCCGGATTCGACGATCACGGCCGGCGTGTCCACGCGTGCGGCGTGCAGGCCGTCGCGCCCGGACACATGGAGCGCGATCGTGCCGCACTGGTAGTCGTCGGCGTAACGGCCGAGCAGCGTGTCGAGGTTCGGCGCCGACGGCCCTTGCCAGGTGTAGGCGAAAACCTTGCCGCTGGCGGTTGCGCTGTATTCGCGCAGGCGGGTGCCGCTGGCATCGACCGATTGCGTGACCTGCACCGCACCGCCCAGCAGGGTTTGCGTGGCGTTCGTGCCGCTGGCCGCATTGACCGGCGTGCGCACGGCGACGATATCGCCCAGCGCCGCGCTGGCGGGGCCCGCCACCGTGGCGAGCGACGAGACGAGGCAGGCGCAGGCCGCGGCCCGGCCGGCCTGCTTGAGGCTGTAAGTTGTCATGACGCTCTCCGTACGACGTTTTTCGATTTCTTATTTCGAATTTTTGGGAAAAATTAGCACCGGGTCGTCGTGACAAGTCGTGCGAAGCAGAAATGCCGATCAGCGCAAATTGACGGACAACGTGTTTGTCGCGCCAAGTTATTGATAAAAAATGAATTTGTCCGATGGAGGTCGCGTGTGTGGCGTTTTTAGAATGTTGATGAAGGTTACGTCCGGGGCGTAAAAACGCCCTTCGTACCCTGTCGGAGGCCGCCGCGCACGCCCACTTCTTACCCGGGCAACACTCGGAAACGCGCCGCCTTAACCCTGTTTTTGCACAGCGCGCCATCTCGCCGGTAAAATGGCTGGTTGATCCACGCACACACTGGCCGTGGCCGTAGCCGAAGGGATTACCCGAACATGAGTGATTTTCATCAACGTCTCGCCGCACGCGCGATTGCGCTCCTGATGGCGGGCGGGCTGGTCGCCGGCTGCAGTTCGCCGACGCCGGGCAAGATCGATTACCGTAGCGACGCAAAGGCGAAGCAGTCCTCGCTGGCTGTCCCGCCCAACATGCTCGACGAAACCGCCGACCAGCGCTCGCTGCCCCCGCAGGGCGGCGAAACCTCGCTGTCGGCGCTCAAGCAGGTGCAGGCCGACTCGCCCGCCACCGACGAGAACAGCCAGGTGCTGCCGCAGGTTCCGGGCATGCACATCCAGCGCGATGGCACGGAAAGCTGGCTCGTCATCGACAGCCGCTCGCCCGCCGACGTCTGGGCGCAGGTGCGCCGCTTCTGGCAGGAACAGGGCTTCCTGCTGGTCGTCGACCAGCGCGACAAGGGCCTGATGGAAACGGACTGGAACGAAACCCATCCGAAGATCAACGACGGTCTGATCCGCAACACGCTGTCGTGGGCCACGGGCAATTCCTACGTCACGGCAGAGCGCAACAAGTACCGCACGCGCCTGGAAACGTCGCCGACGGGCGGCACCTACGTGTTCATCAGCCAGAAGGGCCTGAGCGAACAGCTTTCCGGCAACAACAACGAAACCAGCAAGTGGGTGCCCAAGCCCAACGATCCGGCGCTCGAACAGGAATACCTCAAGCGCCTGATGGTGACGCTCGCGCGCGCCAAGCCGGGCGTGCCTGACGCGCAGGTGGCGGCTGAAGCCGACGCCAAGGCCAGCGACAACGCCAAGGGCGCCAAGGGCGCGAGCGCATCGTCGAAGCCGGATGCGGCGGCGGCGGCCATCGCTGCGCAGAACGCGGCGGCTGTGGGCCAAAGCGCAGCGGCGACGGGCGCAGGCAAGAGCGGCGCGGCAGGCACGGCGTCCGGTCAGTACACCTCGACCGAACTCACGCTGGGCGAGCCGTATGACCGTGCATGGCTGCGCGTGGGTCTGGCGCTCGACCGCGCGAACTTCACGGTGGACGACCGCGATCGCTCGAAGGGCATTTACTACGTGCGCTACGTCGATCCGCAGGATATGACCTCGGCCGAGCAGGGCTTCTGGAACCAGATCTTCCATGGCCGCAAGGAAAAGGTCGCGAAGCAGTACAAGGTCAACGTGCGCGCCGTCACCGAAAACCAGACGCGCATCGCGGTGGTGGATGACTCGGGCCAGATCGATTCGTCGCGTCCCGCACGCGAAATCATGGGCCTCGTGGTCGAAGAACTGCACTGACCTTGCGCTAACGCACAAGCGTTACCCATAAAAAACCCGCCTTGCGCAAGCAGGCGGGTTTTTCTTTTGGCGCGTTCGATGCACTCAATGTGCTCAATGCGGCGGAATCATCCACGTGAACACGTTTTGCTGCAGCCACACCAGAATGCCGAGCAGCATCGTCATCAGGATCGAGTGCTTGAACGTGCGCGCGAACACGTGGCCTTCCTGGCCTTTGAGTTCGGTGGTCGCGACGCCTGTTGCGATGTTCTGAGGCGAGATCATCTTGCCCATCACGCCCCCCGACGAATTGGTGGCCGCCATCAGCACGGGGTTCAGGTTGAGCTGCTGCGCGGCCACCACCTGGAGATTGCCGAACAGCGCGTTGCCCGATGTATCGCTGCCGGAGAGGAACACCGCAACCCAGCCGAGGAACGCCGACACCAGCGGGAACAACGCGCCCACCGACGCGACGGCCAGACCCAGCGTATAGGTGAGCCCCGAGTAGTTCATCAGGAACGCGAGCCCCACGATGGTCGCCACGGTCAGGATGGCGATGCGCGTCTGCACCCAGGTGTCGACGACCGCGCCGCCGAAATCGGCGGGCTTCAGCCGCACGACGAACGCCGTGATGATGGCGGCGACGAGGATCGCGGTGCCGGTCGCGAGCGGCTGGAAGTCCCACACCGCGCCGTAGGGCGTCTTGTAGAGCGTGATGAAGACGGCTTTGTTCAGGCCCGGCCACGGCACCTTGATGTCGCCGATCGCGAACACTTTCGCGACCGTCCAGATGATCACGACTGCCGCGACGATGATCCACGGATACCAGCCCTGCGCGCCGGTCACGCTGCCGCGCACTTCCTTCGCGCGATCGACGTGAATTTCGAAGCGCGGATCGGGCGCAGGTTTCCACACACGCAGGAACAGGATCGTGAGGATCAGCGAAACGAGCGAGGACAGCACATCGGTGAGGCTGTAGTTGACGAAGTTCGCGGTGACGAACTGCGTGAGCGCAAAGCTGCCACCCGAGACCAGCAGCACCGGCCAGATGCGCAGCATTGCGTCCACGCCCGCGTAAATCGCGATCACATAGAACGGCAGCAGCAGTGCGAAGAACGGCAACTGGCGTCCGACCATCTGGCCGAGCACGTCGGCAGGCAGGTGGGTGACCGCGCCGAGCACCGTGATCGGCACCCCCAGCGCACCGAACGCGACCGGCGCCGTGTTGAAGATCAGCGTGAAAGTGAGCGCCTCGAGCGTCGGAAAGCCCAGCATGATGAGCAGCGAACTCGTGATGGCGATGGGCGTGCCAAAGCCGGAAATGCCTTCGAACAGCGCGCCGAACGAAAAGCCCACGACCACGAGCACGATGCGCCGGTCGTTCGGCAGATTGTCGAGCAGCCACATGCGGAACGCCGCGAAACGTCCGGAGCGCAGCGCGATGTTGTAGAGCAGCAGGGCCGTGACGACGATCCACATGACCGGCCAGAGCGCGAAGACCACGCCATTGAGCACCGCGCTGACTGCCAGCTTGACCGGGAACTGCCAGCCCACGATGGCGACGACGAGGCCGACGACGAGCCCCGCGAGCGAGGCCTGCCACGCGGGCCTGCGCGCCCAGCCCAGCAAAATGAGCACGACGACAATCGGCAGGACGGCGACGAGAAACGAAAGGAACAGCGAATTACCGATGGGCGTCAACAGCTGATGGAACATGGCGTCTCCTTTCTGCTGGTTCGTATCGGGCGCGCCCGGATGCCGGTGGCAAGGCATAGACGCGCGCGGCGCCCCTTGATGGGCGCGGCGATGCAGGCGGTGCAGCGAACGACAAGGCAGGCAGCGCGCTGGAGCCGGTAAAGCACGGCAGCGCAGCGCGCAGAGGAGGGCTTATTCAGTAAGGCAGTGTTTCATTCCCCGATGCCCATTTGCAGGATAGAAAATGGTGCGCAAGCGTCAAGGAGGGAAAGTACGGTCGTGCGGGCTGGAGCGTGGAAAAGAACTAGCGGTGCCAGTGGCCGCCGCCATAGCCACCATAGCCACCGCCGTGGCCCCAGTATCCCCCATGCCCCCAATAGCCTCCGCGTCCCCAGTAGCCACCGCCCCAGAAGCCGACGCTGAGCGACACGGCCGGTGCGCCCCAGCCCCAGCCGGAGTAGCCGTAATAAGCGGGATACGGATAGTACGCGGGAGGGTAGTACGCCGGATAAGCCGCATAAGCCGGATAGGCGTTCCATGCCGGCACCGCGACCGCGACGGGCGGCGATGGGTACAGCGGCCCCGGATACTGCGCATCGGCGACAGCGGCGGGCGCTGGATTCGGTCGCTGCTGGGCTGAGCGCGTCGTAGCAGTTGAACCTGCAACGGCCACGGCGGTTTCCTGCTGCGTGCTGGTGGAAGGGACGGTCGCGTAGTAGTACGGCGGGTACGGCGAATAGCCGTAAGGCGTGTAGTAATAGCAACCGCCGAGCGCGAGCATCGCACCGGTCGCGCAAGCCGAAGCCGCGCAACGCAGGGCGCGGTGCGTCGTGTAAGTGTGGAAAGGGGATTTCATGGCAACTCCAGGCGGACTATTCAGGCTATCACGCCGGGGCATTTTCGCCATTGCATCGACACAAAACAGACGCGGCGCATGCCCTGCTGGAGCATGCGCCGCGTATCCTCTCTGACTCCGGCGCGAGGGCCGGTTTGCCTGCTGTTTCGTGAATCCTTTCGTTGTTCTTCTGGGCGGCTTTCTCTCGACGATTTGCGGAGACAAGCGAGGCAAAAACCGTGGAGCGTTGCGTTGCAAAACGTTACGCGAAGCAGCGAGCGTTTTTACTTGCCGACCTGGTTGCCGATAATGCCGCCGACTGCCGCGCCTCCGACGGTGGAGAGCGCACTGCCGCCGATAACGGCGCCAGCCGCACCGCCGACACCCGCACCAATGGCGGTGTCGCGGTCGCGTCGGGACATGTTGTCGCAAGCCGACAGGCTGGCGATCACGGCAACAAGCGTAGCCACGGTAAGCAGGGTACGAGTGCGAGCGAAGGTTTTCATTTTTCGACTCCGACTGAATGAGCGTTGTGGTGTAGAACCAGACGCATAAATCACGCCCAGTCCGCACCTCCAGTACACCCATCGTAGCCAGCGGTTACGTATCCGGGTGTGTGCGCTTGTCAGAGAGTTGTCGGAGTCGTTAAAAAGTGTTTCGGCGTCTTAAGTGCTGATTGCGCAGCATTGCACTGCGTGTCGCCACCTATCGCTACGTACCGCTGCGCTGCACGATGCCCTGCGGCGTGTGTGCAGCGCAGCGATTCATCGGATATCGCTTACTGACGCTGATAGATCTCCGCGCCTTGCTTGATGAACTCGACGGCCTTCACTTCCATGCCTTTCTTCAGGGCTTCGTCGTCGCTCACGCCTTGCTTTGCCGCGAACTCGCGCACGTCCTGCGTAATTTTCATCGAGCAGAAGTGCGGGCCGCACATCGAACAGAAATGCGCGACCTTGGCCGAGTCCTTCGGCAGCGTTTCGTCGTGGAACTCACGCGCCTTGTCCGGATCGAGACCGATGTTGAACTGGTCTTCCCAGCGGAACTCAAAGCGCGCTTTCGACAGTGCATTGTCACGCACCTGCGCGCCCGGATGACCCTTGGCCAGATCGGCCGCGTGCGCCGCGAGCTTGTACGTGATGATGCCTTCCTTCACGTCGTCCTTGTTCGGCAGGCCCAGATGCTCCTTCGGCGTCACGTAGCAGAGCATCGCCGTGCCGAACCAGCCGATCATCGCCGCGCCAATGCCCGAGGTGATGTGGTCGTAGCCCGGCGCGATGTCCGTGGTGAGCGGCCCGAGCGTGTAGAACGGCGCTTCGTCGCACCATTCCAGCTGGAGATCCATGTTCTCCTTGATGAGCTGCATCGGCACGTGGCCCGGGCCTTCGATCATCACCTGCACGTCGTGCTTCCACGCGATCTGCGTCAGCTCGCCGAGCGTCTTCAGTTCGCCGAGCTGGGCTTCGTCGTTGGCGTCGTAGATCGAGCCAGGACGCAGACCGTCGCCGAGCGAGAAGCTCACGTCGTACTCCTTCATGATTTCGCAGATATCTTCGAAATGCTCATAAATGAAGGATTCCTTGTGATGCGCGAGGCACCACTTGGCCATGATCGAGCCGCCGCGCGAGACGATGCCCGTCATGCGGTTGGCCGTCAGCGGCACGTATTGCAGACGCACGCCCGCGTGGATCGTGAAGTAGTCGACGCCTTGCTCGGCCTGCTCGATCAGCGTGTCGCGGAAGATTTCCCACGTGAGGTCTTCGGCCTTGCCGTTGACCTTTTCGAGCGCCTGGTAAATCGGCACCGTGCCGATCGGCACCGGCGAGTTGCGGATGATCCACTCGCGCGTTTCGTGGATGTGCTTGCCGGTCGAGAGATCCATGACCGTGTCGCCGCCCCAGCGGATCGCCCACGTCATCTTGTCGACTTCTTCGCCGATCGATGACGTGACCGCCGAATTGCCGATGTTCGCGTTGATCTTCACGAGGAAGTTGCGGCCGATGATCATCGGCTCGCTTTCCGGGTGGTTGATGTTCGCGGGAATGATCGCGCGGCCGCGGGCGATTTCCTCGCGCACGAACTCGGGCGTGATTTCCTTGAGCGCATTCGCGCCGAAGGCTGCTGCGCCGAACGCCTGGCCCGGATGCTGGCGGCCCATCATGGCGGCGAGTTTCGCGCCGTTCGGGCCGCTCGACTTGAGGCTTTCGAGGTATTCGGCGCGGCGCTGGTTTTCGCGGATCGCGATGTATTCCATCTCGGGCGTGATGATGCCCTGGCGCGCGTAGTGCATCTGCGTGACGTTCTTGCCCGCTTTCGCGCGGCGCGGCGTGCGGTGCAGGCCGGGGAAACGCAGTTCGGCCGTGGCCGGGTCGGCGGCGCGCTCGCGGCCGTAATCGGAGGAGAGCCCCGGCAGCGCTTCGGTGTCGTCGCGTTTCTCGATCCAGGACTGGCGCACGGCGGGCAGGCCGGCGCGAATGTCGATCTTCGCTTCGGGATCGGTGTACGGGCCCGACGTGTCGTAGACGTAGATCGGCGGATTCTTTTCGCCGCCAAAGCCCGTGGGCGTGTCCGCTTGCGTGATCTCGCGCATCGGCACGCGGATGTCGGGCTGCGAGCCGCTCACGTAGATCTTGCGGGAATTGGGCAGCGGCGCGATCGCGGCTTCGTCGACGTGCGCGTTGGCGGAAATGAACTTGGGATTGGCGTTCATGCGTCTCTCTCCAGGCAATGCAAAGTGGGAACAACGGCTTCGCAGGAGACGAGACGGAACGTGGACGGACCTCGCAATGAGGAGTGCTGCGTGTGATGCTGCGAAGTCCGGACGCTTCCCTGCGCTGGCATTATCCAGATCAGGTTCAAAGGGTATTTCTCACCCGCGAAATACGCTGCCGGAACATTCGTAAGAAGAGTTCGAAGCGGCGCATGACGCAGGACCCCCGCGTAAGCAGGCCAAACGATACACCGCGCTGCGACACTCTGGCAAGTGCCTTTGCGCGGCCGATGTGGCAGGAGGCGTGGCGGAAAAACGCGGATTTCGCGCGCGCGACCCATATAGGAGAAGGCGCGTTTTTTCGGCGAAAACCGGGGAGAAAAAATCGCGCGCGGGCGGCGAAAAAAACTTAAAGCGCGAAGTCGTCGGCGGCTTCGGGCTGGAAAAGGATCTGCGCGATCTTGAGCGTTTCGGTCTCGCCGCTGGGCGGGGTGAAGCGCACTTTGTCGCCGCGTTTTGCGCCGAGCAGGGCGAGCCCGGCGGGTGAGAACACGTTGAGGCGGCCCGCGTCGACGCTCGCGTTGGCGGGGTACACGACAGTCCAGGTCACGGGCTCGCCGGTGCGCTCGCTCACGAGCGTGACCTGCGAGTTCATGGTCACGACATTGGCGGCGACCTTGCGCGCATCGACGATTTCAGCGCGTTCGAGCAGTTCGTCGAGCATGAGCTGGCGCGCGGGCGCAGCGCCTGGCTCGGCGGCGCATTTTTCGAGGCGGGCGAGATCGAGCTCGGTCAGGTAGCGGATTTTCTTCGACATGGGGATTCTCCTTGCGATCCAGATAAACAAGGCCGGGGACGGCCAGAAAATGGGGAATGGGATCGGCCCGGAGCCCGACTGAACGGCTCCGCAGCAGGAGGGTGGTTCAGTGCGAACGCCGGGCGAAGGCGAGCGGGTTCGGCAGGCGGCCGGTGCATCGCAGCGCGCACGCGCGCGCCGCCGCACCGCGCATGGCGCGCGGTGGAAGCGAGGCGGGGACGGCAAGCGATGAGAGCACGGTAAAGGGGACGGCGATGTAAGAAATATGAAAGAGTATGACATCCTAGCACGGTCTCAAAAAGCGGCATCAGCATGAGCCGATGCGACACTTTTCTGCCTTCATGCGACATGCCCGCGCCCCGGTTTTACAGACCGTTGCGCGCACGCAGCGCGCCCACGCATAAAGCACGCTCGCCGCATCCGCAACGAATCGCCTTGTTGCATAATGCGTGGCGCCCGCTTCGGGTATTTCGGGCAGCTTGCGAACCGCTTGCAAATTCATACGCTGGCGTCTCGTGCGTTGCCTTGATGCGCTTCCTCTCGCGTTTCCTTCTCTGACCGCCTCCATCATGCCGTCGCGCTTTATTCGCCCCGTCCCTCGTCTGGCGGAGCGTTTGCGGTTCGTCCTCCGGTTCAACCCCGCTCATCGGACGGTGCAATGACAACGCCGCCGCGTTTGCCCACCGGTTCCTCGCTGAATCCCTATTTGCTCGGTCTGCTGCGCATGCTTGGCGCGCTGGGTTCGCAAGCCTGGCGTTTCGCGCGCGGCGTGCGATTGCCGCAGTCGCGCAGCGGTCGCGTTGCGCTGTCGCTGGCGGTCGTGTACTTCGTCTGGGGTTCGACCTATCTGGCCGTCCACGTGGCGCTCGAATCGTTCCCGCCGCTGCTGCTTTCGGGCTTGCGTAACCTGCTGGCGGGCATTGGCCTGTTCGTGTTCGCGATGCGGCGGCGTCCCGTCATGCCGACGCTCACGCAGGTGCGCAACGCCGGCGTGGTCGGCACGATGCTCGTGGGCCTGTCGAGCGGGATGCTCGCCTATGGGATGCGTACGGTCGGAACCGGCACTGCCGCGGTGATGGTCGCCACGGTGCCGCTATTCGCCACGCTGATCGCGGCGGCGGCCGGGCGGCGCATCGCGAAAGGCGAATGGGCGGCGGTCGGGCTCGGCTTGATCGGCATTGCAATTCTTAGCCATGGCGGTGCGGCAAGCGGCACGGCAGGCGGATGTCTCGCGATTCTGGGGGGCGCGCTGTTCTGGGCGGTTGGCGCACATCTGGCCGGGCGACTGGAGTTGCCCTCCGATCTGTTCATGGCGACGGCATTGCAGATTGGCCTGGGTGGCGCGATTTCGACGATGGTGGCCTGGATCACTGGCGAGCGCATGGGCGCGCTGCATTTCGTGCCTTTCGTTGCATTCGCGTATCTCATGCTGATCGGCACGATGGCCGCTTATGTCGCGTACGGCTACCTGATCCGCAACACGAGTCCGCTCGTGGCGAGTAGCTGCATGTACGTCAATCCGGTGGTTGCGGTGGCGCTGGGCGCCCTCACGCTGGGCGAGCCGATCACTCAGGCGACGGTCATCGCGACCGTGCTGATTCTGGGCAGCGTTGGGCTGTCGTTCGTCTTCGACGACAGAAAACGGACGTCTTGAACGACAAGAAAGCTTCGGATCGCTGATTGATCTGGCGAGCCATCTGACGAGCGTGCCACGCCGCTCAATCAAGCCGACAAAAAGCAATTTCACGCCGTGTTTCAAGCACTCCGACGCCGCCCAGGAGGGCGACGCCGGATGCAAAAAACCACGCAGGCCGAGGCGATTACTTCGCTTGCTCAGCCGAGTTCGTGATGGCGTGACCGCCCGCGGACATATCCTGACCGGCGCCCGCAACGGTGTTGCAGGCAGCCAGACCCGCCGCCGACGCGGCAACGAGAAGCAAGGCAATCAGGCGTTTCATAGGGAATTCTCCACGGTATAAGGGAATCCACCCTACAGCACGTGGCGTGCCTGACCTCGGCCGAAGTTTGCCGACATCGTCGGCATCGCCTCGGGATCACCCCTTGCGCATGGCATGACGCAGACGACAGCGCAGTCATATTCGAACTCACGTTCCGAAATCACGCTCGAAAGACGTTCCTGCGCCCCCCCACAAGGAGGAGTACGCCGTGCTTCATTACGCCATTGTGTTTCTCGTGATCGCCCTCATTGCCGCCGTGTTCGGCTTTACCGGGATCGCCGCAGGGGCGGCTGAAATCGCGAAGATCCTTTTTTACCTCTTCCTTGTGGTGTTCGTCGTCACCTTGCTGCTAGGCGTACTGCGCCCGTAGCCGTGCGTGCGCCTCAGCGCTGCACCATGCCCATCCCCACAGTCCGAAGGAGAGTCAGATGTCAAAGTCACACGCTGCGTTTGAGTTCGACCTGAAGCGCGTGCGCGAGGAAGCGCGCCGCCATCTGGATCAGGGTTCCGTCACACCGAGCTACAGCGCGAATCGCGAGACCGTGCTGAAGCTGCTCAACGATTCGCTCGCCACCGAACTGGTTTGCGTGCTGCGTTACAAGCGGCACTATTTCATGGCGAAGGGGATCGAGTCGGAGGCCGTTGCCAGCGAGTTCCTGCAGCACGCCAACGAGGAGCAGCAGCACGCGGACATGCTCGCCGCGCGCATCGTGCAACTGGGCGGCGAGCCCGATTTTGCACCCGAGCATCTGAGCGAACGCTCGCATTCCGAGTACAAGGAAGGGAAGGATCTGCACGACATGATCCGCGAAAACCTCGTCGCCGAGCGCATTGCGATCGAGAGTTATCGCGCGATTATCCAGTACATCGGCGATAACGATACGACCACGCGGCGCATCTTCGAAGAGATCCTCGCCGTGGAAGAAGAGCACGCCGACGACATGACCGACCTGCTCGATTCCGGTCGCTAACGTACGTAAAACCTGACGTACGTTAAACCTGGCGCTCGCGAGCCGCGCAGCTTAGAGCGCCTGCGTGCTCGCGCCGATGCGCTCGCGCGTGGCGAAGTGAATCCACGCCGCGAGCGCGCTGAAGCACAGCCCGGCCACGCACACGCCGATCCAGCCGAACGCGTGCCACGTAGCTGCGCCCACGGCCGAGCCGGTTGCCCCGCCGATGAAGTAGCACACCATGAACACGGTATTCACGCGGCTGCGCGCCTCGGGGCGCAGTGCATAGATGCGCGACTGGTTCGAGATCTGCGCGGCCTGCACGCCCACGTCGAGCACCACCACGCCGATCACGAGGCCAATCAGGCTCTTGCCCGAGAACGCAAAAATCACGAAGGCGAGCGCGATCAGCGCGATCGACAGCGTGATGACCGCACGCGGGCCGCGCTTGTCGGCGGAGCGGCCCGCCCACGGCGCCGCAAGCGCGCCCGCCGCACCGACGATCCCGAACAGTCCTGCGACCTGCGGGCCGAGATGAAACGGCTCGCCCGCAAGCAGCAGCGTGAGCACGGGCCAGAACAGGCTAAAGGCAGCGAACAGGCAGGCGCCGGTCGCCGACGCTTCGCGCAGGCCGCGCAGTTCCACCACCAGATGCCACATCGAGCCAAGCAGCTTGCCGTAGCTGAGCGTCGAGGTCGGCTTGCTCTTCGGCAGTTTCTTCACGATCACGACCGCGAGCGCCAGCAGCGCCACGATCGACGCACCGAACACCGCGCGCCAGCCGAAGTACTGGCCGACGAAGCCTGCCGCCGTACGCGCGAGCAGGATGCCGAGCAGCAGCCCGCTCATCACCGTGCCGACCGCATGGCCGCGCGCTTCGGGCGGTGCGAGTTCGGCGGAGAACGGCACGGCCTGCTGCGCGATGGTCGACAGAATGCCGATGGCGAGACTCGCGCCGATCAACACCGGCAGCGAGGGCGCGAACGTGGCGGCCAGCAGCGCGATGCACAGCAGGCCGATCTGCATAAGGATGATGCGGCGGCGATCGAAGCGGTCGCCCAGCGGCGCGAGCAGCAGCATGCCCGCGGCGTAGCCGAGCTGGGTCGAGGCGGGCACCGCGCCGATCCATGCCGCGCCGTCCGGGAAGGCCTTGCGGAAATCGTCGAGCAGCGGCTGGTTGTAGTAGATGTTCGCGACCGAGATGCCCGCGATGGTCGCGAGCAGAAGCAGCAGGCCGCGCAGCGACTGGCTCTCGCCAGTGGGTGCGTGTTCGGGTGTGGTGGACATGGGCACGAGGGCACGAGTGCGGGCGAGGCCCGCCGCAGACGGAAAACGGGCCCGGGCAAGGCCAAAGCCAGGCCGGGCGTGCCGATCATACCGGAGCGCGTGCGATCGTGCTGGCGGTGCTCCGGGCCGGGCCGCAACGGGCCGCCGTGCAGCCGTACCGAAGTATCGCTTCAGGGGATCAATTCGCCCGACGGCTCGTGGAACGGGTAGGGGCCGTCGGCGTCGTCGACATAGGCGTGATGGGTCACGATCCCGCGCGTCGCGTCGTAGCGATGCAGCGCGAACGCCGGCGGCTCCAGCGTGAAGGTGGAAGGCGCATCGGGCGCGAGGTCGAGCGTGACCTGGTGCGCGGGCGCGGGCACCGCGCTCGCAATGGTGCCGCCGAAGCGCACGAAGATTGGACGGTGCACGTGGCCGCAGAGCACGCGCTCGACGTTCGGATGCTGGGCAATCAGCGTCTCAAGCGCGCGTGCGGCGGTGTCGTCCAGACGGATCGCATCCATATGGCCGATGCCGCAATCGAAGGGCGGGTGATGCAGCGCGACGATCACAGGCTTGCCGCGCGCCGCGTCGAGTTGCTGCGCGAGCCAGTCAAGACGCGCGGCGCATAGCGTGCCGCCGCTCTGGCCCGGCGTCATCGAATCGAGCGCGATCACGCGCAGCGGCCCGAGATCGGCGGCGTACTGGATGAAGTCGCCGCCCGTATGGAGTTCGGCGCGCTCGGGGAACACTTCGCGCAAGCCATCGCGGCCATCGTGATTGCCGACCAGCAGCCAGTAGGGAATTTCGAGCGGCGCGAGCAGGGACTTGAGGTGGCGATATTCGTCGGCGTGGCCGCGATCGACCAGGTCGCCGGTCACGAGCACGGCGTCGGGACGCGGCGACAGCGCATTGAGCCGCGCGACGGTGCGCGCGAGCCGCGCGGCCGTATCGACGCGCCGATAGGCGAGCGCGCCCGGTTCCTTGATGTGCAGATCGCTGATTTGCGCGAGCAACATGGGTGGCCTCGATGGAAAAAGCTCGTTGAACGAGTCGATTGTAAGAATTACGCGAGCGCGATGAGCGCCTCTGGCGCGATGGCAATGCCCACCTGCGTGCCGCGCGCCAGCTCGATGCGGCCCGCGACATCGACAAAGAGCGCATCGGGCGCCGCGCCGCCGATGGTGAGCCGCGTGCGCTCGCCGAGGAAGGTCGATTGTTCGATGACGCCGCGCAGCGCAGCGTGCGCCGGATCGGCGAGGCTGGCGTCCTCGGGGCGGAAGAAGAGTTCAGGCGAACCCGTGGACACGGGCGCGGGGACGCTCAGCTTGCCGCCCGTCGTGACGAGCGCGCCGTCGCGCCATTGTCCTGCGACGCGGTTGAGCGTGCCGACAAACTGCGCGACCGCCCGGCTCGCGGGCCGGTAGTAGATCTCGCGCGGGGTGCCGATCTGCTCGATGCGCCCCGCGCTCATGACGACGACGCGATCGCCCAGCTCCATCGCCTCGGCCTGATCGTGCGTGACGTACACGGTCGTCACACCCAGCTCGCGCAGCAGTGCGTTCATCTCGCCGCGCAACGTATCGCGCAGGCGCGCATCAAGGGCCGTGAGCGGCTCGTCGAGCAGCAGCACGCGCGGACGCGGCGCCAGCGCCCGCGCGAGCGCCACGCGCTGGCGCTGGCCGCCCGAAAGCTGGCCGATGGGTTTATCGGCGTGATCTTGCAGACGCATCATCGCGAGCAGTTCGTCCACGCGCTCGCGCGCGGCGGCGGCGCCCACGCGTGCAATCTTCAGACCGTAGCCGATATTGCCGCGCACATTGAGGTTCGGGAACAGCGCGTAGTTCTGGAATACCATGCCGACCTTGCGACGCTCGATGGGCAGGGCGGTGACATCGTCGTCGCCAAAGCGCACCTGGCCGCCCGCGTCGGGCGTCTCAAGGCCTGCGATCAGGCGCAGCGTCGTGGTCTTGCCGCAGCCGGACGGCCCGAGCAGCACCAGTGTTTCGCCCGCGCCGATCGACAGGTCGAGCGGCTCCAGTACGCGCGTGCCGCGAAAGGTCTTGCCGCACTGCGTGAGCGTGATCGGCATTGAATCGAGTTTCATTGGGAGTCCGGATGAGTGCGCTCAGGAGCGATGAAGCTGGGCGTCTTGCGGCCCGGCGTCTGCGCGCCGAGCCATTGCATCGCCACGAGCAGCGGCATGGTCATCACGAAGAAGAGGATCGTGTATGCGCTGCCGATTTCAATGCGCATCGAGGCATAGGTATCGGCGAGACCGACGGGCAGCGTTTTCGTATCGGGCGTGTGCAGCATCCAGGTGAGGTTGAATTCACCGATCGAGAGCGTGAGCACCGCGAGCGCGCCCGCCAGGATGCCAGGCCGCGCGTTGGGCAGCACGATCGTGAAAAAGCGCTGCACGAAACTGGCGCCAAGGCTCGCTGCGCCTTCCTCCAGCGTGCGCAGATCCGCGGCGGCGCAGACCGCCGAGACGGGCCGCACCATGAACGGCAGCGTGAAGATCACATGGCCGACGACGATAAACGCAGCGCTCATGCGGAACGTGGAAAAACCGCCATAGACCACCAGCAGCGCGAGCGCGGACGCGAGTCCGGGGAGCGCGACCGGCATCACGATCAGCTCTTCGATCAAACGCGAGAGGCGCGTGCGGCTGCGCGCCAGCGCATAGCCCGCGGGTACGCCCACCAACAGCGTGACGACGAGCGTCGCGGCGGCGACTTCCAGCGAGAGGAACACCGAGTCGTGATACTGCGTCCAGACTTCATCGAGCCAGCGCAGCGTGAGGCCGCTTGCGACGCCGCGAAAGTAATTCACGGTCAGGCCCGCGACAATCGACATCACGACGGGCACAACCAGGAACGCGCAGGTGGCGAGCGTGACCAACCATTGCAGCGCCGCGAGCCAGGCGCGCGTGGACGGGAGCGCGAAGCGCCGTCGCGCGTTGGCAGCGTGCGGCGCTTTAGTGGTGAGCAGCGTATTCATGCCGTCGCCGCGACGGACGCGCCCGTGAGGCTGCGCGCGAGCGTCAGCACGGCCCACGTCACGACGCCCAGCACGATCGACAGGCCGGCGGCCGTGACCATGTTGGCGTTGAGCGTGAATTCGGTGTAGATCGTCATGGGCAGCACGTCGATATCGGTGGCGAGCGTGAAGGCCGTGCCGAACGCGCCCATCGCGGTCGCGAAGCACACGGCGCCGGCGGCGATCAGCCCCGGTGTCAGCGCGGGCAGGATCACGTCGCGCGTGACGCGCCACGGCGATGCGCCGAGCGAGCGCGCGGCTTCTTCGAGCGAAGCGTCGAGCTGGCTCGCGCTGGCCATCACCGTGACGATGACGCGCGGAATCGAGAAGTACAGGTAACCCACGAACAGGCCCGCCATCGAATAGGCGAACACCCAGCGCTCGCCTGCCAGGCGCAGCGCGAGCGCGCCGATCAATCCCTGGCGGCCCGCGAGCATGATGACCATGAAGCCCACCACCACGCCCGGAAACGCGAGCGGAAACGTCAGCAGGGCCACGAGCACACGGCGCGCGGGGAATTCGCGGCGCGCGAGCAGCAGCCCGCAGATCGTGGAGAGGACGAGCGTCGCGACCGTCACCGCCGCCGAGAGCAGCACGGTTTCAAACAGGCTCGTCATGTAGCGGCCATTCGTCAGGAGTGCACGATAAGTCGCGAGCAGGTGGCCGTCGGCGCTGACCTGGACGAGCGCCACCATCGGCAGCAGCCAGAAGGCGAGGAACACCGCGAGCGCGGGCGCGACGAGCGCCACGCGCCAGCGCAACGGGAAGGTGAGGTCGTGCATGAACGATGAAGGTGGATAAGCGAAAACGTGCTTTAGGCGTGCATTAGGCGTCAGTGCATGATCTGCAGATAGCGCTCGCCGAAGCTCTGCTGCTGGCCCGCCATCTTCGCGAAGTCGACCGGCTTGGCGCGCGCGTAGTCGCTCGCGGGCAGGAACTTCGCGGCGGCCTCGGGCGACAGGGCGCTTGCGCGCACCGGGCGCAGATAAGCGTTCGCCCAGAGCTTCTGGCCTTGATCCGAGAGCACGAAATCCAGCACTTTCTTGCCGTTCTGCGCGTGCGGCGCGTTCTTCACGAGGCTCATCACGTAGGGCACGGAAATCGTGCCTTCAGTGGGAATCACGAATTCGACGTTGGCGTGATCCTTGTACTTCGCGCGATAGGCGTCGAAGTCGTAGTCGAGCAGGATCGGAATCTCGCCCGACAGCACGCGCGCATAGGCGGTCTGCTTCGGCACGATCGGCTGGTTTGCCTTGAGCTTGCTGAACCACGTGAGGCCAGGCTGGAAGTTATCGAGCGTGCCGCCGAGCGCGAGATTCACCGCCACTGCGCCCGCATAGCCGACGAAGGCGCTCGACGGATCGAGGTAGCCGATCATGCCTTTGTATTCGGGCTTGAGCAGGTCGGCCCAGGAGCGCGGCACCGGCTTGCCGTCGAGCGCGTCCTTGTTGACGAAAAAGCCAAGCGTGCCCGAGTGGATCGCGAACCAGTAGCCCTGCGGATCCTTGAGATTCGCGGGGATGTCGTCCCAATGCGCGGGCTTGTACGGAGCGATCACGCCCTTGTCCTTCGCCTGGAACGCGGACGAGACGCCCAGGTACACGACATCGGCGACCGGGCTTTTTTGTTCGGCCATGAGCTGAGCGATCGACTGGCCCGAGTTCTTGTTGTCGAACGGCACGCGAATACCGGTCTGACGCTGGATCGCCTGGATCTGGCTTGCCCAGTCGGCCCATTCGGGCGGGCAGTTGTAGCAGATGGCGGTTTCATCGGCATGAGCGGGCGTCGAGGCGGCGAAGCTGGCCGCGAGCGCGCACACGAGGCTGAGCGCCGTGCTGGCGGCGAGGGCGAAGCGGCGTATCACGTCGGGTCTCCTGGTCGGATGCGGTGCGATGTGCAGGGGTGTGACGGGCCGCGCGCGGGTGCGCCTGTTCGTGCGTGGCCGGTTGATTCGATGGGGAATGGGGCGCCTAGATGAGTGCGTCGCCCTGGGTGACGCCGCGTCCGGCCACGCTGCTCACGCGCGCTGCACCGCCCCCCGCCGCGATGGCCGCGATCGTGCCGCCTTCGCGCAGCGTGTGCGGCAGCGTGAGATCGAGCGTCGGGCCCACGTATTCCCCGCTGATGCGCGCCATCAGGCGCTGCCAGGCGGCGCGGCCGATCTCGCCGTTGGGCGTGCCGATGCTCGCGAGCGGCGGGGCCAGCAGTTCGCTCATCGCGAGACCGTCGAAGCCGAGGATCGACATGTCCTGGGGAACGCGCAGGCGAGCGCGGCGCAGGCCGCGCATGACCACCATCGCGAGCAGGTCGTTGCTGCAAAAGAGCGCGGTGGGGCGCGCGGGGCCGTTGCTCAGGTGTGCGAGGACGGACGGCGCGAGGGCTTCGGCGTTGAAATCGATTTCCAGTGCGGGGGCGGGCGTGAGCCCGGCTTGCTCCATCGCGTGGGCGTAACCCGCGTAGCGCTGGCGCGCGCGGTCGGACGCGGCGAGCGTGCCGGCGAGCATCAGGATGCGCCGGTGGCCATGCGCGATCAGCATGCGCACGCCGTCGCAGGCGGCCTGGTGATTGTCGACCGACACCGAGGGGCGGCGCGTCGTGTCGTTGTGCATCAGCACGTAGAGCGGGCCGTCGGCGTCGAGTTCGTCGAGCAGCGGGTGGGTGTCCGCATCGGCCACGGTCAGGATCAGGCCTTCTACCCGTTGCGCACGCAACGTTTCGATGGCGTGGCGCTCGCGCTGGGCGTCGTACTGCGTCGTCATCAGCATGAGGCGAAAACCCTGCGCCGAGGCAAGTTCGTCGATGCCTTGCAGGCACTCCGCGAATACGGGGTTGGCCAGGGTCGGCAGCACGACGCCGATCAGGCGCGTGCGCTCGCCGCGCAACTGGCGGCCGATCGGGCTGGGGCGGAACTTCAGCGCGTCGATCGCTTCGCGCACCTTGGCGAGCGTGACGGGATTGACCGTATGCGGTGCGTTGATTGCCCGCGAAACGGTGGCAATCGAAAAACCGGCGTGTGCGGCGACATCCTTGATGGTTGGCGTCATGCGGGCGGCCCGAGCGTTGTAAACGTTTTCGATGCGGCCGATTATGGAAAGCGCATGTGACCGGGCGATGACGCGATGGGCCTCGCGCGCTTTGGAGGGGCCGGGAGGCAGTGGTAGAATGCCGTCCGCCCTGCCGGCGTGATGAAATTGGTAAACATAGCGGACTTAAACACAGATTGAGTGCCCAGCTGGAAACGGCTGGTGCAGAACCCCTCAAATTCGGCGAAACCCCTGGCACCAGGCGACGCGAAAGCGCGCAGTGCCGAGGCGACGCCGAGCCAAGCCCGTTGGCGCGCAAGCGTCGGCGCGGAAGGTGTAGAGACTAGACGGGGGGCGCCTAAGGTTTGGATGGCCCGCGCGGCTGCAATGCGCGCGATGGTTGTCAGGCTAGGGTGAAGGCATAGTCCAGCGCACGAACGCCGCTTGGGGTTTTGACTCACAAGCGCGCGGCGTCTAAAGACGTAGTGTGACGAAAATCCGCCGCCTCACGGCTTACCGGTTCGATTCCGGTCGCCGGCACCACAGGGCCTCCCAACGTTGCCCAGGATCTACCAAAAATCCTGTGCAGTCAAGGGATTACGGGAATATTGTTCCCACGCATTGCCAGCATTTCCCGTTGACTGCTAGCGAAAACGGGGGCATCTTAGGGGGCAATTCCCCCTGTTTTTGGGTGGCTTGATGCCCCCATCAGAACTATGCCCCTTACTGATGTCGCTGCCCGTCAGGCAAAGCCACGAGAAAAGTCGTACAAATTGACGGATGGCCACGGCATGTACCTTGAGGTCATGCCGAACGGTTCAAAATACTGGCGCCTGAAGTACCGCTTCGACGGAAAAGAGAAGCGGATGGCTCTCGGCGTCTACCCAGCGGTCTCATTGCTTGCTGCGCGCAAAGCGCGTGATGTTGCGAAAGAGCAACTTCGGTCTGGGAAAGATCCATCTGCGGAAAAGAAGCGCTTGGCGGGCGAGAGCGAGCCGGTAGGCGAGCTCGTTAAGCCGCGCACCGTCGCTGACGCATTTGACGAATACGTTAGAAAGGTCTCTCCTCGCAAGACTAGCGGTCGAGCAGAGGGGTTACGCCTGGAGAGATTTAAGGCCGATTTTCCTGATCTAGCGTCTATGCCCTTGGCGGATTTCAAGACGCCTCAACTCGCCGAATGGCGCGATGCCCGGCTTGCTGGCTACATTAGACCAGACGGATCCGCGGCACTGCCGGTATCGTCTTCGTCGGTCAATCGCGAAGTAAATCTGATCCGAAACGTCTTCACAGTTGCCCGTGAAGAATGGCACTGGATGGAGCATAACCCCTTCAAAGGTCTTCGTTTGCCGCCGGAGGGCGCTCCCCGTACCCGGCGGGTAGATCCTTGGAAAGAGGTTCGGCCGCTTGTGCGTCGTCTGGGCTATCGAACTGGCCATGCACCGCAGACGAAGAGCCAAGAAGTTGCATTGGCGTTCCTTATCGCATTGCGAAGCGCTATGCGAGCTGGCGAGATCTTGTCGCTAGGGAAGGGCAACGTCGACCTGAAAAGGCGTATTGCTACGATTAAGCACAAGATGCAGTATTTGACCGGGCGACCGAGAGAGGTGCCATTGACCCGCGGTGCTATTCGCCTGCTAAGGCCGATCGCCGATCGCGACCAATGTTTCACTGTGACATCGGACTCACTCGCTGCGCTGTTCATCAAGGCCAAGAGATCTCTTCAGATCGATGGCCTCCATTTTCACGATAGTCGAGCTGAGGCGCTCACCCGGCTTGCGAGGAAGGTCGATGTTATGACCCTTGCCAAGATCAGCGGACACAAAGATCTCCGAATTCTGCAGGAGCACTATTATCGGGAGACGTCTGAGCAAATTGCGGCACGGCTTTGATGTAAGATTTATAGGGTTCAATCTGACATTCATGGCGTGCACGTCGACAACGTGCCGTTGGGTCAGGGCGCGTCCCGAATGTGAGGTGCTAGACAACCTTCACGCTATGTGTAGCAAAGCACCACGCTTTGTGTTAGCCTCCGCGCAAGCCGATAACTAACCAGTTATAATGAGCAAATTCCTCATCGAAAGTAGTGCGGATGACGACATCGATGAGATCTTCGGTGTAGACGAGGATGCGGCAGCCATGATCCTTGCTGTCCTCGAAGCAATTTCTGACAACGAGCAGCTTCAACAAAGGTTGTTCCGTCATGGTCATCGCAATGTTGCTAACCCTACATTTGACGTCAGCGAAGTTAGTAGTCTCTTCAATCACGACTACGTCGTACTTCGCCTGAAAATCTGGAGCGAGGGCGGAGTCCTCATCCCTTACCGAGCACTGTATGCATATGACGGTCGAACGGAGACCTATCATGTCCTTGGCGTCCTCCACAGATCAATCGCTTATGACCTCGATCACCCAAGAGTCAAGCGATTGCTTGCCGAGTATGAAAGTCTTGGGATTTTCCCCTTCAACTGAAGATGCGACAGCCACCAAGACAGAAGGGTGGATCATTGTGGCCATTCCGGTGACGATGCACTCTCATAGCCCAGCGCTCCAGCAGGCCTCGCATGGCGCAAAAGCGATCTCTGACGTTGTCGGGCGCCATGAAAAGGTTGCGTCCCGGAAGGCTGCGATCGAGCGCGCTCGCATGAGCTTGGCTAGGAGGATTGCCGCGGTGGAAGGAGCGGAGTCGTTGACAAGTATGAGGCTTGCACGTGGCTTATCCCAGGCAGCGCTTGCGGAGAGAGTTGGAACCCAACAGCCATATATCGCGAGGCTCGAAAAAGGTGAGATCCCCAATCTTTCTGCACCGGTAATCAAGAAGCTCCGAGATGCCTTAGGGGTATCTGCGGATCAGATTATTGATGCGCTGACAAAAGCGACATCCTCAGATTCGACCGAATGATGGAAGAAATCACCCTTCTGGAAAGGTCCCTGTCGGCACTCTTCTGTGACGACGTCCGGCATGAGGTAGGCGGGAAGATAACGTTGGTGGGCGTCTACCAAAACGTTGCCCTTTTCCCGACATTCCCCGCTCGCGTAAGCAAGCTTGCCATCTTTGTCACTTGCCATGCGCCGAAAACAAGGCCGTTCAGGTCCGTCAAGATCAAAATATACCGGGACTCTGAATTCCAATCGGAGTCGGAATTTGTTCCTCCCGATGGCGCATGGCAAGCGCCGGGGAATTCTGTGACTATTGCGACCACTTTCATCGCAGAAAGCCTTGATATCGATAAGGAAACGGTATTTAGAATCCGCGCCGTATTCGATGACGGTGAGGTGATAGGATGCCCGGCACTCACATTGAGATCTGCTCAAACAGTGTAATAGTGGGGCGCCGTAAGCTGGCGCTACAGGCTAGGGCGCAAGACTTACGTAACGACTAGATTTGCTACATGCGTTTCTGGAGGCGCATCTTGTGCGACCAATCGGGAAGACTCCGCCACCAGTTGTGAAGCCGACACGGAAATCGTCCGAAGGGGGCGTTTCGCGGAACGATACCCCCTCACCGCTGTAGCAATTTCTTCGCGAGATGAGAGCGGGTGCGGATCACAACCGAAAGCACTAGTCGCCTCGCCTGTTCGGCGGCGGGAGGATGTTGGAGCCGGCAGTAGTCCAAGCCAAGTTAGTTCCTCAGGGCCTTCCGGATGGCGTCGCCAACCAGATTCGTGAACACTTCGCCGATCTTCCCAACCTGATCCTCAATTTCGTCACGGCTGACGATGCGACCGCAGGCGGCGCAGGTGGCTCCGGCAAGTGCAGCAGGCGGTACGTCGCCGTCTGCCCCGTCCTTGATGAACTGATCGCCGCCGCAGTCAGGGCAGCGGATATTCACTGAGCCGATGTTGTGAGTTGTCATAGTTCGTCCCTTTCCGTGTGGTTGCGGTAGCAATAAATTAGCATGGAACAACTGTAACGCGATGCTTTGGAATGAGCCAATGCCGGCGCCCCGTTCGCCGGCGTATCCATCAAGTCATGCTTGCGAAGAAGCTTGCCGCAGCGCGCTTCACAAGATAATTCTGTAGTGTGGTCGCCTCAATACCTGAAAGCGAAAGTTCTATCTGCCCTCCGCGCATGAGGATGAGGCTACCGTCGTTGGCGACCGCGCACGAGAACCCACCGTCTGATCCAGCGTTTGATGATTTGCTTGCGGACGCAGGGTTAGGCGCACTCTTGCGCCTTGGCGCTTCGCCGGGGATATCGAACACACTGTTGCGCGCAGATGCTGCCTTCGTAATCGGTGGCGCGTCGCGCGCCTCGATGGTGCGCTGTTGGATGCGCTCGGCAGCATCAGGCGGCAGTTGCTCAAACAGGTAGTAGGCGTTCTGATTTCTACCATTGTGAAGCACTCTCTCCGGCACGATCCGGTTGCTGCGTATCGCTTTCCATAGCGCGTTCGACACCTCGGTCGGCTCCTTCAGGCCCAGTTTCTCTGCGATCTCAGCTGATGTGATGCCAGGGTGTTGCTTGATCAGTTCTAACATTGCGGCGCGTTTCGTTTGTTGCCTTGGTGCTGGTTTCACTTCTTTGTTCTCCATTCGATATGGCCCATCGTCACCGTGACGCAGGCTGATCTCAGGATAGTTGCTTCTAGCATCGGCTCAAGCGTTTACAATTTGGCGCTTGACGCCGATATGTTGGCGGAATAGGATTTACTCGTCGCTGAGACAACAGCGGCCGGGTTTGGCGACCCGATGTTTCTAGGCGGACGAACCGCCTCAAGGCGGTATTTTTTCGTCCGTAGTATCATCGCACGTACCCAGTTTATGGGTGGGCCATGATAGGGATGCGCTCGCGCGCATGCCGGTTTCCTAGAACGCCGGTTCGCCAACCCTGTCATGTGCCTGCCCACCTCATTTGGCGATGAGTGGCAGGCTCTAACTTGTTCTAGGAGTCCTGATCATGGCTTCAAATGCATCCGCTCGTTCTGAGCAAAAGCGTTCCCCTCATCGATTTCCATTGTTTTCCTGCGCTGGAAGGCGCGCCGCCGAAATCTGGCTGCTCAGCGCGACGATGAGCGCCGGCAGCCTGCGTGATCTTCACTTCCGCAACCTTATCTCCGGGGTCGATCCGATGCCCGGTGACGTCCTGCGCCGCGAAGCGTTCAATGACGCATTCGCACACCGCATTGCTGAGGCTATCGTGCATGCGGAGGTCGATCGTGACTAATCGCGCTGACCAATTCAACCAAGCCCGCTGCGACGCATGGACGGTCTACAACCTCATTGCAGTGCTACATGCGGCGCTGCCCGACGACTCGCTAGACGCCCTGCCAGTGCGTTGCATGCTGAGTCACATCATGGATCTGGCGAAGGACATCCCGGATGCGATTGAGCAGCTTGAACGGGAGGTGGATCGTGGCTAAGAAACCTCTTGCGATGCTCGCGGAAATCCCGTTGGAGCAAACTAAAGAAGTCAAGGAAGCTGGCGAGGCTCCTGCAGCTCTGCCCCTCGACGAATCGTTCTTCGTGGTCGACCAACAACGGATTTTTTACGGGCCGGCAATGACCATCGGGCAGGCGAGGGAGAAAGTCGCTCGAAAAAACAAGCCTGGCGTCGAAATCGTACCTGCATGGCTTGCAATCGACACGATCGCACGTCTTGTGGGGGCCTCACTCACGCGTGTCGAAATCGCGTCTTTGCTCGATCTGATCATTGAGGATTCCTCAGAGGAGGTGGATCGTGGCTAAGCGTATGCTTTCGGGCATCCAACAATGGATTCCGTTCGCCATGACCGCAGGTCGCGAGTCCGAGGACATGCAAGCAGGAAAGACCTATTACGGCGAGCCGCTTTCCGAAGAGACTCAAGCTTGGGCCGAAGCTCGGCGCATGTGCGATTACTTTGGCGGAATTGGCTTCGGCGTCAAACAGATCAACTTTGCGGAGATTTAAAATGCCCCCAATCGGGGGTATTTCATCAAGACGCAGCGCGGGCAGGGCGGCGGCACTTGGCTGCACCCCGACCTGGCCGTTTAGTTTGCTCGCTGGCTTGATGTCCGGTTCGCAAATTGATGCTATAGGCAGATCCGCGGGCCTATCACTGGCGCACATCTGTCTCGTGACCGCACAAGGAGTCCAACAAGGAGCGCAAAAGGATTCCCAAGCGCCTGGATTCGTAACTTCTATGAGGTATTAACGTGGACTACCAGCGTAACGCATTCATCATCCGTCGTGGATCCTCGAGTTCGACTGACCGGAATGAAGAACTCGCGACTGCGGCGTTTGAGCGGCGCCTTATTGTATATTTGGACGAGTGGTCTAATCGCCGAACCTTGGAGGCTCGCGTATATGGTGCGACGCAAGGAGAGCGGCCAGTTCTGATTGGATTTCAGTTAGATGCGGGCTATGGGGTCGCGCCTGAGCAGATCTGGAAGGTTATCGACGACCTGGATCGTGTCCTCGTGCAGCAAGAAACATACGAATTCTGCGAGCGCACGCTGCCGGCACAATACACAAGTCAGGTGCTGAAGTTCCACGCCGTATCGCCAGACACCGATTTGGATATGTCGAAGCACGAAGAGGCCGGAGACTAGGGCCAACGTCCTTACGTTGATCGTTTTGTTACTTTTGGAGAGGCGATGCCGAAGTCGAGTAAGGTACGGAAAAAATCGATGCCCACGTTCACCCGCATGTGGATTGAACGATTCCCATATGAGGCGCTGGCGTCTCGTGACCAACGTCCGGAGATCGCAGACCGCGACCTGAAGGGATCTTTGCCTGATGGGTGTGTGGTGGCGTATGTCGACGAGATCGATAGAACCCACATTATGGAGGCGCGGGCGTACGGGCCGACAACCGGTAATCGGAAGTTGTTGATTGGCTATCAGTTTGCCGGCGCACTTGTGCCTGAGCCGACTTGGAAGGCGGTCGAGCGGTACGACCGCGTTTTCGTCATTGCCCGCGACATTGAGTTCCCGCACAGGACGATTCCGGCCCAGTTTGCTAACCAGTTCACTGGGGTTCCAGTTGTAGCCCCTGAGACCGGCCTCGATCTGACCACGCACGAAGGGGAAGGATATTGAAGTATGAACGGGAAGAATTGAACGGGAGAAATGGGCATGGCCGACAATGTTCGAAGCATTTCGGATAGTTTGGATGCTAAAGAGGGTATCGATGCGGATATAGAGCAGGCATCACAGGGTCTGGTCAAATTCATAGACGAGGATCCCATCCGGTTTGTTAGGTTGGTGTGCGAGGGGATTCTCGGTATAGATCATGGAGATTCAAATCCGTTTCTGGTGAAAAATCCCGGAAGCAGCGATAGATTGAATAATTTCGTTTTGAACACCAAAAAGATCCACGGTGGATTCGCGCAGATAATATTAAGTGTCATACATGCGGATTCGACAGAATCTTTTTTTACTGAGGATTTCATCCCGTTCTTTGATCTAATCGCAGGACAGTTTTCGGCCAGCTTTAAGTTCTTGCAAGGGGAAGAATTTTCTGAGTGTACGGATCTTATGACGGTCATGCATACGCTGCTTGAGAAGTACAGCGGTGACTTGGGGTTTGCCATTGACACGGCTGCTTATAAGATATTCGAGGGTGTCCCGATATATCGTAAGCACGGAAACGATTTCCAGATGCTCGAGTTTGATGACCGGTTGTACGTCTACATTTTCAAGAAAGGGGAATTCTGGGAGACAGGTAGGATAGATTCCGTTCCTGATTGGGTGGAAGGTTTGTACGTCAAGAAGGCGGATCTTGACGCTCACGATGCATACTTCTCCGGGTCTGGTGAACTGACGCCAGACGGACTCGTGCTACGACGTCAGGCACTGTGGAGCACATTAGGAATCAAAGACCAACGTCAGATACAAACGTCGGAATCCGCGCAGAAAGTCCATAACACAAGAATTCTTGACGCCGTGCAGGCTGTGATCGCTCGGTACTATGGATCGCAGTTCAACGAAGCCGATCGGAGCACTTACACAACTCAGGACGTCGTCATCGAATGGCTCAAATCGAACTTCGGCCTTTCTCAGCGCCAAGCCGAAGCGGTCGACATCGTTACGCGACCACGATAGGAAAGTGGGGTGTTTCTCGCCTTTAGGGTGATCTCAGACCTCCGCATATTGCCCTGAGAGTGCCCTGAGGGCTTTAAATCAAGCCATACCAACGTTCACCAAGGAACTGAGTATGGCACCGAAGACAACCGAAGTTACCCGCCCTCAGGCGCTCCCCCTCAACGGGTGTTCGCGCTGGGCGGATCTTGCTCCCTTCATCCCCGTAGGCCGTGAGACGTGGCGAAAGCTGTGCCTTAGCGGCCGCGCTCCCAAGCCAGTCAAGCTGAGCCTCCGTTGCACCGTTTGGAGCAACGAGGAGGTTCACCGCTGGCTAGCGGCCCCCGCTGCCTATTCGGCAGAATCCGTAGGCAAGCAAACGGTCTGAGGCGGCTCTATGAAAGACCGCAAGCACAAGAAATCCAGTGAGCGATTCATCCGTATCCCGTTCTGGGTGATGGATATGCCTGCCTGGTTGAAGTTGTCGTTCTCGTCTCGCGCGCTCATTCAAGACCTTCTCATGCAATACAACGGTAAGAACAACGGAAAGTTGGTTCTTTGCGAGAAGGCCCTGAAGCCGCGCGGTTGGACGAGCACCACCACCGTTACCAAGTGCAAGAAGGAATTGATCGAGCACGGATTCATGATCGAAACACGCAAAGGCGCGAAGCCCAATAAAGCTTCGTGGTACGCCTTGACATGGCTCGGCCTCGACATTCGAGAGGGGATCGACATAAACCCATCAAAGTACCGCACGTTGGCCCAGCGGCAATTTGAAATCCGATCCCCAGAAACTGCCATAGAGAGGTCAAGGATAGTGCCATTTTCTGACGTATTGCATCCCGTCTCTACACCAGAAACTGCCACTATGCGGGCAAAAAGTGTGGGTTCGGCTATGCCATTTTCTGGAGACTATATAGAGGTTGCCATACCTACTGTTTTCGAAGGGGAGTGTGTGCATGTCTGAGACGAGCGAACTGACTCGACGCATTCGGGAACTGGAGGGTCGCCGAGACGTCCTCTGGTCGGTGATGGGCGGCTCGAAATCCGGCGCGAACCTTTACGCATCGTTCCTGAACGGCAGGCGGAAGCCATCTCCGGCGACGATAGCTTTGGCTGAAGCAGAAGGACGCGACCTGATGGCCGAGTATCGCGAACTCCTGGCTCAGAAACTGGCGGCGCATGCGATTGCGAAAGCTCATGCAAAGGCGATCGGAGAAGAACTGCGAGCGCTTCGTGCGCTGGATCAAGCGGCCACGTGCCGCGGCTGAGGAGACCGACGATGTGGCTAAAGAAAGGCGAAGTCCCGATTCAGGTGGCGCAGAAGTTTGCCCTGAGCTGGGATAAGCGGCGCAAGCAGTGGTTTGCGGACGATTCGAACCTCGGTATTCGTGACTGGCTGGCTGGTCAGCAATACCGCGAGAAGGCTCCCAGAGCTGCGCTGCCGGGTTGGAACGGGTCGGGCGAGCTAATCCCTCTCAGCGTGCCTAGGAAAGACGAGGCGGCCGCCAGAACGCTCGGTGCGGAGAAGGTGGGCGGCCGGTGGGCAGTTCGCAAGGGGCTCGGTATCGGGCGTTTTCAGCGGTGGTTGCCATGACTCTCGCGCAACCGACCAAGCTACGCCCTACCGTGATGAAGGTTAGACCGCTACTCGCTGACGCGAATCGCTGGAAGCGCCTTACGCAGCGCGATTACCTGCTGTGGGCTCTCGGAGCGATTCACCGGGCTCAGTACCCAGCGACCCGCGTCGCGGACGCGCGTGAGGTGTTGGAGCGCCTGAACGGCATGGCTGGGGAGTGGTGAGGGGTTGCCGAAATAGCAACCGTTGCTGAAAGAGCAACCCCAGTTGTCAAAACGACAACCGTTGTCAGATCGACAACCCCGTTGTTGAATTAACAACCCCTTCGTAGGGCCTTGGAAGCCCCTTGGAAGGGTAAGAGGAAAAGGACTTTCGACCTTGGTAGAAAGTTTTTTGGGTGGAAGCAGATTCCACTAGGTCTGTAGGACTCCAAACCGTATCGGGGACGGTTCGGATCTGCTGTAGACGGTGCGGCGTCTACGTGGGCGTCGCTGTACCGAACCTGTACAGGGTGTACAGAACCTGTACGGGGGTAGAGAACTACTAATTGTGGCTCTGTGACAGAGCGTGAGACAGAGCGCGGGCGCAGATAAAACGTCGACTGTCACAGGGAGTTCCGCCCGTGTCCCCCGGGACAACGTGGGGACAGGCGCGGGACGCGGTTGACCTGTCACGCGGACAACTGCGTGACAGATGCATTAAGGATGCGTGTGGGAATGCTCCAAGCAGTCCTTGAGACTTCCCACAAAGATGCTTCGATCGTCACCTTCGACCGCACCAAAGGGTGGCTTTAGTGAAGGGTTAGGTTAAGCCTTTGGTGGGCCGAAAGGTTTCATCCAAGGTTATCTATCCGCAGGCTTGATATCGGGCTGGTATCACGATGGTAACGGCGAAGTAACGTTCCGGTAACGCTACGGTAACGGCAGCAGTAGTCCCGATTTGGGACGGTGTGTCCCGATTCGGGACGGGTAAGCGGTACCAAAAGCGGAACAGTTCCGAAAACGGGACTCTCCCAAAGTTGGGACTGTTCGACTGCGTAGCGGTTGCTAGCCGAGTGCTAACACTTGCTTAGCAGATGCCTGGCAACGCAATGCAACGATGTGCAACACGATGCAACGTAAGGCAACGCAGGAGCACGAGCGAGCCGTCGCGAATGTTCGCGAGGATTCGAGCGCACCGGATTTGGCGAGCACGTTTTAGGAAAACCCACGGGTAACCCACCGGATACCCACTGGGTTTTGATTTGCTAACCCAACGATAACCGATGGGTTTTGCGAACTGTTCAACGTATATTGACAGGAGTCTTTATGAGTCGCATCATCCCGTTTAGCTTTGAAAATCACGAAGTCCGCATCGTTGCGGACGATACTGGCGCTCCCTGGTTCTGCGCCAATGATGTTTGCGCGGTGCTGGAGTATTCAAACGCCCGCGACGCTATCGCCAAGCATGTGGATCCGGATGACGTCGCGAAACGCGACACCATCGACTCGCTAGGGCGCCCTCAGCAGACCAACCATATCAACGAATCAGGCCTGTACGCTCTGATTCTCGGCAGCACGAAAGAAGAGGCCAAGCGGTTCAAGCGTTGGGTTACTGCAGAGGTTCTGCCTACCATTCGCAAAACCGGCTCTTTTGGCAAACCGTCAGCGATTAGCCAGACGATCGACGCCACGAAACTCTTCCAGCCGTGTTTCCGAATTGCTCGCCTGATTGGGTGCGACAAGCAAGCCGCGGCGATCAGCGCCAACCAGGCGGTGCAATCCCTTACCGGCACGAATGTTCTGGGACTGCTCGGGCAAACCCATCTCGTAGCCGAGAATCAGGAGTCGCTCTACTACACGCCCACGGAGCTTGGAAAGCGAGTTAGCACATCGGCTCGCAGCATGAATCTGCGTTTGGCGGCGGCTGGCTTCCAAGTGAAAAAGAGCGAGCACTGGGAAATGACTGATGCTGGCCGGCGCTACGGGCGCATTTACGACGCCGGTAAGAAGCAGGGCAGCGGCGTTCCGATCCAGCAGATCAAATGGTCGGTGGAAGTGATTCCGGCACTCGGGATAGATGCCGCGTGAACGCAGCGGTTTCTTATTTTAGATTATCGATTAGTACTACAGATGACAAACGTTAGCCAAGTTTACCAAGCTAGAAAGGGAGAATGAATGGAAAACCAGCATCAGAACGAAAAGCGTCCGAGCCTCGCGCGATAACACGCAGAATCAACCTTAGGAGAAATCGACATGTTCCCGTCAGAAACTGCCCCTGCAGCTGCCTTCCAACAATCTTTCCCCGTCAGTCAAAAGAACATCTCAAATCCAGGGCTTCAATCGCCGACGCTCGAAACGGAGATCTCCGAGCTGCATAACGCGCTGAACATCCTCGACTCGGTTTCCGAATCGCTCGTCGGCGCGCTCTACTCGGTGAGTCACTCCGTCCCGCAGGCGACCGCCGATGCTCAGAAGGCTGCCCATTCGCTGCCGACGGCCCTCATGGAAGTGCGCGCAGCCACCGAGCGCGTTATCCGCATCGGCCAAGTGCTCACGGAAGCCCGCAACCGACTGGCGCTGTAAGTCAAGGCGGAAATAGGCCACTTTTGGCACAAATTTCCGCCGCTTTCACTGGAGACTCTCATGTGCTCAGAAATCGACCCGCGCACGCGCGAAAACCCGGAGGCGGCGATGCTCCATAACGGCTACAGCCAGCGCTGCTCTGATTCGGCGGTTGGGACGCCGGTGGGTGGCGAACAGCCGTGGCCGTGGCCGACCTGCGATGACATCAATAACGTCCGGCCTGTGTCGACGGTCGTTACCGAGGCCATCGCGAACGATCAATTCGAGAAGGGACGCCAAGCCTGGGATCGACTGCAATCCAAATGGGACGCGGAACGTGCTCGGGCATCTGGAGAAGTGCTCGGCTTCGACAGCGAAGCACATCGGCGCTTTATGCGGAGCTTGGGATGACATCTAAATTCTTCGAATTCGTCGCATGGGTGGATTTCATCATTGCGACCATATCCACCGCAAATGGCCATCCGGGCGAGTATACGGTGCTATGCGGAATCTTCCTTTTAATCGCTGCACGGTTGAGGAAGTCTCAATGAACCTATGTTGGCACAAATGGCGCTGGGAAGGCGTCATCCGGGACGAGAAATCTGGCGCATTTTTCCAGCGCGGCTACTGCCCGAAGTGCGGCCGCGCAAAGATTAGGAGGCTGTAATGAAGAAAATCATCATCGCCGCGCTCATCGCTCTTGTGGTGATTTCGGTCGCTCCAGCCGTCATCGTCGCCGCTTTCCTTGGTATCGGAGCGTGGGAAGTTCACCACTTTGTGAAGGACGGCTCATGAAGATCTGTAGAGACTGCAAGCATTGTGTGCCGCCTTTCCATCAGCTCGGTAATTACGGAGGCGAGGATTTATACGCCGTCCACATGTGCAGCCATCCCAAGGCCAACCGTAGTCCTGTAACGGGAGAGCTCACTATTTCGTGTGCGGTCGCGCGCGGCTCAGTTTCTGTGCTTCGCACTGAGGACATTATCTGTGGCGCAGAGGGGCGCCTATTTGAAAAAGCGCCTCCGGCTCCCCCTCAGCCTGCTTTGCTCCATGTCGATCCAGTCGAGCGTCGCATTTCGCTCTGGCAACGCATATTCGGAGGGTAAATGGATCCGCTTACGAAAAAACTACCACGTCCATTCCTTCGAACGGATGGATCAACGGCATACGTATTGTTGCCCGAGTGCAAGTGCAGCTATCGGCGCGGGCCCGCAGGCGGCGTCTGCGGAAATTGCGGGGACGCCATTCCGGAAAGAAATCAGGACGCGTCCGGTCTCGAGAGCGAAGTCTGTCCGAGCCAATTCAACGTCAGCAGTTCCACGCCCAGATTCTCAGCATTGCAGATAAGGGGGAAAGAGTGAGCGAAATGTACATCGACGAAAGTAATGAATGGGATGCCCAGGCCGGTCGGTGGGTTTGGTGGTGCCGTACACGCCGGCTGTTCGCGCCTCCGGTGAAGTCGAACATCCTCGCACGCCTTCAACCACGCCGCGGGCGTTCTGTCGAGCCGGATGCATTTCTCGACGCGGAGATGCCGTTCTTCAACATGGCAGTGCATGCGCTCTGCGAGCACCCCGAGCACGCGCAGGAGGCCGCTGCGTTCGTCGGCGTGAACTGGTACGAGGTGAACATCAAACTATTGGCCCACGAGCAGCAGTGTGCGCGAGGCACGATATACAACCGCGCGCGTCGGTTCGCGCAGCGAGCGCATTCATTGGCTGGGACGATCCGCAAAGTGCAAGAGTCGATGTCGATGCTGGAGTGTTCAACTGAAGCTGAACAAAATACTGTTTCAGTAGATTGAACACTCACGCGTAAAATATGAAGCTATTAGGAAGGCTGGATTGGTGTCACCAGCCTTCTAGCCTACCAAGTTGCGCAAGGGATTTGTTTTTAAGTCACAAGGTGTCCGATGCCGTACTTAAGGCGTTTTTCGGACTACGTCTAGAAACTGTTGGGCAATGGCGGAGCCTTTATAAATAGTCAGATAGTTGATGCCCTTTTCGGTAGTCAACTTGTCGGAGATCCACATTTCGGAGAAACCGGGGTTTGTCTCGCTGAATGTCAGGTCAAGTCTGGTATCAATGTTATTGATGGTTAGCTCTATCCACGAGTGATAGGTAGGTATCGATCTGGTTCCAGCCATAAATCCATCAAAGTCTTTTTGAGCCCTCGGAAGCCAGTTCTGTAGCTCGGCCAGAGCTACCCTTGCGGCAACGCCAATATGGATCTCCGCTGAAGGATGATCCTGCTGAACGATCGGGAGTGCGGCCAGGCTCACGGGCAAACAATTACTTGCCATCCCGTACACGTTAGCGATCTCCTGATTGAACACTTTACTGCGCATCTGTTCGAAGTATGGAAACAGTGCCGTTTCGAATGACATTTCGGTAATTTCCTTCGTGTGGTTTTGGTCGGACTACAGGAAGGACTGTACACGTGCACGGGAATGAATGCCGTAGCCGTGTTGTTATGCATTCTGCCTAAAACAGGCCTCTCAACGGAGCGCGCATTACGGGATTGTTGGCTGGCGCGCAGCCTCAGGACAGTCCCCTCCGTTGAGAGCGAATGCGCGGTTGCTGACCGCGCCGGGGTTGCAGCCCGATAGCCAAGACCGAACGCCCTGCAAAGCGTCACCCGCGTCTTAGGTGCCATGTGCGCCGATTGCCGGATATCAGCACCGGCCGCTCTCGCCAAGTCTCCAGTCACGATGAGAGTCGCGACTTTCGCCCCGTCTGCCTTCCCGGCGCGCGGGGCTTTCTTATTTGAGGTGTCGAAATGGCCGTTCTGACTACCAAGCAGCGCAAGGCAATGCCAGCCAAGGAGTTCGCAGGCGGCAAGTCGAAGGGGAAGTCGGAAGGACGTTTCCCGCTCAATGACAAGGCGCATATCAAGGCGGCTGAGTCGTACGAGCGTTTCGCGACGCCGGCCGAGAAGCAAAAGATCGACGCTGCGGCGAACAAGGCGTTCCCCGATCGCGGCCAGCGCACGGCGAAGCACAACGAGTCGAAGCATCCCGGCTCGCACGACGAGTGGGAAAAGCTTGGCTCGTGATGTTCTGGAAGCTGCTTGTTCGCGTGATCGGCATGGGCATTCTGCTCGCGCTGATCTACGGCCTTGGATGGCTTCACGCGAAAGCAGGCGGTTTGTGTAACTGATTCTGGAGCGCTACCCGGAAACGGGCGCGGCGAAAGATGAAAATGTACTTTGTTCCCGAAGAGCATAAGGAAGCAATGCTCAACGTCCTCAAGAAAATCGAGGGCCGAAACCAAGATGGCGCCGTCTTCTTTGTGACGCAGGAAGAAATGAGCGCGCTCAAGTCCTCGCATTTGATTGACGTGCCAGATCGTCCGGGCGCTTCGGAGTAAGCGCCATGAGCACTGAGAACAGCAACGGAACAGCAAAACGAAAGCCGCGAGGAAAGCCGTTTGCTGCTGGTCAGTCGGGCAATCCCGGTGGGCGGCCGAAGCGCACCGCTGAAGAGCTGGATCTGATCGCGGCCTGCAAAGATCGCACGCCCGCAGCGCTCGCGGTCATCGAGTCGATCATGATGGAAGGCGAGAACGAGCGTAACCGGCTCGCTGCGGCCCAGTCGATCATCGAGCGAGGATACGGAAAGCCGACGGAGAAGATTGAGCATACCGGCAAGGATGGCGGCGATATCGTGACGCAGATCGTCCTTACGTCGCTGGCATGACGACTGCGCAGATCGCCCTACCTCAGAAGCTGATTCCGGTCTTCGAGGGAGAGGCAGACGTTCGCGGCGCCAAGGGCGGTCGCGGGTCAGCCAAGACGCGCAGTTTCGCCAAGATGTGTGCCGTGAAGGGCTACATCTACGGCATGGCCGGCATCAAGGGCATTCTGCTCTGCGCGCGCCAGTTCATGAATTCCCTGTCTGACTCGTCGCTCGAAGAGTGCAAGCGTGCGATTGAGGAAGAAGCGTGGCTCGCTGCGTACTACGAGATCGGCGATAACTACATCAAGTCGCGCGATGGACGTATCTCGTTCGTGTTCGCCGGGCTCGATCGCAACATCGCGAGTATCAAGTCTAAGGGCCGCATTCTGGTGTGCTGGGTCGATGAAGCTGAGCCGGTCACTGAAGAAGCTTGGACAACGCTGATCCCGACGCTTCGCGAGGAAGGCGAGGGCTGGAACGCTGAACTGTGGGTGACGTGGAACCCGAAGCGCAAGGGCGCGCCGGTCGAGAAGCGATTCCCGGTTAATAGCAGCGATCCGCGCGTGAAGATTGTCGTGCTCAATTGGCGCGACAACCCGAAGTTCCCGGCCAAGCTTGAGCGTGACCGGCAGCGCGACCTCGAAGAGCGGCCCGAGCAGTACGACCACATCTGGGAAGGCGGCTACGTCACGGCGCTTGAGGGCGCGTACTACGCCAAGCATCTCCAGAAGGCCAAAGAGGAAGGCCGCATCGGATTCTTCCCTGCTGACCCGCTCATGACGATCCGCCTGATTGCGGACATCGGCGGCACAGGGGCGAAGGCGGACAACTTCGTGTTCTGGGCGATGCAGTTCATCGGTCGCGAGATCCGCGTCGTGAATCACCATGAGGCGCAGGGCCAGCCGATCGACTATCACCTCGCCTGGTGTCGCACGCAGGGCTACGAGCCGTCGAGAGCGCAGATATGGCTGCCGCACGACGGCGAGACGCAGGACACGGTCTATGACGTTTCATATGAGTCCGCGCTGCGCAAGGCTGGCTACAAAGTGACGATCATTCCGAACCAGGGTAAAGGCGCAGCGATGGCGCGCGTCGAGCGCACACGTATCGTGTTCCCGCAGATCAGATTCCACGAGCAGACAACAGAAGCAGGCCGGCTTGCACTCGGCTGGTATCACGAGAAACGCGACCTCGACCGCGGCATCGGACTCGGGCCCGACCACGATTGGGCGTCGCACAGCGCAGATGCGTTCGGTCTGGGCTGCCTGATCTGGGAAGAACCGAAGACCATGAAACCGCTTCAGTACGGCAAGCTGCCTATTGTGTGAAATGAGCACACTACCTAGCATCGCCCGAGCAAAACCGCAGCCATTCGGGATCGTCTACTTAGTGACGTGCTCGAAAGATGACCGCGTATACATTGGGCAAACGCATAGAACCGCGAAAAGCCGCTGGACGCAACATCTCTCGCATGCGCGGTCTCGTGCCACCTCAATGAGACTGCATGCCGCGATAAGGGAACACGGCGCGGAAACTTTCTCGGTGTCCCATATTGCATCCGCGTGGCGCGCCGGTGATTTGGATGAGTTGGAACAGATTCTTATCGCTCAATATGACTCGGAAACGCACGGTTACAACACCGTTGGGCCGAAGTTGATAGCGACGCAGAAACAGTTGATGACTGCGCTGAACCAAGCTGTAAAGAGGCTTGGGGCGGAAGCGGTGATCGCCCTTCTTGACCGCGCATAGCGCATCTTTCGATGAGCAGATCTGCACAATGGACAATCAGCACAAGCAAATCAAAGGCTACCGCGATCTTTCCCAAGAGGAGATCGACACGATGAATGCGGTAAAGGAGCGCGCTGCGATGGTTGGCACGCTCGTTGAGCATCTCGAAGGCATTTCGACGTGCGATCAGCGGTGGGTAGCGATTGCCAAGACGGATTTGCAGAAGGGATTTATGGCTCTCGTGCGTTCGATCGCGCAGCCGACGACGTTCTGACCGTGAGCATCGCTCTCTGGGCTGACATCGACGCGGCGAAGAAGCGCATCGAGGAACTGGAAGCCGAGCTCGCGCGTCAGGCGGCGGCCAATCTCGTGCTCACGCATCGAATCGAGCAGATCGAACAATGGATCGCGGCGCGCAAGCCCGGCCCGAAGGCAAAGGAAGCGTGATGGCGAAGACGATCAGAGAGAGCATTGCAGATCTGGAAGAGTCTTTGTACAAGTCGCAAGTAGCCTTGGCTGCAGCTCGCGAACGAATCTCCATTTTGGAGGGGTCTTTGGCAGCCATCGATCTGCTTGCGCAGCGCGTGAACAGGTTCGAATCACAAGTCGAACTCCTGGTGAAGATGATCGCGGAGATGTCCAAGCATGGCTGAGAAGATGACGGACGCCGAACTGCTGGCGCAAATCGGTCAGTACGAAAAGTCAGCGCTCGGCTCAAGCGTCTCTGTCGGCCCATCTGTTGGCGGCAGCGTCAAGCCAGCCGGACAGACGATGACGACGCTCGAAATCGACCGTTACAACGCGCTGAACGCGTATTTCGCTCGGCCGCTGGGCAACGAGATCGACGACCGCTCGCAGATCGTCATGCCAGAGCTGCGCGACACGGTCGAGTGGATCATGCCGCAGTTGATGCGCATGTTCGTTGGAAGCGGCAAGCCGGTGCAGTTCGATCCGGAAGCGCAGGGCGACGAAGATCAGGCCGAGATCGAGACGGAGGTCGTGAATTGGGTGTTCATGCGCCAGAACAACGGCTTCATGATCCTGCACGACTTCTTCAAGGACGCGCTCCTGCTGCGCAACGGTTACATCAACTCGTACTGGCTGAAGAAGCGCAAGACGAGCGTCGAGAGCTATACCGGCCTCGACCAAATCGAACTCGCGATGCTGTTGCAAACCGAGGACGACATCGAGATCCTTGAGCAGGATGAGAAGCAGGTTCTGATCATTGGCCCGCAAGGCCCACAGGAATCGACCACGTTCGATATCAAGCTGCGACGCACGACGATGATCGGTCAGGTGAAGGTCGATTGCGTCCCGCCCGAAGAAATGCGCGTGTCGCCTCAGGCGCGCCACAACTTCGACGAATCGCCGTTTGTCGAGCACGAGTGCAAGAAGCCGCGCTCCGAGCTGATCGAGATGGGCTTTGACCGTGCGACGGTCGAGGGCATCACGATCGCTACGCCCGACTGGCTGGATCTGATCGCGCTGGCCCGGGATGAAGTCACCGACCAGCTGAGCGAGGAAGAGCCGAGCGACCCGGCAAGCCAGCTTGTGAGCGTGCGCACGGTATTCATCCGTGTTGACTACGACGGCGACGGCATCAGCGAACTGCGCCGTGTGATCGTGGGCGGCGACAAGATCCTCGACAACGACGAGGTGGAAGAGGTCAGCTTCTCGTACTGCTCACCCATTCGTATGCCGCATCGGCACGTGGGCATCAGCTATTACGATCTGCTGTACGACCTCCAGGTCATCAAGACCACGCTGTTCCGGCAGGCGCTCGACAACCTCTATATCTCGAACAACCAGGGCTACGCGGTTGACTGGCAGAAGGTCAACATGGGCGACCTGATGACGTCGCGCCCAGGTCGCATCGTTCGTACAGAGGGCGCCCCGGAAGGCATCATCATGCCGCTCTCGACACCCTCGAACATGATGAGCCAGGTCGTGCCAGCGCTCGAATACTGCGATCTCCAGCGCGAGATGCGCACTGGCATCGGCAAGGACACCATGGGCGTTGACGCGGACGCTCTGCAGGACGTGACGAAGGGCGGCCAGCTTGCGGCCATGAGCGCTGCGTCGATGAAGGTCGAGCTCGTTGCGCGTCTGCTCGGAGAGGGCGTGAAAGACGTCTTCCAGAAGATCCACGGACTGTTGCGTCGCCATCAGGACAAGCCGCTCACGCTCAAGCTGACAAATCGATGGGTCGAAGCGAACCCGGCTGACTGGCGCGAGCGCACCGAATTGATCCCGAACGTGGGTCTCGGTTCCGGCAATCGCGAGGAAGCGCGCCAGAACGTTGTTCTGCTCGGTCAGGCGCAAAGCCAGCTCGCGCCGTTCGGTCTGGTCGGCCCGAAGCAGGCTTACGAGACGTTCAAGCAGGTCACGCATCTCCTTGGCTTCGAGAATCCGACGCAGTTCGCCATGGATCCCGATTCGCCCGAGTATCAGCAGGCGATGCAGCAGAAGGCTCACCAGCCGCAAGACCCACGCATCGCTGCGGCTCAAATGAAGGCGCAGACCGATCAGCAGATCGCGCAAATGCGCTTGCAGGGCGAACAGGTCAAAGCGCAGGCGCAACAGCAACAGGCGCAGGCCGAACTGCTGCACGGCGCACAGCAGGGCGCGCAGGATCGCAACGCGCAGATGGCGCAGATCAGTTCGCAGGAATGGCAGACCGTGGTCAAGGTCATCGGCCAGATCGTGGCGAGCCAACTCAAGCAGGATGCGACGGCAGATGCTGGCGCGATGGTCAACCAGGACGTGAGCGAGGTGCAGCGTGGAAGTTAAGACACTCCAAACAAAGCCTGTTTTTTTAACGCGGGAACATGTTGCTGAGATGCATGATCGCATTGCAGATAAAGGCGTCGAATACTGCCGAAAATTTCGGCAGAAATTGGCCCAAGCGGTGCCGGATTTGACATCTTTCGATAAAGCGATGGCGGAGCGCGGGATTTATTTCCATGGCTGAACAAGACGAGGTGGTTCTCGGCGGCCGCGCCGCGCAAGTGCTCGACTCGACCGTATTCCTCGAAGCCAAGAAGCGTATCCGCGACGGCATCGAAAGCCAGATGCTGGCCGTGCCGCTCTCCGACCAGACCATGCACACGCGCCTGATTGTCGCGCTTCAGGTCTGGGGGCAAATCGAGAAGTACCTCGAACACATCAAGCAGACCGGCGAGATTCGCCAGTTCCAGATCACGCAGGAAGAGGAGCGCAAGAAGCGCTTCAATTTGTTTGGCTAATCCACGGAGCCACATTATGAACATGGCCGTTCAAACCGCACGCAGCGACGACGAGCAACTCGAAGACATGATCCAGCTTAAGGGAAAGACCGCTGCGCGCGTGACGCCGGCGGACATCGAGGCGGCTATCGTGAGCGAGGAGTACTTCACGGCGGCGCACGGCGCGGAGCAGGTGCGCGGTCTGGAGGGACGGCAGGATGCGGTGCCAGATCCACTGCGACTTCTGACGTTCTGTGTGCTCGTGCTGCGCAACGGCTTCACGGTGACCGGCGAGAGCGCATGCGCATCTCCCGAAAATTTCGATGCTGAAATCGGCCGCAAGATCGCGCGCGACAACGCGAAGAACAAAATCTGGCTGCTCGAAGGCTACTTGCTCAAGCAGCGGCTGCACGAATCCGCGTAACCCGATCCATTCCCGCAGACAGGGCCTCCATCGCGAGGCCCTTTTCTTTTTGAGGTCAGCAAATGAGCGACGTAGCCGCAACGACTACCCCGAACGTGGGCGCCGTAACCACCGAAGACGCGTTCCAATCGTTCTACGACAACGGCGGCATGGATGACCGCCCCGAAGATCAGAGCGCGCAGGGTGGTGCGGCTGCGCCTCAAGCCCAAGATGGCGCTCAGGCTGCGCAGGAAGGCGCACAAACGTCCCAGCAGGCCGATCCCGCAGCGCAGGCGCAAGACGACAACACGCCGACGTACGGGAGCCTCAACGAGCTACTGACGGCCCACAAGATCGACCCGCAATCGGTCATGGGGCTGCACGTTACCGCGAAGATCGACGGGCAGGAAAAGGCTGTTCCGCTATCCGAAGTGCTCGCGTCGTTCCAGCTCCAGGGCCACGTCAATAACAAGTCGATCGAACTGAGCAACCAGCGCACCGCGTTCGAGCAGGAGCGCCAAGCTGTGCGCACGCTCGCGCAGCAGCAACTCCAGCAGAACCAGGCGCTCGGCAATCTCGCCCAGCAAATGCTGAACCATGATTTCCAGCGCATCGACTGGAATGGCCTGCGCGCGAACAACCCGGCCGAATTCGCCGCCCTGCAAGCCGAATTCCAGCAGCGACAGCAGGGCATCCAGCAGTACATGGGCCAGCTTCAACAGCAAGCCCAGCACGAAGAACAGCAGCGGCAACAGACGCTTCAGCAGTCTGTCGCCGCGGAGAACGAACGCTTGATGAATCTGCGCCCGGAATGGCGCGACCCGGCGGCGTTCACAAAAGACCGGCAGCAAATGACGCAGTACGCCCGCAGCCTTGGGTTTCAGGACGCCGAGCTAGGCCAGATCTTCGACCACCGCTACATGCTGATCCTGCATGATGCGGCGCGATATCAGGCTCTCCAAGCGGCCACTCCCGCAGCGCTGAAGCAGGTTCGGCAAGCACCTCAAATGGTCGCCCCGGGATCTCGGACGGACGTCAGCCCACGCGAGGCGCAGCGCAAGAGCGTTGTCGAACGCCTCAACCGAAATCCGCGTGACCAGGACGCCCAGGCAGCGGCGTTCGAGTTCTTCGCGAACCAGTAAAGGAGAGCGGCCATGACCGTCCCGAGCAATACCTATCAGACGTACACGCAGACGAACATTCGGGAAGACCTCTCGAACCTGATCTTCAACGTTGACCCGTTCAAGACGCCGATCCTGAACATGACGAAGAAGAACCGGGCGACGCAGGGCAACCACGAATGGGATACCGACTCGCTCGCCGCCCAGAACCTGTCGAATGCGCAGGTCGAAGGCGACGATCCGACGTCGCAGGTTCTCACGCCGACCGCGCGTATGGGCAACTACGTGCAGACCTCGAACAAGGTCGTCCAGCTTTCGGGCAAGGGCCAGGCAGTTGTGGCCGCAGGTGGCTCGAACAAGATGGGCTATCAGCTCATGAAGAAGTCGAAGGAGCTGAAGCGCGACATCGAGGGCATTCTGACCTACAACCACGCCAAGGCGGCCGGCAACAGCTCGACGGCTTCCACGACGGCGGGGCTGCCCTGCTGGCTGGCGACGAACACCGTGTTTCAGACGGGTGGCTCGCCTTCGGGCGCCAATCCGTCGCTCGCCGCCAACGGCTGGACGGACGGCACGAGCACGCGCACGTACAACAGCGTGAAGGCGGCGATCACCGAAGCGATGGTCAAGCAGGTACTTCAGAAGATCTACACCTCCTCGGGCGAATCGCCTGAGTACGGGGTCGTCTCCCCGGTCAACAAGCAGAACATCTCGGCGTTCGCTGGCCCCGGCACGCGTTTTATCGAGGTCGAAGACAAGACCCTCAAGACCGCAGTCGACGTGTACCAGTCGGACTTCGGAGACGTGAAGATCATCCCCGACATCTTCCTCGCTCAATCGGGTGACTGCTTTTTCATCAACCCGGACTATCTGCGCGTTGCGTACCTGCGTCCCTTCCAGACAATGCCGCTCGCGAAGACCGGCGACAGCGACAAGAAGATGCTGCTCGTGGACTACGCGCTCGAAGTGGGCAACGAGCACGCCCACGGCGCGATTTTCGACACGACCGGCTAAAGCGGTATCGATCTCCATCATGGCTTGGGCGGCTTCGGTCGCCCTTTTTTATTTGAGGAATCGAAATGTCCTGGACACCTCTTAGCCCGTGGCGGCCCATCCCCGGCACCGGTCAGAACCTCGCGATTGGAGCAACGTCAGTCCTCTCAGCAGCATTCAACCTCTATACGCAAGCCGTGCAAATTTCAGCGATCGGCGGCAATTGTCACGTGCAGGTTGGGCAATCGCCAACAGCAGTTGCGACCGACATGCTGGTGAAGGCAAGCGATCCGCCATACATCGTGCGCGTGGAAAACGGCGCAAAGATCGCCGTGATTCAGGACGGTTCTTCTACTGGCACGCTGAACGTCATCGAGGTAACGCACTGATGAAAACGACCATCCACGAAGAAGACGACAAGGTTCACGTCCAGTACTCGGAGGACGTTCAAGACGTCCTCGACTACGCCCACGACAAGCGCGTTCAGGAAGGCGAGTTCGAGAAGATGGGCGAGTTCAAGCAGGTCATGCGCGTGCCGCAGTCCGTGATGCTCGACATCAAGATCAAGTACGGGTGGGACTTCATGCAGAAGGATCACTGGCCGATGGTCATGAAGATCCTCAAGGGCCCCGAGTACGCGAAGTTCCGCACCACTAACCGGGTGATCTGACATGCAACAGTACCGCGACAGCCTGGCGAATACGGCGAGCGGCCTGCCGCTGGTTGGCGCGACCGTGCAGGTCAATCTTTATCCGGCTGGCACGCCCGCGACGATCTATTCGGACAACGGCGTGACGCCGATTCCCGGCGGGACGCTCACCACCGACGCCAACGGACGATTCTCGTTCTATGCGCCCAACGGGCATTACCAGTTGGTGATAAGCGGATCTGGCATCACGACGCAGACGATCAACGACATCATCATCCTCGACATGCTTCCTGCGGATCTTTCCACGAGTCTGCCTGGCACTCCTGGTCAGCCGTGGAATAACGGCGGCGTTATCTCGGTGTCCTGACATGATCAGAAAACTGAAGCTATTCCTGCTGGCGCTCCTCGTGCCGGCGATCGCGCTCGCCCAGAGCTATCCGAGCCCGACGTTCAATAACGTGACGGTGCAAGGTACGCTCTCGGTGTCAGGGAGCGTCACGCTCTACGGGATTACGGTTCCCTCGACGGGAAATTTCTACGCTGGGCAGGGCGCGAGCATTTCGCGCATCAGCGATCGACTCTTCATCGCAGGCGCCACAGCAAACAATGGCACCCAGGTTGCAAGTCAGCCGGACTGGCTGACGCAGTTCCAGATCTCGACCGGTCGTACCGGTGGGTTCATCCAGCTTGCCAGTTTGGCCGTGCTGAATGGCGTGAACCCTCAGAACAATAATGCGTTCGTCACCGCTACGCAGTCGCAGTATATGAACTACGCAGGTGGTGTTATTGGCGCGCTGGCGATAGGCGTCAACAACAACACGAGTTATTCCACGAGCGCTTGGGGCGGGTATAACGAAGCCTATCGAATGTCGGGTACGACAGGCGGCGCATACGGGCTCGAACTGGATACCGTCAATTATGCTGCGGATACCGTAACCGACCCGTATCAGCAAGCACCCGGGCAGGTTATCGCGCTGCAACTTGCCGCTGGTGCGGAACTGCCTGCGACGGGCCAATATCCCAGCCAGGCTGCGATCAATATCCAGAATAATCACAGCACATTTGACACTGGCATTGTTTTCGGCAGCAATTCGCTAACCAGCGGTCTCGCTATCGCCTTTTCATCGGGACAGCGGATGCAATGGTTTGGCAGCGCGGGGACGCCGACCTCATCCATTGTCGGCACAGGCACAACGCAAGCGGCGGGAATTCAGCAGAATTTCAGCGATAACTCGGTCAAATTCAATAACGCTACGAGCAACGGCATATTCAGCATCGCTGGCGTGAACAGCGGCGTGAATGGCCTCACGGCAACGGGCTCCGCTACTGGCGTGGCTCCCCAGCTGTCCGCAACTGGTTCCGATACGAACATCGGGATTCAGCTATCGCCAAAAGGTACAGGAGGCGTTTTCGCTAACGGCCCTACGACGGTTACCTCGTCAGCAACCAGCGGCAATACGCTAGCACTTAGCGCGACCAGTAACACGGGAAATGGCGCGCAGATCTTCTTTGGCGGTAATGGTGCGACAACGCCGAACAAATACCTCAGAGTTCTGAGCGGCCATCTCCAGTGTGTCAACAGCGCGCAGAGCGCGGTCATCTGCGATATGGATGACTCGGGGAATATAACCTTCGGAGGTCGTCTCACTTCCAGCGGAATTGTAGGCACGACCAGCGGCGGCACTCCAAGCGCTGGAAGTGTTGGCGAAGTCATCAGCGCGACGTTCAGCGCCGTCTCGATGACGAACAACACGGCGCAGAATCTGGCGTCGATCACGCTGACGCCAGGTGATTGGGACGTGCAGGGCGCGGTGATCTTCCAGGCGGCGGCAACAACGACGCTCTCAGCGGTGGTGGCTGGAATCAGCACTACGTCGGCGACGCTTCCGGCGCTGGGCAATTATTACCAACTGACAGCGAATTTCCCGACGAATGCGTCCGCATCGGCCATTCCTCCGGTTCAGCGTATCAACGTCACTACCAATACGACTGTGTATCTGGTTGGCCTCACGTTATTCGGCACGAGCACACTCACCAGTACCGGCTTTATCCGCGCGCGTCGGGTGGATTGAGCGTTCCATGATGATGCATAGCCGCGCTTTAATTTACGGGGTGATTTAATGACGATCTTCGTCCCCGCCGCCTATCCGTCTCAGTACCCGCTAGATGCGGTACGCGATTACCAGACGCTGCAACAAGCGGTTCTCAACTGGTTCGCGCGCGCTGGTGACACGAATCTTGGTGGGTTCATCGACTACTTCATTCAGGTAGCAGAAGAGCGCATCTATCGGGACATCTTCACGCAGAACAAGGGATCTGGCGTAGCCCCTCTGGAAACGGCTATCAGCACCACGATCAACGCGAACGGTGTCGTGCCGCTGTCGGTGATGCCGGGCTATCTCGGGATGCACCATCTTCTGGTGAGCATCGACAACTGCACGTTCGAGCTGATCCGCAAGAATCCCGAGTACATCTACACGAACCACTCGTTTCGCGCGCCATCCGCGCCGCCGCAATACTTCGCGCGAGAAGGTCAGCAAATCATCTTCGGGCCGTTCCCAGATAGCGCTTATGCAATCACAGGCATCTATTGGCAGCGCTTTCCGCCGCTCTCCGCGACGAATCCGGTTTCGTGGATGACGCAGACGGTGCCGCTGCTGCTTTTGCAGGCGTGCAATGCCGCAGTTGCTGCGTTCCTGAAGGATCAGGAGGCGCTCCAATTTTGGGAGCCGTCGTATCAGCAGACGCTCGCTTCGTTCCTGCTGGCCGACCGCGCTGAGTCGTGGTCTGGCTCAGCCCCTTCCATGGTGGCTGGATAATGCAACTGCCCATCGCCGATTACGCGCCGGATCTCCCGCCGAACAACGCGAGCGGCGCGTCGGGAAACATCGTCAATCTCTTCCCGCGCACGAAAGAAAGCTGGGGCCCGGTTGGCACGCTCTCGACGTTCAATCAGAGCGCGCTAACGTCGCAATGCCTCGGTGCCTTGACGGCGATCGACAGCGGCGCGAACAACTATCTGTTTTGCGGCGACGCAGGCAAGCTCTACGAGTTCGCGCCGGGAGGCACGGCCTTCGTGAACGTGAGCAAGTCGGGCGGTTATACGGTGCCGCTGGGTGAGAAGTGGAATTTCACGCAATACGGCCAGCGCGTGATCGCGGCTGCTTTCGGGCAGAACCTTCAGTCGTTCGTGCTCAATTCGAGCACAGCATTTGCCGATCTCGCCGGCTCGCCGCCCCAGGCGCGCTACATCACGACGATCAAGGATTTCGTGATGGTCGGCAACACGTTCGACGGTACGAACGGTGAGCAGCCGCAGCGCGTTCAGTGGTGTGCGATCGACGATCCGACGACATGGCCCGCTTCGGGAAGCGTGACGGAAGCGCAGTTGCTCGCTGGCTCGCAGATTATCCCTGGCGATCAGGGATGGATCATGGGGCTCGTCGGAAACCTGGGTAATGCAGACGGTGCCGTGTTCTTCGAGCGCGCGATCTGGCGTGTCGTGTTTCAAGGTTCGCCGACCATATTCGGCTTCTATCCGGCGGAAGGTGTGCGCGGCACACCAGCGCCCAAGTCGATCGTGCAACTCGGCGCGCTTGCCTATTACCTGGGCGAAGACGGCTTCTATGCCTTCGACGGATCGCAGTCGATCCCGCTTGGCGTCGATCGAGTCGACAAGACCTTCTGGGCCAACGTGAACATGGCCTATCTGTACAACGTCGTTGGGGCTGTCGATCCGATCAACCGCCTTGTGATGTGGTTGTATCCGTCGAATTCCTCGTCGAACGGGGTGTGCGATTCGCTGCTCGTGTTTAATTGGGCTCTCAACAAATGGGGCTTTGCACAGGTCAACGCCGAATACATTTTCCGCGCGATCACGCAGGGTTACTCGCTCGATTCGCTAGACAGCACCGGCTATACGCTCGACACGCTGCCGTTTTCGCTCGACTCGCGCGTGTGGGCTGGCGGCCAGATCCTGATGGGGGCGTTCAATCCGTCGCATCAGCTCTCATACTTTACCGGTACGCCGGCGAACGCCACTGCTGACACTGTGGAACTTGAGCCCTTCGGTTCGCAAGGCAAGCGTGCGTATCTCTCATCGGTGCGCCCGATGATTGATGGTGCAGCGCCGACGGTTCAGATCGGCACGCGCAACCGACTGATCGACGCGCCGTCGTTTTCGAGTTCGAGCGCTGTTAACGCCAACGGGGAGTGCCCGGTGCGTGCCGATGCCCGCTACATGCGCGCGCGGATCCAGACGAGCGGCTCCTTCACGCACCTGCAAGGCGTGGAGATTCCGGAAGACTCGATCCACATGTCTGGGCGCCGATGATGCAAAGGGGCTATCAGGCAGTTCCGTTGATGCTCCCGAACGAGAAGGAGCATCGTCGGCAGATCGCGCAGGCAGTGAATAACCAGCTTGGCGGGAAGCTCAATGCAACTGCGAGCGTCACGCTGACGCCAAGCGCCACGAGCACGACGCTGACCGATTCAAGGATCGGTGCGAACACCTTCATCGGATTCACGCCGCGCACGCTCAATGCCTCGACTGCCTGGATCTCCGGGCTGTACGTGTCGGCCAAGAAAAACGGGCAGGCGACGATCACGCACGCCAGCAGCCCGAATACAGACCAGACGTTCGACGTCCTTCTCATCGGCTGATTACATGCTCTACGGCATTCAAAAACACCTCATCGATGAGGTGTGGGACGAGGTTCGTCCGTGGATTGCTGCTGCGTGCAAAACCTCGCGCGGCAAATTCGACGAAAACGATATCCGCATCGAACTTCTGGAAGGAACCAATCAGCTCTGGATCTGGCGCACCGAAACGGCCTACGCAGTGGGAGTGACGTGCATCGCGAATTACCCGAAACAGGCCGTTTGCCAGATTCGCATCGTCACCGGCCGCAATCGCGCCGAGTGGCAAATCCCAGCCATGCAAACGATGGAAGCGTGGGCGAAGGCCAACGGTTGCGCAGCCATGGAATTGCAGGCGCGGCCGGGTTGGTGGCGCGGGTTTCTACATCGCCTTGGCGGCTACGAAATGACTCACCTCTATGTGGAGAAGCGACTGTGATCCGCAACCCTCGACAACTCCACCTGATGCGCCTCGGGCTCGTCATTGCCAATGGCGGCGGCGGTGGGAACACCACGAGCAACACCGTTGCGACTCCATGGACGGGGCAGCAGCCCTATCTCTCCAGCGTGTTCGGAGGGGCCTCGAACACGTACAACCAGTTCGCGAGCAATCCTTCGTCTTCCGTCGCAGGCTTTACGCCGATGCAGCAACAGGCGATGCAGGACACCCAGAATGTCGCGAATGGAACGCAGTTCGGACAGGCGGCTAACGTCAACAACTCAGCCGGCGCGTACGCCAACAATCTGCTCAATGGGCAGTACCTGAATTCGAATCCGGGGAATTCGACTTTCAGCGCGATCGCGAACGGCTCCAACAATCCCTACACATCGAGCGCGATGGATGCGGCGAATAGCGCTATCACGCGTGCATACCAGACCGCCACGGCCCCGCAGACGTCGAGCGCGATGGAAGCCTCTGGCCGATACGGTTCGGGTGCCTATCAGAACGCCGTGAGCCAGAATCAGCAGGATCTCGCGACGCAACTCGGCAATACCGATGCAAACCTTGCGAACACGATGTATCAGCAGGGGATCCAGAATCAGCTTGGGGCCGCGCAAGGCCTGTCGAGCAACTACAACACGGCGGCGCAGCAGCAGCTCGGCGGGTTATCGATGGCTCCGAACATGGTCAATTCGATCAACTCGGCGGCCACGAACCTCTACAACATGGGCGGCAATCAGCAGGCGCTTCAGCAGTCGCAGATCAACGCGCCGTGGCAACTGCTGAACAACTACTCGAACCTGATTCAAGGCCAGTACGGCGGCAACACGAGCACGTCGACGCCTTACTACACGAACAACCTTGCCGGCGCCATGGGTGGCGCGCTCGGCGGTGCTGCGCTTGCGGGTTCGTTGGGCGCGAGTCCCGCTTATGGCGCGGCCGCAGGCGGTCTGATGGGCTTGCTCTAAGGGGAAATAGATGAGCGCATTTGGTTGGCTTCTCCCGGTTGCGGCCGGCATTGGCGGGGCGGCGCTCGGCACGCTCATGGCTCCTGGTGCAGGAACTGCTGCCGGCGCGTCTGCCGGCGCTGGCGCGGCCGGCGCAACGGGTGCCGTTACCGCGGCTGGATCGGGTCTTGGCGCGGCGCTCGGCGGCGGCGCGGCTGGTGCTGGCATGGGGACTGCAACAGGCGCTGGAATGGGTGCCGCTGGCGCTGGAATGGGAAGCGCGCTTGGCGCAGCACCTGCTGGCCTGTTCAGCGGTTTGCTCCCGGGTGGCGGCATGATGGGCACCGCGAGCGGCGCGCTCGGGGGTGGTCTCTCTGGCGCAACGGCCGGCGCGGCTCCTATTGGCGGCGCATCCATGGCGGGAATACTGGGCGGCGGGATGAGCGCCCAACAGGCGGCAATGCTCGGTCGAGCTGGAATGGGGCTCATGCAGCAGAGCCAGCAACAGCCGCAGGCTCAAGCGGCAGCCGCGCGCCCGATGGCTTTCGGCAACGCGCCTCAGCGCAATCCGCAGATCGCGCAGCCGATGCCGTACGCGCAGGCGCTTCAGCAGCAGCCTCAGCAGTTCGGCTTTGGCTCGCTGCCGTACGGATACATGGGGGCATGATATGGCCGGTCTTTTCGATCCCACCGACCCGACGGCAGGCGGTCTGATGAGCGGCTTTGCGCCGTCGCAGGGGATGCCAGGTGTCATGGGCATGCTCGCGAATCCGCAGACCGCTGGCCTGCTCGGTATGGCAGGCGGTCTGTTGCAGGCATCCGGCCCGTCGCGCCTGCCCGTGACGAATGGCATGGCGCTCGGTAGCGGCCTCCAGGGCATGCAGCAGGGTATCGGCAACGCGATGCAGAACCAGCGTTCCATGCTCACCATGCAGGCCATGCAGGGTCTTCTTGGGGGCAACGGCGGGGCTACCGCACCTCAATCGCCCGGAGCGTCCATGTCGAGTTTGGGTGGCCCGAATTCGATGATGCCGGCCACGATGGGCGGTTCTGGCGGCGTGCCGGATGGTTCGAGCGGGGGGGGCGCGCCGACACCGGGCGGCGCATCGATCTTCGGCCGCACGCCTCAGCAGCTCTGGAATCAGGGGATGCTGATGAACATGGCCGGGATCCCAGGCGGTGCGGACATGATGAAGATGGCCGCGCAGTACGATCCGACGCTTCAGGCTCAGATGCCTACCGACATCACAAAGATGGGCGTGCAGGGGGGTATGACGCCGCAGCAGATTCAGGCGGCCAACGTTGCTGGCGTCAACAAGGCGAATTACATCGCGCCAGTGAACGCACGTCCCGGCTCGATCCTGCGTGATCCGCTCACCATGCAGCCGATGGCGTTCAACCCGAACATTCCGGCCGGCGGCACGCCGGTTTTCGATGCGTCGGGAAATGTGGTCGGCATCAGCTCGATTCCTGGCGCGGCCGGCGTGACTTCAGCAATGGCCGCAGCCAAGACGGCTGGCGAAGGTACCATGCTGCCGTATTCCGGATTTGACGCGCAGGGCAATCCGCTCCCCGTCACGAACCGTACAGCGGCTGCTACGCAGGGTGGCATTGGATCCGCACCAACGTTGTCGGGAATTTTCGCGCAGCAAGAGTCGAGCGGTGGCAAGACGGCTCCTGATAACCCATTTCAGATTCAGCAGGGCACATTCAACCAGTACGCACAACCAAGCGAGTCGTGGAGCAATCCTGCAGATCGAAGTGCGGTCGCACAGCGCGTGCTCGCTGGATATAGTCAAAAGTACGGCGGCGATCTTGGGCGTGTGGCTACGGCTTACTTCTCTGGTGAAGGCAATGTTGCGCCAGCAGGCAGCCCGACGCCGTTCATCAAGAATACCGCGGACAGTAATGGGAAAACTGTGGCCTCGTATGTCGGTGACATTCTCGGGCGAGCGGGTGGGTCTGGATTTGGCGGTTCACCTTCGGCTGGAGGCGGCCAGATTTACGCTTCGCAGCCAATGGGAGCAAGCACTTTCGCGCAAGGTCAGGTGCAGCAGATGCAGAGCCGCTGGAATGCGCTCCGAGATCAAAACGCATCGGCTCAGACCGTGATCTCGCAGCTTCAGAATATCTCGTCACTTGCTCCGAGCGCGATTACTGGCGCCGAAGCCGACAAGCGCGCATATGTGAATGGGTTGCTGTCGTTAGTTGGCGTCCCTGGCGCGCAAGATGCGAAGACGGCGACGGATCTGCTCGACAAGTACAGCAACCAGATCATCGCGAAGCTCGGTCAAGGTGGGCTAGGCACCGACGCCGCGCGCTCAATTGTCTCGGCTGGCAATCCGAACGCTCACATGACGGTTCCAGCAATTCAGGAGGCCGTGCGCAATCTGAGCGGCCAGTATCAGATGACGCAGGCAAAGGCATCTTTGTTGCAACAATACGCCAACGGTAACGACCCATCTGGATATAACAAGGCCGAGACGACGTTTGACCGAAATGCCGACCCGCGCATCTGGGAATATCAGTCGATTCAGGATCCAACCGCGCGCCAGCAATTCGCGGCAGGCGTGCTGAAGCAGGATCCGAAGTTCGGTCAGAAAATTCAGGCGCTTGAGCAAATTGGAGCCTTGCAATGAGCATTGCAGATCAGTTTGCGGCTGATGCAGCGGCTAACGGTGGAGTCACACAACCTCCGGTATCGCTTGCGCAGCAGTTTGCCGCCGACGCTGCTGCTGGCGCGCAGCCAAACGTACGCTCAGCGGCATCGCAAAGAGCAACGGCGCAAGGCTTGAAACCGAATCCGCTTGCGACGTCTGGACTGGCAAATGATCTCGCTGCTGGCGGTGCATCGCCAGACACACTCGCGCAACTTGGGCAGATCGGCGGCGCAGCAGCACACAGCATTGGCAGCATGCTCAACAACGCTGCCAATGCTGTGGAGAAGGGAGTAGCGGCCGGCGCAAACATGATTCCCGGTGTTCGCGGATCGTCTTTAGGCAACTGGTTGACCAACACTGCGAATAGTGACGTCGCAGCGCAGTCTGCTGCCGATAAGCAATTTGCGGCTACAGCGTCGCCCGGGCAAAAAGCAACCGCGTTTCTTGCGCCAGCACTCCTTCCGATTGGGGGTGCAATGGCTGGGGCCGGCACGATCGGCAACGGCGTGGCGAGTGGACTTCGGATGCTTCCCGGCATGGGTAGTGGTGTCGGCTCGTCGATTGCAGGAGCGTTGGGCACGGGCGCGGGCAATGCCGCACTCGGAGCTGCATTTGGTGCTGCTGCGCCGGTTGACTCGTCGCAGCCCTATGGGGCCCAGTTGGCCCGCAATATGGGAATGGGTGCTGCACTGTCTGCTGGCTTTCCAGCAGCAGCGTCGCTTGTTCGCTCCGCAGGAGCACAGGTCGGAAACGCGCTGCGGCCAGTGTTGCAACCGGCGCGGTATGTTGGCGAGGGACTTGCGTCTGGATTCACACCGCAGGATGCCGCGACCGTTGCGGCTAACATTCGAAATGCACCGACTTATGTACCCGGTGCGGCACCTACCACGGCACAGGTCTCGGGGAGCCCGTATCTAGTACAAACAGAGAAGGCGTTGTCGAACTCGTCTCCGGATTTCCGCAATGGGTTGCTCAACCAGCAGATTGCAAATAACAATGCCCGCTGGGATGTAGTGAATGGAATTGCTGGGACGCCCCAGACGCTGCAAGGTGCAGTGGATGCTCGTGAAGCTGCTGCGGGGCCAGCCTATCAGGCGGCTCGGGCGAACACTTATCCCGTCGACCAGGATCTTGAGACGCTTATGCAGCGTCCAGCAATGCAACAAGCATTGGCACGCGGGATTTCAATAGCACAAAATGAGGGTAACCAAGGGTTCGCGCCAGCCGTTGCGGGTCAGGCCGCGCAGTACGCCAATCTGCCTACCGGTGGTGTCGGATTTAATGGGCAACCGCTCTTTCAGCAGGTATTGACACGCCCATCAACTCCTGGGCAGCCAGCGCAGATCTCGGGAGACGTCCTGCACTACATGAAGTTGGGGATGGATGATCTGCAAGCGAGTGCCGCGGAAAATACGCGTCTGGGCCCGCAGGAACGTCGCGCGATCAACACAGCGCAAGGCGATTTCCTGAACTGGCTGGACAATGCATCGCCGGATTATGCGCAGGGGCGCGCTGCATATGCTGCCAATTCGCCCCCGGTCAACACGATGACGGCTGCTCAGCGATTGCAGGCTGATTTGGCGCAATTGTCGCCGAATGCAGCGCAGGTTCCGAACATCACCTATCCTGCCTTCCGCGGGCGATTTGCGCAGGCGCTCCGAGGTGATCCAAACGTCGCGCAGTTCGGTATCGATCCCGCTGCACAGGCCGCTTTGCAGGGAGTCCAATCGGATCTTCAGAGGGAGATGGTATCGAATTCAATTCGTTCACCCGGATCTGATACAGCCTACAACTTGGCTGCAAACGGATGGCTCGCGCGCAACCTGTATGGGCCAGGTTTTCAAGGCGCTACCGGGTTAGGGAAGGGCGCTGCCGCGGCGGCGACCGCGATTGCGGGTCATCCAGTAGCGGCCCTTGGGGTCTACGGCGCCGGGAGTCGGTTGGGGCAGATGGTGGGGGATCGACTTCAGGCGCAACTCGGCGACTATTTGCTTAATCCATCAACGGTTCTTCCGTTCCTCGACAGTCGGGCCAACGTTAATGGGCTCCCCATTAACGGCTTCCATAATGCGGTGGGTCAAGGACTTCTGCGTTACGGGCGCCCAGTCGCTCTCGGAGGTCTTTTGGGTTCCTTCGTAAATCCCTAGCAGGAATGCTGGGATGCCTACGATCAATAGGGCCATTACCCAATGATCAATCAAGAACTGGAAGAGCATGACAGACCCCGGAAGTTTCGAGCGATTGTAGCTCAACTAATAAAAGCCACCTTCGGGTGGCTTTTCTTTTTTGCAAGGTGATCCGAAATGCCTCTCTGGCAATGGTCTACCACTCCAGCAAACAACGCGAGCGCTGGATCGATTAATTGGGCTGAAGGGCAGCCGCCGAGCACCGTGAACGATTCGGCGCGCCAGATGATGGCCGATGTCGCGGCATGGTTTGCGGGGCCTGAATGGCTGAATTACGGCCAGACGCCGACATACGTCAGCGCGACGCAGTTCACGCTCGCCGGCAATCAGGCATCGATCTACACCGTCGGGCGCCGCGTGCGCGCCACGGTATCGGCTGGCACGATCTACGGCACGATCACGGCATCTGCTTACACGTCGCTCACGACCGTAACGGTGGCATGGGACTCGGGATCGCTCGACAGCGGCGTCTCCGAGGTCGATGTCGGGATTATGGATCCCACCCATACCACGCTGCCGAGCGGGATTCCGGCGACGCTTTCAAAGCTCACGGTGAATGCGTCGAGCATGTATCTGGGTGGCGGGTCGCTTGCAGCAGAAGTCGACCTGATCATGAACAACGCGAATACCGCCGGTCAGTATTTCCTGAACAATTCCGGCCTGATCGGGTTCTACGACCTGACGCGCACGATCCTGCGGTTTTCGTCGGACACGTCAGGGAATTTCACGGCCGCCGGAAACATCACGGCGAATTCCGACGAGCGCCTCAAGGACAACTGGCAAGACGTTCAGCCGGGATTTCTCGAAGCGATCGCCGAAGTGCAAAGCGGCACGTTCGAGCGCATAGCCACCGGCGAGCGCAACGCGGGCGTCACGGCGCAGTCGCTGCAAAAAGCACTTCCCGAGGCGGTTCTCAAAGGCCCGGATGGATTCCTGTCGGTGGCCTACGGACAGGCCGCTCTTGTGGTGTGCGTCGAGCTCGCGCGGGAGGTGTTGCGCCTGCGTTCACTGCTGGAGCCCGTCAAATGACGCTCCCGAGTAGCTTTCCCCTTTCCATGTCTCAGGTCGCAGCAGAACTGGGTCTGTCGCTGCCTCTGTCCTTAAGCCATCCGTGGGTGCTGGCGCTCGTCAACAAGGCCGGGCTTCCAGTGAGCTTCACCGATCTGCTTGGGCGCTCTGGATCATTCAATGGGTCGCTGACTGGCAACGCTGCGGGCGGCGCAAATGTGCAGATCTCTTTCGGCGGCGCGCCGATGTTCGGCAGCACGCTGAACGTGTGCACGCTAGAGCCGTCGATTACAACGACCGTCCTGTCTTTCAATTCCGTGCCGCAGTACACGGGAAATCTGAAGCTGACCAATAACACGACCGGTGTGAGCCTCGTTCTTCCGCATGCCAGCGGTGGCGTGTGGCAGAACTCCAGCTCCGCGCCGGCCAATCTACTACGTGCAGGCTTCACGGATAGCTTCACGCTAGTTCCTTCCACTTAACGGGGTCTTCATGGATCAAGCCATGCTCATTGCCGAACTCCGCGCGCGAGTCGATGCGACCGACGACGCGATTGAAAAGCTCGACGCGCGCGTGACGCGACACGACGAGATTATCGCCACCTTGCGCGAGGCCGTCGCCAAGGTAGCGACGAAAGAAGACGTGGCCGCGCTCCGGGACGACATCAACAAGACGCACTCCCAGCAGATGTCCGACGCCATCAACTCGATCCCCGGCCGGTGGGCGGCGATCTTCGCCGGGATTCTTGCCCTGGCCGAAATCATCAAGCTATTCCATGGATGAAATCACTGAAGGGCGCTTCGCGCTGCTCGATGACCGCCTCGACCATTACGGGGAGCGGATCGCAGCGCTGGAAACCGCGCACGCGGATCGTGAGGCCGACGACAAGCACGCCGAGGGCATGCGCCTGAACTGGATCGTCGTGGCTCTTTTCGCATTCGAGCTGCTCATCGGCGGCTGGCAACTCTGGTGGACTGTCCATCATGCGTGAATTCATCATGCGGCTCTATCTGACGATCCGCAAACCGCGCAATTTCCTGAAGATCGTTTTCGTCTTCATCGGCACTTCACTGGCGCTCCACTGGCTGCGTGGCTATGACGCCGACTTTGGCGCAACGAACCTCATTCTGTCGATCGACGCCACGATCGCCGGCACGATCATGCTGATGTTCCAGGAAGAGGGCGCTGAACGCATGGAGCGCATGGTTGAAGCGCTCATCGGCATGGCCGAGGCCGCACATTCGCGCGACGCCGAACAACTCGCACTTCTACGCTCGATGAAAGACGCGGACGAGCGTCTCCTGAAAATCCTCACCGGAGAGAAAAATGACCTGGCTTGATATTGCACTTCCGCTCATCAAGGGATGGGAGAAATGCCGCCTGGTAGCTTACCCAGACGCACGCTACGGATGGCGCAAAGCCACCGTGGGATGGGGCGCTACTGGGCCGGCCATCACGCAGGGAACCGTATGGACGCAAGATCAAGCGGACGCTGATTTGATTTACCGTGTAACGGGCATCGGCGCGCATATCGATTCGCTCGTCACCGTGCCACTTACCGACGAGCAGAAGGCCGCGCTGTGCGACCTGATATACAACATCGGGCTCGGTGCATTCGAGAATTCGACTCTCCTGCGCATGCTTAACGGTCACAACGAGCAGGGCGCGGCCGATCAATTCCGCGTCTGGAATCAGAGTGATGGAGAGGTGCTTCAAAACCTCGTGGATCGCCGCGATGCCGAGCGAGCGCTATTCATTCTCGGGGCTGATTTCTCGAAGGATCCTGTACCGGGGGAAGCGCAGCCGCAACAGGAGGTGTCCGCATGAACCAGACATCTCCATGGCTTACTGGCGGCGCGACGATCACCGTTGCCACGCTTGAGCCGCTTGTGAGCTGGGCGCTCACCGGCTTCCACCAACCCATGCCCGCTGCTGTCCCCGGTGTCGTCGCCGCGCTGCTTCTGACCGGCGCGCACGCCGTCGTCAATCTCATCGCTTCCCACACCGGCAAGTCCGCCGAACCGAAGTAACCACCCCACGGAGTCACCCATGAAATCGAAGATGCTGCTTCTCGCGGCAGGCTTAGTCCTGTCCGCTCTCTTTGGCTGCTCGACCGCCCAACAGCAGACCGCCGCAGGCGATCTCGCGAAGCTCCAGACGACGGTCGTCAACGGCTGCTCGGTCGTGCAACCAACGCTGCAAAGCATCGCCGCGCTCGATCCGACCGTGGCCGCGGCTGCGACCGCAAATGGGCTGTTCTGCTCGACGGCCGGCGCCATCACCGTGACCTCTGTGCAGACGCTGCTCGCGACGGGCGTACCAGCGATCGAAAAAGCCATCAACGAGTCGACGCAGATCCCCGCGAATCAGAAGCCCATCTTCATTGCGGCGATCGGCATTTTCGAGTTGACGCTACAGAATGCGATCACGGTCTATGGGCAACCCCCAGCGGTAACTGTGCCGAATCCAATCCCAGTGCCAGCTTCGCCCGCGAATTCGTCAATTCCTACAGTCTGGCAAAACCCCGTCAATATGCCGTTGATCGTTCCTGGAACGATCCAGCAATTTGAGGCGTTGTAATGGACTGGACAGCACTGCTGCTCGCTGCACGGCGAGCAAACGCCGCGTATATCGAAGATCAAGCCGCCTCCAGGGCGGCTTTTTCGTCTCTGGGCGATGACTGGATATCGATGTATGCAGACGCAAGCCATCAGGCCGTGCTCTCCGCCACGCCCGCGGGCGAAACGCATCTGAGCATCAGCGGCACGCGCGCGAGCGAAGGAAAGCTGGCAGACGTGTGGGCGGATGCGCGGCTTGATCCAGTTCTGTGCGGCGGGGGGACAGCGACCGCAGGCGTGTGCGAGGGGATGCAGGAGCTTTGGGATTGGGTTCTCCAGACCGTCCCGGCAGACATTACGATCTCCGTATGCGGTCATTCGCTCGGCGGCGCGCGCACGCATCTGACGCCTGCATTCGTCCCTCGCGAGCGCATCGGCGCGCTCCATTCGTTCGCCGCTCCCAAGTTCATCGCTGCGGACTTCTACGCCGCGCATCATGACGCACTTGCGAGCATGGTCTGCGTGCTCAACGGGCGCGACGGATGGGCTAGCTGGCCGTGGTTCGACAAGCGCTGGACTGCGCGCCCACCGCTCGAACATATCTGGTTGCACGACGCCGGCTTCGATCTCGTTCTGGGCGATCTATGGCCCGGTGGCTGGGCATTCGCCGATCACGACATGGATGCGTACCAGACTCGGATCACTGCGCTGGAGGCACTCGACGAGTATTCTAGGTACTGATGCTGTAGCCGCGTACTTATCTAGCGGCCTTCGAGCGCAAATACCGGAAAATCCCGCATTTAAAAACACAGCGAGGATCAGGCGGCGGGGCGTGGCTGCACCCCAAACTCGCCGTTCGTTTCGCGCAGACACTGCTCCATGCAGCCTCGCCTAGACTTGTGGTGAAGGAGGTGTGCCCATGGACAAAGAGCTAGTACTGGCCGTGCTGCGGAACTTCGCCCGCGACGACTCACTACAGGCTGCTGAGGCATTGTTCGATCTGATCGAGCTGCTGGCGAGGACTCACCAGACGATGGACAACGATGACTGGGAGGTCATTGCGATCGTCGGTGGCCTGCTGTGGCGCGCCGAGATGGGAGGGACGGATGCAGAGGGAGAGTTCGAGATGCTTATGAGGCGTCTGCGGAAATGAAAAACCCCGCACGGGGCGGGGCTACTTGACGAGCTTGAGTCTTCTTAAATCTTCAACAGACCAACCGATGTCGTCGAGCATGCCCTTTAGAAGCTTTGGCCCGAATGTCTTGTTGGGATGATAGTGAACTGAGACGCGGCTCTTTGTGTTGGGATGGCGATAAATGCGAATAGACCCAGGGCCCGGCTCAAGCTCGAACCCATCGCGCTCCAAAGCGCCGATCAACTCATCTGCAGACATGCTGCGGAGTTGATCCCAGATGTGCCCCGGGAAGCTCACGCTTCTACGAGCACTTCTTCTACGGATTCCGCAGCACCAAGACCGACGTGCGCACCTGCGGAGGGCATTATCCCCACAGGAATCGGTTCATCATGCCGAACCAACGACTGTACGTAGGCGCTGACCGCAAGCATGGCGTTGCTGCGCGCCTGGTCGGCCGTGTCTCCATCTACATGCACGCCTTTCAAATCGGGGCAATATGCGTAATACGAATCGCCGTCCTGTTCGACTTCGATCCGAACTTTGACCTTGAATTTCATGTGGCGACTCCTGTATTGACCAACGTGGGCGCCTACAGTCTATCGGAATGCGTGCGCGTACCGTAATTAACGGTTTCCTGCTTTGCTAGGTTTACCACAGATTGGCAGGAATCGAGTGTTTTCAGCAAATTTGATGCCGGGCGAATCGTCCGTCGACCAGACATTCCAATTATGGTCGCTACGTCAGTCCGGCCGCCACTTCGACAGCTCCGTGGTGCTGCTTAGCCCCCCCAAGTCGGGGCTGAGGAGCATCAGAAGGAAACGCGTCCAAACACCGCGATGCAGTTGTATCCGTTGCGCGCCGGGGGGATGTATGTAGCCTCCAGGGACGCCCGCCTGTATGTCAGACCAATGCTAGGAAGGATCCCGGGCCCGTGCCAACCGGAGCCATTCAGATACCCGGTTCGGACTGCTGCAAAGGCTGATACGCTGGTAGACAGTTTGAGAGTGGCTTGGTATCCACCGTAGACTGCATAGGCCTGCTGACGGAATGTGTCTCGGTAGGTTAGCGCGCCAGCGAACCACCCAGTCCCATCGAAGCGATATTCAAGGCCAACTCCCCAGTTGTACTGGTTGACTCCGTAACCAGCTTGCCCTGGGGGCACATCGTGGCCGAAGTGCCAGGACTTACCCATCAATAGAAGGTCGGTTTCAGCGTGGGCAGCCGATGGAACGTACAGGGCGGCAACGGAGATGACGAAAATTCTTGCTGTCTGACGAAGTGACATGTCGCTCTCTCATTTCCCCAACGCACCGGAATAAATTCGGGGCATTTTTGGGGGCATCAAAATTGATGGAATTGAGAGAGCCTTTTTAGATATTGGCTTGACGCGGAACAATCAAGTCCGGTCGCCGGCACCACAGGGCCCACCCTGAACATGCTTCGCAAGAAGCCCTGAAACCCGCGATGGCGTCATGCCTCGCGGGTTTTTTGTTGCGTGATCCGGTATCGAAGCAGGAAAGCGGCGTCGCAAACGTTAGCCGTTTGGCGCGGGCAGATGGGATACAGATGGGAAGACGAAGGCGCGGGAGAGGGCGAGCGGGCGGCCCGAAACGCGGTGAAATCGTTCGATCCGGCGTGAAGCCGTGACCTCGAAATCCGGAAACAGGCGGCGCTATGCCCGATCAGCGGCCGATCTGGCCGGTGCGCGGGTTCACCAGCCGGGCGAATCCGAACAATGCGGCAATGGCCAGCGGCGAAGCGATGTAGAAAGCGGTCAGCATGATACGAGATGGGACAAACCGTAACAAAATGTGTCTTTAGTCTAGCGCGCTGATGCGGTTTGAGTATCAGGGAGAACGACAACAAACTGTTGCGTAATCGCAAGTTTGAGATCGGGAGACCGGCGGGAGTGAGGCTGGAAAGCTTGCTGGGCGGGGGATTTGCGTGATTCGCGAGCAACGTCCTAGATGCAGTCGAATACCACCTCTACTGACTGCTGAGTGACGCCGCGCAGCCCTTCGCTGTGGACTTCGACGGTATGCAGCTCTTTCTTGCGCTTGTGGCAGTAGGCCTGCGCTTCCTTGATGCCAGCGGTGCGAACGCGATTCCACGAAACGATGTCCCACCGCGCACGGCTCGTCACGGAAAGGTGTCCATCCTGTCTCGAATTGATACCGGTGACCGTCGTGCACGCCGTCAGCATGCCGAGCCCGAGCAACAGGATGCTACCTTTCATAGATTCCCCTTGATTGCGCACCATTGTCGCCGCCAAACATCGGCATTGGCAACCCGAAAGAAAGGTTAGCAGACGTTAGGGGCAGCAGGAGATAAGCGCGCCGGACGGGCGTCGCGGATGGGGAAGAGGGGCGGTGGCCTTGCCACGAAGAAAGCGGCAGGCGCGTGCGTTCACATCGACGCAAGCATCGTTTTGCCCGCGGCGCGCCAGATTGCCGACTATATCGGAGAAGCCGAACCGACTCTGTTGTAGATCGTGCCGAGCCCGATGCGCTGCACCAGGCTCGCGCGAATCATCAGGCGCCCAGATCCCCGGCTACGAGGCGATGGGCGCTAGATTCGCTGCTGAAACTCAGTCGTGGCCCACGACCGAGCCGACTTGCGCCTGGCCGGAAACGAGGCACGACGACATGAAGTTTTCGCCCTGGCTGCGCGCGCCGATCGTGCTGAAGCCGCGCGCGAGCGCTTCGAGGCGCACCAGTTCGGAACCCTTCGCGCAGGAGACCGCGCCGTGCTCGTGCGCCTGCACACGAGTCAGCACTCGATTGCCGACGAGAAGTGCAAGGATGATGACGATGCCAATGTTGAATGCCTGTCTCATGATTTCGTCTCCTAGTGCGTTCAGACTATCCCAGGCTTTTAAACGATGAATCCAGGAGTTTCCCGGCGATGCGGTGCAACACATGCGGCGCATAAATCGACCTTGATTTTCAGCGTAAAGATGCTTCGGCATCCTGCTGTTATGAGGGTCGATCCGCTCTGCCTTATGCAATAAGGCTCTCGCTCTACAGGCGGCCCGACGGGCCTGGCATTGCGACGCAACAATGGCGCGTCGCGTCACCCGGCTTGTCTGCTAACTAAGGTAATCAAGGACAAAAATAATCGTACGTGGCAGATCGACTCGGCCATTGTTCTAACCGTCTGAGCGATTGATGCTGGTCAAATTCGCATAATTTGATCCGCCGATTTAGCACCGCTGATTAAGCTTATTAACCCGGCTGGTCAGGGGCGAGTGGCGCATCTTATGAGTCTTGAAATACGCAGGGCGATGCTGCACCATCGATGATCCGGTTCTCTTTTCTCAGGCGAGGTGAGCAATGCAGCTGATTGGCATGATGGATTCTCCCTACGTACGTCGCGTCGCGATCGCACTTCATGTGCTTGGCATGCCGTTCGAGCATCGCAGCGTGTCGGTATTCAGCCAGTACGACGAGTTCGCGCAGATCAACCCGGTCGTGAAGGCGCCCACGCTGGTCGACGACGACGGCACGGTGCTGATCGATTCCACGCTCATCCTCGATTACCTCGATCACAAGGTGCCTGCCGCGCAGCGACTTTTGCCCGAGGAGCGGCAGGAGCGCACCTTTGCGCTGCGCGTGAATGGTTTCGCGCTGGCGGCGATGGAAAAGACGATCCAGCAGGTCTACGAGCGCAAGTTGCGGCCCGAAGAGCGTCAACACGAGCCGTGGTTCGCGCGCGTGAACACGCAGATGCACGCGGCGTGGGACGTACTCGACAAGCTGATCGCGGGGCGCGGTGGCTGGCTTTGCGCAGGGCGTATCACCCAGGCTGACATCACGGCGGCAGTGGCGTGGCGCTTCACGCAATTCATCCTGCCTGGTGCAGTCGATCCGGCACGATATCCAGCAATCGCCGCGCTATCGCTGCGCGCTGAGGCGCTGCCGGAGTTTGTCGCCACGCCGCTGGAGTGACGGCAGCGCCCGTAGCCATGCGCAAACCCCGCAAACCCTTGTCCTGACGCTCGAACAGCGATTGTTCGAGTTTCGCGACAAGTGACTTCACGCGTAGGCCATTTATCGGCGGACGCTACATTCCTAGAATGGCTTCCATGTTAATGCCGCTGCGTCAGGACGACGCGGCGGTCGCAGCGGGAGCCGTCATGAAAGACTTTATCGAACGACAACTGTATCAGCCAGCGCTGGTTCTGCCGATGGTAGACCTGATGCAGCTGATGGTGTCGCTCGACTTCAACATGGGCCAGATCGGCTTGCTGGTGGCGACGCGCGGCGCGCGCGCTGCATTCCAGCGCTCGCGCGATCTCTGGTGCGCGAGCCACGGCTGCGCGGCGCCGGGCGAAAGCGTGCACTGACGTGCGCTGAGCGACGCAGGTTCGATCGTCGACTGGACACCCCAACGATTTCATAGATTTCACGTTTCCCCCCCGACGCGCAGCGGCATCGCCCGTTTGCTGTTGTGCTGTCACCCTGTAGGCCACCCCATGTTCCGGGGTGGCCTTTTTTTCTCGATTTCCGATCCGAAACTCGGCTGGGCGCGCTCGCGCGGCATGCGATGCCAGCGGCGTAACATGACGCGAACGCAGGCATTTCAGGCACTCCAGGCAAAACACGCGCGGCATGCGCCGTGCGCAAACTGCGTCCTTCCCGACAAGGAGAGCGGCATGGCACAGCGATTCGATGCAATCGTGATCGGTACGGGGCAGAGCGGGCCGCCGCTGGCGGTGCGCCTGGGCGCGAGTGGACGCAAGACGGCGATCGTCGAGCGCGCCGCGTTCGGTGGCACCTGCGTGAATGTCGGCTGCACGCCGACCAAGGCCTACGTGGCCTGCGCGCGCGCCGCACACGTGGTGCGGCACGCGGCGGATTACGGCGTGCGGATCGGAAACGACACGGGCCCCGGCGATGTGAGCGTCGATCTGGCCGCCGTGAAAGCGCGCAAGGACGCCATCATCGGCGCATCACGGGACGGTGTCGAGCGCTGGCTGCGTCATGCGAAAAACGTCACGGTGATGCAAGGACATGGCCGTTTCACGGGGCCGAAAACGATCAGTGTGATGTCCGAAGGCGGACACACGGAAGAGCTGGAAGCCGACGAAATTTTCATCAACACCGGCACGCGCGCCGCCGTGCCGCCAGTGCCAGGGCTCGAACGCATCTGGTACGAAACGAATTCCACGATCCTGGCGCTGACCGAATTGCCGTCGCATCTTGCGATCTGTGGCGGCAGTTATGTGGCGCTCGAATTCGCGCAGATGTTCCGCCGTTTCGGCAGCCGCGTGACCGTGCTGGTGCGCGGCTCGCGCATCCTCACGCGTGAAGACGACGACGTCGCGAAGGGCGTACAGGACGTGCTCGCGCGCGAAGGCGTGGAGTTTCGCTTCGGAAGCTCGCCGCAGCGCGTGGAGCCGCTGGGCGCGACGCCCGGACACGGCATTCGCATCAGCCTGGGCGATGAAGTGCTCGACGTCTCGCATCTGCTGTTCGCGACCGGGCGCATTCCCAATACCGACGATCTTGGCCTCGACGCCGCCGGTATCGAGTGCGACCCGCATGGCCTGATTCCCGTCGACGGCCAGTTGCGCACGCGCGCCGCAGGCGTGTGGGCCATCGGTGACGTGAACGGGCGCGGAGCGTTCACGCACACCTCCTACGACGATTACCAGATCGTTGCGGCCAACCTGCTCGACGGCGCGCAGCGCAGTGCCGATACGCGCATTCCCGCCTATGCCGTGTTCGTCGATCCGCCGCTCGCGCGCGTGGGGGCGAGCGAGCACGAAGTGCGTGCAAGCGGCAAGCCCGCACTGATCGCGACCATGCCGATGTCGCGCGTCGGGCGTGCGCGCGAGCGCGGCGAGACCGACGGTTTCATGAAGGCGCTCGTCGATGCACAGACGAAGCGCATTCTCGGCGCGACGATCTTCGGCATCGAAGGCGACGAGGCGATTCACACCTTCATCGACACGATGACGGCCGATGCGCCGTACACCACGCTGCAATTCGCGATGCACGTGCACCCGACCGTGAGCGAGCTCGTGCCGACCTTGCTCGACGGCTTGAGGCCGCTGCAATGAAAGACGGCGGCAATCTGTTCGAGGGCATCGACGCCGCAGCGCAGGAAGAAGTGTTCGAGCGGATCGTCGCGCAGCCGGGCGTGTTGATCGAGCGCATCGTTTCGACGGGGCAGGCGAGTCCGGAAGGCTTCTGGTACGACGATCCGCGCGACGAATGGGTGGTGTTGCTAACGGGCGCCGCAGAGCTGGAATTCGAGGCGCATCGCATGCGGATGAAACCGGGCGACCACGTGCACATTCGCGCGCATTGCCGGCATCGCGTCGCGTGGACAGATCCGCACCTGCCGACCGTATGGCTCGCCGTATACTTCGGCGGGTAAGTCGCGCGTCGTGCGCTTTTCTCCGCCCATCGAAATCGTCTTATGCCCCCCACGCCGCTTCGTGTCGCACTCGTTTCCGATACGCACAATCTCGTGCGCCCCGAGCTCTTGAGCTTCGTGCAAGGCTGCGACGCGATCATCCACGCGGGCGACATTTGCGACCCTCATGTGCTCGACCAGCTTGACCGCGTGGCGCCGCTCACTGCCGTGCGCGGCAACAACGATCGCGGCGCATGGGCCGAAGCGCTTCCGGTGCAGACTGTAGTCGAGATCGGCGGCATCGCGATCGTAGTGGTGCACGAGCTTCCCGATCTGCGCGGTGATCCTGCTTCGCAGGGCGTGGCTCTCGTCGTCAGCGGCCATTCGCACAAGCCCGTGCAGGAAATGCGCGACGGTGTGCTCTACGTGAATCCCGGCAGCGCTGGCCCGCGCCGCTTCAAGTTGCCGATCACCGCCGCGATGCTGACGATCGGAAACGGCGCTGCCTTGTTCGTCGAGCACACGACTCTCATCGACTGAACGGGTCGCACAAACGCAAAAAAGGCCAGCACGAAGCTGGCCTTTTTCAATTCTTTCCTTTCGGAAACGATTGGCTCTGCGATGGTGTTAGACGCGTGCGGGCATCGCCGCGTAGTCGTCGTCCATCTCGCGGGCAAGACGCACGCCGCGCAGGACTGCATGCGCTTCGGCCTTGGTGCTCACGCTGGGCGCCGAACCCGGCAGCGGACGGCGCGCCGTTTCGTGCAGCGCCAGCACCGAGACGATACCGACCACTGCGGCGCCCATCAGGTAGTACGCGGGCATCATGAGGTTCTGCGTGTGCTCGACGAGCCAGGCGGCGACCAGCGGCGTCGTGCCGCCGAACAGCGAAACCGACACGTTGAAGCCGATGGCGAGCGCGCCGTAGCGGATCGCGGTCGGGAACAGCGCGGGCAGCGCCGAGGGCATCACGCCCGTGAAGCACGACAGCAGCGCGCCCAGGATCAGCAGGCCGAGGAACACCGGCACGAGCGCACCCGTCTGGATCAGCGTGAGCGACGGAATCGCCAGCACGATCAGGCCCACGCAGCCCGCGAGCATCACCGGCTTGCGGCCGATCGCATCCGACAGGTGGCCGAACGCCAGCGTCATCGGCACCATCAGCACCATCACGGCGAGCACGATGAAGAGACCATGCGTTTCGTTGAAGTGCAGCGTCGCCGACAGGTAGCTCGGCAGGTACGACAGCGCCATGTAGTCGGTCACGTTGAAAATCAGCACGAGACCCACGCACAGCAGGAAGGGGCGCAGATGCTGCGTGAGCAGCGTGCCGAGCGTGAGCTTCGGACGCGCGACTTCTTCGGCTTCGCGCAGTTCGGCTTCCTTCTTGAACGCCGGCGTTTCTTCGAGCTTCATGCGGATGTACAGGCCCACGATGCCCAGCGGCCCCGCGATCATGAACGGCACGCGCCAGCCCCAGTCGAGCAGTTGCTGATGCGAGAGCAGCGAGGTCAGCACCGCGACCGTGCCTGCGCCGAACACATAACCGACCAGCGTGCCGATCTCCAGGAAGCTGCCCATGAAGCCGCGGCGCTTGTCGGTCGCGAATTCAGCGATGAACGTGGCTGCGCCGCCGTACTCGCCGCCGGTCGAAAAGCCCTGCACCAGACGCGCGAGCAGCAGCAGGATGGGCGCGGCAATGCCGATCGAGTGATACGACGGAATCAGGCCGATGGCGAAGGTGCCGCAGGCCATCATGATCATCGTCATCGCGAGCACGCGCTGGCGGCCGATCTTGTCGCCGAGCGGGCCGAACACCATGCCGCCGATCGGACGCACGAGGAAGGCGGCCGCGAAGGTGCCGAAGGTGGCGATGAGCTGGGCCGACGGGCTGCTCGACGGGAAGAACACCTGGCCGAGCGTGACGGCGATGTAGCTGTACACGCCGAAGTCGAACCATTCCATGGCGTTACCGAGCGCCATGGCGCCGACGGCGCGTTTGAGGAGGCTTTTGTCGACGATCGTGATGTCGTCGAGTGTCAGGTCGGATTGGGCCGACGAGCCGGAAGTGGAAGCGGTCAAGGTCTGCATCTCCAATGACTGCGACGAACTCTCGATGAGCTCGCCACGGTTGCCGGAGAGTGCCGTTTCGCGATAGCGGCCAGGGATGGCTGCGGGACGCGCGTGAACGCCGCAAAAAGAGACGTCCTGACCGGCTGCAACGTTGTTGGGTGCAGGCGGTGCGCGAGAGGCATGCTGAATGTCGCGAAACGACACTCGATCAAATTGTGCGTATGCGTTGCGCCTGCGTGGCCTTGTTGGGGGGCAGGGCACATGTGACGCTGGACCAGCACGAGGGTGCCCGGTGAAGCGTCGCTGAAACGAAAAAGAATGTCCGTGTGGCGGATCGTTCTTTTTGTATGAAAACACTCAGGTTGAAGGCGGTTTTGGGTGCCGGCCTGAATGCAATTGATGGCTAATGCCTGTTGAAAGAAGCGACATGATAGCACGATAACTGAAGATCGTGCAAACCGGGGCATCCTCGGGGTTCCGGTGGGCCCCCGCCAGGCCTTACGGGGCAAGGGATAGCGGCGATTCGGGCGAACCCTGGGACGGGGCGTGAAAACGCATGGAGCGCATAAAAAAACCGCGCTCGGGGGCGCGGTTTTTGCAGTGCTTTAGCAGTATCGCGGGCCGCGATTCTGTCAGGGGACAGATCGTGTCGCGCGCGCTGCGCGGGGCTTAGCCCTGGGTCGGCGGCACGTAGCCCGAGGCCTGATCGGCGCCGTCGCCGAAGAAGTACTTTTCGGTCTGCTTCATCAGGTATTGGCGCGCACGCGGGTCGGCCATGTTCAGGCGGTTCTCGTTGATGAGCATGGTCTGCTGCTTGAGCCAGCCTTGCCACGCTTCCTTCGAGACGCTTTCATAGATGCGCTTGCCGAGTTCGCCCGGCAGCGGCGGGAAATCGAGACCTTCGGCTTCCTTGCCGAGCTTCGCGCATTGGATCATACGGGACATGCTGTGCTTCTCCTAAGTCGTATGTGTGGGTTGCGGCGCTGCTCAGAGCTGTTTCATCAGCACGAGCGATTTGCGCTGCCAGTTATAGAGGCGGCGGCGGTCTTCGGGCAGGTCGTCGACCGTGGCCTTGACGAAGCCGCGCTTGAGGAACCAGTGTTCAGTGCGCGTGGTGAGCACGAAAATGCGCGTGAGGCCACGCGCGCGGGCGCGCTGCTCGATACGGCGCAACAGGCGCTCGCCGTCGCCGGAGCCTTGCGCTTCGGGCGAAACGGTCAGGCAGGCCATTTCGCCGATGCGTTCCTGCGAGTACGCGTAGAGCGCCGCGCAGCCGAACAGCACGCCATCGTGCTCGATCACCGAGAAATGGTCGATGTCGCGCTCGATCTGGTGACGACCACGGCGCACCAGCGTACCGTCGGTTTCGAGCGGCTCGATCAACGTCAGGATGCCGCCGACGTCGTCGGGCGTTGCTTCACGCAGGCTTTCCAGGTTCTCGTACGAGATCATGGTGCCCACGCCGTCGTGCAGGAACAGTTCGAGCAGCAGGCCGCCGTCGAGCACGTAAGGAATGATGTGCGCACGGCCTACGCCGCCACGGCACGCGCGAATCGAATGCTTCAGGTAGAAACCGGCGTCGCCCAGCACCGTGCCGCTTTCCTGCAGCTTGTAGGCGTCGTCGAGCGACATTTCGCGGATCAGCTCGCCTTCCTCGCCGATCAGACCCTGCGTTTCCGTGAGGAACACGATCTTGTCGGCGCGCAGTGCAATAGCCGCCGCCGACGCCACGTCTTCCATCGACAGATTGAAGGCTTCGCCCGTGGGCGAGAAACCCAGCGGCGAGAGCAGCACGAGCTTGCGGCTCGCGAGCGAATGGCGGATCGAATCGGCGTCGATCTTGCGCACGACGCCCGTGTGCTGGAAATCCACGCCGTCGAGAATGCCGACCGGGCGCGCCGTCACGAAGTTGCCGGACACGACGCTGATGTGCGCGTGCGCCATCGGCGTGTTCGGCAGGCCCTGGCTGATCGCGGCTTCGATGTCGAGACGCACTTCGCCGGCGGCTTCTTTCGCCGATTCGAGCGCACGGGCATTGGTGATGCGCATGCCGTGCGAGAACTCGGATTCGACGCCATGCAGGCTCATCTGTTCTTCGACCTGCGGGCGCGAACCATGCACCAGCACGATCTGGATGCCCATGGCCTGCAACAGCGCGATGTCGGCGACGAGCGCGTTGAGCAGGTTCTGGTGCACCACCTCGCCGCCGAAACCGACGACGAAGGTCTTGCCCTGAAATGCGTGGATGTAGGGCGCGACCGATCGCATCCAGTCGACGAATTGCGCGTGCTGCGCGGCCTGCTGGGCAGCTAGCTCAGAAGCGGATTCCGCGGCGGCGGCGGAAGCCGGCGCATTCGCGGTGGCGGGGACGAGGTCGGTTTGGGAATTCATGCCCGGGATTATAATGCGCCCCCATGTCGAATGTACCCAAAAGACCTGCCTCGGCGCAGGGCAGCAACACCTCCGCCGGGAAAGACGCGGCGCACGGCGGCGCGCAGGAAAAGCGCGCGTCGCAAAAGTATGGCGACGGGCAGAATCTCGCGTCGACGGATCGCCTGGCCGCGCTGATGAAAGGCGGTGCGCTCGGCGGCGCGCGCGTGCAGGACAAGCGCGCCGCCACGCCGGCGCAGGCCACGCAGACGCCGGCGCATCAGCAGCCGCACCAGCAGCCGGAAAAGGCTGCTCAGCCGCAGCAGGCGCAGCGGCCGCAAACGCCGAAAACCGAAGCGCGCGTCGACGCGCGCGCTGAAGCGAAGCCCGCGCCGCAAGCGCAGGTTCGTCACGAATCGCGCGACGAGCCGCGTGTAAGCGAAGTGCAAAAAGCGCCGCAACAGCGCCAGAAGACGCAGGACGCAGTCGTCCAGCAAGGCGCGCAGCAGCAACCGGCGCGCAGTGCGCAACCGCGTGTGCAGCCGCCGCGGCAGGCACAGCAACAGCCGCAACAGCAGCAACCCAGACAAGCGCGATCGAATCCGCCGCGCCCTGCGAAGCCGCAACCGGATCGACCGCCGCGCGTGGAAAAGTCCGCGGCTCAGGCGAGCGGCGACCAGCCGCAACGCGCACCGCGCCAGGAGCGCGAACCCCGCGAATCTCGCGAACCTCGCGAACCTCGCGCCCCGCGTGCGCCCCGCGCACCGGTCACGCCCAACCCGATTCCGCCGATCACCTTTCCCGAGGCGCTGCCGGTTTCCGGCCGCCGCGAGGAAATCGCGCGTGCGATTGCGAACAACCAGGTCGTGATCGTCAGCGGCGAAACCGGCTCGGGCAAGACCACGCAGTTGCCGAAGATCGCGCTCTCGCTCGGGCGCGGCCTCGGTGCGGGCGGCAGCGGGCTGATCGGCCATACGCAGCCGCGCCGGATCGCGGCCTCGGCGACCGGGCGACGCATTGCCGAAGAACTCGGCACGCCGTTTGGCGAAGTGGTCGGCTACAAGGTGCGCTTTACCGACAATCTGTCGCCTGGCGCGTCGGTCAAGCTGATGACGGACGGCATTCTGCTTGCGGAGACGCAGACCGATCCGCTGCTCAAGGCCTACGACACGATCATCATCGACGAGGCGCACGAGCGCAGTCTCAACATCGACTTCCTGCTCGGCTACCTGAAAGAGATCCTGCCGCGCCGGCCCGATCTGAAGCTGATCGTCACGTCCGCGACCATCGACGCCGACCGTTTCGCGCGCCACTTCGGCAGCGACGAAAAGCCGGCTCCCGTGATCGAGGTGAGCGGGCGTCTCTATCCGGTCGAGGTGCGCTATCGCCCCGTGCAGGAAGACAGCCCGGCGGTGAAAAACGCGCAGGGCAATGCCCCGACGAAAAAATCGCAACGGGACACAGACCGCGACCTGATGGACGCGATCGTCGATGCGGTCGACGAACTCTGCCGCGAAGGCTCGGGCGACGTGCTGGTGTTCCTGCCTGGCGAGCGCGAGATCCGCGACGCCGCCGAGGCGCTGCGCAAGCACCATCCGCCGCACACGGAAATCCTGCCGCTGTTCGCGCGCCTGTCCGCGCAGGAGCAGGAGCGCGTGTTCAAGTCGTCGAACGCGCGCCGCATCGTGCTCGCGACCAACGTGGCCGAAACCTCGCTTACGGTGCCGGGCATCCGCTACGTGGTGGACACGGGCCTTGCGCGCGTGAAGCGCTATTCGTATCGCAACAAGGTCGAGCAGCTCCAGATCGAGTCGATCTCGCAGGCCGCCGCGAACCAGCGCGCGGGCCGTTGCGGCCGGGTCGCCGATGGCGTGTGCATTCGCCTCTACGAAGAGTCCGATTTCATCGCGCGAGCGCGTTTTTCCGATCCGGAAATTCTGCGCTCGTCGCTGGCGGCCGTGATTTTGCGGATGAAGTCGCTGCATCTCACGGCGATCGAAACGTTCCCGTTCATCGAGCCGCCGCCGGGCCGCGCCATCGCGGACGGCTATCAGCTGCTCAACGAACTGGGCGCCGTCGATGACGACAACGCGCTCACGACGCTTGGCCGCGAACTCTCGCGCCTGCCGCTCGATCCGCGCGTGGGCCGCATGATTCTCGCCGCGCGCGACGAGCAGTCGCTGCGGGAAGTGCTCGTCATCGCGAGCGCGTTGTCGGTGCAGGATCCGCGCGACCGGCCGATCGAGGCGCAGGAGCAGGCCGATCAGGCGCATCGCCGTTTCGCCGACGAACGCTCCGAGTTCCTCCAGTGGCTCAAGATCTGGACGTGGTTCGAGGACGCGGTCGCGCACAAGAAGTCGAACAAGCAACTGGTCGATTCGTGCCGTGCGAATTTCCTCTCGCATCTGCGCCTGCGCGAATGGCGCGACGTGCATTCGCAATTGCTGACGGTGGTGCGCGAGCACGGCTGGCGCATCAACGAATCCGATGCGACGTACGAGCAGATTCATCACGCGCTGCTGACCGGTCTGCTCGGCAATATCGGCCTGAAAGCCGATGACGAGCCGCATTTCCTCGGCGCGCGCAGCATCAAGTTCCATTTGTGGCCGGGTTCGGCGCTCGTGAAGAAAGCGGGGCGCTGGGTCGTGGCCGCCGAACTCGTCGAGACGAGCCGCCTCTACGCGCGCTGCATCGCGAAGATCGAGCCGGAGTGGCTCGAAAAAGTGGGCGCGCATCTGCTGAAGAAGTCGCTTTCCGAGCCGCATTGGGAAAAGCGCGCGGCGCAGGTGAGCGCGTTCGAGCGCGGCGTGCTGTATGGCTTGCCGGTCTATCAGCGCCGTCGCGTGGCGTTCGGCAAGCAGGATCCGGCGCGTGCGCGCGAGCTGTTCATTCGCGGCGCGCTGGTTGAAGGCGAATTCGACACGAAGCTGCCGTTCTTCGCGCACAACCGCAAGCTGCTTGCCGATATCGAGCAACTGGAGCACAAGTCGCGCCGCCAGGACGTGCTGGTCGACGACGAGCTGATCTTCGGCTTCTACGATCAGGCGATTCCCGACGGCATCTATTCGGGCGCGTCGTTCGAGCGCTGGTATCGCGACGAGGTGAAAAAGAGCGGCGAGTCCGAGGACAAGCTGCGCCTGCTGTATCTCTCGCGCGACGACCTGATGCGTCACGAAGCGGCGGGCGTGACGACCGAGCTGTTCCCCAAGCGCATGACGATGTCGGGCGTGGCGATGGCGCTGACCTACCACTTCGAGCCGGGTTCGCCGCGTGACGGCGTGACGCTCGCGGTGCCGCTCTACGCGCTCAACCAGGTCGATGCGCGGCGCTGCGAATGGCTCGTGCCGGGCATGCTCAAAGAGAAGGCGCAACTGCTGCTGAAGTCGCTGCCGCAGAAGCTGCGCCGTCATTGCGTGCCGCTGCCCGAATACGCGGCGGGTTTCGCCGATCGCGTGGGCGGCGAGCGCTTCGGCGCAGGCGGCCTGGTCGAAGGCCTGATCGCCGATGTGCGCGAGCAGAAGCAGCTGCAGTTGAAGACTTCCGACTTCAAGCTGGAAACGCTGGCCGCGCACCTGTTCATGAATTTCAAGGTGATCGACGAGCACGGGCGCCAGCTCGCGATGGGTCGCAATCTCGCGCAGTTGCGCGCAGAACTGGGCCCGCAGGCGCAGCAGGAGTTCCAGAAGCTCGCGAGCGCGACCGCGCTGGCGGCGCTCGAAACGCGGCAGGGCGAGAGCGCCGATGCGGCATCGGCTTCAGCGGACAATGCGAAGCCCGCGCAGAACGCGCCGAAAAAGGCCAACGCGCCGCACACGCCCGCGACCGGCGACGCACCCGCGACCGCGCTTTACGAGAACCTCACGACCTGGAATTTCGGCAAGCTGCCCGAGCTGCTGGAAATCCGCCGCGGCGGACAGACGCTGTTTGGCTATCCGGCGCTGGTCGATCGCGGCTCGCATTGCGATGTCGAGGTGTTCGATTCGCCGGAAGAAGCCGCGCGCATTCATCGCGCGGGCTTGCGGCGTCTGTTCGCGCTGCAGTTGCGCGAGCCGATCCGCTATCTGGAGAAAAACCTGCCGGGTCTGCGCGAAATGGCGATGCAGTTCATGGCGCGCGCCACGCAGGAAGAATTGCGCGACCAGCTGGTCGAACTGACGCTCGACCGCGCCTGCCTGCAGGATCCGCTGCCCGACGACGATGCGAGCTTCCACGCGCGCAAGGACGAAGGGCGCGGACGGCTTTCGTTGCTCGCGCAGGAGATCGCGCGCCTCGTCGGCCAGATTCTGGCGGAATATGCGTCGCTGGCGAAAAAGCTGGTGCAGGCGAAGGCCTTCGGCGCGCCCGCTGCGGATATGCAGGCGCAGGTCGACGCGCTCATCAGCAAGCGTTTCGTCCTGGACACGCCGTATGCACAGCTGGTGCATTTCCCGCGTTACCTCAAGGGCGTAGCGCTGCGCATCGACAAACTGCGCGCCGATCCGTCCCGCGACGCGCGCCAGGCCGCCGAATTCCAGCCGCTCGCGCAGCAGTATCAGCGTGCGCTTTCGCAACGCGGCGGCGTGTTCGACGCGCGCCTGAGTGAATTCCGCTGGCTGCTCGAAGAGTTGCGCATTTCGCTGTTTGCGCAGGAACTGCGCACGCCGATGCCGGTGTCGGTCAAACGCCTCCATAAGGTCTGGGAGTCGATGCAGCGTTGATGCTGGCCTCGTGACGCATGAGGCGCCCGCATTGCGGGCCATAACATTTGTTCGAAAAAGGGGCGCGCGTTGCGCCCCTTCCACATTTCAGTGGCCCTACGTCAACCTTGCGAAGCGGCAAGCGTTCTACAATCACAGATCTGCCAGGGAACGACTTTTCATGCGTACAAACGAATTCCGCCGTACCGCCGCAAGCTTTGCGAAGAAGGCCGCGATGTTTGCGTGTTCCGCGCTGATCGGCGCCGCGCTCACCACGGTGATGCCAGGCATCGCGCACGCGAACAACATCATCGTGCTCAACTCGGGCGAGGCCACGCTGAGCCTCATCGACGACAAGACGCATGAACTCGTCGGCACCGTGCCCACGGGCAAGGAGCCGCATCACCTCTTTCCGACGCCGGACAACAGCTCGCTGATCGTCGCGAACTCCGTGTCGAACAACCTGCTGTTCGTCGACCCTAAAACCGGCAAGCCGCAGCGCTGGATCGAAAACATCGAAGACCCGTATCAGCTCGGCTTTTCGCCGGACAACAAGTGGTTCGTGACCACGGGCCTGCGTCTCGACCGGCTGGATATCTACCACTACGGCGGCGCGGGCAATTTCACGGTCGCCAAACGCCTGCCGCTGTCGGCCATGCCCAGCCACCTCGCGTTCACGAAGGACAACAACATCGTGTTCGTCTCGCTGCAGGTATCGGGCGAGATCGCGGCGGTCGACCTGCCCACGCAGAAAGTGCTCTGGAAGATGAAGGTTGGCCCGGCGCCGGCGGGGCTGTGGATGACGCCTGGCGAAAAGTACCTGCTCGTCGGCATGACGGGCGCGGATTACGTCGCCGTGGTGGACTGGCGCAACCAGAAGATCGTCAAGACGATCCAGGTGGGCAAGGCCGCGCATAACTTCCGCTCGATGGTGGACGGCCGCCACGTGCTGGTGTCGAGCCGCGTGTCGAACGTCATCAGCATCATCGACGAGGAGTCGCTGGAGAAAGTCGGCGAGATCAATGGCCTGATGCCCGGGCCCGACGACATGGAACTCTCCGCCGACAAGCGCTGGCTGTGGGTGACGTTCCGCTTCGCCAAGCATATCGGCCTCATCGACATGCAGACGAAGAAGCTCGTCAAGACGATTCCGGTGGGCCGCTCGCCGCACGGCATCTACTTCTACGACCGCGCGCCGGTCATGTCGCCCAACGGCGCATAACCGTCGCCTAAGCACCACGGAGCGTCGCCGTCCATGTTCGCCTTGCTCGGTTCCTGCGCACATTGGCTGGTGGCCGGCGTCGACGATTTCGTTTCGTGGCTCCAGACGCTCCTCTACGTCAACGTCCTGCAACCGGCTCTTTTCGACGCGGGTTTCATGGACGTCGACGAAGACACTTTCGACGCGCTCTACTGGGTGATCGTCGGCGTGCTGGAAATGGTGGCGATGTACGCGCTGCTGCGCCCGCTTGAAGCCCTCATGCCCGCCGAGCGCTGGGGCGACCGCAAGGGGGTGGGCGTGGACGCCGTCTACACGTGGATCACGCGCCTCGGCATCCTCAATCTGTTCTTTTTCTTCGCCATGCAGCCCGCGTTTGACCGCGCGCAAAGCTGGCTGCGCCTGCACGGCGTCATGAGCGTCGATTTCGACAATCTCTGGCCCGGCGTCACCACCATTCCGATCGTGGCGTTCGCGATCTATCTGGTCGTGCTGGACTTCTTCGGCTACTGGTATCACCGGCTTTCGCACCGCTATAGCCTCTGGTGGGAACTGCATGCGGTTCACCATAGCCAGCGCAAGATGTCGTTCTGGTGCGATAACCGCAACCACCTGCTCGATGTGCTGATGCAGTCGTGCATGTTCGCGGGCATTGCGCTCGTGATCGGCGTGCCGCCCGCGCAGTATGTCGTGCTGGTCGCGCTGACGAATTTCGTGCAGAACGTGCAGCACGCCAATATCCGCGTGCACTTCGGCTGGCTGGGCGAGCGGCTGCTGGTGAGCCCGCGCTTTCATCGGCGTCATCACGCGATCGGCTATGGCCACGAGGGCACGGCTTACGGCTGCAACTTCGGCGTGCTGTTTCCGTGGTGGGACATGCTGTTTGGCAGCGCGTCGTTCAACGAGCACATCGAGCCTACCGGCATTCGCGACCAGCTCGAAGGCGCGCGCTATGGCGAGGGCTTCTGGGCCCAGCAAGGGCTGGCGTTCTCGCGTATCGCGCAGCGGCTGGCGGCGCGCCGCCGGGGCAGGGCGGCTGCTCGCGATGGCGGCCGCGCCGCTTGAGTCCGCCTGGCTTCGGCCCTGTTCGCCTGAGCGCGTTCCTGGGTCTTTCCTGACTTTCTCCGACTTTTCCCGTTCATGCCGGCGAGGCGCGCCGTGGTTTATGCTGTCGCTTTGTCGCACTGAACCCGCACTGGACACTCCGGTTTCGTGATCCGTTTCCGTCTTTCCGCCTTTTTTCCGCTCGCATGAACGATCTGTTGCGCTCGTTTGGACGCGCGCTCGCCAGCGCGTTTCATCCCTCGATGCTGTTCCTCACCTTCGTGCCGTTTTTTGTTTCGGCGGCCGTGTGGGGCGGTCTCCTCTATGCCTTCTGGCAACCGCTGATCGACGGCGTGCGCGGCACGCTCGATGCATGGCCCGCCACCGGCTATCTCTATCACGCGTTCGACTGGGTCGGCTTCGGCTCGCTGCGCAGCATGATCGGGCCGTTCGTCGTCATCATCCTGACGATTCCGCTCATCGTCATCACGGTCTTGCTGCTGATCGTCGCGATCTCGATGCCGCGCGTGATCCGTCATCTGACGACGCGCCAGTTCGCCACGCTCGAAGAACGCCGCGGCGGAAGCTGGTACGGCAGCGTCCTGCATTCGCTGTGGACGACGCTGCTGTGCCTCGTGCTGCTGATCGTCACCTTGCCGCTCTGGTTCATTCCACCGTTCTGCGTGCTCGTGCCGCCGCTGCTGTGGGGCTGGCTGACCTATCGTGTCATGACCTACGACGCGCTCGCGCTGCATGCGAGCAGCGAAGAGCGCCGCGAACTCGTGCGCCGCAACCGCCTGCCGCTGCTCGCCATCGGGGTGGCAAGCGGCCTGCTCGGCTCGCTGCCGACGGCGATCTGGGTGGCGTCCGCATGGATGCTGCTGTTTTTCCCGGTGATCGCCGCGCTGACGATCTGGATTTACGCATTCATCCTCGTATTCACGGCGCTCTGGTTCGGCCATTACTGCCTGCGGGCGCTTCAGCGCCTGCGCACGGAGGAGGCGCACCGTCTGGGGCATGAAGTGACCATCGTGCACTGACGTCCGTCGCGCCGCGCGCCCGGAATCCACGCAACATTTCCAAGAACATTCATACGACGAGGCAACACATGGCATTTGGCGTCATCATCATCGGCGACGAAATCCTCTCGGGCCGTCGCACCGACAAGCATCTGCCGAAGGTCATCGAGCTGCTCGGCGCGCGCGGTCTCGCGCTCGACTGGGCCGAATACGTCGGCGACGATCCCGCGCGCATCACGGCGACGCTCAAGCGCTCGTTTGCCTCGGGCGACATCGTGTTTTCGACGGGCGGCATCGGCGCGACGCCGGACGACCATACGCGCCAGTGCGCGGCGGCCGCGCTGGGCGTGCCGCTCGCGCTGCATCCGGACGCAGAAACCGCGATCCACGAGCGTATTCGCGACATGCACACGGGCAGCGATCCGATCGATTACGCCTCGCCCGAGAACCTGCATCGGCTGCAAATGGGCACCTTCCCGCAGGGCTGCGAGATCATCCCGAACGGCTACAACAAGATTCCGGGTTTCTCGATCCAGAATCACTATTTCGTGCCGGGCTTCCCGGTGATGGCGTGGCCGATGATCGAATGGGTGCTCGATACGAAGTACGCGCATCTGCATCACCAGACGCCGCATGCGGAAAAGTCGCTGCTGGTGTTCGAGCTGCCCGAATCGACGCTCACGCCGCTGATGGAAAAGATCGAGCACGACTTCCCCGGTGTGCGCGTGTTCAGCCTGCCGAGCGTGGGCGACAGCGAGCGTGGCGGCATCTATGCGCGCCGTCATATCGATCTGGGCGTGAAGGGTGAGCCGGAAGCGGTGGCGGCGGCCTTCGTGAAGCTGCGCGAAGGCGTGCACCTGTTGGGCGGCGATGTGGTGGAGCCGCCGGAAGCGGCAGCCTGAGCGACCACGCCATCATCGGCGTGTCATATGGGGCGCTCAAAGTGGCCCGTCAGATTTGTGCTGACGGGCTTTTTTTATGGCGATGCGAACGCAGCGCGAATGGAGTGTGGCTTACGCGCCCAGCCACGGCAGGCCGCGGAAGCACCAGCCGCTGACGGTCTTGCGATGGCCTTCGCTGTTCTTGTCGCCTTCGAAGCCTTCGAGCAGGTCGTAGGCCTGCGTGAAACCGGCCTTGGCCGCTTCGATGGCCGCGAGCTTCGAGCGCGCGGCGCTGCGGCACAGGAACAGGATGGGTGCGTCGGCGTCGGCCACGCTCTTGAGCTGCGAGATGAACTCGGCGTTGGGCACGCCGCCCGGGTAGCGCGTCCACTCGACGTGGGCGTACTGGCCGTCGCCGACCACGGGACGGCCGACCCAGTCCAGCTCGGCGCGCGTGCGCACATCGACGAGCTTCACGCGCGTATCGAGTTGCAGGAGCTCGAACGCCTCGGCGGGCGAGACCGCGCCCGCGTAGGGGAGCTGGTTCTCGGCGCGACGCGTGTCGGCCTGGGCGTACAACTGTTCGAGCGTACTCATGACGGCGGATCTCCTTGGGTTGTCCTGGGTTGGCCTGGTTTGGCGTCGAGCGTGCGTAGCGCGCCTTCGTGCACCGCACAGGCCGAAAGGATTATTCTAGCGCGCTGGATCAGTGCGGGCGGCTTGGGGCCGTGGCGGGGCGATGAGCGCGGACAGGCGTCGCACAAGGCGTCAAAAGCACGAATCAGCGCCCCTCAATGCCTCTGCGCGTCGTGCTGCGGCAAATTTGCGCCGCATTGGTGCGTCTAGTGTTTTATGCACCATAATGGAGTGCGTTTCGCGCGCCAAATTCGTGATTGCACGGAAATGGTGCCTGGCGGCGGCCCGAGATGCGGGCAAACGCGCGAGTGAGGGGCGGACAATACCCGCGTGTTCCCGGAAGTTGGCCCCTCGTTGGCTCGTGGTTGCCCCATGGTGGCTCTTGGGGACGCACCCGTAAATAATTTGCGCCAGGCTGGCGCAAACATGGCACGGAAGCTGCTTTATAAGTCGCGATCGTTTCGCAACCGGCCTGTCCGAAGTTGACCGAGGCTGACCAAAGGTCATTGAAGGCAAGCCACAGCGGCAACCGGTGAGATCAGAAGATTGGGAAGGCGGCAGCGTTCGCCGAAATCGTTAATCAGGAGAATAGGTTATGAGTAAATCCGTGGCCGACGTCATGCAACTCGTCAAGGACGAAGACGTCAAGTTTGTCGACTTCCGTTTCACCGATACGCGCGGCAAGGAGCAGCACGTTTCGGTTCCGCTGTCGGCATTCGACGAAGACAAGTTCGAGTCGGGTCATGCATTTGACGGTTCGTCGATCGCCGGCTGGAAGGGCATCGAAGCCTCGGACATGCTGCTCGTCCCGGACGCGAACACGGCGTTCATCGACCCGTTCTACGAAGAGCCGACCCTCGTGCTGACCTGCGATGTGGTCGAGCCGGCTGACGGCAAGGGCTATGAACGCGATCCGCGCTCGCTGGCGAAGCGCGCTGAAGCGTACCTGAAGAGCACGGGCCTGGGCGACACGGCTTTCTTCGGCCCGGAACCCGAATTCTTCATTTTCGACTCGGTTCAGTGGAACACGGACATGTCGGGCACGTTCGTCAAGATCGGTTCGGACGAAGCACCGTGGTCGTCGTCGCGTGAAATGGAAGGCGGCAACCCGGGTCACCGTCCGGGCGTGAAGGGCGGCTACTTCCCGGTTGCACCGGTCGACCAGTTCCAGGACATCCGTTCGGAAATGTGTCTGCTGCTCGAACAGATCGGCATTCCGGTCGAAGTGCACCACCACGAAGTCGCTGGCCAGGGCCAGAACGAAATCGGCACGAAGTTCTCGACGCTGGTTCAGCGCGCGGACTGGACGCAGCAGATGAAGTACATCATCCAGAACGTGGCGCACACGTACGGCAAGACGGCAACGTTCATGCCGAAGCCGATCGTTGGCGACAACGGTTCGGGCATGCACGTTCACCAGTCGATCTGGAAGGACGGCCAGAACCTGTTCGCAGGCAACGGCTACGCAGGCCTGTCGGAATTCGCGCTGTTCTACATCGGCGGCATCATCAAGCACGCTCGCGCGCTGAACGCCATCACGAACCCGTCGACGAACTCGTACAAGCGTCTGGTTCCGCACTTCGAAGCACCGGTCAAGCTGGCTTACTCGGCACGCAACCGTTCGGCATCGATCCGCATTCCGCACGTCTCGAACCCGAAGGGCCGCCGTATCGAAACGCGCTTCCCGGATCCGATGGCCAACCCGTACCTGTGCTTCTCGGCACTGATGATGGCAGGTCTGGACGGCGTGCAGAACAAGATCCATCCGGGCGAAGCCGCCGACAAGAACCTGTACGACCTGCCGCCGGAAGAGGATGCAAAGATCCCGACCGTGTGCGCCGGCCTCGACCAGGCTCTGGAAGCACTCGACAAGGATCGCGAATTCCTGACGCGCGGTGGCGTGTTCACGGATTCGATGATCGATGCCTACCTCGCACTGAAGGAAGGCGAACTGCAACGCGTGCGTATGACGACGCACCCGATCGAGTTCGAACTGTACTACTCGCTGTAATCGACGATGGCGTTTCGCTCGCCTGTGCGTAGCGAAACGTCTGTCCGACGTCGGCGATCGGTCACGAAGGGACGGCGGCGCCGTCCCTTTTTTGTTGGCGTCACCTTGCGCTTCACAGTGATGCCGCAGTGGCCTTCATCGACGTCGTAGTGCCAACCATCATCGACATGGACTGCCAGCCGGCGTGCCATCTGGCCGCAGGCGCCGAAACATGGTGCTCAAGAATCTGATCAAGGCAAGAAAGGGTCACGCAGATCCGCTCTCGGACGATGCGCCGCTCGCCGACTCGGGCCTCTTGCCCGGCTTCGAGGCGCTGCCCACGGTCGTGCTCGTGCTCGACAAGCGCACCTTGCGCGTGGCCTTCGCGAATCCCTCGGCCGAAGCGATGCTCGACCTGTCGCGTCGCCAGCTCGCGCAGATGGCGTGGTCTGATCTGTTCTCCAATGCCGACGAACTGCTGGAGACGATCGCATCGATCGCCGCGCATCGTTTTCATGCGACGCGTCTGGATGCGACGCTTGAGCGTCCCGGTCGCGAATCGTTGCACGTGCATGCGATCGTCGGCTTCCTGGAGAGCGCACCCGATTACGTGCTGCTCGAACTCTTCGAGAACGAGCGGCATCTCAAGAGCGATCGCGAGGAGCGCATTCACGACCTCGCGACCGTCAACAAGCATTTGATCCGCAACCTCGCGCACGAGATCAAGAACCCGCTCGGCGGCATTCGCGGCGCGGCCCAGTTGCTCGAATTCGAGCTCGGCACGCTTGAGCGCGGCGAACTGCGCGAATACACGCAGGTCGTCATCAAGGAGTCGGATCGCCTGCAGACGCTGGTCGACCGGCTGCTGGAGCCGCACCGTCACCCGCATATCGTGGGCGACGTGAATATCCACGAGGTCTGCGAGCGCGTGCGCGCCGTGATCCTCGCGGAATTCCCGCGCGGCCTCACGATCGAGCGCGACTACGACGTGAGCGTGCCCGACCTGCGCGGCGACAAGGAGCAATTGATTCAAGCGCTCCTGAACATCGTGCGCAACGCGGCGCAGGCGCTGCGCGAACGCATTTCGCAGGGCGATGCGCGCATCGAATTGCGCACGCGCATCGCGCGCAAGATCACGATTTCAAAACGCCTGTGCAAGCTGGCATTGGACTTGCATATCATCGACAACGGCCCCGGCATTCCCGAGGACATCCGTGACCGCATCTTCTATCCGCTCGTTTCGGGACGCGAGGATGGCAGCGGTCTCGGCCTCACGCTCGCGCAGACTTTCGTGCAGCAACACGATGGCCTGATCGAAGTGGAAAGCCGGCCAGGACATACCGAGTTTCAGATCCTGCTGCCGCTCGATTCCTGAGCGGGTTTAACCGGCAAGAGCCGTTTGAAAATTAGCTGAACCTGTTTCCCGATCTACCGCTACCGCACGCCACCAGGACTTCTGACCGACCTTATGAAGCCGATCTGGATAGTTGACGACGACCAATCGATTCGCTGGGTGCTTGAAAAAGCACTCGCCCGCGAAAATTTCGCGACCCGCAGCTTTTCGAACGTGCGCGACGCCGCAGCCGCGCTCGACCACGACAGCCCGCAGGTGCTCGTCTCCGACATTCGCATGCCGGGCGGCTCGGGGCTAGAGCTGCTGCAAACCGTGCGCGAACGCCTGCCCGGACTGCCCGTCATCATCATGACGGCGTTCTCGGATCTCGATAGCGCGGTGGCCGCGTTCCAGGGCGGTGCATTCGAGTACCTCGCCAAGCCCTTCGACGTGGACAAGGCGGTCGAGCTGATCCGCCGCGCCGTGGACGAAAGCATGCGCGGCGAGCAGCACTGGGACGACCGTCCCGCCGAAGCACCCGAGATGCTGGGCCAGGCGCCCGCGATGCAGGACATGTTCCGCGCCATCGGCCGTCTCTCGCATTCGGCGGCGACCGTGCTCATCACCGGCGAGTCGGGCACCGGAAAGGAGCTTGTCGCGCGCGCCTTGCACCGACATAGCCCACGCGCGAACGGCCCGTTCATCGCGCTGAACACCGCGGCGATCCCCAAGGATCTTCTGGAATCCGAACTGTTCGGTCATGAGCGCGGTGCGTTCACGGGCGCACAGGCGATGCGCCAGGGCCGCTTCGAGCAGGCCGAGAACGGCACACTGTTCCTCGACGAAATCGGCGACATGCCGTTCGACCTGCAGACGCGCCTGTTGCGCGTGCTCTCGGACGGGCAGTTCTATCGCGTGGGCGGCCACAATCCGTTGCGCGCCAATGTGCGCGTGATCGCGGCCACGCACCAGAACCTGGAAACGCGTGTGCGTCAGGGCCTGTTCCGCGAGGACTTGTATCACCGGCTCAACGTGATCCGCTTGCGTCTGCCCGCGCTGCGCGAACGTAGCGAGGATATCCCGCTGCTCACGCGTCACTTCCTGCAAAAGAGCGCACGCGAGCTGGGCGTCGAGCCCAAGCGCGTGTCCGACGAGGCACTCGCGTATATGTCGTCGTTGCAGTTCCAGGGCAACGTGCGCCAACTGGAGAACCTCGCCAACTGGCTCACGGTGATGGCGCCGGCGCAGACCATCGAGATCAAGGACTTGCCGCCCGATCTGGTGCCTGCGCATGTTGCGGCGACGGACGGCGCGCACATCATGGCGGGCGATGCGGCGACGGCTGGTGCCGTGGCGGCCAACGGCATGCTCGCGGGCGCGGCTGGCGGTCTGGCGACGGGCGCGGGCAGTGCGCTGGGCAGCTTGCCGGGTGCAGCCGGGGCCGTCGGCGGCGCGCTGCCTGGCGGCTTTCCTGCCGTCAACGGCGTGGCTTCGTCGCCGGTGAGCGTGTGGGAAAGCGGCCTGCGTACCGAAGTCGCGCGTCTGCTGCGCGAAAATAGCGCCGATGTCATGGACGAACTCTCGCGCCGTTTCGAAGCCGCCGTGATTCGTGAAGCGCTGGATTTCACCCGCGGACGCAAGGTCGAGGCCGCCGAGCGCCTGGGCATTGGCCGCAACACGATTACGCGCAAGATCCAGGAACTCAACCTGGAGTAAGTGGAGTAAGCGCGCTGGACGCAGCGGTTCCTGTGATCGCTGCGTCCACTGCACATAAGCGGCAATGCGCAGACCTTCGCGCATGCTGGGGCATAATCGACGCTGTTTTCCTGTCGATAACCACTATGCCCGTGACTTCTCCTTGGCCCGCCGAGGCCGATCCCTTCCTGTCCCTCGAAGAGCTCGACGATCCCGCCGCGATGGCGTGGGTCGAGCAGCAGAACGCGCGCACGCGTGCCGCGTGGCAGGGCGGCGCGCGTTTCGAGGCGCTGGAGAAGCGCCTTGCGCAGGCCTATTTGCCGCGTGAGCGGCCCGTGATTCCCACTCGCTGGCAGGAGTGGGCCTACGACCTCTGGGAGGACGAAGACAATCCCAAGGGTCTCTGGCGCCGCGCGAAATGGGCCGACTGGCGGGCGCATCGCCCGCAGTGGGACAGCCTGATCGATTTCGACGCGCTCGGCGAAGAGGAGGGCGTGCCCTGGGTGTGTGCGGGCATCGATATCCTTTATCCCGATGGCGACCGCGCGCTGATCCAGCTCTCCGATGGCGGCGCCGACGCTGTGATCGTGCGCGAGTTCGATCTCGACCGGCGCGTGTTCGTCGACGGCGGCTTTGCCATCGAGAAAGAAGGCAAGCACACGATTTCGTGGATCGACCGCGATACCGTGTACGTGGGCTGGGATCACGGCAAGAAGACGCTTACGCGTTCGGGCTATCCGCGCGAGGTGCGCCGCTGGAGCCGTGGTACGCGTCTCGCCGACGCCGCTGTGGTGTTTCGCGGCGAATTCGACGATATCAGCGTGGAAGGCGACTACGATCCTATCGAGCAGCGTCACGACGTGGTGCGCAGCGTCGACTTCTTCGATTCATATTCATATCGTCTCGATGCCCAGGGGCAGTGGCAGCTCTACGACGTGCCGTCGCATGTGGCCGTGGGCGCGTGGCATGGCTGGCTGCTGCTCGAACCGCGCCTCGACTGGACGCTGGGCACGCATACGTATGCAGGCGGCTCGCTGCTCGCGATTCGGGAAGACGCGTTCGTTGCGGGCGGTCGCGATGTGACGGCGCTTTTCACGCCCACGCCGGTGACGTCCGCCTGTGACTGGACTTATACGAAGAACGTCTTGATCGTGTCGTGGCTCGACGACGTGCAAAGCCGCACGAAGCTCTGGCAACCGGTCGAGGCGCAGGGTACGTGGACATGGCAATCGCGCCTGTTCCCGGGACGCGCCAGTTCGCAGGTGGAGGTGTCGCCGATCGAGGACACGCTCAACGACGAAGTCTTTGTCGATGTCGACGATTACCTGTTGCCGCCCGAGTACTGGCTCGCGGATCTCGCGAAAGAGGATCTGCAGACGTGGGAACTGCTCGATCGCTGGCCGACGCAGTTCGACGCCGCGCCGCTCACCGTGATCCGCTCGCATGCGCGCTCGGCCGATGGCACGCAGGTGCCGTTCACGGTGATCGGCCCGCGCGATGCGCTGGAAGGCGGCGCGCGCAAGCCGCTGCCGTGCCTGCTGGAGGGGTATGGCGGCTTTGCAATTTCGCTCACGCCGCAATATCTGGTGGGCTCGGGGATCGGCTGGCTGGAACAGGGCGGCATTATCGCCATCGCCCACATTCGCGGCGGCGGCGAATACGGTTCGTCCTGGCATACGCAGGCGCAGTGCGAGAACCGGCAGCGCTCGTTCGACGACTTCATCGCGGTCGCGCAGCAACTGGTCGCCGATGGCTTCACGAGCGCGCCGCAACTGGGCATTCGCGGCGGCAGCAACGGCGGGCTGCTGGTCGCCGCGTGCATGGTGCAACGTCCCGAACTGTTCGGCGCGGTGATCTGCGAGGTGCCGTTGCTCGATATGCAGCGTTATCCGCTGCTGCATGCGGGCGCGTCGTGGATCGACGAATACGGCGATCCTGAGGATGCCGAAGAAGCACAGGCGCTGGCTGCGTACTCGCCGTATCAACGCGTGAAAGCGGGCGTAGCGTATCCCGATGTACTTTTCACGACCTCGACGAGCGACGATCGCGTGCATCCCGCACATGCACGCAAGATGGTCGCGCGCATGCAGCAGCAGGGGCATGCGAACGTCTGGTATCTGGAGAATACCGATGGCGGCCACGGGCCGGGCAGCGATGCGCTGGAACGTGCGCAATACGATGCGCTGGTGTTCCGCTTCCTGTGGACCACGCTCGCGCAAGCGTGGTGATGTAGCGGTACAAGCGGCCGGCGCTCAGACAATGCGCCGTGCCGCTGTTTCACGCGGGTCTTTTCCTTCGGACTCGCGGTCTGATGCCTGCTCAGGCCGTCTGGACGATATCTGAATATCTTCTCCAAATCTCCCGTAAATAATCTGTATTCCGAATTATTTAAATCGAGTCTCAGGGCACGTTCCTGCTTTGCCTTTGACTTGCCCCTTAATAGGAATTTTCTTATTCATCGGCCCGTTATGGGGGCGATACACTCGCCTTGTTGCCGGAAGCTATAACGAAGCAGGTCGCAGAAACGATCACGGGGATTGACGTTTCGATTGGGTGACCCTATCAGGGCAACGCAGTGTGTCCGTTACGGGCTATCTAAAGCGGTGAATAGCGGTCAGTACGTTCAACAAGAACGTTCGCCACTATCAATAAGACATACTAAATGACCAGCAAAGGCATTCTGATCGAACGGGTCAGCAAGTTCTATCGTCTCGACAACGTCCAGATAGCGGGTCTTGTCGAGGTCAACCTGCAAATTGCCGCGAACCGCATGACGGTACTCAGCGGCCCATCCGGGAGCGGCAAGACCACCTTGTTGAACCTGATCGGCTGTATCGATCAGCCCGACAGCGGCCGCATCGTGATCTCAGGTGAAGATACCGCGCGTCTGTCCGATGACGCGCGATCCGACTTTCGCGCACGCCGTATCGGCTACGTGTTCCAGACCTTCAATCTATTGCCGGTTCTCTCCGCACTTGAAAATGTGGAGTATCCGCTGGCGATGGTTGGCGTGCCGCGCGACATGCGCCGCCGCCGAGCCATGGATCTCCTCGAACAAGTGGGTATTGCCGACCAGGCCCGTCATCGGCCAGGGCAGCTTTCTGGCGGTCAACGCCAGCGTGTCGCGATTGCGCGTGCGCTGGCGGCGCGCCCGGCATGGGTGCTGGCCGACGAGCCGAGCGCGAGTCTCGACAGCCAGACGGGTGCGCAGATCATCGCGTTGATGCGGCGCCTTCAGCGCGAGCAGGACGTCTCGTTCATCGTCTCTTCGCATGATCCGATCGTTCTGGATGCGGCGGACGATATCGTGCGCATTCGCGACGGCCGCGTCGTCGATCACGTGAGTCTTGCGCAGCAGGGGGCGGCATGATTGCCACTCTCCTGTTGGCGTTGCGCAACCTTCAGCGCAATCGGCGCCGCTCGATCGCCACGCTGCTCGCCATGATCGTCGGGGTCTGCGCCATCCTGCTGTTCGGTGGCTTCACGACAGACATCACGCTCGGCTTGCAGTCCGATATCGTGCGCAACAGCGGTCATCTACAGATCCAGCGTCGTGGTTATTACCTGTTTGGCAGCGGCAACTCGCGTGCTTACGGCATACGCGATTACACGCGCATCGTGCAAGCGCTGCAAGGCGATCCAGCACTGCGTAGCGAGGTCACCGTCATCACGCCCACGCTGGAACTCGGTGGCGTGGCGGGAAATTTCGACGCGGGCGTGACGCGCACGGTCGTTGTGGAGGGGGCCATTGCCACGGATCAGGCGCGCATGCAGCAGTGGGACGACTATGGCCTGGGGGCACCCGCCGCTTCGTCGCCGCTCGCAGGCACCCAGCCCGATGCGGCCGTAGCCGGTTTTGGCCTTGCGCGCGTGCTGAAGCTTTGCGAGCCGCTGCATCTGACCGGCTGCGCGTCGGATGACGTGATCGCCGATCACCCTGCCGGCGCCTCTGCTTCTACGGCACCCTCTGAGCTGCTCGCGCTGGTGGCGGCCGAGGCGCCCGCGCGCCCGGCAGCGCCCCAGGCGCGCATCGACGTACTCGCTGCGGCGGCGCAGGGCGCACCCAATGTGGGTAGTTTCGATGTCGTCGGTGTGGCTCAGCAGGGCGTCAAGGAATTCGACGACATCTACCTTGCCGTGCATCTGCCACGCGCGCAGCGACTCGTCTACGGCGGGGGCGAACCGCGCGTGACGGCGATCGAAGTGCAGCTTCGACACACGGCACAACTTCCCATGGCGCGCGAGCGCATCCGCCAGATCCTGGCCGCGAGCTTCGGCGACCAGCCGCTCGACGTGCAGGACTTCGAAACACTCAATCCGTCCTATGGGCAGACCAACAGCATGTTCTCGGTCATCTTCGGGTTCATGTTCGCGCTGGTGAGCTCAATCGTCCTGTTCGTGGTCGGCAACACCATGAGCACGGCGGTGGTCGAGCGCACGGTCGAGATCGGCACGTTGCGCGCGATGGGGATGCGGCGACGCGGCATCCAGAAGCTATTCGTCTGCGAAGGCCTGATGCTTGGCGTTCTCGTCGCCGTTGGTATCGCCGCGGTGGTCAATCACAGCGGGCTCACGTGGACCCCGCCTGCGCGGGTCGACTCCGTGCCGCTCTCCGTGCGCGTCTGGGGGGAATGGCGACAGATTGGCCTGGTTTTCGGTTGCCTGTCGCTTGTCGCGGCGCTGTCGGCATGGTGGCCTTCGCACAGGGCAGCGCGTCTGTCGGTCGTCGATGCGTTGCGTCATGTGTGAAGCGAGTTCGACACGTTTTGTACTGGAGATGGCCATGCGGCTGCGTTGGTTTAATTCGATCTGTTTTTTCCTGGTGTACGCAACTACGACACCGGCTTTTTCCGCGACAGATGGCCAGCAGCTTCTGGCGGCAAGCGACGTCATTCGCGTACCGGGCCAATCATTCTTGCTCAATGCCGCGCTGACCGAGTACCGGGCGGGCAAAGAGATCGACAGCAACGCGCTGACGATCTATACGAAACCCGATAGCGGTGGCGGCACATTTCGCACACTGGTGCGCTTCATCGCGCCAGCGCGCGATGTCGGCAAGCTGATGCTCAAAAGCGGTGACGACCTCTGGTTTTACGACCCCGCCAATCAGGCAAGCTTGCGCATTTCGCCCGACCAGCGTCTGCTTGGTCAGGAGTCCAATGGAGATGTCGTGACCGCGAATTTTTCACACGACTACGCCGCGACGCTCGTGGGCGAAGAAGACGTGATGGACGGTGATCGTCAGACGCGACACTGCTACCGGTTGTCGCTCGCGGGCAAGACCCCGAATCTGATTTATCGCCGCATCGACATGTGGCTCGACGCGAGCAATGCGCGTCCCGTTAAAGCGCGTTTCTATGCGGACGGCGATCGATTGCTGAAAACGGCCTTCTATCGCCGTTATCAGCAGGAACTCGGCGCCATGCGTCCGACCGAGGTCGTGATCATTGACGGCCTCGATTCGGGCTGGGTCACGGTCATGCGTTTCGATAACTACGCGTGGCGAGATATCCCCGATGCCTGGATGCAGCGCGACTATCTCGCGCGGTTTCGGCCGGAATGAGTAAGGGAAGGACAAGGGTACTCGTGTTGGCCGCGCTCATCGGTACGGCATCGCTGGTGTCGCGGGCCGCGTCGGCGGGTGAAGCTGCAAACGCCGCTCGGGACGATGCGATCGACGCCGCCTTGCGCCTCGCCGATCAGCACGATCAGCACGATCAGCACGATCAGGTTATGCCCGCCGAGGCGGCAGACAACGCTGCGTTGGCCGGGCGTGCGCAAGCCGCAGACGGTGCGAATCCATCGGCGCAGCGCGCAAGCGACACGACCGATCTTCCGCCCGTTCTGCCTGCGCCCGTCAGTGCTGGTTCGGCGCCGTCGTCGTCATCCGGTAGCCGGGATCTCGCATTGAGTGTTCAGGATGCGGTGCGATATGCCGATCTGCGCGACGGTGGGGGCGCCTGGCGCAATCAGGCTTCGCTCGACCTGCGCTATGAAAAGACACTGGCCGGGCAGTTCGATGTCAACGCGTCGTGGCGGCTCGACCGCTTCGATCCGCTTTCATCGGCGGCGGCGCCGGCTCATACAGAGAGCCTCTTGCGCGAGGCCTACGTGGGTTGGCGTCCGGGCAAGCTGACGACGCTCGACGTGGGGCGCATGAATCAGCGCGTCGGTGTGGCGTTCGGCTACAACCCGACCGATTTTTTCAAGGCGGGCGCGGTCGATCTCGATGTGTCGCCCGATCCGCTCAGTCGGCGCACGAACCGGCTCGGAACGATCGGCGTGCGCGGGCAGCAGGTGTGGGACTCGGGCTCGGCGCAGATGCTTTTCTCGCCGCGGCTAGCCAGCCGGATGGAGCCGGGCGACCCTGAGGCGTCGGGCACGCTCGAGCGGACCAACAGCATCGGCCGGTGGATGTTCGTTGGCAGCCAGCGCATGGGCGCTTCGTTGCAGCCGCAAGTGGTTGCATACGGCGAAGAAGGGCAGGCGCCGCAGTTCGGCATGAATCTCAGTGGCTTGTTCGGTAATGCGGTCGTTGGCTACACGGAGATTTCCATGGGACGCCGGCCTTCGTTGATCGCAAGCACGATGGGTACGAATGGCGATTCGGCGTTTCGGGTCAGTTCGGCGAGCGGTCTGACGTGGACGTTGCCGACGACTAACCTTGCGCTGACGCTCGAGTTGCAGACCAACGGCGCGGGTGCCAGCCCGGCGCAGTGGCGCACGCTTGCCGCGACGAATCCGATGGCCTGGGGCCGGGCCGTGCAGGGGAGCGTCACCGCACAGGAGTTGCCTACGCGATATGGAGTGTTTGCGATGGCGATCTGGCGTAACGCCGTTGTGCGGCGGGTCGATGTTTCGGCCTTCGGGCAGTTTGACCAGGGCGGGGGCGGTCAGGGGTGGCTGGAGGTCCGTCGGCATTTCGACCGCTTCGATGTGGCGTTGCAGTTGCAGACGCAATATGGCCCGGTTTGGGACCGCTACGGCGCGATGTCCGAGCGCAGCAGTGTGCAGGTTCTCGCGGCGTTCTATCGGTAACGACGCGTGAGGAAGCGCGGGATTCGGGGAGCTGGCTGAACACTGTCGGTGGTGGGTGTCCAGCGCTTCTTTTTCGATTGATTAGGAATGGAAACAAATAAAATGCGAGAAATTGCGGTGGTTGGCATGGCATGCCGTTTGCCCGGAGGACTCGACAATCTCGAGTTGTTGCTCAACGGCATGCGCAAACGCGTGGTGACGGCCGGCCCGGTGCCGGCGGACCGTTGGGACGCGAAGCGCTACTACGCGAAGGACGAAAGCGCCAAAGGGCGGGCCTATGTCGACCGCGCCAATTTCCTCCAGCAGGATATCCGCGCGATGGACGGCGAGTTCTTCGATCTGCCGCCGCGCGTGGCCGAGAATATCGACCCGCAGCAGCGTCTCCTGCTCGAACTGATCTGGGAAGCATTCGAGAACGCGGGTCTCGACCTCACCGCGCATGCCGGGCGCAACGTCGGGGTGTATATGGGCGGCTTCATGCTTGACCACATGGTCACGCAGATGCAGACAGCCAACCGGGCGCGTCACAACGCGAATACCGCGGCCGGCATGATGATGACCATGCTGTCGAATCGCCTCTCTCATATGTTCGATCTGCGCGGGCCGAGTCTCTCGATCGATACGGCATGCTCGTCCTCGCTCGTTGCCTTCAGCTACGCGTGCCGGGACATCTGGGCTGGCGTGTGCGATATGGCCGTCGTTGGCGGCGCCAATGTCATGACACGGCCCGAATACGCGATCGGCATGAGCAAGGGGCAGTTTCTGTCTCGCGATGGCCAGTGCAAGTCGTTCGACGCGCGCGGCGACGGATACGGGCGTGGGGAAGGCGCTGGCATCGTCCTGCTCAAGACCCTGGAGAAGGCGCTCGCGGATGGCGACACGATTCTCGCCACGGTTGCGGGCGCGGGGGTGAATTCCGACGGCCGCACGCCCGGTATCTCGATGCCCAGTGGCGAGGCGCAGAGCACCTTGATCCGCGAAGTCTGCGAGCGTCATGGCATCGATCCCACCGAGGTCCGCTACGTGGAGTGCCACGGCACCGGCACCGCAGTGGGCGATCCAATCGAGGCCGAAGCGATCGGCAGGATTTATGGTGTTGGCCGAAGTGCAGACAAGCGGGTGACGATTGGCTCGGTCAAGAGCAACATCGGCCATCTCGAAGCCGCCGCCGGTGTGGCTGGTGTCATCAAGGCTGTGCTGACGCTCCAGCATCGCGAGGTTTTTGCGCTCGGCAATCTGCAAACGCCGCATCCGGGCATCCGCTTCGAGGAACTCGGTGTGCGGCTCGCGGACTCGCCCTCGACGCTCGCCGCCGACGGCGAGCCTTGTCTGGTCGCGGTGAATTCTTTCGGCTACGGAGGCACCAACGCCCATGTGGTGCTGCGCTCGGCGCCGGTACCCCGCTGCGGGGACAATGCCCGTGACCGCATGCCGCGTCTCGAAGGATTTCCGCTCTATTTGCCGATTTCCGCTCGCCATCCCGGCGCGCTGCGCGCACTCGCCCGGCAATATGGCGCGATGCTCGCCCAGCCCGATACCGTGGTTGCCGACGTGCTCCATTCAGCGGCGCATCGACGTGCCGCGCTGAGTCATCGCGCGGTGGTCATCGGTGAGGATCTAGAGGCGTTGCGCGAGGGGCTCGATGCACTTGCGCGCGGCGAGAAGTCCGAGCGTGTCGTTGCTGGCCAGCAGCCTGCGATGGGGCGCGAGGAGTCCGTGTGGGTCTTCACCGGCATGGGGCCGCAGTGGTGGGCGATGGGACAGCAGTTGTATCGCGAGGAGCCTGTGTACCGCCGCGCCGTCGATGAAGCGGACGCTATCTTTCAGCGTATCGCGGGCTTTTCGGTTCTGACGGAAATGCTCAAGGACGAAGCGCAGTCGCAGATCACGCGCACGCAATTCGCGCAGCCGGCCAATTTCATCCTGCAATGGGGGCTCGTGGCGATGCTGCGCGCGGCAGGCGCGACGCCGGGCGCCGTGGTCGGCCACAGCGTGGGAGAAGTGACGTCGGCTTGTGTGAGCGGCGCGCTCAGCCTCGAAGATGCGCTGCGCGTGAGTCATTCGCGCAGCCGCCTGCAAGCCCGGCTTGCCGGCACCGGCAGCATGCTCGCCGTGGGCCTCGGTGCGCGAGAACTCGCGCCGCTGCTTGAGCCGTTCGGCGGGCGGGTGGAGATCGCGGCGATCAATGCCCCGGCAACGATTACGCTCGCTGGCGAGACGCTCGCCATCCGGCAACTCGCGGCGCAACTCGCGGAGCGCGACGTGTTCCATCGTCTGCTGACGGTCGAGGTTCCTTACCACAGCCATCTGATGGCGCCCATTCTCGGCGAACTGGAAACCGCCCTGGCGCCGGTGGCCGGCCGCGAGCCGGTTTTGCCGGTCTGGTCCACCGTGACGGGCGCGCGGGCGTGCGGGCCGTCGTTTGGCGCGGGCTACTGGCCGCGCAACGTGCGCGAGCCGGTCGCCTTCATGGCGGCGATCGAATCGCTGCTCGACGAAGGCTATACGACGTTTGTCGAGGTCGGTCCGCACCCTGTGCTGGCGAGCGCGATCCGGGAATGTGCGCAGGCGCGCGCGAAGGAGGTGCGGCTCGTCGAAACCCTGCGCCGTACGGAACCGGAACGCGCGCGCGTACAGCGTAGCGTGGCGCAGATTTTCGCTAGCGGGACGCCCATCGACTGGCGCGCGCTCAACGGCGAAGGGCGCTTTGTCGCGCTGCCGAACTATCCCTGGCAGCGCGAACGCCTCTGGCTGGAAACGGAGCGTGCCGCGTACCAGCGCGTGGGTTCGACAGACCGGCCGTTGCTGGGCTGCGAGTTCTATCCGGCCACTCATGTCTGGCTCAACGATCTAGAGCACGAGGCGCTGGCATATCTACGGGACCACGTGGTCTCGGGCACCGCGATCATGCCGGCGGCTGGCTACCTCGAAACGATGCTGGAGGCGGCTGCGACGCTGCACGCCGATGCGCCTGGCTGGCGTCTGAGTGACGTATCGATCCACGCACCGCTCGTGCTTTCGACGGATCGCGCGCTGGACTATCTCGCAGCCTTCGAGCATTCGACGCGCACGCTCAGCGTGCGTAGCAGCGAGACCGGCCGGATCGGCGAGGGGCAGTTGCATCTGAGTGGCACTCTCGATGCGCTGGTCGCGGCTGAACGCGCCGATGTCGACCTTGCTGCGTTGCGTGAGGAATATACCGACACGTGCGACTCTGCCGTGTTCTATCGGGGCCTCGCCCGGCTGGGTCTGCAATACGGCCCCGCGTTCCAGCCGGTGCGCGCGCTTTATCGCGGGGACAAGCGCGGCAGCGTGCTGGCACGCGTTGAACTGCCCGCGGATCTCGCGAGCGATGGCTATCGCGCGCATCCCGCGATGCTCGACGGTTGCTTCCAGGTGCTCGTCGGCATGCTCGACGACCATCAGGCGACGTGGCTGCCGACTGCCATCAAGGAGTTGCGCCTGCTGGTCGACGCGCTTCCCACGCGTTACTGGTGCCATGCCGCCGAGGTGGCGCGCACCGCGCGGCATATCGACTCCGATCTTCGGATCATCGCGGACGATGGCCGCGTGCTTGCGGTACTGCGCGGCCTTCGCGTGACCGCTGCGGCGGCGAAGCCCGGGCGGACCGACAGCCATGGGGACCCGGTCAAGCTGCAAATGGTGCAGTACGCGTGGTCGGAAGCGGGGCATCGTGGTGAGCCGCGCCGGATGGGCCGGTGGCTCGTCGTGGAGGCGCGTGGGTGCACGCGCGGCGTGCGTGTGGCAAGGGCGCTTGAGGCATTCGGGGCATTCGGCACGGTACGGCTACATGCTGCCGATGCGGCGGGCGCAACGGGCAATTGCTACGGTGTACGAACCGATTCGTCCGGCGATCTGGCGCAGGCGCTGGAAGAGATCGGGCCGCTCGATGGCGTGGTGTTCGTCAACGGCACGCCTGCCCAGTTGGCGAGCGCCGACCCCGTCGGCACACAGGCGCTGACGTTCATGGCGCAGGTCTCGCGTGCGCTTGCGTTACGTTCCGCCGAGTCCAGACCGCGCGCCTACGTGATGACACAAGGTGCATTCCAGCTCACGGAGCGCGATGCGCCCGTCGAGCCGGCCCAAACCGCGCTCAACGGTTTTGCGCGCGTCGCGTTCAGCGAGATCGAAGGCATGCGCTTCAGCACGATCGACCTGTCGGTCGAGGCGAGCATGGAAGACTTCGATAGCGCCATGCTCGAATTGCTCTGCGATGCGCCGGAAGATGAAGTCGCGATTCGCGCTGGACAGCGCTACGTCAGCCAGTTGAGCAACGACCTTGCGATAACGCAAGCGCGTATATCGCCGATCCCGCTCACGCAGGCGCGTCGCGTGCTGGTGCGTCCGCTTGCGGAAAATGAAGCGGGAGAGGGGCTCGTCAAGCTTGTCGAAACGCCGCCGGTCACGCTGGGTGAGGGCGACGTCGAACTGCGCGTCGAACATCTCGGGCTCACGTTGCGGCAACTCGATGCGTCGACGTCCGAGGCGTTCGACGGGCGTTTCGTCGAGGCGATCGGCACGGTTAGCGCGGTCGGTGCCAGCGTGGTCGACCTGAAGGTGGGCATGCGTGTCTACGGTCTTGTGCCTGCCGACTTCGCGAGCCATGTGCACGGCCCGCATCGCGATTTCCATGTCGTCGAGCTCCCGGCCGACGTTGCGCCGCGCGCGGTACTTTTCGCGGCGGTGCGGGCGGCGGTAGCTGAGCGCCTCGCGCAACAGATGGCGCTCGGGCCGGGCGCATGCGTGCTGGTGGTGCCCCACCCGCTCGGTGTCGCCGTGGCGGCGGCGCTGCAACGCCGCGGGGTCGAGGTCGTGAGAGCGCCGTCAGGCGATAACGGCTCTGTGCTTTGCGGCGATGTCCTCGAAGAGCTCATGGCGTCGCACACGGCCGGCGCCGGTTTCGACGCGATCGTCGCGCCGCTTGCGCAATGGGGCGAACAGTTCGGCTGGCGTGTGCTTGCCGAGGGTGGGGGACTGGTGGACATCGCCGCGCACGCGATGCCCTTCGCGGCGCCTGCGGCTGCGTCGTTCGTGCTGCGTGCCGACCTGGCTGCGCTCGCCGGCCGCACGAGCTTCGATGCCGCCTTGCGCGATGCCGTGGCGCGCGCCGCGCGCGGCGAGCTTGTGGCGGCGGACGTATTGCCCGTCTCGCTCGCCGACCTCGCCACGCGCAAGCTCGCCATGCCGCAGGCCGATCTCTCGATGATCGTGAGTTTCGATAGCGGCGCGGCGGCGTTGCCGGTCCAGGTTCACGAAGCGATAGCCTTGCGCGCCGATGCCACGTATCTCGTCACTGGCGGGCTCGGCGGCTTCGGGCAGAAAACGGCCGCGTGGCTGGTCGATCGAGGAGCGCGTCACCTCGTGCTGGCCGGGCGCAGCGGTGCCACCACGCCCGAGCGGCGTGCATTTGTCGAAGCGCTGGAGGCACAAGGCGTCGACGTGACCTGCGTCGCAAGCGATCTCTCGGACGCCGGCGCGGTCCGCGATCTCTTCGAAATGTTGCACGGCCGCCCTCAACCACTGCGCGGCGTATTTCACGCTGCCGCCGTGATCATCGACGAACCGGTCAGCGAGCTTTCTGCCGTGTCGCTCGACCGTGTCATGCGCGCGAAAGCACTGAGCGCCTGCTTGTTGCACGAGCACACGCTTGCGCTGCCACTCGATTACTTCGTGCTCTATTCGTCGATCGCCAATCTCGTCGGCAACAGCCGGCAGGCGAGCTACGTCGCGGCGAACGGGTTCCTCGACGGGCTCGCCTGGCGCCGCCGCGCGCTGGGCCTGCCGGCGACGAGCATCAACTGGGGCGCCATCGAGGATACGGGCGTCATCGCGCGCGACGAGAAGCTCGCGCAATTCATGCGCTACATGGGCCTGCGCGGCATGCAAACCGCAGAGGCACTGCATTGGCTTGAGCGCGCGTTGGCGCGCGACGTCGTGCAACTGGGCGTCATGCTGATCACGAACTGGACCGACTGGGCGCGTTTCGAAACGCTGGGCGGCACATCGCCAAGGTTTGCTGCGTTGATCGCAGCCGACTTGAGCGCCGACACGGGCACGCGCGAGCGGCTTCGGGAAGAACTCGAAGCGCTTGCGCCGCGCGAGCGCTTCGCGGTACTCGCGGGGCTCGTGTGTGCGCTGGTTGCCGACGAGCTCGATATGTCGATGGAGAGCATCGCGCTAGACCGGCCGATTCTCGACTACGGCGTCGATTCGCTGATGGCGACGGAGATTCAGTTGCTGATGGATCGGGATCTCGGCGTAGCCGTGTCGGTACTCGAGATTCTCGATGGTCTCACGGTGCGCCGGATTGTCGAGCGGACGCTGGGAAGCTTTGGTTGGGACGATAGCGTCCATGTCGCCGACGACAAGGCGGCGTGAGCGCGCAGGAAGCACATTCAAGGGAAGCACGACATGAGTCTGGAAATGCAAATCGAAATGGTGCGCAAGCGCGTGCTCGGCGCGCAACGCGGCGCGGCGGCGGCCGGTGACGCGCAGGCGCGGCGTGCAACGAAAATCGAGGTTCGCCCGGAGTTCACGGACTTTGCGAAGTTCGCCGAAATGCGTGAATACGACACCATGCGCTGGTACTACGAGAACCAGGGCTACGAATGGAACATGTTTCGCGAGCACCTTGGCGCTGCAACGGCCGAAGTCGAGGTAGCGGGGCGGCGCATGATCAACTTCTCGTCGTACAACTATCTCGATCTTTCGGACGATCCTCGTGTGAAGGACGCGGCCAAGCAGGCGATCGACGATTTCGGCACCTCCACGGGTTCAGGCCGCATCATTCGCGGCGAGATTCCGATCTTCGGCGAATTCGAGCGTGAGTTGAGCGAAACCTTGGGTGTGGAAGGCGCGTTGCTCGGGGTGAGCGGCTATGGAACCAATGTCGCTGCGATCGGCTACCTGATGCGCAAACAGGATCTGATTGTCTACGACGAACTCGTGCACAACAGCATGCTGACCGGCGCGAAACTCAGTGGCGCCCGCCGCTTCGCATTCGCCCACAACGATTGCGATGCGCTCGAAAGCCTGCTCATCGAGCATCGAGGCAGCTATGAGCGCGTGCTGATCATGACCGAAGGCGTGTTCAGCATGGATGGTGACATTCCGGATATTCCCCGCATGATCGAACTCAGCAAGCGTCACCACGCGTGGCTCATGGTCGACGAAGCACATTCGATCGGCGTGCTGGGTTCGCGCGGGATGGGCGTGGTCGATCACTTCGGGCTCGACCCCTCCGATATCGATATTCACTATGCGTCCATGAGCAAGGCTTTCGCGACGGTCGGCGGCTATATCGCCGGGCGTCAGGAAATGATCACGCTGCTCAAGCACTATGCGCCGGGACTGGGTTTATATATCGCTTCGCCGACGCCGGCGAATGCGGCAGCCGGTCTCGCCGCGCTGCGCATCATGCGCGCAGAACCGCAGCGCGCTCAGCGCGTTGTCGCTAACGCCCAGTACTTTCGCCAGCGCGCGCGTGAAGCGGGACTGGATACGGGCGCGAGCGAAAGCTCAGGTGTCGTGCCAGTCATGCTGCCCGATTCCGAACTGGCGCTCTGGTTGTCGGCGCGATTGTTCGACAACAACGTCTTTGCGTTCCCGATGCTGTTTCCGGTCGTGCCGCGTAACGCGGCGCGTCTGCGCTTCTTCCTGAGCGCGGCGCATACGCGTGAACATATCGACCATACCGTTGCGTTGCTGGCGACGCTGAAGGCGCAGGCTCCGGCGAGCAAGGGCCTGATATGAAGCAAATCCGCTTTGAAACGTTCGGCGTACCGGCGGCCGTGGCGCGTTGCGTCGAAGTTGCCGATCCGGGGCGGCCGTCGCCGTGGGAGGTGCTCGTCGATATCGAGGCGTGCGCGATCAACCCGGCCGATCTTGCGCAGATGTCCGCGAAATATGGCGTGCTGCCTGAATTGCCGGGCACGATCGGGCTCGACGCCGTTGGCCGCGTCGTCGAGTGCGGCAACGCCGTTCACGATATCGAGCCTGGAGATCGCGTGCTGCTGGTCGGTAACGAAAATGGGTGTCAGCGCCGGCGCGTGGGTCTCGCCCAGGTGTTCAAGGTCGCGCCGCATCTCGATGTGCTGCAACTCGCGGCCCTCAAGGTGGCGGCCTGTACGGCGCTTGAGTTGGTGCGACGCGAACGCGCGCTGGCGGCGGGGGACTGGCTCGTGCAGACGGCGCCGCTGTCGAGCGTGGGCCGCGCGGTGCTCCAGATCGCACGGCGCGATGGGCTGCGCACACTCAATGTGGTGCGTCGTCCCGAGGCCATCGATCCGGTGCGCGAAGCGGGTGCGGACGCAGTGATCGTCGACTGCGAGGATGCTGCCGAACTGGCGCGCCGCGCGCGCGAGGCGACCGGCGGCGCGTCGATCGCGCTTGGGCTCGACGGCGTGGGCGGGCAGGAGTGTGGCCGCCTCGCCGCGCTGCTCAAGGCGGGCGGTACGCTCGTGAACTACGGCATGCTGTCTGGCCAGCCGCTGCAAATTGCCTGTGATCTGACCATCTTTCGCGATATCACGGTCAAGGGATTCTGGCTGACCGGACGGCTCGGAAAAATGTTGCAGGCGCAACGACACGCGTTGATCGCCGAGGCCATTGCGCTGCTCGAAGAGGGGGTGTTCAACTGTCCGGTCGCCGCGACCTATCGGCTCGATCAGATTGGCGACGCGCTGCGCCACGCAATGACGCCATCGCGGAAGGGGAAGGTGTTTCTGTTGCCCAACGGCGCCATCGAATCCGCGATGGCGCTGTCGTGAGATGACCTGCGTAACCGGTGCCGGCTACGTGGTCGGGCTGGGGCCATTCAGCCCGCGAGCTTGAGATCGGCCACGACAGGCGTGTGATCGGACGGTTGCTCCCATTTACGCGGTACCTTGTCGATCTCGCACGAAACGAGCGCAGGGGCAAGCGTGGGCGACAGCAGGATGTGATCGATGCGCAGCCCCGCATTGCGGCGGAACGCGAACATGCGGTAATCCCACCACGTGAACATCTTTTCGGGTTGCTCGAACTGGCGGTACGAATCGACGAAACCGAGCGCGATAAGCCGCTCGAACTGCGCACGCTCTTCGGGCGAAACGAGATTCTGGCCTTCCCATGCCTTTGGATCGTGCACGTCGCGGTCTTCGGGCGCGATGTTGTAGTCGCCGAGCAGCGCGAGCTTCGGGTGCTGCTGCATCTCCTGCGCGAGCCAATCGTGCATCGCGTCGAGCCATGCGAGCTTGTAGGTGAACTTCTCGGAGCCCGGCGCCTGGCCGTTCGGGAAATAGGCGCTGACGAGGCGCACACCCTCGACCGTCGCCGCGATGACGCGCTGCTGCGGGTCTTCGAAGCCGGGGATGTTGCGCACGACCGTCGCTTCGTCGACGGCGAGGCCGTCGCGCACGAGAATCGCCACGCCGTTATAGGTCTTCTGGCCCGCGAACCAGCTGCGATAGCCGTGCGCTTCGAGTTCGGCGCGCGGGAACTTGTCGTCGGTGAGCTTGAGTTCCTGCAGGCAGAGCGCGTCGACCTTGCTTTCGCCGAGCCAGTCGATAACGTGCTGCAGACGGACTTTCAGGGAGTTGACGTTCCAGGTCGCGATTTTCATGGATGGATGAGCCGTTAAATGTGCGGGATGCGGGGAATCGCGCTGCCTGCCGCAGCGGGCGCGGGCGTTCCCGGGAGCGATACCGCACTATAGCCGCTCGGGCGGCGTCGGGCCAGGCGGCGGCCCGCAGCGCATGGCGAGCGACAGCACTGCCGCTCGCCATGCACTCCCGCCCGAAGCGATCCAGCCATCCGGCTCCGGCAATCAGGCTACTGCTTCAGCGGCCACGCCCAGTCGTTCGCGTGCCGCCTCGTATTCGCGCTTCAGACGCGCGACCAGATCCGCAGCGGGCACGATGCTCTTCACTGCGCCGATGCCCTGGCCCGAACCCCAGATGTGCTTCCACGCCTTCGCGCCGCTCGACGCGAAGCTCATCTTCGACGGATCGGATTCAGGCAGTGCGTCAGGATCGAGGCCGCTTGCGACGATGCTCGGGCGCAGATAGTTGCCGTGCACGCCGGTGAAGAGATTCGAATAGACGATGTCGGCGGCGCTGCTCTCGACGATCATCTGCTTGTACGCTTCGACCGCATTGGCTTCTTCGGTCGCAATGAACGCCGAGCCGACATAGGCGAGATCCGCGCCCGCCGCCTGCGCGGCGAGAATCGCGTTGCCGTTGCCGATCGCGCCGGACAGAAGCAGCGGGCCGTCGAACCATTCGCGGATCTCGTGGATCAGCGCAAACGGCGACAGCGTGCCGGCATGGCCGCCCGCACCGGCTGCAACGGCGATCAGGCCGTCGGCGCCTTTCTCGATGGCTTTCTTCGCGAAGGTGTTGTTGATGACGTCGTGCAGCACGATGCCGCCCCATGCGTGAATCGCGTCGTTGACTTCGGCGCGCGCGCCCAGCGACGTGATGACGATGGGCACCTTGTATTGCGCGCAGACGCCCAGATCGTGCTCCAGTCGGTCGTTGGACTTGTGGACGATCTGGTTCACGGCGAACGGCGCGGCAGGGCGGTCGGGATGCTTCGCGTTGTACTCGGCGAGTTCGGTCGTGATGCGGTCGAGCCATTCGCCCAGTACGTGCTCGGGACGGGCGTTGAGCGCCGGGAACGAGCCGACCACGCCCGCCTTGCACTGCGCGATCACGAGATCGGGGTTCGAAATGATGAAAAGCGGTGAGCCGACGACGGGAATCGACAGGCCGCGGCGCAGAACGGCGGGCAAGGACATGCGTATCTCCTGGACAGAACCGGCGGCCCCGCAGCCATGCGGGACGCCATCGTGTTGTTGGTGCTGGGTGCGATCAAACATAGCAAAGCGGCGGATACTATGCAACCAGTTGCATAGTATCCGCGCTCGGGAATTAACCGGGGCGGTAACGCGCGAGGCGTGGTTTAGAATCGGCGCATGTCCACGCCCCACGCCATCCTCATTGCCTTGCTGGAAAAGCCGTCCTCCGGCTACGACCTCGCAAGGCGCTTCGACCGTGCGATTGCCTACTTCTGGCAGGCCACGCATCAGCAGATCTATCGCGAACTCGGCCGCATGGTGGACGCCGGTTGGGTCGCTGTGATCGAAGAGGACGCAGCGGCCACGCGCAAAAAGGTGTATCGCGTGTTGCCGGTCGGGCGCGAGGAGGTGGCGCGCTGGGCGCGCGAAACGCCGCTGGGTGTCGATGACCGCAACCTGCTGCTGCTGAAGCTGCGCGCCGATGCGGTGATCGGGCCGCTCGGTCTCGCCGGGCAGGTGCAGCAAATGATTGCGGATGCGCGCGAGCGTCTGGACACCTATCGCGCCATCGAGCAACGCGACTTCGGCGCGTCGTCGCTCACGCGTGGCCAGCAGTTGCAGTACGCGATTCTCAAGGCGGGGATTCGTACGCAGGAGACGTGGCTCGAATGGGCCGACGAGTTGCCGTCGCTGCTGGAAGAGGGCGAACAATAATGGTTTGGATTCCGAATTAATGTGTGGCGACCCTGCGTTCGTCAACCGCAGTCAGAAGGCGTATCAGAAATAAGTGTTGACTTCATGACAACCTCATCCTATAATTCTTTTCTCTGACGGACGCGGGGTGGAGCAGTCTGGCAGCTCGTCGGGCTCATAACCCGAAGGTCGTAGGTTCAAATCCTACCCCCGCAACCAAACGCTGTAAGCTGTCCTGTCAGAAAACATAAACCCGCCGCGAGCGGGTTTTTTGTTGCCCGAAGAAAATCTATCTGGGCAGCCGTCCATCTCGCTGGGGGCTTTCTCCTGCCGCAGCGCGCAGCTATCGCGTCGCGCGCGCGCCCTCATGCGCAATAGCAGCACGGCCTTGAGCCGACCATAAAAACCCGCCCTTTGCGGGTTTTTTGCATTGCGCCGTTGACTCACCGCATATCCACGGCTGCTTGCGTCACGCCGCAATCGCGATGGTGCTTCCGTCCGGTGCGCCGCGACCATTTGGGGCAACTTGACCGCTGACAACTCGCGGCGACATCGCGCTTTCGCCGCTGCAATGCTGCCCGTAACCTTCTGCGCTTGCGTGCATTCGCCGTTGACCTTTCGGGTTCCCCGCTCTGTCCCTTGCCGTCAGCACTGCCCCCATCTTCGCGTTCCGTCGTTATCCGGTCGGGCGCAATGTTTCGTCCCGCAGCCCATGAAGAAATCCGTTACTCCTGAAAAGTACCAGTCGGTGCTCGAACACGTTTTGCAGCGTTTCGTCGATTCCAACGAGTCCGATATCGTGCTCCTGAACGACCTCGTCAGCAGCGTGCGGCCGCGCCGCGCATCCGATGGCGAGGCGGCCAGGCACGCCGTCTACACGCTTTGCTTCCTGCTTGAGCACAGCGCCGACTATCGGGCCGCGCTGCGCGGTGCGCTGCGGCGTTTGCTGGGCGAGCGCAAACAGGTGACGCTGTACACGGACGTCGGCATCTTCCCGAACAAAGGCTTTTTCACGGAAGTCACGCACCGGCTTGTTCGCAGCACGTTGCTGCCCGACCTGTTCGACCTCGGTCAGTTGCGCGACGTGATCGCCAAGGTCTTCAAGCGGGCAAGCGACCATCTGTGGGTTCGCGAGATGGGCATTGACGCATGGACTGACTTGCTGCGCGCGCTGCGCTTCGACGAGGAGGCGGGGCAAGAGGGCGCACGTGCCGCGCAGGACGCTGCGCCGCCATTGCATCAATTGCTTGAAGCGTTGCGCGTGCTGTCTTACCGGATTGCCGCGATTGGCCTCGAACCCGAGATGCTGCGGCACGATACGACGCTTGACTCGCTGCACTCGCCGTTCATTGCGCAGAACCAGGAAATGCTGGCCTACATCGCGAGCTTCGATGCATCGTCCGGCGCGGCACGGCAGTGTGCCGACGCATGCGACGACGACGGCGACACCATGCTGGCGGTCGCGGCCGGCGTCGACTCGCAACACCTCGCCGTCCTGCTCGACCAGTGCCGCGCCGTGGGTGACCGGATCCGGCGGCGCGCCGCGCGTGCCGGCACCAGCGTCTCGCTGACGCTGCACCTGCTGCGGCTGAACCAGCATCTGTCTCGCGCGGAAAGCCTGATTGGCGTCGTCGCCGCCCTGCGCGAGGAGCGCGGTGATGACATCGTCCTGCCCATGATCGCCACGCTGGCTTCCGGACTGATTCAGGCGGAATGCTGCCGCAACAACCTGCGCGATTACTTCCGCCAGAATGTCGAGCTGATCGCCTTGCGCGTGACGGAGAATGCCGGCCAGGCCGGCGAGCACTACATCGCGGCCAGTCGAAGGGATTACTTCGCGCTGCTGCGCTCGGCGCTTCTGGGCGGTTGCATCATCGGCTTCATGTCGGCGCTCAAGTTTCTCATCGCGGGATGTGGCTGGACGCCGCTCAACGAATCGTTCGGCTTTGGGCTCAACTACGGGCTCGGCTTCGTGCTGATTCACGTCCTGCGCGGCACAGTGGCCACCAAGCAGCCTGCGATGACGGCCCATGTTCTCGCGGCGGCCATCAAGGACAGCAGCCGCAAGGGCGGGCGCGACCTGGAGCACCTCGTCACCCTCATTGTTCGCACCATGCGCAGCCAGACCGCGGCGATCCTGGGCAATGTCGCGCTGGCCGTGCCGGTCGCGATGCTCATTGGGCTCGCGTACCGGGAGCTGATGGGGCATCCGATCATCAGCGCCACGAGGGCGACCGGCCTGCTCAACGAGGTGGCGTTCAAACCGTCGACGCTCGTCTACGCGGCGCTCGCGGGCGTCTGTCTTTTTCTTGCTGGCCAGATCAATGGCTACTGCGACAACCTGTGTATCTATGAGCGCATTCCCGAGCGCATCACGCATATCCGCTGGGCGAGGCGAGTGTTCGGCGAGCGCAACCTGCCGCGTATTGCCAACTACGTCAGGGGCAATCTCGGGGCGCTGATCGGCAACTTTGTCTTTGGTTTCATGCTGAGCGGGGTGTGGGTGGCCGGCATGTTGCTCGGGCTGCCGCTCGACATCCGGCACGTCGCGTTCGCGTCGACGTACTCGGGCTTCGCGAGTGTTTCGCTCAATTTCGCGGTGCCTCATGCATTGATGCTGACCGCGATAGCGGGCACCTGGGCAATCGGCGCGATCAACCTGTTCGTGAGCTTCAGTCTGGCGATGTGGGTCGCGCTGCGTGCGCGCAGCGTGACTTTCGCTGAAACGCGCCGTCTGCTCGGCGGCGTGCTGAGCCGCCTGCGCCATCATCCAAGGGAGTTCTTTTTCCCGCCGCGCGTCCATCCGGCAGCGGGTCACGATGCGCATGGCGAGGCGCACTGAGTCAGGGCCCGCTGTCGATGCGGGCGCTCAGCCCTGCAAGGCCCAGTCCACCGCGGCCTGCGCATGCAGCGCGGTGGTGTCGAACACCGGCAACCTCGAATCGTTCTGGCCAATCAGCAGCGTGATTTCCGTGCAACCCAGAATCACGCCCTGTGCGCCTTGCGCAGCGAGGTCGTCGATCACACGCTGATACACGCGACGCGATTGCGCGTCCACGTTGCCATGGCACAGCTCGTCATAGATGATGCGATGCACGTCCGCGCGATCGGGTTCGTTCGGCACGATGGCGTCGATGCCGTGCACCTCGCGCAACCGGCCCACATAGAAGTCCTGTTCCATCGTGTAGCGCGTCCCTAGCAGCCCCACGCGCGTCACGTTTGCCGCGCGCAGCGCTGCACCTGTCGGGTCGGCGATATGGAGGAACGGGATCGAGATAGCCGCTTCGATCGCGGCGTACACGCGATGCATGGTGTTGGTCGCGAGCAGCACGATATCGGCGCCGCCGCGTTCCAGTTGCTGCGCGGCCTGCGCCATCAAGACGCCTAGCGCCTCCCAGTCGCCCGCGCGTTGCAACGCCTCGATCTGCGCGAAATCGACGGTAGCCATCAGGCTGCGCGCGTTGTGGTGTCCGCCAAGCCGTGCCTTCATCTGGCTGTTGAGCAGCCGGTAGTACTCCGCCGACGATTCCCAGCTCATGCCGCCAATCACGCCAATTGTCTTCATTGCCTGCACCGCGAGTGGTTGAGATGTTCGCACGAGTATAGGCGTGGCGTCGCCGCTGTACAGGTACGGTTGTGCCCAGGTGTCACGATACGGGCAGGGGCGGTTTGCAGACACATCGCGCGCTCGCTGAGCCGCGCTCCAACTGTGCGCAGATTTCTGTCATCGCTAGAATCGGAACTCCGTGCATAACGAGACGCCAGCAAGGAGCCGTACATGGACTTGATCATTCGCCGCGCCGTGCTTGCGCATGGACATCCCGCCGGGCATTCGACGGTCGATATCGGCATCGAAGCGGGGCGCATTGCCGCCGTCGAGCCGCGACTGGACGCACCGGCACGCGAGGAAATCGACGCTGCCGGTTCGCTCGTTTGCGCGCCTTTCATCGACGCGCATTTCCACATGGACGCCACGCTGTCCTACGGCCTGCCGCGCGTGAACGCGTCGGGCACGTTGCTTGAGGGCATTGCGCTGTGGGGCGAGCTCAAGCCGCACCTCACGCAGGAAGCGCTGGTCGAGCGCGCGCTCCAGTACTGCGACTGGGCCGTCGCGCGCGGCTTGCTGGCGATCCGCTCGCACGTCGATGTCTGCGATCCGCGACTGCTGGCCGTCGAGGCGCTGCTTGAAGTGAAGCGCCGCGTCGCGCCGTATCTCGATCTGCAACTGGTGGCGTTCCCGCAGGACGGCGTGCTGCGCAGCGCGGGCGCATTCGACAATCTCAAGCGTGCTATTGCGATGGGTGTCGACGTGGTCGGCGGCATTCCGCATTTCGAGCGCACCATGGCCGACGGCGCGGAATCGGTGCGGCTGCTGTGCGAGTTCGCTGCCGAGAAAGGCCTGCGTGTCGACATGCATTGCGATGAGTCCGACGATCCGCTCTCGCGTCATATCGAAACGCTCGCGGCGCACACGCATCGACTTGGCCTGCACGGACGGGTGACGGGTTCGCACCTCACGTCGATGCATTCGATGGACAACTACTACGTGAGCAAGCTGATCCCGCTGATGCGCGAATCGGGCGTGGCGGCGATCGCCAATCCGCTCATCAACATCACGCTGCAAGGCCGCGCCGATACCTATCCGAAGCGTCGCGGCATGACCCGTGTGCCCGAGTTGATGGCGGCCGGCGTGACCGTCGCGTTCGGCCACGATTGCGTGATGGATCCGTGGTACAGCTTCGGTTCGGGTGACATGCTCGAAGTCGCGCAGATGGGCCTGCACGTCGCACAGATGACGGGCGTGGAAGCGTCGCGTGCGTGCTTTGACGCGGTGACGGTCAATCCCGCGCAGATTCTTGGCCTCGAAGGCTATGGCGTTGCGCCGGGCTGCGCGGCGAACCTGGTCGTGCTCGATGCACGCGATCCGATCGAGGCGATCCGACTGCGCGCGGCGCGTCTAGCGGTGGTGAGTCGCGGCAAGGTCGTGAGCCGGCAGCCTGCGCAGCGTGCGTCGCTCACGCTTGAAGGGCGGCCTGACAGCGTGGACTTCAAGCTGCATCGATAAAGCGCTACGGCAATAAAAAACCGCGCCCGGTGAAGGGCGCGGTCTTAAGGATGCTTCAGGCGTAAAGCGCTGGTTTATTGCGCCGGCGGCTGTTCCATGCCGTTATGACGCAGCAGCGCGTCGATGTTCGGCTCGCGGCCACGGAACGCCTTGAACGATTCCATCGCCGGGCGGCTGCCGCCCACTTCCAGAATCTCCTTGCGATAACGCGTGCCGGTGGCCGGATCGAGCACGCTCGACTTCGCGGCTTCGGCGGCTTCTTCGAAGGCTGCGTAGGCGTCTGCGGACAGCACTTCCGCCCACTTGTAGCTGTAGTAGCCCGCAGCGTATCCGCCCGCGAAGATGTGGCTGAACGTGTTCGGCCAGCGCGAGAACGGCGCCTGTGCGATCACGTGGTAGCGCTCGTTGATCTCGCGCGCGAGATCGTTCACGGTCTTGCCCTTCGAGGCGTCGAAGTCGACGTGCAGCGCCATGTCGAACATCGAGAACACGATCTGGCGCAGCGTGCCCAGGCCGCTCTGGAAGTTCTTCGCAGCGATCATCTTGTCGAACAGCTCGCGCGGCAGCGGCTTGGCGGTGTCGACGTGCGAGGTCATCTCGGTGAGAACGTCCCACTCCCAGCAGAAGTTCTCCATGAACTGCGAGGGCAGTTCGACCGCATCCCATTCCACGCCGTTGATGCCCGAGACCGACAGCTCGTCCACGCGCGTGAGCATGTGGTGCAGGCCGTGGCCGAATTCGTGGAACAGCGTGATGACTTCATCGTGCGTGAAGCAGGCCGGGCGGCCGCCCACCGGCGCCGAGAAGTTGCAGGTCAGGTACGCGACCGGCGTCTGCACGCCGTTGGCGTCGAGCTTGCGGCGCGAGCGCGCGTCGTCCATCCATGCGCCGCCGCGCTTGCCTTCGCGGGCGTAGAGGTCGAGATAGAACTGCGCGACGAGCGTGCCGTCGGCGTTCTCGACGCGGAAGAAGCGCACGTCGTCGTTCCAGACCGGCGCGCTGTCGTCGCGAATGCGTACGCCGAAGAGCGTCTCGGTGACCTTGAACAGGCCCTTGAGCACGAAGTCTTCAGGGAAGTACTGCTTGACCTCGTTTTCCGAGAACGAATAGCGGTTCTGGCGCAGACGCTCCGCCGCGAAGGCCATGTCCCACGGTTCGAGCTGCGCGAGGCCGAGTTCGCTGGCGGCGAATTCGCGCAGTTCCTGCCAGTCCTTTTCCGCGTGTGGACGTGCGCGCGTGGCGAGGTCTTCGAGGAAGCTCATCACCTGGGCGGGCGTTTCGGCCATCTTCGGCGTGAGCGAGACTTCGGCGAAGTTGTTGTAGCCGAGCATCTTCGCTTCTTCGGCGCGCAGCTTCAGTTGCTCGTCGACGATCGCGGTGTTGTCCCATTCGGGCTTGCCGCCGCCATAGACCGGGCCGAGTTCCGAGGCGCGCGTCACGTAGGCGCGATACATCGTCTCGCGCATCGCACGGTTTTCCGAGTACTGGAGCACCGGGAAATACGAGGGGAAGTGCAGCGTGAACTTGTAGCCTTCCTTGTTCTCGCGTTCGGCGGCTTCGCGCGCGGCGGCGATCACGTCTTCGGGCAGGCCGGCCAGTTCGCTTTCATCCTTGGCGTAGAACGCGTAGGCATTGGTCGCGTCCAGCACATGATCGGAGAACGCCTTGGCGAGCGCGGCCTGGCGTTCCTGCAGTTCGGCGAAACGCGGCTTCTGGTCTTCGGGCAGCTCCGCGCCCGAAAGGCGGAAGTCGCGCAGGGCGTTATCGAGAATCTTCTTGCGCTCGCTCGTGAGCAACTGGAACGAGTTGTGATTCGTGATGGCCTTGTACTTCTCGTAGAGCGCCAGATTCTGGCCGACGCTCGACCAGAATTCGGTCACGCGCGGCAGGTTCTCGCCGTAGACAGCGCGCAGCTCGGGCGTATCGGCGACGGCGTTCAGGTGGCCCACCACGCCCCAGGCGCGCGAGAGCGGTTCGGTGACGCGCTCGACCGGTTCGACCACGTCGCTCCATTGCGCGGGCGTCATGGGCTGGGCGGCGCGTTCGACGGCGGCGCTGGCGTTGGCGAGCAGCACGTCGAGCGCAGGCGTCACGTGTTCGGGACGGATCTCGCCAAAGCGCGGCAGGCCGGAAAAATCGAGCAGCGGATTATCGGAAAAGTTGATTGCCATGATGCGTCCTGTTCCTTCTGTCGCGGTTGATTCGCATGCGGATGTCGCATTGTGTGGGGCCGGGGCGGGCGGCTTCAATGCCGGGCGGCGAGACGTCTGCGCCAGGCTGCGCCCCGATAGATCGGTTATTGGGGCGCGGAGCCGACTTTCCAACCGGGTCATCCGAGCAAATTAACAGAAGTCGGGGCGCGGCGGCGTAACGGGCGCTCTATGGCGCTTGAAAGCGCGCCAGCAACAGCGCGACAAATCCGCGCCTCAAATGCAAAGCGGCCCGCATGGGGCCGCTTCTTTGCTGCATCGCTGGGTGGGGCGCTGCGCTTACGCGCCTGCCGCACGCTCCGCAGCTTCAATCGTGTTGACGAGCAACATCGTGATCGTCATGGGGCCGACACCGCCCGGCACCGGCGTGATGAAGCCGGCCTTGTCCTTCAGGCCCGCGAAATCGACGTCGCCGCACAGCTTGCCGTTATCGTCGCGGTTCATGCCCACGTCGATGACCGTCGCGCCCGGCTTGATCATGTCGGCGGTCAGGACGTTGCGCTTGCCCACGGCGGCCACGACGACGTCTGCGTCGAGCGTGTGTTTCGCGAGGTCGCGCGTCTTGCTGTGGCAGATCGTGACCGTCGCGCCCTTTTCGAGCAGCAGCAGCGCCATCGGCTTGCCGACGATGTTCGAGCGGCCGATCACGACGGCATTCGCACCTTCGAGGGGGATGTTGTACTCCTCGAACATCTTCATCACGCCATAGGGCGTGCAGGGGCGAAACAGCGGCTGGCCCGTCATCAGCGCGCCGGCGTTGGCGACGTGAAAGCCGTCGACGTCCTTCTCGGGGGCGATGGCTTCGATGACCTTGTGGCTGTCGATGTGCTTCGGCAGCGGCAACTGCACGAGGATGCCGTTGATCTTCGGGTCGTTGTTCAGCTCGTCGATGCGCTTGAGCAGGTCGGCTTCCGACAGCGTTTCCGGATAGCGGTCGTACGACGAGTGCAGGCCGTTGTCCTCGCACGCCTTGATCTTGTTGCGCACATAGACTTCGCTGGCCGGGTTGTCGCCGACCAGCACGACCGCGAGGCCCGGCTGATGGCCGCGTGCGGTGAGGGCGGCGGCGCGCGTGGCGACATCGGCACGCAGTTTCTTGGAGAGGGCGTTGCCGTCGATGATAGTGGCAGTCATGGTCGGTCGAGAATCGAGTGTGGCAAGGGACAGAAGCACGGGAGCGCGCCCGACGGGAGGGCGATTGCGCGGACGACGCGCGTGGCGGGCGCTGCTGTGAAGGCCGACATTATACCTGTCAGACGGACGCGACTTGTCGCGGCTGAACCGATTGGTGGCCGAACGGGACGGGAGATCGAGGTGGGAATACGCTACGCGGCCGCCCTGGATGAAACGGGGCGGCCGCGCTGTGGGGAGAACTGGCGAGCGGCCTGGCGGATCCCTTGAGCGGATCAGCCAGCCGCGGCCTTGTCGCGAAACTTATTGCTGCTGCGGCTGTTGCGCCTGCTGCGGCTTGTTGGAGAGCGCCAGGCGGAGCAGGTCGGCGACCGTGTTCACGTTGAGCTTTTCCATGATGTTGGCGCGGTGCGCTTCCACGGTCTTGATGCTGATGCCGAGGTCGTCGGCGATCTGCTTGTTCAGGCGGCCCGCGATGATGCGCTCCAGCACCTGGTGCTCGCGCGCCGTGAGCTTGCCCAGACGCTCGGCGGCCGCGCGCTGCTGCTGCACGTTGGTGCTTTCGCTGCGGGCCTTTTCCAGCATGCGCTCGACCAGCTTGCGCAGTTCGGCTTCGTCGAACGGCTTCTCGATGAAGTCCATCGCGCCTTTCTTCATGGTGGACACGGCCATCGGCACGTCGCCGTGGCCCGTCACGAAGATGATCGGCAGCGAGGCGTTGTCGGCGATCAGGCGCTCCTGGAGTTCGAGCCCGCTCATGCCCTGCATACGCACGTCAAGAATCAGACAGGCGATCTGGCCGGCTTGCTGCGCAGGCTGATAGGCGTCGAGGAATTCCTCGGCGCTCGTGAAGCACTGAACGCGGTAGCCGTTCGCTTCGAGCAGCCAGCGCAGGGAGTCTCGTACGGCCTCATCGTCATCGACAACAAAGACGGTTTCCTGGGTGGTGACTGGGCTGTTCATGGCTCTCCCGTAACGGTTTGTGGAGTCGGCTCGTCGCTGCCGTCCCGCGAGGAACGGTCCGAGTCGCCGATGGGCAGACTGCAATGGAACGTGGCGCCGCTGATGTGGCCGTCAGCTTCAATGTTGTTGACCACCCAAAGGCGCCCGCGATGCGATTCGATGATCGAGCGGCAAATATTCAGCCCCATGCCCATGCCGTCGGACTTGGTGCTGTAGAACGGTTCGAAGAGACGCTCGGCCGTGGCTTCGTCGACGCCCGGGCCCTGGTCCACGACGCTTACGCAGACGTTGCCGCCTTCGCGCTTCACGATCACGCGGATCACCGGGTCGATGGCGTTCGGGCGCGCGTCGGCCATGGCTTCGGCGGCGTTCTTCAGAAGATTGACGAGCACCTGCTCGATCAGCACCGGATCGACGTAGATCACGGGCATGCGCGAACGCATGTCGGTCACGATGCGGATGCGGCGCTTGCGTGCTTCGATTTCGGCGAGACCCACGGCGTCCGCGACGATGTCGGCGACGCGCGCGGCTTGCCGCTTGGGTTCGGAGCGCTTCACGAATTCGCGGATGCGCTTGATGATCATGCCGGCCCGCACGGCCTGTTGGGCCGTTTTTTCGAGCGCGGGCAGCAGGTTCTCGGGCGCGCCGCGGCCCGACTTCACCAGGGCGACCGTGCCCGAGGCGTAGTTGTTGATCGCGGCGAGCGGCTGGTTCAGTTCGTGCGCGAGCGACGAGGCCATTTCGCCCATCGTCATCAGGCGGCTCGTGAACTGGAGCTTTTCGTCCTGCTGGCGGGCCAGTTCCTGCGCCTGCTTGCGCGTGGTGATGTCGGTGGCGATCTGCATCTGCGCGAGGTGGCCGTCGACCCACTGGATGTACTGGCGGCGCACTTCGAACCACTTCTGGATGCTTTCGACGTAGATTTCCTGCGCGTCGGCGGCGCTGTCGGTGAGCGCGGTGGCGGGCAGGCCCGCGTAGGCGTCGACCATGTCGATCGAGTCCGACGAGGCGCTCGCCGAATCGAAGCCGCCGCCGCCCGCCAGTTCCAGATGGCCGTCCGGGCGGATGCCGAACAGGTGGCGGTAGTAGCGGTTCGCGAACAGCAGTTCGGCTTCGTCGGCGGCCAGCACGGACACCGCGGCGTCGAGGCTTTCCAGCACGGTCGTGAAGCGCTCGTGCGCGGCGGCGAGTTCTTCGCGCGCGCGTTTGGGTTCCGTGATGTCGGTCATCGACGACATCCAGCCGGTCTGGCGGCCCGAACTGTCGATCAGCGGCGACACATACAGGCGCGCGTGGAACTGCGAGCCGTCCTTGCGGCGCACGCGCAGTTCGAACCCCGAGGAGGGCGCCTTGCCGCGCAGCGTCATGTCGAGCTGGCGCTGCATTTCCGGATAGGCGTCGCGCGGCCAGTACGGGAACGGTGCATTCTTGCCCACCAGGTCGCTTTCATCCCAGCCCGTCATGCGACAAAACGCCGGATTGACGTGCGTGATCCGGCCATGCATGTCGAGCACGCGCATGCCGATCAAAACCGAGTTTTCCATCGCGCGGCGGAAGAACGCTTCCGCGTACAGCGCCTGCTGCGCCTCGAAGCGCTGGCGCGTGTGCTTCCACAGACTCCAGAGGCTCCACAGCACGAAGCAGGAGAGGCCTGCGACCAGCCACACGAGCGTGTTGTTCGTGAAGTTGGTCATCTGCGGATACGAGTACACGCGCACCGAGACGCCCTGGCCCGGCGGGTCGAGCGGCAGGTCGTAAAAGACGTCGCGCGGCAGGCGCGGGCGCGTCGAGGTCGTGGCGAGTTCGCGGTTGTTCGCGTCGAGAATCGAGATCTTGTACTTGGCCGACAGCTCGGGCGGAATGTCGTGCTTCAGGATGCCTTCGACCGAGAAGACGGCCGCGATCGTGCCAAGAAATTCCCGATCGCGGTATACCGGCGTCTGGAGCGTGATGTAGCCATTGCCGAGGTCGTCGTAAATGAGCGGCGAATAGACCTGACGGCGCGACGAGCGGGCTTCGGCGAAGGCAGCCTTCACCGCGTCGTCCATCTGCGAGTCGTTGGGCTTGGCGAGGCGCTGGCCGAACACCGGCATGGCCGTATTGGGCCAGCGCGGCTCCTGCTGGCTCGTGTACCAGTTCAGGTAAAGGATTTCCGGATGACCCTGCATGATGTCCGTGGTGGACGTCTGGAAATACTGCGGGTCGGAATGGCCGGTGGCGAGATCGCGCGAGAGCGCCTGCAATTGCTCCTGCGCGCCTGTCATGGAGAGGCGGATCTGTTGCTGGGCCCAGGCCACGTTGCGGTAGAGCGTGTCTTCCTGCTGCTGCTGCTCGCGGCGGTTCAGGCTCCACAAGATCAGGCTCATGACGATCAGGAACACCAGGATCGACAGGAGAGGCGTCAGCAAATAGGAATTCGACCACCACGGTCCGTGGTGCCAGCGGGACGGCGACGTGTCGCCGGGCGAACCGGGCGGCCGCGCCGAGCGTGCGAAAAGCCGTTCGGTCAACATGGCAAGGATTGTAGCTCAGCGTAAGACAGCGAAATGCCGCGAAAAAAGCGATAAATCGCCGATAAACAGGTTCAAACTGGCCGATATCGGCACAAGGGCGCGAACGATTCAGCGTGCGCTGCAACAATTTTTCGCATTATAAAATCCCATCCCGCAATTCGAAAATTTCCTTGCGCGAACGCGGAAGGCCTAATTACAATCGCCCGCAAAGCTGCTGCGGTCGGCCCGGTCACGTCTTCAAGCGTCGCTGCCCGCATGGTCCGATCAACAGCGTTCCCCTTACATCCAGGAGACGAGCATGTCCGCTGTACCCGACGAAGTCCTGAAGTACGTTGCCGCTGACAAGGACGAAGATCCCCAGGAAACCGCCGAATGGCTGGAGGCGCTCGATGGCGTCATCTCGACCATCGGCCCCGACCGCGCTCACTATCTGATCGAGAAGCAGATCGAATTCGCCCGCGTGCATGGCGAACATCTGCCGTTCTCGGCCAACACCCCGTACATCAACACGATTCCGGTCGTGGCCCAGGCGAAGAACCCGGGCGACCAGGACATCGAACACCGCATCCGCTCGTACACGCGCTGGAACGCCATGGCGATGGTCCTGCGCGCGGGCAAGCACACCAACGTGGGCGGCCACATCGCCTCGTTCGCGTCGGCGGCCACGCTCTATGACGTCGGCTACAACCACTTCTGGCACGCACCGTCGCCGGAACATGGTGGCGACCTGATTTTCGTGCAGGGCCACTCGTCGCCGGGCGTCTACTCGCGCGCGTTCCTGCTCGGCCGTCTGTCCGAGAACCAGCTCGACAACTTCCGTCAGGAAGTGGGCGGCGAGGGCATCTCGTCGTACCCGCACCCGTGGCTGATGCCGGACTTCTGGCAGTTCCCGACCGTCTCGATGGGTCTCGGCCCGATCATGGCGATCTATCAAGCCCGCTTCATGAAGTACATGCAGGCGCGTGGCATCGTGAAGACCGAAGGCCGCAAGGTCTGGGCCTTCCTTGGCGACGGCGAAACGGATGAGCCGGAATCGCTCGGCGCGATCGGCATGGCTGGCCGCGAGCGTCTGGACAACCTGGTGTTCGTCATCAACTGCAACCTGCAGCGTCTCGACGGCCCGGTGCGCGGCAACGGCAAGATCATCCAGGAACTCGAAAGCGAGTTCCGCGGTGCAGGCTGGAACGTCATCAAGGTCATCTGGGGCTCGCGCTGGGATGCGCTCTTCGCACGCGACAAGTCGGGCGCGCTGATGCGCCGCATGATGGAAGTCGTCGACGGCGAATACCAGACGTACAAGTCGGAGTCGGGCGCGTATGTTCGCGAACACTTCTTCAACACGCCGGAACTCAAGGCGCTGGTCGCCGACTGGTCTGACGATGACATCTGGAACCTGAACCGCGGCGGTCACGATCCGCACAAGATCTACGCGGCGTTCCACGAAGCATCGAACTCGAAGGGCCAGCCGACCGTCATCCTCGCGAAGACGATCAAGGGCTATGGCATGGGCGAAGCCGGCCAGGCCATGAACATCACCCACCAGCAGAAGAAGATGCAGGTGGATCAGCTCAAGAAGTTCCGCGACCAGTTCCGCCTGCCGATCACGGACGAGCAGATCGTCGACGTGCCGTACCTCAAGTTCGAGGAAGGTTCGAAGGAACTCGAATACATGCGCCAGAAGCGCATGGATCTCGGTGGTTACCTGCCGGCTCGTCGCCAGAAGGCCGAGTCGCTGCCGGTGCCGGCGCTCGACGCATTCGAGCCGCTGCTCAAGGGCACGGGCGAAGGCCGCGAGATTTCGACCACGATGGCGTTCGTGCGTATCCTCAACATCCTGTTGAAGGACAAGGCGATCGGCAAGCGCGTCGTGCCGATCGTGCCGGACGAGTCGCGTACCTTCGGTATGGAAGGCCTGTTCCGCCAGATCGGTATCTGGAATCAGCAAGGCCAGAAGTACGTGCCGGAAGATTCCGACCAGCTGATGTTCTACAAGGAATCGGAAAGCGGTCAGATCCTGCAGGAAGGCATCAACGAAGCCGGCGGTATGTCGGACTGGATCGCAGCCGCGACGTCGTACTCGACGCACGGCGAGACGATGATCCCGTTCTACATCTTCTATTCGATGTTCGGCATGCAGCGTATCGGCGACCTGGTCTGGGCCGCTGGCGACATGCGTTCGCGCGGCTTCCTGCTGGGCGGCACCGCAGGCCGTACGACGCTGAACGGCGAAGGTCTGCAGCACGAAGACGGCCACTCGCTCCTGTGGGCCGCTTCGGTGCCGAACTGCGTGAGCTATGATCCGACGTTCGGTTACGAACTCGCCGTCATCATGCAGGACGGTCTGCGCCGCATGGTGCAGGACCAGGAAGACGTGTTCTATTACATCACCGTGATGAACGAGAACTACGAGCACCCGGCGATTCCGCAGGGCGAGGCTGTAGCCGCCGACATCATCAAGGGCATGTACTCGTTCCGTAAGGGCGACGAGAAGGCCAAGGGCCCGCGCGTTCAACTGCTGGGCGCAGGCACGATCTTCAATGAAGTGATCGCCGCCGCCGACCTGCTCAAGAACGACTGGGGCGTCGAAGCCGACCTCTGGAGCGTGCCGAGCTTCACCGAACTAGCCCGCGAAGGTCACGAAGTCGAGCGTTACAACCTGCTGCATCCGAACGAGCCGCGCCGCGAATCGCACGTCGAGAAGCTGCTCAAGGGCACGGAAGGCCCGGTCATCGCATCGACCGACTACATCCGCGCACTGGTCGACCAGATCCGTGGTCTGGTGCCGCGCAAGTTCGTGGTGCTCGGCACCGACGGTTTCGGCCGCTCGGATACGCGTGAAAAGCTGCGTCACTTCTTCGAAGTCGATCGTTACTGGACGACGGTTGCCGCGCTCAACGCGCTCGCGGACGAAGGCAAGATCGATCGCAAGGTTGTCGGCGAAGCACTCGCCAAGTACAACCTCGATCCGTCCAAACCCAACCCGATGACCGTCTAACCCATCACCCCCTGTGCATCGCAAATGCGCCTCCCCGAAGCGGGGAGGCGTTCTTATGCGGCCCCGGAGACACTAACAATGAGTCAAGCGATCGAAGTCAAGGTGCCGGACATCGGCGATTACAAGGACATTCCTGTGATCGAGGTGCTGGTGAAGGCGGGTGATACCGTCGAGAAAGAGCAGTCGCTCGTTACGCTGGAATCGGACAAGGCGACGATGGACGTGCCGAGCCCGGCGTCGGGTACGGTCAAGGAAGTAAAGGTCAAGGTCGGCGACAACGTCTCGGAAGGCGTGCTCGTCCTCGTGCTGGAAGCCGGCGGCGCTGCCGCGGCTCCGGCAGCCGCACCGGCCGCTGCGCCTGCGCAAGCTGCAGCGCCCGCAGCCGCTGCTCCGGCTCCGGCTCCGGCAGCAGCCGCGCCCGCCGCAAGCGGTGGCGTGCAGAGCGTCAAGGTTCCCGATATCGGCGACTACAAGGGCGTGCCCGTCATCGAAATCGGCGTGAAGGTTGGCGACCGCGTCGAGAAGGAACAGTCGCTCGTCACGCTGGAATCGGACAAGGCCACGATGGACGTGCCGAGCCCGGTGGCCGGCATCGTCAAGGAAATCAAGGTCAAGGTCGGTGACGAAGTGTCGGAAGGCACGGAAATCGTCATCGTCGAAGCGGAAGGCGCTGCTGCCGCAGCACCCGCACCGGCTGCCAAGGCACCGGTCGAGCAGCCGTCCGACGCACCGCAGGCTGCGCCCGCCAAGGCCGCGCCCGCTGCGCCGTCGGCTCTCGCGCAGGCACCGATCATCCCCGCAGGCGAAGGCGGCGCACGCCGTCCGAGCCACGCTTCGCCGTCGGTGCGCAAGTTCGCACGCGATCTGGGCGTCGACGTTGGCCGCGTCACGGGCACGGGCCCGAAGGGCCGCATCACCCAGGACGACGTCACGGCGTTCGTGAAGGGCGTGATGACCGGCGCGCTGGCCGCTCCGGCTGCTGCTGCCGCACCGGCCGCCGGTGGTGGCGCAGGCCTGAACCTGCTGCCGTGGCCGAAGGTCGACTTCACGAAGTTCGGCCCGATCGACACGCAACCGCTGTCGCGCATCAAGAAGATCTCGGGCGCGAACCTGCATCGCAACTGGGTCATGATCCCGCACGTCACGAACAACGACGAAGCGGACATCACCGACCTCGAAGCACTGCGCGTTCAGCTGAACAAGGAAAACGAGAAGGCCGGCGTCAAGTTCACGATGCTCGCGTTCGTCATCAAGGCCTGCGTCGCCGCGCTCAAGAAGTTCCCGGCGTTCAACGCGAGCCTGGACGGCGACAACCTCGTCTTCAAGCAGTACTACCACATTGGTTTTGCTGCCGACACGCCTAACGGCCTCGTCGTCCCGGTGATCCGCGACGCCGACAAGAAGGGTCTCGTCGACATCGCGAAGGAAATGGCCGAACTGTCGAAGCTCGCACGCGACGGCAAGCTCAAGCCCGACCAGATGCAAGGCGGCTGCTTCTCGATCTCGTCGCTTGGCGGTATCGGCGGCACGCACTTCACGCCGATCATCAACGCGCCGGAAGTCGCGATTCTCGGCCTGTCGAAGAGCGCCATGAAGCCGGTGTGGGACGGCAAGCAGTTCGTGCCGCGTCTCACGCTGCCGCTGTCGCTCTCGTACGACCACCGCGTGATCGACGGCGCCGCTGCCGCGCGCTTCAACGCGTACCTCGGCCAGATCCTCGGCGATTTCCGCCGCGTGATCCTGTAAAAACGCTTCGACCGGCCAGCTCCCGCGCCGCATCGCTTGATTCAAGCCGATGCGCGCAGCGGCGGGCGGCCGGTCGTTCCTGAAGGGGACACCATGAGTCTCGTCGAAGTGAAAGTGCCGGATATCGGCGACTTCAAGGACATCGACGTCATCGAAGTCAACATCAAGCCGGGCGACGTGATCGAGAAAGAGCAGTCGCTGCTCTCGCTCGAGTCGGACAAGGCCACGATGGAAGTGCCCAGCGATGTCGCGGGCACGGTCAAGGAAGTGAAGATCAAGGCTGGCGACAAGGCGTCGCAAGGCACCGTGGTCGCGATCGTCGAAGTGTCGGATACCGCGGCTGCGCCCGCACCGGCTGCTGCTGCGCCTAAGGCCGAAGCGCCTAAGGCAGCTGAAGCGCCGAAGGCCGCTGCTCCGGCCGCCGCACCGCAAGCCGGCAGCTTCAGCGGCAGCGCCGACGTCGAATGCGACATGCTCGTGCTCGGCGCAGGCCCCGGCGGCTACTCGGCGGCGTTCCGCTCCGCCGACCTCGGCATGAAGACCGTGCTGGTCGAGCGTTATTCGACGCTTGGCGGCGTGTGTCTGAATGTGGGCTGCATCCCGTCGAAGGCGCTGCTGCACACGGCGCTCGTGATCGACGAAGCCGCTGCGCTGGAGTCGCACGGCATCTCGTTCGGCAAGCCGCAGATCGACCTGGACAAGCTGCGCGACTTCAAGTCGGGCGTCGTCAAGAAGCTGACCGGCGGTCTCGCCGGCATGGCCAAGGCGCGCAAGGTCGAAGTCGTGACGGGCCTCGGCTCGTTCATCGACCCGTACCACATGGAAGTGGCGGGCGAGGGCGGCAAGAAGATCGTCAAGTTCAAGCAGGCGATCATCGCTGCGGGTTCGCAGGCTGTGAAGCTCCCGTTCATGCCGGAAGATCCGCGCGTGGTCGATTCGACCGGCGCGCTCGAACTGCGTCAGATCCCGCAGAAGATGCTGGTGATCGGCGGCGGCATTATCGGCCTGGAAATGGCGACGGTCTACTCGACGCTCGGCGCGCAGATCGACGTCGTGGAAATGCTCGACGGCCTGATGGCTGGCGCTGACCGCGATCTCGTGAAGGTCTGGGAGAAGTACAACGCGAAGCGCTTCGCGAATGTCATGCTCAAGACCAAAACGACGAAGGCCGAAGCGAAGGAAGACGGCATCTACGTCACGTTCGAAGGCGAAAAGGCGCCGGCCGAAGCGCAGCGCTACGACCTCGTGCTGGTCGCCGTGGGCCGCTCGCCCAACGGCAAGAAGATCGGCGCGGACAAGGCCGGTGTGGCGGTGACGGATCGCGGCTTCATCGAAGTCGACAAGCAACTGCGCACCAACGTGCCGCACATCTTCGCGATCGGCGATGTGGTCGGTCAGCCGATGCTCGCGCACAAGGCCGTGCATGAAGGCCACGTGGCAGCGGAAGCGGCGCACGGCGAGAAGGCGTACTTCGACGCGCTGCAGATTCCGTCGGTGGCTTACACCGATCCGGAAGTGGCCTGGGCCGGCAAGACCGAAGAGCAGTGCAAGGCCGAAGGCATCAAGTACGGCAAGGCCGTGTTCCCGTGGGCCGCTTCGGGCCGCGCGATCGCCAATGGCCGCGACGAAGGCTTCACCAAGCTGATCTTCGACGAAGAGACGCATCGCGTGATCGGCGGCGGTATCGTCGGTCTGAACGCAGGCGACCTCATCAGCGAAGTCTGCCTCGCCGTGGAAATGGGCGCGGACGCGACCGATATCGGCAAGACGATTCACCCGCACCCGACGCTGGGCGAATCGGTCGGCATGGCCGCCGAGCTGTACGAAGGCGTGTGTACCGACCTGCCGCCGCAGAAGAAGAAGTAAATCTGCCCCGCGCCGCTTCGGCGGCGCGCGTGATGCAGCATCAAAGAAAAAACGGCGCACTCCGCGAGGAGTGCGCCGTTTTCTTTTGGGCAACGCTAGAGGCTGCGAGAGGCGCCGGAGCGAAAAAAGATTCCCGGTCGCCGGCGACCGGGCAAGCGACATGCCGGGCGGCATGTCGGAGCGTCAGATCCGGCGCGAGGCGCGCGCGAGGTTCAGGCGGGAACCTGCAAGCGGCTCGCGGCGCGCCCGCTCAATCCACGTGAGCTGGACTACGCTCAGGCGGGCTTCTTGACCGCAGCGGCAGCCGAGCGCGAAGCTTGCGAAGCTGCCTTGCTGGCGGCGGCGGTCGCGGCGTTGAAGTTGCTTTCTGCCATTTCGACGGCTTGCTTCGTCGCCTTGTGAACCGTTTCGTACGTCGTGTTAGCGGCGTTGATGGCCGACTTGATCACGGCGACAGCGGTTTCCGAACCGGCCGGTGCGTTCTTCGCGACGTTGTCGACGAGCGACTGAACCTTGCGGTTCTGTTCTTCGTAGTGGGCTTCGGCAACCTTCGCGAATTCGGCTTGCGTAGCCGAAGCGATTTCATAAACGTGGCGACCGTACGAGAGAACCTTCTCGGCGAGCGGCTGGGCATAGCTCGACTGCAGCGCGAAGAATTCCTGTGCATCCTTCGCCGACAGCGCGCGTTGCGCCTGTTCCTGCGATTCCGCCAGATTCGAGCGAACGGCCTGAAGGTTCAATTCGACGAGCTTTTCCACGCCTTCGAATGCCTTGCCGGTCAGACCGAACAGGGTTTCGAGGTTGGCTTTGTGTGCGGCGACGAATTGCTCAGGGGTCAGCAGACTCATGTTTACGCTCCTGGATGGTTGGCGGCCTCGTAGGTGGGTCGCCTGGAAGTAAGTGGCAAGACGCTGGTGATCTGCCTCACGCTTTAAGGCATTACGCGTTGCGCGCGCCTTTGTGCGTCGCAGCATTGAACCTGATTTTAGGTCGGCTGAAACGAATGTCAAGGACTTTTGATGCGGCGCACAATCTCATTAAAGTTTTATTAAACAAATACTTATGCTCACGGCATGAGGGTGCGAACGGGCTCTGCGCGGAGCTGCGGCATAGCGTCCTTTGACGATTTTGCTTCGCGCCTTGCCTGACAAGGATGCGCATATGCGCGCTGGTTCTGGCAAGATTGAGTCTGACGGCGCAAGGTGGCGTTTTTTGCCTGCGCCGTACGGCTTCCATGCAGGCGCTGTCAGGGAATGCACTATGGTGCGTACACCAGATTCCTACATGGAACGTTAAGGCGTTATTGCAGTCGAACAGCGCGTCGCGTGGTTCGGCGGCACGGATGTCAGAGCAACGTCCTCGGTATTTATCCCACATAAAGTTATCCATGACGCGCGCCGTTAATGCGTAGGTGACAGCAAACGTTGTCCGCGTGTTGTTGCGTATGGCGCGGCAGGGTGGGGCCGTCCGGTCGATTGTCTGACTTCATCGAATGCGTGAAGTACATTGGTCTGCTTAATCACGAACCAGACTTCGGTTTAACGAGTAGCCATAAGTGCTTCAATTTGCGAATTTTTCGTGGTTTTACTACACTTGGCGTACGATCCCGCCGCTTCATCCAGAACACCAATGAAATCCGACAAGCTCCTGTCGTTCAAACTGGTGCCCTCATCGGTTGTCAGCACCGCGCTGTCGGTCGCTGTTTCCGTGGCCATCAGTGCGACGCTGCTAGCGCCCGAGGGCGCTTTTGCTGCGTCGCAGAACACTGCCGCCGCTAAGACGGCGAAGGCCAAGAAGGCCACCAAGAAGGTTGTGAAGGCCGACGCCGCACCTGCAAAGGTTGCGAAGAAGGCGGGCGCAGCGCGTACCGTCGCGGCAGCCAAGGACGACGATGCGCGTCCGACGGCGAAAAAGCGCCGCGTCAGCTACACGATGAATGGCCGGCACCACACGGCTGTGCGCCGTGTTGCGTTCGAGCCGCGCCAGCCGACCGTCGGTCAGGCATTCGGCCTGCATGAGACGCCGGACTCGCTGATGCTGCGCTCGGGCGTGGCCTACGTGGTCGACCAGAACTCGCTGGAACCGCTCTTCGACAAGAATTCGCACGCGGTGGTGCCGATCGCCTCGATCTCGAAACTCATGACCGCAATGGTCGTGCTCGATTCGAAGGCGCCGCTCACCGAGCAGATCGAAGTCACGGACGAAGACCGCGATTACGAGAAGAACACGGGCTCGCGCCTGTCGGTGGGCTCGGTGCTGTCGCGCGAAGACATGCTGCACATCGCGCTGATGGCGTCGGAAAACCGCGCCGCTGCCGCGCTGTCGCGTTATTACCCGGGCGGCCGTCCGGCCTTCATCGCGGCGATGAACGCGAAGGCCAAGCAGCTCGGCATGACCGACACGCATTTCGAGAACTCGACCGGTCTGACGAGCCACAATGTGTCGACCGCACGCGATCTCGTGAAGATGGTGAACGCGGCGTACCAGTATCCGATGATCCGCCAGTTCTCGACCGATCACAGCTACGACGTGAACACGGGCAAGCGCACGCTGGCCTATAACAGCACGAACGCGCTGGTGCGCAACTCGTCGTGGGATATCGGCTTGCAGAAGACCGGCTTCATCAATGAAGCGGGCGAATGCCTTGTCATGCAGTCCACGATCCATGGCCGTCCGGTCATCATGGTTCTGCTCGATTCGAGCGGCAAGTATTCGCGTTTCGCCGATGCGACCCGTGTGCGCACGTGGCTCGACAACGGCGGTGCTGACCAGCAGCCGCGCATCACGAGCGCGGACGCAGGCGGAGCGGGCACCTGATACGCCTCGCCTGAGTTATCGAGTTTTCGAACGCCCCGCCATTGCGGGGCGTTTGTTTTTTGCGGCCCGCCCAGGCGCTCTTAGGCCATCCGGCTAGCTGTTTGAGACGCGATCCCATCAGCAGAATCTTCAGTGTTTCGCCACGCGCTGCCCGGCCGGGTAGCGCGAATTGTCCGCCCTGCCCATTTCGTTAGAAGCGTTCGAAGTTTGATGGTTGTCAATTGACAACTGCGGGGGCGGTGCATACACTGAGTTCGCCAATGAGACGATCGCATCCAAAGAAAGAGATCGAGGCAGCACTGACTTACGCCGAGGCAAAAGGTTGGTTAGTACGACCAGGCAAAGGCAATGGCCATGCATGGGGAAGACTTTATTGCCCGTCCAGGCAGGCAGATTGCCGCTGCGGGGAATTCTGCATCACGAGCATCTGGAGCACTCCTCGTAATGCAGGCAACCACGCGCATCTGCTGAAACGCGTGGTCGATAACTGCACGGCGGCGCGTGTCGGTGCGCAGGCCAGACCACTCGCGCCGCCCGCACCTCCCGTGCGAGCCGCAACAGAACAGGAGTGACACATGAACTACGTATTCACGCTTAAGTACCAACTGGCACCCGACGATTGCGATCAGGAGCAACTGGTCGAGCGCCTCGCGCAAGCAGGCTGCGACGACGCGACCATCGGCGTGGGGCTGCCGGGCCGCATCGCGCTGGCGTTCGCGCGTGACAGCGCAAGCGCCTGGGAAGCCATCTACACGGCGTTGCAGAATGTGAAGGAGGCGGTGCCGTCGGCGCGCCTTGTCGAAGCCGCGCCGGACTTCGTCGGCTTGACCGATGTGGCGGATCTGACCGGCATGTCGCGGCAGAACATGCGCAAGCTGATGCTCGCGCATTTTGCCGATTTCCCGCAGCCGGTACACGAGGGCAGTCCGTCGCTCTGGCATCTGGGCGACATCCTGACGTGGCTCAGTGCGCGCGAGGGCTATAGCATCGACGCCGCGTTGCTCGATACGGCGTGCACGGCGAAGCAGGTCAATCTGGCGAAGGACGCGCGCGAAGTCGATGCGCGCGTCAAACGGCAGTTGGCCGAGCTTGTCGCTTGAAGGGAGGTCGAGGTGCTGAGGTGAAGTGCTGAGGCGAAGTGCCTCAAGCGGGCTGCACGTGGCCTTCGGCCGGTTCGGCGTGGTAGCCGAGCGATTCCGAGATCGTGAGCGCCGTCTTGCTCAATTGGCCCAGCCACGAATCCTGAAGGCGGTCAGCCGGAGCGGAGAGCGACAGGCCCGCTACCAGTTTGCCGGTATCGTCGTAGATGCCCGCCGCAATGCAGCGCACACCCAGTTCGAGTTCTTCGTTGTCGCGTGCACAGGACTCCTGGCGCACGTGCGCAAGTTCGCGCTCGAGCCGGCTCAGGTCGGTAATGCTGTTGCGCGTGTGGCCCGACAGGCCGGTGCGCGTGGCGTAGGCGCGTACGCGGGTCGCTTCGTCGGCGGCCAGAAAGAGCTTGCCGACCGAAGTCAGGTGCAGCGGCGCACGGCCGCCAATCGCGCGCACCACCTGCATGCCGGAGCGCTCCGAATACGCGCGCTCGATATAGACGATTTCGTCGCCCTGGCGCACGGAGAGATTCACGGTCTGGCCCGTGAGTCGATGCAGTTCGCGCATCGGTGAAAGCGCTGCGTCGCGCACCGAAAGCCGCGCCTTGACGAGGTTGCCCAGCTCCAGCAGGCGCATGCCCAGGCGATAGGTGCCCGGATCCGAGCGATCGACCAGGCGGCAGCTCACCATGTCGTTGAGAATGCGGTGCGCGGTGGACGGATGCAGTTCCGTGCGTTGCGCGAGTTCTTTCAGGCTGACCGGATCGGTATGTGCGGCGAGCGCATCGAGGAGGCGCATCATGCGCTCGATCACCTGAATCGAGGTCTTCGGATCTGGATTGGTGTCGGTCATGGGGGCGTATTCCGGATACAGATTCGTGTGACGCGGGAAGGGTGCGAAAGGCAGAAATTCATTGTATCTCGTATTGTGAAAAAAGTAAGCGTCTAGCGGAAAGCGACTGCTGCATTGCGGCAGAGCCGGCCTGGGAGAGTCCAGCGTTGGTGGCACAAGCGAAACATCGGATAATCGGGGACGGTTTTCAGGAGAATTTCCAATGCGAGTCGGTCTGTTCGTCACCTGTCTCATCGACACCATGCGTCCCGAAATCGGCTTTTCGACGCTCAAATTGCTCGAAGAGGCCGGATACGAAGTGGTCGTGCCGCCTGCCCAGACGTGCTGCGGGCAGCCGGCCTACAACTCCGGCGAACGCGCACTGGCACGCGATCTCGCGGAAAAGACGCTGCGCGAATTCGAGCAGTTCGACTACGTGGTGGTGCCTTCGGGATCGTGTGGCGGCATGATCCGCGTGCATTTTGGCGATCTGTTTCGTGACGACCCCGAACTCATGGCGCGCTACGGCAAGCTGCGCGAGCGCGTGTTCGAATTGACGGACTTTCTCGTGAACGTCGCGCGCGTGACGTTGCCCGAGGGCGAATTACGTGGGCCGGTCACGTATCACGACTCGTGCGCGGGCCTGCGGGAGCTGGGCGTCAAGGCGCAGCCGCGCGAACTTCTGGCGCAGCGCGGCGTGCAGGTGCAGGAGATGAAGGATTGCGAGCATTGCTGCGGCTTTGGCGGCACGTTCGCGGTCAAATACGGTGCAATCTCGACTGCAATCGCCGATGAGAAATGCATGAACGTGCAGGCGAGCGGTGCGGGCGCTGTCGTTCTCGGCGATCTGGGCTGCATGCTGAATATAGAAGGGCGCCTGCGCCGCACCGGCGACCACAGTACGCGCGTGTTGCACATCGCCCAGGTGCTGGCCGGCGACATCTAACAACCGTCGGTCACTACGAAAACTCACGCCCTCACACGCCATGCAAGTCACCTCGATGCAGTTCAAGGCGCGCGCCGGCCAGAAGCTGGCCGATCAGCGTCTGCAACACAACCTCAAGAAGCTCTCGACCAAGTTCGTCAGCGCGCGTGCGGAAGCGATCACGGCGATCGACTTCGAGGCGACGCGCGCCGCGCTCAAGGAGCGCCGCAATCGCGCGCTAGAGAATCTCGACGCCTGGATCGAGCAGTTCGAAGCCGAGGCGACCCGGCGCGGCGTGACGGTGCTGTTCGCCGAAACGGCGAAGGACGCGGCAAAACTGGTCGCTGACATCGCGCGCCGCCACGAGGTGCGCAAGGTCATCAAGACGAAGTCGATGGTGTCCGAGGAGATGCAACTCAACACCGTCCTCGCGGAGATGGGCGTGCAGTCCATCGAAACCGACCTGGGCGAGTACATCCTCCAGATCAACAACAACGAACCGCCAAGCCACATCATTGCGCCCGTCGTCCACAAGGATAAGGACGAGATCGCCGATCTTTTCGCGCGCACGCACGACAAGCCGCGCCTGACCGAGATTCCCGACATGACGCGCGAGGCGCGCGAAGTCCTGCGGCCGCATTTTCTCTCGGCGGATATGGGCGTGACGGGCGGCAACTTCCTCGTCGCGGAGACCGGTTCGGTCGTGGTGGTGACGAACGAGGGCAACGAAGGCATGTGCACGGTCATGCCGCGTGTTCACGTGGCCGTCACCGGTATCGAAAAAGTCCTGCCGACGCTCGAAGACCTTGCCACGGCCATGCGCCTGCTGCCGCGCTCGGCGACAGGGCAGGCGACTTCGAACTATTTCTCGATGCTCACCGGCCCGCGCGGCGCGGGTGACCAGGACGGCCCGGAACATATGTATGTCGTGCTCGTCGATGGCGGGCGTACCGGGCTGATCGGCGGCGAGTTCCAGGAAATGCTGCGCTGTATACGATGCGGCGCGTGCATGAACCATTGCCCGGTCTATCAAAAGGTGGGTGGTCACGCGTACGGCTGGGTCTATCCGGGGCCGATGGGTTCGGTGCTGACGCCCAGCTATGTGGGCATCGACAAGACACTCGACTTGCCGCAGGCGGCGACGCTGTGCGGCGAGTGCAACAGCGTTTGCCCGGTGGGGATTCCGCTGTCCGACCTGCTGCGCAAGTTGCGCGAAAAGCAGACGGAGCGCCGTCTGCGGCCGTGGCGCGAGCGCGCGGCGCTGGCTGCGTGGGGCTGGCTGGCGCTGCATCCGACAGCCTATGGCCTGCTTGCCAAACTGGGTGTGCGGATTCTGGAGCGCATGGGCGGCTCGGGGCGCTTGATCCGCAAGCTGCCGTTCGCGCGCGGCTGGACTGATGGCCGCGATATGCCGGCGCCCGTCGGGCGGACGTTCCGCGAGCTGTACGCGGCGCGGCACACCCATCTGGACGCGAACGTCCAGAAGCGCAGGCCATCGTAAAGCGACGTCTCTGCGTGGGCGTCGTCAACCCCAATGGAGCCACTGTTTAATCTGCGACAACAGTGTGTTCGGCTTTACCGGGTTTTTCCTCATTGCGATCCTCTATATCATTTGGACTGGCGATAGTGCGTCTGAAACTCATCGCCCCACAGTCGATAGAGAGTCGCATCATGAAAAAGAAAATAGTGGTGTATTGGCCGCTGGCACTGATCGTGCCCCTTGCGGCAATCGCATGGATGCATGCGTGGAATACCGCCGAGCAGCAGTTCCCCCTGGCCGCCGATCAAGTGAGCGCCGAGTTGGCGCGCGCCGTGTCGTACGGGCTGGTCGACGATGGCGCGCAGATGAAAGCGCCGGTAAAGACGCTGCGTAGCGCCGCGCCGTTGCCGCAAGCCAGCGCAATCTGAACGGCGCCTGCCCGCCGAGTCGCGCCAAGCGCGTAAATCGTGCGCTTTGTATAATCGTGGATTCGCCGCTCGTCGATCCAGCTGGCTAGTTGGGTTGGCGGCCTGAACGATCGCCCAATCCGGGATGTCCTGGTGATGAAAAAGGTTTCCGTTTGCTTCGTCTGTCTTGGCAACATCTGTCGCTCGCCCACGGCTGAGGCCGTGATGCGGCAGCTTGTCGACGAAGCGGGTCTGGCCGATCGCCTGCTGGTCGATTCGGCGGGGACGGGCAACTGGCACATCGGCGAGGCGCCCGATGAACGCGCCCAGCGTGCGGGCAGCAAGCGCGGTTACGATCTCGCGGTGCTGCGCGCCCGCCAGATCGCCGCAGAGGATTTCGACGCATTCGACCTGATCGTCGCGATGGACGATGCCAACGTCACGGCGTTGCAGCAGGTCGCGCCGGCATCCGGACGCGACAAGATCCGCCTGCTGATGGAGTTCGCGCCGAATGCACCGGAGCGCGTGGTAACCGACCCTTATTTTGGCGGCGAAGCAGGTTTCGAGGCGGTGCTCGATCAATGTGAGGCAGCCTGCCATGGTTTGCTGGCGGCTTTGCGCCCGCAACTCGTGGATTGAGGCGGGCAGGAGACGTAAGTAGCAGTGAACGTGACGGCGCACCCCAATGTTCGTTTTGCGTCGTTTTCCCTTTTCGTCAGGCGCGTAATAACCCGGATCGCGGCACGGATACTTGACTAAACTAGTCATGTATTTATACTTGACGAAAATTGTCGAGAATTGCGGTTCCCCTACATCATGAGACTCACCACTAAAGGCCGTTTCGCCGTTACGGCGATGATCGACCTGGCCCTGCGCCAGGAGCAGGGCCCGGTGACGCTTGCGGGTATCAGCCAGCGCCAGCACATTTCGCTGTCGTACCTCGAACAGCTGTTCGGCAAGCTGCGCCGTCATGAAATCGTCGAATCGGTTCGCGGGCCGGGCGGCGGCTACAACCTCGCGCGTCGCGCCGAGGACGTCACGGTCGCGGACATCATCATCGCCGTGGACGAGCCGCTCGACGCCACCCAGTGCGGCGGCAAGGGCGCCTGCGAAGGCACCAAGCAGCACGACGGCCACTGCATGACGCACGAACTCTGGTCGACGCTGAACCAGAAGATGGTCGAGTACCTCGATTCGGTCTCGCTCAAGGATCTGGTGGACAAGCAGCGCGCCCGCGAAGGCGCCGCGCCCACCGTCCTGCGCGACCGCCGCAGCGAGGCGCCCGCGGTCGAGCCCGTCAGGGCCGTGCCGCTCGGGCCGAACTCGATCTTCAACATGGCGAGTTCATGAGCGCAGCCAGCGCCGCAAGATAGCAGGACACACAGTACACGCGCAGCACCCAGATTCCCCGGAGCGATAGATGAATAACGATATTCCCCACCTGCCCATCTACATGGACTACAGCGCGACGACGCCGATCGATCCGCGCGTGGTGGACAAGATGATTCCGTACCTGCGCGAGCAGTTCGGCAATCCGGCGTCGCGTAGCCACGCCTACGGCTGGGACGCGGAACGTGCAGTCGAGGAAGCGCGCGAGCAGGTCGCCGCGCTCGTCAACGCCGATCCGCGCGAAATCATCTGGACCTCCGGCGCAACCGAATCGGACAACCTCGCGATCAAGGGTGCCGCGCACTTCTACAAGAGCAAGGGCAAGCACATCATCACGGTGAAGACCGAGCACAAGGCTGTGCTCGACACCTGCCGCGAACTCGAGCGCGAAGGCTACGAAGTCACGTATCTGAGCGTCAAGGATGACGGTCTGATCGACCTCGACGATTTCAAGGCTGCGATCCGTCCCGACACGATCCTCGTTTCCGTGATGCACGTGAACAACGAGATCGGCGTGATCCAGGACATCGAGACGATCGGTGAGATCTGCCGCGAAAAGGGCATCATTTTCCACGTTGACGCTGCGCAATCGACGGGCAAGGCGCCCATCGACCTGCAAAAGCTCAAGGTCGACCTGATGTCGTTCTCGGCGCACAAGACCTACGGCCCGAAGGGCATCGGCGCGCTGTACGTGCGTCGCAAGCCGCGTATCCGTATCGAAGCGCAGATGCACGGCGGCGGTCACGAGCGCGGCATGCGTTCGGGCACGCTGGCTACGCACCAGATCGTCGGCATGGGCGAAGCGTTCCGCATCGCGCGTGAAGAGATGGCCACGGAAAACGAACGCGTGCGCATGCTGCGCGACCGTCTGCTCAAGGGCCTCTCGGAAATCGAAGAAACCTACGTGAACGGCGACATGGAAAAGCGTGTCCCGCACAACCTGAACATCAGCTTCAACTTCGTCGAAGGCGAATCGCTGATCATGGCGGTCAAGGACGTGGCGGTGTCGTCGGGTTCGGCTTGCACGTCGGCGTCGCTGGAACCGTCATATGTGCTGCGCGCGCTCGGCCGCAACGACGAACTGGCGCACAGCTCGATCCGCTTCACGGTGGGCCGTTTCACGACCGAGCAGGACGTCGACTACGTCATCAACCTGCTGAAGACGAAGATCGCCAAGCTGCGCGAGCTGTCGCCGCTGTGGGAAATGCACCAGGACGGCATCGACCTGTCGACCATCCAGTGGGCAGCGCACTAAGCGCCTCTCACTGAACAGACAGGCAAGCGAATCTCGACCCGGCCGCAGCGCAAACTGGCAGATCACTGCATGCAGCGCGGCCAACGAATTGAAGGAGTGTGATCATGGCATATAGCGACAAGGTTCTGGACCACTACGAAAACCCGCGTAACGTCGGCTCGTTCTCGAAGGACGACGATGCAGTCGGTACGGGCATGGTCGGCGCACCGGCTTGCGGCGACGTGATGAAGCTGCAGATCCGCGTGGGCGCGGACGGCGTGATCGAAGACGCGAAGTTCAAGACCTATGGCTGCGGCTCGGCAATCGCCTCAAGCTCGCTCGTCACGGAATGGGTCAAGGGCAAGACGCTCGACCAGGCGCTCGACATCAAGAACACGCAGATCGCCGAAGAACTGGCGCTGCCGCCGGTGAAGATCCACTGCTCGATCCTCGCGGAAGACGCGATCAAGGCAGCGGTCGCCGACTACAAGCAACGCCACACGGCAGAAGCAAAGGTCGACGCAGCATAAAGCCCAAGCGCGACTGCGGTCGCGCAAGCGGGCGGGACGGCGGCGCGCTCTCAGGGGCGCCGCTGTGGAATGAACGATCTGGATGCAGGCAAGCCTGCGCCGCGTCGTGATGAAGCGGGCGTAAGTTCAGGATTGAAGGCGCACTGCGGCGCACGACATGGAGTAGGGCGAAAACGTTATGGCAATCTCGTTGACTGAAAAAGCAGCACAGCACGTGCAGAAGTACCTGGTTCGTCGCGGCAAGGGCGTGGGCTTGCGCCTGGGCGTGCGTACGACGGGCTGCTCGGGTCTTGCGTACAAGCTCGAATACGTCGACGAGCTCGCGCCGGAAGACAACGTGTTCGAAAGCTTTGGCGTGAAGGTCATCGTCGATCCGAAGAGTCTTTCGTACATCGACGGCACGCAGCTCGACTTCGTGCGTGAAGGCCTCAATGAGGGCTTCAAGTTCAATAACCCGAATGTGAAGGACGAGTGCGGTTGCGGCGAGTCCTTCCGCGTGTAAGCCTGCGCGTTGCGCTGAAAAGGCGGCCTGTGCCGCCTTTTTGATTTTTCGAAGCGGCTTTCGTTGCCTTAATCGCTGCCTGAATGGCCGCCTGAGCTGCGGCTTCAAGATCCCACCAGAACGTTCAATCCGATGGCCTCGCTCTCTTCGCTTTCCGACAGCCACTTCGTGCTCTTTGGCCTGTCCGAGCAGTTCGCGCTCGACGCCGACGCGCTCGATCACGCCTATCGCGCCGTGCAGGCGCAGGTGCACCCCGACCGCTTCGCGGCGGCGGGCGAGGCGCAAAAGCGCGTCGCGATGCAGTGGGCCACGCGCGCGAACGAGGCGTACCAGACGCTGCGCGACCCGCTCAAGCGCGCGAAGTACATGCTGCATCTGCGCGGCATCGACGTCGGCGCCGAGAACAACACGGCGATGGAGCCGGCGTTCCTGATGCAGCAGATGGAGTGGCGCGAGGCGATCGAAGATGCGGTGGGCGCGAAGAACGTCGATGCACTCGACGCGCTCGCAAGCGACCTGCGCGACGACGAGCGCGTGCGGCTGGCGAAGCTCGGCGCGCTGCTCGATAGCGGCTCGAACCAGCCGGCGGCGGAAGCGGTGCGGCAACTCATGTTCATCGAGCGCGTGGCGGCCGAAGTCGATACGCAGATCGAGCGGCTGGAAGGCTGAAGCGCGAGCGCATAGCGGCGCCAGGCGCAGCGACGAATAATACGTAGAACCCCAGATACAGGACGGAGCCGCGCGGCGCGCGCACGATGCGCGCAACCACGGCCCCAAATAGATCAGAGCGATCAGACAGAAGATGGCATTACTGCAAATCTCCGAACCCGGCATGGCGCCGGCGCCGCACCAGCGGCGGCTGGCGGTCGGCATCGACCTCGGCACGACGAACTCGCTGGTCGCCGCGGTGCGCAGCGGCGTGGCCGATGTGCTGCCCGACGAAGACGGCCACGTGCTGCTGCCGTCCGTCGTGCGCTACCTGGCCAACGGCGGCCGCCGCATCGGTCGCGCGGCCAAGGCCGAAGCGGCCACCGATCCGCGCAACACCATCGTATCGGTCAAGCGCTTCATGGGCCGCGGCAAGGCCGACGTCGAAGGCGCGGCCAACGCGCCTTATGAATTCGTCGATGCGCCCGGCATGGTGCAGATCCAGACCATCGACGGCGTGAAAAGCCCGGTCGAAGTCTCGGCGGAAATCCTCGCGACGCTGCGTCAGCGCGCCGAAGATTCGCTCGGCGACGATCTGGTCGGCGCGGTCATCACGGTGCCCGCGTACTTCGACGAAGCGCAGCGCCAGGCGACCAAGGACGCCGCGCGTCTGGCCGGCCTGAACGTGCTGCGCCTGCTCAACGAGCCGACCGCAGCGGCGATCGCTTACGGCCTCGACAACGGTTCGGAAGGTCTCTACGCGGTCTACGACCTCGGCGGCGGCACCTTCGACCTGTCGATCCTCAAGCTCACGAAGGGCGTGTTCGAAGTGCTGGCGGCGGGCGGCGACTCGGCGCTCGGCGGCGACGATTTCGACCATGCCGTGTTCGCTTACGTGCTGGAGCAAAGCGGCATCGAACGTTCGGCGCTTGCGCCCGAAGACGTGCGCCTGTTGCTCGACCGCGCGCGCGACGCGAAGGAAGCGCTGTCGTCCGCGCCTGAAGCGCGCATCGAACTCACGCTGTCGAACGGCGCGGCGATTGCCGTGACGATCGACGAAGCGCGTTTCGAAGCGCTCACGCAGGCGCTCGTGCAGCGCACGCTCGTGCCGACTAAAAAGGCGCTGCGCGACGCGAAGGTCGCGTCGAAGGACGTCAAGGGTGTGGTGCTGGTTGGCGGCGCGACGCGCATGCCGGTGATTCGCCACGCTGTCGAACAGTTCTTCGGCCAGGCGCCGCTCACGAATCTCGATCCCGACCAGGTGGTGGCGCTCGGCGCGGCGATCCAGGCCGATCTGCTCGCGGGCAACCGCGGCGGCGACGACGACTGGCTGCTGCTCGACGTGATCCCGCTGTCGCTGGGTGTGGAGACGATGGGCGGCCTCGTCGAGAAGATCATTCCGCGCAACTCGACCATTCCGGTCGCGCGCGCGCAGGAATTCACGACCTTCAAGGACGGCCAGACGGCCATGGCGATCCAGGTGGTGCAGGGCGAGCGAGAGCTCGTGGCCGACTGCCGCTCGCTTGCGCGTTTCGAGCTGCGCGGCATTCCGCCGATGGCGGCGGGCGCGGCGCGCATCCGTGTGACCTACCAGGTGGACGCGGACGGCTTGCTGTCCGTGTTCGCGCGCGAGCAGTTGTCGGGCGTGGAGGCGTCAGTGGTGGTGAAGCCGTCCTACGGCCTCGCCGATGACGACATCGCCCGGATGCTCGAAGACAGCTTCAAGACCGCTGATATCGACATGCGCGCCCGCGCGTTGCGCGAAGCGCAGGTCGAAGCGCAGCGCGTGATCGAAGCGACGCAATCGGCGCTGGCCGCCGACGGCGAACTGCTCGACGACGCCGAGCGCGCGGAACTCGACAAGCTGGTGACGGCGCTTGCGCAGATCGCGCAGGGCGAGGACACCGACGGCATCGAAGCGGCCACCAAGGCGCTGGCCGAAGGCACCGACGAGTTTGCGGCACGCCGCATGGACAAGGGCATCAAGCGCGCGCTGGCGGGCAAGAAGCTCGACGAGATCGGTTAAGCGCGCTGAAAGCGCGATGACTAGCGCATCGAGAAGCGCATCGGGAAGCACCCACGCTCTGCGTGCTTTCCCGATGCAGCGAAGCGCGCGACGCCAGTAGAATGGGTGTGCCCCGGTAGGCGGGGCGCGCCCGATATGACAAGTTTTGGATACGGAAATCAGAATGCCTCAAATCGTGGTGCTGCCCCATGTCGAACTGTGCCCCGAGGGCGCGGTGATCGACGCCAAGCCGGGTGAGAGCGTGTGCGACGCGCTGCTGGAACACGGCATTGCAATCGAACACGCCTGCGAAAAGTCGTGTGCCTGCACAACCTGTCACGTGATCGTGCGCGAAGGCTTCAACGCGCTCGAGCCGTCGGAAGAACTCGAAGACGACCTGCTCGACAAGGCATGGGGTCTGGAGCCCACTTCGCGGCTGTCGTGCCAGGCGCTCGTGCCGGCCGAGGATGACCTCGTGGTCGAGATTCCGCGTTACTCGATCAATCACGCGAAGGAAAATCACTGATCCATCCCAAAGAGGAGCGCGCAGCCATGAAATGGACCGATACGCAGGACATCGCAGTGGCGTTGACGGACACCCATCCGGAAGTCGACCCACAGTATGTGCGCTTCACTGATCTGCATCGCTGGATCACCGAACTCGAGGGCTTTGACGACGATCCCGAGCGTTCGAACGAAAAAATCCTCGAAGCGATTCAGGCGGCATGGATCGAGGACGCGGGCTACTGATCGTAGCTACTGATCATTACTGATCGCGCGTTTTCGCAGCAAGCATGAAAAAGGCGATTCACCTTTCGGGTGAATCGCCTTTTGTGTTTCTGGCGCTGGATTGAGCTAGCTCATGCTCAAGCGGCTGCGAGCGAACCGTGTTCGATCCGCACGCGCTGGCCCTGCTGGAACGGCGGCGCTTCGTGATAGGTGAAGTAGCGCGTCTTGCCGTTGTCCATACGCACGCGCACCGAGTAGGCGGTCGTGCTGCGCAGATGTTTCTCAACCGAATTCCCGGCAAGACCACCACCCAGCGCGCCGAGCAGCGTCATGGCCGTGCGGCCATTGCCCGCGCCGAACTGGTTGCCGACCACGCCGCCCGCCACCGCGCCACCCACCGCGCCGATACCGGTGCCGTGGCCTTCCGTACGCGTGGCGGAAATCCCTTCGACGACGCCGCACGATGCGCAAGCGGCCGGTTGCGGCTGCGCCTGCTGGGCGTATTGCTGTTGTTGCGGCGCGTATTGCGGCTGCGGTACGGCCTGCACTTGTTGCTGCTGAGCGGGCGCCGGTTGCTGCGGCTCGGCGGGCGCGTTGTTCTGCGCGTATTGCGCATTCGTCGACGGCGTCGCTGCGCGCGTGGAGTCGACCACCGGCTGGGACGCCATCATGGTCGTCTGGCCGGTCTGCGTTTGCGCGTTTTGCTCGGCGTTGCTGGAGGCTTTCGGGAACACGCCGGTGATGGCGGCCGTTGCCGCGAGGCTCGCGACGATCACAGCGCCCGCCGCCGTGGCGACGAGAGGGTGAATGCGGCGGTTCGAACTTGCCGGCGTGGTCTGTGTGGTCAGTTTCGGATCAGGATTGTTCATGACAGGCTCCGTCTTTTGCAGAGTTGGCTCAGGGTAAGACCGGTGAATCTGGTCGAAGCAGTGTGAGCCAATCCCGCGACCCGGGCGTTTCAATTTGTAACCCATCGTGCGCGGCGGCGACGAGGAACGAGGACAGTGCCGATGAACCTCGAATCGACCTCGCTGCGCAGCCTTGCATGGCGTGGATTCCCGTGGATGCGCAATTGATATGCCCAGTGCCGGGGCGAGCCAGGATGGCAGCTTTTACCGCTGGTTACAAACAATTGACAATCGCGAGCGCCCGGACAGAAGCGCCGAAACAAAAGAAACGGGGCGCATGCGGCGTGAACCGCATGCGCCCCGTCTGGCGCGTCGCCCTCGCGAGAGGGCGGCGTAGTCCGTCAATGACTTAGTCTTCGCGGCGCAGGTGCGGGAAGAGAATGACGTCGCGGATGCTCGGGCTGTCGGTGAGCAGCATCACCAGACGGTCGATGCCGATACCGCAGCCGCCCGTCGGGGGCATGCCGTATTCGAGCGCGCGAATGTAATCGGCGTCGTAGAACATCGCTTCTTCGTCGCCGGCGTCCTTTTGCTCGACCTGCTTCTTGAAGCGCGCGGCCTGGTCTTCCGGATCGTTCAGCTCCGAGAAGCCGTTGGCAATTTCGCGGCCCGTGATGAAGAGCTCGAAACGCTCAGTGATGCCCGGCAGCGTGTCCGATGCGCGCGCGAGCGGCGAGACTTCGATCGGATAGTCGATGATGTAGGTCGGTTCCCACAGCTGCGATTCGGCGGTCTCTTCGAAGAGGGCCAGTTGCAGCGCGCCCACGCCTGCGTTGAGGAACTGCGGTTGGTTCGCGTCCACGCCGAACTTCTTCAGTTCAGTGCGCAGGAACGCAGCATCGGCGAGCTGTTCGGTCGTGTATTGCGGCGCGAACTTCTGGATTGCCTGCACGATCGTCAGACGATGGAACGGCTTCGACAGGTCGAGTTCGCGACCCTGATAGGTCAGCGTGGCGCTGCCGCGCGCGTCGATGGCGGCCTGGCGGATCAGCTGTTCCGTGAAGTCCATCAGCCACGTGTAGTCCGTGTACGCGGCGTAGAACTCCATCATCGTGAATTCCGGATTGTGACGCGGCGAGACGCCTTCGTTACGGAAATTCCGGTTGATTTCGAACACGCGCTCGAAGCCGCCCACGACGAGGCGCTTCAGGTACAGCTCGGGCGCGATACGCATGTACATCTGCATATCGAGCGCGTTGTGGTGCGTGACGAACGGCTTGGCCGCCGCGCCGCCCGGGATCGGGTGCAGCATCGGCGTTTCGACTTCCATGAAGTTCGCGTCCGACATGAAGCGGCGCACCGACGAGATCGCCTTGGTGCGCGCCACGAACGTGTCGCGTGCTTCCGGCGTGACGATCAGGTCGACGTAACGCTGGCGATAGCGCATTTCCTGGTCCGACAGGCCATGGAACTTGTCCGGCAGCGGGCGCAGCGACTTCGACAGCAGGCGCAGTTCGGTGACGCGCACCGACAGCTCGCCCTTGTTGGTGCGGAACAGCACGCCCTTCGCGGCGACGATGTCACCGAGGTCCCACTTCTTGAAGGCGTCGTAGGTCGTGTCGCCCACGTCGGCGGGCGTGATGAAGAACTGGATCTGGCCCGAGCCGTCGCGCACCGTCGCGAAGCTTGCCTTGCCCATCACGCGCTTGAGCATCATGCGACCGGCGATGGCGACTTCGAGCGGATTCGCTTCGAGGGCGTCTTTGTCCGTATCGGCGTGGTCGCGTTGCAGGTCGGCGGCGTGGTGAGTGGGGCGGAAGTCGTTCGGGAAGGCGACGCCCGCCTCGCGCAGCGCGCGCAGTTTCTCGCGGCGCTCGGCGATGATCTGGTTGTCGTCGATGTCGGGCGCGGCGCTGGGCGCGTTCTGCTGGGTCGGTTCGGTCATGATGGCTCGGGTTCTTTGAGTTCGGTTCCCGCAGCGCCGCGCATCGTGACGATGCGGGGCTGAGGAAGAGGGCGGCAACCGCTTGGCGGCGCCGCCGTGGCGCATAAAGGCTTAAACGCTGTTACACGCCCTGTTTCAGGCTTGCGCTGATGAAGGCGTCGAGATCGCCGTCGAGCACGGCCTTGGTATTGCTGATTTCGACGTTGGTGCGCAGATCCTTGATACGGCTGTTGTCGAGCACGTAGGAGCGGATCTGGTGGCCCCAGCCCACGTCCGACTTGCCCGCTTCGAGCTTGTCCTGCTCCGACTGGCGCTTGCGCATTTCGGCTTCATAGAGGCGCGATTTGAGCATGGCCATGGCTTCGGCGCGGTTGCGGTGCTGCGAGCGGTCGTTCTGGCACTGCACGACGATGCCCGACGGCACGTGCGTGATACGCACGGCGGAATCGGTCTTGTTGATGTGCTGACCGCCCGCGCCCGAAGCGCGGTAGGTGTCGATGCGCAGATCGGCCGGATTGACTTCGATCTCGAACGAATCGTCGATTTCCGGATACACGAACACCGACGAGAACGACGTATGACGCCCGCCCGACGAGTCGAACGGCGACTTGCGCACGAGACGGTGAATGCCGGTTTCGGTGCGCAGGAAGCCGTAGGCGTACTCGCCTTCGACCTTGATCGTTGCGCTCTTGATGCCGGCGACGTCGCCTTCCGATTCTTCGAGCACTTCGGTCTTGAAGCCCTTGCGCTCGCAGTAACGCACGTACTGGCGCAGCAGCATGGAGGCCCAGTCGCAGGCTTCGGTGCCGCCGGCGCCGGCCTGGATGTCGATGAAGGCGTTATTCGGGTCGGCTGGGTTCGCGAACATGCGGCGGAACTCGACGTCGGCGACGCGTGCTTCGATCGCTTGCGCATCGGCTTCGATGGAGACGAGCGTGTCTTCGTCGCCTTCTTCGCGCGCCATCTCGAAGAGATCCTGGGTGTCGCGCGTGTCGTTCTCGATACCGTCGAGCACGTGCACGACGCCTTCGAGCAGCTTCTTTTCCTTGCCGAGACCCTGCGCGTGCTTCGCGTCGTTCCAGACGTTGGGGTCTTCGAGTTCGCTATTGACTTCGACGAGCCGTCGGGCTTTTACGTCGTAGTCAAAGATACCCCCGTAGCTCGCCCGCGCGTGAGCGCAGGTCCGCCAAAAGGGCTTCGATCGCGTTGAGACGTTCCGCTTCCATTTTTGTCGTGATCCGGCGTGTAAAACACGCAATTATAGCCGATTGAGCATGGCTTGGCCCGGCCTCCAGCCCGCGCGGAGGAGGGCGCGGGCCAGTTTTGGCGCGATGCGGGGATCAGGATGGAAGCGGAGTCGAAGCGGACGTATGAGAGGGTCAGAGCGCCGCGTGTTCCACGACCAGTTGCACGCGCGAAACGCCGTTCCAGGTGTCGCGCACGAGGCGGTAGGCGACGGTGGTGTGCTGCGGCAGCGTTTCGGTGTGGTTGAACCAGATCGCGTTGAAGCGCTGGCGCCCGCGCAGCAGTTGCAGCTTCAGGTGCTTGTCCTTCACGAGTGCCTGCGACGCGACCTCGAATTCGCCCGAGAAAACCGGCGCCGGAAAGCCCTGGCCCCAGACCGCCGCATCGAGCATCTCGACGAAATCGGGCGTGAAATAGGCGTCTTCCAGATCGCCGTCGGTTTCTACGGTGCGTGCGAGCGCTTCGGCGCTGAGCCACTCGCGGCCCACGCGCTCGAATGCCTCGGCGAAGCGCGGCACGTCGGCGGCGGCGAGCGTCATACCCGCGGCCATCGCGTGGCCGCCGAACTTGTGGATCAGGCCCGGCTCGCGCTTGGAGATCAGGTCGATGGCGTCGCGCAGATGGAAGCCGGGGATCGAGCGGCCCGAGCCTTTCACGATATCGCCGTTGTCGTCGGCGGGTGCGAAGGTGAAGGACGGGCGGTGGAACTTCTCCTTGAGCCGGCCCGCGACGATGCCGATGACGCCCTGGTGCCAGCCTTCGTTGAAGAGCGTGATCGTGGCGTTGCCTTGCGGATCGACGTCGGCGAGATCCGCGAGCGCCTGCTGTTGCATGCCCGCTTCGATCTCGCGGCGTTCGCGGTTCATCCCGTCGAGCTGCTGGGCGAGCTCCCACGCGCGGCCCGCGTCGTCGGTGGTCAGCAACTCGATGCCGAGCGACATGTCCGAAAGCCGGCCCGCCGCGTTCAGACGCGGCCCGAGCGCAAAGCCCATGTCGAAGCCCGAAGCGGTCTTCGCTTCGCGGCCCGAAGCGCGGAACAGCGCCGCGATACCCGGCTGCATACGGCCATTGCGGATACGCTGCAAGCCTTGCGCGACCAGCACGCGGTTGTTGCTGTCGAGCTTGACGACGTCGGCGACGGTGCCCAGCGCCACCAGGTCGAGCAGGCCGTCCAGGCGCGGCTCGGGGCGCTCTTCATTGAACGCGCCGCGCTTGCGCAGCTCGGCGCGCAGCGCGAGCAGCGTGTAGAACATCACGCCCACACCGGCGATGCACTTGCTCGGAAACTCGCAGCCCGGCTGGTTCGGATTGACGATGGCGCGCGCGTCCGGCAGCGTGTCGCCGGGCAAATGGTGATCGGTCACGAGCACTTCGATGCCCAGTTCGTTCGCGGCTTCCACGCCTTCGACGCTGGCGATGCCGTTATCGACGGTGATCAGCACATCGGGCGGCCCGCCTTTGCGCTGTGCGGCGAGCGCGACGATCTCGGGCGTCAGGCCGTAGCCGTATTCGAAGCGGTTCGGCACCAGATAGTCGATCTGCGCGCCCATCATGCGCAGGCCGCGCACGGCCACCGCGCAGGCGGTCGCGCCGTCGCAGTCGTAGTCGGCGACCACCAGCATGCGGCAGTCCGCTTCGAGCGCGTCGGCGAGCAGTTCTGCGGCTTCGGCGAGTCCCTTCATGCCCGCAGGCGGAATCAGGCGGGCGAGGCCGGTCTCGATGTCGTCGGGCTGGCACACGCCGCGCGAGGCGTAGAGCCGGGCGAGCACCGGATGCAGGCCGTGGCGGATCAGCGCTTCGGTATCGGCGGGGGAACAGGCGCGGGTGACGATTCGGGTCATGCGAGGGCGCTTTTAGCGTGAAGTGAAACGATTATTCGAACGGTTATTCGATGAACAGCGACGCGAATTCGCGGCGTCGCCAGAATTTGCGCAGATCGCCGCGCGTGGCGTTGAGCGTCACCGATCCCGTGTCGCCGCACAGCGTCACGCCCAGTTCGGCCAGTTCGCCGTTTTCGATGGCGGCCAGGGCGGGCGCGAACCAGTCGCGCTCCAGCTGGGCGAAGGCGGCGTTCCAGCGGCCCCAGTCCTGCTGGATATAAGCGGCGGAGAACGGATCGAGCTCGATGAGCGTCGCGCCCGAGCTGATGCCGTTTGCAGCAGTCTGTTCGTTGAACGTCGCGGGCACCGCGCCGAGTTCCGCGCCCGAAGCGAGCGCGAGGCCGCGCGTGGCGGCGGCGTCCGAGCGCACGCGCGCGAACGCACGCTGCACGGGCCGTATTGCGCCTTGAGCGTGGAACCAGATCGAGTTGACGGCGGGCAGGCCGCGCGCCTCGCGCGCTTCGTTGACGGGGTGCTCGAACCAGGCCATCTGCACTTCGTTCTGCACCTTCATCCAGGTGCGCGAGCGCTGGCCGGAATGCGCTTCGTGCGGCAGCCAGATTTCGATATTGCGGCCGCTGGCGCGCAGCGGCGACGCGCCCGCGAGCGTGCCGAACTGATCGCTCGACAGGTACCAGCGCTGCGGCGTGGGCGCTTCGACCCGGATGCCGAGTTCCTCGATCAGCGGCTTCGCGACTGCGTAGAGCGCAGCGGCGTCGGCGTCGGTGAGTCCGAGCGAGGCGGGGTCGATCAGCACCAGATGGTCGTGCGCGATGCGTACGTGCACCGGCTGGATGCAGGCCCAGGTGGCGTCGCCGGGCGCGCCGCCGTCGGCGAGCAGCATCCACGGGGCGAGCGGCGCTTCGTCGTCGGCGGCCGCGCCGTTCGACCTGGCAGCCGAACCTGGCGTTGCCGCGCCGAACGCGCGTGCCACCCAGCGTTCGTGCGGCAGAGTGCGCTGGAAGTCCTCGCCGATCACCTGGTCGCCCAGGCGAGCGCGCGCAATCAGCTTCGACAGCGCTGGGTAATGGAGGCCGGCGAGGGCGGTGGACGCCACGGCCGCCGAGGGCAGCGCGAACGGGACGAGAAGATGGAGACGGTCGGCAGGCATGATGGAGCGCATTGTACTTCGGAGCCGGGTGCGCGAGGCTCGGAACTCCGGGCGCGGGGATCTGTGCAAAATGCGTCGCGCTCGCGTAGATCCATACAAATCAGCGGCTTACAAACGCACTGATACAAAATCGCGCGGCACCTGTGTGCGGCTTGCGCGTCCAATTACCGGAGCGCGAAGCGAGGCGCCCATCGCCGGTCGCCATGCCGCAAAGTCCTTCAGGGGGCGGTAGTGTGGCAAACTTCGCGCTTGATCGCCGATCTGCTCCGGCACGCAATATTGTGAAATGCGCCGCGAATGCGCCTCGCATCGACGAAGCAGAAGCAACGAAGCACAAAAGGATTCGCTTGAAACTTCCCTACGAATGGCAGATAGGCTGGCGCTACACGCGCGCTGGCAAGCGCACGACCGGCAACGGTTTCATCTCGTTCATCGCGCTGATTTCGATGTCGGGCATTGCGCTCGGCGTCGCGGCGCTGATCGTCGTGCTCTCGGTGATGAACGGCTTCCAGCGCGACGTGCGCGACCGCATGCTGTCCGTGCTCGCCCACGTCGAGATCTTCTCGCCGACGGGCTCGATGCCCGACTGGCAGCTCACGGCGAAGGAAGCCAAGACCAATAACGAGGTGATCGGCGCGGCTCCCTACGTGGACGCCCAGGCGTTGCTCACGCGCGGCGACAGCGTAAGCGGCGTGGCGCTGCGCGGCGTCGAGCCGTCCGAAGAGCCGCAGGTCTCGGACATCGGCAAGGAGATGAAGCTGGGCAGCCTCAACGATCTGACGCCGGGCGGCTTCAATATCGTGCTGGGCGCCGATCTGGCCACGAGTCTGGGCGTGACCGCCGGCGACAAGGTCACGCTGGTCGCGCCCGAAGGCACCATCACGCCGGCCGGCATGCTGCCGCGCCTGAAGCAGTTCACGGTGGTGGGCGTGTTCGAATCGGGGCACTACGAGTACGACAGCACGCTCGCGCTCGTCAATATCCGCGACGCCGAAGTGCTGTATCGCCTTGCCGCGCCCAGTGGCGTGCGTCTGCGCCTGAAGGACATGCAGCGCGCGCCGGCCGTGGCGCGCCAGCTCGTGCACACGCTCTCGGGCGATCTCTACATTCGCGACTGGACGCAGCAGAACAAGACCTGGTTCTCGGCCGTGCAGATCGAGAAGCGCATGATGTTCATCATCCTCACGCTGATCATCGCGGTGGCTGCGTTCAACCTGGTGTCGTCGCTCGTGATGACGGTCACCAACAAGCAGGCCGATATCGCGATTCTGCGCACGCTCGGCGCGCAGCCCGGCTCGATCATGAAGATCTTCGTCGTGCAGGGCGTGACGATCGGCTTCGTGGGCACGGCCATCGGCGTCGCGCTCGGCTGCCTGATCGCGTGGAGCATTCCGTGGCTCGTGCCGATGATCGAGCATCTGCTCGGCGTGCAGTTCCTGCCGCCGTCGGTCTATTTCATCAGTGAGCTGCCCTCGGAACTCGTCCCCGGCGACGTGATCCGCATTGGTTTGATTGCGTTCGTGCTGTCCGCGCTGGCGACGCTTTATCCCAGCTGGCGCGCGGCCAAGGTACGTCCCGCGGAGGCACTGCGTTATGAATGAGCGTCAATCGATTCAAGCCGCGGCGGGCGATTACCCTTATGTGATCGAAGCGCATGGCATTTCTAAGGTATTCGGCCAGGGTGCGCTCTCCGTGCAGGTGCTGCACGACACCGATATCACGGTGAAGCGCGGCGAAAAGCTCGCGATCGTGGGCGCGTCGGGTTCGGGCAAGAGCACGCTGCTGCATGTGCTGGGCGGCCTCGACGAGCCGGGCACCGGCAACGTCAAGCTGCTGGGCAAGCCGTTCACCGAACTCTCCGAGCGCGATCGCAACGACTTGCGTAATCGCGCGCTCGGCTTCGTGTATCAGTTCCACCATCTGCTGCCCGAATTCACGGCGCTCGACAACGTGGCGATGCCGCTGCGGATTCGCCGCATGCCGCAGGAAGCGGCGCGCGCCGAGGCGCTGGCGATTCTTGATCGCGTGGGGCTTGCCCATCGCGCGCGCCATCGTCCAGGCGAGCTGTCGGGCGGCGAGCGCCAGCGTGTGGCCATCGCGCGCGCGCTCGTGACGAAGCCTGCCTGCGTGCTGGCGGACGAGCCGACCGGCAACCTCGACGGCGGCACGGCGGACAACGTCTTCAATCTGATGATGGAGCTGTCCGACCAGTTCGACACGAGCTTCGTGATCGTCACGCACGACGCCGATCTGGCGGCGCGCTGCGACCGCATCGTGCGTCTGCGCGACGGCATGCTGCACGAAGAACCGGTCGTGCCGGTTTAAGCGGCGCGGTTTTTAGCGCGGGCCAGTCATGTGGATCGATACGCATTGCCATCTCGACGCCGGTGAGTTCGACGCAGACCGCGATGCGGTTGCGTCGAGCGCGCGCGCAGCAGGTGTGTCGCGCATCGTGATTCCGGCGGTCGCGCGCGAAAATTTCGACACCGTGCGCGCGCTTGCGCATCGCACGCCCGGCGCGGTCTACGCGCTGGGCATCCATCCCCTCTACACGCCGAATGCGCGCGATGAAGACCTCGTCGAACTGCGCACGCAGATCGAGGCGAGTCTCGGCGATCCGAGGTTCGTCGGCATCGGTGAAATCGGTCTCGATTTTTTCGTGCCGGGTCTCGATGAGACGCGGCAACAGCACTTTTATGACGCGCAACTGAAGCTTGCGCGCGAGTTCGAGCTGCCGGCCATCTGTCACGTGCGCAAGTCGCAGGACAAGGTGCTCGCGGGCTTGCGCCGCAATGGCGTGCGCAGCGGGATCGCGCATGCGTTCAACGGCAGTTTTCAGCAGGCCAATGCGTTTATCGAGCAGGGCATGCATCTGGGCTTTGGCGGCAACACGACGTTCGAGCGCGCGTTGCAGATCCGCCGTCTTGCGGAGCAGTTGCCGCTGGAAGCGATCGTCATGGAAACCGACGCGCCCGATATCTCGCCGTCCTGGCTCTACAAGCAGCGCAACACGCCGGATCAGGTGCCGCGCATCGGCGCCGCGCTGGCGGCCTTGCGCGGCATGACGCCCGAGGAACTCGCCCTTGGCACAACGGCTAACGCTGCGGCGGCGCTGCCGCGGCTCGCACTTTCATCTGCATAATTTCCTCGTGAGGTGAGGCGCGTTTTGCGCCTGAAAGCGATGACGTGACGTTGCTTGAACGACGTCACGCGGCTCGCGTTTTGCCTCGGGCGAGGAGGGGCGATGCGGGCTGTGTGGTGCGGATTTGCGCTGGGCGTGATCGTGTTGCAGCGTCAGGCGAACTTGCCTCGCGCGGGCGTATGGCTCGGCCTTGTACTGGGCGTTGTGCTGCTGATCGCATGGGTCGTTTGGGTGCTGCGCGCCGATGACGATGAGCGCGGCACGCGCGCGGCTCGGGTTGCTTCGGCGTGGCTGGCGATCTGGCTGGCTTCGGTTTGTGTCGGCTTCGGTTACGCGGCGTGGCGTGCGGAACTGCGTCTCGCGCAAACACTCCCCGCTGCGTGGCAGAAGCGCGATATCGAAGTGACCGGCCATATCGCGCGCATGCTTGCCCAGGATGCGGCGGCTGCGAGCTTTCTGTTTTCGGTCGAGTCGTGGGGCGTGCTGGGCTCCCACGGGAAAACGCTACCGGATCTCCTGCAGTTGAGCTGGGTCGCTCGCGACGCTGCTTTGCCGATGCTCGTGCCTGGAGCGCGCTGGCGGTTGAATGTGCGGCTCAAGCGGCCGCATGCGGAGGGCAACTTTGGCTTGCGCGACGCCGAGGCCACGCTGCTTGCCCGCGGTGTGCGCGCAACAGGTTATGTGAGTGACGAACAACGCGCGACTCGCCTGCTGCCCGACGCGCAGGGCTTGGGTGTGCGCATCGAACGCTCGCGTGCGGCGGTGCGTGCGCGAATCGATAGCGTGCTCGCGCATGAGCCGCATCGAGGCATCGTCATTGCACTGGCAACCGGCGCGCAGGACGCAGTGAGCGACGATGACTGGCGAAGGCTGCGCAACACCGGCACGAGCCACATCGTCGCGATCTCGGGGCTGCATCTGGCGTTCGTCGCCGGGCTGGCGGGCTGGGCTGCGGGCGCGTTCTGGCGGCGCGCGCGCTGGCGAGGCGTCGAAGCGCCGCTCATCGTTCCCGCGCAGCAGGTGGCGGTGGCGGGCGCCGTGGTGGCTGCGGCGGCGTATGCGGCGCTCGCAGGCTTTAATGTACCGGTGCAGCGCGCGCTCTGGATGATCGTGGTCGCGGCGGTGGCGCTGTGGCGCTCGCGCGAAGTGTCGCGCAGCCACGTTCTGGCGTGGGCGCTCGGGCTGGTGCTCGTGCGCGATCCGTGGGCTGTGACCGCGCCCGGTTTCTGGCTGTCGTTCGGCGCTGTGGCTGCGATTCTTTTCGCCGCGAGCGGTGTGCCGCGCGTGCGTCGCGCTGACGATACGGCGCTATCGCCGGACGAACTCGATCCGATGCGCGAGCATGACGCTACACCGGCGCGCGTGGGACGCATTCGAGAGTTTTGCCGCCGCTTCGTTGGCCGTTGGCGCGTGTCTGTCCATCATTTGGCAGGAAGGCTTGCCGATAGCGCCCGCGTCCAATGGGCCGTCACGCTCGCGCTCGCGCCCCTGACCGCGTACTGGTTCATGCAGATCCCCCTGATCGGCCCGCTCGCGAATGCGGGGGCGATCCCGTGGGTGAGCATGTTCGTGACGCCCATGGTGCTGGCTGGCGTGGCGCTGCCCGCGCCGCTCGACGGCTACGCGTGGCACGCGGCGCATACGATGCTGAACGGGCTGCTGGACGTTCTGGGGATGCTCGAAGGCTGGCCGTGGGCCTTGCTTCGCCTGCCGCAGCCGGGCTTCTGGGCGCTGGCTTGCGCCGTCGTCGGCGTCGCCTGGCTGCTTGCACCGCGCGGCTGGCCGTTGCGCTGGCTCGCGCCGTTCATGGGGTTGCCGCTTGTCCTGACATCGCCGGCCGGGCCGCCGCCGGGTGCGTTCAGACTCACGGCGCTGGACATCGGGCAGGGCACGTCGGTGCTGGTCGAGACGGCGCGGCATGCGCTGCTGTTCGACGCGGGGCCTGGGCCCGAGTCCACACACGCGGGCGAGCGCGTCGTCGTGCCTTATTTGCAGACGCACGGCGTAAGGCGGCTCGACACGCTCATGATCAGCCACGACGACTCGGATCATTCAGGCGGCGCGCCCGCCGTGCTCGATGCGGTGCCGGTGCGTGACTTTGTTGCAGGGATCCTCCCGGGCCATCCACTCTGGACGAGCGCGCGCAAGCTGGGCGCGCAGACCGTGCAATGTGCCGCCGGGCAGCGCTGGCAGTGGGACGGCGTGGCGTTCGAGGTGCTCTGGCCCGATCCCGGGCCGCTTGCCGGCAAACCCAACACGCATTGCTGCGTGCTGCGCGTCTCCACCGCGCAGGGCGCCGGGGGCGTGGTCTCCGCTCTGCTTGCCGCCGATATCGAGGCCAGCGCCGAGCGCACGCTGGTCGCCCGTGACGCCGCGGGTCTGCGCTCACAGGTGCTGGTGGTGCCGCACCACGGCAGCCGCACTTCGTCGACTGAACCGTTCCTCGATTCTGTCTGGCCGCTCGTCGCCATATTTCAGGTAGGCTACCTGAACCGTTTTCATCACCCGCAATCCGGCGTCTACGCGCGCTACGTCTCGCGCCATATCGTGCTTGCGCGCAGCGACGCCGATGGTGCCGTGCGCATCGAAGCCGCGCCAGGTTCGCTTGCCGTCGAACGCTTTCGCGATACGCAGCGGCGGTACTGGATGGACACGGTGAATGAGTGACGCGATGAGTAACGCATTCGGTAACACAAGTTCGCGCCGCAGCACGACCAACAAGACCAACAAGACAAACAAAGGCAGCAGGCGAGGCGCGGGTTGCCGCACCCGCCATCTGGAACGGAGACAACACGACATTGAAGAACGTCATCCACTTTTCTCACGCGAACGGCTTTCCGGCTTCGACCTACGGCACGCTTTTCGCCGAACTCGGCGATACCTACGAGTTGCGCTACATCGAGCGCATCGGTCACGACACGCGCTTTCCGGTCACGCGCGACTGGCCGCACCTCGTCGACCAACTGCTGGAGGACATCGGCCGCCGCTATGAAGAACCGGTCTGGCTGGTCGGCCATTCGCTCGGCGGCTATTTGTCGCTGATGGCGGCGCTAAGGAAGCCGCAGTGGGTGAGGGGCGTGGTGATGCTCGACTCGCCTGTGATCGCGGGCTGGCGCAGCAGCATGCTCAAGGTCTCGCAATGGACGGGGCTGGACGAGCGCCTGTCGCCCGCCGCGGCCACGCGCACGCGACGCACGCAATGGGCGAGCCGCGATGAGGCGTGGCGTCACTTCCACTCGAAGCCGGCGTTCGCGCGGTGGGACGAGCGCGTGTTGTCCGACTACATCGATCACGGTATTCCTCAGACGTCAGCCGACGGCACACGCACGCTCGCCTTCGACCGCCGCACCGAATATCTGATCTACCGCACCTTGCCTCACACGTTCGGCACGCGTCTCGCGCACGGCTCGCCGGTGCCGATCAGCTTTATCGCCGGGACGAAATCGAAGGAGATACGCCAGGTCGGCATTGCGGCGACGCAGCGTCTCGCAGGCGAGCGCCTCGAATGGATCGAAGGCAGTCATCTGTATCCAATGGAGCGGCCCATCGAGACCGCCCGCGCCGTGCAGCGCATGCTCTACGCGATGGAGAACGGCGGCTGAAAATCGGCCAGCACGCGCGCCCGATCAAAGGGATCGATCGGCTGCCAGGCAGGAGGTGCGGACGTTCGCGCGGGGATGTCGTGTGTGCAGAGCGGGGGCGCACGCGTTTGTGCAAAGCGCTCAAGCAAAATTCAGGGTTAGCCCTTGCTTTACGGTATAATCCGTTTTTCCCGCGAGCATCCAGCGATGACCAAATATGTTTTCGTCACCGGCGGCGTAGTTTCTTCCCTTGGCAAGGGTATTGCCGCCGCCTCCCTCGCCGCGATCCTCGAATCGCGCGGTCTGAAAGTCACCCTCCTCAAGCTCGACCCTTACATCAACGTCGACCCCGGCACGATGAGCCCGTTCCAGCACGGCGAAGTGTTCGTGACGGAAGACGGAGCGGAGACTGACCTCGACCTCGGCCACTATGAGCGCTTCATCACCACGAAGATGCGCAAGGCCAACAACTTCACCACGGGCCAGATTTACGAATCGGTGATCCGCAAGGAACGCCGCGGCGACTATCTCGGCAAGACGGTGCAGGTCATCCCGCACATCACCAACGAAATCCAGGCGTTCGTCGAACGCGGCGCGGCTTCCGCGACGTGCGGCGAGCCGGATGTGGCTATCGTCGAAGTCGGCGGCACGGTGGGCGACATCGAGTCGCTGCCGTTCCTCGAAGCCGCTCGTCAGATGAGCCTGCGTCTCGGTCGCAACAGCTGCTGCTTCGTGCACCTGACGCTCGTGCCGTTCATCGCGACGGCGGGCGAGCTGAAGACCAAGCCCACGCAGCACAGCGTGCAGAAGCTGCGCGAAATCGGCATCTATCCGAACGTGCTGCTGTGCCGCGCCGACCGCCGCATTCCGGACGACGAGCGCGCGAAGATCTCGATGTTCTCGAACGTGCCGGAAGACTCGGTGATTTCGGTGTGGGACGCCGACAGCATCTACAAGATTCCGCAGATGCTGCACGACCAGGGTCTCGATTCGATCGTTTGCGACGAACTGAAGCTCTCCGCCAAGCCCGCCGATCTGTCGATCTGGTCGGAAATGGTCGAGAAGCTCGAACACCCGCAGCACGAAGTCACGATCGGTATGGTCGGCAAGTACGTCGACCTGACCGAGTCGTACAAGTCGCTCATCGAAGCGCTGCGCCATGCGTCGATCAAGACGTCGGCCAAGGTCAACATCGAGTACATCGACTCGGAGCAGATCGACGAGCAGGGCGTGGACAGCCTCAAGCACCTGGACGCGATCCTCGTGCCGGGCGGTTTCGGCCGTCGCGGCACCGAAGGCAAGATCAAGGCGATCCAGTACGCCCGTGAAGCGAAGGTGCCGTACCTCGGCATCTGCCTCGGCATGCAGCTCGCCGTGATCGAATTCGCCCGTGACGTCGTGGGCCTGAAGCACGCGAACAGCACGGAATTCGATCCGGATACGCCCGACCGCGTCGTTGCGCTCATCACCGAATGGGCCGACCGCGAAGGCAAGGTCGAAAAGCGCAGCGAAGATTCGGATCTGGGCGGCACGATGCGCCTCGGTTCGCAGCGTTGCCCGATCAAGCCCGGCACGCTCGCAGCGGAAATCTATGGCAAGGACGTGAACGAACGTCACCGTCACCGTTATGAAGTCAATAACGGCTACGTGCCCAAGCTCGAAGCTGGCGGCCTTATCATCAGCGCCCGTACCCCGAGCGAAGATTTGCCGGAAATGATGGAGCTGCCGCGCGAGATGCACCCGTGGTTCGTCGGCGTCCAGTTCCACCCGGAATTCACGTCTACGCCGCGCGACGGCCATCCGCTGTTCAAGGCCTATGTCGAAGCGGCAGTCGCGCACAAGCTGGCGCGCGCTGAGGAGAAAGCATGAATCTGTGCGGTTTCGAGGTTGGTCTCGACAAGCCGTTCTTCCTGATCGCGGGCACCTGTGTCGTCGAATCTGAACAGATGACGATCGACACGGCTGGCCGCCTGAAGGAAATCACCGCGAAGCTCGGCATCCCGTTCATCTACAAGTCGTCGTTCGACAAGGCCAATCGTTCGAGCGGCAAGTCGTTCCGGGGCCTGGGGATGGACGAGGGCCTGCGCATCCTCTCCGAAGTGAAGCGTCAGCTCGGCCTGCCCGTGCTCACGGACGTGCACACGGAAGAGGAAGTGGGGCCGGTGGCCTCGGTCGTGGACGTCCTCCAGACGCCTGCGTTCCTGTGCCGCCAGACCGATTTCATCCACGCTTGCGCCCGCTCGGGCAAGCCGGTGAACATCAAGAAAGGTCAGTTCCTCGCACCGCACGACATGAAGAACGTGATCGACAAGGCGCGCGACGCGGCGCGTGAAGCGGGTCTGTCCGAAGACCGTTTCATGGCTTGCGAACGCGGTGTCTCGTTCGGTTACAACAACCTCGTTTCGGATATGCGCTCGCTCGCGATCATGCGCGAGACGGCAGCGCCGGTCGTGATGGACGTCACGCACTCGGTGCAGTTGCCGGGCGGTCAAGGTACGAGCTCGGGCGGCCAGCGCGAATTCGTGCCGGTGCTCGCGCGCGCGGCCGTGGCCACGGGCGTGGCGGGTCTCTTCATGGAGACTCACCCGAACCCCGCGCAGGCGAAGTCCGACGGCCCGAACGCCGTGCCGCTGAACCGCATGGCCGACCTGCTCGAAACGCTCGTGACGCTCGACCAGGCGGTCAAGCGCACGCCGTTCCTCGAGAACGACTTCAACTGACCGGTTGAACAGCACGGGTTGAACAGTTTCACGCAGTAAGGCACCGGCGCGCTTCACGCGCGTCGCGTGTTGTGTCGTATAGCTTGACCGCGAGATTCGATCGCGGAGTTCTATAGCATCACGCGCCGCTTCGATTGCATGAGCGGCGCGATGGAGGAGCCGCAGCGCGCGACCCGCCGGTGCAGCAGGTGTCATGAAGCGATGCCATGCTGCACAGGACGGCCAGCGCGCCGCGCCAGATGTACAAGGCAGCGTGGCGGCGCAGCGGTTACGGTAGTGCGTAACCCTCGCGCCGCAACAAGTTGAACCCGACGACCACGCCGCCTGTCCCAGTGACGGTGTGTCCCGCGCAAGCGCAAGCTGCGCTGCGCCGGACGATGCACAAGGCGTGTGTCTCGCAAGAATTACTGTCATTTCCTGAGGAAACCATGAGTGCAATCGTAGATATCATCGGTCGCGAGATTCTGGATTCGCGCGGCAATCCCACCGTCGAATGCGACGTGCTGCTCGAATCGGGCACGATGGGCCGCGCGGCAGTGCCGTCGGGCGCATCCACCGGCTCGCGTGAAGCGATCGAACTGCGCGACGGCGAAGCCGGCCGCTACAACGGCAAGGGCGTGCTGAAGGCTGTCGAGCACATCAACACCGAAATCTCCGAGGCAATCATGGGCCTCGACGCGTCGGAACAAGCCTTCCTCGACAAGACCCTGCTCGAACTCGACGGCACCGACAACAAGTCGCGTCTCGGCGCGAACGCGATGCTGGCTGTCTCGATGGCCGTTGCGAAGGCTGCTGCTGAAGAGGCCGGCCTGCCGCTGTACCGCTACTTCGGCGGTTCGGGCGCGATGCAACTGCCGGTGCCGATGATGAACATCGTCAACGGCGGCGCACACGCGAACAACAGCCTGGACATCCAGGAATTCATGATCGTGCCGGTGAGCCAGCCGACGTTCCGCGAAGCGCTGCGTTGCGGCGCGGAAATCTTCCACGCGCTCAAGAAGATCCTCTCGGATCGCGGCATGAGCACGGCCGTGGGCGACGAAGGCGGTTTCGCACCGAACTTCGGCAGCAACGACGAGTGCCTCTCGACGATCCTGCAAGCGATCGAAAAGGCAGGCTATCGCGCCGGTGAAGACGTGCTGCTCGCACTCGACTGCGCAGCCAGCGAGTTCTACCACGACGGCAAGTACCAGCTGGCGGGCGAAGGCCTGCAACTGTCGTCGGCTGAATTCGCCGACTACCTCGCAACGCTCGCCGACAAGTTCCCGATCGTCTCGATCGAAGACGGCATGCACGAGTCCGACTGGGCAGGCTGGAAGCTGCTGACCGAAAAGCTCGGCAAGAAGGTTCAGCTCGTGGGCGACGACCTGTTCGTCACCAACACGCGCATCCTGAAGGAAGGCATCGAGAAGGGCATCGCCAACTCGATCCTCATCAAGATCAACCAGATCGGCACGCTGACGGAAACCTTCGCCGCCATCGAAATGGCCAAGCGCGCTGGCTACACGGCTGTCATTTCGCACCGCTCGGGCGAAACCGAAGATTCGACCATCGCGGACATCGCCGTCGGCCTGAACGCCGGTCAGATCAAGACCGGTTCGCTCTCGCGCAGCGACCGTATCTCGAAGTACAACCAGCTGCTGCGCATCGAGGAAGACCTCGGCGATATCGCCAGCTACCCGGGCAAGTCGGCGTTCTATAACCTGCGTTAAGCGGAACTGAACCCCGGCAGCGGCCTTGCTGTCCCACTTCGCAATCCCTTCCGCCGCCCTGCGTCAAGCGCAGGGCGGCGTGTATTTATCCGGCTCTAGTTACTCATGCGGCTCGTCACTGTCGTCCTGATCATCCTGCTTGTGCTGATCCAGTATCCGCTCTGGTGGGGCCATGGCGGCTGGCTGCGCGTGCACGAGCTGCAAGGCGAGCTTGCCCAGCAGCAAAAGCAGAACGATGACGAGAAACTGCGCAACGAACGCATCGCGGGCGAAGTGCAGGATCTGCAGAACGGCACGGCGGCGGTCGAAGAGCGCGCCCGCTATGAGATGGGCATGGTGAAGGACGGCGAGGTGTTCGTGCAGTTCGTTTCGCCGAACCAGCCCTTGCCCGCGACGCCCGCCGGCTCATCGAATACCTCGACTCGCGGCGAGATGTCCACGCCGGTGAAGGTCGTGCCGAACCCGGTGTCGCGCGTGCCTGAAAAACGGCACGGGCATGGCAAGGAAGCGAAGAAGGCGGGTTAAGCCTCGTCGTTGCAGAAGCACAAAAAAAGCGCGGCATCCGCAAGGATGTCGCGCTTTTTATTTGCGCTGCGCTCGCCAGAATGCGAGCGACGCGGACTTACCAGCCCCAACCCCAACCGGGATAACCGTAGCCGATCCCGCCACCCCAGCCGCGCCCCCAGCCGCCAGAGGAGTAGCTGCCGTAGACGCTGACGGGCGGCGGCGCATAAGCGCGCGCCCAGGCTTCAGCAGCGGCTTCGGCGGCCATCGCCTGGGCCTGCTCGTTGAGCGCCTGCTGGTCGATCGCGTCGTAACGCTTGAGCTCTTGCGGCGAGAGCGCCGGCGCCGTGGCGGCTACGCCCGATTGATTCGCGGGCAGGCGGCTGTAGATCGGCGACGGGCCGGGTGGATCGAGCGTGCAACCGCTCGTCAGCACGATGCCCGCGCCCAGCATCGCGGCGGCCGCGACGGCAAAGCGCGTGCGGCCGGATCGCCTTGCGGCGGGTCTTTCAGTGAATTCAGCGAATTCGGTGAAATTGGCCCCGAAGTCCTTGTTCATGTCTTTTCCTTCCCCAGTCGGACAAAGCGTCCCATGCTGCCCGGCCACGCGTCTTGAACCGGAGAAGGCCGACTTCAATGACGCTGGTCCGCGGCGGGGGACACACCTTCTGAGAGCCCCGGAGTCGCGAAAAGTTGCGCCACATCGACGGGGTCGAACTCGTAGCGCTGGTTGCAGTAGTCGCAATGGACCTCGACGTGGCCGCGCTCTTCGATCACGCCTTCGGCTTCCTCGCGGCCCAGCATCTTGAGCATCGCGCCCACTTTTTCGCGCGTGCAGCTGCACGAAAAGCGCGTGCCGGTGGGCTCGAAGTGCTGCACGTTCTCCTGCCAGAAGAGACGGCGGAACAGCGTTTCCGGCTCCTGTTCGAGCAGTTCCTCGCGCGACAACGTGCCGCCGAGCGTGCACACGCGCTCCCACGTATCCGCGTCCAGTTCGTGCGGGTGCGGCACGATGCCGCCGTCGCCCGGCAGCTTCTGCAACAGCATGCCTACCGCGCGGTCGTCATTGGCGCCGAGCCACAGACGCGTGTCGAGCTGCTCCGAATGATGCATGTAGTGTTCGAGCACTTCGGCGATCGACGCGAGCGGGCCGTCTTCGCCGTTCATCGGCACGATGCCTTGATACGGCTGCTGGCCGGGCTGCTTGTTGGCCGGATCGAGCGTGATGACGCAGCGGCCCTGGCCGCTGGCGTTGACGAGCTTGTCGAGCGTGAGGTCTTCGGTGAACACGGATGCGTCGTCGGCGGCGATGCCGTCCGACAGGCGCGCGGTCGCGCGCATCGACAGATCCGAGCTGCACTGCACGACCAGCATCCGCACCGGGCCGTCGCCCAGGATCTGCATGATCAGCGTGCCGTCGAACTTCAGGTTGGCCGAGAGCAGGGCGCAAGCCGCCATCATCTCGCCGAGCACCGTGCGCACGGGGGCCGGGTACTGACGGCGCGTGAGCACCTCTTGCCACGTGTTGCGCAGCGAGACGATCTCGCCACGCACCGGCGCGGCGCTGAACATGAATTTTTGCAACTGGTCGTTCACAATCTTTTCCTTCGTTTCGTTCCTGGCGGCGCGGCCCGCGTCGCACAGCGGCAAGGCCTGGATGACCCAGAGGCCTTTAGCCGATGCGCACGAGCTGCGCCTTGAAATACTGCCGGCGCTCGGTGTAGACATCTGCATTGCGCTTGAGGCCGGCGATGTCTGCCTCGGTCAGTTCGCGCACCACTTTTGCGGGCGCACCGAGAATCAGCGAGTTGTCGGGGAATACCTTGCCTTCGGTGACCACCGCGCCCGCACCAACCAGACAGTTGCGGCCGATCACCGCGCCATTCAAGACCACCGCCTGAATCCCGATGAGCGCACCTTCCTTCACCGTGCAGCCGTGCAGCATGGCCTGATGGCCGACCGTCACGTTGGCTTCGAGCGTGAGCGGGTAGCCGGGGTCGGTATGCAGCACCGCGCCTTCCTGGACGTTGCTGCGCGGGCCGACCGAAATCAGCTCGTTGTCGCCACGCAGCGTTGCGCCGAACCAGACGCTCGCGTCCTCGGCGAGTTCGACCTTGCCGACGATGGTGGCGTTGTCCGCCACGAACACGCTTTCGTGAATGGTGGGCGCTGCTTCGCCAAGCTTGTAGATGGCCACGGTGTTGCGTCTCCTGTTTTCTTGCGGTGGCTGCGGCCTGCGCGTCTTGTCCCGATACCGGACAGGGCGCAGGCGGCGCAGTGCGGGTGAATCGCGTATTGTAAACGGTTGCGCCCAATGCTTCCGGGGGCGCAATTTTCCCGCTCGCCCGAGTGTCTTGCCGATTTCTGTCAGTTTTGCGATGAGTTCCGTGTTTTCCGCCGCCGCCGAATCCGCTCAACCCTTGTCGGCCAGCGCCAGTTGGCGCGCCGCCGCGCTCGACGCGCTGCGCGAGCGCGATCCCCTTGCCAAGACGCAGGCCGTTGCCGCGCTGCACGCGCTGACGCTGGAAGCCGCCGCGCATGGCGAAGCGATGTGGGGCGCGGCGCACGCGCTGCAAACGCCCGCCGATCTGCCCGGCCGCCCGGCGCGCCCCGACCTCGTCGAGCCGCGCAGCCTCCAGCGCCGTAGCATGAGCACGCCGCAAGGGCGCGTCGTGCTGCTGCATGCGCTCGCGCACATCGAATTCAACGCGATCAACCTCGCGCTCGACGCCGTCTGGCGCTTCGCGGGCATGCCCGACGCCTTTTACGCCGACTGGCTCAAGGTCGCGGCGGAAGAGGCATACCACTTTTCACTGGTGCGCCAGCGCCTCGGGGACTACGGCCACGATTACGGCGATTTCCCGGCGCATAACGGCCTCTGGGAGATGTGCGAGCGAACCTGCGACGACGTGCTCGCCCGCATGGCGCTGGTGCCGCGCGTGCTGGAGGCGCGTGGGCTGGACGCCTCGCCGCCGATTCGCGCGCGCCTGACGCAGGCCCAGGATCACGAATCGGCCGCGATCCTCGACATCATCCTGCGCGACGAGGTGGGCCATGTGCGCATCGGCAATCACTGGTTCCGCTACCTGTGCGACCAGCGCGGGCTCGATCCGCATGCGGCCTGGCTCGAACTTGCTGCCCGCTATCACGCGCCCAGGATGCGCGGCCCGTTCAACGTCGAAGCGCGACGCTCGGCGGGCTTCGACGAAGCCGAACTCGACGCGCTGATCGCCCAGGACGCCGCCGAAAAATGACAGCGCGCCGGCCCATCTGTCAGACGGTGTCGATATAATCGAACGATCATTCGTTTTTCTGCGAGCGCAATGAACCTCTCCCGATCCGAATTCGTCACCGTCAACGGTATCCGCCTGCACGTGCGCCGCTGGGGCGCTGAGGACGCGCCGGTGCTCTTCATGCTGCACGGCTGGATGGACGTGGCGGCGTCGTTCCAGTTCGTCGTCGACGCGCTGGGCGGCGACTGGCAGGTGATCGCGCCGGACATGCGCGGCTTCGGGCTGTCGGACTGGCCCGCGGCGCAACAGGGCGGCGGCGGCTACTGGTTCCACGATTACGTCGCCGATCTCGACGCACTGCTCGACCATTACGCGCCGCAGGGCGAGGTGAACCTGGTCGGGCATAGCCTTGGCGCGAATGTCGTGTGCTTTTACGCGGGCGTGAGGCCCGAGCGCGTGCGGCGCGTGGTCGATCTGGAAGGCTTCGGCTTGCCCGCGGCGGTGCCTGCGCAGGCGCCGGGGCGGGTGCGCGACTGGCTCGACGAGATGCGCAAGCCGCCGCAACTGCGCCCCTACGCGACGCTCGCGGACGTGGCGGCACGCCTGACCAAAACCAATCCGCGCCTGCTGCCCGCGCGGGCGCGCTTCCTCGCTCAGCACTGGTCGAAACCGGTAACGGGCGAGAAAGGCGAGGGCGGCTACATGCTGCTCGGCGATCCCGCGCACAAGATGGTCAATCCGGTGCTCTACCGGCTCGAAGAAATCATGGCCGTCTGGGCCTGCGTGAGCGCAAAGGTGCTGCACGTTGAAGCGACGAATTCCGAGACGCTTGCGCGCATTGCGGGCAAGGTGCCCATCGACGTGTTCAAGAAGCGCTTCGAGGCCTTCCCCGACTGGCGTGAGCGCTTGATCGAGGACGCCGGACACATGGTTCACCACGATCAGCCCGAGGCCGTGGCGCGGCTGATCGAGGCCTTCTGCGCAGGCTAAAACCCGCCAAAACGTACGCAAAAACGCGAAGCAGCCTGGTCAGGGCGTGCCGGGACGGCTTCGCCGCATTGCAGTAAAATGGCTGCTTACTCCCATGACGCCCGCAATGAACGCCGATCTCCACTGTCACTCCACTGTCTCCGACGGCCAGATGGCCCCGGCTGCCGTCGCGCAGCTGGCAAAGGCGGGCGGCGTGGGGCTGTGGGCGCTCACCGATCACGACGAACTCGGCGGCCAGCGCGAAGCGCGCGAGGCGGCTGAAGCGCTCGGCATGCGTTACCTGAGCGGTGTCGAAATTTCCGTCACGTGGGCGTCGCGCACGGTGCATATCGTCGGCCTGCATGTCGATCCGGAGTGCCCGGCGCTGGTCGACGGCCTCGCGCGTACGCGCAACGGCCGCGCCGCACGCGCGGAGGCGATCGGCGAAAAGCTCGAAACGCTCGGCATTCCCGATGCCTACCAGGGCGCGCTGCGCTATGTCTCGAATCCCGATCTGATTTCGCGCACGCACTTCGCGCGCTTTCTGGTGGAGTCAGGCCGTGCGCGCGACATGCAGGACGCCTTCACGCGCTGGCTAGGCGATGGCAAGGCGGGCTACGTGTCGCACCGCTGGGCCAAACTCGCCGATGCGCTGAGCTGGATCAAGGCCGCCGGCGGCGAAGCGGTGGTCGCGCATCCGGGACGTTACAGCTACACGCAGCTCGAACTCGACGCTTTCTTCGGCGAGTTCATCGACCTGGGCGGCAAGGCCATCGAAGTCGTCACCGGCAGCCATACGCCCGACCAGTACGGCGAGTATGCTGCGGTGGCGCGCCGCTTCGGCTTCGAGGCGTCGCGCGGCTCGGATTTCCACGCCAAAGGCCCGGATTCGATCGAGCCGGGTACGCTGCCGCCGCTGCCGTCCGATCTCAAGCCTGTCTGGGAGCGATGGCTGTAGGCTGTGCCTGAGGCGCGGCCCAGCGCTGTTGTGCTTAGCCTTGTGCCTGGCCTTATGCCTGGCTTTGCCCCCGAGCCTCACTTTCAAACCGCTGTAACACGCGCCATGCCGCCGCCGCGCGGCGTGACGCGTCCGGTTCGCTTTCCAATTCGCTTCGCCTTCGTCAGCTGATTACTGCCATGTCACAGTTTTTTCGGCTTCACCCAGAGAATCCTCAGCCGCGCCTCGTCAAGCAGGCCGTGCAGATTATTCGCGACGGCGGCGTGATCGCGCTGCCGACCGATTCGAGCTACGCGCTGGCCGCGCGCATCGACGACAAGCAGGCCGCCGAGCGCCTGCGCCGCATCCGTCATCTCGACGAAAAGGCGCTGCTGTCGCTGATGGTGCGCGATCTGTCAGAACTCGCGAACTTTGCCATGGTGGACAACCGCCAGTACCGCTTGATCAAGTCGGTGACGCCGGGGCCGTACGTATTCGTGCTTGAGGCGACGAAGGAAGTGCCGCGTCGTCTGTCGCATCCGTCGCGCAAGACTATCGGGCTGCGCGTGCCGGGGCATCCGATTCCGCTGGCGATCCTGGAAGAACTGGGCGAGCCGCTGCTCGCCTCGACGCTGATCCTGCCGCCCGACACCGAGCCGCTCAACGATCCGGAAGAAATTCGCGATCGGCTGGAAAAACAGCTCGATCTCGTGATTGACGGCGGTGCGTGCCCCTGGGAGCCTTCGACGATCGTCGATCTGAGCGGCCCGGAACCGGTACTCGTGCGCGCCGGACGCGGTTCGCTCGCGCCGTTCGGCCTCGAAGAGGAGGCGTGACGCGCGCCACCGTCCTGCTGTTTCGTGCGTGGATAAACGTGCACGAAACAGCGCACCGCTAGCGCATTGTTACAATACGCCGCCATGGAAGAAGCCACGATCATTCAGACGCTCGCCGTCTACGCCTTGCCCGTCATCTTCGCGATCACGTTGCACGAAGCCGCGCACGGCTATGTCGCGCGCCTGCTCGGCGACAACACCGCCTACGTGCTCGGGCGCGTTTCGCTCAATCCGATGCGCCACATCGATCCGGTCGGCACGATCGCCATGCCGCTGATCCTGTATTTCCTCACGAGCGGCGCGTTCGTGTTCGGCTATGCCAAGCCGGTGCCGATTTCGTTCGGCAACCTGCGCAATCCGCGCTGGGGCACACTGTGGGTCGCGGCGGCAGGCCCGGCCTGCAACTTCGTGCAGGCGCTGGCGTGGGGCGTGTTCGGCGTGGCGCTCGCAGTGATGGGCGTCGACGAGCCGTTCTTCACGCGCATGGCCGCTGCCGGCCTGGGCGTGAACCTGGTGCTCGGCGTGCTCAATCTCTTTCCGCTGCCGCCGATGGATGGCGGCCGGGTGCTCGCGGCGCTGCTGCCCACGCGCGCGAGCATTGCGCTCTCGCGCCTCGAGCCCTATGGTTTCATCATCGTGATGGCGCTGCTGGTCTCCGGCGTCTTCACGCGATTCTGGCTGCGCCCGCTCGTGTCGATCGGCTACGACGTGGTGACGGCAGTGCTTAACCCCCTTGTTTCGCTCTTCTCATAACATCATGTTCCCAGACCGTATTTTCTCCGGCATGCGGCCCACCGGGTCGCTGCACCTCGGCCACTATCACGGCGTGCTGAAAAACTGGGTCAAGCTTCAGTCCGAGTACCCGTGCTTCTTCTGCGTGGTCGACTGGCACGCGCTCACGACGCACTACGAGACGCCGGATGTGATCGAGAAAAACGTCTGGGACGTGCTGATCGACTGGCTTGCATCGGGCATCGACCCGAACCAGGCGACGCTGTTCATCCAGAGCCGCGTGCCCGAGCACGCCGAACTCGCGCTCCTGCTCGGCATGAGCACGCCGCTGTCCTGGCTCGAACGCGTGCCGACCTACAAGGAGCAGATCGAAAAGCTGCGCGACAAGGATCTGGGCACCTACGGCTTCCTGGGCTACCCGGTGCTGATGGCCGCCGACATCCTGCTGTACCGCGCGTCGCTCGTGCCGGTCGGCGAAGACCAGGTGCCGCACGTCGAAATGGCGCGCGAAATGGCGCGCCGCTTCAACTACATGTACGGCCGCGAGCCGGGCTTCGAAGAGAAGGCCAACGAAGCCGCGAAGAAGCTGGGCGGCAAGCGCTCGAAGCTCTATCACGAACTGCGCAACGCCTATCAGCAGGAAGGCAACGAGGAAGCGCTCGAACAGGCGCGTGCGATGCTGTCGGAATCGCAGAGCCTGTCGATGAGCGACCGCGAGCGCCTGTTTGGCTACCTCGAAGGTTCGCGCAAGATCATCCTGCCGGAGCCGCAGGTGCTGCTGACCGAAGCCTCGCGCATGCCGGGTCTCGACGGCCAGAAGATGTCGAAGTCGTACGGCAACACGATCGCGCTGCGCGAAGACGCCGCATCGATCGAGAAGAAGGTGCGCACGATGCCGACCGACCCCGCGCGCGTGCGCCGTACCGATCCGGGCGATCCGGACAAGTGCCCGGTGTGGCAACTGCACCAGGTCTACACGGACGCCGAGACGCACGACTGGGTGGAGAAGGGCTGCCGTTCGGCGGGAATCGGCTGCCTGGAGTGCAAGCAGCCGGTGATCGAAGGCATTCTTCGCGAGCAGCAGCCGATGCTCGAACGCGCGCAGAAGTACATGGATGATCCGTCGCTGCTGCGCGCCATCGTCGCCGACGGTTGCGACCGCGCCCGCAAGTACGCCACGGAAACGATGCGCGACGTGCGCGATGCGATGGGCCTCTCGTACAACTAAGGCATGACGATGCAGGCCACGCACGCGATGCATGGAGTGGGTGAGCCGTCGGCCTGGGTGCGCCAGTGGGCGCACCTGATCGCGCCGGGCGGCACGGTGCTCGACCTCGCTTCGGGCGCGGGCCGTCACGCGCGCTGGCTGGCGCAGCAGGGGCATCCGGTCGCAGCACTCGACCGCGACCCCGCCGCGCTTGCCACGATGGAAGGCGTGCCCGGCATCGGCACGTTAGAGTGCGACCTCGAAGGCGCGCCCTGGCCGCTGCCCGACGATGCGCGCTTCGCCGCTATCGTTGTCACCAATTACCTGCATCGTCCGTTGATGGCGCGCCTGCTCGACGCTTTGGCGCCGGGCGGCGTACTTATTTACGAAACCTTCGCGCAAGGCAACGAGACGGTGGGCAAGCCGTCGAACCCCGCGTTCCTGCTGGCGCCGGGCGAGTTGCTGGCGCTCTGCGCGCCCGCATTGCGCGTGATTGCGTATCAAGACGGATTTATCCTGCACCCGCGCGAAGCGTTCGTGCAGCGCATCTGCGCGGTGCGCGAAAACCGCCCGCAGACGCGAAACCCGGCTTCCCAGCCGGCGTCGGCAGGGTCGGATGCAGTATCAGAAATACCCGGTCATACACAGACGACTCAGGTACTACCCGTATCGCGTTACGTTCTGACCGCCTAATCCGCTACAATCGCGGTTTAACGTACTCATTTCTTTGACGTTTCATGGCTAACGGCACTCAGGACGGCATCAAGCTTGGCGGCAGCATTCCCGCGATCGTCACCCCCATGCACGAAGACGGCAGTCTCGACCTGCCGGCGTTCCGCAAACTGATCGACTGGCACGTCGAAGAGGGGACGGATGCCCTCGTCGTGGTGGGCACGAGCGGTGAATCCGCTACGCTGGACGTCGAAGAACACATCCTGATGGTCAGGACGGCCGTCGAGCACGCCGCAGGTCGCATGCCGATCATCGCGGGCGCGGGCGGCAACTCGACCGCCGAGGCCATCGAACTGACGAAGCACGCGAAGGAAGTCGGCGCGCAGGCTTCGCTTCAGGTGGTGCCGTACTACAACAAGCCCACGCAAGAGGGCCAGTACCTGCACTTCTCGAAGATCGCCGAAGCTGTCGATCTGCCGGTGATCCTGTACAACGTGCCGGGCCGCACCGTCGCCGATATGACGAACGAGACGATCCTGCGTCTGGCGCAGGTGCCGGGCATCGTCGGCGTGAAGGAAGCGACGGGCAATATCGACCGCGCCGCGCACCTCATCAAGTACGCGCCGGAAGGTTTCAAGATCTTCAGCGGCGACGATCCCACCGCGATCGCGCTGATGCTGCTGGGCGGCCACGGCAATATTTCGGTGACCGCAAACGTCGCGCCGCGTCAGATGAGCGACCTCTGCAAGGCTGCTATCGCTGGCGACGTAAAGACCGCGCGTGAGATTCACCTGAATCTCCTGTCGCTGCACAAGAACCTGTTCATCGAATCGAACCCGATTCCGGTGAAGTGGGCGCTGCAGGAACTCGGCCGCATCGAGGGCGGTATCCGCCTGCCGCTTACGCCGCTCGACGCGCGTTACCACGACGTGGTGCGCGCAGCGCTGCGCGAGGCCGGCCTGATCGGCTAAGCCGACGCGCCGCATTTTCAATCGACGTCGCATTGCCCGGCCGCCGACAGACTTCGGCGGATCCTGGCTCAGCGTTCCCGTATTACGAAGGTCCACATGAAACGTTCCGCTCTTTCCCTCCACGCAACCCGCATGGCGGTGCTGGCGCTCGCAATCGGAGCAATCGGCTCGCTCGCAGGCTGCGAGTCGCTGAACGACATGTTCGCGTCGGATCGCGTCAACTACAAGGACACGCCGAGCGCGCCGCCGCTGGCTGTGCCGCAGGATCTGTCTTCGGCGCCGAACGGCCAGAAGTACGTCGCGCCGGCGCCCACGCTGACGCTGGGCGGCAGCGCGCAGCGCACCGTCACCAAGGCGGGCAATGCCACGCTGGGCGTGCCGGACGCGCAAGACCCGCTTGGCATGCACGTCGAGCGTGACGGCGATCACCGCTGGCTCGTGATCGACGGCCGCACGCCGGACGACGTCTGGCCGCAGCTGCAGGAGTTCTGGTCGGAAAGCGGCTTCACGCTGACCACCGACTCGGCTGCCACCGGCATCATGACCACGGACTGGGCCGAAAACCGCGCCAATATTCCGGACGACTGGTTCCGCCGCACGATCGGCCGCGTGATCGATTTCGCGTACTCGTCGGGCACGCGTGACCGCTTCCGCACGCTGGTGTCGCGCGGCCCGAACGGCCAGACCGATATCTCCGTCACGCATAGCGCGATGGAAGAAGTGCTGACGGGCACGGACAAGACCGGTTCGAAGTGGGTCGAGCGTCCGCGCGATCCGGCTCTCGAAGCCGCGTTCCTCGCCAAGATCATGCAGAAGTTCGGCCTGACCGATGCGCAGTCGAAGCAACTGCTGACTGATGCACGCCCGTCGTCGGCGACCGCGAAGGTTGCGGCCGGCACGGACGGCACGACGCTCGATCTGCCGGAATCGTTCGACAGCGCCTGGCTGCGTGTGGGCCTCGCGCTCGACCGCACCAACTTCACGGTCGACAACCGCGACCGCTCGAAGGGCATCTACTACGTCCGTTACGCGGACTCGATGCAGGAACTCAAGGGTGACGGCCTGTTCGGCAAGCTGTTCTACAACCCGAAGAAGGACGCAGCAAAGAACCAGGGGCCGGAATTCCTCGTTGCGGTGCGCGCGAAGGGCGATGCGCAAACCCAGGTGGCGGTTCTCGACCAGAACGGCCAGGTGGATACCTCGTCGGACGCGCAGCGCATCGTGACCGCGCTGCACGCCCAGCTGAACTGATCCGGCCGTGCGGTTTGCGAGCCTCGGCAGCGGTAGCGAAGGCAACGCACTGGTAGTAGAAGCAGGCGGCGGCGCGACGCCCACGCGCGTGCTGCTCGACTGCGGTTTTTCCGCGAAGGAAGTGGAGCGGCGGCTCGCGAGAGCGGGCCTCGCCGCCGACACCCTGAGCGCGATCCTCATTACCCACGAACACAGCGACCATATCGGCAGCGCGCTCACGCTGGCGCGCCGCTGGTCGATCCCGCTTTATACGAGCTGGGGCACGGCCCGCGCGGTCGGCGCCGACGAAGCGGCAGGCGTCGAACTCAACGTCCTCTGGGGCGACGAGGCGGTCGAAATCGGCGAGCTTGGCGTGCTGCCCTATACGGTGCCGCACGACGCGCGCGAGCCGTTGCAGTTCGTGTTCAACGACGGTGCGTGCCGGCTTGGCGTGCTGACCGACGTCGGCGAATCGACGCCGCATATCCATTCGGTGCTGAGCGGTTGCGATGCACTGGTGCTCGAATGCAATCACGACCTCGACATGCTGGCGACGAGCCGCTATCCGGCGTCGCTGAAGGCGCGCATCAGCGGGTCGTATGGTCATTTGAACAATGACGCGGCGGGGGAGATTCTCGCGGCGCTCGACCGTTCGAAGCTTCGGCATCTGATTGCGGCGCATCTGAGCCAGCAGAACAACACGCCGGAGCTGGCGCACGCAGCGATGGCGGCCGTGCTCGGAAACGCAGCGACGGAAATTGGCATCGCAACGCAAGCCGAAGGATTCGACTGGCTTACGCTGTAGTCGGGTGTGTTGCTGCGGGTGAAATCACGAAATCGCGGGACGAAAAAAAGCCCATGACGCGCGTCATGGGCTTTTTGTTTGCAGGGTCGATTTGGCTTCGACCCTTAAGACCTTAGTTACGGTTGCCGCCGAAAATCCCGAGGATCGCCAGCAGGTTCGTGAACACGTTGTACAGGTCGAGGTAGATCGCGAGCGTGGCCGAGATGTAGTTGGTCTCGCCGCCGTTCACGACGCGCTGCACGTCGAACAGCATGTACGCCGAGAAAATCACGATCGCCATCACGGACACCGTGAGCATCAGCGCGGGCAGGTGCAGGAAGATGTTCGCGACGCTGGCGAGCAGAATCACGATCACGCCCATGAACAGCCACTTGCCGAGGCCCGAGAAGTCACGCTTGCTGACCGTGGCGATGGTGGCCATCGCAGCGAAAATCACGCCGGTGCCACCGAATGCGAGCATGATGAGCGACGGGCCGTTCGAGAAACCGAGGATGAACGACAGCAGGCGCGAAAGCATCAGGCCCATGAAGAACGTGAAGCCGAGCAGCACGAACACGCCGACCGAGCTGTTCTTGGTGCGTTCGATGGCAAACATGAAGCCGAAGGCGATCGCGAAGAACGCGAGCAGGCTCATGGCGGGGCTGGTGGCAGCGAAAAGCGAGAAGCCCGTGGTGACGCCCACCCACGCGCCGAGAACCGTCGGCACCATCGACAGCGCCAGCAGCCAGTAGGTGTTGCGCAGTACGCGGTTGCGGGTCTCCGCCGAGGTGACGCTGCCGCCGCGGCCGAAGTTGTAGGGATACTCGTTCATGCTTTCTCCTTGCGTGAGACGCGTGGTTAGCGGTGCGCGGCTTTTGCGCATACCGCTCCTCGTAAGATATGCGCGGCGCTCCAGAGTTTCAACGGGTTGCCACACGGTTTGAGCTATCGTGTCAGAGCGTATGCCGGGATTCTTAAATCCCGCTGAAAGCCCCGGCGGCGCGGCTTTTGCGCCTGTTTCGGCTGGTTGTCCGGTCTAACAGGGTTCAATCGCAATCATACATGGGAACATGCTACAATTGCGGATTCATTTGAATCTGTAACCTCTTAATTTTCTGGAGTTTTTATGGCGATCGAACGCACCCTGTCGATTATCAAGCCGGACGCAGTGGCAAAGAACGTGATCGGTCAGATCTACAGCCGCTTCGAAAACGCTGGCCTGAAGATCGTTGCTTCGCGCATGGTTCAACTCTCGCGCGCTGACGCAGAGAAGTTCTACGCTGTTCACGCAGAGCGTCCGTTCTTCAAGGACCTCGTTGAATTCATGATCTCGGGCCCGGTCGTGATCCAGGCTCTGGAAGGCGAAAACGCCATCCTGAAGCACCGCGATCTGATGGGCGCAACGGACCCGAAGAAGGCAGAAAAGGGCACGATCCGCGCTGACTTCGCAGACAGCATCGACGCAAACGCAGTCCACGGTTCGGACGCAGCGGAAACGGCACGCGTTGAAATCGCGTTCTTCTTCCCGGAAGTCAACGTTTACTCGCGTTAATTCACTAACGCGCGGTAAGCGGTAGTTCACAGTAGCATAGGGTCGCGAACGGCGATCTCGCTTGCCGCCCGGTCTCGGGCTCGCCCGGATTGGCGGCAAGCGCGCTCTCGCACTGAAATGGCAGGATTCGACATGACGAGCAGTTCCACCGTCAACCTTCTCGATCTCGACGCCCAAGGGCTCGTCGCTTATTGCGAAAGCCTGGGCGAGAAGCCGTTTCGCGCCAAACAGCTTCAGCGCTGGATCCACCAATACAATGCCGCCGATTTCGACGGCATGACGGATCTGGCCAAATCGCTGCGCGAGAAGCTCAAAGGGCGCGCCACGATCGGCATGCCCGATATCATTTCCGACAACGTTTCCTCCGATGGCACGCGCAAATGGCTCGTGGACGTCGGCAACGGTAACGCGGTCGAAACCGTGTTCATCCCCGAAGAAACGCGTGGCACGCTGTGCGTGTCGTCGCAGGCGGGATGCGCGGTCAATTGCCGGTTCTGTTCGACCGGCAAGCAAGGTTTTTCACGCAATCTCACCACCGCCGAAATCATCGGTCAGCTGCGCATGGCGGAATTCGCCCAGCGCGCGTCGCTGGGCGAGGCGGGCGGTCGCGCCAACGGCGGCGACGGCAAGGGCGAGCGCGTCATCACCAATGTCGTGATGATGGGCATGGGCGAGCCGCTGCTCAATTACGACGCCGTGGTGCCCGCGATGCGCCTGATGCTCGACGACAACGCATACGGCCTGTCGCGCCGCCGCGTCACGCTGTCGACCTCGGGTGTGGTGCCGATGATGGATCGCCTTGGCGCAGACCTGCCGGTGGCGCTTGCTGTCTCGCTGCACGCACCCAATGACGCGCTGCGCGACGAACTGGTGCCGCTGAACCGCAAGTATCCGCTGCGCGAGCTGATGGCCGCGTGCCAGCGTTACCTGAAGGTGGCGCCGCGCGACTTCATCACCTTCGAGTACTGCATGCTCGACGGCGTGAACGACACGGAAGAGCACGCACGCCAGTTGCTCGCCGTTACGCGTGACGTGCCGTGCAAGTTCAACCTGATCCCGTTCAACCCGTTCCCGGAATCGGGCTTGCTGCGCTCGAAGAACGAACAGATCAAGCGTTTTGCGCAGATCCTGATGGATGCGGGCGTCGTGACGACCGTGCGCAAGACGCGCGGCGACGATATCGACGCGGCCTGCGGTCAGCTCGCCGGCGAGGTGAAGGATCGCACGCGTCTGGCCGAGCGTACCCAGCGCGCGGGCCAGAAGGTCATCGAAGTCTGGCCCGTCCAGCATTGAGCGGAAAAGCCGAAGGGCGCTGACCGGTTGGTCGGCACCCGGCCGCAGCGGCTGCGCGGGGGGCAACGCAGCGCTGACGGCAGTTTGACAAGAAACGTTGCAGAAGCGATCGGATGCGGCACAGACGCCGCGCATTTTGTTATAAACGGTCTGCGATTTGGGACGGGGCGCGATGCGCCCGCCGGTCGTGGGTTAGAAAAGAATCGACGCAAGGACTTTGGGATGAGCGAGCCGCAGCACCCTTTCGGGACAGACGGGACAGAGACCAACGCAGGCCGTTCGGCGCATGAGAGTGCGCCGTCGCCGGTGCAGGCCGTGCCCGAGACGCTCGGCGCAGTGGGCGCGCGACTCGCGCAGTTGCGCCAGTCGAAGGGCTGGTCGGTCGAGGATGTCTCGGCGCGTCTGAAGGTGGCGGTGCCCAAGCTGCGCGAACTCGAAGCGGGCGATATCAGCCATCTGCCCGACGCGACGTTCGCAGTCGGCGTGGTGCGCGCCTACGCGAAGCTGCTCGGCGCGGATCCCGCGCCGTTCACCCAGGCGCTGCGCCGCGAGCGTGGCGAAGCGCAGCAGGATCTGTCGATGCCCGCTTCGGCGGGTGCCGACCTGCCGCGCGGCCGTGTCTCGCTGTCGCTTGGTGGCTCGGGCGGCGTGCGTGCGCCGCGACGCCGTGCGTCGTGGCTTTGGGGCGTGGCGCTGGTGATCGTCGCTGTCGTGGTGATCGGCATGTGGCGTACCAATAGCGGCGATTCGTCGGCCTGGTTCGCGCGCATCAAATCGATGGCGAACGGCGTGGGCAGCAGCACGGCAAGCGGCGACGCGGGCGCATCGTCGGCGACGGTGACGGAAGGTTCAACGGCGGGTGCATCGGACGCACAGGGCGCAGATCAGGCCGCGACGCAGGCGTTCCCGCCGGACGCGCAGGCGAGCGCCGATCAAGGCGCGGCGAGCGCGCCGCAGGCAGCAGCGGTGGCACCGGTTGCGTCGGTTGGGGCGGTCGCGTCGGCACCCGCAGCGCCGGTCGCGAACACAGCGACAGCGCCGAAGGCGGCAAGCGCCGTGCAGGCGCCGGCGGTTCAGGCCGCTCAAGCGGCGAGCGAGCCGGCGGCGCAGGCCGCATCGGCACCTGTCGCGGCGGCAGGCGACACTTCGACATTCGCGATCCGCGTGACGCAGGACACCTGGGTCAACGTGCGACAGAAAGACGGTAAGGAGGTCTTCTCCGGACTGATTCGCGGCAGCGACGCCCGTGAAATCACCGGAGTGGGGCCGTTGAAGGTTACGGTGGGCAACAAGGCCGGCATCGAATCGATGACCATCGATGGTCAGCCGGTCGACGCGGCGAAGTACGCGTCGGCGCGCGGCAATGTCGCGCGCTTCGTGCTGCCCTGAGATAGAGACATGGCATGCGTCGCGGCCGGCGAAGATCAGTTTGCCGGCCGCGACGCTTTTTCAATTCGCGCAGCGTAGCCGTTCGTTGTGAGCGGTGGCGCGCGCGAGGTGTAAATGGGTTTTTCGATGCAAAGCGAAACGCAATCCCCGACCAGCAATAGTCAGATCGTGTCCAATGAACCGATCCTCGGCGGCCACGCGCCGCGCCGCAAGTCGCACGCCGTGCATGTGCGCTGGGGCGGTCAACTGGTGACGATCGGCGGCGACGCGCCGGTGCGCGTGCAGTCGATGACCAATACCGATACCGCCGATGCGATCGGTACCGCGATCCAGATCAAGGAACTCGCGCAAGCCGGTTCGGAACTCGTACGTATCACGGTCAACACGCCGGAAGCGGCTGCCGCCGTGCCGCACGTGCGCGACCAGCTCGACCGCATGGGCGTGATGGTGCCGCTCGTCGGCGACTTTCACTACAACGGCCATCTGCTGCTGCGCGATCACCCCGCGTGCGCGGAAGCGCTCTCGAAGTACCGTATCAATCCGGGCAACGTGGGCCAGGGCGCCAAGCGCGACACGCAGTACGCGCAGATGATCGAAGCGGCCATCAAGTACGACAAGCCGGTACGTATCGGCGTGAACTGGGGCAGCCTGGACCAGGATCTGCTCGCGCGCATGATGGACGAAAACGCGGCGCGCAGCGTGCCGTGGGAAGCGCAAAGCGTGATGTACGAAGCGCTGATCCAGTCGGCCATCGGCTCGGCGGAACGCGCGGTCGAACTCGGTCTGACGCGCGACAAGATCATCCTGTCGTGCAAGGTCAGCGGCGTGCAGGATCTGATCGCCGTGTACCAGCAACTGGCCAAGCGTTGCGATTTCGCGCTTCACCTGGGGCTGACCGAAGCGGGCATGGGCTCGAAGGGCATCGTCGCTTCGACGGCGGCGCTCTCCGTGCTGCTCCAGCAGGGCATCGGCGACACCATCCGTATCTCGCTCACGCCGGAACCGGGCGCACCGCGCACCGGCGAAGTCGTGGTCGGCCAGGAAATCCTCCAGACGATGGGCCTGCGTTCGTTCACGCCGATGGTCATCGCCTGCCCCGGTTGCGGCCGCACGACCAGCACGCTGTTCCAGGAACTCGCTTCGCAGATCCAGAATTATCTGCGCGCGCAAATGCCGGTTTGGCGCGAGTCCTATCCGGGCGTCGAAACGATGAACGTCGCGGTGATGGGCTGCATCGTCAACGGCCCGGGCGAGTCGAAGCACGCGAACATCGGCATCAGCCTGCCGGGCTCGGGCGAGAACCCGGCCGCGCCGGTCTTCATCGACGGCGAAAAGGTCAAGACGCTGCGCGGCGAGCATATCGCCGAAGATTTCCAGCAGATCGTGAGCGACTATGTCGCGCGCAAGTACGGCAAGGCCGAAGCCACTGCGTAAGCGCGCTGGCTACGGACTCCGCATATCGACATTCGCAACGCACTCGCAACGACAATTCGCATCGCAATGACTGAACAGAAAAGAAAGCCCGAAAAGCTGACCGGCGTGAAGGGCATGAACGACATCCTGCCGCAGGACGCAGGGCTGTGGGACTTCTTCGAAACGACCGTGAAGTCCATGCTCCGTTCGTACGGATACCAGAACATCCGTACGCCGATCGTCGAGCACACGCAGCTCTTCACGCGCGGCATCGGTGAAGTGACCGATATCGTCGAAAAAGAAATGTACAGCTTCACCGACGCGCTCAACGGCGAACACCTCACGATGCGCCCGGAAAATACGGCGGCAGTCGTGCGTGCGTCGATCGAGCACAACATGCTCTACGACGGCCCGAAGCGCCTGTGGTACATCGGCCCGATGTTCCGTCACGAGCGTCCGCAGCGCGGCCGCTATCGCCAGTTCCATCAGGTCGGCGTGGAAGCGCTCGGCTTTGCCGGCCCGGATGCGGATGCGGAAATCATCCTGATGTGCCAGCGTCTTTGGGACGACCTTGGACTGACGGGCATCAAGCTGGAAATCAACTCGCTGGGTCTGGCGGAAGAGCGCGCTGCGCACCGCGTCGAACTCATCAAGTATCTCGAACAGCACGTCGATCTGCTCGATGAAGACGGCAAGCGCCGCCTCTACACCAACCCGCTGCGCGTGCTCGACACGAAGAACCCGGCGCTGCAGGAAATGGCCGACAAGGCGCCGAAGCTGATCGATTTCCTCGGCGAGGAATCGAAGGCGCACTTCGAGGGGCTGCAACGCATCCTGAAGTCGAACAACATCCCGTTCAAGATCAATCCGCGTCTCGTGCGCGGTCTCGATTATTACAATCTGACCGTATTCGAGTGGGTGACGGACAAACTCGGCGCGCAGGGCACCGTCGCGGCCGGCGGTCGTTACGACCCGCTGATCGAACAGCTCGGCGGCAAGCCGACGGCGGCGTGCGGCTGGGCGATGGGCATCGAGCGCATCCTTGAATTGCTCAAGGAAGAGAACCTCGTGCCGGAAGCCGAAGGCTGCGACGTGTACGTCGTGCATCAGGGCGAAGCCGCGCGCGAACAGGCGTTCATCGTCTCCGAGCGTCTGCGCGACACGGGTCTCGACGTCATCCTCCATTGCAGCGCGGATGGCCAGTCGGCCAGCTTCAAGTCGCAGATGAAGCGCGCAGACGCAAGCGGCGCGGCGTTCGCCGTGGTGCTCGGCGACGACGAAGTGGCGCAGGGCGTGGCCGGTGTGAAGGCGCTGCGCGGCAGTGCCGCCGAGGCTCGCAGCGAGCAACAAACGGTAGCCTTTGAGGACTTGACCGAATATCTGATCAATGCGATGGTTGCAACCGCCGAAGACGGCGAGGATTGATCGGGCCTGCCGGGCCGCTTAGGCCGCGCCGCGCAGATCGGGCGTATTTGACGACTTTCGCGGCGCGCCCGGTTCGGCATTGACTGTGCATTGACCTTTGCATTGACCTGTGTGGCGCGCCCGAAAACAGGCATCAAAATAAACGAGGAATCGCTACGCGATGAGTTATCACGACGAACAGGAATCGATCGAGAGTTTCAAGGCCTGGTGGACGCAGTGGGGCAACGCGACCACGTGGGTCGTGCTGATCGTTCTGCTCGCGCTCGCTGCGTGGAACGGCTGGAACTTCTGGCAGCGCCGTCAGGCGGCCGAAGCGGCCGTCCTGTACGACCAGGTGCAACAGGCTTCCACGGGTAGCGACAAGGCGCTGCTTACGCGCATCGCGACCGATATGGAAGACCGCTTCGGCGGCACCGCGTATGCGCAGATGAGCGCGCTGACGGTGGCCAAATCGCTGTACATGGCAGGTGACACGGCAGGCGCCAAGGCGCAACTGCAGTGGGCCGCCGATCACGCGAAAGACGAGGAATTCCGCCAGATCGCGAAGCTGCGTCTCGCGTCGGTGCTGCTCGACGAGAAGGCCTACGATCAGGGACTCGCGCTGATTCCGCAGCCGGATTCGGGCCCGTTCAAGGGTGTCGTGGCCGACGGCCGCGGCGACCTGCTCGAAGCAGCGGGCAAGCACGACGACGCGCGCGCGGCTTACAAGCTCGCACTCGACACGTTGCCGAAGTCCGATGCATCCGAGCGCCAGCTGGTTCAGTTCAAGCTCGACGCACTGGGCGGCTAATGCGCTGCCGGCATTGATCGCACGCATTGACGCACCACCGCATCATTATTCAATCAACTCCATTCATGCTTCGTTCACCGATGAATCTGCTGAAACGAACCGTTGTGCCTGTCGCTTGCGCGATGACCGTTCTCGCACTGGCGGCTTGCTCGTCGACCAAAGACGAGCGCCGCGTGCCGGTGCCGCTGACCGAGTTCAAGCCGGTGCTGGACGTCCAGCAGGTCTGGAAAGCGAGCGTCGGCAAGGCCGGCCGCTATCTGTTCTCGCCGGTTGCCGTGGGCGACAACGTCTACGCCGCAGGCGCTAACGGCTCGGTTGCGAAGTTCGACGCGCAAACGGGCAAGGAAGTCTGGAGCACCAAGCTCAAGGACGATCTGTCGGCGGGCGTGGGCAGCGACGGCAACCTGACGGCAGTGGGCGGCCTGAAGGGCGACGTGTATGTGCTCGATTCGAACGGCAAGCTGTCGTGGCAAGCGAAGGCGCCGGGCGAAATCATCTCGCCGCCGCTGGTCGGCAACGGCCTCGTGGTCGTGCGCACGATCGACGGCCAGGTCGTGGCGTTCAACGCGCAGACCGGCGAGCAGAAGTGGACTTACCGCAACCGCGCCGTGCCGCTGAATCTGCGTGTGTCGGCCGGCATGACGTTCGCTGGCGACCAGGCGATTCTCGCGGGTTTCCCGGGCGGTGCATTCTCGGCGATCAACCTGCAAAGCGGCGACGCTTTCTGGGAAACGCCGGTGTCGTATCCGAAGGGCGTGACGGAAGTCGAGCGTATCAATGACGTGAGCGGCCCGCCCACGCTGATTGGTGCCACGACCTGCGCGGTCACGTTCCAGGGCCAGCTGGGCTGCTTCGACGCCAACTCGGGCCGTCCGATGTGGGAAAAGCCGTTCTCCAGCACGAGCGGTATCGCTCAGGACGACTCCACCGTGGTCGGCGGCGACGACTGGTCGGTCGTGAAGGCCTACAACGTTGCAACCGGCGCGCAGACGTGGAGCACCGACAAGCTGAAGAACCGCGACGTCAGCGTCCCGGCGATGCTCGGCCACGCGGTGGCGGTGGGCGACTATCAGGGCTACGTGCATTTCCTCTCGCTCGACGACGGCAGCTTCGTCTCGCGCGTGAAGACCGACGGCAGCCCGATTACGGCAGCGCCGGTGCTGGCCGGCAATACGCTGGTCGTGCAGACGAAGGACGGCGATCTCTACGGTCTGCGTCCGCGCTGATCGAGTCAGGACGCCGGGCGCTGGCCGCCTGGCGTCGCTTCGAGGGGCCGCGCCCGCGGGCGGCGGCCTCTTGTGTTTTTCCGGCGTGCATCGGTGTCGTCTTGCTGCATGCCGCCCGCGAACCTTATGAGACGACGGATGGCCGGGGCGGCTACACCCGGTGTTCCAGTCGAACGCCGAAGCGCGATTGGCCGCTTCGGGCCGACCGGTGCGATATCTCACCGGTAACGGCAATCGGGTACACAGCCCGATTCGTGATAATTTGCAACTATTGCAGCATCTGCGGGCACTCATAGCAGACGCTTGCCGCGCAGCGCGCCGGACGTCCCGGCGCCGCGCCTTACTGTAGAAAAGATCAGATGAAACCCGTAATCGCCCTCGTCGGGCGCCCCAATGTGGGGAAATCCACGCTCTTCAACCGGCTCACGCGTTCGCGCGATGCGCTGGTCGCCGACCTGCCCGGTCTCACGCGCGACCGCCACTATGGCGAAGGGCGCGTGGGCGATCGCGCCTATCTGGTGGTCGACACCGGCGGCTTCGAGCCGGTCGCCAAGGACGGCATCCTGCACGAAATGGCGCGCCAGACGCGCCAGGCGGTCGAGGAAGCCGACATCGTCGTGTTCATCTGCGACGGCCGTAACGGCCTCGCGCCGCAGGACAAGCACATCGCCGATTACCTGCGCAAGACCGGCCGACCGATCTTCCTCGTGGTCAACAAGGCCGAAGGCATGAAGTACAGCGCCGTGGCCGCCGACTTCTACGAGCTGGGTCTGGGCGACCCGCGCGCAATTTCGGCTGCGCACGGCGACGGCGTGACGGAAATGATCAACGAGGCGCTCGACCAGGCCTACGCGGATCGTCCGGAAGAAGACGAAGACGACGCCAGCAAGCACGGCGTGAAAATCGCAATCGTCGGCCGTCCGAACGTGGGCAAGTCGACGCTCGTCAATACGCTGATCGGCGAAGACCGCGTGATCGCGTTCGACATGCCGGGCACGACGCGCGATTCGATCTATGTCGACTTCGAGCGCAACGGCAAGAAATACACGCTGATCGATACGGCCGGCCTGCGCCGCCGCGGCAAGGTGTTCGAGGCAATCGAGAAGTTCTCGGTCGTGAAGACGCTGCAGTCGATCGCCGACGCCAATGTGGTGATCCTGCTGCTCGACGCGCATCAGGAAATTTCCGACCAGGACGCGCATATTGCGGGCTTCGTGGTCGAGCAGGGCCGCGCGCTGGTCGTGGGCGTGAACAAGTGGGACGGCATGGACGATCACGCACGTGAGCGCACCAAGCACCACCTGCAACGCAAGCTGAAGTTCCTCGATTTCGCGGAAATGCGCTTTATCTCGGCGACGGAAAAGTTCGGTATCGGCCCGCTGATGCGCTCGGTGGACGACGCCTATGCCGCCGCCATGGCCAAGCTGCCCACGCCGAAGCTCACGCGCGCGCTGATCGAAGCCGTGGAATTCCAGCAGCCGCGCCGCCGTGGCCCGGTGCGTCCGAAGCTGCGTTACGCGCACCAGGGGGGACAGAACCCGCCGATTATCGTGGTGCACGGCAATGCGCTCGACGCGGTCACGGAAACCTACAAACGCTATCTGGAGAACCGCTTCCGGGAAACTTTCTCGCTGAAGGGCACTCCATTGCGCATAGAGTTTCGTTCTTCGACGAACCCCTACACCGAAAAGAGTTGAGCTGCGTTCGCTACCGCGCATTGCCGCGTCAATCCGGCGGTCAGGCCGTCTGGCTGGGCCGTCGCTAGCGGCGCGGGGTAACGAGAATCAGCTATAGTGTAGCGATTGGTGGTGGATTTCTTTTTCTTCATCCCAATATAAGTTAAACCTGCAAAAAAATACGGAGTTTGCTATGAGCAACAAAGGGCAACTGTTACAAGACCCGTTTCTGAACGCGCTGCGCAAGGAGCACGTGCCTGTTTCGATCTACCTGGTCAACGGCATCAAGCTTCAGGGGAACATTGAATCGTTCGACCAGTACGTCGTGTTGCTCCGTAATACGGTTACGCAAATGGTTTACAAGCACGCCATTTCCACGGTGGTCCCGGCCCGTCCGGTGAACTTCCACCCGGACTCGGAAGCGTCCTGACCCATGACGCGGCCGGTTCGGGGTGCCTCGCAGGCGCTTCCGGGCCGGCCGTTTCCATTTTGATACCAGCTAATTTGATCAACGCCGCACTTGTCGGCATCGACTTCGGCAAGACCGACTTCGAAGCCAGCCTCGAAGAACTCAGCCTGCTCGCTAAAAGCGCGGGCGCCACTCCCGCTGTCACGCTCACCGGGCGCCGTTCCAGCCCCGACGCTGCCATGTTCATCGGCAGCGGCAAGGCCGAGGAACTCCGTCTCGCCTGTGAAGCGAACGACATCGAAATCGTCATCTTCAATCACGCGCTGTCGCCCGCCCAGCAACGTAATCTGGAGCGCGCACTCGGCCGCCGCGTGGTGGATCGCACGAGCCTCATTCTCGACATTTTTGCGCAACGCGCACGCAGCCACGAAGGCAAGCTGCAGGTCGAACTCGCCCAGCTTCAGTACCTTGCGACGCGCCTTGTGCGCGCGTGGACTCACCTTGAGCGCCAGAAGGGCGGTATCGGTCTGCGCGGCCCTGGCGAAACGCAGCTTGAAACCGACCGCCGCTTGATCGGCGAGCGCATCAAGATGCTGCAAGGCAAGCTCGCGAAACTGCGCCGTCAGCATGGTACGCAGCGCCGTCAGCGCGAACGCACGCGCACGATGAGCGTCTCGCTCGTCGGCTATACGAACGCGGGCAAGTCCACGCTGTTCAATGCGCTCACCAAGGCGCAGGCCTATGCGGCCGACCAGTTGTTCGCGACGCTCGACACGACTTCGCGGCGCGTGTGGCTCGGCGACGAAGTCGGCCAGATCGTGCTGTCCGACACCGTGGGTTTTATCCGCGAACTGCCTCACCAACTGGTGGCCGCTTTCCGCGCGACGCTGCAGGAAACCGTGCAGGCCGACCTTCTGCTGCACGTGGTCGATGCGTCGAGCGCGGTGCGACTCGACCAGATCGACCAGGTGAACGAGGTGCTGCACGAGATCGGCGCCGATACGATCCGCCAGGTGCTGGTGTTCAACAAGATCGACGCCGTGCCCGAACTGGCGGCCCGAGGCGGGAAGGTCGAGCGGGACGAGTATGGTAATATTTCGCGCGTCTTTTTGAGCGCGCGCACGGGCGTCGGACTGGATGCGCTGCGCGCCGCCATCGCCGAAATCGCGACTGCCGAGCCGCTCGTCGAGCCGTCGCAGCCTCAAGTCGCCGCCGACTGGAGTCCGCTGTCGCACGAACCCAGCAGGGAACCCGAGCACGGCCGCTGACCCCAACCGGCAGCGCCCGGCGTCGCCATTCGTGGCGCGCGGGCGCACTTCCACGCACATGACCCGCTGTCTACTCTGGTGAACGAACACAGGTGAACGATTACAACAAGCGGACTGGCTGGCGCGCGCGTGCCATTTTCTCGCTGAACGACCCGCGATGGGGCCGCGGCGAGGGCAATGGCCAGCGCAACGAGGACGCGCGGCGTCCCTCCGGTAACAACGGCAAAAACGGCAACAACGGCGGCGGCCAGGGCGACGGCCCGCCCGATCTCGACGAAATGTGGCGCGAGTTCAACCGCCGCCTGTCGTCGTTCTTCGGCAAGAAGGGCAAGGGGCCTGGCGGCCTCGGCCCGCGTCCGGACAACGGCCACGGCGCGCGCATCGGCGTGGGCATCGTGCTCGGCGTGCTGATTGCCATTTATGTCGGCAGCGGCGTGTTCATCGTTCAGGACGGCCAGGCCGGCGTGGTGCTTCAGTTCGGCCAGTATCGGCACACCGTGGGGCCAGGCGTTCATTGGCGTCTGCCGTTCCCGTTCCAGGCGCACGACATCGTGAACGTCGGCCAGATCCGCAGCGTCGAGATCGGCCGCAACAATCCGGTGCGTCCGTCGAACGTGAAGGACGCGTCCGTGATTACGCATGACGGCGATATTCTCGACGTGCGCCTGATCGTTCAGTACCAGGTCAAGCAGCCGACCGATTACCTGTTCCGCAGCGTCGACCCCGATCTCACCGTGAGCCAGGCCGCCCAGGCCGCCGTACGCACGGTCGTGGGCGCGCATAGCACCAACGATCTTCTTTACGCCGATCGCGAACCGATCCGCGCGCAACTCGCCGATACGATCCAGCATGCGCTCGACCAGTACAAGACGGGCCTGGGCGTGGTGGGCGTGACGATCCAGAGCGTTGCTGCACCCGATCGCGTACAGGCGGCGTTCGACGATGAAGCGAAGGCTCATCAGGATCGCGAACGTGCGAAGCGCGACGCGCAGGCTTACGCCGATCAACTGCTGCCGCGCGCGCAGGCCGACGGCGCCAAGCTGATCGACGACGCCAAGGCGTATAGCGATCGCGTGGTCGAGCAGGCACAGGGCGACGCCCAGCGTTTCAACAGCGTCTACGAGCAGTACGCGAAGGCTCCGGCCGTGATTCGCGAGCGCATGTACCTGGATACGATGCAGCACATCTACTCGAATACGACGAAGGTGTTCGTCGACAGCAAGTCGGGCAATAACGTGATCTATCTGCCGCTCGACAAGATCGTCGATGCGACGCGTCAGCGCGCTGCGGCAGCTGTCGCCGCATCGGGCGCGGCGGCAGCGAATGCGCCTGCTGCGAACGGTGCCAACGATGCGAACGGCAGCGCTGCGTCCGCACCGGCAACGAATAGCACGGGCAGCACGAGCAGCACGAACGGCGATTCGCAGCAGAACGCTCAGCCGCAAAGCCAGCCGCAAGCCACGCAGCAGGGCGCCGCAGCGGCGCCGGCTCCTTCGGCCAGCGACGCCGCGCAAGCCGCGAGCGACGCCTTCCGTTCGCGCGACGCGTTCCGCTCGCGCGGCCGCGAAGACGACGTGCAATAAGGGGCGCCGACATGAACAAGATCATTGCGTTTGTCGTCGCCTTCGTGGTGGTGGTGCTTGTCGCTTCGTCGGCGGTGTTCGTCGTCGATCCGCGCCATGTGGCTGTGGTGTCGTCGTCGGGCGGCTCGAAGGCCTCGCTCGCCGAGCCGGGCCTGCACGTGAAGCTGCCGCCGCCGTTCCAGACCGCGACGTTCCTCGATACCCGCATCCAGGCGTTCGACGCGCCGGACGCCGACCGCTATACGACGTCGGACAAGACCGAGCTGCTCGTGAACCCGGTTGTGCGTTACCGCATCGGTGAGCCGCTCAAGCTGTTCGCGGCAACCAAGGGCGACCCGCAGACGCTTGCCGACCGGCTCGCTTCGCTTTCGCGCGATGCGTTGTCGGACGCGTTCTCGAAGGTCACGCTGTCCGACGCGCTGGCGCAGCAGGAAGCGATCGCCAGCCGCGCACGCGACGAACTGAAGACGGCCGCTGCGCCGCTGGGCATCGATGTCATCGACATCGAACTCACGCGCATCGACTATCCGGCCGAACTCGCCGACGTGGTCTACAAGCGCATGAGCGCCGCACGCGAGCAGGCCGCCGCCGACGAGCGCGCGAAGGGCGCAGCAGAGGCGCAGCAGATCAAGGACGATGCGGAGCGCAAGCAGCAGGGCGCGGTCGCCGATGCCTACAGCCAGGCGCAAGCCATCAAGGGCGAAGGCGACGGCAAGGCTGCCGCCATCGCCGCGCAGGCGTACGGTCGCGATCCGGACTTCTATCGCTTCTACCAAAGCATGCAGGCGTACCGCGAGAGCTTCAAGCCGGGCGACGTCGTCGTGGTCGATTCGTCGAGCGACTTCTTCCGCTTCATGCGTAGTCCCAGTGGCGACGCGCCGTCGGCTCCCGCCGCACCGCGCAAACATTAAACGAGACATTGGCGCCGCGCGCGTGCGCGGCGCATCTTCATCGCATGGACATAGCCGGCTCCCTGTTGCTCGCGATCGCGTTGATGCTGATTATCGAGGGCATGTTCCCGTTCGTCTTCCCGACGGCGTGGCGTGACACTTTCCGTAGAATTGCGGAACGGCCTCCCCATCACATCCGGATCGGCGGGCTGATTGTGATGGTGCTCGGTCTCGTGCTGCTGATGCTCGCTACCTGAATTCAAGGCGCGCGCCGCGAGGCGTGCGCCGTTTCTATCGTCCGGCCCGCACTGGGCGTGTGTTCGCGCGCGCCGTCGTTACGTTCCGCGTGACGTTTTTGCGTGGCCCTTATCGTCGTAGGATTTCCCCGATGTCGACCTGGTTACTCCCCGAGAATATCGCCGACGTGCTGCCGTCCGAGGCGCGCAAGATCGAAGAGCTGCGCCGCCGCCTGCTGGACCGCTTCCGCGCCTATGGCTACGAAATGGTCATGCCGCCGCTGCTCGAGTACATCGAGTCGCTGCTGGTCGGCAGTGGGCGCGATCTCGATTTGCGCACCTTCAAGCTCGTCGATCAGCTGTCGGGCCGCACGCTCGGCCTGCGCGCCGACATGACGCCGCAGGTGGCGCGTATCGACGCGCACCTGTTGAACCGTCAGGGCGTGACGCGCCTGTGCTACGCGGGCAACGTGCTGCATACGCGTCCGCGCGGCCTGCACGCGACGCGCGAGCAGATCCAGATCGGCGCGGAAATCTATGGTCACGCCGGCCTCGAAGCCGACCTCGAAATCCAGCAACTGCTGCTCGACGCGCTGCGCCTCGCGGGCCTGTCGAAGGTGCGCCTCGATCTCTCGCACGCGGGTGTGCTCGCGGCGATTTTCGAAGCCGATCCGGCAGCCGCCGCGCTCGGCGACGCTCTGTATGAAGCGCTCGCAGGAAAGGACGTGCCGCGTCTGGCCGAACTCACCGCAAATCTCCAGCCGGCTTCGCGCGACGCACTGCGCGCGCTGCCGTCGCTGTACGGCGACGCGAGCGTGATCGACGAGGCGCGTGCGCGTCTGCCGGCGCTGCCGGGCATTGCGCGCGCGCTCGACGACCTCGCGTTCCTGATGCGCGAAATCGAAGGCGCCGAGCTGATGCTCGACCTCGCGGACCTGGGCGGTTACGCGTACCACAGCGGCGTGATGTTCTCGGCGTATGTGGACGGCGTGCCGAACGCGGTCGCGCGCGGCGGCCGTTACGACAAGGTGGGCGAGGCCTATGGCCGTGCGCGCGCGGCGACGGGCTTCTCGCTCGATCTGCGCGAAGTGGCGCGTATTTCGCCGGTGGAAGCGCGCAGCACGGCGGTGCTCGCGCCGTGGCGTCACGACGAAGCGCTGCGCGCTGCCGTCGCGGCCCTGCGCGACGCGGGCGAAGTGGTCATCCAGGCGCTGCCGGGCCACGAACACGACATGGACGAATTCGCCTGCGACCGCGTGCTGGTCGAGCGCGACGGTGCGTGGATCGTGCAAGCGCGCGGCGCCTGAAATGTCCGCTTGATGGCGCGGGAAGGGCGCGCGTAGGGTGCAGTAAGCACCCGTCGCCGTCCCGCATACCGTTGAGCGCAAAAGGAAATTCCGCGAATTTCGGGAAAAAGTGGCGGCCTCGCTGCCGAACCCAGGTAGAATACGTTTTTAACCAGCTAACGAAACACCATGTCTGCCAGCGCAGTGAATGTAACCCCGGGACGCAATGTCGTCGTCGTGGGCACCCAATGGGGCGATGAAGGCAAGGGCAAGATCGTCGACTGGCTGACGGACCACGCGCAAGGCGTGGTGCGTTTCCAGGGCGGTCACAACGCCGGCCATACTCTCATCATCGGCGGCAAGAAGACCATCCTCCGACTGATCCCGTCGGGCATCATGCGTGCCGGCGTCGCCTGCTACATCGGCAACGGCGTGGTGCTGTCGCCCGAGGCCCTGTTCAAGGAAATCGGCGAACTCGAAGAAGCGGGCATCGACGTCCAGAAGCGCCTCTTCATCTCCGAAGCGACAACCCTCATCCTGCCGTACCACATCGCCATCGACCAGGCGCGCGAAGCCAAGCGCGGCGCCGCGAAGATCGGCACGACTGGCCGCGGCATCGGCCCGGCTTACGAAGACAAGGTGGCACGCCGCGGTCTGCGCGTGCAGGATCTGTTCGAGCCGGAAATCTTCGCTGCCCGTCTGCGCGAAAACCTCGACTATCACAACTTCGTGCTCACGCAGTATCTGGGCGCGCCGGCGGTCGACTATCAGCAGACGCTGGACACGATGCTCTCGTACGCCGACCGTCTGAAGCCGATGGTAACGGACGTTTCGCGTCGTCTTTATGACGTGAACAACGAAGGCAGCAACCTGCTGTTCGAAGGCGCGCAAGGCACGCTGCTCGACATCGACCACGGCACGTACCCGTTCGTCACGTCGAGCAACTGCGTTGCAGGCGCGGCATCGGCAGGCGCAGGCGTCGGCCCGCAAAAGCTGAACTACGTGCTCGGCATCACCAAGGCGTACTGCACGCGTGTCGGTTCGGGCCCGTTCCCGAGCGAACTGTACGATGCCGACAACGCTGATCGCCAGGAAGAAGTGGGCCTTACGCTCGCGAAGGTCGGCAAGGAATTCGGTTCGGTCACGGGCCGTCCGCGCCGCACCGGCTGGCTCGACGCCGCCGCGCTGCGCCGCTCCATCCAGATCAACGGCGTGACGGGCCTGTGCATCACCAAGCTCGACGTGCTCGACGGCCTCGAAGAAGTGAAGCTGTGCGTCGGCTACAAGGTCGATGGCAAGGACGTGGACATTCTGCCGCGCGGCGCATCGCAGGTTGCAGCGTGCGAGCCGGTCTACGAGACGTTCGCGGGCTGGAAGGAAAGCACGATCGGCGTCACGCAGTTCGACGCACTGCCCAAGAGCGCGCAGGCGTACCTCACGCGCGTGCAGGAAGTCGCCGGCGTGCCGATCGACATGGTGTCGACCGGCCCGGATCGCGACGAAACGATCCTGCTGCGTCACCCGTTCAAGGTCTAAGTTGTAAGAAGGTAGAAGCAAAAGATGATTCAAATGACGGACCCGCGCAACGACGACAAGCACCTGTGGGTAGGCTGGGACGAATATCACCGGCTGATCGAGCTGCTCGCGCTCAAGGTACATGAGTCGCGCTGGAAGTTCGACCAGATCCTGTGCCTCGCACGCGGCGGTCTGCGCGTGGGTGACCAGCTCTCGCGCATCTACGATCTGCCGCTGGCGATCCTCGCAACCAGCTCGTACCGCGAAGCTGCGGGCACGGAGCAGGGCGATCTCGACATCGCGCAGTACATCACGATGACGCGCGGCGAGCTCTCGGGCAACGTGCTGCTGGTCGACGACCTAGTCGATTCGGGCGTGACGCTTGCCCGCGTGCAGGAACACCTCAAGGTGCGTTACCCGGCTGTGACCGGCGTGCGTTCCGCGGTGCTCTGGTACAAGGGCTGCTCGAAGGTCACGCCGGACTATTTCGTCCAGCATCTGCCGACCAACCCGTGGATCCACCAGCCTTTCGAGGAATGGGACACGGTGCGTCCGCATAACCTTGGCGCATGGATCAAGCGCGGCCTCCAGCAGGCCCAGCAGGATTCGCAGAAGTAAGCCAGTCCAGGATGGCCTGAGCCGCCGGCAGCGTCGTTAAGCGCCGGCCAGTGGCCAGGAATCGAACGGAGCCTCTTGAGGCTCCGTTTTTTTATGCGCGAAGCCCTTGCGCAACGGCCGCGCCGGCGTTATGGGCCCGCTTGCGCGTGCGTCGCCGCGCAAGCGGGCAGACGCTGTCAAAGGCGAATGCTAAACTGCGCGGGACTGGATACGTGACGGGGCCATAACGAACATCCAGCGATGCCTCTGGGTTCCGCCCCCAAGCCGGTTTAGAATAGCGCTCGTTTTTTCCGCCTCAAACGGATCTCTGCGTATATGACAACTAGCACGCACGTGGCAAAACAGCCGCTGCCCTCACTCGCCGTAGCGGCCATTGGCGTGGTGTTCGGCGACATCGGTACGAGTCCGCTGTACTCGCTCAAAGAGGCGTTCAGCCCCGCCCACGGCATTCCCCTCAATAACACGTCGATCCTCGGCGTCATCTCGCTGCTGTTCTGGGCGATCATGATTGTCGTCAGCGTCAAGTACGTGCTCATCGTGATGCGCGCCGACAACAACGGCGAAGGCGGCGTGCTCGCGCTCATGGCGCTCGCGCTGCGCTCGTTCGACCGCAGGAGCAAGGCGGCCGTGGTGCTCACCGCGCTGGGCATTTTTGGCGCCTGCATGTTCTATGGCGACGCCGTGATCACCCCGGCGATCTCCGTGATGTCGGCGGTCGAGGGCCTGGAAATCGCCGCACCCAAGCTCACGCATCTGGTGTTGCCGCTGACGATGGTGATTCTGATCGCGCTGTTCTGGATCCAGCGCCACGGCACCTCGCTCGTCGGTCGCCTGTTCGGGCCGATCATGGTGCTGTGGTTCGTAACCATCGCCGTGCTGGGCGTGTCGCGCATCGTGGAGCAGCCGGGCGTGATCGCCGCGCTCAATCCGTACTACGCCTTTACGTTCATGGGCGCGCACCTGCTGCAGGCTTACGTGGTGCTCGGCTCGGTCGTGCTGGTGCTGACCGGCGCGGAGGCGCTCTACGCTGACATGGGCCACTTCGGTGCGAAGCCGATCCGCTGCGCGTGGTACACGCTGGTGATGCCGTCGCTCGTGCTCAACTATTTCGGCCAGGGCGCGCTGCTGATGCAAGACCATCGCGCGATCGAAAATCCGTTCTTCCTGCTCGCGCCGGACTGGGCGCTGCTGCCGCTTGTCGTGCTGTCGACGGTTGCGACCGTGATCGCATCGCAGGCCGTGATTTCCGGCGCGTATTCGCTGACGAGCCAGGCGATTCTGCTCGGCTACGTGCCGCGCATGAAGGTGCTGCATACCTCCGATCTCGCCATCGGCCAGATCTATGTGCCGGTCGTGAACTGGATGCTGCTCTTCATCATTCTGTGCATCGTGGTTGCGTTCAAGAGCTCGGACAACCTGGCAGCGGCCTACGGTATCGCCGTGACCGCGACGATGGTGATCACCACGATCCTCGTCGCCGTCGTGATGACGAAGGTGTGGAAGTGGAACCGGGCGCTCGTGGCCGGCATCATCTCGGTGCTGCTGGCCGTCGACCTGGGCTTCTTCGGCGCGAACCTGCTGAAGGTCGAAGAAGGCGGCTGGCTGCCGCTTGGCATCGGCGCGCTGCTGTTCTTCCTGCTGATGACCTGGTTCAAGGGGCGCATGATCGTCAAGGAGCGCACCGCTGCCGACGGTATCCCGCTCATGCCGTTCCTTCAGGGCCTGCTTGCGCACCCGCCGCATCGTGTTTCGGGCACGGCGATCTATCTCACGGGCAGCGATACGCTCGTGCCGGTAAGCCTGTTGCACAACCTCAAGCACAACAAGGTGCTGCACGAGCGCACGATCTTTCTCACGTTCAAGATTCGCGACATTCCCTACGTGCCGAATGCGGAGCGCGTGACGGTCAAGGATATCGGCGGTGGGCTGTATCTCGTGAAGGCCGACTATGGTTTCAACGAGACGCCTGATGTGAAGGCCGTGCTCGAAGAGATCGGGCGTTCGGAAGGCCTGGCGTTCGAGATGATGGACACGTCGTTCTTCCTCGCGCGCGAAACCGTGGTGCCGACACAGTTGCCAGGCATGTCGATCTTCCGCGAACGCATCTTCGCGTGGATGCATCAGAACGCCGCGAAGCCGACCGACTTCTTCAGCATTCCGGCCAATCGGGTCGTGGAGCTGGGGACGAAGATCGAGATTTGATGTTCGCTCCGGCGTTGGCCGGAGCCAGATGCAAAAAAGGCGCCGTGAGGCGCCTTTTTTGTTGCACGAGCAACGTGAGCCCGAAGACTCACGTGCGCGACAGGAGCGTTACCGCTTCAACTTCGCAAACGCGGCGGCCATTGCACCGGCCGGTTCCGCATCACGCGATCGCTGGCCGCCGCGATTGGCATTGCCGCCACGGTCATTGCGATCACGACCGCCGCTGCCCGAGCCGCCGCCGCTACGCTGCGCGGCGCTCGCGGGATCGTCGTCCATGCGCATCGTGAGTGCGATGCGCTGACGCTTCACATCGACGTCGAGCACCTTCACCTTCACGACCTGGCCGGCCTTCACGACTTCGTGCGGATCCTTGATGAACTTCGTCGACAGCGCCGACACGTGCACGAGACCATCCTGATGCACGCCCACGTCGATGAACGCGCCGAACGCCGCCACGTTGGTCACGACGCCTTCGAGCACCATGCCCGGCACGAGATCGGATACCTTCTCGACGCCTTCGCGGAAGGTTGCCGTCTTGAACTCGGGGCGCGGATCGCGGCCCGGCTTTTCGAGCTCGCTCAGGATGTCGCGCACGGTCGGCAGACCGAAACGGTCGTCGACGAACTCGGTGGGCGAGAGGCCGGACAGCGCCTCGCGATTGCCCAGCACGTCGCCGATGGCGCGCTTGATCTTCGCGAGCATGCGTTCGACGACCGGATACGCTTCCGGGTGAACCGACGAGCGATCGAGCGGATTCTCGCCGCTATTGATGCGCAAGAAGCCCGCAGCCTGCTCGAAGGTCTTGTCGCCCAGACGCGGCACCTTCTTCAGGTGTTCGCGCGACGGGAAAGGGCCGTTCGCGTCGCGGTAATCGACGATATTACGTGCGAGCGTCGAGTTCAGGCCCGACACGCGCGCGAGCAGTGCCACCGACGCCGTATTCGCATCCACGCCCACCGCGTTCACGCAGTCCTCGACGACCGCATCGAGCGAGCGCGCGAGTTCGCGCTGGTTCACGTCGTGCTGGTACTGGCCGACGCCAATCGCCTTCGGCTCGATCTTCACGAGTTCGGCGAGCGGGTCTTGCAGGCGGCGCGCAATCGACACGGCGCCGCGCAGCGAGACGTCCATGTCCGGGAATTCCTTCGCCGCCAGTTCGGACGCCGAATAAACCGATGCGCCCGCTTCGGACACGACGATCTTTTGCAGATTCAGTTCCGGGTGCTTCGAGATCAGTTCGCTCGCAAGCTTGTCGGTCTCGCGCGAAGCGGTTCCGTTGCCGATGCTGATGAGTTCGGCCTGCGTCTGCGCGGCGATGCGCGCAAGCTTGGCAAGCGAGCCGTCCCAGTCGCGGCGCGGCTCGTGCGGGTAGATCGTGTCGGTTGCGAGCACCTTGCCGGTGCGATCGACCACGGCCACCTTCACGCCCGTGCGCAGACCCGGATCGAGGCCGATCACGGCCTTCGGGCCAGCCGGCGCGGCCAGCAGCAGATCCTTGAGGTTGCGCGCGAACACGCGGATCGCCTCGTTTTCGGCCTGCTCGCGCAGGTTCGTCAGCAGTTCGTTTTCGAGATGCGGCTGCACCTTCACGCGCCAGCACCAGCGGCACACGTCCGAAAGCCACTTGTCCGCTGCACGGCCCTGGTTGGCGATGCCGAAGTGACGCGCGATATGCGCTTCGCCCGGATGCGGCGTCTGCGTGTCGAGCTCGCCGCCCAGACCCAGCTTCACCATCAGCACGCCGGCGTTGCGGCCGCGGAAGAGGGCGAGCGCGCGGTGCGACGGCACGGTCTTGATGGTTTCCGAGTAGTCGTAGTAGTCGCGGAACTTCTCGCCTTCCTCGTTTTCCTTGCCTTCGACCACGCTCGACATCACCACGCCCTGGTTGTGCAGCCAGTCGCGCAGCTTGCCCAGCAGCTCGGCCGTTTCGCCGAACTGCTCCGACAGAATGTCGCGCGCGCCGTCGAGCGCAGCCTTCACGTCGGCGACACCCTTTTCGGCGTCCACGTACTGCGCGGCTTCCGTTTGCGGATCGAGCAGCGGGTTGGCGAGCAGGGCGTCGGCGAGCGGCTGCAGTCCGGCTTCGCGCGCGATCTGCGCGCGCGTGCGGCGCTTGGGCTTGTACGGCAGGTAGAGATCTTCGAGAACCTGCTTGCTGTCGGCGGTCTCGATGGCGGTGCGCAGTTCGTCGGTGAGCTTGCCTTGCTCTTCGATGCTCGCGAGGATCGCGGCGCGGCGGTCTTCGAGCTCGCGCAGATAGATCAGCCGCTCCTCGAGCGTGCGCAGTTGCGTATCGTCGAGATTGCCCGTGACTTCCTTGCGGTATCGGGCGATGAACGGAACAGTCGCTCCTTCGTCGAGAAGCTGGACGGCGGCTGCCACCTGACGCGGCTGGACGGTCAGTTCGCTGGCGATACGCTGGACGATCTTGAGTGCTACGGTTTCCGTCATAGGGTCTGGATATTCCTGCGAGGATCGGTTTGCGGTCCGGATTGAAGTTCCGGCAACCGGTGCGGCAACCGGCGGGGCAGGTCCGCGAAGGCGCGCCCGCCGGCCAGTGGAGCGGGTCATTTTGCCATAAATGGCGGGGCGCTCAACCCGGGGGGTGTTAGAATTTGCGGCATGTTCCGCTGCCCTCAGAAGACGTTGAACCCATCCCGATTGTTATCTGTCCGGTCCCGTGTGCGCGAAGCCGCGGCATGGCAGACCACCGCCCGCGCGGCGGCTTGTGCCGTTGCCTTGCTGGCCACGGCGAGTGTTCCGGCCCTCGCGCAGGAGGCAGCAGCCCCTGGAATGGTTTCCGGCGTCGATCCGTCGGCAAATGGCGCGCAAGCGGCACGCCCGGCATCCGGGGCAGTCGTGTCGCCTGGCGCCACTGACGCAAGCGGTGCGCAGGGTTCGTCGAGCGAGCAGAACGCGGCTATCCAGAACGATTTCGCCGCACGCCAGAAGGTGCTTGATCGTCGCACGGCGGAAAACAACTATCAGTACGGCGTGGCGCAGCACAATTGCTACGACACGTTTTTCGTGAATCACTGTCTGGGCAAGGCGCGCGACGCAATGCGCGTGGTGCAGGCGGATATCCGCCACCAGCAGCTGGCGCTCGACGAAGAGCAGCGTGCCGACAACGCACGTCGCCGCGACGAGCAGGCCGCGCTGCAACGCGCCCGTGACCAGGCCGACGCACCGCAGCGTGCCGCCAACGAGGCGGCGAGCGCGAAGTCGTTCGAGGACAAGCAGCGCCAGCACGAGCTCGATCAGGCGCAGCGCCAGGCGGAAGCGCCGCAGCGCGCGGCGAACGAGCAGGCGTTCCAGCAGAAGCAGCAGCAACACGCGCTGGACCAGGCGCAACGTGAAGGCGCGCAGGCCCAGTCGCAGCGTTCGGCCAATCAGGCCGCCTACGACAAGAAGCAGTCGGATTACCAGACGCAGCTTGATCAGGCGCGCCGCGAAGGCCAGCAGAAGGCGCAGGAGCGTGCCGACAAGGCCGAGCGTTTCCAGCAGAAGCAGGCAGACGCGGCGAAGCACAAGTCTGACGTCGAAGCGCGTCAGAAGCAGGCGGCCGAAAAGGCACAGCAGCAGCAACAGCAAAAGCAGCAGCAGGAACAGCAGCAACAGCAACTCAAGCAGCAACAGCAGCAGGGTCAGTAACACCAGGCCGCAGTAGCCAGCAGCAAATCGCAGCACCCCGCAACACGACGCTTTTTCAGCCAGACAGCAACCTCAGGCGTGTGACCCTTCGCAAGGCGCACGCCGTTCATGACGAGGAGGCGAGCATGCGCGAGCAACGTGAAGTCAAGAGCGAGGTCCTTCGTGACCGCATTCTGCAACTGGAATCGGAACACGGCGATCTTGACCGTGTGATTGAACGAATGTGCGAGACGTCGGACTTCGACGATCTCGAGCTGCAAAAGCTGAAGAGGCGCAAGCTTAAGCTGAAAGACAACATTCTCTTGCTGCAATTGCAGCTAGACCCCGATTTACCGAAGACCTCGAACGGGCACGCCTGATTCCGGGTCCCGGCAGGCGCCGGGGCGCGGCAGCAGTCGGGCCGCGCTTCGAGGACCGAGCAGGAACCGCTTGCCTTGAATTCAACGACCGTTTCCCGATCCGGTTCTGCGCGCGACGACAATGCGCGCAGCGGTGACGCGCGCGCCGCGCAAACGGCGTCGGCGCCCGCATTGAGCGCACGCCGTGGCGCCGAACTCGAAGAACTGTTCGCCGCCAATGGCCTGCTTGCACGCGAGATCGACGGTTATCGTCCGCGCGCCGCGCAGATCGAAATGGCGCGCGCCGTTGCGGCCGCCATGGAAGCCGCTGCACAGGCGCAGGCCGAGCCGGCTGCATTCGAGTTGCAGTCGCGTCCGGCGCGCCGCCTGGAACGTGGCGCTCCGGCGCCTGTCGCACCGCAGGCCGAAGAGGCCGCCCACGCCGCCGCCGAATCCGGCGACAACACCTTGATCGTCGAAGCCGGCACCGGCACCGGCAAGACCTATGCGTACCTCGTGCCTGCGATGCTGTGGGGCGGCAAGGTGATCGTCTCCACGGGCACGAAGCACCTTCAGGATCAGCTTTTCGCGCGCGATATTCCGACGGTGCGCGATGCGCTTGCCGTGCCGGTGAGCATCGCGATGCTCAAGGGCCGCTCGAACTATCTGTGTCACTACTACCTCCAGCGCACGGCCGACAATGGTCGCCTGCCGTCGCGTCAGGAGACGGCGTACCTGCAGGAGATCATCCGGTTCGCGAAGATCACGCGCTCGGGCGACAAGGCTGAACTGGCCAGCGTGCCGGAAACGGCAGCAGTGTGGTCGATGGTCACGTCGACGCGCGATAACTGCCTCGGCCAGGAGTGCCCGAACTACAAGGACTGCTTCGTGATGCAGGCGCGCCGCGAGGCGCAGCAAGCCGACGTCGTCGTCGTGAATCACCACCTGTTCTTCGCCGACATCATGCTGCGCGACACCGGCATGGCCGAACTGTTGCCCAGCGCGAACACGATCATCTTCGACGAAGCGCACCAGTTGCCCGAAACGGCCACGCTGTTCTTCGGCGAGACGCTGTCGACCACGCAGTTCCTCGAACTCGCGCGCGATTGCGTCGCCGAAGGCTTGAGCCATGCGCGCGATGCGGTCGAGTGGGTCAAGCTCGGCGCTGGCCTGGAGCGAGCGGCGCGCGACGTGCGGCTGGCGTTCAAGGAGGATTCGCTGCGCGTGTCGATCACGCAGTTGCCGGAAGACCATCCGTTGTTCGACACGCTGGACACGTTGCAGACCGAACTCGGTACGCTCGCCAACGCGCTTGCGAGCCAGGCCGAGCGTGCTGAATCGCTGGGCGCCTGCCTGCGCCGCGCGCGCGAACTGCAGGGCGTGCTCAATGGCTGGACGTCGCCTGGCGCTGTTGCTGAAGTCGTGGCCAGCGACAACAAGCGCGAAAAGGAAGGCGACGGCGACGAAGCGCGCTATCCGGACGACGACGAGAAAGTCCGCTGGGTCGAAGTGTTTTCGCACACGGTGCAGCTCCACGAAACGCCGCTTTCCGTTGCGCCAATTTTCGCGAAGCAGCGCGCAGGTGTGCCGCGCACGTGGATCTTCACGTCGGCCACGTTGTCAGTGCGCGGCGACTTCACGCACTATGCGGCGCAGATGGGTTTGAGCTCGCGTCGTTCGATGACCTTGCCGAGTCCGTTCGACTATCCGCAGCAGGGCTTGCTGTACGTGCCGCGCAATATGCCGCAGCCGTCTTCGCCGCAATTCACCGATGCCGTGTTCGATGCTGCGTTGCCGGCTATCGAAGCGTCGGGCGGCGGCGTCTTCATGCTGTGTACGACCTTGCGTGCGGTCAACAAGATCGCCGATCGGCTGCGCGACACGATCGAAGCGCGCGGCTGGAAGACACCACTGCTCGTCCAGGGCGATGCGAGCCGCACCGAGCTGCTCGAGCGCTTCCGCGCTTATGGCAATGCGATCCTGGTGGGCAGCCAGAGCTTCTGGGAAGGCGTGGACGTGCGCGGCGACGCCTTGTCGCTCGTCGTCATCGACAAGCTGCCTTTCGCGCCGCCGGATGACCCGGTGCTGGCCGCACGCCTCGACGCGTTGACGAAGAAGGGCTTGAGCCCGTTTGCGGTTCATCAGTTGCCGCAAGCCGTCATCACGCTCAAGCAGGGCGCAGGGCGCCTGATTCGCGCGGAAACCGATCGCGGCGTGCTGATGATCTGCGACACGCGCCTGGTCGACAAGCCTTATGGCCGACGCATCTGGCAGAGCCTGCCACCGTTCAAGCGCACGCGAGAGATTGAAGTCGTGCAGGCGTTTTTCTCGGGCGAGGAAGAGGTACAGGAAGACGCGTAATACGCGCTTGCAGATTAAGAAAATGGGTTACATGCCGCGTTGCATTTCGAATTCGATGCGCGGGGCATGAAATCCATTTTTGTTGTGTCGATGCATCAACGGGTCGTCACCGCTGCAACGTTTGAGGCACCCAGATCAAGGCAACAAACAAAAAAGCCACGAACTTGCGTTCGTGGCTTTTTTGCTTGCCCGTCATGCGACTGACGATGTCGTCAGGCTGCACGGCGGTTCGCTTCGCTGCCCGCTGAAGCCGGAGCTTCGCACGGGCAACGTGCGAATGCAGCTTACTGGCTTGCGCCCGAAGCCGGAGCAGCAGCCGAAGCAGCAGCGTCCGAAGCAGCAGCCGTTGCATCCGAAGCAGCAGCCGTAGCCGAAGCAGCAGCGTCGCTCGCAGCAGCAGCAGCGCCCGAAGCAGCAGCTGCGGAATCCGAAGCAGCAGCAGCCGGTGCCGAAGCAGCGGTCGCATCGCTAGCCGGCGCAGCAGCTTGGTCGCTGCTCTTGTTGCATGCAGCCAGTGCAACAGCTGCCAGCAGGGATGCTACGAGGAGGGATTTCTTCATGATCACGTCCTTTTATGGTTAAAGGTAAGCAACAGCGCAAAATAATACCGGTAATGTGCCCCAACACCGACCTTGAGCCGCTGGTGGAGATGCACTGCAAGAGCGTGAATCTTCCCTACGGCCTGGGCGGAAATTATAGGCACTTTCGTATCGACCGTCGACAAATCCGGGGACAATACGTTGTCTTTCTCATACAAGCTTCGTACGGTATATCAGCCCCGAGCGCTTACGCAAGCGCCCCAAGCTGAATCCAGCCCGCACAATACCACTCGTGTAGCAACACTGTCACACTCGAATCGTGTGAGAGTGTTACAAAGCGTTTCCCTTCAAGCAAGCGGTTATCGGCCAGTGCCGGCAGCCACTTCCTTGCCTCTTTGAGCAAGTACTGTTCCCCGTTGAGGTAATACGACCGCGCATCGTAAAGCAGGATCGTCCTGCGGTCGAGTCTTATCCCGCTTTTCGCGGCGCGCGCAACAAAACGGGCCTCGTCGAGGGGCTTTTCGGGGGCGTCGAACACCACATTGGATTTCGGTTCTGAAAGCCAGGAGCCGACGAACGACGAGACATCGGCATCGTTCCAGCGCACTTTAGCAAGCACCGACGAGACGCGCTCCACAAGTGCCGGGGGCAGTTGTGCCGGATGCGACACCGCGGGCTGATCGGGGTCGCGGTAGAGCGTCGGATTGGCCGATGGTGCGTTGTCCGCGCCGCGCTCCGCGAGCCAGTAGAGAAACTGGCTCGTGAGCTCGTCGGTGGAAGGTGAACGAAAGCCGATCGAGCACGTCATGCATTCGCCCTCGGCGACGCCGTCGTGCGCGATGTGCGGCGGCAGGTACAGCATGTCGCCGGGTTCCAGCACCCATTCTTCTTCCGGCTCGAAGTTCGCGAGCACCTTCAGCGGCAAGCCTTCCTGCAACGACAGATCGCGCTGCGCGCCGATGCGCCAGCGCCGCTTGCCGTGTACCTGGAGCAGGAACACGTCGTAGGAGTCGAAATGCGGGCCTACGCCGCCTCCGTCGCTCGCGTAAGAGATCATCAGATCGTCGAGGCGGGCGTCGGGCGCAAAGCGGAAGCGTTCGAGCAGCGCGCGGGCGCGGTCGTCGTGCAGGTCGGCGCCTTGCACGAGCAGCGTCCACTGGCGCGTTTTCGGCGTCGGCAGTTCGTCGGCGGCGAAGGGGCCGTGTTCGAGCGCCCAGCGCTTGCGGAAATGCGTGATGAGGCGCGACTCGACATCGTCGCTATCGGCCAGCGCGAAGAGTTCGTCGCGCGAGAGCGGCGCCTCGATGCCGGGTATCGCCTGGCGGATCAATAATGGCTTTTTCTGCCAGTATTTCTTCATGAACTGCGCCGGACTCAGGCCGCCAAGCAGCGGCGTGGGCGCATCAGGTGCAGGACATGCCAGGGAAGGGGAGGCGCGCCGCTTGCGGGCGTCCTCCGGGTGGTCAGGGGACCGCTTGGGCATCGTATAATGTGGTCTGTAATCTGGAGAATCGAATGAAAATCGCAAAGGACACCGTCGTGTCGGTCGCTTACAAGCTATCGGATGCGCAGGGCAATCTGATTGAGGAAAGCGACGAGCCGATGGTCTATCTGCACGGCGGCTATGATGGCACGTTCCCCAAGATCGAGGAAGTGCTGGACGGCAAGGAGCCGGGCTTCGAGACCCAGATCCAGCTTGAGCCGCAGGACGCTTTCGGCGAGTACGATCCCGAACTCGTGAAGATCGAACCGCGCGGCCGCTTTCCGGAGCCGCTCGAAGTCGGCATGCAGTTCGAGGGCACGCCGGAAGAGGGTGACGAGGATCTCGACTCGCTCATCTACACCGTCACCGATGTCGCAGAAGACAAGGTCGTGCTCGATGGCAACCACCCGCTCGCGGGCATGGCGCTGCGTTTCTCGCTGAGCGTCAAGGAAGTGCGTCAGGCGACCGAAGACGAAATCGAGCATGAGCACGCGCACGGCGCGGACGGTCTCGAAGTCGTCGATGAGGACGAAGACGAGGACGGCGACGAAGCCGACTCCAAGCCGACCCTGCACTAAACATGCACAATGCGCCGGCCCGGGTTTCCCGGTGCCGGCGCATTTTCATTTCTGCGGCCTTTTCTCCGCGGTCTTTGCATTAGTTCTCTAGCTCCGGTCTTGGTCGCGGGTCAATTCGAAGGCGCGGCGGGCGTCTGCTGCTGGATCCACGGCGGCGGCATCAGGGGCCGTGGCGGCGCAACCGTTTGCGATGCGCCTGACGCTGGCGGCACGGCCAGACCTCCCATTGCTTCGCCACTTCCGCTTGCCGCGCTCGCGGCGTTCAGGTCGGGCGCTTGCTGCATGCCCGGAATCTCCGTCACGTCGGGCATCGACGAAATCTCCGGCATTTCAGGCGTCACCGGCTGCTGCGACGGCGGCAGCAGGGGCAGGTGCTTCGGCACATCGTGGACGCTCACGCGCAGTGGCGTATTGCGCGCCATGTCGGCGTCGATCTGTAGCCATTGCGTCAGCGGATCGCGCAGCGAGAACACCACGCGCGTTACGTTAGCAATCCTGATTCCTTTTTCATTGCGCAGAGGCTGGTCGATCGTAAAGCCGCGCGGGAGCCTGGCTTCGTCGGGATGCACGATGATGATCGGCCCGCGGAAACTGTCCGCGAGCTTCACCAGGCTGCGCCGCAACTCCGCATAACCGTCACGCGGCGCGCGATGAAAACGCAGCCACGAAAAGCGCTCGGAGCGATCGTCGCGCTCGGCCAGCGCATCGGCTTGCATGAAGATGACGATGGCGCGCGCGTTGCGCCGGCGCGCGTATTCCGCTGCGTGTTCGAGCCAGAAGCCGTTGGCAATCACGCGGTCTTCGAACTCGCCATTGCGCCCGCCTGCGTTCAGAAAATGATTGTTGCCGTTGGGGGCGTTGAGCGTAACGAACACCGTGTCGCCGACCTGCCAGCGCACGTTCTCGCGATAGGGGCGAAAGCGCGAGACCTCGCTTTCGCGTGTCAGCGAAAGCGGTGTTTCGCCGAGCGCGCTGGCATCGCCATAAAAATTCTGTCGCAGAAAGTCGAGCCGTTCGACCGGATCGTAACCGCCCGCGCCGCTTGTGCCGCAGGTCACCCAGTCGCGCTGCCCAGGTACGAACACGACAGGCGCGCGTGAGGCTTCCAGCAGATCGCGGCGGCGTTCATAGAGACGATCGACGCACGACTCGCGCGGGCCTTTGAGGTTGCCGTCGTAGACGAGGAAAGAGATTTGCGGATCGCGCCCGATGGCATCGATCAGGCGCTGCAAGGTCGTTTCGTCGCCGGGTTCGGTGACGACGTTGGCGACCACGGCGAACGCGTAGCGCCAGGTGTTGGGGGCTTGTGACTGCTTTGCTGTGGCCGCGTGTGAAAGGCCCGGCGCGCCAGCTGCGCAGAACGCAACCAGCCAGAGGAGCGCACGATACAACCGACGCAAAGCAAAGCCGCCGCGGCCATATCGAAATGGCCACGGCGGCGTCGCAAAGCGACGCTTAGCGTTTGGCGTCCGGCGCGCTCGCCAGTTCATGCAGTTCGTACAGGAGGTCGAGCGCTTCGCGCGGGCGCAGTTCGTTCGGATCGACTGCGCGCAGGCGCTCGGCGACCAGCGCGGCCGCTGTGTCCTCGGGCGTCGACGGTGCGTCTTCAGCGTAAAGCTGCGCGTGCCGATCGTTGACTTCGTCGATTTCGTCGAGCGACGATGCAACGGGCGCCGCGAACAGGTCGAGTTGCGGCGTCGGTTGACCGGCCGAAAGCTGCTCCAGATGCACGAGGTGTTTGCGCGCTGCGCGGATCACGGCATTCGGCACACCCGCGAGCTGGGCGACCTGCAAGCCGTAGCTCTGGTTCGCAGGCCCTTCGCTGACCGAGTGCAGGAAGACGATGCCGTGCCCATGCTCGACCGCCGACAGATGCACGTTGGCCGCCTGCGCGAATTCCGCGGGCAGTTGCGTGAGCTCGAAATAGTGCGTCGCGAACAGCGTGTGGCAGCCGTTGCTCGACAGCAGATGGCGCGCAATCGCCCACGCGAGTGCGAGGCCGTCGAACGTCGACGTACCGCGCCCGATCTCGTCCATCAGCACGAGGCTTTGCGGCGTGGCGTCGTTGAGAATCGCGGCGGCTTCCGTCATCTCGACCATGAAGGTCGAGCGGCCGCCCGCGAGATCGTCCGCCGCGCCAATACGCGTGAAGATGCGGTCGATCGGGCCGAAGCGCGCGCGCCGCGCGGGCACGTAGCTGCCCACGTAAGCCAGCAGGGCGATCAGCGCGGTCTGGCGCATGAACGTCGACTTACCGCCCATGTTCGGGCCGGTGATGAGCAGCAGCTTGCGATCGGCGTGCAGCGCGCAGTCGTTGGCGATGAACTGCTCGACCTGCGCCTCCACGACGGGATGGCGACCCTGTTCGATCTCGATGCCCGGCGCGTCGGAAAACTCCGGCGCGTTCCAGTCGAGCGCGCGCGCGCGTTCGGCAAAAGCCGCGAGCAGATCGAGTTCCGCGAGCGCTGCCGCCACGCGCTGGCAATCGGCGATGAAGGGCAGCAGCGACTGCAGCAGTGCGTCGTAGAGGCCCTTTTCGCGTGCAAGCGCGCGTTCCTGTGCGGAGAGCGCCTTGTCCTCGAAGGTCTTCAGCTCGGGCGTGATGTAGCGTTCCGCGTTCTTGAGCGTCTGACGGCGGCGATAGTCGTCGGGCACCTTGTCGGTCTGTCCGCGCGTGACTTCGATATAGAAGCCGTGTACCTTGTTGTACTCGACGCGCAGGTTGCCGATGCCGGTACGTGTACGCTCGCGCGCTTCCAGATCGATCAGGAACTGGCCGCAGTTCTCGGACATGTCCCGCAGCTCGTCGAGTTCCGCGTCGTAGCCGCGCGCGATCACGCCGCCGTCGCGGATCATCGCAGCGGGTTCGGGCGCGACTGCGCGTTGCAGCAGGTCGGCGCAATCGGCGGGCGGCTCCAGCGCATCGACGATGCGCGCGAGCGACGACGATGCGCCGCCGGCTGCCGCCACCTGCTCGCGCAGCGCGGGCAGCGCGGCGAAGGTGTCGCGCAGGCTCGACAGATCGCGCGGGCGTGCCGAGAGCAGCGCAAGGCGGCCCGTGATGCGCTCAACGTCGGCGATCTGGCGCAGTGCGCCGCGCAGCGCGTCGACGCTGGCGTGCGGCGGCGCATCGAGCAGCGCGCCGATGGCTTGCTGGCGCGTCTGTGCGATGCCGGCGTCGCGCGGCGGATGATGGAGCCAGTGACGCAGCAAACGGCTGCCCATCGTCGTGCTGCACGTATCGAGCAGCGAGCAGAGCGTGGGCGATTCGGTGCCGCGTAATGTTTCCGTGAGTTCGAGATTGCGGCGCGTGGCCGGATCGAGGCCGATGTACTCGGTTTCCGCCTCGACCTTCAGGCTGCGCACGTGGCGCAGTTGCTGGCCCTGCGTAGCCGCCGCGTAGAGCAGCAGCGCGCCGGCCGCGCCACAGGCGCTCGTGAGCGTCTGCGCGCCGAAGCCGTCCAGGCTCGCCACGTCCATCTGGTCGCACAGGCGCTGCTTGCCCGAGGCGAGATCGAAGTGCCACGCGGGCACGCGCGTGAGCGCGCCGACGCCCGCCGGGGGCGCCCAGCCCGACGATTCCGAGGGCATGTCCGCGACCAGTACTTCGGCGGGACGGATGCGCTCGAACGCCGTGGCGACCTGTTCCGGTGCGACTTCGGCGAGACGCAGCGCGCCACTTGCCAGGTTGAGCCACGCGAGGCCGACGTTGACGGTCACGCCGCGCCGGTTGTGGCCGGGGCAGACCGCCATCAGGTAGACGTCGTTTTTATCCGAGAGCAGGGCGGCGTCGGTGAGCGTGCCCGGCGTGACCACGCGCACGACCTTGCGCTCGACCGGGCCTTTGGACGTGGCCGGGTCGCCGATCTGTTCGCAGATCGCCACGGATTCGCCGAGCTTCACGAGCTTGGCGAGATAGCCCTCGCACGCGTGATGCGGAATACCCGCCATCTTGATCGGCGTGCCGGCCGATGCGCCGCGCTGCGTGAGTGTCAGATCGAGCAGGCGCGCGGCTTTCTCGGCGTCGCCGAAGAACAGCTCATAGAAGTCGCCCATCCGGTAGAACACGAGCGTGTCCGGATGGTCGGCTTTGATGCGCAAATATTGCTGCATCATGGGGGTGTGTTGCGCGATGTCGCCGGCGCTGGCGGTGTGTGTAGCCATCCTCGGAGTCTTGCTAAGGTTCAGGGCGTGAGTGTAACCCGCGCGCGGGGTGCGTGAACCTGGCCGAATGGCCAGGCAGCGGGTAAATCGTTGCGCGATAGCGTAGGAATGCGCGTCAGATTGACGGAGATTGCGTGTCGGACGGCGTGCGTGCGCGTGCGTGCGCCTAGGCGGCGCGGGCGCCTTACTCGTCCACCAGCGCCTGCATGTCGATCGTGCGTGCGTTTGCCGCACTGCGCCGCATGGCGAGCCAGATCATTCCCGACACGAAAATGCCGAACACGACGATGATCCATTGCACTGGCATTTTCGCGGTCAGCAGCAGTGCATACGCACCCAGCATCAGCAGCACGGCCAGGTTCTGGTTGAAGTTCTGCACGGCGATCGAATGCCCGGCCGAAAGCAGGGTCGCGCCACGATGCTGGAGCAGGGCGTTCATCGGCACGATGAAAAAGCCCGCGAGCGTGCCGAGCAGGATCATCAGCGGATACGCGAACAGCAGATAGAAGGGCAGGATGAAAGTGCCGAAGCGCACGCCTTCGCCAGCTGGAAAGAGGTTCTTGCTATAGAACGCCATCGCCACGGACACCACGCCGCACAGCACGCCCACGGGCAGCACGCGTAGCGACGCGCGCAATGACACCCATGCGGCCGCTGCGGTGGCGCCCAGTGCGATCCCCAGCCCCGTCACGCCCTGCATCACGGCGGCCTTGGAGAGCGACAGGCCGAGATTCGCGTCCGCCCATTTAAGCACCAGCAATTGCAGCGTGACGGCCGCGCCCCACATCAGCGTCGTGACCCACAGCGCGATCTGTGCGAGCTTGTCGGCCCATAGCACGTTGAAGCAGTGCGTGAAATCGGCGACCAGACGGCCCGGCTGCTTGAGGCGATTTTCGTAACGCGCGCCGGTGTCCGGAATGCCGAAGTTGATGAGCGTGGCGATCGCGTAGGTGACCATGGTCGCGAGCATCGCCAGGTCGGCCGCCGAGTGAATCAGCGGCATCGGATGATGCGCGACGAAACGATCGGCGTAAGTGGAGACGAGCGCGCCACCCATCATCGTGCCGACGATCGTCGAGAGCACCGTCGCCGACTCGAGCCACGCGTTGGCGGCGACGAGTTTTTCGGCAGGCAGCAATTCGGTGAGGATTCCGTACTTTGCGGGCGAGTAGGCCGCCGCGCCGAAACCGACGACGCCATAGGCGAGCATCGGATGCACGCCCGCAATCATCATCAGGCAGCCGATGGCCTTGAGCGCGTTCGAGACGAACATCACGTGGCGCTTTTGCATCGCGTCCGCGAAGGCGCCGACGAAGGGCGCGAGCAGCACGTAGGAAACCGTAAAGAAGATCTGCAGCAGCGGCGTGACCCAGGCCGGCGACGAAATCACCGTGAGCAGCGCGATTGCCGCAATCAGAAGCGCGTTGTCGGCGAGCGACGAAACGAACTGCGCGGCGATGATCGTGTAGAAACCTTTTTTCATCGCGGGTGAACCGAGGGTGAACCGGCAGGCTTTCCAGGGGCGAAAGCCACCGCGCCAGGCGCTGGCGCACGAAACAAAAAAGCGGCCGAAGCCGCTTGACGCATCGGGGCGGGCTGCGACTTCCGCCACGCTCCCGGCGATTGTGACATGGGCGGCCGCGCGATGCAGCGGGCCGGCCACGTCAGGCCCTGATTCAGGCCTTGAATCAAGCCCGAATCAAGCCTCGATTCAAGCCTCGATTCAAGCCTCGACTCAGGCTTCCTTCGTTTCCTTCTTCACGCGCGTGTACTTCGAGAGGATCGGCACCATTTGCGCGTAGATCTTCGGGTTGCCCGCGACCACTTCGCCCAGGTGCAGGAAGTCCGAATCGCCCGTGTAGTTGCCGACGAGGCCACCGGCTTCCGTGATCAGCAGCGCGCCTGCGGCGACGTCCCACGGGTTGAGGCCCTGTTCGAAGAAACCGTCCATGCGGCCTGCGGCGACGTTAGCCAGGTCGAGCGCGGCCGCGCCCGGGCGGCGCAGGCCGGCGCAGGCGTTGGTCATGTCGGCGAACAGTTCGCAGTAGCTGTCGAGGCCGTCCTTTTCGCGGAACGGGAAGCCCGTGCCGATCAGGCCGTCGGCCAGGCGGTCGCGGCGGCCCACGCGGATACGGCGGTCGTTCAGGAACGCGCCACGGCCACGCGAGGCGGTGAACAGGTCGTTGCGGGTCGGGTCATAGACGACGGCCTGCGTGATGACGCCCTTGTGCACGAGCGCGATCGACACGCAGTAGTACTGGAAGCCGTGGATGAAGTTGGTGGTGCCGTCGAGCGGATCGATGATCCACTGGTATTCCGACTCGTTGTCCGACTCGCCCGATTCTTCCGCGAGGATCGCGTGATCGGGGTAGGCGGTCTTGAGCGTCTCGATGATGGCGGCTTCGGCGGCCTTGTCGACCTCCGTGACGAAATCGTTGTGCTGCTTCTTCGCGACCTGCACGAGGTCGAGATCGAGCGACGCGCGGTTGATGATCTGTCCGGCGCGGCGCGCGGCCTTGACAGCGATGTTGAGCATGGGATGCATGAGCCTGGATCCTTGTTGTCCGGCGCGCGCGGGCGACGCGGCGCACGGGGGTGCCGAAGATAAAAGCGTCTAACGATTGGACAGGGCGCAGACCGCGCGTTAGGGCTGCGCGGCCTGGCGGAACCTGTCCCGCCAACGGAGACGAATTGGATAAGAGCGGGGCGCGGCGGCCTGAAATGCGTTTCACCAGGCCGTTAAATCGCGCGCGAACCTCGCATTTTACCCGAGTCTTGGGCTTCTGGGCTGACGGTGCGCGGGAAAGCGTGTGCGCCGCTCGCGCCGGGCTTGCCGTCGGACTCCCGCCAGACCCGCCCGAACCGGTAGGCCGTGGGGGCAAGGCGCGATAACATACGCCTTTCCCCACGCCGTTCTTCGAGATTCATCTTGGTGCAGCTCCCCGATTCAAACTCCGCTCACGCCACGCCGGCCGCCGATTCCCACGAGCCGCTGCGCGGCGGCTTCACCTCCACACGCTTTGTGCTGGTCGAGCCGAGCCATCCCGGCAACGTCGGTGCGGCGGCGCGCGCAATCAAGACCATGGGCTTCTCGCGGCTCGTGCTGGTCTCTCCGCGCATGCCGCAGGTTCAGCTCGACCCCGAAGCGATTGCCATGGCCAGCGGCGCGGACGACGTGCTCGCCGCCGCCCACATCGTCCCGACGCTCGCCGACGCGCTGGCGGGTACGCAATGGTCGCTCGCGCTGACAGCGCGCACGCGCGAATACGGGCCGCCGCCCGCCGCGCCGCGTCATGCGGTGCAGGACGCCTGCCGCCAGGTCGCGGCGCACGGCGATATCGCACTGGTGTTCGGCAACGAGCGTACGGGCCTTTCGAACGAGGACGTCGAGCGTTGCAGCGCGCTCGCGCATATTCCGGCCAATCCGGCTTATAGCTCGCTGAACCTCGCCCAGGCAGTGCAGGTGCTCGCTTACGAGTTGCGCATGGCGTATCTCGACGAAAGCGGCGCCGGTACGGCCTTGCCCGCTGCCGGTGCGGCCGCTTCGGGCACGTCAGGCACGTCAGGGACATCCGGCGCGGCCACGCCGCTCGCCACCAGCGACGATATCGAGCGGATGTACGTCCACCTCGAAAACGCGCTGATCGCGCTCGATTTTCTCGATCCGGCCAATCCGAAGAAGCTGATGTCGCGCCTGCGGCGGCTTTTCGCGCGCTCGGGGCTCGAACGCGAAGAGGTCAATATCGTGCGCGGCATCGCCAAGCACATCCTCATGCTCAAGGGCGCGGACAAGCAGTAACCGGGGCGCGATCAAGTCGTCGCGCGCTCCGACCTTGCTGCCCGCGGGGGCTTACCGGCCGCCGTGCGCCTTTCGCCTACAATCGACTGCACATATAAGCAAATCGGCGCGGCTGCTAAGGCCGTGCGCGAGCTGCGCGCCGGGCCGGTATAGGGGTTCGTGACGCGGGTTCGCGACGCGCAGCCGTGCCATCCCCCATCTTCCTCACGTCCAGCGTGTGACTGCCATGTTCAAGAGACTTCGCGAAGACATCGCCACGATCCGCGAGCGCGATCCCGCCGCCCGCAGCGCCTGGGAAGTCCTGACCTGTTATCCGGGCCTGCACGCGCTCGTGCTGCATCGCTTCGCGCACGCCTGCTGGCGGGCAAAGCGCCGCTGGCTCGCGCGCTACGTCTCGCAGCTCGCGCGCTTTCTGACCGGCATCGAGATCCACCCCGGCGCGACCATCGGCCGGCGCGTGTTTATCGACCACGGCATGGGTGTCGTGATCGGCGAAACAGCGGAAGTCGGCGACGATTGCACCATCTATCAGGGCGTGACGCTCGGCGGCACGTCGCTCACGCGCGGCGCGAAGCGGCACCCGACACTCGGGCCCGGCGTGATCGTCGGCGCGGGCGCGAAGGTGCTGGGCGGCTTCACGATCGGCGCGCAGGCGAAGATCGGCTCGAACGCCGTGGTCGTCAAGCCGGTTCCGGCAGGCGGCACCGCAGTCGGCAATCCGGCGCGGATCATCGCGCCCGCGAAGGGCGCAACGGAGCAGGCGAAGCCCACCTCGGCGCGCGAAGGCTTCTGCGCCTACGGCATCACGCCGAACGCGGACGATCCCGTGTCGCTCGCGATTCACGGCCTGATCGATCACGCTGCCACGCAGACGCAGCGCGTGGATGCGATCGTTGCTGCGCTGGAGCGGCTGGGCGCGCGTCTCGAAGCGCTGCATGGCGCGGACGCCGCGCTTGTCGAGTTGCGCCGCTTGTCGGCGGGGCTCGAAGGTGGCGTCATTGCCCAGCAATCCGCTAAAGCCGAAGAAGACACCTCAGCCCACGTTTGATCCATCGCGCGGTCGACAAAAAAGCAGCCGCTCGAAGCGGCTGTTTTCATTTCAACGCGTGATCAACGTGCGAGGGCGCCGCTCAATCGAGCGGCAGCGTCCTGAACCCTTCGGCGTCCACGCGCAGATAGCCGCCGCGCGGCGTGCCGTGATCGAGTTCCCAGTCGGGCAGCACCCAGCGCGTGCCGCCGGGTTCGGCATGGCGCGCGGGCCGATGCGTGTGGCCGTGAATGATCGTGTTGGCGCGGGCGCGCTTGAACAGCGCCGCCACGCCTTTTTCCGTGACGTCGTACTTCGCGTTGTTGGGCGAGGCGGGGCGCTCGCGCCCGGCTTCGCTCTTGCGGCGCATACGCTCGGCCAGCGCCCGGCGCCAGCGAAACGGCCACGCGAGAAACAGCAACTGCGCGGCGCGGTTGCGCGCCAGCTTGCGAAACAGCTGATAGCCGCGATCGTCGGTGCACAGTGCGTCGCCGTGCGCGAGCGCGATGCGCGTGCCGAATGCGGTGATGGCGATGGGGTCGGGCAGCCAGATCGCGCCCGCTGCTTTCATGAAGCGCTTGCCCATCAGGAAGTCGCGGTTGCCGTGCATGATGTAGAGCGCGATGCCGCGCTCGGAGAGCGTATGCATCAGCGCGGCCATGCGCGCGACAAACGGCTCGACGAGCATGTCGTCGCCGATCCAGTATTCGAAGAGGTCGCCGAGTATGAACACGGAGTCGGCCTGATCGGCCGACACACGGATGAAGTGTTCGAACGCGGCGACCGTGCGCGGGATCGCTTCGCTCAAATGCAGGTCGGAAATGAACAGGAAGGGACGTGCCGCGTGCGGACGCTTGCCCTCGCCGGGCACGCCCGCGGCGGCCATCCCCAATCCCCGTGTCTTTTCCTGAAGCATCGATGAAGCGTGCGCTGTTGCGTTAATTCAAGCTGTCAATTCAAGCGTGCGTCGAACTTATTCGACGACGACAGCCTTTTCGATCACGACGTCGTCGACCGGCACGTCCTGGTGGAAGCCCTTCGAGCCCGTCTTGACCGACTTGATCTTCTCGACCACGTCGAGGCCGTCGACGACCTTGCCGAACACCGCGTAGCCCCAGCCTTGCGGCGTCGGCGACGAGTGGTTCAGGAAGTCGTTATCGGCGACGTTGATGAAGAACTGAGCCGATGCCGAGTGCGGATCGTTCGTGCGTGCCATGGCGATCGAGCCGCGCACGTTCTTCAGGCCGTTGTTGGCTTCGTTTTCGATCGGAGCCTGCGTGGGCTTTTGCTTCATGCCGGCTTCGAAGCCGCCGCCCTGGATCATGAAACCGTCGATGACGCGGTGAAACACCGTGCCGTCGTAGTGGCCGCTCTTGACGTACTCGAGGAAGTTGGCGACCGTCTTCGGTGCCTTTTCGGCGTCGAGTTCGAGCTTGATGACGCCGTGGTTCGTATGCAGTTCGACCATGATGGAATCCTTTGCCTGTGGCTGGGGGGATTGAGGCGGCGCAGTGCCGGTACGAGGCGGGACGTGTGCCTTCGCGTGTACCGGTGCCGCGCCGCGCGGAGAATGAGGTGAGTGCTCGAAGCGGGTGGCTTCGAGCCGGTGATTACTTGCCGACCACCGTGGCCGACTGGATCACGATTTCCTTTTGCGGCACATCGGACATCGGGCCGCGCGAAGTGGTGGGCGCCGCTTCGATCTTCTTCACGACGTCCATGCCCTGGGTGACCTTGCCGAACACCGCGTAACCGTTGCCGTCCGGATTCGGATAGTCGAGGTTGGCGTTATCCACCGTGTTGATGAAGAACTGAGCCGTCGCCGAATTCGGGTCGCTCGTGCGCGCCATCGCAAGCGCGCCGGTCGTGTTCTTCAGGCCGTTCTTGCTTTCGAGCGGGATCGGCGCGCGCGTGGGCTTCTCGACGAAGCTCGGCGTGTAGCCGCCGCCCTGGATCATGAAGCCTCGAATCACGCGATGGAAGATCGTGCCGTTGTACTGGCCGGACTTCACGTACTGGAGGAAATTGTCGACGGTCTTCGGCGCTTTCTCGGGGTAGAGCTCGACGCGAATGTCGCCTTCACTGGTCTTGAGCAGCACCTGGGGATGCGCGGTCTGGGCCTGCGGGGCCGACTGCGCGAAAGCGGGTGCGTTCGCGATCAGGGCGGCGCTGCCGAGCGCCAACATCAACCATTTCATTTGTATCCTCGGAAGTGCGGGAAAAACGTGTCGAAGCGCGCCGGTTGTTTTTATGACGACGGCGCGGCGGCCGGCTTCGACGACTTGAATCGACGACTTAATTCGACGGCGCCATGAAGGGCGGCATCGCGAGCGACCCGGTCGGGCCGCCGAACTGATACACCGGATTGTCGAGCATCGGGCCCACGCGCGTCGCGCTGGCGGCCGTCGCGGCGGCGGCGCGTGCGGTCTTCGCCGCGGCCGGCGGATTGACGATCTTGTCGATGTCGGCGAGGCGCTGCTGGGTCGCGCCGCTCGTGTGGCCGAGCGTGCTCGCGCGGCGGTACGAAGCCGAGGCCAGACGCAGATACAGGTCGCCGAGGTTTTCCCACGCGAGCGTGTACGACGGATTGGCCTTGGTCGCCGTCTCCAGCGCGATGCGTGCGTCGTCGTAACGACCGTGCTTCGCGTAGAGCGCCGCGAGGTTGTTGTACGGCTCTGGCAACTCGGGGTAGGTCTGCGTGAGTTCGGTGAACGCTTCGATCGCGTCGTCGTCGCGACCGAGGCGCGCGAGGATGGTCGCGCGCTTGAATTTCGCCTGCACGTCGCGCGGGTTCGTCTTGATACGCGCGTCGAGTTCCGTGAGCGCCGCGGCCCAGTTGTGCTGGGCAATTGCGGAGTCGGCGCCGGGCGTGCCGTCGGCCGTCGCAGGAGGCGCCGCATGCGCTGCGCGAGCGCCGCAGAGAACGATCGCAACGCTCGCGAGAGCCGCCATGGCAAAGGTCGCAGCGCGAGGCGCGCGGCCGCTGGAAGATTTCATAGGGTGAGGTCGCGGTGTTATACTCCGAGCCATTCTAACAAAAGGTCTGTGCGTTTCGTCGCGCGCTTTGGCTGCGCGCAGGTTGAGCGCCTGTTCCGGTTCGTTGCAGTACCGATTCCGGACGGTCGGCTCCCGCGAAATGCCCGGCTTTCTTTCGCCACTCGTGGTCGTCTCCGCCCTGATGACTGAATGAGCGCGACTGTCGCAGCCTCGAGCAATGCGGTGCCTTGCACCCACGGGCTGCTGTCGGCGCTGCTGCGGATTTCTTTCGACCCACGTATCCACCGTCTTTATGGAATCACTGCGCATCTACAACACGCTCGCGCGTGACAAGCAAAATTTCGTGCCCCTCGAGCCCGGCGTCGTACGCATGTACGTCTGCGGCATGACGGTGTACGACTATTGTCACGTTGGCCATGCGCGTGTGATGGTGGTGTTCGATGTCGTGCAGCGGTGGCTGCGCACGCTCGGTTACAAGGTGACCTATGTGCGCAACATCACCGACATCGACGACAAGATCATTCGTCGTGCGGTGGAGAACGGCGAAACCATCAAGGCGCTCACCGACCGCTACATCGCGGCGCTTCATGAAGATGCAGATGCGCTCGGCGTCGAGCGTCCCGATCATGAGCCGCGCGCGACCCAGTACATTCCGCAGATGCTCGACATGATCGGCATGCTGGAAAAGAACGGCTACGCGTACCAGGGCACGGACGGTGACGTGAATTACGCGGTGCGCAAGTTCGCGCATTACGGCGCGCTCTCGGGCAAGTCGCTCGAAGATCTGCGTTCGGGCGAACGTGTGGCCGCCAACGATGCCAAGCAGGATCCGCTTGACTTCGTGCTGTGGAAACAGGCAAAACCGGAAGAGCCGGCCGATACCAGCTGGGACTCGAAGTACGGTCGCGGTCGTCCGGGCTGGCATATCGAATGTTCGGCGATGGGCTGCACGCTGCTTGGCGATCATTTCGATATTCATGGCGGCGGCCAGGATCTGCAGTTCCCGCACCATGAGAACGAAATCGCGCAGAGCGAAGGCGCGACCGGCGAGAAGTTCGTCAATTACTGGATGCACAACGGGTTCGTCAATATCGACAACGAGAAGATGTCGAAGTCGCTCGGCAACTTCTTTACGATCCGCGAAGTGCTGGCGAAGTACGACGCCGAAGTCGTGCGGTTTTTCATGGCGCGCGCGCATTACCGCTCGCCGCTGAATTACAGCGACGTGCATCTCGACGACGCGCGCAGCGCGCTCACGCGGCTTTACACGGCGCTCAAGGATGTGACGCCGGACGCGGGCGAACTCGACTGGAACGAAGCGCACGCACAGCGTTTCAGCGCGGCGATGAACGACGACTTCAACACGCCTGTCGCCATCTCGGTGCTGTTCGAGCTGGCAAGTGAAGTGAACCGCACGGGCGACGCCGTGCTGGCGCGCCAGTTGCAGCGCCTCGCGCGCGTGCTCGGCGTGCTGGTGCGCGAGCCGCGCGAGTTCCTGCAACAAGGTGCAGGCGCGCTCGATGCGGCAGGTGCGCTCGACGTCGCCGCGATCGAAGCGAAGATCGCTGCACGCACGGCCGCGAAGCAGGCGAAGCAGTATGCGGACGCGGACCGGATCCGCGCCGAACTGCTCGATGCCGGTGTCGCGCTCGAAGACAAACCGGGCGGGTTGACCGAGTGGCGCCGCGTCTAAGCGGGCTGTCCAGTTTCCACTGATCGATTCGCGAGGCAGGAGGCAGGATGGCAACGGCCACGAAGACGCAGGCCAGGCGGTCTGTGTCGCTAACGGGCGCGGCGGGCGACGAAACGAGCCCGTCCGCACGACGTGCTGCGCGCGGTGGCGCGCTCACGGCGCAACAAGAAGCCGAAGCTGCGAAAGCGGCGGGCGCAAAGAAGGGCACGGCAAAGCCGGGTTCCGCACGCGGCGCGAAAGCGCAGCCGTCGGCGGACGCCGACGCGCACGCGCTCAATGGCGCGGCGAAGCCGTCGCGCACCAAGGTCAATGGCGCCGCCATCGACGGCATCATGCCCGCTGCACAACCTGAAAGCGCAGCTTCGGGCGATGCTGCGCAGGCGGCTGCTGTGCCGTTGAGCGACGCGGGACATGAAGTCGTGCGCCCCGATTACTGGGACAAGGCTTGCGCGGATCTCGTCAAGCGCGACCGCATCCTCAAGAAGCTGATTCCGAAGTTCGGCCCCGTGCATCTCATGAGCAGCGACGATCCGTTCGTCACGCTCGCGCGTTCCGTCGTCGGCCAGCAGATTTCGACGGCGGCGGCGCAGGCGCTGTGGAAGCGCGTCGAAGCCGCGTGTCCGAAGCTCGTGCCGCAGCAGTTCCTCAAGCTCGGGCACGAGAAGCTCGCCGCATGCGGGCTGTCCAGGCGCAAGACGGAATACATCCTCGATCTCGCGCAGCACTTCGTGTCGGGCGCGCTTCACGTGGGCAAGTGGACCACGATGGACGACGAGGACGTGATCGCCGAACTCACGGCGATCCGCGGCATCGGCCGCTGGACTGCCGAGATGTTCCTGATCTTCAATCTCGCGCGCCCGAACGTGCTGCCGCTCGACGACCTGGGTCTCATTCAGGCAATCAGCGTCAACTACTTCAGCGGCGAGCCCGTCACGCGCAGCGAAGCGCGCGAAGTGGCGGCCAACTGGGAGCCGTGGCGAACCGTCGCAACGTGGTATATGTGGCGCAGCCTCGAACACGCGTAAGAGCGGGGTAGCGATCCGCGGTCGCGCCATGGCGCAGGCGCGACCGATCCGGCCCCTCTTAAACGGCTTTCCGTTTCATCAGAATTCACCAGAATTTTCCTATCGTTATCTGAAAGCGATAGATCCGCTCCGATTTCGACGTCGGCTGGCGCGGTTAGAATACGCGCTGCCGCAAAGTGCAAGGATTCCAACACATGAAAACCACGTTTCTGGATTTCGAACAGCCGATCGCTGAACTCGAAGCGAAGATCGAAGAACTGCGCTTCGTTCAGGACGACTCGGCCGTCGATATTTCGGAAGAGATCGATCGCCTGTCGAAGAAGAGCCAGCAGCTCACGAAGGACCTCTACGCGAACCTGAGCCCGTGGCAGGTTTCGCAGATCGCACGCCATCCGCAACGCCCGTACACGCTCGACTACGTGCACGAGCTGTTCACCGATTTCCACGAACTGCACGGCGACCGCTCGTTCGCGGACGACCTGTCCGTCGTGGGCGGTCTCGCGCGTTTCAACGGCCAGGCCTGCATGATCATCGGCCACCAGAAGGGCCGCGACACGAAGGAGCGCGCTGCGCGCAACTTCGGCATGCCGCGTCCGGAAGGCTATCGCAAGGCCGAGCGCCTGATGCGTCTGGCCGAGAAGTTCGGTCTGCCGATCTTCACCTTCGTCGACACGCCGGGCGCGTACCCGGGCATCGGCGCGGAAGAGCGCGGCCAGTCGGAAGCGATCGGCCACAATCTCTACGTAATGGCCGAGCTCAAGACGCCGATCATCACGACGATCATCGGCGAAGGCGGCTCGGGCGGCGCGCTCGCGATCGCCGTAGCCGACACGGTCATGATGCTGCAGTTCTCGACGTACTCGGTGATCTCGCCGGAAGGCTGCGCGTCGATCCTGTGGAAGAGTGCCGCGAAGGCGCCGGACGCCGCCGAAGCGCTGGGCCTCACGGCACACCGCCTCAAGGCGCTGAACCTGATCGACAAGATCGTCAACGAGCCGCTGGGCGGCGCGCACCGCGATCCGAAGGGCATGGCCGCGCTGCTGCGCCGTGCGCTGTCCGACTCGCTGCGCCAGTTCCAGGGCATGAGCATCGCCGAGCTCAAGGAGCGCCGTTTCGAGCGCCTGATGGCCTACGGCAAGTTCAAGGAAACGACGCCGGGCGCGTAAGCGCCTTCGTGCCGTGACTGACCATTCCGGTTCCGGATCCGACGCCGGGCGCATCCTTCGCGATGCGCTCGGCGTTGTGCTTTCTGCGCTGCCTGACGACACGCCCATTGCGATCGCATATAGCGGCGGCCTCGATTCGTCGGTGCTGCTCGATGCGGCCGTGCGGGCGGCGGGCGCGCGGCGGCTCTTCGCGTTCCATGTCCATCACGGCCTGAGCCCGAATGCCGATACGTGGCTCGCGCACTGCGAAGCGACCGCGCGCGCCTACGGAGTGCGTTTCGAGGCGCGTCGCGTGGATGTCGCGCCCGACGACGCAGCGGGCGTGGAAGCCGCGGCGCGCGACGCACGCTATCGTGCGCTCGAAGCGATGTGCGCCGCGCACGGCGTGCAGTCGCTATGGCTCGCCCAGCACGCCGACGACCAGGCCGAAACCGTCTTGCTGCAATTGCTGCGCGGTGCGGGTCTCGCAGGACTCGCGGCGATGGCGCCCGCGCGCGAGGTGGCGGGCGGCGTGACGCGCGTGCGGCCTTTGCTCGGTTTGTTGCGCGCGCAACTGGAGCGCTATGCGCACGCGTTCGACCTGCGCTGGATCGAGGACGAATCGAACGCCGATACGCGTTACGCGCGCAACGCGCTGCGCCATGATGTGATGCCTGCGCTGTCTGCGCATTTTCCGGGCTTTCGCGAGGCGCTCTCGCGCACGGCGGCGCACGCCGCATCGGCGCAAGGCTTGCTCGACGAGCTGGCGCGGGGCGATCTGCTGGCGGCGGGCGCCACGACGCCCGAGGCGCTTTCGCATGCGGCACTCCTCGCGCTCGACGATGCGCGCGCGCTCAATCTGTTGCGTTACTGGATGCGCTCGCTGGGCATGGTGGCGGCGTCGACGGCGCGGCTCGCCGATGCGCTGCGGCAGTTGCGCGAGATCGCGCGCGACGGCGAGAGTCACGCGCTGCGCGTGGATCACGCGGGACGCACGCTGCGTTGTTATCGCGGCGAAGTGTTCTGGGACGCAGCGGCTTCGGCAACGACTATGCAGATACAAGGCGACGGCCCGCGACGCGAACCCGTGCAATTGAACTGGCGCGGCGAGGAAGTCTGGCGCCTGCCGCACTGGCGCGGCACCTACGTTTTCGCGCCCGCGGACTCAAGCGATCCCGACGCCATGCCTGAAACCGTGCTGCGTCGCGCGCCGCTCGTTGCGCGCGAACGCGAAGGCGGCGAGCGTCTGCGCGACGAAGCCGCCAATCTGAGCCGCACGCTCAAGAACCTGTTTCAGTCGCGTGGCGTGCCTGCATGGGAGCGCGACGTGCCGCTGCTCTATAGCGGCGAGACGCTGCTGTTCGTGCCCCGCATCGGCGTCAACCGCTCGGCGCTGGGCGAGCAGCTTAGTGCTTTGGGTAGTGCTTCTGCCGATCCATGGCGGCGCATCGAATGGCGCGAAGATCTCCAGATCGCCTGACCCGGCAAGGCAGGTCATTTTTTCCGCACGGCTGAAAACGCGCCATCGGTGCATATCGTTTTTAGCTCGACACCGTGACGCGAAAGCCGCAAATCCTTGCCACACAAGCCTTTTTGGCTGCCCGTCGGCCATTTTGGCCTTGTAATTTCGACCTTGATCGGGTAGGGTAAGTTGTTTGTCCAGCCCGCTTTTTCGCGTTCACGGACGCCGTCAAAAGCGGCGCACTCCCTGAAGGCGCGATTTTTCCTTCGAGCGGTATCCGACGGTTGCAAGGACGTCGTAGCGGTGTGCGGGCGGAGCGCGTGAACCACCATGGCTTCGCGGTTCCGGGGCAAATTCCGCGTGTGCTGCACGCGCCAAGCCGCTGCCGCGGTGCGGTTTCCTGGTCGTCCTTGTATGCAACCCGTGTACGCAGCCGGCCTCACCGTCCTCCCAGGCAGCGCCGTCTTCGGTGCGCCAGCGCGGTAACATCTCCAGTTCAGAACGACAATGGCACTCATCGTACACAAATACGGCGGCACCTCGATGGGCTCGGTCGAGCGCATCAAGAACGTTGCCAAGCGCGTTGCCAAATGGCACAAGGCCGGCCACAAGATGGTCGTCGTGCCCTCGGCGATGTCCGGCGAAACCAATCGCCTGCTCGGTCTCGCGAAAGAGATTTCGCCGCAGCCGAACCCGCGCGAGCTCGACATGATTGCGTCGACCGGCGAACAGGTGAGCGTCGGTCTGCTCTCGATCGCGCTGCAGGATGCGGGCGTGGACGCCATCAGCTACACCGGCTGGCAAGTGCCCGTCAAAACGGATAGCGCCTTCACGAAGGCGCGCATCAACGACATCGACGGCGAACGCGTGCTGGCCGATCTCGACGCCGGCAAGGTGGTCGTGATCACGGGCTTCCAGGGCATCGACCCTGAAGGCCACATCACCACGCTCGGCCGCGGCGGCTCGGACACCTCGGCGGTTGCAGTCGCAGCCGCGCTCAAGGCCGACGAATGCCTCATCTACACCGACGTGGACGGCGTGTACACGACCGACCCGCGCGTGGTGGACGACGCACGGCGCCTCGACCGCATCACCTTCGAAGAGATGCTGGAAATGGCCAGCCTCGGCTCGAAAGTGCTGCAGATCCGCTCGGTCGAATTCGCGGGCAAGTATCAGGTGAAGACGCGCGTGCTCTCCAGCCTGACCGACCCGATGATGGACCTCGACGCGGAAATGAAGTCGGGCACCCTGATCACTTTTGAAGAAGACGAGACCATGGAAAAAGCAGTCATCTCGGGTATCGCGTTCCAGCGCGACGAGGCCCGCATCATCGTGGCCGGTGTCCCCGACAAGCCCGGCATCGCGTATCAGATCCTCGGCCCGGTGGCAGATGCGAACATCGACGTCGACATGATCATCCAGAACCAGAGCGTGGACGGCAAGACCGACTTCACGTTCACGGTGCCGCGCGGCGATTACCAGCGCGCTGTCGACGTCCTCAAGAACACCGTGCAGGGTCACGTCAGCGCGGAGCAGGTGCTCGGCGACGCGAAGGTGTCGAAGGTTTCGGTGGTCGGCGTGGGCATGCGCTCGCACGTGGGCGTCGCGAGCAAGATGTTCCGCACGCTGTCGGAAGAGGGCATCAACATCCAGATGATCTCGACGTCGGAAATCAAGATCTCGGTGCTGATCGACGAGAAGTACATGGAGCTCGCCGTGCGCGCGCTGCATAAGGCGTTCGAACTCGAACAAGCCTGATGATGTTCGAACAAGCCTGATGATGTGACGGCGGTGTGACGCCGATGGGTTGTTCTGGATGGTGCGCGTGACGTGCTGGTGACGTGCTGGTGACGTGTTAGATCGCAGGTTTGAACCGCGTTTTCACCTCCACGCAAATTTGCTGAAAAAAGTTAGCAAAAAAAGCGCCTAATGAATTGACCGATCGGATTTAACCCGCTATTATCTTGGCTTCGTTGCGCTGCCTCCCTGGCGCCAACGAGGTTTTCGGGAGACGTGGCCGAGAGGTCGAAGGCACTCCCCTGCTAAGGGAGCATCTGGGCCAAAACCTGGATCGAGGGTTCGAATCCCTCCGTCTCCGCCAGTAAAATGGCGGTGGAAACCCCGCAAGTCACGGCTTGCGGGGTTTTTCTTTTTCCGCATGATTTTTCGATCAGCGGCTCTTCACTCGGTACGCGCTGCTTTAACTGGCGTAGGTGCCGACGCATTCCGGTAGGACTGCGACATTTTTCAGTTTCCCCCGTAATTTCAAGATGTTCTGACAGGATTTGCGCGTAGGTTGCGCCGTTCTTGACGACGATCAAGATTTGTCCTGAGATGCCGTCATCAGCGTTGAGGTAGTCAACTCTTGACCGGAGAGCACGATGAACGCACGACATGGCAGTCTGACAGCGTCGCACAACGCGTTGGTGGCGGTCGCAGCGATCGCGGCGCTATGGACGTCCCAATTGGCAAGAGCGGAGGGCGGGACGATTCATATTGTTGGCGAGATCGTCGCGCCGACTTTCAGCATCACGCAGAAGCGTGCGGCGCAAGTGGAAGGGCTGGGCGTGAGCAATCAACTCGATTCCGCAACCGGCAACACGACTGTCAGCTTCACCAATGCTTCCAGTTCGATGTTGTTCGCCGATGTATCGACGCTCGACGCGAAGGGGGCGCGTGCGAATCTTCAACCGGCGCGTCTTGCCGCCACCTTCACCGATGGCGCTGGCCATCGTCTGCAACGTGGCGCAAGCGGGGCGTATTGCGTTGGCGCGTCAGGCGGTGTTCTCACACTCGCGCCGACCGCGCACGTGAACAATGCGCAACCCGTGCTCGTCACTGTTTTGACCGACTATCGCTGACTCGATAAATTAATCGGGAATGCGAATTAAATAATCGGCGTGAACTATCGACTCGAACTACCGGCGCAACTTATCGGAAGGAGCGCTGTAAGCGATACGGCAGGCATATCGAATGCTGTCGTAGGGTTGCATGTCGAGTGCCGATTCGCATTTGAAAATGCGGCCTGCGGACGCGCTCACGTTCGAGGCAAAGCGGTGATATCCTCCCGGTCGCCGTAACAAGGACAGCGTTTTTGCGCAGCGCGCAAACGTTGCCCTCGATGCGGCAAGCACGCTGGAACAATCGCTATTGACTGCCTTCCATCGGGCTCTGCGCCGCGACGGCCCACTCGATGTAACGGGACGTTACGCAGCAACGTGTGGCGTGCGTTTGTGCATCAGTTCTTACAAAGTTGAAATACGCGGGCTGGGGAGCCTGCGCTATATTGGCTTCAACAAAACATCAACCCCAAAAGGTGAGTCCATGAAGTTCGCTCGTGTTGTTGCAATGCTGCTCGGGGGCTTGGCTATCGGTGCGTCGAGCGCGGCCTTCGCTGGCGTGAGCGTCGGTGTCAACATCGGTATTCCGGCCCCGGTTTATGTCGCTCCGCAGCCGGTCTATGCTCCGCCGCCTCCGCCGCCCGTCGTCTATCAGCCCGCGCCGGTGTATGCAGCGCCTGCGATCGTGATTGGCTGGCACGGCGACCGTTACTGGGATGGCCGTCGCTACTGGGGCCGCGATGACTGGTATCGCCATCACGGCGGCGGTTATGGCTACGGCCCGGGCCGCGGTCATGGCTGGGATCACGGTGGCCCGCCGCCGGGACACTGGCACTAAGCCGATTTCATCCCGCTCCGCGCAGGCCTGTTTTCACAGGCCACGCGTAGCGCAGGAAATAAAAAAGCCGCCTTTGGGCGGCTTTTTTGTTGCTTCGTCCGTTGCGCGCGCAACGAAGCGATTGGGCGGGCAGTATTGGGCAGGCATTACTCGCCTGAATGCGCCATGCCGCCCACGACGGCATTAAAGCCCGCATCGACGTGCACGATCTCGGCGGTCACGCCGCCTGCGAGATCCGAGAGCAGAAACGCCGCCGTATTGCCGACTTGTTCGATCGTGACATTGCGCTGCAACGGCGCATTGTGTTCGACGAAATCGAGGATCTTGCCGAAACTCTTGATGCCGCTCGCCGCGAGCGTCTTGATCGGCCCCGCCGAAATGCCGTTCACGCGCACGCCCTTCGCGCCGAGCGACACCGCGAGATAGCGCACGCTTGCTTCGAGCGAGGCCTTGGCGAGCCCCATCGTGTTGTAGTTTGGCATCGCGCGCTCTGCGCCCAGGTAGGTGAGGGTGAGCAGCGCGGCGTTATCGGCGAGCATCGGCCGCGCGGCCTTGGCAAGCGCGGCAAAGCTATAAGCCGAAATGTCGTGAGCGATGCGGAAATTCTCGCGCGTCATGCCGTCGAGAAAATCTCCGGCGATAGCTTCGCGCGGCGCGAAGCCGATCGAGTGCACAAGGCCGTCGAGCGTGTCCCAGTGCTGCCTGAGATCGGCGAAGAGGGCGTCGATCTGCGCATCGTCAGCGACGTCGCAGGGAAATACCCGGTCGCTGCCGAACTCCTGGGCGAATTCGGTGATGCGCTCCTTGAAGCGCTCGCCGACATAAGTGAAGGCGAGTTCCGCGCCTTCGCGCCTGCAGGCCTGCGCGATGCCATAGGCGATCGACCGGTTCGACAGCAGGCCGGTGACGAGAATACGTTTGCCAGCGAGAAAACCCATGATTTCTCCCGAACGAACTCAGTGCCATCTGTCCGCGCCCCGACAATGCGCCGTCGCGTGGTTTGGGTAGAATTCTCTCACACCAGACCTGGCCCCCGGACACCCCCGATCTATGACGACACGAACGCGAGGCAGCACAGCATGGCAGCGCGCAGGACGCGCGCGTCGTATCGAGCGAGCCTTTGCGGCCGTCACCACCGCCTTTGCGCTGACGTGGATCACGATGCCGGCCGCGCACGCGGTCTACGCGATCGCGCAGTACGGCGAGCCGAAATACCCCGCGGATTTCAAGCACTTCGATTACGTGAACCCCGACGCGCCCCACGGCGGCACGCTGGTGCTCGGCAATCCGGATCGCTCGACGAGCTTCGACAAGTTCAATCCGTTCACGCTGCGCGGCAACGTCGCGCCGGGCATCGGCATGCTGTTCGAGAGCCTGACGACGGGCAGCATGGACGAGGTGGCGTCGGCCTACGGCCTGCTCGCCGACGATATCAACGTCGCGCCCGACCGTCTGTCCGTGACGTTTCATCTGAACCCGCACGCGCGTTTCTCCAACGGCGACCCGGTGACCGCCGACGACGTGAAGTTCTCGCTCGACACGCTCAAGAGCCGCAAGGCGGCGCCGTCGATGCAGGCTTATTACAGCGATGTCGTGCGCGCCGTGGTGGTCGATCCGGCCACCATCCGTTTCGAGTTTCGCAACAACAATCGCGAACTGCCGCTGATCGCGGGCGGCATGCCGGTGTTCTCGCACAAGTGGGGCTTGCGTGCCGATGGCACCCGCATCGCGTTCGACCAGCTTGCCTTCGAGCAGCCGATCGGCAGCGGCCCGTATGTGATCGAGCGCTACTCGAATGGCCGCACTATCACCTACAAGCGCGACGAGCACTACTGGGGCAAGGATCTGCCGGTGCGCGTGGGCCAGAACAACTTCGATCGCATCGTCTACAAGCTCTATTCGGATGACGTCGCGCGGCTCGAAGCGTTCAAGGCCGGCGAATACGATGCGCTGGTCGAGTACGTGGCGCGCAACTGGGTGCGTCGCGACATCGGCAAGAAGTTCGACAGCGGCGAACTCATCAAGCACGAATTCCCGCAGCACAACGGCACCGGCATGCAGGGCTATGTCATCAACGTGCGCAAGCCGCTGTTCCAGGACGTGCGCGTGCGGCAGGCGCTCGATCTCGCGCTCGATTTCCAGTGGCTCAACCGCATGCTGTTCTATAGCCAGTATCGGCGCATCGACAGCTGGTTCGTGAATACCGATCTGCAGGCCAAGGGGCCGCCGTCGGCTGGCGAAATGGCCTTGCTCGAACCGTTGCGCAAGCAACTTGATCCAGCGGTGTTCGGGCCGCCGCCCGCGCAGCCGGATACGGATCCGCCCGGATCGCTGCGCGCAAACCTGCTGAAGGCGCGCGCCTTGCTCGCCGACGCGGGCTGGACTTATCGCGACGGCGCGCTGCGCAATGCCAAGGGCGACCCCTTCGTGATCGAAGTGCTCGACGATACGGCGGCGTCCGCGCAATGGGCGCCGATCATGGCGCAATACACCAAGGCGCTCGCGCGTCTGGGGATCGGCGTGAACTATCGCTCGGTGGATTTCGCGCTGTACCAGAAGCGTCTGGACGACTTCGACTTCGACCTCACGACGATCAAGTTTCCCGACGTGCAGGTGCCCGGCACGGAGGAACTCGACCGTTTCGGCAGCAAGGCCGCAGGCGAGTCGGGCTCGGGCAACCTGATCGGCCTGAAGTCGCCCGCGGTGGATGCGATCATCAAGGCGCTGATGCAGGCGCAGACACGCGAGCAGCTGCTCGACGCCACGCACGCGCTCGACCGGGTGCTGATGCACGGCTACTATGTGGTGCCGCAGTGGTACAGCGCGACGCATCGCGTGGCCTATAAAAACACGCTCGCGTATCCCACGACGCTGCCGCTGTACTATGGCGCGATCGACTGGATCATCTCGACGTGGTGGCTTAAATCACAGCCGCCACAGCAACCCTCGCCAGCGCAACAGCCGCAGCACTGATCATCTTCGAAGCGAGCACAGAATCATGTGGAGCTACATCGTCAAACGCCTGCTGCTGATGATCCCGACGCTGCTCGGCGTACTTACGCTGACCTTCGCCGTGATCCAGTTCGTGCCGGGCGGCCCCGTCGAGCAGGCCGTGCGCGACCTGCGGCGCGGCGCGGAGCAGGGCATGCCGTTCGGCATGCGCGCGCATTCGGGCGTGGACGCGCAGCAGATCGCGCAACTCAAGCAGCTCTATGGCTTCGACAAGCCGCCGCTGCAACGCTATTTCCTGATGCTCAGCCGCTTCGCGCGCTTCGATCTCGGGCAGAGCTATTTCCATCACCAGAGCGTGTGGTCGCTCGTGGTGTCGAAGCTGCCGGTGTCCATCAGCATCGGACTGTGGACGTTCTTTCTGACCTACCTGATATCGGTGCCGTTGGGCATCGCCAAGGCGGTGCGCAACGGCTCGCGTTTCGATCTCGTCACGAGCCTGATCGTGCTGCTCGGCTACGCGATTCCGGGTTTCGTGCTGGGCGTGCTGCTGCTCGTGCTGTTCGGCGGCGGCACCTTCCTGCAACTGTTCCCGCTGCGCAATCTCACCTCCGACGACTGGGACACGCTTTCGCTCGGCGGCAAGATCGTCGATTACCTCTGGCACATCGCGCTGCCCGTGACGGCGTCGGTGGTCGGCAGTTTCGCCGTGACGACGATGCTCACCAAGAACGCTTTCCTCGAAGAGATCCGCCGCCAGTACGTGCTGACCGCGCGCGCGAAGGGGCTGTCCGAGCGCACCGTGCTCTGGAAGCACGTGTTCCGCAATGCGTTACTGCCGCTCGTGGTGGGTTTTCCGGCGGCGTTTATCGGCGCGTTCTTCACGGGCAGCCTGCTGATCGAGACGCTGTTTTCGCTCGACGGCCTGGGGCTGCTGTCGTACGAGTCGGTGGTGCGGCGCGACTATCCGGTCGTGCTTGGCACGCTGTATCTCTTCACCCTGATCGGCTTGTTGACGAAGCTGATTTCGGATCTTTGCTACGTGTGGGTCGATCCCCGCATCCAATTCGAACAACTGGAGCGCTGAGTTGAACCGAGTCCGCACCGGCGCCGAACCCGAACTGCGTACCGAGAGCGTGCGCGCCTTCAAGTCGCCCACGCCCGCGCGGCGCGTCTGGCTGCGTTTCAAGCAGCAGCGCCTTGGCTACTGGAGCCTGATTATCTTCATCGTCGCGTTTGCGGTGAGCCTGGCAGGCCCGCTCTGGTGCAACGACAAGCCGATCGTCGTGCGCTACGACGGCCATCTGTATTTCCCGCTTTTCAAGGACTATCCGGAGACGGCGTTCGGCGGTGACTTCCCGACGCCCGCCGATTATCTCGATCCGTATATCCGCCATCGCTTCGACGCGCCCGGCAACTTCGCGGTTTATCCGCCGAATCCGTACTACTACGACACGCTGAACTACTTCTCGAAGGTGCCCAATCCCGCACCGCCGTCGCGCCAGAACTGGCTCGGCACCGACGCGAGCGGGCGCGATCTGTTCGCGCGCCTGCTCTATGGCTTCAAGGTTTCGGTGGAGTTCGGGCTGGTGCTGACCGCCATCGGCACGATCCTGGGCGTGCTGGCGGGCGCGTTTCAGGGCTATTTTGGCGGCCGTATCGATATCGTCGGCCAGCGCCTGATCGAGATATGGAGCGCGCTGCCTGAGCTCTATCTGCTCATCATCTTCGCGTCGATCTTCGAGCCGGGTTTCATTCTGCTGATCGTGCTGCTCTCGCTGTTCGGCTGGATCGGTTTATCGGACTACGTGCGTGCCGAATTCCTGCGCAACCGCAACCAGGACTATGTGATCGCCGCGCGCGCAATGGGTCTGTCGAACTGGCAGATCATCTGGCGTCACGTGCTGCCCAATAGCCTCACGCCGGTGATCACGTTCCTGCCGTTTCGCATGAGCGGGTCGATTCTCGCGCTCACGAGCCTCGATTTTCTCGGGCTGGGCGTACCGCCGCCCACGCCTAGTCTGGGCGAACTGCTCGCACAGGGCAAAGGCAATCTGGACGCGTGGTGGATTTCGATGTCGACGTTCGGCGTGCTCGTCGTCACGCTGCTGCTGCTGACGTTCATGGGCGACGCGCTGCGCAACGCGCTCGACACACGCATCTCCGACGCGATGAAGGCCGGAGGCAATCAATGAGCGCACTGCCTGAGACCATTGCAACGCCGCTGCTGTCGATCGAGCATTTGAGCGTGCGCTTCGGCGACACGCTGGCGGTGGACGATATCGCGCTGGCCATCGGTCGCGGCGAGCGTGTGGCGCTGGTCGGCGAATCCGGTTCCGGCAAGACCGTCACGGCGCTGGCGATCCTGCGCCTGCTGCGCGATGCGCAGATCGAGGGCGCGATCCGTCTGGACGGCGACGATCTGCTCGCGAAGAACGAACGCGCGATGCGCGGCCTGCGCGGCAACGAGATCGCGATGATCTTCCAGGAGCCGATGACGGCGCTGAACCCGCTCTACACGATCGGCGAGCAGATCGCCGAAACCATCGTGCTGCACGACGGCGTGCCGAAGAAGGAGGCGTACGAGCGCGCGGTGGGGCTGCTGGAGCGCACGGGCATTCCCGAGCCGCGCCGGCGTCTGTTCAGCTATCCGCATCAGCTGTCGGGCGGGCAGCGCCAGCGCGTGATGATCGCGATGGCGCTGGCGTGCCGTCCGCGCCTGCTGCTGGCGGACGAGCCGACCACGGCGCTCGACGTGACGATTCGCGGCCAGATCGTCGACCTGCTGCTCGAACTGCAACGCGAGGAGGCGCAGCGGCGCGGCATGTCCGTGCTCCTCATCACGCACGACCTGAACCTCGTGCGCCGCTTCGCGCAGCGCGTGGCGGTGATGGAGAAGGGCAGGCTCGTGGAAACGGGCACGGTGGAGCAGATTTTCGAGTCGCCGCAGCATCCGTACACCCAGCGGTTGATCGCCAGTCGTCCGGAGCGCAACGTCCTCCCCGTGCTGCCGATCGCCCCGGTGCTGCTCGAAGCGAAAGACGTGAGCGTCGATTTTGCGACGAAGCTGCCGGGCTTCAAGGGATGGTGGCACCGTGGGCGCTTTCGTGCGGTCAACGACGCGAGCGTGTCGGTGCGTCAGGGCGAAACGCTGGGCATCGTCGGCGAATCGGGGTCGGGCAAGTCGACGCTGGCGATGGCCTTGTTGGGTCTGCAACGAACCGCGGGTGGCGGCGTCGAGTTCCAGGGGCGGCCGATCGCCAGTTATCAGGGGCGTGAGCGGCTCGGCCTGCGCGCGCATCTGCAGGTGGTCTTTCAGGATCCGTTCAGTTCGCTTTCACCGCGTCAGACCGTCGAGCGCATCGTAGGGGAGGGGCTGGCGCTGCACCGGCCCGAACTCTCCGCCGACGAGCGCCGCAAGCGCATCGTCGGCGTGCTGCGCGAAGTGGGACTCGACCGCACGGCGCTGCAACGTTATCCGCACGAGTTTTCGGGCGGCCAGCGCCAGCGCATCGCCATCGCGCGCACGCTGGTGCTGGAGCCGCGCGTGATTGTGCTCGACGAACCGACCAGTGCGCTCGACGTGTCGATCCAGCAGCAGGTGCTGCGATTGTTGACGGAGCTGCAACGCAAATACAACCTGGGCTACGTGTTCATCAGCCACGACCTGGCGGTGATCGGGGCCATGGCGCACCGTGTCGCGGTGATGCAGAACGGCGCGATCGTCGAAGCCGGAGATGTAACAAAAATCTTTGACGACCCCACCCACGCTTACACGCGAAAGTTGCTGAAAGCTGCCTTCGATCGCTGAACCTCCTGAGAACTTTAGGGAGATTTTTGGTGAAATTCACCAATGAGGTGCGCGTCGCGATTGTATTTTTCTATTTGTTTTGACACACAAATACTATCTGGCTAGTATCGTCCAAACTTTTCTTCTAACTCCCTGATTTACGGGCAATTTCTACCGACCCATGCAGCACCGATACCTGACCCAGGCTTGCACGCGAGTCGTCGCCGGCATGTTCATCGGCGTACTGATGGCCGCAGCTAACGGCGCGTTTGCCGACGAAGCTAGCAGCTTTAACCAGAATGTCTCATTCGCCCCCTCCAGCCAGGCGAATTCGCAGTCGCTTCCTTCGGCCCAGGCGGCCGTTCAGAACGCTCCTTCCACGCCCTCGAGCACGCAATCCGCACCGGCTCCGTCCGAAGGCGGCGCACGCGCATTCCTTTCCGGCATGGCCGGCAAGGCTGGCGACGTGGTCGTTGGCGCCCTGAATATGATCGGCGTGCGTTACCGCTGGGGCGGCAATACGCCGGATTCGGGCCTCGATTGCAGCGGCTTCGTGCGTTACGTGTTCCAGGACACGCTCGGCATGAACCTGCCGCGCCGTGCTGAGGAAATGAGCCGCGTCGGCGAAAAGGTGAGCATGAGCAACCTGAAGCCGGGCGACCTCGTGTTCTTCAACACGATGCGCCGCACGTTCTCGCACGTGGGCATCTATATCGGCGACAACAAGTTTGTGCACTCGCCGTCCACCGGCAGCACGATTCGCGTCGACGATCTGGACGATGGTTACTGGGAAAAGCGTTTCACGGGCGCTCGCCGTATCGAGACCTCGTTCACGCCTGACCAGCAGCAAAGCCTCAAGCAGCGCGTGAGCGCGCAGTTCGATACGACCGGCGGCAATTAAGCGCGGTTTTATCGGGTCGGGTCAAAAAAAGCCTGCTTCATCGAAGCAGGCTTTTTTGCGTCTGGCGCCCGGAAACCGTTCAGGCTTGCGCGCTGCGTGCCGCAGCCAGCTTGCGCTCGATTTCGGCGGCCGCGCGTGCGCCGGCTTCCTCACCGGCGAGAATCGCGGCGTTGCGCTGCGTGAAGTCGCTGCTCGACATTGCACTGAGGCTCGGTCGGATGACGACGTCGGCGTATTTGTCGAGCTCGTAGGTCTTGATCGACTGGCCCATGATCGTGAAGGTCTGCATCAGGACGTCGAACTGACTGAGCGTCGACGCCGATTCCGGACGCGACGAGATGTCCACGGCGATCACAAAATCGGCGCCCATTTTCTTTGCGAACGAGGCCGGCACTGGGCTCACCAGGCCGCCATCGACGTATTCGTGGCCACCGATCTTCACCGGTTCGAAGATCGACGGAATGCTGCACGATGCGCGCACCGCAATGCCGGTATTGCCGCGCTGGAACAGGATCGGCTGGCCGGTTTGCAGGTCGGTGGAGACGACGCCGAGCGGCTTGTTCATCTTCTCGATCGGGCGGTCGTGCAGGGTGGTGTTGAGGAAGTTCTGCAGCGCCACGCCTTGCAGGATGCCGCGCGTGCGGAACGGCATGGCCCAGTCGCTGATCGACGCTTCATCCATCGTCAGCGCGAGCTTGTTGAGCGCGAAACCGTTCATGCCCGAGGCGTATAGCGCCGCGACCACCGAACCCGCGCTCGTGCCCGTGACCAGGTCGACCTGGATGTTGCGGGCCTCAAGCGCCTTGATCACGCCGATGTGCGCAAAACCGCGCGCGGCGCCACCGCCAAGGGCGAGGCCCACACGGATCGGGCGCTGCGTGCGTGCGATGGGCGGCGGGGCGACTTGCGGCTTGTTCTCGGGCGATTGCGTACCGGTGGTGGTGCAGGCCGCGAGGACGCTGGATGCGGCCGCGAGCGAAAAGTGGCGGCGGCGCAGCGAAATGGCCGGCGACGCAGGGGCGGCGCAGGTCGATTCAAGGTCGGATTGCGGGTCGGTCGGCAAGACGGGCTTCGTGCTGGGCTTCAAGCAATTTCTCCAGGCGGCGTGCGAGCAGGCATGTGCGTGTATGTGCGTGTAGTGGTCGCGCCGCGTTTGTTCTGGCGGCCCGCATCGACGGGCCGCATCAGGCCGGCGAGGGCGCCAGCGCGCCGACATCATAAGGCAAAGCGCCACGTGCGCACGCGTTGTCCACGCTTTGTCTGTGTAACGCAGTGTGACGTGCAATGCGCGCTGGATAGGGTGCGCAAACAGCGCGATGCAGCCTGAATAGCCCGAACCTTTGCCCCCCATGCCCTGGGGCGGCCGAAGCGCCGCGCGACGGGTATAATCCCGTCTCTAATTTTCCCGGTTTTTCGTTCGCTTCCGGCGCCGCGCCACGCGCCTTGCGCCGCGAACCTACGCCGTCCACCGCCGCCGGATTGGCCTCCCTCGTCACGCGCGAGGTCGCACCAACCGGTCGCGAGACGACACCGTCCTCGAGTATTCGCCCATGACCACGACTCCCGTCCGTACCCGCTTTGCGCCGAGCCCGACCGGCTTCATCCACCTCGGCAATATCCGCTCCGCGCTTTATCCGTGGGCCTTCGCGCGCCGCAACAAGGGCGTCTTCGTGCTGCGCATCGAGGATACCGACGTCGAGCGTTCGAGCACGGAAGCCGTGGACGCGATCATCGAAGGCATGGCCTGGCTCGGCCTCGATTTCGACGAAGGCCCTTTCTACCAGATGCAGCGCATGGATCGTTACCGCGAAGTGCTCGCGCAGATGCAGCAGCAAGGCCTCGTCTACCCGTGCTACATGTCGACCGAAGAGCTCGACGCGCTGCGCGAGCGCCAGCGCGAAGCCGGCGAGAAGCCGCGTTACGACGGCACGTGGCGTCCGGAGCCGGGCAAGGTGCTGCCGACGCCGCCCGAAGGCGTGCAGCCGGTGCTGCGTTTCCGCAACCCGCTGACGGGCGTGGTCGCATGGGACGATGCGGTGAAGGGCCGCGTCGAAATCTCGAACGAAGAACTCGACGATCTCGTGATCGCACGCCCGGACGGTACGCCCACGTATAACTTCTGCGTGGTGGTGGACGACCTCGACATGAAGATCACCCACGTGATCCGCGGCGACGACCACGTGAACAACACGCCGCGCCAGATCAACATTCTGCGCGCGCTGGGCGGCGAGCCGCCGGTCTACGCCCATCTGCCGACCGTGCTGAACGAGCAGGGCGAGAAGATGAGCAAGCGCCATGGCGCGATGAGCGTGATGGGCTACCGCGACGCTGGCTATCTGCCGGAAGCGGTGCTGAACTACCTCGCGCGTCTGGGCTGGTCGCATGGCGACGCCGAAGTGTTCACCTGCGAGCAGTTCGTCGAGTGGTTTGACCTCGATCACCTGGGCAAGTCGCCGGCCCAGTACGACCACAACAAGCTCAACTGGCTCAACAACCACTACCTGAAGAGCGTCGACAACGCGCGTCTGGCCGAACTGGCGAAGCCGTTCCTCGCCGAACTGGGCGTGGACGACGCGGCGCTCGCTAAGGGCGCACCGCTCGAAGGCGTGGTCGCGCTGTTCAAGGATCGCGCCAACACGATCAAGGAAGTGGCCGAAAGCGCCGCCATGTTCTACCGCGAGCCGCAGCCGGAAGCCGATGCCGTCGCCCAGCACGTCACCGACGCGGTGCGCCCGGCGCTGGCCGATCTGCTGACGGCGCTCAAGGCTGCGGAGTGGGAGAAGGCGGCGATCTCGGCGGCTTTCAAGGCAACGCTTGCCACGCACAAGCTCAAGATGCCGCAGCTGGCCATGCCGGTGCGCCTCTTCGTGGCGGGCACGACGCACACGCCGGCCATCGACGCGGTGCTCGAATTGTTCGGCCGTGATGCGGTCGTGAGCCGCATCGAAAAGGGCATTTCTGCGGCTCTGTAAAAAAATTGAAGTTTTCTTGCTCTGGCACTAGCGCCGGGGCAAGAAGTCCTGTAGTATTCGGTCTCCTCTGAACGGGGAACGCAAGAAAAGCAGCAGATCTTGCGGAAAGTACCTCGAATCAAGCAACGAAGTTTCGCCAAAACTTCAAAGCGTAGTAAAAAAATGATTCGAAAGTGCTTGACAAGCGAAAAAATGCAGTTTAAAATTTCGCTTCTGTTTTGCAAGGGGGTATAGCTCAGCTGGGAGAGCGCTTGCATGGCATGCAAGAGGTCAGCGGTTCGATCCCGCTTACCTCCACCAACAAAACAGAGTATTTAGCAGTAAAGTGTAGCAAGGCATTATCTGCAAAGATCATGTCCCCTTCGTCTAGAGGCCTAGGACATCACCCTTTCACGGTGAGTACAGGGGTTCGAATCCCCTAGGGGACGCCAGACATAGGCGTCGTCAACGTGGTTGACGTTGCAGCAGGTGAGGGAAGTGACGCTCATCTGTCGTGTCGAAGTTGGAGCGGTAGTTCAGTTGGTTAGAATACCGGCCTGTCACGCCGGGGGTCGCGGGTTCGAGTCCCGTCCGCTCCGCCAGATAGAAGCCCGCTCAGAAAGCGTGAGTGGGCTTTTTAGTTGTAGCTGTATAAGTTTAAGGCGTAAGCCTGTGTTGTCCCCTTCGTCTAGAGGCCTAGGACATCACCCTTTCACGGTGAGTACAGGGGTTCGAATCCCCTAGGGGACGCCAAATTCAAGTGGCGCCAACAAGTAGTAGCGGCGACGCTGCCAGCGGGAATCGGTTGGTTCTTGCTGGTGATGGAGCATCAAGCTGGAGCGGTAGTTCAGTTGGTTAGAATACCGGCCTGTCACGCCGGGGGTCGCGGGTTCGAGTCCCGTCCGCTCCGCCAGCTTAAAGTTATCCGTTAATTCGGGTAGCATGTAGTTCAAGGCGCAAGCCTGTGTTGTCCCCTTCGTCTAGAGGCCTAGGACATCACCCTTTCACGGTGAGTACAGGGGTTCGAATCCCCTAGGGGACGCCAAATTCAAGTGGCGCCACGAGTTGTAGCGGCGACGCCGCCAGCGGGTCTAACCAACGCCCGCCGGTGATGCAGCAAGCTGGAGCGGTAGTTCAGTTGGTTAGAATACCGGCCTGTCACGCCGGGGGTCGCGGGTTCGAGTCCCGTCCGCTCCGCCAGATTAAAGCCCGCTGGGTCAAACCAGCGGGCTTTTTCTATTTCTCCTCTCGTTCTTCTCTCGATCTTCATTCCGTCGCCGCTCGCGACATTTCCTGTCAGTACGGACAAACGGCCATTGCCTGCGCTCGCGCGTTATCGTAGCGTTGTCGAAACCTCGAATTTTCGCGATAGCCGCCTTATTTGCCGCCTGATTGCCATGTTCGCACCGAACGACATTCCGTCGCGCTTCCAGTTGCGCCACGCCTCCATGGACGACTTCGAGTTCGCTGAGGCGCTTACGCGCCGCAACATGGGCGGCTACTACCAGCGGCATCATCTGATCTGGCGCGGCGATCTTTTTCTCGCCAGTTACCGCGAATCGGAAAATTTCATTCTCGAACTCGATGGCGAGGCCATTGGCGTGCTGCGCGTGACGCAGGAGAACGATTCGCTGCATATCCGCGACGTGCAGATCGCCGAAGGCTATCGCGGCAACGGCGCGGGCACCTTTCTGCTCGACATCTCGCATCGCTGGGCGCGCGAACGCGGCCTGCGCGAACTGCAACTGCGCGTGTTCGTCGATAACCCGGCGGCGCGGCTCTATCTGCGCATGGGCTACCGGGTGGCGGGGCCGCGACTCGCGCGGCTGGGTTCGATCCGGCACATGACGCGGCTGGTCTGAGCCGCCGCTTCCTGAGTGACTTCTCGAACGACTAATCGATCAGGCGTCGTGCGGCGCCGCGATCGGCTCGTCGTTGGTCACGTCTTCTTCGCGCTGATTGTCTTCGCGCTCGCCCGTACCGCGCGCAATGAACGCGCGCGGACTTTCGCCGAAGGCACGCCGGAACATCGCCGAAAACGCACTCTGGCTTTGATAGCCGAGCTCCTGTGCGACGACCGACATCGGCTTGCCCTGATTGAGTAGCGGAATCGCGCGCGCGAGGATCGCCTGCTGACGCCACTGCGAAAAACTCACGCCCAGTTCCTGGCGGAACAGCCGTGCGATGGTGCGTGTGCTTGCGCCGACCTGCGCGGCCCAATGTTCGAGAGAGCCTGGCCCGGCCGGATCGGCGATCAAGGCTTCGCACAGCGAGCGCAGCCGCTTTTCCTCGGGCATCGGTACGGCCAGCGGCAGGGGCGCGGAGCGCGTGATCTCGTCTAAAGCCACCGCGCCCAGTAGCCGCTCGCGCGCAGGGCCGATGGCGCGCTCGTCGAACGCGGCGATCGCCTCGCGCAGCAGCCCCGATACCTCCACCACGCGACAGGCGTCCAGCCCCGGCGGAATCACCGACGCATCGACATAGAGCGTGCGCAAAAACGCATCCTCGACGATGGACACTTCGTGCGTGACGTGCGGCGGCACCCAGATGGCACGCGACGGCGGCACCATCCATGTCGTGCCGGGCGTGGCCATGCGCAGCACGCCGCGCGAAGCGTAGGCGAGCTGCGCCCACGCATGCGTATGCCGCGCGATCCGCACGCCCGCCGCCATGGGCCGCGAGCGCACGCGAATCGGGTGCTCGCTGCTCGGCTCGAACTCGCGTGGAATATCGGCGAGTTCGGCGGGCGGCAACGTGTCCAGCGGCAAGGGTGGCGAAGCGGAGGGCATGGCGAGTCCGGACGATTCTGTCGGCATCATTTTAGGCGGGTGTGGCGTCGCGCGGACAGCGTCGCGCGGACAGCGTCGTGAGAATGCGCCCACGCCAGGCGCGTCAGGCAGCATAATGCTGCCGATATTTTTTCGGCCCGCATTCGGGTAGCCGCCGCACAGGAGCGCAAGGCATGAAATACGTATTCGTCTACGGCACGCTGCGCGCCGGTGAAATCAACGACATCACGCTCGCAGCGGCGCGTCACGCGATCCGCGAACCGCGCCTTGTCGGCCAGTCGAGCGTGGCGGGGCGACTGTACGATTTCGGCCGCTATCCGGGCATGATCGCCGATGCGCAGGCCGCGCCGGTGCTCGGCGACGTCTACGAAATCGACGAAGCGCTCGTGCCCGTGCTGGACGAAATCGAGGAGGTGCATCCCGGCGTCGAAGGCGAGTTTCTGTCGTGCCAGGTGAATGTGGACGTGCAGGGCGCGCAGATCGAATGCCTGTTCTACCCGGTGACGCAACGCGCGGCACAAGGTCTTCCGCAGATCCACGGCGGCGACTGGATCGCCCATCGTCTCGCGCGCTAAATGCGTCTGCACATAAAAAAGGCCCGGCGGACTCGCATCCGCTGGGCCTTTTGACATCCTTTTTGACATCCCTTCATCGCCTTAACATTTCAGGCGATCAACAAGTACTTAGATCTCTTCGTACAGCGGCAGCGTCAGGAATTCGACGAAGTTCTCCGACGTCGACATCTGTTCGAAGATCTGCGCCGCGCGATCGTACGGCTTGGTATCGCCGCCCACCGACGCCTTCACCTTGTCCAGCTCCTGCGCGATCAGTCCGCGCACGAGTTCTGCCGTGACCTTGCGGCCGTCTTCGAGCTTGCCCTTGGGCGAGCGGATCCACTGCCACACCTGCGAGCGCGAGATCTCAGCCGTTGCGGCGTCTTCCATCAGGTTGTGGATCGGCACGCAGCCATTGCCCGCGAGCCACGAACCCAGGTAGTGGATGCCGACGTTGATGTTGTTGCGCAGACCGGCTTCGGTGATCGGCGCTTCCGGGCGGAAGTCCATCAGGTCCTTGCCCGTCACGTTGACGTCGGGGCGCTGCTTGCCGATCTGATTCGGCTTGTCGCCGAGCACCTTCACGAACTCTTCCATCGCGATGGGCACGAGACCCGGGTGCGCAACCCAGCCGCCGTCGTAGCCGTCGCCCGCATCGCGTGCCTTGTCCGAGCGCACGCCGCCCATCGCCTTGTCGTTGGCCGCCGCGTCGTTCTTGATCGGAATGAGCGCGCTCATGCCGCCGATCGCCGGCGCGTTGCGCTTGTGGCAGGTCTTGAGCAGTTCGAGCGCATAGGCGCGCATGAACGGCACCGTCATCGTGATCTGCGAACGATCGGCGAGGCAGAAGTCCGCGTCCTTCTTGAACTTCTTGATCGCCGAGAAGATGTAGTCCCAGCGGCCAGCGTTGAGGCCCGAGCTGTGCTCGCGCAGCTCATAGAGGATTTCGTCCATTTCGAAGGCGGCGAGGATCGTCTCGACCAGCACGGTCGCGCGGATCGTGCCACGCGGGATGCCCACGCCTTCCTGCGCCGCGACGAAGATGTCGTTCCACAGGCGCGCTTCGAGGTGGCTTTCCATCTTCGGCAGATAGAAGTACGGGCCGCTGCCGCGCGAGATCAGTTCCTTCGCGTTGTGGAAAAGGAAGAGTGCGAAGTCGAAGATACCGCCCGACACGCGTTGACCGTCGACGGTGACGTGCTTTTCGTCGAGGTGCCAGCCGCGCGGACGCACGATCAGCGTGGCGATCTTGTCGTTGAGCTGGTACGACTTGCCGTTCTGTTCCAGCGAAATCGTGCGGCGCACGGCGTCCTTGAGGTTGATCTGGCCGGTGATCTGGTTGTCCCAGTTCGGCGCGTTCGAATCCTCGAAGTCGGTCATGTAGGAATCCGCGCCCGAATTCAGCGCGTTGATGATCATCTTGCGCTCGACCGGGCCGGTGATTTCCACGCGGCGGCATTCGAGATCCTTCGGCAGCGCCGCGATCTTCCAGTCGCCTTCGCGGATCGACTTCGTTTCCGCGAGGAAGTCAGGGCGCTCGCCTGCGTCAAGGCGCTTCGTGCGCTCGACGCGCGCCTTCAGCAATTCCTGACGACGGGGCTCGAATGCGCGGTGCAGCTTCGCAACGAGTTCGAGCGCCTCGGGCGTGAGGATCTGTTCGAAGCCGGGTTGGATCTCGGCCGTGATCTGCATGCCTTGCGGCAGTTGCAACGTGTTCGCCATTTGCTAACTCCTTGGTCGGTCAGATTGGAATGCGTGGGTGTTGTTATTACCGTGCTGGCTGAACGCTGCCGTCATGCGCCCGGGCTGGGGCGGGGGCGGCTTCGTTCGGCGGTTGCGGCGGTGTCGGAAAGTGAAGCAAGAAAGGTGGCGAGTTCGGCCATGCCGCCGCCGGTGCCGTGCGGCGCGACGCCCAGTTCTTCGGCGGGCAGCCGCTGGCGATTGATCCAGAACGTGGTGTAGCCAAACCAGCCGGCTCCCGCGGCGTCCCAGCCGTTCGACGACACGAAGACGATGTCGCGCGGCGCGGCGTCGAATGCGTTGGTGCCGAGCGAGTAGGCCGCTGCCGATGGCTTGTAGGCGCGCACCGCATCGACCGACAGCACGTGATCGAAGAGGCCGTTCATGCCAGCGCTCTTCACGGCGATGTCGAGCATCTGCGGATTGCCGTTCGAGAGAATCGCGAGACCCAGACGCGAGCCGCCTTCCCGCGGCTCGCGCAGACGGCGCAGCACGGGCAGCACATCGGGGAAGGCGGAGAGGCAGGCGTATTCGTCCATCAGGCGCTTTTCGCCCGCACCCGTGAGCGGCAGGTTCAGACGGCGCGCCGCGTAGCGCAGCGCGTCGAGCGTGATCTCCCAGAACGGCTTGTAGCGTGCACCTGCCGTATCCGACAGCGTGCGCAGCTGCGTGTACTCGATCTGCTTGAGACGCCAGAGCTGCGACAGCGCCTCGCCCTGGGCGGGGAACATCTGCTCGGCGGCGGCGACAACCGAGTGCACGTCGAAAAGCGTGCCGTACGCGTCGAATATCACTGCCTTGGGATGGTGGATTGTCGTTGTGGCCGACATAGCCTTGCACTCCATAAGAGGTCGAGGAGCATTGTATTCATGAGTGCAATGGTGGAAAAAGTCGGGAAAGATCACTTGATCTTTTACTTTTACCCACCTAATCTGGGCGCCGACCTCATGTTTTCTGCTACAGGCGTGCTCATGGATCGCTTCAAACAGATTGAAACCTTCGCTACCGTTGCCGCGAAGGGCAGCCTTTCCGCCGCCGCCCAGGCCGAGGGCGTCGCGCCCGCGATCATCGGCCGGCGCATCGACGCGCTGGAGGAGCGCCTGGGCGTGAAGCTGCTCGTGCGCACGACGCGTCGGCTCACGTTGACCTTCGAAGGATCGGCATTTCTCGAAGATTGCCAGCGCATCATCCACGAACTGCAGAACGCGGAGGCGAGCGTTTCCGCGGGCGGCGTCAAGGCGAGCGGGCACTTGCGCGTGTCCGCACCGGCGGGTTTCGGGCGGCGTCACGTCGCGCCGCTCGTGCCCGATTTCACGACCGCGCACCCGGACGTGACGATCACGCTCGATCTGTCCGACCGTCTCGTCGATCTGGTCAACGAAGGTTTCGACTGCGCGGTGCGCCTGGGCGAACTGCCCGATTCGTCGCTGGTGTCGCTCAAGCTCGGTGAAAACCGGCGCGTGGTGGTAGCGTCGCCCGCGTATCTGTCGCGGCGCGGCGCACCGGACACGCCCGCCGATCTCGCGCGCCATAACTGCCTCGCGTTCGGCGCGAGCCTGAATCAGCAGCGCGGCTGGACGTTCCAGGAAGAGGGCAAGGTGGTGCAGATCCGGGTGTCCGGCACGATGGAGTGCTCGGACGGGGCGGTGCTGCACGAATGGTGTCTCGAAGGCCACGGCCTCGCGTGGCGCTCGTGGTGGGAAGTCGGCGACGATATCGCGGCGGGCCGGCTCGCGAGCGTGCTCGACGCCTACGCCGCGCCGCCCATCGGCATCCATGCCGTGTTTCCGCAGCGCCGCCATCTGCCGCTGCGCGTGCGCCTCTTTCTCGACTATCTCAAGCATACCTACGGTCAACCGGGTTACTGGGGCCAGGACTGAGGCGGCTCGCCGCGAGCTCGCCTGGCGCGGCGCCGGACTGCGCGTTTCCACTATGCGGAGAAGCCCGTAGGCCGGAGTTGCGGCGCTTCTTCGCGCACTACAATCGAAATGAGGCCGGCCCGCAGCCCCAGACGCACACGGAGGGCGCCATGTTCAAGCACATCCTCGTTCCGACCGACGGCTCGGATCTGTCGAAAAAGGCCATCGACGGCGCGATCGACCTTGCGCGCACGGTGGGCGCGCAAATCACGGCCTACGCCTGCCTGCCGCAATATCCCTACTCGCCCTACGCCGATGTCGTGATCGAACTGCCCGGCGATTTCCAGACGCGCAGCGAGCGCGAAGCACGCGCGCATCTGGACGAGGTGGAGGAGGCGGCGCGCAGCGTGGGCGTGAGTTGTGACAGCTGCGTGAGCGTCCATCCCTCGCCGTACCTCGGCATCATCGAAGCCGCCGAAAACTGCGGCTGCGACGTAATCTTCATGGCCTCGCACGGGCGGCGCGGGCTGGGCAGCCTGCTCATCGGCAGCGAGACCCAGCGCGTGCTGACCCATACGAAGATTCCAGTGATCGTGTATCGCTAGCGGCGGCTGCTTCGGCCAGATACCCAGGTACCCAGGCATCGGGTACTACAGCGGCAACGGCAGCCGGCGCGTCCCGCCAAGGACTCGCACGCCGGCCACCGTTGCCGCCCCCCACGCTGAAACAACCGCACCATCGGCCATCACGAGGCCAACACAAGGCTAGCGCGCAGACGGCTCGCCCCCGCATTAGCTCGTTTCCTGCTCTTACGCCACCTTCTGGTCTTTCTGCTCGAAGAACTGCTCGTCTTCCGTCGAGCCGTGCAGCGCCGTGGTCGACGCGTTGCGCTCGACCGTCTGCGTCACGGCGTCGAAATAACCCGTGCCCACTTCGCGCTGATGCTTCACGGCGGTGAAGCCCTTTTCGGCGGCGGCGAATTCGGCCTGCTGCAACTCGACGAACGCGCTCATGTTCTGGCGCGCATAGCCATGCGCCAGGTTGAACATCGAGTAGTTCAGCGAGTGGAAGCCCGCGAGCGTGATGAACTGGAACTTGTAGCCCATCGCGCCCAGCTCGCGCTGGAACTTCGCGATGGTCGCGTCGTCCAGATTCTTCTTCCAGTTGAACGACGGCGAGCAGTTGTACGAGAGCAGCTTGCCCGGGAATTCCTTGTGGATCGCCTCGGCGAACTGCTTTGCGAATTCCAGATCCGGCTTGCCTGTTTCGCACCAGATCATGTCGGCGTAGGGCGCGTAGGCGAGGCCGCGCGAGATCGACTGATCGAGGCCGTTGCGGGTGCGGAAGAAACCTTCGACGGTGCGCTCGCCGGTGAGGAACGGCTTGTCGTTGTCGTCGATGTCCGAGGTGACGAGGTCGGCGGCTTCGGCGTCGGTGCGGGCGAGCAGCACGGTCGGCACGCCGCAGACGTCGGCGGCCAGGCGCGCGGCGGTGAGCTTGGCGACGTTTTCGCGCGTCGGCACGAGCACCTTGCCGCCCATGTGGCCGCACTTCTTCACCGAGGCGAGCTGGTCTTCGAAGTGCACGCCGGCCGCGCCCGCTTCGATCATCGCTTTCATCAGCTCGAACGCGTTGAGCACGCCGCCGAAGCCCGCTTCAGCGTCGGCCACGATCGGCTGGAAGAAGTCGACGTAACCTTCGTCGCCGGGATTCTTGCCTTCCGACCACTGGATCTGGTCGGCGCGCGTGAGCGTGTTGTTGATGCGCTTGACCACCTGCGGCACCGAGTTGGCCGGGTACAGCGACTGGTCGGGATACATTTCGCCCGCGAGGTTGGCGTCGCCCGCGACCTGCCAGCCCGACAGATAGATCGCCTTGAGGCCGGCCTTCACCTGCTGCATCGCCTGGTTGCCGGTGAGGGCGCCGAGCGCGTTGATGAACGGCTCGTTGTTCACGCCGTGCCAGAGCTTTTCTGCGCCGTGCTTCGCGAGCGTGTGCTCGGGCTGGATCGAGCCACGCAGACGGACGACGTCTTCAGCCGTGTAATTGCGCTTGATGCCCTTCCAGCGCGGATCCGTGTCCCATTGCTGTTGAAGTTGCTGTGCTTGCTGTTGACGAGTCGACATGGTGAGCTCCTTCTGTGTCCTGATGGCCTGGTAGGTGAACCGCTGATCGGAACTGCTGAGCTGCTGAACTTCGTGAAGCCTGCGTCCCGGTGCGTTGCAAGGCGCGCTGCGGTTCGCGAACTCTTATATAAGAGTCTAGGCAAATCGACCGCTGTGCAACAGACCGGCAATGGGACAATTGTTTGTTTTTTAATTCAATAAATTCAAGTATTTATTTGGTACATTTCGCGATGGGAAACGTCGTTTTCCATCTTGCAATGGGGGTGTTTGTGCCACGCAACACGATTTTTTACCAAGGAAAAAGGTTTTTCGTATCGTGAAATGGTACGTACAGGCAAAAAAAAGACCGGTGCTTGAGCACCGGTCTTTCTATCTGCCGATCGTGACTCGCGTGAGACAGGCGGAACCTTCATTCCGCCCGCATCATTGCGAGGTCAGCGCATTGGCTTAGCTGTCGCGACGTGCGCCACGCGGGCCGTCGTTGCGGCGTGCGCCGTAGCCGCCTTCACGCGAGCGGCCGCCGAAGCCTTCGCCGCGCGGCTGGCCGTAGCCGCCACGATCGTTGCCGCCGCCTTCGCGGCGCGATGCGCCGTAGCCGCCTTCACGTTGCTGGCCGTAGCCGCCGCGCGAGTTTTCCGAGCGGTTGCCCCAGCTGTTGCCGTTGCGATCGCCGCCGTTGTTGTTACGGTCGCCGAAGCTGCGTTCGCCGCCGTTGCTGTTGCGGTCGCCGAAGCTGCGCTCGCCGCCACGGTTGTTGCCGTAGCCACCCGGCTTGCCGCTACCGCTGCCGAAGCGACGGCCACCGCCGCCGTTGCCGCCGCCCGGACGGCCACGGCCGCCAAAGCCACGGTTTGCGGGCGGCGCCTTGCGCGGCTCGAAACCTTCGACGACGTTGACCGGCAGCGTGCCGCGCACGAAACGCTCGATGCGCTTGAGCGCGCCTTGCTCGGCGTGGTGCACGAGGCTCACAGCCGTGCCCGAACGGCCCGCACGGCCCGTACGGCCGATACGGTGGACGTAGTCTTCCGCGAACTTCGGCAGGTCGTAGTTGAACACGTGCGTGATGCCCGGGATGTCGATACCGCGAGCAGCGACGTCCGTTGCCACCAGCACGCGCACGCGACGCTCGCGCAGCGCACGGATCGTGCGGTTACGCGCGCCTTGCGGCAGGTCGCCGTGCAGGGCAGCCGTTTCGAAACCGGCGTCGGCAAGCTTGCCGGCCAGCTGGTCGGCGTCCATCTTGGTTGCCGTGAACACGACAGCCTGGTCGAGCTTCTCGTCGCGCAGCAGGTGGTCGAGCAGACGATCCTTGTGATCGCGGTCGTCCACGTAATGCACGGTTTGCGCGATGTTCGAAGCGGCTTCGACCTTGCGCACGATCTCGATGCGTTCCGGATCCTTCAGCAGGCGGCCGGTCACAGCGGCGATCTTGCCGTCGAGCGTGGCCGAGAACAGCATCGTTTGACGCGTTTCCGGCGTAGCGGCGACGATCGTGTCGATGTCGTCGATGAAGCCCATGTCCAGCATGCGGTCGGCTTCGTCGAGCACGAGCATCTTGAGTTCGGACAGGTCGATACGGCCGCGCTCGAGGTGGTCGAGCAGACGGCCCGGGGTCGCCACGAGAATCTCGGGGTTCTTCGCGAGCAGCATGAGCTGCTGGCCGTAGGCCACGCCGCCCAGGATGCTGACGGTGCGCAGACGGCGCAGATGCTTGCCGTAGTTCGCGGCGGCCGTCGTCACCTGCATGGCGAGCTCACGCGTGGGCGTGAGAACGAGCAGGCCCGGACGGGCGACGGGTTGTTGCGGACGGCGCGAGCGGCCTTGCTGGCCTTGAGCGGCAGCGCCTTGCGGGCGCGGCTCACGCGGTTGTGCGGCTTGTGCCTTTTGCATCTGCGCGAAGCGCTCGATGGCCGGCAGCATGAAGGCTGCGGTCTTGCCCGAACCGGTCGGGCTGGAGACCAGCAGGTCGCGGCCCGCGATGCCGGCAGGAATGGCGCGTTCCTGAACGGGCGTCGGAGCCTTGTAGCCCGCTGCGATCAGCGCGGAGACGATCTCCGGCGACAGACCGAGCGATTCGAACGTCGGGCCTGCGGGTGCGTCGGCGGCTTGCGCGGGGGCTTCCGTGGAAGCGGCGGCAGCAGCGTCGAGACCGAGGGCGTCGTTAGCGATCGCGTCGAGGGGGCTTTGGGTATTGCTCGAAGTCATGAAAATCCTTGGTACACAGGAAATAGAACGTCGGCGCCAATCGGCATACCCAAGTCGTCTGATTTTGCGAACAAATCGAAAAACGGGGGCAATCCGCACCACGGAAGGGCGGATTTTTTCGTTAGAAGCTGTTTTGGGTGCGACTCTAGCCGGGATTGGCCAGTCGCCAGCCTGAATCTTGACGGCCCGGAAGCAGGGCCACGGCAGGGGGGGACAGGTTCTAAACTGGATTGGAGCTTAACGCTACGAGGCGTATTGCTGATCGTATGGACGACCGGAGCGCAACGCAGCAAGCATTATATCTCGTTTTGTTGCGCCGCGCCAGCGCTTCCAGCGCCTCGCGCCCTGCGACAGCCTGACGCAAGGGGCGAGGGTGGTTTCGGTCAGGTAGCGGCGGGTGCTGCGTTGCCGCTGGCTCCTGGTGGTAAAAATGGGGCGCGATTGGCGTACGTATGTGCCTGCATGTTGCCTACGCGTGCCTACGCCCTTACGCGCGCGATTAGCGCTTAGCTTGCCGCGCCGCTCTTGAGCGAATCGACCAGCTCGACGTACTGGGTCTTCGCTGCGTCTTCGGCGGTGCCCTGCAGTGCGGCCCACGCATCGTACTTGTATTTGCCGACGATGTCGGTGAAGCCCGGCTTGTCGCCGTGCACGTCGCCTTCCGTGGCTTGCTTGAAAAGGGCGTACAGACGCAGCAGCGTCAGGTTGCCCGGGCGCTCCGTCAGTTGCTGGACGTCTTGCTGGGCTTGGGCGAATTGGGCGTTTACGTCGCTCATTAGTTTTTTTCCTCCACTTGGGTATTGATTCAGCCCATCGATCCTACCAGCGCTGCGGCACCCTCATCCGGCATAGGGTTGGAACGATTCCTCCACTCTAGTCAGACATGTACCGTCAGTGTATGAGCCATGCCCAGGCGGCGACTGCGCGGGAGCGGCGCATTACAATAGCGGTCATGACTGAAACCGTGCTGCTTGCCCTCGATACCTCGACCGAATATTGCTCGGTCGCGCTGCTTCGCGCCGAAGCCCCTCATGCCGCCCAATCCGCGCCTACGCCATCGGCGCCGCAGGTCTGGGTGCGCCACGAAGCCACCGGCGCGGTCTCCAGCACGCGCCTGCTGCCCGCCATCGGCGAACTGCTCGCCGAAGCGGGCCTCACGCTCGCTGATTGCGATGCAATCGCCTTCGGTTCCGGCCCCGGTTCCTTCACTGGCCTGCGCACGGCGACGGGCGTGGCCCAAGGTCTCGCGTTCGGACTCGACATTCCTGTGGTGCCGGTGAGCACGCTGCTCGTTTGCGCGGAAAGTGCGCGCTTGCGCGATCCTTCGACGCAGCGCGTGCTGTCGGCGCTCGATGCGCGCATGGACGAGGCCTACTGGGCCGATTACGCGTGGGACGCGGCTTTGGGCGACGCCGGCGACTGGCGCACGCTGCAGGCGGCCGCGCTCGACGCGCCCGAGGCGATCGTCGCCCCCGACGCGCCGTTTACGCTCGCGGGCAACGCGGCCGCGGCATTCGGCACGCGCCTGACGGCGGCCGCGACGGCACGCACGGTCGACGCCGAAGCGCTGCCGCATGCGGTGCCGCTCGCCCATGCCGCGCTGCGCGCGTTCCGTGCGGGCCGCACGCTGCCCGCTGACCAGGCCGCGCCCGAATACGTGCGCAACAAGGTCGCGCAGACCACCGCCGAGCGCATGGCCGCGAAAGCCGAAAAGGAACGCGAGGCAGTAAAAGACGCGCGCGGCGACGCTCAAGAGGGCAATCGATGAGCGGCGTGTTGATGACCGACCGCTATCTGTCGCAGATGACGGAAAGCGATCTCGACGAGGTCGTCGTCATCGAGAAGGCCGCCTACGAATTTCCGTGGTCGCGCGGCAACTTCGAAGACTCGCTGCGCAACGGCTATTACGGCATTTGCATGCGCCACGTGACGGGCACGCTGATCGGCTATAGCGTGCTGATGCCGGTGGTCGACGAAATGCACCTGCTTAACCTGTGCGTCGCCCCGCCGGCGCAGGGCGCGGGCGCCGGCCTCGCGCTGTTGCGCGAAGGTGTGCGCATCGCGCGCGTACAGGGACTCGAAGGCTTGCTGCTCGAAGTGCGGCCGTCGAACTATCGGGCGATCCGGCTTTATGAGCAGTTCGGCTTCGTCACGATTGGGCGCCGCAAGAACTACTACCCGGCCCGCCATCACACCCGCGAAGACGCGATCGTGATGCGTTTTTCTATTGCACTGGAGGGCGCGGATGCCGCTCGATGAGATCGCGCTGGAAGAGTTGGGCCTTGCGCCGCGTTGGGTACGCAAGGGCGCGACGGTGGCTGCGCCTGAAGTGGCGGTTGAAGCCGTCGTTGCTGCTCCGCTTGAAGCAACCGTAGAAGTAGCCGTAGAGGCGCCGCCTGTGCTGGCCCGCGAAGTCGCGAAGCCCGCGCCGGTCGTTGAGCGTGCAACGACACCGAAAGCGCGTGTCGAAGACGCTTTCGCGGCGGACGAAGCACCGCAGCAGGCCCGACCAGAACGTGAACGCGCTGCGCCCGCAAAGCCGGCGCAACCTGTGCAGTCCGCATCTGAAGAACCGCCGCCGTTCACCGAAGAAGACTTCGCGTGGTTCGACTCCGTGGCGGAACCGGTGCTGCCGCACGACATCGAGCCGGTGCGCGCGCCGCGCGACGACGTCGCCACGCTCGACTGGGACACGCTCGCCGGGCGCGTGGCGTCGTGCACGCGCTGCCGCTTGTGCGAGAAACGCACGAACACGGTATTCGGCGTAGGCGACCGCGAAGCCGAGTGGATGCTGATTGGCGAAGCGCCAGGCGAGAACGAAGACCGCCAGGGCGAGCCCTTCGTCGGCCAGGCGGGCAAGCTGCTCGACAACATGTTGCGCTCGCTCACGCTTGCGCGCGGCGAGAACGTGTACATCGCCAATGTCATCAAGTGCCGCCCGCCCGGCAACCGCAATCCGGAACCGGACGAAGTCGCGCGTTGCGAGCCGTATCTGCAACGTCAGGTGGCGCTCGTGAAGCCGAAGATCATCGTCGCGATGGGGCGCTTCGCGGCGCAAAGCCTGCTCAAGACCGGCGACAGCATCGCGTCGCTGCGCGGGCGCGTGCACGAGTACGAAGGCGTGCCGGTGATCGTCACGTACCACCCGGCTTATCTGCTGCGCAGCTTGCAGGACAAGTCGAAGGCGTGGAGCGACCTGTGCCTCGCGCGCGATACGTGGCGTGCGGCGGGCGGCGGCCAATGAGCGCCGTGCGGCCCGTGCCTGACGAGGAAGGCGGGCCGCGTCCGCAAGCGTTGATCGACCGTTTCTCCGATCCCGCCGTGCGCGATCTCGCATGGCTGTTGTTCAGCGCCGATCTGCTGCGCGCCCAGCACGACATGCCGCTCGCCCAAACGTGGTCGAGCGAAGCGGCGATGCGCAACGCGATCGACTGGCTCCTGCAACTCGATCGCGAGCCTGCCCGTCTGCACGCTGCGCTCGACGGCGCGCGCATCAAGCGTCTGGGCCGCTACGCCGAAACCTTGCTGGCCTGGTATCTGCAAAACGCTGCGCAGCCGCGTCTTATCGCCGCCAACATCGCGTTGCGCGGCGAGGGCAGGACGATCGGCGAATGCGATTTTCTTGTCGAAACGCAAAGCGGCCAGCGCCTGCATTGGGAGCTGGCGGTGAAGTGCTTCCTGCATGCGGGTACGCAGGGCGAGACGGTTTCGCGGCTGGCCGATTACGTCGGGCCGAATCTGCGCGATCGTCTGGATCTGAAGTTTGGACATCTGCGCGATCACCAGCTGCGTCTGAGCGAGCGCCCCGAGTTGACGTCGCTCGGCTTTGCGGGGCCGTGGCTCGCGCAAATGTTCATCAAGGGTTGGCTCTTCTATCGCGCCGATGGGCGCGTCGCCGATGCGCCGGAGCTGGCGCAGGATCACGGCCGTGGCTGGTGGGTGACGCACGCCGACTGGATGGCGTTCGCGCAACGCTCAGACGTGGATGGCTGGAGCGTGTTGCCGAGGCTGACCTGGCTCGCGCCGCGGCAGCTTTGTTCGCCGGTTTCAAAAGCAACTAACAGCCAAGTCAGCACGCCGCTGGAAGATGGCGGTGAAACCGCCACCAACTCGGCCGCCAGATTGTCGCTAACAGAAGTCGAGACGCCGACGGATCCGGCCACGCTGTTCGCGAACCTTCCGCGTGCGCACGAGCCAGTGATGGTCGCCGCTTTTGTCGCCGACCCTACCGGTGGGGCGGGGGCTTACGTAGAACGCTCGCGCGGCTTCATCGTCCCCGACGACTGGCCCGCGCGCGCCCACGCCTACGCCCGCGAGCAAATATGAATGCCCGCGTAACGCGAAAGCCTTACCACCAGCGCCAGAAGTGATGCACCGGGCCGACACCGTGGCCCACGTCCAGCTTGTTGCTCGCTTCGAGCGCGCCCGTGAGATAGGTCTTCGCCTGCGCGACGGCATCGGCGAGCGTCGGCTGCTGCGGCCAGAGCGCGGCAATCGCCGACGACAACGTGCAGCCCGTGCCGTGCGTATTCGTCACCGGGATGCGGGGGCCGCCAAGCCGCAGCGTGCCGGCCGCTTCGATCAGCCAGTCGGGGCTGTCCGTGCTGCCCAGATGGCCGCCTTTCATCAGCACCGCCTGCGCGCCGAGCGCACGCAGCGCTTCGCCCTGTTCGACCATCGCGGCTTCGTCCGTGGCCGCTTCGACGCCGAGTAGCGCCGCCGCCTCAGGCAGGTTCGGCGTGACGATGCCCGCGAGCGGCAGAAGTTCTTCACGCAGCGCGGCAACGGCTTCCGGCGCGAGCAACGCGTGATTGCTCTTCGAAATCATCACCGTGTCGAGTACGACGCGCGGCGGCTTGTGGCGGCGCAGCGCGTCCGCGACCGCGCGCACGATCGGCGCGTTGGCGAGCATGCCGATCTTCACGGCGTCGATGCGGATGTCGTCGAACACGGCGTCGAGCTGCGCCGTCACGAAGCCCGGATCGGGCGCGTGGATCGCGGTGACGCCGCGCGTGTTCTGCGCGGTAAGCGCGGTAATGACGCTCGCGCCATACGCGCCGAGCGCGGAGAACGCCTTGAGGTCGGCCTGAATGCCTGCGCCGCCGCCGGAGTCGGAGCCGGCGATCGTGAGGACGTTGGAAATCGGAGAGGTCATGTCAGCGTCGCGAACGCGCCGCGCGCGGGGCTTCGGTGTCGAGGCCGCGTGTGCGCTGGCGCTGGAAAGAGTCGAGTTGGCGAAAGCGGTGCATCGACAGCAGCGATGCGCACCGCCGTCATCAATGCCGGTGATTTTCGCCGATCAGCGCGACCGAGTCGAACGCACGCTGATTGGCCTGATGGCGGCGCATCACGAGCCACATCATCAGGCACACGAAGGTGCCGAACAGCACGATCACGATGGCGACCGGCACGTCGAGCCAGACGAGCACGGCGTAGAGGCACAGCATCACGAGCACCGAGAGGTTCTCGTTGAAGTTCTGCACGGCGATCGAATGACCGGCGGAGAGCAGCACGTGGCCGCGGTGCTGGAGCAGGGCGTTCATCGGCACGACGAAGAAGCCGGACAGCGCGCCTACCACCATCAGGAACAGATACGCGAGCAGCAGATAACCCGGCACGCGCAGGTGGCCGATATGCAGGCCCCAATGCGCCGGAAACAGGTTGCGCGTGTAGAACGCCATGATCATCACGGCGACGCCCATCATGATGCCCACCGGCAGCACCGACAGCGACTTCTTCAGCGGGATGCGCGCGGCGGCGATCATCGCGCCCGCGGCCACGCCCACGGCCACGACCGCCTGCAGCACCGCGCCTTCGGACAGCGACATGCCCAGCGACACTTCGGCCCACTTGAGCACGATGAATTGCAGCGTCGCGCCCGCGCCCCAGAACAGCGTCGTGACGGCGAGCGAAATCTGGCCGAGCTTGTCGTGCCAGAGCGTGTTGAAACAGTCGGCGAAATCGGTGATGAGGCGGATCGGCCCGTGTTCCTGGCGCGGATAGCGCGCGCCGGTATCGGGAATGCGCAGGTTGAAGAGGGCGGCGATCACGTAGATGCCCATGATCACGAGCATTGCGGCTTCGGCGGGCGTGTTGATCGAGGCGGGCGTATGGCGGATCACGTGCGCGGCGATATGCGGGCTGATCAGCGCGCCGCCCAGCACGGTGCCGAGAATGATCGAGCCGACCGTGGTGCCCTCGATCCAGCCGTTGGCGGCGACGAGGCGCTCGGGCGGCAACAGCTCGGTGAGGATGCCGTATTTAGCCGGCGAATAGGCCGCCGCACCGAAGCCCACGACGCCATAGGCCAATAGGGGGTGCGTGCCGGCCAGCATCATGGCGCAGCCGACGACCTTAATGGTATTGGTGATGAACATGACGCGCCCTTTGGGGCGCGAATCGGCGAAGGCGCCGACGAAGGCGGCAAGAACGACGTAGGACAGGACGAAGAACAGCTTGAGCAGCGGCGTCATCCAGTTCGGAGCGTGGAGGTCTTTCAGCAGTGCTATCGCAGCGATGAGGAGCGCATTGTCGGCCAACGACGAAAAAAACTGCGCGGCCATGATGGTGTAAAAGCCTTTTTTCATCTGATGCGATGCTGTCCTCGCTGCGGTCCGTCCGCCCCGGACGGGTGGAGGCATCCGGGCTTATTACGTTCGAAATGGGTTGTGCGCAGGGCTTTATATCACGAAAATAGCGGTATTCGGACTAGCACATTCCTTGACCGCCCACCTGGCGGGCCTGCCGGGCGCTGAAAACACCCTGTAAGCTCCTGATTCGAAAGCGTCTTTGCGAAAAAACTCCCATGCCGCGCCCCCTCTCAGCCACGATCCATACCACCGCTCTCGCCAATAATCTCTCCGTCGTCCGGAAGTACGCGCCGAAGTCGAAAATCTGGGCCGTGGTCAAGGCCAACGCCTACGGACACGGACTCGCACGTGCCTTTCCCGGCCTGCGCGCCACCGATGGTTTCGGCCTGCTCGACCTCGAAGAAGCGGTGAAACTGCGCGAACTCGGTTGGGCCGGCCCGATCCTGCTGCTCGAAGGCTTTTTCCGCCCGACCGACATCGACGTGATCGATCGTTACAGCCTTACGACGGTCGTGCATTGCGACGAGCAGATGCGCATGCTCGAAATGGCGCGCCTGTCGAAGCCGGTCAACGTGCAGCTCAAGATGAACAGCGGCATGAACCGGCTGGGCTATTCGCCCGAAAAGTACCGGGCGGCCTGGGAGCGCGCGCGCGCCTGTCCCGGCATCGGCCAGATCACGTTGATGACGCACTTCTCGGACGCCGACGCCCCGCGCGGCATCGCCGAGCAGATGGCCGCTTTCGAGCGCGGCGCGCAAGGCATCGCGGGCATGCGCAGCCTCGCGAATTCGGCGGCGACGCTCTGGCATCCGTCGTCGCACTTCGACTGGGTGCGTCCCGGCATCATTCTCTATGGCGCGTCGCCTTCGGGCGTGGCGTCGGCGCTCGACGGCACCGGCTTGCAGCCCGCCATGACGTTGGCCTCCGAGATCATCGGCACGCAGACGGTCGCCGAAGGGCAGACCGTTGGCTACGGTTCGACATTCACGGCGCGCAAGACCATGCGCATCGGCGTGGTGGCGTGCGGCTACGCGGACGGCTATCCGCGCGTCGCGCCCGAAGGCACGCCGGTGATCGTCGATGGCGTGCGCACGCGCATCGTCGGCCGTGTCTCGATGGACATGATCACCGTCGACCTCACGCCGGTGCCGAACGTCGGCATGGGCACGCGCGTCGAGCTGTGGGGCGCGAACCTGCCGATCGACGAAGTGGCGGCGGCGTGCGGCACCATCGGCTACGAGCTGATGTGCGCGGTCGCGCCGCGCGTGCCGGTGCGCGCGGAATAAGCCCGCGGTTGCCCGCATACTTCATACTTATCAGCTTCAATCCTCAGACAAACGCGTAGCAAGCACGCGGCACGACAACACAGCATGGCGAAGGCGAAGACGGTCTATATCTGTACCGAATGCGGCGGACAGGCGCACAAGTGGCAGGGACAATGTCCCGCGTGCAACGCGTGGAACACGCTGGTGGAAAGCGTCGCGGAACCGGCCGGCAACCACCGCTTCCAGGCGCTCGCCAAGAGCGCGCCGGTACGGCGTCTGGCCGATATCGAAGCCTCGGACGTGCCGCGTTTCACCTCGGGCATCGGCGAATTCGATCGTGTGCTGGGCGGCGGCCTCGTCGCGGGCGGCGTGGTGCTGATCGGCGGCGATCCGGGGATCGGCAAGTCGACGCTGCTGCTGCAATCGCTCGCGGAAATCGCCGCCGACCGGCGCTCGCTCTACGTGAGCGGCGAAGAGTCGGCTGCGCAGATTGCGTTGCGTGCGCAACGTCTCGGGCTGCTGGAGCAGGGCTCGAAGATGAACGATCTTCAACTGCTCGCCGAAATCCAGCTCGAAAAGATCCAGGCGACCATCGAGGCCGAGAAACCCGACGTCGCCGTGATCGACTCGATCCAGACGATCTATTCCGAAGCGCTGACTTCCGCGCCAGGCTCCGTCGCGCAGGTGCGCGAATGCGCCGCGCAGCTCACGCGCATCGCCAAGCAGTCGGGCACGTCGATCATCATGGTCGGTCACGTGACGAAGGAGGGCAACCTCGCGGGCCCGCGCGTGCTGGAACACATCGTCGATACGGTGCTGTACTTCGAAGGCGACACGCATTCGTCGTTCCGTCTCGTGCGCGCGTTCAAGAACCGCTTTGGCGCGGTGAACGAGCTCGGCGTGTTCGCGATGACGGAAAAAGGCTTACGCGGCGTGGCCAATCCTTCCGCGCTGTTTCTGTCGCAGCACGAACAGAGCGTGCCGGGTTCGTGCGTGATGGTGACGCAGGAAGGTTCGCGTCCGCTGCTCGTGGAAGTGCAGGCGCTCGTCGATACGGCGCAGGTCCCGAACCCGCGCCGTCTGGCCGTCGGTCTGGAGCAGAACCGCCTCGCGCTGCTGCTGGCGGTGCTGCACCGGCACGCGGGCATCGGCTGCTTCGATCAGGATGTGTTCCTCAATGCTGTGGGCGGCGTGAAGATCACCGAACCGGCCGCCGACCTGGCCGTGCTGCTGTCCATTCATTCCTCGATGCGTAACAAGGCGTTGCCTAAGGGTCTGATCGTTTTTGGCGAAGTGGGCCTCGCGGGTGAGATCCGACCCTCGCCACGCGGCCAGGATCGTCTGAAGGAAGCGGCGAAGCTCGGTTTTACCTGTGCGCTGATTCCCCGCGCCAACGCGCCGAAGCAGCCGATCGAAGGCCTGAACGTGATCGCCGTCGAGCGGATCGAAGAGGCGATCGACCGCGTGCGCGAGTTCGAGTAAACGCCGTTTGCGCGCCAGAAATACCGTGCGCAGGCACGGTCTGGCGCGTAATGATTAGTAACAACCCTGGCGCGCGCTGTAACCAGAAAGTTTTGCGATTTCCCTATCCTTGCCCGAATGAGCAACCCCGCATCCAGCGGAAAGGATAGCGACTTTGAAACAGACAGAATCGTCCATTGGCGTTAGTTCGATCGTCGTGCGCGGCTGCCGGGTCTCCGAGCCGCTCATGCAGCCTTGGGGCAGCAGTTGCCGCATCGTCGAGTGGATCGACGGCGATGGCCGCATCTCGCGGCAGGTGGTCGCCGGCAACGTGACGCCTGCGCAGGTGCGCAACACCATTGCCCACCACATCGAAGGCCGCAAGCACGTGTTGTATGACGATGAGCGCGCACCGCGCCAGACCTTGCCGCGACGCTAGCCGCGCGGTTTTTTCCAGCTTCAGACAAGACAATGGGCGCACGATGATGCGCCCATTGCTGTTTTTGTGGCCCGGTTTTTAGCCCCAGGGCCCGTAATTGAACGGTTTCTTGCCGGGCTGACCCGCTTGACCGGCCTGCGGTTGCGGGCTGGCCGGCGCGACGGCAGGGGGCGCCGACCCGGCGCCCATGGGCAGGCGCGCGAGCTTCGCGGGCGGCTGTGCCGCGGCTTTGCGCTGCGCTTCGATATCGTCGAGCAGCGCCTGCAGGACATCCGCATTGAAAAGCGGATGGCTGGCGGCCTCGCCGGGCTTGAGCACCGGCGACACGCAACAGTCGATCACTTCGAGCCGGTCGATCCACGTTTGCAGCGGTTCCGCGGCGATCAGCGCGGCCAGGTCGCGCGTGAGCGCGACTGCATCCGATCCGCCGATCGCCTGGCCAAGACTCCAGTGGCGCTGCGCCCAGTCCTCACGGCCCAGTGCAGTGCAAAGCGTCTGCCAGAACTTGAGTTCGAGCGCGCCGACCGCGAGCCAGCGGTCGTCCTGCGTCCGGTACAGGTTGTAGCAGGGCACGCCGCCGTTGAGCAGTCCGCCGCCCGGTTGAAGCGCCGCCGCGTCGTCGTTGGCGAGCGCCACTTGCGCGACCACGTTGTTCACATGCGATTCGCGCGCCATCGAGATATCGACGAAACGGCCTTCGCCGCCGCGCGACACCTGCCATAGCGCCGCCAGAATCTGCGAGACCGCCGACAGCGCGCCACCGAGCAGATCGGCGATCTGAAAATTGGGCAACACAGGCGCGCCGTCGCGTGTGGCGATCTGGTCGAGCACGCCCGCGTAGGCGATGTAGTTGATGTCGTGGCCCGCGCGCTCAGAAAACGGCCCGCTCGCGCCATAGCCCGTGATTGCGCAATAGACGAGCTTGGGATTGGCCGCGCGCAGCGTCTCGTAGCCGACGCCGAGCCGCTCCATCACGCCGGGCCGGAAGCTTTCGACCAGCACGTCGGCGTCGCGCGCGAGGGCGAGCAGCACGGCGCGGCCGCCTTCGGATTTCAGGTCGAGCCGCGTTTCGCGCTTGCCGCGGTTGACGAGCCGATAGAACGCGCCGGGGCGTCCCGCGAGTTCATCGGCGGTGTTCTGCATCATCGCGCGCGACGCGTCGCCGGCGCCGGGCGGCTCGATCTTGAGCACGTCCGCGCCCATTTCCGCCAGGCGCAACGTGGCTACGGGCCCGGGCAAAAGTCGGGTCAGATCGAGAACGCGTAGGCCCTGCAAGGCGGCGGGTGTCGACACTCGGATGGCTCCTGACGATGGTGCTGACTGGCGTGGATAGCGGTAATGCGCGGGCGTCTAGCCGATCTGCTCAAGTTCCTCGTGGGCTTCGAGCCAGTCGGCCTCAAGCGCTTCGAGGCGTGCCTGGACTTCGGCCTGACGGCGGATCGAATCGGTCAGCTTGCTCTTTTGCGCGGGTTCGTAGCTGGCCGGATCGGCGACATACGCGTCCAGTGTGCTCTTTTCCGCGTTGAGCGCGTCCATCTCTTTCTCGATTTTGGCGATCTTCTGTTGCAAGGGCTTTTTCAGGTGCCCAAGGCGCTGGCGCGTTTCCGCCTCCTGGCGGCGCTGCTCCTTGCGGTTCACGGCGTCGTCGGCACTTGCGCCGGATGCCGCATTCGCCGTGCCGCTGGCTGCGGCCTTGAGCGCCGCGCGCTGTTCAGCGGCGTGCTGGAGCAGCCAGTCGCGATAGTCGTCCAGATCGCCGTCAAACGGTTGCAGGCGGTGCTTCGCGACCAGCATGAACTGGTCGGTGGTGGCGCGCAGCAGATGCCGGTCGTGCGAGACAAGAATCAGCGTGCCCTCGAACTGCGCGAGCGCCATGGTGAGCGCGTGGCGCGTTTCGAGGTCCAGGTGGTTGGTCGGCTCGTCGAGCAGCAGCAGGTTGGGCTTCTGCCAGATGATGAGCGCGAGCGCCAGCCGCGCCTTTTCGCCGCCCGAAAACGGCGCGATAGGCGCCGTGGCCATTTCGCCGGGGAAGTTGAAGCCGCCGAGGAAGTCGCGCAGTTCCTGCTCGCGCGTGTCGGGCGCAAGGCGCGCGAGATGCTGGAGCGGCGTGTCTGCCGGGCGCAGCGTTTCGAGCTGATGCTGCGCGAAATAGCCAATCTGCAAGCCCTTGCCGGTGCGCAGCTCGCCCGACAGCGGCGCGAGCGTGGCCGCGAGCGTCTTGATGAGCGTGGACTTGCCCTGGCCGTTCGCGCCGAGCAGGCCGATGCGCTGGCCGTTCTGGATCGACAGGGCGACGCCTTCGACGATCGGCGTTTCGTGGCCGTCGTCGGCGCGATAGCCGCAGCGCACGCGATCCATCACCAGCATGGGATTGGGCGCGGAATCGGGCGAGCGGAATTCGAACGTGAAGGGCGAGGTCGCGTGCGCGGGCGCGATCAGCTCCATCTTCTCCAGCGCCTTGACGCGGCTTTGCGCCTGGCGCGCCTTGGTGGCCTGCGCCTTGAAGCGGTCGATGAAGCTTTGCAGGTGCGCGACGGTGCGCTGCTGCTTCTCGAAGGCGCTTTGCTGGAGCGCGATCTGTTGCGCGCGCAGGATCTCGAACTGCGAGTAATTGCCGCCGTAGCGCTTGATCTGCTGGTTTTCCAGATGCAGCGTGACATTGCAGACCGAGTCGAGGAATTCGCGGTCGTGCGAAATCACGACGAGCGTGCCTGGATAACGATGCAGCCAGTCTTCGAGCCAGACGATCGCGTCCAGATCCAGGTGGTTCGTGGGTTCGTCGAGCAGCAGCAGATCCGAGCGGCACATCAGCGCCTGCGCGAGGTTCAGGCGCATGCGCCAGCCGCCCGAGAAGCTCGCGACCGGCTGGCGCGTCTGCTCCATCGTGAAGCCGAGACCCAGCAGCAGCGCTTCTGCGCGCGCGGGAGCCGTGTAGCCGTCGGCATCGGCGAAGGCAGCGTGGGCTTCGGCTTCCGCCGCGCCGTCATGCGCCGCCGAGGCCGCGGCGATGCGCGCCTCGATCTCGCGCAGCGGCGCGTCGCCGTCCAGCGTGTAGTCGAGCGCGTTTTTGTCGACAGCGGGCGTTTCCTGTGCGACGTGCGCGATCGACCACGAAGGCGGCATCGAGAAGTCGCCGGCGTCCGCGTGCAGCTGGCCGCGCAGCACGGCGAACAGCGTGGACTTGCCCGCACCGTTCGCGCCGATGAGCCCGACCTTTTCGCCCGGATTGAGGGTGAACGAGGTCTGGTCGAAAAGCGGCTTGGTGCCGCGGGCGAGGCTGAATTGATTGAAGCGGATCACGGGAGCGCAGGCGCGGCCAAAGCCGCAGACAAAACGTAAAGCGCTATTTTAGACTGCCTCGCGCTGCGCCCGGCATCGGCCGAACGGCCAGTACGCGATTGGGGTGCGTTCGCGACAGATTCGCGGCCAATTCGCGCAAGCGTCATCGTCGCGCGCTAGCCATCTGGCCAGGGTGCTGGCGGCACGCTTTCTCACGTAGACTGGCGCTTTCCTTGGGGAGGAGCCAGATGACCACGGTCTATTCGTTCACCGCGCAACCGCTCGGCGGCAGCGCGCCAGTGAGCCTCGAACACTACGCGGGCAAGGTCCTGCTGATCGTCAACACCGCGAGCGAATGCGGCTTCACGCCGCAGTACGCGGGCCTGCAAAAGCTCTACGACCAATACGCCTCGCGCGGCCTCGCGGTGCTCGGTTTTCCGTGCAACCAGTTCGGCAAGCAGGAGCCGGGCGACGCCACGCAGATCGGCGCGTTCTGCGAGAAGAACTTCGGCGTGACGTTTCCGATGTTCGAGAAGATCGACGTGAACGGCGCGAACGCGCATCCGCTCTACGACTGGCTCACCGGCGAGGCGCCGGGCCTGTTGGGGCTCGAGCGCATCAAGTGGAATTTCACGAAGTTTCTGGTCGACCGCAGCGGCAAGGTCGTCAAGCGCTATGCGCCGGTCACGAAGCCCGACGCCATCGCCGCCGACATCGAAAAACTGCTGTAACGCTGCGCCGGGCGGATCAAAGGATCGGCGCGAACAGGCGCGCGACGTGCATGGCGATCTTGCGCCACGCGGGCGCGTCGCGATACTCGCCGCGATCGATTTCCAGGCTCGCTTCGAAGTCGCGCAGCAGCATCGCTTCGACTTCCGAGGCGAAGCCGGCATGCACGGTCAGCACCATGATCTCGAAGTTCAGGCGGAACGAGCGGTTGTCCAGGTTCGCGCTGCCGATGGCGGCCGCCGTGTCGTCGATCAGCACGACCTTCTGGTGCAGGAAGCCGGGCTGGTAACGGAAGATGCGGATACCCGCGCGCACGGCGTCATAGGCGTAGAGCGTGGAGGCTTCGAACACTACAAAGTGGTCGCGGCGGCTCGGGATCAGGATGCGCACGTCCACGCCGCGCAGCGCGGCCAGACGCAGGGCGGCCAGCACGGCGGAATCGGGCACGAGGTAGGGCGTGGTGATCCAGATGCGCGTGTTCGCTGCGTTGATCGCTTCCACGAAAAAGAGCGAACAGGTCTCCTGACGATCGGCGGGGCCGGTGGGCATCACGAGGCAGGCCATGTCGTCGCCGTCGCGGGGCTTGGGCGCGGGCGCTTCGCTGCCCGGCAGTTCCTGGGTGACCCAGTACCAGTCCTCGGTGAACGCGAACTGGATGTTGGCCACCACGGGGCCGCGCACTTCGATGTGCGTGTCGCGCCACGGCGAAAGCGGTGGCTTCGCGCCCAGGTATTCGACGCCCACGTTATGGCCGCCGACGAACGCACGTTCGCCGTCGACGACGACGATCTTGCGGTGATTGCGGAAGTTGAGCTGGAAGCGGTTGACGAAGCGGCGTTTGGTCGAAAACGGATGCACTTCCACGCCGCCCGCGCGCAGTGCGCGCACGTAGCTCGCGGGCAGGTCGAAGCTGCCGATGCTGTCGTAGAGGAAATGCACGCGTACGCCGCGCGCGGTGCAGCCGAGCAGCAAGTCCTTGAGCATGTCGCCCAGGGCATCGGCGCGCACGATGAAGAACTGCACGATCACGTAGTGCCGGGCCTGCTCGATGGCGTCGAAGATCGCCGAGAACGTCGCCTCGCCATTCACGAGCGTACGCACCGTGTTGCCGGGCACGAGCGGCATGCCGCCCAGGTGCGAGAGCGTGCGGATCACGCGTGGATTGAGCGAGTCGGCGGCCCCGTGCGCTTCTGCGGCAAGGCGGTCGCCGGATGCGCTCCCTAAGTGCCCGAGACCGGGCGCGCGCGAGCGCAGCGTTTCATTGCGCAGCCGTCGGGCGTCCGCGTAGCCCGCGAACTTGCTGCGGCCCAGAAACAGGTAAGGGATGAGCGTGAGGTAAGGCATCGTCGCGAGCGAGACGGCCCACGCGATCGCGCCTTGGGAGGTACGGGTGACGAGGATGGCGTGACACGCCGCGATCAGTCCAAGCAGGTGGATGATCGCAAGCAGGGTGCCGAGGGTTGACCAGTCGAATCGCATAAAGACGCGGGACGCTCCTGAAGCCGGACGGCTGGCTTGAGTCGTAAGCTGTCAGCCTCAAGTCAAAAGGCCGGGAAGCGTCCATCTTACCGAAGCCCGCGCAACGGGGGCTGTCCCGGTAGCCGGCCGGGGCCGGTGGGGGGCATCGGACGCGCGCGCCGCCTCAACGGGCGACGCGCGAATCAGCGTGGCCGCCTGATTAAACCGGCAGGTCGCAGGCCTGGATCAGGAACACCTGATCGTCGCCTGCGCTCGTCGAGAGCCAGACGAGATCGAGGCCGCCAAACGCGGCTTCGACGTTTTCGCGCTCGTTGCCGATCTCGACCACGAGCACGCCGTCATCGGTGAGCCAGTTGCGCGCTTCCTTGATGATGCGGCGCACGATGTCCATGCCGTCCGCGCCGCCTGCGAGCGCCATCTCCGGCTCGTGGCGGTATTCGGGCGGCAGCGCCTCCATCGAACCTGCGTTGACGTAGGGCGGGTTGGTGATGATGACGTCGTAGCGGCGCTCGGCCAGCGGTGCGTACAGGTCGCCTTCAAACAGCGAAATGCGTGCGTCCAGCTCGTGCTCGTGCACGTTGCGCCTGGCCACTTCGAGCGCGGGCGCGGACAGGTCGACGGCGTCGATATCGGCGTTCGGGAAGGCGTGCGCCGCGAGGATCGCGAGGCTCGCCGAACCCGTGCAGAGTTCGAGCACGGCGGTGACCTGTTCGGGATCTTCCACGTACGGCTGCAGGCCGTCGGCCAGCAATTCGCCGATGAACGAACGCGGCACGATCACGCGTTCGTCGACATAAAAGCGCAGGCCGTGCATCCACGCTTCCTGCGTGATGTAGGCGGCGGGCACGCGCTCGGTGGCGCGGCGCTCGATCACGGCGAGCACCTTGTCGATTTCCTCGCTCGACAGGCGCGCGTCCAGGAACGGATCGAGCAGGTCAAGCGGCAGGTGCAGCGAGTGCAGGATCAGATACGCGGCTTCGTCATAGGCGTTGCTCGAGCCGTGGCCAAACGCAAGCTGTGCGGCCGAGAAACGCGAGACGCCGTAGCGCAGCAGGTCGCGCACGGTTGAAAACGTCGTGGAAAGCGGATGGGTCATGAATGGGACTCCAGCGTGAGCGCAGGGCGCTTACGCGATCAGTTGTTCGAGCACGCGGCGGTACACGTTCTTGAGCGGGTCGATGAACTTCACTTCGATGTGCTCATCGATCTTGTGGATGCTGCCGTTGGGCGGGCCGAATTCCACCACCTGCGGGCACATGCGCGCGATGAAACGGCCGTCGGAGGTGCCGCCCGTGGTGGAGAGTTCGGTGGTCACGCCGGTTTCGTCGAGGATGGCCGTCTCAAGCGCGTTCGAGAGCGCGCCGCGCGGCGTGAGGAAGGGCAGGCCGCTCACGCTCCAGTGCAGGTCGTATTCGAGGCCGTGCTTGTCGAGGATCGCATGCACGCGCTGTTGCAGGCCTTCGACGGTGCTGGCGGTCGAGAAGCGGAAGTTGAACAGCACGTCGGCGTGGCCGGGGATTACGTTGCTCGCGCCGGTGCCGCTGTGCAGGTTCGATACCTGCCAGGTGGTGGGCGGGAAGTATTCGTTGCCGTCGTCCCATTTTTCGGCGACGAGTTCGGCCAGCGCTGGGGCGAGCAGGTGCACGGGATTCTTCGCCAGGTGCGGATAGGCGATGTGGCCTTGCACGCCCTTGACGACGAGCTTGCCCGACATCGAGCCGCGGCGGCCGTTCTTCACGCAGTCGCCCAGCGTTGCCGACGAAGTGGGTTCGCCGACAATGCAGTAGTCCATCTTTTCGCCGCGCGCCTGGAGCGCCTCGACGACCTTGACCGTGCCGTCGGTCGCGGGGCCTTCTTCGTCGCTGGTGATGAGGAACGCAATCGCGCCGCGATGCTGGGGATGTGCGGCGACGAACTCTTCGCTGGCCACGACGAAGGCGGCGAGCGAGGTCTTCATGTCGGCGGCGCCGCGGCCGTAAAGGATCCCGTCGCGGTGATGAGGTTCGAACGGCGGCGAGCTCCATTGCTCGAGCGGGCCGGTCGGCACGACGTCGGTGTGGCCAGCGAAGGCGAGCAGCGGGCCGTCGGTGCCGGCCGTGCCGCGTTTGACGGCCCACAGGTTGGTCACGCCGTTGGATTCGATCGTTTCGCACGCGAAGCCGAGCGCGTTGAGGCGTTCGGTCATGATGCGCTGGCAGTGCTGGTCGTCGGGCGTCACGGACGCGCGCGCGATCAGGGCTTCGGTAAGGGCGAGGGTGGCGGACATGGATGGACCGGTTGCAAATGAAAATGCCGGCACCGCTGACGAATCAGGGGCCGGCAACAGCTTGTGATGGCGTTGATCTCCGACGTGCGTGGAACGCTCATCGGAGTCACGCGAACTTCAGGCAAAAATCGCTTCGAGCTGCTCGGCGGCGAAACCGAGCGCCTTCACGCGGCCGTTCACGGCGATCACCGGACGCTTGATGATCGACGGCTTATGGCTCATCAGCGCGATCGCGCCAGCAGTGGTGTCGGCTTCGGCCTTGTGCACCTCGGACAGGCCGCGCCAGGTCGTGCCGCGCTTGTTGATCAGCTGATCGAGCGACACGTCCTTGAGCCAGTCCTGCACCAGCGCGTTCGACACGCCGGCCTTCTTGAAGTCGTAAAACTCGAACTCGACGCCGTGCTCTTCCAGCCACACGCGGGCCTTCTTCACGGAGTCGCAGTTCGGAATGCCGTAGACGACGACGGTCTTTGAGGCCTTCGCCATCAGTCGCCTCGCAGCAGCTCGTTCAGGCCGACCTTGGCGCGGGTCTTGGCGTCGACCTTCTTGACGATCACGGCGCAGTACAGGCTGTGCGAGCCGTCCTTCGAGGGCAGGTTGCCGGCCACGACGACCGAGCCAGCCGGGATGCGGCCATACGAGATTTCGCCGGTTTCGCGGTCATAGATCTTGGTCGACTGGCCGAGGTACACGCCCATCGAGATGACCGAGTTTTCTTCGACGATCACGCCTTCCACGACTTCCGAGCGCGCGCCGATGAAGCAGTTGTCTTCGATGATGACCGGGTTGGCCTGCAGCGGCTCAAGCACGCCGCCGATGCCGACGCCACCCGAAAGGTGCACGTTCTTGCCGATCTGCGCGCACGAACCGACCGTCGCCCACGTGTCGACCATCGTGCCTTCGTCGACGTAAGCGCCGATGTTGGTGTACGACGGCATCAGCACGACGTTCTTGCCGATGAACGAGCCGCGGCGCGCGATGGCCGGCGGCACGACACGGAAGCCGCCTGCGGCGAAGTCTTCAGCGGTGTAGTTGGCGAACTTCGACGGCACCTTGTCGAAGAACTGCGTGAAGCCGCCTGCGGCCATCGGCGCGTTGTCTTCCAGGCGGAACGACAGCAGCACGGCCTTTTTCACCCACTGGTTGACGACCCAGTCGCCGTCCTTCTTCTCGGCGCAGCGCAGGGCGCCCTTGTCGAGTTCCGCGATCACGTGGGCGACGGCTTCACGCACGTCGTTCGGCGCGGACTTGGGCGAGAAGTCGGCGCGGTTTTCCCAGGCGGTGTCGATGATCTGCTGAAGTTGTTGCGACATGGTGGTGATTTCGTGAGAGTTCGGTGAAAAAGCGCGCCGCAAGGGCGCGATCGGCAAAGCGTGGCACGCGCGGCAAGGCGCGCGTGCGGGAGAGTGGTTCTGGCCGTTGATGCCATTCAGGCGGCTTGTGGCCGCTGACTAGCCGCTGTCTAGCCGTTAGCTTCGACGTTAGCTTCGAGCGAGCGGCAGAAGTCGACGATGCGCTGCGCGCCCTCGATGCACTCCTCGACGTCCGCGACGAGTGCGAGGCGCACAAAACCGGCGCCGGGATTCGTGCCGTGCGCTTCGCGCGCGAGATACGAGCCCGGCAGAACGGTCACATTATAGTCGGCGTAGAGGCGCTGGGCGAACGCGGCGTCCGACAGGCCCGTGCGCGCGACGTTGGCCCACAGGTAGAAGGCCGCGTCGGGCAGCTTCACGTCGAGCACGTCGGCGAGCATCGGCGTCACCGTCGAGAACTTCTGGACGTATTTCGCGCGGTTCTCGCGCACGTGCGCTTCGTCGCCCCAGGCCGCGATGCTAGCCGATTGCCAGACCGGCGACATCGCCGAGCCGTGATACGTGCGATAAAGCAGGAACTGCTTGAGGATCGCAGCGTCGCCCGCGACGAAGCCCGAGCGCATGCCCGGCGCGTTCGAGCGCTTGGACAGGCTCGACAGCATCACGAGGCGCTCGAAACCGCGGCCCAGCTGGTGCGCCGCTTCCAGTCCGCCAAGCGGCGGCCTGGTTTCGTCGAAATAGATCTCGGAATAGCATTCGTCGGACGCGATCACGAAGCCATACTTGTCGGACAGCGCGAACAGCTCGCGCCAGTCGTCGAGCGTGAGCACCGCACCCGTCGGATTGCCCGGCGAGCAGACGAACAGCAGTTGCGTGCGCGCCCAGACTTCCTCGGGCACCTGCGAATAATCGCAGGCGAAGTTGCGGGCCGGATCGCTATTCACGAAGTACGGCTCGCCGCCCGCAAGCAGCGCGGCGCCTTCATAGATCTGGTAGAACGGATTGGGGCAGAGTACGATCGCCCGCTTCGCCGGATCCTTTGCGCCCGCCGTCGGATCGACGACCGCCTGGGCGAGCGCGAACAGCGCTTCGCGCGAACCCGAGACCGGCAGCACCTGGGTGCTGGCGTCGATCGCGGGCAGGTCGTAGCGCTCGGTCACCCATTTCGCGATCGCCTCGCGCAGCGCGGGCGTGCCGCCCGTGGCCGGGTACACCGACAGGCCGTCGAGCGAAGCGACGATGGCTTCGCGAATCAGCGTGGGCGTCGGATGTTTCGGCTCGCCGATCCCGAAGCTGATGTGGCGCAGGCCGGCATTGGGCGTGACGTCCTTGAAGAGCACGCGCAGCTTTTCGAAGGGATAGGACTGGAGAGTGTCGAGTAGCGGATTCACTGGCTTGGCGGGCGGAGGCGAAAAACAGATGAAAAGCGTGGCAGCGCAGCAGCGTGGACGTGCATGAGCGCGGCGGGGCCGGAAACGGTCGCTGCGCAACTGCTGTGGCTGGAAAAGCGTGAATTATAACTTGGCGACGTCCGGACGTTGCGGGCCCGCCGGGCTCGCAAGTCAGGCCGGACGTGCGCTGGAGACAGAAAGGGCTAGAGATGCAATCGATGAAGGGGATCGCGCAAGCGACGTGGCGAACGTGGCGCAGCGCGCAGGGGGCGCAATGAACGCAAGCTTGAAGGCCGGCTGGCCTACGCTCGCCATCCTGATCGGCGCTTCGGTGTGGGGCGTGATCTGGTATCCGCTGCGCACGCTCGCCAGCTTTGGTCTGACCGGCACGGCGGCCGGTGCGGCCACGAGCGCGGCGGGTTGCCTGTTCGTGCTGCTGCTGCGCCGACGCTCGATTGCCACGGTGCGCTGGCACTGGATCCTGCCGATGCTGGGGCTCGCCGCAGGCGTGACCAACATCGGCTTCGTGTGGGGCGCGATCCACGGCGAAGTGATGCGCGTGCTGCTGCTGTTCTATCTGACGCCCGCATGGACGGCGATTTTCGCGCACTTCATCCTGCATGAGCGTCTGTCGTGGTCGGGCGCGGCGCTTGCCGGCCTGTCGCTGCTGGGCGCGGTGATGATGCTGTGGTCGCCGAAGCTCGGCGTGCCGCTGCCGGGCAGTGCGGCGGAGTGGGCGGGGCTGATCGCCGGGATGGGTTTCGCGATGAGCAACGTGCTGGTGGTCAAGACGAGCCGCGTCCTGCCGCAGATGAAACCGGAAATGCGCACCGCCGTGATCTTCGGCGGCGCGGCGATTTTCGGCGCACTGGCCTCGTGCTTCGAGCCGCTGCCTGTGCTTCACGCGGGCGAGCCGGTCGCGCAGGTCGTGTTGCTGGTGTTGGTGCTCGGCCTGCTGCTCAGTTCGAACAACATGCTCGTGCAGTACGGTCTCGCGCGCGTGCCCGCCAACCGGGCTTCGATCATCATGCTGTTCGAAATCGTTGTGACGGCGCTCTCGTCGTGGCTGCTGGCGGGCGAGACGCCGGGCCCGCGCGAATGGGCGGGCGGCGCGTGCATCGTGCTGGCTTCGCTGCTGTCGAGCTGGGTGCATCGCACGCAGGATGCGAAGCGCCAGGACGAGTCGCCCGCGCACGAAAGCGCCGATGCGAGCGCAATCGCCCACGCGCAGACCAGCCGGATCGACGAAGCCGCTGCCAACGCGCGCGATCGCACCGGAAACGACGCAAATGCAGCCGTCAACGCAGCCGCCAACGCCGACGAAAGTGCATCCCAGGAAGCCGACGCGCCCGAAAGCGACGCGAAAGACAGCGCCGCACCCAACGCCAGTCCGCGCAGCGGGCGGAATGGCTCGCGTGCGATGGTATGATTGCCGCTGATCCTCGCCGGCCGGGGCGCGCATGCAGTGAATGAAGCGCGTGGTGCGGCGAGCCGTGGCGGCTGCCCGAGATGCTTGATGTATGCCTGATGCGGCGCGCCGCGCCGTCGTGCGACCGGTCTGACGGTCGGCGGCGCGCGGCCTGCGACCAGCGGCGCGGGCGGTCCCGTTCACTCTCCCTATTCAAACAGCGATATCGCCGTGCGTCTGACCTCGATTAAACTCGCTGGCTTCAAATCATTCGTCGATCCCACGCATTTCCAGGTTCCGGGCCAGCTCGTTGGCGTGGTCGGGCCGAATGGCTGTGGCAAATCGAACATCATCGACGCCGTGCGCTGGGTGCTCGGCGAATCCCGTGCCTCCGAGCTGCGCGGCGAGTCGATGCAGGACGTCATCTTCAACGGTTCCACGGCGCGCAAGCCCGGTAGCCGCGCGAGCGTCGAACTCGTGTTCGACAACGCGGACGGCCGCGCCGCCGGCCAGTGGGGCCAGTATGCCGAGATTGCCGTCAAGCGCGTGCTCACGCGCGACGGCACCTCCAGCTACTACATCAACAATCTGCCGGCGCGCCGCCGCGACATTCAGGACATCTTCCTCGGCACGGGTCTTGGGCCGCGCGCTTACGCGATCATCGGTCAGGGCATGATTGCGCGCATCATCGAGGCCAAGCCCGAAGAGCTGCGCGTGTTCCTCGAAGAAGCCGCGGGCGTGTCGAAGTACAAGGAACGCCGCCGCGAAACCGAAAACCGCCTGCACGACACGCGCGAGAACCTGACGCGCGTCGAAGACATCGTGCGCGAACTGTCTGCGAATCTCGACAAGCTCGAAGGCCAGGCCGTGGTAGCGACGCGCTATCGCGAACTGCAGGCGGACGGCGAAGAAAAGCAGCGTCTGCTGTGGCTCTTGCGCAAGAACGAAGCGGCGGCCGAACAGCAACGCCAGCAACGCGCAATCGAGCAGGCGCAGATCGACCTCGAACGTCACACGGCGCAACTGCGCGAAGTCGAGGCGCAGCTCGAAACGCTGCGCGTCGCGCATTATTCGGCAAGCGACGCCATGCAGGGCGCGCAGGGCTCGCTTTACGAGGCGAACGCCGAGGTGAGCCGCCTCGAAGCCGAGATCAAGTTCATCGTCGAGTCGCGCAACCGCGTGCAGGCGCAGATCGCCGCGCTCACCGCGCAGCGCGAGCAATGGCAGGTGCAGGCGCAGAAGGCCCAGGACGACATCGAGGACGCCGAAGAGCAACTGGCGATGGGCGAGGAAAAAGCCGCCGTCGCCGAGGAAGAGGCCGCCGCGAAACAGGAAGCCTTGCCCGCGCTCGAAAACCGCTGGCGCGATGCGCAGTCGCAGCTCAACGAGGAGCGCGCGGGCATTGCGCGCACCGAGCAGGCGATCAAGCTTGAAGCTGCGCATCAGCGCAACGCCGACCAGATGCTCCAGCAGCTTCAGCAGCGCGAAGAGCGCCTGAAGTCGGAAGCGAGCGGGCTCGACGCGCCGGATGAAGTGCAGCTCGAAGAGCTGCGCATGCAGCTGGCGGAGCAGGAGGAGATCCAGCGCGACGCGCAGGATCGACTGAGCGACGCACAGGAAACCGTGCCGCGTCTCGATGCAGAGCGCCGTGCCGCGCACGAGCGTGTCAACTCGGAAAGCGCGCAGACCCACCAGCTCGAAGCGCGTCTCGCGGCGCTCAAGCAGCTGCAGGAAAACGTCCAGACCGAAGGCAAGATCCAGCCGTGGCTCGAGCGTCACGAACTGGGCGCGCTGCCGCGTCTGTGGAAGAAGCTGCACGTCGAAGCCGGTTGGGAAACGGCGCTCGAAGCCGTGCTGCGCGAGCGTCTCGCTGCTCTTGAGGTGTCGAACCTCGACTGGGTGAAGGCTTTCGCAAGCGATGCGCCGCCGGCCAAGCTCGCGTTCTATGCGCCGCCGCTCGCGGCTGCGACGCCTGTCGCGCCCGCGGGTTTCACGCCGCTGCTTTCGCTCGTGCGGATCGACGACGCCGGCCTGCGCGCCGTGCTGACCGAATGGCTCGGCACGACGTTCGTAGCGACGGATCTCGCCGATGGTCTCGCCAGACGCGCGCAGCTGCCGGAAGGCGGCGTGTTCGTGGTGAAGGCGGGCCATATGGTCACGCGCGTGGGCGTGCAGCTCTACGCCGCCGATTCCGAACAGGCCGGCATGCTGGCGCGCCAGCAGGAAATCGAAAACCTTACGCTGCAACTGCGCGCCCAGGCGCTGCTCGCCGACGAAGCGCGTACGGCCGTGGTGCGTGCCGAAGCGGCGCACACCCAGGCAGCGGCTCAGCTCGCCGAGCTGCGCCAGCAGGCTGAACGCGCGACGCAGCGCGTGCACGCCTTGCAGATGGACGTGCTCAAGCTCACGCAGGCGCACGAACGTTACACCGCGCGCAGCACGCAGATCCGCGAGGAGCGCGAAGAGATTCGTGCGCAGACCGAAGAGCAGCGCGCGCTGCGTGCGGAGTCGGAAGCGAATTTCGAGCGTCACGACACCGAACTGGCCGAATTGCAGGCGCGCTTCGAAGACAACCAGCTCGCGTTCGAAGCACTCGACGAAGAACTCGGCACGGCGCGCAACCAGGCGCGCGATCTCGAACGCGCTGCGGGCGATGCGCGCTTTGCGGCGCGCAACATGGCCAACCGCATTGAAGAGCTCAAACGCAACGTTCAGGTCGCGCACGACCAGAGCGAGCGCGTCGCCGCGTCGCTCGAAGACGCGCGCGCCGAACTCGAAACGATCAACGAGCAGACCGCGCACACGGGACTGCACGACGCGCTGGAAATTCGCGCGGAAAAGGAAGAAGCGCTGCGCAACGCACGTGCCGAACTCGACGATCTGAGCGCCAAACTGCGCGCCGCCGACGAGACGCGCCTGAACGCCGAACGCGCGCTGCAACCGCTGCGCGACCGCATCACCGAATTGCAGTTGAAGGAACAGGCCGCGCGCCTGAACGGCGAGCAGTACGTCGAACAGTTGCAGGCCGCGGGCGTTGACGAAGTCGCGCTGCAGGAAAAGCTCACGCCGGATCTCAAGGCGCCGTACCTGCAAGGCGAAGTCACGCGCATCAACAACGCGATCACGGCACTTGGCCCGGTCAACATGGCCGCGCTCGACGAACTGGCCGCCGCGAAGGAGCGCAAGACCTTCCTCGACGCGCAGTCGGCCGACCTGACGAGCGCCATCGAGACGCTGGAAGACGCGATCCGCAAGATCGACCAGGAAACGCGCACGCTGTTGCAAGGCACGTTCGACCAGGTGAATTACCATTTTGGCGAACTGTTCCCGCGTCTGTTCGGGGGCGGCCAGGCGAAGCTCATCATGACCGGCGACGAGATTCTCGACGCGGGCGTGCAGGTGATGGCGCAGCCGCCCGGCAAGAAGAATTCGACCATTCACCTGCTGTCGGGTGGCGAGAAGGCGCTCACGGCCACGGCGCTCGTGTTCGCGATGTTCCAGCTCAATCCGGCGCCGTTCTGTCTGCTCGACGAGGTGGACGCGCCGCTGGACGACGCCAATACGGAACGCTTCGCCAACCTCGTGCGCGCAATGTCCGACAAGACGCAGTTCCTCTTCATCTCGCACAACAAGATCGCGATGGAGATGGCGCAGCAGCTGATCGGCGTGACGATGCAGGAGCAGGGCGTGTCGCGCATCGTGGCCGTGGACATGGAAACGGCCGCGGGTTTCGCACAGAATATCGGCTGAGTCGGTTAAGCAGTCAGGACGTTTCAGGAACTTAAGGGACGGCGCGCGGTGCGCGTCCGGCAGCGCCTCATGAAGGCGCTGCCGGCGCAGCAGATGCCCGCGACGCCACGCTTGCGGCAGGCGCAAAGGCACAGGCCGATGCGTGCCGCCGGAAAAGAATTGCAGATGGAGCATGCATGGATCAGTTGACTCTCGGGTTGATCGGCGCGGGTGCCGTAGTCGTCGGGGGCGTGGTGGTGTACAACGCGTGGCAGGGCGCCAGGGTGCGCCGCCGTATGCCGCGTCCGATGCCCGAGGAAGCGGTCGAGACCGCCCAGCGCGACGAATTGCAGGAGCCGAGCCCGTTCATCGAACCGGCTCGCGCGCCTTCGCGGCGCGAGCCGTCGCTGGCGGGCGCCGCTGCCGAAGAGACCGCCGTGCGCGTGGAGCCGGGGTTCGGTACGGCTGCGCCGGCTGACACACCTGTCGATATCCAGGCCGAGAGCACCGTGCCGAACGGTTTCGCCCAAGCCGACGAAGCGGCGCACGCAGAGGGCGAGACGCCTGTTGCGACGTCGGCTGAGCACGCCGAGGCCGCGGCTGACGAAGCGGTCGAAGCCCCTGCACAGGCGGCTGCTGGCGAAGACGAGCGTGTCGAGCCGGTGCTGCCGGCCGCCACGACGATCTCGTCGGCGCCGCCGGCGATCGTCGATCGCCGCATCGATTGCATCGTGCCGATTCGCCTGGGCGGCGCGCTGCCCGGCGAGCGCGTGATTCCGCTCGCCCAGCGCCTGCGCCGCGCGGGCAGCAAGCCCGTCCACATTGAAGGCAAGCCGGAGGGCGGCGATAGCTGGGAGCTGCTGCAAAACGGCGTGCGCTATGAAGAACTGCGTGCGGCTGCGCAGCTCGCGAACCGCAGCGGCCCGCTCAACGAGCTGGAATTTTCGGAGTTCGTCGCGGGCGTGCATCAGTTCGCCGATGCGCTCGACGGCATGCCCGAGTTTCCGGACATGACCGAGACGGTCGCGATGGCGCGCGAGCTTGACGGCTTTGCGGCGCAATGCGACGCGCAGCTTTCGATCAACGTGCTCTCGGACGGCGCGCCGTGGTCGGCAAATTACGTGCAGGCAGTATCGGCGCAAGACGGGCTGCTGCTGTCGCGCGACGGCACGCGTTTCGTGAAGCTCGACGCGAAGCAGAGCCCGGTGTTCATGCTGCAATTTGGCGACACCAACTTCCTGCGCGACGACCTCACGTACAAGGGCGGCCAGATGATCACACTGATCCTCGATGTGCCGGTCGCCGACGAGGACATCCTGCCGTTCCGCCTGATGTGCGACTACGCGCGTTCGCTCGCCGAGCGCATTGGCGGGCGCGTGGTCGACGATCAACGCCGCCCGCTGCCGGAATCGGTGTTGCAGAACATCGACAAGCAGCTCATGACGCTCTACGCAAAGCTCGAACAGGCCGGCATTCCGGCGGGTTCGGCGGCGACGCGCCGGCTTTTCAGCCAGTAATCGAGCCGGTAAAAACAACCGGATTCGAATGCGCGCAAAAGGCGCGGTGCCAGCAAGGCATCGCGCCTTTTTGCTTTTGGGCGTCGGGCGGCCCGCCTGGGGCGCGAATGTAGCGAGCAGCGTATTCATCTGGCATCGAAGTGAGGCGCGGCATGCGTGTTGTGTTCCTTTCACGCTCGCATCTGGCGCTTGCCGGGTCAATGGCTTGCGGCCAACGTTAGCCGTTTGGCCAGGACGCTCGGAAGACGCGTTCGCAGGCGCACGAAGTTAGCCGTTCGGCCGATGCGACAGGCACGGCTTCCTGAGATAATCTGTCTCCTAAATCACTCGTCAGAAGCCGCAACCAGCATGGTCCAGCATCCCGTCCGCCCCCCCGAAGCAAACTCCGCGACCGAGCGCGCGGCGTGGCTGCGCGCCGAACTCGAGCGCGCCAATCACGCGTACTACGTGCTCGACCAGCCGGAATTGCCCGACGCGGAATACGACAAGCTGTTCCGCGAACTTCAGCAGATCGAGTCGGAGCATCCCGATCTGATTGCGCCGGATTCACCGACCCAGCGCGTGGGCGGCGAGGCCGCAGCAGGCTTCGAGCAGGTCGTCCATGACGTGCCGATGCTTTCGCTCAACAACGGTTTCGCCGACGAAGACATCGCCGCGTTCGACAAGCGCGTGCACGACACGCTCGGCAAGGCCGAGGGCGACGAAGTCGAATATGCCTGCGAACTCAAGTTCGACGGGCTGGCCATTTCGCTGCGTTATGTCGATGGCGTATTTGTGCAGGCTTCCACGCGCGGGGACGGCACGACGGGCGAGAATGTCACTGAAAACGTGCGCACGATCCGCTCGCTGCCGCTGCGCCTGAAGGGCAATCGCGTGCCGAAGGTGCTCGACGTGCGCGGCGAAGTGTTGATGTTCCGCCGCGATTTCGCGCGCATGAACGAGCGTCAGCGCGAGGCCGGCCAGAAGGAATTCGCCAATCCGCGTAACGCGGCGGCGGGCAGTCTGCGCCAGCTCGATTCGAAGATCACTGCGCAGCGTCCGCTGTCGTTCTTCGCCTATGGCATTGGCGTGCTCGAAGGCGAGCCGATGCCCGCCACGCATGGCGAACTGCTCGACTGGTACGCCGAAATGGGCCTGCCCGTGAATGGCGAGCGTGCGGTCGTGAAGGGTGCTCAAGGCCTGCTCGACTTCTTCCGTGCCGTGGGCGAGAAACGCGACGGGCTGCCGTATGACATCGACGGCGTGGTCTACAAGGTCAACCGTCGCGACGAGCAGGACGCGCTCGGCTTTGTCTCGCGCGCGCCGCGCTTTGCGCTGGCGCATAAATTCCCGGCACAGGAAGCCCTGACGACGCTGCTCGCTATCGACGTGCAGGTGGGCCGCACCGGCGCCATCACGCCGGTCGCGCGCCTTGAGCCGGTGTTCGTGGGCGGCGCGACCGTCACTAACGCCACGTTGCACAACGAAGACGAAGTGCGCCGCAAGGACATCCGTATCGGCGATACGGTGATCGTGCGCCGTGCAGGCGACGTGATCCCGGAAGTGGTGAGCGCGCTGCTCGAACGCCGTCCGGAAGACGCGCGCGAATTCGTCATGCCGACCGAATGCCCGGTGTGCGGTTCGCGTATTGAACGGTTGCCCGACGAGGCCATCGCGCGCTGCACGGGCGGACTGTTCTGTCCTGCACAACGCAAGCAGGCGCTCTGGCATTTCGCGCAGCGCCGTGCGCTGGACATCGACGGACTGGGCGAGAAGATCATCGACCAACTGGTCGATCAGAACCTCGTGCGTACGCCCGCGGATCTGTTCAACATCGGCTTCGCGACGCTCGCGGAACTCGACCGCATGGCTGACAAGTCGGCGCAAAACCTGCTCGATTCGCTGGAGAAGGCCAAATCGACCACGCTTGCGCGCTTCATCTACGCGCTGGGCATCCGTCAGGTGGGCGAATCCACCGCCAAGGATCTGGCCAGATACTTTGGCTCGCTCGACCCGATCATGGACGCGAGCATTGAACAGCTGCTCGAAGTGAAAGACGTGGGGCCGATCGTCGCGGAATCGATTCACCAGTTCTTTGCGGAAGAACATAACCGCACCGTAATCGAGCAACTGCGCGCGCCCGGCAAGGTCACATGGGTCGAAGGGCCGCCCGCGCCCAAGGCGCCGGTGGGCGTGCTCGCGGGCAAGACGGTCGTGCTCACGGGCACGCTGCCCACGCTCACGCGCGATGCGGCGAAGGAAATGCTGGAAGCGGCCGGCGCGAAGGTAGCCGGTTCGGTGTCGAAGAAGACCGATTACGTGGTGGCGGGCGCCGACGCGGGCAGCAAGCTCGCGAAAGCCGAGGAACTCGGCGTGCCGGTGCTCGACGAAGAAGGGTTGCACAAGCTCCTGGAGGGGCATTCAACATGATTCGCGAAATTCTCAGGATGGGCGATCCGCGCCTGCTCGGCATCGCCAGACCCGTCGATCATTTCGACACGCCGGAACTGCACGAGCTGATCGCCGACATGTTCGACACCATGCACGCCGCCAACGGTGCGGGTCTCGCCGCGCCGCAGATCGGCGTAGACCTGCAGGTGGTGATCTTCGGTTTCGAGCAGAACGAGCGCTATCCGGAAGCGCCGGCCGTGCCGCAAACGGTGTTGATCAACCCCGTCATCCATCCGTTGTCGCACGACATGGAAGAGGGCTGGGAAGGCTGTCTGTCGGTGCCGGGGATGCGCGGTGCGGTGAGCCGCTATTCGATGATCCGCTACAACGGTTACGACCAGTACGGCAAGCCAATCGAGCGCGTCGCGGAAGGCTTTCATGCGCGCGTGGTGCAGCACGAGTGCGATCATCTGATCGGCAAGCTGTATCCAATGAGGATTACCGATTTTTCGAAGTTCGGCTTCACCGAGGTGCTGTTCCCCGACCTCGATCCGAATAGCGACGACTGAAGCGGTAAACGACGAGAGCGACGAAAGCGTCGAGCCACGAAATTGACGCGCAAGAAAAATGGGAGCCAGCGGCTCCCATTTTTTTATGGCCCGGCGCAAGGTCGCGCCGGTGTCAGGTCGGCGGTCAGAATCCCTCGTCCGCCGACAGATAGCGCCATTGGCCTTGCGGCAGCGCGCCCAGCAGCACCTGGCCCATGCGCACGCGCTTGAGGCCCACCACATGCAGGCCGACCAGTTCGCACATGCGGCGGATCTGGCGCTTCTTGCCTTCACGCAGCACGAAACGCAACTGCTCGCCGTTCTGCCAGCTCACTTGCGCGGGCTTGAGCGGCACGTCGTCGAGCGACAGGCCGTGGCGCAGCTTCGAAAGCAGTTCGGCCGGGAAGTGCTGGTCGACTTCGGTTTCGATGTCGCCGTAGGTGACGCGTACGAGATATTCCTTGTCGATGTCCGAGCTTTCGCCGATCAGTTGCTTCGCGACGCGGCCATCCTGCGTGAGCACGAGCAGGCCGGTCGAATCGATGTCGAGGCGTCCGGCCGGGGCGAGCGTGCGCAGATGTTGCGCCGAGAAACGGATGCCCGAACGATCGCCTTCCCAGTGGTTCTCACCGTTGATCAGCGTGACGGCGGGCTCGTAGCCGTCTTCGGCCTGGCCGGAGACATAGCCGATCGGCTTGTGCAGCAGGATCGTCACCTGGCGCGCCTGGGCAGCGAGCGCGGCGGGATCGACTTCGATGCGCTGCTCGGGCGTGACCTTGGCGCCGAGCGTGTCCACCACGACGCCGTCGACGAAGACCCAGCCTTTCTCGATCCATTCATCGGCTTCGCGGCGCGAGCACAGGCCCAGCTCCGACATGCGCTTGGACAGGCGCAGTGCGTTGTCGCCGTCCACTTCCTCGCGCTGGGCGCGTTGCGGCGCGCCTTCGCGGCGCGGGGCCTTGTCGAAGGACTTGCCGGCCGGCTTGCTGTCGCCGAATTTGCGCGCAGGCGCGCTGTCGCGGTCGCTGCCGTAGGTCGACTTCACCGGACGGGCGAAACGGCGCTCGCCGCCATCTTCACGCGGGCCGAACGAACGGCGCTCGCCATCTTCACGACGCGCGGGACGACGATCGCCGCCATCTTCGCGCGCACGGAACGGGCGACGTTCGCCGCCTTCGTCGCGGCGCGGGAAGCTGCGTTCGCCGCCTTCTTCACGCGAGCGGAACGGGCGGCGTTCGCCACCTTCGTCTCGACGCGGAGGACGACGATCACCGCCATCTTCGCGAGCACGGAACGGACGGCGTTCACCCCCTTCATCACGACGCGGGAAGCTGCGTTCACCGCCTTCCTCACGCGAGCGGAACGGGCGGCGTTCGCCACCTTCGTCTCGACGCGGGAAACGGCGTTCGCCACCTTCATCACGCGAACCAAACGAACGGCGCTCGCCGCCATCTTCACGCGCACGGAACGGACGGCGTTCGCCGCTTTCGTCTCGGCGCGGGAAACGGCGCTCACCGCCATCTTCACGCGGGCCGAACGAACGACGCTCGCCGCCTTCGTCTCGACGCGGGAAACGGCGCTCACCGCCATCTTCACGCGGGCCGAACGAACGACGCTCACCACCTTCGTCGCGGCGCGGAGGACGACGATCACCGCCTTCTTCACGCGCACGGAACGGGCGGCGTTCGCCACCTTCATCGCGACGCGGGAAACGGCGCTCGCCACCCTCGTCACGCGAACCGAACGAGCGACGCTCGCCCCCTTCGTCACGACGCGGAGGACGACGATCGCCGCCCTCGTCACGCGAGCGGAACGGACGGCGTTCACCGCCTTCGTCGCGCGAACCGAACGAGCGACGCTCGCCGCCTTCATCGCGGCGCGGGAAACGGCGTTCGCCACCGTCCTCGCGCGACATCGGCTTGCCGGCGCGCACCGGCTTGCCGCCCGCGGGTTTGGAGGTCGCCGGACGCGCGTCAGCGGGCCGCGCCTCAGCCGGCCGTACCGGTTTGCGGGCGGTCGTGCTGCCGCGTCGGACGGGGGAGCGCTCCGGCGTGGCCGGGCGCGGGTGTTTGGCTGTGAGTTTGGCTCGCATGATTCAGGTAATTCGCTTTGACTTTCACACTGCTATCGCGCGCAGCAGTTCGGTTTCGACACGGATCTGCAGGCGGTTGTCGGAGAGACCCGAACCGTCCAGCAGGAATACGTCTTCGACGCGCTCGCCGAGCGTGTTGATCCGCGCCGCGTGGACGCCGACCCGGTGCTCGGCCAGCACGCGCGCGATCGAATAAAGAAGGCCCGGCCGGTCGTTGGCCGACACGGACAGGATGTAGTACTGGCCGCGCTCGTCGGCCCGCAGGTCGACGCGCGGCGTCACCGGGAAGGTGCGCGACAGTCGCGAGAGCCGTCCCTTCGACGGTTCCGGCAGCACGTGGCTTTCGGCCGCGAGGCGTTCTGCGAGTTCCTGTTCGACCAGGTTCGCGATGTCGCGGTAATGCACGTCGCCCTCGGTGTGGGCGACGATGAAATTGTCCAGCGCGTAGCCATGACGCGTCGTACTCACGCGGGCGTCGAGCACGGACAGGCCGCTGCGGTCGAAGTACGCGCACATCGTCGCGAACAGATCGGGACGATCCTTCGCGTAGACGAGCACCTGCAGCGCTTCGCCGATCGGCGAGGGCCGCGCGCGCACGACGGGCGAGGGCGTTTCCACATGCCGGTAGAGCACGCGCGTCTGCCAGGCGATATCGGCGGCGTCGTGACGCAGGAAATAGCCGACGTCGAGCTTGTCCCAGAGTGCGCGATGCGCGTTCTCCGGCACGGTTTCGAGGCGCAGCAGCGCGAGCGCCAGTTCCTGGCGCGTCTTGAGTTCCGAATGCGTATCGGGGCGCGCACCGCCGAGCACGGCCAGCGTCGACCGGTAGAGGTCTTCGAGCAGCTTGCCTTTCCAGTTGTTCCAGACCTTCGGGCTGGTGCCGCGAATGTCGGCCACGGTCAGCAGATATAGCGCCGACAGCCGCCGCTCCGAACCCACCAGATCGGCGAAACGCTTCACCACTTCGGGATCGCTCGTGTCCTGCTTCTGCGCGACCTGGCTCATGGTCAGATGCTGCTGGACGAGCCAGACGATCAGGTCGGCGTCTTCGTCCTCGATGCCGTGTTCGCGGCAAAAGCGCCGCGCGTCCGCCATGCCGAGCTGCGAGTGATCGCCGCCGCGCCCCTTGGCGATGTCGTGAAAGAGCGCTGCTACGTACAGCACCCAGGGCCGCTCGAAGTTGGCGATCAACTGGCTGCAGAACGGATATTCGTGCGCGTGTTCGGCCACGGCGAAGCGGCGGATGTTACGCAGCACCATCAGGATGTGCTGGTCGACCGTGTAGACGTGATAGAGGTCGTGCTGCATCTGTCCGACGATGCGGCGGAAATTCAGCAGGTAGCGGCCGAGCACGCTCGTCTGGTTCATCAGCCGCATGGCGTGCGTGATGCCGGCCGGCTGCTTCAGGATTTCCATGAAGAGGCGACGGTTTTCCGGATCGCGGCGCCACTCCAGACCCATCGTCTCGCGCGCGTTGTAGAGCGCGCGCATGGTGCGCGCCGACAGCCCCTTCACGCCGGGCACCTGCTCGTAGAGCAGGAAGGCTTCGAGGATCGTGTGCGGTTCGCGCTCGAACACGTCGTCGGTCACGATTTCGATCATGCCCTGTTTTTCGACGAAGTGTTCCGACAGCGTGCGCGTGATGCCGCTCGTGCTCGGGAAGAGCTGGGCTTCGATGTTCTGGATCAGGATGCTGGCCAGCTGGGTCACCGCTTTGGCGGCCCAGTAATAGCGCCGCATCAACTGCTCGCTGGCGCGCCGCGCGCTGCTGGCCTTGAAGCCGAAGCTTTCCGCAACGGGCGTCTGCAGGTCAAAAACGAGGATGTCCTGGCGACGTCCGGCGATCACGTGCAGACGCGCACGCAGCGCCTTCAGGAACGCCTCGTTGCGGCGCAGTTCGCGCGCTTCGCGCGTGGTGATGAGGCCGCGCTGGTCGAGTTCTTTCCAGCTGCTGCCGAATGCCGCGGCTTCCGTGATCCACAGGATCAGTTGCAGGTCGCGCAGGCCGCCGGGGCTTTCCTTGACGTTCGGTTCCAGTGCGTAGGGTGTGTCCTGGAAGCGCGCATGGCGCTGGCGCATTTCCAGCACCTTGGCCTGGAAGAACGCGCGCGGGTCCATGGCGTCCCGGTAGCGCTGGGCGAAGTCGCCGAACAGCGTGGTGCTGCCGGTGATACGGCGCGCTTCGAGCAGTGACGTGCGCACGGTCACGTCATTGGCCGCTTCTTCGAGGCATTGCGAGACGCTACGCACGCTGCTGCCGATTTCCAGCCCAAGATCCCAGGCGAGGCCGATAAAGCGCTCGATGCGTGCTTCGAGCGGCGTGAGCGCTTCGTCATCGGGCAACAGCACGAGGATGTCGACGTCGGAGAACGGCGCGAGTTCGCCCCGGCCGAAGCCACCCACGGCGACCAGCGCCAGCGACGCGGGCAGCTCGCACAGGTTCCAGGCGCGGCGCAATGTCTCGTCGGTGGTGCGGGCCAGCGCGCGCATCAGCGAATCGACGTTGGACGTGCTCTTGAAGCGTTCGAGCAACTCGGCCTTGGCGGCCTTGTAGTCGGACTTCAGCGACGACGTATCGGGTGCGGCGACGGCGAGAACGCTCATGGTCTGGTGATGGTGGCGCGGTTGGTCGGGCAATCTCTTGCGACGAGGGCGCTCGCAGGGCGAGCCTTTCGGGGTGGGGTGCCGCTTTGCCGGCATTTCGGCCGGTTTTCGCCGGGCCGCAGCCTTGTCATTCCCCGTGTCATTACGATAGTGCGGGTAATGCGCTGTCTGCTGCTGTGTCTGCTGTGTCTTGTGTTGCCTGTGCAGGCTTCCCGCGCGCTGCGGGAAGCCTTGAACCGCCTTCGTCTGGACACGGCCCGATTAAACGGGCAAATGGGCAAACGGGCCGCGAGCGGCGGTTCGGTCTTGCCAGCCGCTTTAAGCCGGCGCGCCCGCCGTCTGGGCGACGATCGCCGGCTTCGCGGGGGTGCCCGCCGAAACCGTCAGCACTTCGTAGCCGGTTTCCGTAACGAGCACGGTGTGCTCCCACTGCGCCGACAGGCTGCGATCCTTGGTCTTGACCGTCCATTGATCCGGCATGGTGCGGATTTCACGGCGGCCCGCGTTGATCATCGGCTCGATGGTGAAGATCATGCCGGGCAGCAGTTCCGCGCCCGTGCCGGGGCGGCCGTAGTGGAGCACCTGCGGCTCGTCGTGGAACACCGTGCCGATGCCGTGGCCGCAGTATTCGCGCACCACGCTATAGCCCTGGGCTTCCGCATAACGCTGGATCGCGTGGCCGATGTCGCCCAGATGGCCGCCCGGACGCACCTGGTCGATGCCGAGCCACATACATTCATAGGTGGTCTGCACGAGGCGCTTTGCGAGGATCGAGCCCTCGCCGACGATAAACATGCGGCTCGTGTCGCCGAAGTAGCCGTCCTTGATGACGGTGACGTCGATATTGAGCGTGTCGCCGTTCTTCAGCGCCTTGTCGCCCGGAATACCGTGACAGATCACGTCGTTGATCGACGTGCAGATTGCCTTCGGGTAGGGCGGATAGCCGGGCGGCTGGTAGTTCAGCGGCGCGGGCACCGTGCCTTGAACGTTGGTCATGTACTCGTGGCAGAGCCGGTCGATTTCGCCGGTCGTGACGCCCGCAACCACGAAGGGCGTAATGTAGTCGAGCACCTCGCTCGCCAGTCGGCAGGCGACGCGCATTTGCGCGATGTCGTGTTCGTTCTTGATCGAAATGGCCATGGTGTGCGCCCGAAAATGCAGTCGAATATCGAATTATCGCACCTTATCCCTACGGTCGCTGGCTTTTGAAAAGGCGCGTGCGAAAGCACGATCGAATCGATCGCTGGGTTGGCGGGCAGTTGACGGTCACTCGGCGGCCTTTGTCCGAGGGTATTAGCCGTCTTGAGGCATGCACACTTTGCGTGCTATACTCTTGGGCTAAGTCGCTCCCGTCCCGTTCGAAAATAGAATGGTTGCGTGTGGGTGGCTGGGCCTGATGTTGCTGCAGGCCATAAACAATGAATGGCAACGGTAGTGCAATTTGAAATCGCGAGCCGGCGCACCCAGGGTGTCGGGCGCGCCAGTCCCGGATCCTCATAAGGCGGGGCGGCGCACCGATACGGCAGTCGGCTTAAGAAACCAACCCTAGCGGAGAATTGAAACATGGCAGTTACCATGCGCCAAATGCTGGAAGCAGGTGTCCACTTCGGTCACCAGACGCGCTTCTGGAACCCGAAGATGGCCCCCTTCATTTTCGGTCATCGCAACAAGATTCACATCATCAACCTCGAAAAGACGCTGCCGATGTACAACGACGCACTGAAGTATGTGCGTCAGCTGGCATCGAACCGTGGCACGATCCTGTTCGTCGGCACGAAGCGTCAATCGCGTGACACGATCGCTGAAGAAGCGCAACGCGCTGGCATGCCGTTCGTGAACGCGCGCTGGCTCGGCGGTATGCTGACCAACTTCAAGACGCTGAAGGTTTCGATCAAGCGCCTGAAGGACATGGAAGCAGCAGTCGAGGCAGGCGAACTCGAAAAGATGAGCAAGAAGGAAGCGCTCCTGTTCGAACGCGAAATCGCCAAGCTGCAAAAGTCGATCGGCGGCGTGAAGGACATGGGCGGCATTCCGGACGCAATCTTCGTGGTTGACGTCGGCTACCACAAGATCGCTGTGACGGAAGCCAACAAGCTGGGCATCCCCGTCATCGCCGTGGTCGACACGAACCACTCGCCGGAAGGCATCGACTACGTCATCCCGGGTAACGACGACGCCAGCAAGGCAGTCGCCCTGTACACGCAAGGCGTGGCAGACGCGATCCTCGAAGGTCGTGCTAACTCGGTGAACGAAGTGGTCGCAGCCGCGCGCGGCAACGAAGGCGACGACGAGTTCGTCGAGGTCAGCCCGGAGGCGTAAGCTGCCCCCGGTGTCCGGCAAGAAAAGGGGGCTTTCCATAGGCCCCTTTTTTTTAAGCCGTGGCATTCGACGCCCGTCATATGGGCGGCACCGTAGTCCTGTAGAAGCAGCTGTAAAAAAGCGTTTCAGCACGGGCAAAAACGGAAACGAATTCCTGCCGGTTGCATCGAATCATGCGGCCGGCGCGTACCAGACAGACTCAAGGAGCGAATGATGGCGGCAATTACCGCAAGCATGGTGGCAGAACTGCGCGCGAAGACCGACGCGCCGATGATGGAATGCAAGAAGGCGCTGACGGAAGCCGACGGCGACCTCGCACGCGCTGAAGAACTCCTGCGCGTCAAGCTCGGCAACAAGGCGAGCAAGGCTGCATCGCGCGTGACGGCTGAAGGCGTGATCGCTTCGTTCATCGGCGGCAACGCTGGCGCCGTGGTTGAGCTGAACTGCGAAACCGACTTCGTCGCGAAGAACGACGACTTCCTCGCGTTCTCGAACACGGTGGCCGAACTGGTCGCAACGCAAAACCCGGCTGACGTCGCTGCCCTGTCGGCTCTGCCGCTGGAAGGCTCGACGGTCGACGCAGTGCGTCTGGCACTGGTCGGCAAGATCGGCGAAAACGTCTCGATCCGCCGCTTCGCGCGTTTCGAAACGGCTAACAAGCTGGCAGCGTACCTCCACGGCACGCGCATCGGCGTGCTGGTCGACTACACGGGCGCTGATGAGCAGGTCGGCAAGGACGTCGCAATGCACATCGCGGCAATGAAGCCGGTCTCGCTGTCGTCGGACGACGTGCCGGCCGAGCTGATCGCCAAGGAGCGCAGCATCGCCGAGCAGAAGGCTGCCGAATCGGGCAAGCCGGCTGAAATCGTCGCCAAGATGGTCGACGGTTCGGTTCAGAAGTACCTGAAGGAAGTCTCGCTGCTGAACCAGCCGTTCGTTAAGAACGACAAGCAGACGATCGAACAGATGCTGAAGGCTGCTAACAGCTCGGTGCAGAAGTTCGCGCTGTTCGTCGTCGGCGAAGGCATCGAGAAGCGTCAAGACGACTTCGCAGCCGAAGTGGCCGCGCAAGTCGCTGCTGCAAAGCAGCAATAAAGGCCGCGCAAGCCTTTAGCAAGTGTCAAAGCAGCAAGCTTCAAAGCAGTAAAAGCCGTACCGCAGTACCGTAGCAAGCCGCGGCGGTGTTTCACCGCCGCGGTGGGCAGCGTAGCGACGCCCGAATTAGCGACGCCGGGCATGGCGTAATACCGCCGTGCCTCGTGGCGCAAATCTTCGCTATTTCTGGTGGCGCTTGCCCCAAGCCGTATTTCACCCCTACAGTTTCAAGTTATTGCCCTGTTAGTGCCTTTTGCGCGCGATCCTGGATACCTCCATGCCCACACCCGCCTATAAACGCGTCCTGCTCAAACTTTCCGGCGAAGCCCTGATGGGCGATGATGCCTTCGGCATCAACCGCGCCACGATCGAACGTATGGTGGCAGACGTGGCCGAGGTCGTGCGCCTGGGCACCCAGCTCGCAGTCGTGATCGGCGGCGGCAACATTTTCCGCGGCGTCGCGGGCGGCGCGGCCGGTATGGATCGCGCAACCGCCGACTACATGGGTATGCTCGCGACCATGATGAACGCGCTCGCGCTGCAGGACGCCATGCGTCACGCCGGCATCGAAGCGCGCGTGCAGTCCGCGCTGCGTATGGATCAGGTGGTCGAGCCTTATATCCGCCCGCGCGCGATCCGTCAGCTCGAAGAGGGCAAGGTCGTGATCTTCGCGGCCGGTACGGGTAATCCGTTCTTCACGACCGACACTGCTGCCGCCCTGCGTGGCGCGGAAGTGGGCGCGGAAGTGGTGCTCAAGGCCACCAAGGTGGACGGCGTCTACTCGGCCGACCCCAAGAAGGATCCGACGGCCACGCGCTACTCGACGATCAGCTTCGACGAGGCAATCGGCCGCAACCTGCAGGTCATGGACGCCACGGCGTTCGCACTGTGCCGCGACCAGAAGCTGCCGATCCGGGTTTTTTCGATCGTCAAGCCGGGCGCGCTCAAGCGCATCATTCAGGGCGAAGACGAAGGCACGCTCGTCCACGTGTAAACTCTCGTCTCACGCGAGATCGATCTCGGGCCGCGCCGCCCACTATGCGCGCAGGCGGGCCCGTACCGTAATGAAGGTTCGGAGGTATCAAAATGGCTGTGGCTGACATCAAGAAGGGCGCTGAGCAGAAAATGCAGCGTTCGATCGACGCATTCAAGAGCGACCTGGCGAAGATCCGCACGGGCCGCGCACACACCGGTCTGCTCGACCACATTCAGGTCGATTACTACGGTTCGCCCGTGCCCATCTCGCAGGTCGCGAACATGACGCTCGTCGATGCACGCACGATCGGCGTCCAGGCCTGGGAAAAGAAGATGGTTCCGGTGATCGAAAAAGCGATCCGCGACTCGGAGCTCGGCCTGAACCCGGCAACGCACGGCGACCTGATCCGCGTGCCGATGCCCGCACTGACCGAAGAGCGCCGCAAGGAACTCACCAAGGTCGTCAAGAACGAAGGCGAAACGGCCAAGGTCGCCGTGCGTAACCTGCGTCGCGACGCCAACGAGCAACTGAAGAAGCTCGTCAAGGACAAGGAAATCTCGGAAGACGACGAGCGCCGCGGCAGCGACGACGTCCAGAAGCTGACGGATCGCTTCGTGGCCGAAATCGACAAGCTCGTCCAGACGAAGGAAGCGGAAATCATGACGGTCTGAGGCCGCAAGGCTTCCAGTCCCGCCAGGGTTTTCTTTCCTTATTGCAGTCTTAGTCCGACGGCCATGACCTATACCAGCTCAACCGTTCACGTGCCCGACGTGGCGGCCGTACCGCGCCACATCGCGATCATCATGGACGGCAACGGCCGCTGGGCAACGCAGCGCCGCCTGCCGCGCGTCGCTGGCCATACGCGCGGCGTGGACGCCGTGCGTTCGGTCGTCGAGGCGTGCGTCGCGCGCGGCGTCGAGTTCGTCACGCTGTTCGCTTTCAGTTCCGAGAACTGGCGGCGTCCGACCGACGAAGTCTCCTTCCTGATGCGTCTGTTCGTCACCGCGCTCGAGCGCGAAGTGGCGCGCCTGCACGCGAACGGCATTCGCCTGCGCGTAGTAGGCGATCTGTCGATGTTCAATGAACGCATCCAGGACCTGATTCGCCGCGCGGAAACCAAAACCGCGCGCAACACCCGTCTCACGCTGACGATCGCCGCGAATTACGGCGGTCGCTGGGACATCATGCAGGCCACGCGCAAGCTGGTCGAAGCGTCGGTGGCGGCAGGCGAAGCGGTGCCGGTGACCGAAGACACGGTCAGCCAGTATCTCGCCATGAACTACGCGCCGGAGCCGGATCTCTTCATCCGCACCGGCGGCGAGCAGCGCGTGAGCAATTTCCTGCTCTGGCAGCTCGCATACGCAGAATTTTATTTCACCGACACGTATTGGCCGGATTTCGATGCGGACGCGCTGAACCGCGCCATCGAGTCCTACACCGATCGTGAGCGCCGCTTCGGCCGTACGAGCGCCCAGCTCGTCAAACAAAACCAGAACGCCGACTCGCTTTCATGCTAAAGACCCGTGTCATCACGGCGATCGTCCTGCTGGCCGTCTTCCTGCCGGTTACGCTGTTCGCGCCGGTGGCCGCCTTTGGCGCGCTGATCGGCCTCGTGGTGGTGTTCGCCGCGTGGGAATGGGCGCGCCTGCTCAAGGCCGGCAAGGTCGGCTCGATCGTCTACGCGGCCATCGCCGCCGTTCTCGTCTTTGCCAGCACCCGGCTGGAATCCGCTCGGCCGCTTTACCAGGCGGCGGGCATTTTCTGGCTCGTCGCCGGCCCTTATGTGCTGGCCCGCAAGCCGGTGCTGGCCGCAGGCGCCTGGCGCGCTTTCCTGCTGGCCGCCGGCTTCATCCTCTTTGCCGCCTGCTGGCATGCGCTCGTCGCCGCCCGCGCGCTGGGCGTGAGCTTCGTACTCTCGCTTCTGCTCGTGGTCTGGCTGGCCGATATCGGCGCATACTTCTCGGGCAAGGCATTCGGAAAGCATAAACTGGCTCCCGCGATCAGTCCCGGCAAGACCTGGGAAGGCGCCGTGGGCGGCTGGGCCGCCGTGATGGTCGTGTCGGTCGCCGCGCTCGTGCTGCAAGCGTTCGAGCCCACCTTGTATTCGGCGCTGGCTGCCCAGTTGGGCGTTGGCCGTGCGCTCTTCGTGCTGACGGTGCTGGTCGCGTTCAGCGTGATCGGCGATCTGTTCGAGTCGATGCTCAAGCGCCAGGCCGGCGTGAAGGATTCGAGCGGCCTGCTGCCCGGTCACGGCGGCGTCCTCGACCGCATCGACGCGCTGTTGCCGGTCTTGCCGCTGGCCATGCTGCTGCTCGGCTAACGCCAAACGCGCCCGGTTAGAGAAATGAAAATGCAAAAACGACTCACCCTGCTCGGTTCCACGGGCTCGATCGGAGACAGCACGCTTGACGTGGTCGCACGTCATCCGGATTGCTTCTCCGTCTACGCGCTCACGGCGCACCGCAACGGCGACAAGCTCGTCGATCAATGTCTGCGTTTCGCGCCCGAAGTGGCCGTGGTCGGCGACGCCGCAACGGCCCAGGACGTCGAGCAAAAGCTGCGCGCGGCCGGTTCGAAAACGGTCGTGACCTACGGCCCGCAGGCGCTCATCGACGTCTCGAAGAGCGATAGCTGCGATACGGTGGTGGCGGCCATCGTCGGCGCGGCAGGCCTTGAGCCTTCGCTCGCGGCGGCGAGAGCCGGCAAGCGCATCCTGCTCGCCAACAAGGAAGCGCTCGTGATGTCGGGCGACATCTTCATGGACACGGTGCGCGACAGCGGCGCCGTGCTGTTGCCGCTCGACAGCGAACACAACGCCGTGTTCCAGTGCATGCCGCACGACGGCGCGCATGGCGGCGTCACGAAGATCATCCTGACCGCCTCGGGTGGCCCGTTCCGCACGCGCGAGCCGTCCACGCTCGTGGACGTGACGCCGGAGCAGGCCTGCAAGCACCCGAACTGGTCGATGGGCCGCAAGATTTCGGTCGATTCGGCGACGATGATGAACAAGGGCCTCGAAGTGATCGAGGCGCATTACCTGTTCGATCTACCGGGCGATCGCATCGATGTGCTGATCCATCCGCAGAGCGTGATCCACTCGATGGTCTCGTACGCGGACGGTTCGGTGCTCGCGCAACTGGGCAACCCCGACATGCGCACGCCGATCGCGCATGCGATGGCGTATCCGGATCGTATCGATTCGGGCGTGGCGCAGCTCGATCTCGCGCAGGTCGCGACGCTCAATTTCGAGAAGCCGGACTACCAGCGCTTCCCGTGCCTCGCGCTGGCGATGAAGGCGCTGGCCGAGGGCGGCGTGGCGAGTGCGACGCTCAACGCGGCGAACGAAGTCGCCGTGGAAGCGTTCCTGAACCGTCGTATCGGCTTCATGGCGATCGCGCAGACGGTCGACGCCGTGCTGAACGCGCTGCAAAACCGCAGCGCCACCAGCCTCGACGTCGTGCTCGAAGCCGACGCAGCCGCGCGCCGCGCGGCCAACAAGATCATCGACAGCCTGCCAGTGCCGGCCTGAGGCGTTTCAGCCTTTCGGGCCCCGCCCGGGACAACGGCGCAGCGACGGCGGCGTCCCGGCGGCTCACAAGATCCGGCCTGATGGCGAGGCCGCTCCCCGCACTGGCGCGCTGCTTCCCGCATAGGAGGCGCATATGAATCTGCTCACCGAACTGGTGGCTTTTGTCGTAGCGATCGGCATTCTTGTCGTCGTCCACGAATATGGGCACTACAGTGTCGCGCGCTTGTGCGGCGTCAAGGTTCTGCGATTTTCCATCGGTTTCGGGCGTCCGCTTCTGCAGTGGGTCAGCAAGAAGACCGGCACTGAGTGGACTATCTCGGCGCTGCCGCTCGGCGGCTACGTCAAGATGCTCGACGAGCGCGAATTCGCCGACCGTCCCGGTGCCGCGAGTGCCATTTCCCCCGACGATCTTCCGCATGCCTTCAACCGTCAATCGGTCGGCAAGCGCATTGCGATCGTCGCCGCGGGCCCCATCGCTAATTTCATTCTTGCCATTGCATTGCTCGCGGTCGTGTATGCGAGCGGTGTCACTGAGCCCGCTGCGGTCGTAGCCGCACCGCCTGCACAGTCCGTCGCGGCGCGCGCAGGTTTCCTGGGCGGCGAAACCGTGTTGTCCATCAGTGCGGCCAACGGCAACGGCATGGAGCCGGTGCGCTCGTGGGCCGACCTGCGCTGGAAGCTGCTCAATGCGGCATTCGACCATCGCCATGTGGTGCTGGCCGCGCGTGACGCACATTCCGCTAGCGCAAGTTCCGACTACTCGCTCGACCTTTCGCGCCTCGACAGCAAGGATCTGGACGACGACTTCATGTCGCGGATCGGCTTCGAACCGGGTGGCGGTACGCTGCGCATCGCGGGCGTGGAAGCGGGTAGCGCGGCTCAGCAGGCGGGCCTGCAAAAGGGCGATCGCCTGAGCGCCATCGACGGCCGGCCCGTTGACAGCGCAAGCAGTTTTATCGCGTATGTGAAAGCGCACGCGGGCAAGCCAGTGCAGTTGCAGATCCAGCGCGGCGGTGCGGCGGCGAGCGGGGTTAAAGACTCCGGCAAGGACACGAGCAAGGAAGACGAACAGGGCGCCGCACAGAACAGCGCACAGAGCACGCCGTCCAGCGTGCAAACGCTGACGGTCGCCGTCACGCCCGCCGTGCAACGCGACGAAGAAACCGGCGAGCAGGTGGGGCGTATCGGTGCGGCGCTTGCCGCGCAGGGGCCGTCGGTGGAAGTGCGTTACGGGCCGCTCGAAAGTGCGCGCATGGGTGCGCATCGCACGTGGGACATCGGCGTGTATTCGCTGAGGATGTTCGGGCGCATGCTCACCGGCGAGGCCTCGCTGAAGAATCTTTCGGGGCCGGTGACGATTGCTGACTATGCGGGCAAGAGTGCAAGACTGGGGCCGTCGGCTTTCCTTTCCTTTCTCGCCCTTGTCAGTATTAGCCTCGGAGTACTCAACCTGCTCCCAATTCCGGTATTGGACGGGGGCCATCTGTTATATTATGCGGTTGAAGCCGTAACGGGCAAAACCGTCTCGGATCGCTGGCAGATGGTGCTTCAGCGGGCGGGACTTGCCTGCATCGTCGCGCTGTCGGCGATCGCGTTGTTCAACGACCTGGCTCGGTTAATCCATTTTTAAAGATGTCTGGCGGCGTCCGTGGGCGGGCCGCCTGATCTGATGCAGCTATACACACTGGGGAAGCACGTTGTTTAGACCTCATCGCTTGGTTCCAAAAACGGTTGCGGCCGCGGCGCTTGCCGCACAGGGGCTTGTGGCCCACGCTGCAACGGCACCGTTCGTGGTACAGGACATCCGTATCGAAGGGCTGCAACGCGTAGAGCCGGGCACGGTGTTCGCGTACCTGCCGATCAAGCAGGGCGATACGTTCACCGACGACAAAGCCTCCGAAGCCATTCGCGCATTGTATGCGACCGGCTTCTTCAACGACGTGCGCATCGCCAGCGAAGGCGGCGTGGTCGTCGTGCAGGTGCAGGAACGCCCCGCGATCGGCACGATCGATTTCGCCGGCATTCACGAGTTCGACAAGGACAACCTCACCAAGGCGCTGCGCGCAGTCGGTCTCTCGCAAGGCCGCTACTACGACAAGGCGCTGGTCGACAAGGCCGAGCAGGAACTCAAGCGCCAGTACCTCACGCGCGGTTTCTACGCTGCCGAAGTCACGACCACGGTCACGCCGATCGACCGCAATCGCGTCGGTCTGCTGTTCTCGGTCGTTGAAGGCCCGAGCGCGAAGATCCGTCAGATCAACTTTATCGGCAACAAGACGTACAGCACTGGCACGCTGCTGAGCGAAATGCAGCTGTCCACGCCGAACTGGTTCTCGTGGTACACGAAGAACGACCTCTACTCGAAGGAAAAGCTCACGGGCGACCTCGAGAACGTGCGTTCGTACTACCTGAATCACGGCTACCTCGAGTTCAACATCGACTCGACGCAGGTCTCGATCTCGCCCGACAAGAAGGACATGTACCTCACGATCGGGCTGCACGAGGGCGAGCCGTACAAGATCTCGGGCATTCACCTCGCCGGCAACCTGCTCGACCGCGAGGCGGAGCTCAACAAGCTGGTCAAGATCAAGGCAGGCGATCGCTTCTCGGCTGAAAAGCTCCAGGCGGCGACCAAGGCCATCGTCGACAAGCTCGGCGAATACGGCTATGCGTTCGCGACCGTCAACGCGCTGCCGCAGATCAACCAGGCGAATCACACCGTCGACCTGACGCTTCAGGTCGATCCGAGCCGCCGCGTCTACGTGCGCCGCATCAACGTGGTGGGCAACACCCGCACGCGCGACGAAGTCGTGCGCCGCGAAATGCGTCAGCTCGAAAGCTCGTGGTTCGATTCGAGTCGCCTCGCGCTCTCGAAGGATCGTATCAACCGTCTCGGCTACTTCACCGACGTCGACGTGACCACGGTACCCGTGGAAGGCACGGCCGACCAGGTGGACGTGGACGTCAAGGTCACCGAAAAGCCGACCGGCGCGATCACGCTGGGCGCGGGTTTCTCGTCGACCGACAAGGTGGTGCTCTCTGCAGGCGTCTCGCAGGACAACGTGTTCGGTTCGGGCACGTCGCTGTCGGTGAACGTCAACACCGCGAAGTCGTACCGCACGCTGGCTGTGACGCAGGTCGATCCGTACTTCACGGTGGACGGCATCAAGCGCATCACCGACGTCTACTACCGTACGTATCAGCCGCTGTACTACTCGACCGATTCGAGCTTCAAGATCATCACGGCGGGCGGCGACCTGAAGTTCGGCATTCCGTTCTCGGAAGTCGACACGGTGTTCTTCGGCATCGGCTTCGAACAGGATCGTCTCGACGTCGACGACGCCACGCCGCAGGCCTACAAGGACTACGTGTCCGCGTTCGGCCGTGTGTCGAACAACGTGCCGCTGACGATCGGCTGGTCGCGCGACGCGCGTGACAGCGCGCTGATTCCGAGCCGCGGCTACTTCCTGCAGGCGAACGCCGAATACGGCACGCCCGTCGGGTCGACGCAGTATTACAAGACCGATGTGCAGGCACAGTACTATTACTCGTTCGCCCGCGGCTTCGTGCTGGGCCTGAACTTCCAGGCTGGCTACGGTAATGGTCTGGGCGGCAAGCCGTACCCGATCTTCAAGAACTACTACGCCGGCGGTATCGGTTCGGTGCGTGGTTATGAGCCGAGCTCGCTGGGCCCGCGCGACAAGACGACGAACGACCCGATCGGCGGCTCGAAGATGGTGGTCGGCAACATCGAAGTCACGTTCCCGCTGCCGGGTACGGGCTATGACCGCACGCTGCGCGTCTTCACCTTCCTCGACGGTGGTAACGTCTGGGGCGACGAAGGCACGAGCATCGGCTCGAACGGTCTGCGTTACGCCTACGGTGTGGGTCTCGCGTGGATTTCACCGATCGGCCCGCTCAAGCTCAGCCTGGGCTTCCCGGTCACGAAGCACGAAGGCGACCAGTACCAGAAGTTCCAGTTCCAGATCGGTACGGCGTTCTGACGGGACGCGCAGGAACAGGCATTTACAGAAACGAGAGGATAACTTTGCTAACGGGTATGTTTTCCAGGCGGACGATCGGGGCCATGACGCTGTCGCTGGCGATGCTCGCTTTCGGCACGGGCGCGGCCCATGCGCAGGAAGCGAAGATCGCGGCGGTCAACTCCGACCGCATCCTGCGCGAATCCGCCCCCGCGAAGGCTGCGCAGACCAAGCTCGAAGCCGAGTTCGCGAAGCGCGACAAGGACTTGCAGGACATGGCGCAGCGTCTGAAGACGATGTCGGACTCGCTCGACAAGACCGGGCCCAGCCTGTCGGTGGCGGATCGCGCGCAGAAGCAGCGCGATCTGTCGCAGCTCGACAGCGACTTTCAGCGCAAGCAGCGTGAGTTCCGCGAAGACCTGAATCAGCGCCGCAACGAAGAACTCGCGGCAGTGCTGGATCGCGCGAACAAGGTCATCAAGCAGATCGCTGAGCAGCAGCATTACGATCTGATCGTGCAGGAAGCGGTGTACGTGAGTCCGCGCATCGACATCACCGATCAGGTGCTGAAGGCGCTGGCCTCCGGCGCTACCGGTAGCAACTAAGGCAGGAGCAGCACGCGCATGGCATTTACGCTTGAGGCAATCGCCGGGCAGTTCGGCGGCGAGGTGGTGGGCGATGCGACGCACCGCGTCGGTTCGCTCGCGCCGCTCGACCAGGCGGGTCCGCAGCAACTGGCTTTCCTGGCCAACCCCAAGTATCTCTCGCAGGTCGAAACGACCCGCGCGGGCGCGGTTTTGATCAGCCCGGACGATCTGGCGAAACTCGCATCGCGCGAGGGCCGCAACTTCATCGTCACACCCAATCCGTATGCTTACTTCGCGCGCGTGGCGCAGGCGTTCATCGACCTGGCCGCCCCGAAGGTGCAGCCGGGCGTGCATCCCAGCGCCCACGTCGATGCGACGGCCAGGGTTGCGGCAAGCGCCGTGATCGGCCCGAACGTGACGGTGGAAGCGGGTGCGGTGATCGGCGAGAACGTCCGTCTGGACGCCAACGTCGTGATCGGCCGCGGCACCCAGGTGGGCGAGGGCTCGCACCTCTATCCGGGCGTGACCGTCTACTACGGCTGCAAGATCGGCGCGCGCGCCATCGTGCACGCAGGTGCGGTGATTGGCTCGGACGGCTTCGGCTTTGCCCCCGATTTCACGGGCCAGGGCGACGAGCGCACGGGTAGCTGGGTCAAGATTCCGCAGGTCGGCGGCGTGTCGATCGGGCCGGATGTCGAAATCGGCGCGAACACCACGATCGATCGCGGCGCAATGGCCGACACGATCATCGAGGAGTGCGTGAAGATCGACAACCTCGTGCAGATCGGCCACAACTGCCGCATCGGCGCGTACACGGTGATCGCGGGCTGCGCGGGCATTGCAGGCAGCACCACGATCGGCAAGCATTGCATGATCGGCGGCGCGGTCGGCGTTGCCGGCCACGTCACGCTGGGCGACTACGTGATTGTCACGGCGAAGTCGGGCGTGTCGAAGTCGCTGCCGAAGGCTGGCATCTACACAAGCGCGTTCCCGGCCGTCGAGCACGGCGACTGGAACAAGAGCGCCGCGCTGCTTCGCAACATCGACAAGCTGCGCGACCGCATCCGGGCGCTCGAAGCTGCCGTCGCTCAAAAACCGCAGGGCGACGCATAAGAACCAGATCCGGTGTCGCGGCTCTCGCGCCGCGTGCCGGGTCGAACCTCGGGCGACGCGATCCGGGCCGGGAGCCCGGGCCGCGTGCCCCGGGGGAATCCGCATGCACGAAGTCGCGCGCGCGGCGCATACTGCGCCTGGGCGCGAACCACAGGGGTACGTCTGGCCTGCACGGCTACCGCCGGGCAAGGGCAGGCGCTTCGGGCAACGCAATCGAAAGTGACACGCAATTCCTGCGTGAGCAGAAACACCATGAACATCGAAAAACTCAACTTCGACATCCACAAGATCCTCACGCTGCTCCCGCACCGTTATCCGTTCCTGATGGTGGACCGGGTCCTCGATCTCGAGCCGCACAAGAGCATCAAGGCGTTGAAGAATGTGACGATCAACGAGCCCTTTTTCACGGGCCACTTCCCGCAGCGTCCGGTCATGCCCGGCGTGATGATTCTCGAAGCGCTGGCGCAGACCGCCGCGCTGCTCACGTTCTCGGAAGAAGAGCAGGATTTTGAGAACACGCTGTACTACTTTGTCGGCATCGACGGTGCGCGCTTCAAGCGCGTGGTCGAACCGGGCGACCAGCTCATGCTGAACGTGACGTTCGAGCGCTATATGCGTGGTATCTGGAAGTTCAAGGCGCAAGCCGACGTGGACGGCGTGGTCGCCTGCGAGGCGGAACTCATGTGCACCGTCAAGAAAATGGACGCGGCGCAGTAAGCTGCGCCGTCGCATGCCGCAGCGCGCCTGTCGGCGCCTCGGCACGACAACAGAATCGGAGAGCATGACGAATGAGCAGGATCCATCCCACTGCGATCGTCGAGCCAGGCGCGCAAGTCGACGAATCGGTCGAGATCGGCCCGTATGCGGTGATCGGTGCGAATGTCACCATCGGCGCGCGGTCGCAGGTCGGCTCGCATAGCGTGCTGGAAGGCCACACGACGATCGGCGAAGACAATTCGATCGGTCATTACGCCTCGATCGGCGGCCGCCCGCAGGACATGAAGTACCGCGGCGAGCCGACGAAGCTCGTGATCGGCAACCGCAACACGATCCGCGAATTCACGACGCTGCATACGGGTACGGTGCAGGACACCGGCATCACGTCGATCGGCGACGACTGCTGGATCATGGCCTACGTGCACGTCGGCCACGACTGCCGTATCGGCAACAACATCATCATGTCGAGCAACGCGCAGCTTGCGGGCCACGTGATCGTCGACGATCACGCGATCATCGGCGGCATGACGGGCGTGCACCAGTTCGTGCGCATCGGCGCGCACGCGATGGTGGGCGGCGCGTCGGCGCTCGTGCAGGACGTGCCGCCGTTCGTGATCGCCGCAGGCAACAAGGCGGTGCCGCACGGTATCAACGTCGAAGGCCTGCGCCGCCGCGGTTTTTCGGCCGACGCGATTTCGGCGTTGCGCGCAGCCTACCGCACGCTGTACAAGAACAGCCTGTCGCTCGAAGAAGCCAAGCTGCAACTCGCCGAACTCGCGCAGGCGGGCGGCGATGGCGACGAGCACGTGAAGGCGCTGCTCAACTTTGTCGAGCAGTCGCAACGCGGCATCATTCGCTAAACGATGGCGTTGCAAACTCATCCGTTGCGCCTCGCGATGGTCGCCGGCGAACCGTCCGGCGACCTGCTCGCATCGTCGCTGCTCAAGGGGCTTGTCAGCAAGCTGCCGGATACTGCGCAGTACTACGGAATCGGCGGCCCGCGCATGCAGGCCGAGGGTTTCGATGCGCACTGGCCGATGGACAAGCTCACGGTGCGCGGCTACGTCGAGGCGCTCAAGCATATTCCCGAAATCCTGCGCATTCGCCGCGAGCTCAAGCATCAGCTGCTTGCGGAACAGCCTGACGTCTTTATCGGCGTCGATGCGCCGGACTTCAACTTTGGCCTCGAACATTCGTTGCGCGAAGCCGGCATTCCTACGATCCATTTCGTCTGCCCGTCGATCTGGGCGTGGCGGGGCGGTCGCATCAAGAAGATCCAGAAGTCCGTGGATCACATGCTCTGCGTCTTCCCGTTCGAAACGGCGATCCTGGAGAAAGCTGGCGTGGCCGCGTCCTACGTGGGCCACCCGCTCGCCGACGATATTCCGCTTGAACCGGACGTGCCCGGTGCGCGCCGTGCATTGGGTCTGCCCGATAGCGGCCCGATTATCGCGGTGCTGCCGGGCAGCCGTCGCTCCGAGATCAACCTGATCGGCCCGACCTTCTTCGACGCCATGCAGATCATGCAGCAGCGCGAACCGGGCCTGCGCTTCGTGATGCCGGCGGCGACGCCGGCGATCCATGCGCAGTTGCAGGAGCTGGCGAGCCAGCACCAGGGTCTCGCGCTCACGATCGTCGATGGTCAGTCGCAGCTCGCGATGACGGCCGCCGATGCGATCCTCGTGAAGAGCGGTACGGTTACGCTCGAAGCGGCGCTGCTCAAGAAGCCGATGGTGATTTCGTACAAGGTGCCCTGGCTCACGGGCCAGATCATGCGCCGTCAGGCCTATCTGCCGTACGTTGGGCTGCCGAATATCCTCGCGGGGCGTTTTGTGGTGCCGGAGATTCTCCAGCATTTCGCTACGCCCGAAGCGCTCGCGGACGCCACGCTCACGCAGTTGCACGACGAAGCGAACCGGCGCACCCTGACCGAAGTGTTCACGCAGATGCATCACGCGCTGCGCCAGAATACCCAGGAGCGTGCGGCCGAAGTGGTGGCGCGTGTCGTGGAAAGCCGCAAGGGGCGGGCATGAGCGAAGGGACTGTCAAACGCCCGAAGGCCGCGCCGAAAGGTTCCCCCAAGGCCGCCGCAAAGCCGAAGGCGCCTTCGCAGGCTGCGCAAAAGCGCGCCATGCGTCTGCAGCTTGCAGAACAAGCGGGCCTGCTGTTCGAGTCGCCCGAAGACGTCATTTGCGGTGTGGACGAAGCAGGGCGCGGGCCGCTGGCCGGCCCAGTCGTCGCTGCCGCAGTGATTCTCGATCCGGCGCGTCCGATTGCCGGTCTCGACGATTCCAAGGCGCTCACCGCGAAGTCGCGCGATGCGCTCTATGACCTCATCGTCGAGCGCTCGCTTGCGTGGTGCGTAGCGGAAGCGAGCGTCAAGGAAATCGACACGCTCAACATCCTGCACGCGACCATGCTGGCGATGCGCCGCGCGGTCGAAGGCCTGAGCATCACGCCGACGCTCGCGAAGATCGACGGCAACCGCTGCCCGGTGCTGCCAGTGCGCAGCGAAGCCGTGATTGGCGGCGATGCACTGGTGCCCGCGATTTCGGCGGCGTCGATCATCGCGAAGGTCACGCGCGACCGCATGCTGCTGGAACTGCACATGGCGTTTCCCGCCTACGGGTTCGATGCGCATGCGGGTTACGGCACGCCGCAGCATCTGGCGGCGCTGCGCGCACATGGCCCGTGCGCGCATCATCGGCGCTCGTTCGCGCCGGTGCGCGAAGCGTATGAGCTGCACGGCGTTATCGTGTCAGCTTGACCCATGCCGATGCGCCTGCCGAACTCATCCGGCGCCGCCTCGTGCGGCGCCGTTTTCCTTTGTGTTTCCTTTTTGTTGATTCTTTTCTGAACCGTCAGGCCCGCCCGTGAAAGCCATTACCTCGCGCGACAATCCGCTCTACAAGCGCCTGAAGGCGCTGGCCGGCTCGACGCACCAACAGCGGCGCGCCCATCAGGCCCTGCTCGAAGGTTTCCACCTTGCGAGCGCCTGGCTCGATGGCGGCGGTCAGCCCGAATACTGCGTCGTCACCGAAGGCGCGCTTGCGCACGAAGAAGCGCAGGACATCGTCGCGCGCGTCGACGAGCGCCGCGTCATTACGCTGCCCGATGCGCTGTTCGGCCAGTTGTCGAACGTCGTGCACGGCGCGGGCATGCTGCTGCTCGTGGACATGCCCGAAGCGACGCTGCCGCAGCGCGTCGAATCGACGTGTCTCGTGCTCGACGGATTGCAGGACGCCGGCAATGTCGGCTCGATCCTGCGCAGCGCGGCGGCGGCGGGCATCGACAAGGTGTTCTGCACGCCCGGCACGGCCTATGCGTGGTCGTCGAAGGTGCTGCGCTCGGCAATGGGCGCGCATTTCCTGCTGCGCGTCTACGAGAACGTCGAGCCGCAAACGCTGATCGACATGCTCGGCGTGTCGGTCGTCATCACCGATTCGCATGGCGCCCAGGCCATCGACGAAGCGAACCTGACGGGGCAGGTTGCATGGGTTTTCGGCAACGAAGGCGCGGGCGTTTCGCAGGTGTGGCGCGATGCGGCGGCGCTGCGCGTGACGATTCCGCAGCCGGGCGGCATGGAGTCGCTCAACGTCGCGGCGGCAGCTGCCGTGTGTGTCTTCGAGCAATGCCGGCAGCAACGTCACGCGCGCTGAGTTGAGGCGCTCCAGCGCGCTCCTTCAAGCAAAAAGGCCTGCATATGCAGGCCTATTTTGTTGCAAACCGTGAATCAGTACGCCGGTTTGTCGATGCGGATTTCCTGCAGGATCGTCGTGGCGATTTCCTCGATCGACTTGTGCGTCGAGGAGAGCCACTTGATGCCTTCGCGGCGCATCATCGCTTCGGCTTCGTTCACCTCGTAACGGCAGTTTTCCAGCGCCGCGTACTTGCTGCCCGGACGCCGCTCGTTACGGATTTCCGTGAGACGCTGCGGATCGATCGACAGCCCGAAAATCTTCGAGCGGTGCGGCAGCAGCGAATTGGGCATCTTGCCGCGCTCGAAATCGTCGGGAATCAGCGGGTAGTTCGCGGCCTTCACGCCGTACTGCATCGCAAGATAAAGGCTGGTCGGCGTCTTGCCGCTGCGCGACACGCCCACGAGGATCACATCGGCATCGGCGAGATTGCGGTCGGACTGGCCGTCGTCGTGCGCGAGCGAAAAGTTGATCGCCTCGATGCGGTTCTTGTATTCATCGGTGTCCGCGTTCTGGTGGCCGCGGCCCATCGCGTGGCTCGACTTGAGCTCCAGTTCCTGTTCCAGCGGCTCGACGAAGGTCTGGAACATGTCGAGCACGAGCGCATTGGCGCGCTTGACGATCTCGTTCGAGCTGCTGTCCACGAGCGTCGTGAAGACGATCGGGCGGCGGCCTTCCTGCACCGCGGCCTCGTTGATCTTCTCGGCGGTGGCGTAAGCCTTGTCGGACGAATCGACGAAGGGCACGCGCACGAGGCGGAATTTCTGGTCGAACTGCGACAGGATCGAATGCGCGAACGTTTCGGCAGTGATCCCGGTACCGTCGGAGACGATGAATACGGTAGGCGGCATCGGTTGAGGCTGGGTACGTGAGCTGCTGGTGCGCTCGTGACGGGTGAAAAGCCCGGTAGGCGCTGGGCGGACCGCTGTGGGACGATTCCGAGGCGCGTTTCTCGCCGACTGACACATTTTCCGTAGTCGGCACGGTAGAATAGCGGCAACCTGTTGGATAAGCAATTGCAGTGCATCGGCGCCAAACCGCAGTCCATCGTGGCTCAAACTGGCGTTAACTTGCAGCGATTCTGTGTAACTTCCTGCAATCGCGCGCATCTCCCTGCTTTTCCTCATGCCGGCTTCAGCCCTTGCGGGCCACGGCGATTGCTTCTCCAACAGGTTGCGCAAGACGCGAAATCGCCCCCAATGGGTGACTCGTGTTCGAGCCCACTTGCGCAGCCGTGAATTTTTTTCACACTTAGGGGCTTGTATGACTAACACCGTTGCCAAGGATCAGGCTTATGTAGTGCCTTTCGAGCAGTTGCGGATGACCGACGTTGAGATCGTGGGCGGCAAGAACGCCTCGCTCGGCGAAATGATCAGCCAGTTGGCTGAGGCTGGCGTGCGTGTGCCCACGGGTTTCGCGACGACTGCGCTCGCCTTCCGCGACTTCCTGAAACACAACAACCTGACCGAACGGATCGCCGCTCGTCTGGAAACGCTCGACGTCGATGATGTCAAGGCGCTGGCTGAAGCCGGCAAGGAAATCCGCCAGTGGATCGTCGACGCGCCGCTGCAGCCGCAGCTGGAAGCAGACATCCGCGCCGGTTTTGCAACGCTCCAGGCCAGCTCGCCGAGCGAACTGTCGTTCGCGGTGCGTTCGTCGGCTACGGCAGAAGATCTGCCCGACGCTTCGTTCGCCGGTCAACAGGAAAGCTACCTGAACGTGGTGGGCATCGAGGACGTACTCGACCGTCTCAAGCACGTGTTCGCGTCGCTCTACAATGACCGCGCCATTTCCTATCGCGTCCACAAGGGCTTCACCCACGCTGAAGTCGCACTGTCGGCCGGCGTGCAGCGCATGGTTCGTTCGGATCGCGGCTCCGCAGGCGTGATGTTCACGCTGGACACGGAATCGGGCTTCAAGGACGCCGTCTTCATCACGTCGAGCTACGGCCTGGGCGAAACGGTCGTGCAGGGCGCCGTGAACCCGGACGAGTTCTACGTCTTCAAGACGACGCTTGCACAAGGCAAGGCGCCGATCATCCGCCGCTCGATCGGCTCGAAGCTCATCAAGATGGAATTCACGCAGCCGGGCGAGCCGGGCCGCGTGAAGACGATCGACGTCTCGCACGAGCAGCGCAACCGCTTCTCGATCACCGACGAAGACGTGATCGAACTGGCGAAGTACGCCGTCATCATCGAAAAGCACTACCAGCGTCCGATGGACATTGAGTGGGGCAAGGACGGTCTCGACGGCAAGATCTTCATTCTCCAGGCGCGTCCGGAGACGGTGAAGAGCCAGGCCGCGGGCAAGGTCGAGCAGCGCTTCAAGCTCAAGGGCCAGTCGCAGGTTCTGGCAACGGGCCGTGCAATCGGTCAGAAGATCGGCGCCGGCCGCGTGAAGGTGATTCACGATCCGTCCGAAATGGAACGTGTGCAGCCGGGCGACGTGCTGGTCGCGGACATGACCGACCCGAACTGGGAGCCGGTGATGAAGCGCGCCGCTGCCATCGTCACGAACCGTGGCGGTCGTACCTGCCACGCGGCGATCATCGCGCGTGAACTGGGCGTGCCGGCAGTCGTGGGCTGCGGCGATGCAACCGACGTGCTGAAGGACGGCGCGCTGGTGACGGTGTCGTGCGCTGAAGGCGACGAAGGCCGCATCTATGACGGTCTGCTGGAAACCGAAGTCAGCGAAGTCCAGCGTGGCGAGCTGCCGTCGATTCCGGTCAAGATCATGATGAACGTCGGCAACCCGCAACTCGCGTTCGACTTCTCGCAGCTGCCGAACGCCGGTGTGGGCCTCGCGCGTCTCGAATTCATCATCAACAACAACATCGGCGTTCACCCGAAGGCGATTCTCGAGTACCCGAACATCGACGCCGACCTGAAGAAGGCGGTTGAGAGCGTTGCGCGTGGCCACGCGTCGCCGCGTGCGTTCTACGTCGACAAGCTGACCGAAGGCATCGCCACGATCGGTGCGGCGTTCTATCCGAAGCCTGTCATCGTGCGTATGTCGGACTTCAAGTCGAACGAGTACAAGAAGCTGATCGGCGGTTCGCGTTACGAGCCGGACGAAGAAAACCCGATGCTGGGTTTCCGTGGCGCGTCGCGTTACATCGCCGACGACTTCGCGCAAGCGTTCGAAATGGAGTGCCTGGCGCTCAAGCGCGTGCGTGAAGAGATGGGCCTCACGAACGTCGAGATCATGGTGCCGTTCGTGCGTACGCTCAAGCAGGCAGAGCGCGTCGTCGCGCTGCTCGCGAAGTACGGCCTGAAGCGCGGCGAAAACGGCCTGCGCCTGATCATGATGTGCGAAGTGCCGACCAACGCGATTCTCGCCGAAGAGTTCCTGCAGTACTTCGACGGCTTCTCGATCGGCTCGAACGACCTCACGCAGCTCACGCTCGGCCTCGACCGGGACTCGGGCATGGAACTGCTGGCCGCCGACTTCGACGAACGCGACCCGGCCGTCAAGTTCCTGCTCAAGCGCGCGATCGAAACCTGCCTGCGCCTGAACAAGTACGTCGGCATCTGCGGTCAGGGCCCGTCCGATCATCCGGACTTCGCCCAGTGGCTCGCGGAAGAAGGCATCGCCTCGATTTCGCTGAACCCCGACACGGTGGTCGAAACGTGGCAGGCGCTTGCCAAGGCGCAGGCGAAGTAACGAAGCCATGCCGAGGGCGGCGCGAGCCGTCCCGCCGCCTGCGCGCGCAGCTTGATGCAGCTTGCATGGCGCTGCCGCACGCAGCGTAAAACAGTGTCAGCTTCGTGCTATAACACCCCGGTCTATCCGGGGTGTTTTACTTTGGGAGGTCGACGTGGGCCCGCATGGTTTGTTCTGGTGGATCGGCGCGGGTGTGCTGATCGTGGCCGAGCTGATGACCGGCACCTTCTATCTGCTGATGATCGCGCTGGGCTTTCTGGCGGGCGTGGCGGCGTTCGAGCTCGACGCACCGCTCGACGTGCAGTTTGCGATCGCTGCGGTCGTAGCGCTGGTCGCCGTGATCGCGCTGCGGCGTTCGCGCTTTGGGCGCAAGCGCCGCATGGTCGATGCATCGACCGATCCTGGCGTGAATCTCGACATCGGCTCGACGTTGACCGTCGCCGCGTGGCATGAGGGCCGTGCGCGCACGATGTATCGCGGCGCCGAATGGGACGTCGAACTCGCGCCCGGCGAGCCCGAAGACGCCCATCTCTATCAGATCAAGGCCGTGCGCGGCAGTTGCCTCATCGTGGCGGACGCGCACCACGCTTGAATCGGATCCACGTTGTAACAGTCGAAGAAAAAGGGGAAGCGCATGCAAGTACCAGTCGTCGGGCTGATTCTGCTCGTGATCGTCATTGTCCTGATCTCGAAGACCGTCAAGATCGTGCCGCAGCAGCACGCGTGGGTGCTGGAGCGGCTGGGCCGCTATCACGGCACGCTCACGCCGGGGCTCACGATCGTGCTGCCGTTCATCGATCGCGTCGCCTACAAGCACGTGCTCAAGGAAATTCCCCTCGATGTGCCCAGTCAGATCTGCATTACGCGTGACAACACGCAGTTGCAGGTGGACGGCGTGCTGTATTTCCAGGTGACCGACCCGATGAAGGCGTCGTATGGATCGAGCAACTTTGTGTTCGCCATCACCCAGTTGTCGCAGACCACGCTGCGCTCGGTGATCGGCAAGCTCGAACTTGACAAGACTTTCGAAGAACGCGATTTCATCAACCACAGCGTGGTGTCGTCGCTCGACGAGGCGGCGTCCAACTGGGGCGTGAAGGTGCTGCGCTACGAGATCAAGGATCTCACGCCGCCCAAGGAAATTCTCCACGCGATGCAGGCGCAGATCACCGCCGAGCGTGAAAAGCGTGCGCTGATCGCGGCGTCGGAAGGGCGCAAGCAGGAGCAGATCAATCTCGCTGCGGGCGCGCGCGAGGCGGCGATCCAGAAGTCGGAAGGCGAGAAGCAGGCCGCGATCAATCAGGCGCAAGGCCAGGCGGCGGCGATTCTGGCGGTGGCCGAGGCCAATGCAACGGCGATCCAGAAGATCGGTAATTCGATTCAGGCGCAGGGCGGCATGGACGCAGTCAACCTCAAGGTCGCCGAGCAATATGTGACGGCCTTCGGCAACCTGGCGAAGCAGGGCAATACGCTGATCGTGCCGGGCAATATGAGCGACCTGAGTTCGATGATCGCGTCGGCGCTGACGATCGTGAACCGCACGGGCATGAAGGAAACCCAGATGACCCGCGATACGGCCAAGGGCGCCTGAGGCGGGGCCGCGTGCCGGATTGCGCGCGATAGAACGACAAAAGGGCGGCTGGAGCCGCCCTTTTTTATGCCTGAAGAGTGCGCCCGCTCAGGTCGGGTTGCGCATCAGGCGCGCTTTTTCGCGCTGCCAGTCGCGCTGCTTTTCGGTTTCGCGCTTGTCGTGCAGCTTCTTGCCCTTCGCCAGGCCAATCTCGCACTTCACGCGGCCGCCCTTGTAGTGGAAGTTCAGCGGCACGAGCGTGAAGCCGCGCTGCTCGACCTTGCCGATCAGCTTGTCGATTTCCTCGCGGTGCAGCAGCAGCTTGCGGGTGCGAGTCGCGTCGGGGTGGATGTGGGTCGAGGCTTCGGGCAGCGGGCTGATGTGCGTGCCGATCAGGTAAAGCTCGCCGTCCTTGATGATGACGTAGGCTTCCTTGATGTTGGCCCGCCCGGCGCGCATCGCCTTGACCTCCCATCCTTCGAGCACGAGCCCCGCCTCGTGGCGCTCTTCGATGAAGTAATCGAAGAAGGCTTTTCTGTTGTCGATGATGCTCATAGGAAAATGGGAAACGCCCAACTCGTTTAAAATTACGATTTTAGCAAAGCGGGCCAGCGAAAGCCCGTGGCGCCTTCACCCTTGCATCGCATTGCGCAATTTATGGCGGATGTCCAGAAAACCGTGTTGATTCGCCATTCGGCGGAACAGATGTTCGACCTCGTGACCGACGTCGACGACTATCCCAACTTCCTGCCGTGGTGCGGCGGCGTCGAGGTTCGCCGCAAGGACGAAACCGGCATGGAGGCGAAAATCGATATCAACTTCAAGGGCATCAAGCAGCACTTCGCCACGCGTAACGTGCAGAAGCGCCCCGAACGTATCGATATGGAGTTCACCGACGGCCCTTTCAAGAAGTTCACGGGCTCGTGGCGCTTCACGCCGCTGCGCGCGGACGCCTGCAAGATCGAGTTCGCGCTGCACTACGAGTTTTCTAACATCATTCTCGAAAAGATCATCGGGCCGGTGTTCCATCACATCGCGAACACGTTTGTCGATTCGTTCGTCAAGCGCGCCGATCAGCGCTACGGCAAGGCCTGATCATGAGCGCGAATCCATCCTCGACTACGCTTTGCGTCGACGTCTGTTACGCGCTGCCGGATGCACAAACGGTGCTCGGCGTGCAGTTACCGGCCGGTTCGACCGTCCAGCAGGCCATCGATGCCAGCGGCATATTGACGCGCCACCCCGAGATCGATCTGACGAAACTGAAGGTGGGCGTGTACGGCAAGCTCAAGCCGCTTGACGCCGAACTCGCCGATCACGACCGCGTGGAGATCTACCGTCCGCTGGTGGTCGATCCCAAACTCGCGCGCCAGCGCCGCGTCGATAAAACCCGCAAGGCGGGTTCGATCGAAGGGCGCAAATGGCAGAACAAGGATTCGCGCTGATCCGCTCTGGAATCAGCGCCTGAGTGTCCTCGCTTAGCTGGTCGCGCGGCGTCGTTCGGTGCCGCTCTTGTCGCTTTTCTCTGCGTGGCCAATATGGCCAATTCCTGGCAGATCGCCTTCCGGCACGATGCCGTCGCCGTGGATCGTGTCCTCCGGGCCGCCCGCATGCTGACGCACCGACCAGCTCACACCGACCACCAGCAGCACGATCGCCGCGATCTCCAGCCCGCGCGGCAGCCGATGGTCGTACACGAAGCCGTAGAGCAGGGCGAACAGCGTCTCGAACACGATCATCTGGCCTGACAGCGTGAGCGGCAGGCGCTTGGCGGCGGCGTTCCACAGGCCGTTGCCAAACCACGAAGCACCAATCGCCAGCACGAGATTGAGCTGCCAGAAGGTCGTCCAGCGACCATCGGCGACGGTGGTCTGTGCGGTGCCCGCAGGCAGGACGAGAATGCCGAGCCACAGCAGGCCGCCCAGCGCGCCCGTCACGACGCCCCACAGCACCGACCACTCGTTGCCGCTGAAGTGCGCATTGCGTTGCAGGTAGCGCGAATTCTCCACGGCGAACCACGTCCAGCAGATCAGCGCGCCCACCGCGCAGCCGATTCCCGCGATCTTCGTCAGCGTGCTGGCGGAGTCGCCGGCGCTGGCGGACGCCGTGAACACATCGACGTTAATGCAGACAATCCCCGCCGCGATCATTGCCAGCGGCCACACGAGCTTCGAGAGTGGCACCGCGCCATGATCGGCGCGCCCGAGCAGCGTGACCGTGACCGGCAGCACGCCGACGATCAGCGACGCCGGGGCAATGCCCACGAGGTGAATGGCGCTTGCCAGAAAGAGGTAGTAGAGCAGGTTGCCCATCAGCGCCAGTTTGACGAGCGCGATCACGTCCTCTCGCGTCAGCCGCGGCCACACGCGCTTGAGCATCGGCAGCAGGGCGGCCAGCGACACGAGCCCATACATCACGTAGCGTCCGGCGCTCAGGAGCAGGGGCGAAAAGTCCGCCAGTTGCCGGGGCACCACGAACACCGTTCCCCACAAAGCTCCGGCCAGCACGCCGTACAACACACCACGCTGCATTTCCCTTGCCTCCGCAAATCGGTTATTCCAGTTCAGTCGGGCGCAGCTTAACGGTGCGGGGCGGGTGGCGTCTTGTTCAATCCTGCACCGCGCACCGATTTGAGGCATGTATGGGATCCGCCGTGGCGCGCCGCCGATATGCGGATCGAATCGAAATTCGGGCCGGAAACCTGGGCCCGACGGTGCTCCGCGGCAGTGCCCAAACGGCACAAAAATCCCGAAATCGGCGCTAAGCTACTGTACGCACTGATGATTTCCAGGGCGCTATCCCGTATAATCTGCTTTTGCGCCTATAGGATTTGCCATGCGTCTGATCCAGAAAGCACTCACGTTCGATGACGTGCTCCTCGTTCCCGCCTTCTCCGACGTTCTCCCGCGCGACACCAGCCTGAAGACCCGGCTGACCCGCAACATCTCCCTGAACATTCCGCTCGTCTCGGCCGCGATGGACACCGTCACGGAAGGGCGTCTTGCTATCGCCATGGCGCAGCAGGGCGGCGTCGGTATCGTTCACAAGAACCTCACGCCCGCCGAACAGGCGCGTGAAGTCGCGAAGGTGAAGCGTTTCGAATCGGGCGTCGTGCGCGATCCGATCACCGTGCCGCCGCAGATGAAGGTCGCGGACGTCATCGCCCTGTCGCAGCAGCATGGCATCTCGGGCTTCCCGGTCGTGGAAGGCGCGCAACTCGTCGGTATCGTCACGAACCGCGACCTGCGTTTCGAGACCCGTCTGGACGAGCCGGTGCGCTCGATCATGACGCCGCGCGAGCGCCTCGTCACCGTCAAGGAAGGCACGCCGCTCGCCGAAGCCAAGTCGCTCATGCACAGCCACCGCCTCGAGCGCGTGCTGGTCGTCAACGACGCGTTCGAACTGCGCGGCCTGATGACCGTCAAGGACATCACCAAGCAGACCGAGCACCCGGCCGCCTGTAAGGACGAGCACGGCAAGCTGCGCGCAGGCGCGGCAGTCGGCGTCGGCCCGGACAACGAAGAGCGCGTCGAGCTGCTGGTGCAGGCTGGCGTCGACGTCATCGTCGTCGATACGGCGCACGGTCACAGCAAGGGCGTGCTGGAGCGCGTTCGCTGGGTCAAGCAGAACTTCCCGCATGTCGAAGTCATCGGCGGCAATATCGCCACGGCTGATGCCGCGCGCGCCCTCGTCGAATACGGCGCGGACGGCGTGAAGGTCGGTATCGGCCCGGGCTCGATCTGCACGACGCGTATCGTCGCAGGCGTGGGCGTGCCGCAGATCACGGCCATTTCGAATGTCGCCGAAGCGCTCAAGGGCACCGGCGTGCCGTGCATCGCCGACGGCGGCGTGCGTTACTCGGGCGACGTCTCGAAGGCGCTGGCAGCAGGCGCGAATGCCGTGATGATGGGCAGCATGTTCGCCGGCACCGAAGAATCGCCGGGCGACGTGTTCCTGTTCCAGGGCCGTCAGTACAAGTCGTACCGCGGCATGGGTTCGGTTGGCGCGATGAAGGACGGCGCGGCTGACCGCTACTTCCAGGACAACTCGGCGAACATCGACAAGCTCGTGCCGGAAGGCATCGAAGGCCGCGTCGCCTACAAGGGCCCTATCAACGCGATCCTGTTCCAGATGATCGGCGGCGTGCGCGCCTCGATGGGCTACTGCGGTTGCCGCACGATCGACGAACTGCACGCCAAGGCGGAGTTCGTGCAGATCACGGGCGCGGGCCTGAACGAATCGCACGTGCATGACGTGCAGATCACCAAGGAAGCGCCCAACTACCACGTGGACTAAGCCTCGATGAAGCCGCTGCTGCGCGTAGTGCTGATTGTCGATGCGTTGATATTGCTGGGGTTCGGCGTGCTGTTTCTCCTCACGCCCTGGACCTCGCTCTACGACGCGCTGCAACTGGTGCAGGCGCAGCCGGCGCTCATCGGACAGGCGTTCGGTGTGGTGCTGCTTGGTTTTGCGTGGCTCGCGCTGCGCGCCGCTTTCGACGGCGCGCTGACTGCCACGGTCGGCCGCACGGTGGGGCACGTCAACTGGATCGCCGGCGTGCTGATGCTGGCCTGGCTGATCGGGCTTCACAAGCCGCAGCTTACGGGCTTCGGCCAGCTGGTGGCCGGTGCGGTGGGAGTCTGCCTGATCATCGTTGGATTGGGCGGTGCGCGCCTCGCGGGCGTGGTGAAGCTGCGCGACAAGGCGCTGGCGCTCGAAGCCGCCGCACAACAACGTGAGGCGCGACTCGCGGCCAAGGCAAAACGCGATGAGCCGGTGGTGTATGCGAAACCGGTTTTCTCGCATGTGGCTGCCGGGCCGGTTGTTGAGTCAGTTGCTGAGCCAGTTGTCGGGCCGCGTGTCGAGCCAGTCACGCCGGCTCCTTCGCCTGTGGTTACACCGGTCGTGACGTCTCGCACGACAGTGCAGGCTGAACGGGCGGAAGAAGCCGAACAGGCGCGCCAGGCTGCCCGCGACGAAGCGGCCGACGCGCAGCGGCCACCGCTGCGAGGTTGAGGTGGGATGCGCGTCGACGCCAACCGTGCGACGCGACAACCGCCAGATTGCGCCCGAGCCGCGCTGCACCGGCCCCCCGGTTTTGCCGCGCCAATGCGCAGGCGCCCAGAGCGCCAATGAATTCACGCCGCGTGTGAGGCTTTGAGCCAGTGCGCGGCTTTCTGTATCCGTTCTTTTTTAGGTCTCGTCCGCTGCCATGCACGACAAAATCCTGATTCTCGACTTCGGTTCGCAAGTCACCCAGCTGATCGCGCGCCGCGTGCGCGAAGCCAACGTCTACTCGGAAATCCATCCGTACGACGTCGACGACGCGTTCATCCGTGAATTCGCGCCGAAGGGCATCATCCTTTCGGGCGGCCCGAACTCGGTTACCGAAACCGACACGCCGCGCGCACCGCAAGCCGTATTCGAACTGGGCGTGCCGGTGCTGGGCATCTGCTACGGCATGCAGACGATGGCTGAACAACTCGGCGGCAAGGTCGATGGCGGCCACCTGCGTGAATTCGGCTACGCCGAAGTGCGCGCGCGCAACCATACGAGCTTCCTCGACGGCATCGAAGACTTCCGCACGGCCGAAGGCCACGGCATGCTCAAGGTGTGGATGAGCCACGGCGACAAGGTCATCGAAATGCCGGCCGGCTTCCAGCTGATGGCATCGACCGAATCGTGCCCGATCGCAGCGATGGCCGACGAAGCGCGCCACTTCTACGGCCTGCAATGGCACCCGGAAGTCACGCACACCGTGCAGGGCCGCGCGATGCTCGAACGCTTCGTGCTGGGCATCTGCGGCGCGAAGGCCGACTGGGAAATGGGCCACTACATCGACGAAGCCGTCGAAGCGATCCGCAAGCAGGTTGGCAGCGAGCACGTCATCCTGGGCCTGTCTGGCGGCGTGGATTCGTCGGTGGCAGCGGCGCTGCTGCATCGCGCGATTGGCGACCAGCTGACCTGCGTGTTCGTCGATCACGGCCTGCTGCGCCTGAACGAAGCCGAGCAGGTGATGTCGATGTTCGCGGACAACCTTGGCGTCAAGGTGATTCACGTCGACGCGAGCGAAGCGTTCATGTCGAAGCTGGCGGGCGTGACCGATCCGGAAGCGAAGCGCAAGATCATCGGCGCGGAATTCGTCGAAGTGTTCCAGACCGAAGCCGGCAAGCTCACGGACGCGAAGTGGCTGGCGCAAGGCACGATCTACCCGGACGTGATCGAATCGGCGGGCAAGGGCAAGAAGGGCGCGCACACGATCAAGAGCCACCACAACGTGGGCGGCCTGCCGGAAACGCTGAACCTGAAGCTGCTCGAGCCGCTGCGCGAGCTGTTCAAGGACGAAGTGCGTGAACTGGGCGTGAAGCTGGGTCTGCCGCATGAGATGGTGTATCGCCATCCGTTCCCGGGCCCGGGCCTGGGCGTGCGTATCCTCGGCGAAGTGAAGCGCGATTTCGCAGACCTGCTGCGCCGCGCCGACGCGATCTTCATTGAGACGCTGCGCAACACCATCGACAAGGAAACCGGCAAGTCGTGGTACGAACTGACGAGCCAGGCGTTCGCGGTGTTCCTGCCGGTGAAGAGTGTGGGCGTGATGGGCGATGGCCGCACGTATGAGTACGTCGTCGCGCTGCGTGCGGTGCAGACGCTGGACTTCATGACGGCGCACTGGGCGCATCTGCCGCATGAGCTGCTCGGTCACGTGTCGAACCGCATCATCAATGAAGTGCGCGGCATTAACCGTGTCGTGTATGACATCTCGGGCAAGCCGCCTGCGACGATTGAGTGGGAGTAATCCCGCTTCGTTCGATGCCTTAAAGCATCGGCGATAAAAGGAACCCGCGCACAGATCTTGATCTGGCGCGGGTTTTTTATTGCCTGCGACTGGACGCGATGATATACGATATGTATATCATCTATGGAGCCGGAAATGAGTCGAATTCTGGTGGATCTCACCGATGCGCAGGTGGAAGAACTCGCCGCGCTGGTGAAGGCCGAGCATCGCTCGCGGGCGGCCATCATCCGTGAGGCGATCGAACACTACATCACGGAGCGCAAGCGCTCGGCGGGTGCTGAGGTGTTCGGGCTCTGGAAGGAGCGGCAGGTCGATGGCGTCGCCTATCAACGGGAGTTGCGCGAGGAATGGTAAAGGCCCTTTTCGATACGAATATCCTGATCGACTACCTGAGTGGAATTCGCGCGGCGAAGAAGGAACTCGCGCTATACGAATATCGCGCCATCAGCATGATCACGTGGATGGAAGTGCTGGTTGGCGCGACCCGGGAGGAGGAGGCTGCGTTACGCGGCTGGCTGGCTTCGTTCGAAGTGCTCGACCTCGATAACCGCGTCGCGGATCGCGCAATCGAACTCAGGAAGCGCAAAAAGGTGCGTCTGCCGGACGCTATCGTATGGGCGACGGCGCAAGTGCATTCGCTCCTGCTGGTCTCGCGCAATACGAAAGATTTTCCCCACGACGAACCGGGCATCCGGGTGCCCTACAAGGTGTAGCGCAGGTTTAGCGCGCTCGTTTCGTCTATCTCGTTGTGGCGCCATTTTGGGTACTTTCAGACACCCAAAACGCAATCATCCCTCATCTGAGCGACCCAAATGAGATAAAATTGCGAATCCGCATTGGACTTATCCCCAGCGAGCCGCTTCACGCTTGATTCACGCTCCGCTCACGCCTCCAACGGCATCGCGCTCGTCCCCTTGAGTTCATCGAGGCACACAATCGAATGCACGCTGCTGACGCCAGGCGCCCGCATGAGCGTGTCGAGCAGGAATTCGGATAGCGCCTTGAGATCGCGCGCCACCACCTTCAGTACATAGTCGATATCGCCGGTCACGGAATAGCACTCCTGCACCTGCGGCAGCGTTGCGATGAGCTCCTTGAATTTCACGAGCTCGCGCATGTGCCCGCGCTCCATCGTCACCTGAATGAACGCGACCACGCCAAAGCCGAGCGCCTGCGGGTCGAGGCGCGCCTCATAGCGCTTGATGACGCCCAGCTCTTCCAGGCGCCGATGGCGCCGCAAGGTCTGCGCGGGTGAGAGCTTCACGGCCGCGGCCAGTTCGAGATTGGAGGCGCGTCCGTGCTCTTGCAGCGCGGCGAGGAGCCGCAGATCGATGGGGTCGAGGGCGAGTGTCTGCACTTTTCTTGCTCGGGATGAGTTCAATGCGAAATGAAATTGTACCAATCAGGGTTTGCCTGCGTATCAGATGAAATCATATTTTTCCTCGTCGCCTATACACTGGGCGCACCTGGCAAGGCGGCCAGCCACCACTGGCGGCCTTGGGAGCGCGCCAGCGCATCAAGTTGTGCGCGCAATATTATTTCGCGCGGCCGTGCAAGGGACTGATCCACAAGACGGTTCCTTGCTGACGCATCGATAAAGAAGAGACAGGAAGAGACATGGTTTCCACAACATCAGGCAACCGCGGCGACGAGAACGGTCATCTCAAGCGCGGACTCAAGAATCGTCACATCCAGTTGATTGCGCTTGGGGGCGCGATCGGCACGGGGCTGTTCCTCGGCATCGCACAGACGATCCAGACGGCCGGCCCGTCGGTGCTGCTCGGTTATGCGATTGCAGGCATCGTCGCGTTCTTCATCATGCGGCAGCTCGGCGAGATGGTCGTCGACGAGCCCGTCGCCGGTTCGTTCAGCTATTTCGCCGATAAGTACTTCGGCCCGTTCGCAGGCTTTCTGTCCGGCTGGAACTACTGGGTGCTCTACGTGCTCGTGAGCATGGCCGAGCTGTCGGCGGTCGGCATCTACATGCACTACTGGTGGCCGAACCTGCCCACCTGGGTATCGGCGCTCGGCTTTTTCGTCGTCATCAACGGCATCAACCTGGCGAGCGTGAAGTCGTACGGCGAGCTCGAATTCTGGTTCGCGATCATCAAGGTGCTGGCGATCGTCGGTATGATCGCGTTCGGCGGCTGGTTGCTGGTCTCGGGCAATGCCGGGCCGCAAGCCGGGATCTCGAACCTCTGGGCGCATGGCGGCTTCTTCCCGCACGGCGTGTCGGGGCTCGTGATGTCGATGGCGGTCGTGATGTTCTCGTTCGGCGGGCTGGAGCTGGTCGGCATCACCGCAGCAGAAGCCGACGATCCTTCGCACACCATTCCGCGCGCCACCAATCAGGTGATCTATCGCATCCTGATTTTCTACGTCGGCGCATTGGGCGTACTGCTTTCGCTTTATCCGTGGGAAAAGGTCGTGTCCGGCGGCAGCCCGTTCGTGCTGATCTTCCACGCGATGAACAGCAACTTCGTGGCGCACGTGCTCAACGTGGTCGTGCTCACGGCCGCACTGTCCGTGTACAACAGCGGCGTGTACTGCAACAGCCGCATGCTCTACGGTCTGGCGCAGCAGGGTAACGCGCCCAGGGCGCTGCTCAAGGTGAATCGCCGGGGCATTCCGTTGACGGCGCTCGCCGTGACGGCGGTGGCCACGGCGGCCTGCGTGGTCATCAACTACTTCATGCCGGGCAAGGCCTTCGAACTGCTGATGGGCCTCGTGGTATCGGCGCTCATCATCAACTGGGCGATGATCAGCCTGATTCACCTGAAGTTCCGCCGCGAGAAGGCGCGTCTTAACGAGACGACGACGTTCCGCAGCCTTGGCTATCCGCTCACGAATTACCTGTGTCTCGCGTTCCTCGCGGGTATTCTCGTGGTGATGTACCTGATCCCGGATCTGCGCATTTCCGTGTGGCTGATTCCGGTGTGGCTGGCGGTGCTCGGCGGCGCGTACTGGTTCTGGCGTCGCGGTGCGGCGCCCGCGCTGCAAGGCGGCGTGCAGACGCGCTAAGTCCGCATCCGGCGGCAGATGGGGCGAGAGGGCATGCAAGCCCTCGCCCCATGAAAGCGCATCAGGCGCTTATCATCCGTATTCCAGCAACTTTCCCGTAACCGACAAGCTAAGGCCATGTTCGAACATATCGATGCCTATCCCGGCGACCCGATCCTCTCGCTCAACGAGAACTTTCAGAAAGATCCGCGGCAGAACAAGGTCAATCTGAGCATTGGCATCTATTTCGACGATGAAGGCCGCCTGCCGGTGATGAAGGCGGTTCACGAAGCGGAAGCTGCGCTCCTGAACGAGCCGGGCGCGAAGCCCTATCTGCCGATGGCCGGTTTCGCCCAGTATCGCGATGCGGTGCAGGCGCTGGTGTTTGGCGCTGAATGCCCGTCGCGCGCGGCAGGGCGTGTGGCCACGGTACAGACGCTCGGCGGTTCGGGCGCGCTCAAGGTCGGCGCCGATTTCATCAAGCGCTATTTCCCGCAAAGCCAGGTGTGGGTGAGCGACCCGACGTGGGAAAACCATCGTTTCATCTTCGAGCGCGCGGGTTTCGAGGTGAACACCTATCCGTACTACGACGAAGCGACCGGTGGCCTGAAGTTCGACGCGATGCTCGCCGCGATCGACGCGCTGCCGGCGAAGAGCGTGGTGCTGCTGCACGCGTGCTGCCATAACCCGACCGGTGTCGACCTGAACGACGCCCAGTGGGTGCAACTGATCGATGTGCTGCAAAAGCGCGATCTGCTGCCGTTCGTCGATATGGCGTATCAGGGCTTCGGCGCGGGTCTCGACGCCGATGCGTTCGCAGTGCGCGAGCTGGGCCGCCGCGGCGTGCCTGCGCTGGTCGCGAATTCGTTCTCGAAGAACTTCTCGCTGTACGGCGAGCGTTGCGGCGGTCTGCACGTGATCTGCGAAGACGCGGCTGCGGCCGACCGCGTGCTGGGCCAGTTGACGGGCTCGGTGCGCTCGAACTACAGCAACCCGCCGACGCACGGCGCAAAGCTCGTCACGCGCGTGCTGACGACGCCGGCGCTGCGCCAATCGTGGGAAAGCGAGCTGGCGGCCATGTGCGAGCGTATCGCGCGCATGCGTGTGGCGATTCACGACGGCCTGAAGGCGCACGTGAGCGGCGAAGCGCTGTCGCGTTACATCAAGCAGCGCGGCATGTTCACGTACACGGGCCTGAGCGCGGAGCAGGTCGATCGCCTCAAGGAAGAGTTCGGCGTGTACATCCTGCGCTCGGGCCGCATGTGCGTGGCGGGCCTGAACGAGAAGAACGTGAGCATCGTGGTCGATGCCGTGGGCAAGGTGCTGAAGGACTAAGTCCCGTCTGACCGACTGAAACTGAAGCGGCGTCCGATCGTATTCGACCGGGCGCTGCTTCAGAAGCGCATTCCCGTCCCGATTCCGCATACTCCGGCTGATCCGCCACTGCCTCCCGCCGCTCCACAAAAGACGCTGCACCCGGCCAGACTTGCGCCGAGAAGCACGCTGAAAAGCACGTAGATCGCTCCCGTACGGCACTGACGCACCATCCATCCGAGCCGTGATGGATCGCGCTGCGAACGCCGAAGCACCTTTCGCATCGACGGGAAGCAAAAAAATGAAGAAGATTTCATCGTTGCCTGCGCAAGTAAGGGAAGGGCGCCAACGCGCGTCGGCTGGCGGCTGATCGAGCGAACTTACTCCCGCCTCGCACGCGCGCCAATCAGACGAATCCGGCTTTATACGGGGATCTCAGGGCCGTGCGCCGCATGCGCTTCGCATCAAATCCAGCGCCTGTCAACGTGTAAGACCTCCACGTCGTCCATGTCAGACGAGCGCGGTCTTCCAGGTGTTACCCTGATAGAATGCCGTGGCCGCAACGTAGTGGATTGCTGATGAAATTGCTTGATGCCCTCGTCGAACAACGGATTGCCGCCGCAGCCGCGCGCGGTGACCTCGACGGGTTGCCCGGCGCCGGAGCGCCCCAGGAACTCGACGACGACCTCATCGTGCCCGAAGAAGTGCGCGTCGCGAACCGCATCCTGAAGAACGCCGGTTTTGTGCCGCCTGCGCTCGAACAGCTGCGCGCGCTGCGCGATCTCGAGGAAGAACTCGCCAAGGTCGGCGACAAGGCCGCGCAGTGCCGTCTGCGCGCGCGCCTGCTCGCCCTCGATATGGCGCTGGAATCGCTGCGCGGCGGCCCGATGGTCGTGCCGCACGAATATCGCCGCCGCATCGCCGAGCGTCTGTCCGAGCGTGCCGCGAGCGCGCAGGGCTTCGCGGCCGGCGCCGCTTGAGTACGAGCGCCATGACGCCGTCCGGCGACCCGCGCGCGTTCAGCGCGACTTCAGAAGCCGCAGCGCAAGCACCGCTGGAGGCGGCTTCCTGCGCACCTGAAGCGCCTCCCCAACCCGATCCCATCAGTGACCGCGACCGCCATTTCATGCGCCTCGCGCAGGCCGCCGCCGACGAAGCGCGCGCGGCCGGCGAAGTGCCGGTCGGCGCGGTGCTGGTGCGCGGCGACGAAGTCATCGCGACGGGTTTCAATCATCCGATTGGCGCGCACGACCCTTCGGCCCATGCCGAGATGGCCGCGCTGCGTGCTGGCGGCGCTGCACTGGGTAACTACCGCTTGCCCGGCTGCGAGCTTTATGTGACCCTGGAACCGTGCCTGATGTGTGCGGGCGCGATCATGCACGCACGGATCTCGCGCGTCGTGTACGGCGCGCGCGACCCCAAGACGGGCGCATGTGGCAGCGTCGTCGATGCGTTCTCGAACGAGCAGCTCAACCACCATACGAGCGTGGTGGGCGGGGTGCTGGAGACCGAGTGTGGCGATGCGCTGCGCTCGTTTTTTGCCGAGCGCCGCCGTGCGAGCCGCGAAGCACGCCGTGCCGCCGCCGAAGCGGGCGGCGCCGATCCCAACTGATCCATCCCGCCACGTCGCGCCGCGCAGCCAGATGGCGCCTGGTGGAATTCGAACTCATCGAACATGACCACCCATCGCACCATCGAACTGATTGCGCCGTCGGGCTATCCCCATGATCCGGAAGCCGTGCATCGCGGCATCGCGCGGCTGCGCGCGCAGGGGCATCGCGTCGAGAACATCGAGGCAACCGAGCGCCGGTTCCAGCGCTTCGCCGGCACCGACGGCCAGCGCGCCGCCGAACTGAACCGTCTCGCCGATCCCTCGCGCGCGTTGCCCGATATCGCGCTGGCGGTGCGTGGCGGCTATGGCGCGGTGCGCATCCTGCACGGGCTCGATTACGAGGGCCTGCAAGCGCGCCTGAGCGGGCAGCCGATTGCGCTCGTCGGCCACAGCGATTTCACCGCCATCCAGCTCGCGCTCTATGCACGCGCGGGGCTCACGACCTTCGGCGGCCCGATGCTGCTTAGCGATTTTGGCGCACAGGAGCCCAGCAGCTTCACGATGCAGCACTTCTGGCAGATGCTCACGCAGCCCGAATTCACGCTCAAGGTGAGGGCGCCGCAGGCACAGCACGCGGACGTCTCCGGCATGCTCTGGGGCGGCAATCTGGCCGTGCTCACGTCGCTGATCGGCACGCCGTATATGCCGCCGGTGGAGGGCGGCATTCTGTTCGTCGAAGACGTCAACGAACAGCCGTTCCGCGTCGAACGCATGCTGTACCAGCTTCATCTCTCGGGCATCCTCGCGCGCCAGAAGGCGCTCGTACTCGGCGATTTCTCGGGCGGCAAGCCGTTCGACTACGACAACGGCTACGACCTGCACGCCGTGGTGGAGCAGGTGCGTTCGGTGGCGGGCATCCCGGTCATCACGGGCCTGCCGTTCGGCCATATCGCGGACATGGCGACACTGCCGTTTGGCGGGGACGCGAAACTCAGCGCCAACGCGCATGGGTTCGAACTCAACGTAAGCGGCTATCCGCATCTGGGTTGATTTGCGGCGGATGAACCAGCGCCTTCGGGCGCTGTTTTAAATTATCAATATGCAACTAACAGCCAGGTAATTCCACTTTAGCGAAATGTTCTAGAACCACCGTCGCGCAAAATTGTTGACAAAAAATTGGATCATTCGAGGGCATGTTGTCACCATGAGTGTGCGCAGTGCCCAGCATTGAAGCGGTTTTCACAGGAATAAGGCATGTGTCTGACCGGTCAGACCAGGCATATTCCCCAGGTTTGCCGATAAAATTGTTGACAATCTTTATGTCCAAACTAGCATACCCAACATCAAGGTGACAGACATGCCCAGAGACCTGCAAAACGCCGATACCGAAGCCGACGCGACCGGCACGAAGCCCGAAGCGATTGCCGCGCGCATCCGCGCCGCGATCCTGGAGCATCGTCTGCCGCCTGGCGCGAAGCTCACGGAAGCGCAGTTGTGCGAGGTATTCAACGTCAAGCGCGGGCCGATTCGCCAGGCGCTCGCCTTGCTCGCCACCGATCACCTCGTCGACCTGGAGCCGAATCGCGGCGCGTTCGTTGCCAGCCCGTCGCTCCAGGAGGTGCACGAAGTGTTCGAGATGCGCCGCATCATCGAACTGGCGGTGGTAGAGCGCGTGTGCAGTGCCCAGCACGGCACGCGGCGACTCAAGAGCATCGGCGAGACGATCCGCCGCGAGCGCAAGGCCTTCGAAGGGCGCGACTTTCCGGCCTGGATCCGCCTGTCGGGCGAGTTCCACACCGAACTGGCGGCGCTGACCGGCAACACGGTGCTGTGCGATTGCCTGAATGGTCTCGTCGCGCGTTCGACGCTGATTTCGGCGCTTTACGAATCGCCCGGACGCAGCCCGTGCTCGTTCGACGATCACGACGCGATCCTTGCAGCGCTCGAAGCGGGGCAGACGCAGGAAGCGGCAGCGCTGATGGTGCGCCACCTGCAGGGCGTGGAATTGAAGATGCTCGATCGACCGACAGGCGCGTCGGTGGATCTACAGGATGTGTTCGGCACACGCGAGCCCGCGGTTGCAGCGCGCTGACGCGTGAGCGGCGAGTAACAAGCGGCTGACAAGCGAGTAGCAGGCGAGTGCCAGGCCGGGCGTGGGAGCATGGATGTTCCCACCACGCAGAACTGAAGGACAACTGAATGATAAGCGGCGCGACTCGTGAAGTGCGCCGCGCGGGGAAGGATTTGGGATGGCAGCGGCACGGCGGGCAGGGCGCCAACACGGCGACCAGCGCAGTGCATAGGCGCTGCCATCCACGCAGGGATCGCGGCAGCCGCATCGAGCGGCGCAGCACGCGTTTTGAGGCGTTCAGGCGTCTTTTTTCCGTCGGCGTATCCATCCCAAGGAGCGGATCATGGCTCAGTTCAGCGCGTCACATGGCAGTCCTGCAGTGCCCACCTTCGATTCGGGCGAGAACAGCGAACCTGGCGATAGCATGCGGATCCCCGCAGGCTACAGCGAGCGCCTCTACAACCACGACCTCGCGCCGCTCAAGGAGCAGACCTGGGGCGCCTACAACATCTTCGCGTTCTGGATGTCCGACGTGCACAGCGTCGGCGGCTATGTATTCGCGGGCAGCCTGTTCGCGCTGGGCCTGACAAGCTGGCAGGTGCTGGTGGCGCTGATCGTCGGCATCTCGATCGTCAACGTGCTGTGCAACCTGATTGCGCGTCCCAGCCAGCGTCACGGCGTGCCGTACCCGGTCGCGTGCCGCGGCACCTTCGGTGTGCTCGGCGCGAACGTGCCGGCGGTGATTCGCGGCCTGATTGCAGTGGCGTGGTACGGCATCCAGACGTTTCTCGCCTCAAGCGCGCTCGTGATCGTCGTGCTCAAGTTCGTCCCGCAGTTAATGCCCTACGCCGATGTGCACAAGCACGGCATGCTGGGCCTTTCGACGGTCGGCTGGGCAGGCTTCATGACGCTGTGGGTCTTGCAGGCCTTCGTGTTCTGGAACGGCATGGAGACCATCAAGAAGTTCATCGACTTCGCGGGCCCGGCGGTTTATGTGGTGATGTTCGCGCTTGCGGGCTACATGGTCTATCGCGCGGGCTGGCAGAACATCGGACTGAATCTGGGCGGCGTGAAGTATCACGGCACGGAAGTCATTCCGGTGATGATCACGGCGATCTCGCTCGTGGTGTCGTATTTCTCGGGCCCGATGCTGAATTTCGGTGACTTCTCGCGTTACGGCAAGTCGCTGCGCAGCGTGCATCGCGGTAACTTCTGGGGCCTGCCGGTCAACTTCCTTGCGTTCTCGCTGGTGACGGTGATTACGACCTCGGCCACGCTGCCTGTGTTCGGACAACTGATTACCGACCCCGTCGAAACCGTGAGCCGCATCGATCATCCGACGGCCGTCATTCTCGGCGCGCTGACCTTCACGATTGCGACCATCGGCATCAACATCGTCGCCAATTTCGTCTCGCCGGCTTTCGACTTTTCGAACGTTGCGCCGCGCCTGATCAGCTGGCGTGCAGGCGGCATGCTGGCCGCCGTGGCTTCAATCTTCATTACGCCGTGGAACCTCTTCAACAACCCGGCTGTGATCCACTACACGCTGGATGTGCTCGGCGCGTTCATTGGCCCTTTGTATGGTGTCCTGATCGTTGACTTCTACCTGGTGAAGCGTGGCCGCCTGGCCGTGGACGATCTCTACACGGTGTCGCCGAAGGGCGCGTACTGGTACAGCAACGGCGTGAACTGGCGTGCGGTCATGGCGCTGCTGCCCGCCGCGGTGATCGCGGTTGTCTGCGTGATGGTGCCGGCGCTCAGCAATGCAGCGAACTTCTCCTGGTTCATCGGCGCGGCACTTGGCGCGCTGTTCTACCGCGTGCTGACGATGGGCCAGCGCGCTCGCGCACAGCAGGCCTGAAAGCAGCCCTGAACGACGCGTCACAACGGCTGGAAATCGAGGAATTGCCATGCGTATCAAACTGATCAATCCGAACACCACGCAGCGCATGACGGCGGCGATGGGGCAGTGCGCCCGTGCCGTCGTCGCATCGGGCACGGAGGTGGTGGCTGTCAGTCCGACGATGGGGCCGCCTTCCATCGAAGGCTATTACGACGAGGCGCTCGCCACGCCCGGCCTGCTCGCCGAAGTCGAAGCGGGCGAGCGCGAAGGCTTCGACGGTTATGTGATCGCCTGCTTCGGCGACCCCGGTCTTTACGCCGCGCGCGAACTCGCACGCGGCCCCGTGATCGGCATTGCCGAGGCGGCCATGCACGCGGCGAGCGTGCTGGCGCCGGGCTTCTCGGTGGTGACCACGCTTTCGCGCACCAAGGCGATGGCGTGGCATCTCGCGGAGCGCTACGGCATGACGCGCTTCTGTCGCAACGTGCGCGCCATCGACGTCGCCGTGCTCGAACTCGATGAGCCGGGTTCGGCCGCGCGCCGCGCAATCGTCGAGGAATGCCGCCGCGCACTGGACGAAGACGGCGCCGACGCCATCGTGCTCGGCTGTGCGGGCATGACGAGCCTCTGTGCGCAGGTTGAAGACGCACTGGGCGTGCCGGTCGTGGACGGCGTCACTGCCGCCGTGAAATGGGTCGAGGCGCTGGTTTCGCTGCGTCTCGTGACCGGCAAGCGGGGCGACTTCGCGAGACCCCTCACGAAGCGTTACGACGGCGAATTCGCCCGCTTCAGCCCGACCGCCGCCGCGAGTGTCACCGAGACGCCGCCGCCCGTGCGCCCGCTGCGTTACGGGTAAACACGCAGCTCAAACAGCCTGGACTGCAATACCGGCGGGCCTTGCCGGCCCGCCACATACACCTCGCTTGACCCGTACTATCCGTCCTCGCGTATGGGCGCGCCCGAACGATTTCGCTACACTGAGCCGTCCTCGAAGCAGAATGCCCGTAGGCCTGCAAATCCTTGTGGCGCAAGGTTCCAGTGCAGCGAAAGGGCATTCGCCTCGCGGCGTTTCGCTTAGTTTCGGTTTCGTTTCGTCATCATCCTTCGACAGATTCGACAGCATGCCACTCGATCCCCAATATCCCCGCGATCTGATCGGTTACGGCCGCCATCCCGTGCAGGCCAACTGGCCCGGCAAGGCGCGCATCGCGGTGCAGTTCGTGCTCAACTACGAAGAGGGCGGCGAGAACTGCGTGCTGCACGGCGACCCCGCCTCCGAGCAGTTCCTCTCCGAGATCGTCGGCGCGGCAGCCTACCCGGCGCGCCACATGAGCATGGAGTCGATCTACGAATACGGCTCGCGTGCGGGCGTGTGGCGCATCCTGCGCGAGTTCGAGAAGCGCGGCTTGCCGCTCACGGTGTTCGGCGTGGGCATGGCGATCGAGCGTCATCCCGACCTGGGCCGCGCCTTCGTCGAACTGGGCCATGAGATCGCCTGCCACGGCTATCGCTGGATTCACTATCAGGACGCGACGCCCGAGCGCGAGATGGAGCACATGAAGCTCGGCATGGAAGCCATCGAGCGCGTGACGGGCCAGCGTCCGCTCGGCTGGTACACGGGCCGCGACAGTCCGAACACGCACCGCCTCGTGGCCGAATACGGCGGCTTCCTCTACGACTCGGATTACTACGGCGACGACCTGCCGTTCTGGATGGATGTCGACGTGACGGGCGGCAAGACGGTGCCGCAACTGATCGTGCCGTACACGCTCGACACCAACGACATGCGCTTCGCCACGCCGCAAGGCTTCAACACGGCCGATCACTTCTTCACGTACCTGCGCGACGCCTTCGACGTGCTCTACGAAGAAGGCGACGAAGCGCCCAAGATGCTCTCGATCGGCATGCATTGCCGCCTGCTCGGCCGCCCGGGCCGCATGCGCGCGCTGCAGCGTTTTCTCGATCACATCGAAAAACACGATCGCGTCTGGGTGACGCGCCGTGTCGATATCGCGCGCCACTGGCGCGAGCACCATCCCTATCAACCGCAACATAACGATCACCGCGGGGCCGCCGCATGAAGGCAATGCACTACACCCTCGAACAGCTGAATCAGGCCTCGACCGACGCCTTCGTGGCGGCACTCTCGGGCATCTTCGAGCACTCGCCCTGGGTCGCCGAATCGGCAGCGCAGCAACGGCCCTACGCAAGCATCGACGCACTGCACACGACGATGTCGGGCGCCGTCGAACATTCCGGCGAAACGCAGCAGCTCGCGCTCATCAACGCTCACCCGGAGCTTGCGGGCAAGGCGGCGGTGCGCGGCGAGCTGACGGAAGAATCGACGCGCGAGCAGAGCGGTGCGGGCCTGAACCAGTGCACGCAGGAAGAATTCGACAAATTGCAGGCGCTCAACCGCGCCTATCGCGAGAAGTTCGGTTTCCCGTTCATTCTTGCGGTGCGCGGCTATGACCGTCACGGCATCATCGCGAACTTCGAATCGCGCGTGAACAACAATCGCGCCGACGAAATGCGCGCGAGCCTCGATCAGATTTACCGTATCGCGCGCTTCAGGCTGGATGAGCTGATCGACGCGTGACGTGGCGATGCGCTTCGCAGGCACACGCTGTATGCGGAGCGCAGCGCCGTTTTAACCATAGAAAAGATACGAAGGAAGACAAAGATGGCACTCCCGACTCTCGACCCCAACGCTCCCGACTTCACGCGCCGCTTCGTCAATCTCGCGGATCCGCGGCTAGGGGCGCAGGCGCTCGAGGCGAGCGACGACTTCTTCGCGCCGAAGGAGCGCATGCTCAATCCGGAGCCGGCCGTCTTCATCCCGGGCAAGTACGACGATCACGGCAAGTGGATGGACGGCTGGGAAACGCGCCGCAAGCGTAGCAATGGTTACGACTGGTGCGTCGTGAAGCTCGCGCGTCCGGGCGTCATCAAGGGCCTCGATCTCGACACCAGCCACTTCACGGGCAACTTCCCGCCGGCGGCTTCCGTCGAAGGCGCGTATGTCGCGGACGGCGCGCCCAACGCATCGACGCAATGGACGGAGATCGTGCCGTCGACCTCGCTCAACGGCAACAGCCACCACTACGTCGAAGTATCGAGCGAGCAGCCCTTCACGCATCTGCGCGTGAACATCTATCCGGATGGCGGCATTGCACGTCTGCGTGTCTATGGCCAGCCGCAAGTCGACTGGAAGGGCGCGAGCCGCTCGGAACTGTTCGACCTGGCCGCGATGGAAAACGGCGCGTATCTGGTCGGCGCGAACAACCAGCACTTTGGCGTCGCTTCGACGCTGCTCATGCCGGGCCGCGGCGTGAACATGGGCGATGGCTGGGAAACGCGTCGCCGTCGCGAACCGGGCAACGACTGGGCGATCATCGCGCTCGCACAGCCGGGCATCATCAAGAAGATCGAAGTCGATACGGCGCACTTCAAGGGCAACTATCCGGATCGCTGCTCGTTCCAGGCCGCGCGCGTGGTGGGCGGCACGGACAGCTCGCTCGTGACGCAGGCGATGTTCTGGCCGGTGCTGCTCGGCGAGCAGAAGCTGCAGATGGACAAGCAGCACTACTACGAAAGCGAGCTTGAAGCGCTGGGCCCGGTCACGCACGTGCGCTTCAACATCTTCCCGGACGGCGGCGTGTCGCGCGTGCGTCTGTGGGGCACGCTCGCTTGAGCGCGCTGACTCAGACCCGCACCGTTAGCACGAAGAGAGCATCATGAGCGATACCCGCACCACGCTGACCATCGAGCCGCTCACGCGCGAGGCGTTCGCGCCGTTTGGCGACGTGATCGAACTCGAAGGCGCGAAGCAGATTCCGATTAACCTCGGCACGACGATCCGCTATCACGATCTTGCGAATGTGGACGTCACGGAAGAGGGCGGGCGCACGCTCGTCAATCTCTTTCGCGGCCAGCCGCGCGTGCTGCCGTTCGAAGTGAAGATGCTTGAGCGCCATCCTCTGGGTAGCCAGGCATTCGTGCCGCTCAACGACAAGCCGTATCTGGTTGTCGTGGCGCCCGCAGGGGATCTGGACGTGTCGAAGATCCGCGCCTTCGTGTCGAGTGGCTGGCAAGGCGTGAACTACGCGAAGGGCGTCTGGCATCATCCGCTGATCGCGCTAGGCGAGGTGAGCGACTTCATCGTCGTCGATCGTGGCGGCGAGGGGCTGAACCTCAACGAACAGGATCTGCCGGAGTCGCTCTGGTTGACCGACGAGGCGATGCGCGAAGGCCAACGCTAACGCCAACGCCAACGTAACCCAACGGCGACGGCATTTCGCCCAGTCGCAAAGAAAAAGCCACGGCCCCGGCCGTGGCTTTTTGCATGGCGCAGACGCTTTGCGTCGCCTGCTCAGGTCGCCCTGCTCAGGTCGTCCGATCAGAACTCGTAACCGACCTGGGTGCGCACCGCTGCATTGCCGGTGCTCGTGACCGACGCTGCACCGTTGATCAGCCAGTGCATATTGGTCGAACGATACGTCACGCCGACCGCTGCCGCGCTGCCGCCCATGTAGTAGCCGCCGCCCGCTGCGACGACCGTGCGGCCCGGCCCCGAAGGCGTGAGGTTGGGCATCGCCATGGCGGCCGCGACGCCGGCATACGCGTTCTTCGACACCGTGTTGATCGAACCTTGTAGATTCGAGATCTGCTGGCCGAACGCATTCGATTGCTGCGTCATGGCGTTGTTCAACTGGTTCAGGTTGACGGCGTCGGTGCCCGACGTCCCCGCTGCGACGTTGACGACTTGACGCTCGGCGCCCTCCTGGCCGACCGAAACCGCATTGTCGCGATTGGCGATCGAATTCGCGCCGATAGCGACGGCGTTGTTCGCCGATGCGTTGGCCTTGTCGCCGATCGCCGTCGAGTTCGCACCCGTGGCCACGGCGCCGCCGCCGACCGCGAGCGCCTGCGTACCCGAGGCCGCCGCGACGCCGCTCGTCGTGTTCGCCGATACCGCCGTCGAGCCCGTCATGCTGATGTTCTGCACGGCCTGATTGATGCTGGCGACCTGCTGGTTCGTCGCGTAGAGCTGCTGGCCCGTCACGGCGTCGGTGCTGTTGGCGGAAAGCGCGCCGTTCTGCAGGCCGCTGAGGCTCACGTTCGCGCCGCTGGTGCTGCTGAGCGTGACGCTCGAATGATCGGCGGAGTCGTAGTGCAGGGCGTCGGCGTCGGTCGTGGCCGATGCAGCCCCCGTGTTGTCCGCCGAGGTCGCGCCCAGCAGCGAACGCGTTGCAGCGACCATGCGCACGGGTGAGCTTGCCGGCGTGCTGGATTCGGATGCAACGGTGCCCAGTTCCGCGTTGAACGACGCGATGTCTGCTGTGTTCTTCAGGATCCGGTTGTCCAGGTTCGTAATCGCGTCGCCGACCGTGTTCACAGTCGTGCCGCCGACCGAATACGTCGGTGCGACAAATCCACCTGCCGCGTTGATGGACGCGCCGCCGCCCAGCGCGCTCACCACGCTGCGCATCTGCGAGACGTTCACTGCGTCGGTGTCGCCCTGGCCCGCGGCAAGATTGACGATGCGGCGCGTGTTGGCCGCGTTCTGGATGACGTATGGGCGCCCGTCCGCGTCATAGGCGACGTAGGAAGCCGTGCCGTCGTTGCCGACCGAGACGGTATTGCCCTGATTGGCTACCGAGCCCGCACCAATCGCCACGGCATCCTTCGCGTTCGCGTAGGCTTGCACGCCGAGCGCGACACCGTTTGCTGCCGGTGTATAAGCGTTCGAGCCGATTGCGACCGAACCGGCGCCCAGCGCGCGCGCTACGTCGGAGGGCGCCGTGAGTCCAGCGCCGTCCGCGAGGCCCGCGGCCTGTGAGTAAAAACCCGCCGTCTTATAGGACTGCGTAAGACTGGCCGAATTGACGCCGGACGCGCCGTTCGCATCGCTGGTCGCGGCCATGAGCAATTTCACCCCGCTACCGCCGCCTGCCTGCGCGATCATGTCGCCCACCTGGCCGACATTGGCCGCGTCGGTTGCCTGAACCCCGTTTGCCACATTGCTGATCACGGTGCCTTTTGGCAGGAAACCCTGGGTGCGCTCGCCGTTCACGAAGTAGGTGCTATTGCCGTTGCCCGGATCGAGCACGACCTGTGCATTGGCCGTCCCGATCGTGTTCGGCACATACAGCACGGACGGATTGCTGACGTTCCCGTTGGTGTCGACAATGTAGCCGCCGTAGGTATAGCCCGTCGGGCTGGATGACGGTGCCTGCGCACCCCATCCCGCAGTCGTCAGCGTGTTGTGAATACGCGTATTGTCGTTGGTGATGTTCGTGATCGACTCGTCGATGCCATAGAGCTGCGCACCATTCACGGCATCGCTGCTTGTCTGGCTGATGGCGCCATTGGCGACGTTGTGCAGCGCAACGGGCATTGCAGCACCGGCGCCGCCGAAGGTCACTGCGTTGTGCGCAGCCGAATCGTATGTCACCGCATTCGCAACCCCCGTCGAAATGGCATACAGCTGCGAGCCGTTCACGGCTTCGGTGCTGTCCGCGGACACCTTGCCTGGCGCAAGCTGCACGATTTTCTGGTTGCTCATGGTGACGACGCTGTCGAACGTCGTCGGGCCGTACACCATGACGCTCGCACCTTTCAGCTTGAGCGTGCCGTTCAGGTATCCCGCCACCTGCGCCGTCGATGCGCCGAATCCATACCCGCCTTTGGTGTCCGCCGCGTTGTTCAGGGCGAACGCCAGGCCATCCGAGGTGCCCTTGCCATCGGTCGAGCAATCGAGCGCCTCGTTGCCGCCCGACGAGCCCCAGGCGTATCCCTTGGCGCCCGTGCACAGCTCGAGACCGCCCTGGCCCACCGTGCCGGGGGTGGCGGCCCACGCCGTATGTGAGGACAGGCTGGCAGCAATCCCCATTGCGCTGCCGGCGAGAAGGGCAAGACGCCGCACGGTTCTGCGGCCTGCCGACGAAGTTTCGGGCACGGCGACCCACGTTTGGTCTGTTTCGCTCCAGACAGAGCGGTATGTCTTATTCATTCAGGATGCCATATTAATGATGTTGGTCGTATTCGCATTCGCGATTGATGCAAGTGAAACCCCGTTGGCGATGCGAACGCGAACTTTAGGCGGACGGATTCGACTCAGGAATACGAAATTTCTGAATTAGAAGGAGAGGGTGGTCAACAGGCTGATAGAAATGAAAAACAGAAAGTCGTCTTATGAAGAACCAGATTCCTATGCCTGAAAGAAAATCGAAGTGAAATTTGAGATTCATGTTGAGTTTTGTAAAACGCCATGAAATTAGGGGCTTCTCGAAATATCGGGCTGATAAGATCCGCCTCGCCGCTGTCATGATCGGCGGAAATTACTCATAAAGGAGAACTTAAAAATGCAAAAAATCGACCGCACCCAACTCGCTAATGTCCAGGCCGCAGGCGGCTGCTGCAAGAGCTGCTGCACGCCGGCCGCGTCGAAGACGCCGGTTGTCCCGCGCTAAGCGACGCTGCTGAACGAAAGGGGGGCGCCCCCCTTTCTTCGTCGTCCCGGTCGCACGCCAACTTTATTCAACGCACCAACCCGCTGTGTCTCCCAAGTGTTTCGAACTCATTTCAAGCGTCTCAAGGCGCATGCTGCGATCGCACGCTTCGCCATCCGTCGGCATGTGTTTGCAAGGTTGCCGTTTGCGTTGCTCGATGCAGGGGCGCGTGCGAACTGGTTGATGTGCGCGCCGATCGATGGACGCGTGCGCTCGACAGGCATCGCCCGCTACGAAGCGGGGCGAGTCGAAGTGGGCCTTGGGCGGCGTGATGCACTGAGCGTCATGAGCGCCCAGTTACGCGAGCGCTGGATCGACGAGCGGCTTTATGCAGCGCGCGCGCTCGGCAGCGACGCGTGGCCGGATCTGCGCGCCGCGGCGGCGCAGCTGGCTGCGCACGTCAGGCAGATCAAGTCCCGTGAACCTGGCCGCATCGTCGTGCTGTCGCCGTTTCACTATGTTTCCCAGTACGCGAACATTTATGTCGTCGACGAAGTGCGCCGCTTGCTTGAGCTCAATTCGCTGTCGGTCGTATCCGGTGTCCCGCGCGATGTATTGGGCAACGATGCACAGATGATCCCGTCGGTGCAGGTGCTTTACACCTACGACGAAAACAGCGGAAGTCGCAACAGCCTTGGCCTGCGCGTGATTCGCGCAATGCGGCGTGATGGCGTGGTCGTGGTGTTCTCGGATGTCCCGCCATTCGCGCTGGCTAAATATCCGATGGAAACAGTCGGCGTCGCGATGAACGGTCAGCCTGCGCGCCTCCACAACGGTGTGTTCAGGTTGGGCGCGCCTGTCAACGCGGTCTTGTTGTCGTTCTATTTGCGCTTTGAGCGCGGCCGTTTCAGCATCGACATTTTTTCACCCATTCCGCTGGCCGATCCCTCGGCGCCGCAGCGCGTCGCCGACGATATCGCCGCGGCGCGGCGCGCAAACTATCCGCACTGGCTGTTCGCGGGGCATCCGTCTGTTTATCACTTCGCCGCCACGCGCTAGCAGCACCCGAACAAAAAAAGAGCCTGCGCAGCCGCGCCGGACAACATCAGACCACCACACGTCAGGCCGATCATCGGCCACGGGGACGCAATCACAACGTGGAACCCATTTATCTTCCCGAGTTCCGGGATTTTCATTGGCGCTGGATCGCCTATACAGCGTCGGCCTTTGTTGTATTTGGCGCGGCGTTCGCGTTCACGCATGAAGTCGAGCTGAAGCAGGACGTACGCTGCGAAATCGTTTCGCCGGCGGAAATCAAGGTGCAGGGCGAAAGCGGGCTCGTCTCAGCGATTTACGTGCAGCCCCCGGCGCATGTCGAACCAGGGCAGCCGCTGTTTCGCCTCGAACGCGATCTGTCGCTCGCACACGGCGGCATGCGGCGCGCGGACTTCGACGCACAGGTGCGTGACGAAGAACGCCGTGCGGCCGATGCGCGCTACGCGCAGCGCCATATCGATCTCACATCGCAACTGGCGACGGCCCGCGCAAGCGAAATGAGCCGCCGCGCGGGACTGGCCGAACTGGACGTGCAGGGCGCACAGAACACCCAGCTCGCCGCCGAAGCGCAGAAGAAACTCGCGCGCCTCGAATCGGTATCCGATTACGTCGCGGCCGACCGCATCGAGCAGGCGCGCGCGGACCTCCACCAGGTCCGCATCGCACGCGCAGAAGTCGCCTCGCGGCGCGAGCAGGCGCTCGCCGCGCTGGTGGATCTGCGCAACGCCCAGACCTCGCTCGAAGCGCAACTGCACGAGCTGGACGCCAGCCGCGCACGCGATCTTCAGGACGCCGATGCGCGCTTCGAGCAGACGCGCCGCGACGCGACGATCTCCGCGCCGAAGGCCGGGCTTGTGACGTTCTCGCGCCTCGTGCAGGGCAGCACGCTGCAGCCCGCCGATATCGCCATGGTGATCGTCACCGATTCCCATGAGCCGCTGCGTGCCGAGCTGCGCATCCCATCGCGCCGCCGTGGCTTCGTGCGCCCCGGCCAAACGGTGCGGCTCAAGTTCGATGCGTTTCCCTATGCGCGCTTCGGCTCATACGAAGCGCGCATCGATGCGATCTCGCGCACGACGGTCTCGCCGCCCACGCCTGCGCCGGGTGGCCCGGCCAATGCCGCGAATGCGACCGACGCGCTTGCGCAGCCCGCGCCGGGCGACGAGTACGTCGCCTGGGTCACGCTGCCGGGACGAACCTTCGATTACGGCAAGCAGCATTTCGACATCCTGCCGGGCATGCAGGCCACGGCGAGCATCGTCGTCGAGCGCCGCACCATTGCCGAATGGGTGCTGGAGCCACTTTTCCGCAGCGTGCGAGGCTGACATGCAGGTGATCTTCCAGAACGAAGTCGCGGAATGCGGCTATGCGTGCCTCGCGATGGTTCTGTCGCACCACGGTCGCGCGACCGAGGTACGTGAGCTTTCCGCGTTTCGGCCCATCTCCGCGAACGGTCTCTCGTTGATGGATCTCTACGACATGGCGACGGATTTCGGCCTTGAAGTGCAGGCGTTTCGCTTCGAGGCCGCACAGATTGGCGAGATCAGGCGCGGCTCCATCGTGCATTTCGGCGGCGCGCATTTTGTCGTGTTCGAGCGCGCGACGCGCCATTACGTGACGTTGATCGACCCTGCCGTTGGGCGCAGGCGCATCGCGATGGACACGTTTCTCGCGTGCATATCGGGCTATCTGATCGAGTGCACGCCGACACCCGCGCTCACGCGCATCCGTCGCCGGCTGCGTGTGCCCGATGCGCTGGCGCGGGTGCGTGCGCTCAATCCGCGCTTGCGCAGCCAGTTCGCGAAGACCCTGTTCGTCGCGCTCGGCGCGCAGTTTGCGATCCTTGCGCAGCCGTATTTCGGCTCGTTCGTGCTCGATCACGTCGTTGCGCAGGACAACCTGAATCTGCTCAATGTGCTGACCTTCACGTTCGCGGCGATCTTCCTCGTGGGGGCGTTGAGCCAGTATGTGCAGGGCGTGCTCGTCGAATTGCTGTATGCGCGCGTGAGCGTGAACGCGACCGAGGGCCTGTTTGCCCATCTGCTGCGCGTGCCGATCGCGTACTTCGAGAAGCGCAATCTCGGCGATATCTTCACGCGTTTCAAGGCCCAGGACGAGGTCAACAGTTTTGCGTCGCGCTCCGTGCTGTCGTTCTGCATCGACGTGACGGTCGGTCTGCTCGCGTTGCTGCTGATGTTCGTGCAGGACGTCAAACTGTCGGTTGTCGTGCTGGCGATTTTTGCGCTCTATGTGCTGGTGTCCGGCGCGATGTTCGTGGCGATGCGCGATACCCATGCGCGCTTGCTTCAGGAGCGTGCGCGCTGCGACGACGCGCTGTTCGAAACCGTGCGCGGCGCGTCGCTCATCAAGCTTTCGCAGGGTGAGACGCGCCGCGTCGCGCGCTTCATGGAGCTGTTTCGCACCTATGCGTCGGCGCTGTTCCAGAGCAGCCGCCTGAGCGCCACGCGCGATGCGGTGCTCAAGCTGCTGGCGCACGCCGAAACGCTGGTCATCACCTGGCTTGCGGCGAAGCTGATGCTCGCCGGCGCGGTCTCGGTCGGCGCGTTCTACTCGTTCATGATCTACAAGACGCTGTTTTCGGAGCGCATCGCACAGTCGATCAATACGGGCTTTGCGTATTTCATGTTGAGCGTGCCGGTCGCGCGCGTGGACGATATCGTCGAGTGTGCGCCCGAGCGCTATACGGCGCTTGCGGACATGCATAAAACCGTGGAGCTGCGGCGGTTCGAGCGCATCGCCGTGCGCGACGTGAGCTTCTCCTATGGCGTGTCCGATCAGCCGGTGCTGGTGCACGCGAGCCTCGACATCGCGCGCGGCGACAAGATCGTCATTACCGGGCCGTCCGGCGCGGGCAAGTCGACGCTATTCAGGCTGCTGGCCGCCTCCGACATGCCACAACACGGCGAGATCACGCTCAATGGCATTGCATGGCCCAAGCTGAGCGTCGATGAAATCCGCCGTCATAGCGCGCACATGCGCCAGGGCGACATCATCCTGCACGGTTCGATTGCCGAAAACATCTCCCTGTTCGAAGGCAATGCCGACGAGGCCCGCATTCTCGCGCTGCTCGAAGCCGTGGGTTTGGTCGACGATGTGATGCGCCTGCCGATGCGAACGCGCACGGTCATCAGCGATACGCTCGCGAATATCTCGGCGGGGCAACGCCAGCGTCTTTTGCTTGCGCGCGCGCTGTATCAGCCGCGCGAACTGCTGTTGCTCGACGAGCCGACTTCGAATCTCGACCCCGTTGCTGTGCGGCGCATTGCGACGCTGCTTCAGGGCCTTGATCGCACCGTCGTCGTGATTACGCACGACCTGGCGATGGCGCAGGGCTTTGAAAAACATTACCGGCTGGTCGATGGCGGTTTCGTGCGGGTCGAGCGCGAGGCGCAACACGAGGGCGTGCGATGAGCCGCGCCACGCGTTTCATGCTGCTCGCGGCCGCGTGGCTGATGGGGACAGCGCACGCCGCTGACCTGCTGTCCGTCGTCAGCGGCGCGCTTGAGCGCGATCCGGCGCTCGCTGCCTCGCGCGAGGCGACGCGCGCCGCCGCGCAGGCTGCGCCGAAGGCGCGAGCGGCATTGCTGCCGCGTGTGTCGGGCGGCTGGGGCCGCGCATACAACGGCATCGTCACGGAAGATTTCCCGACCCAGCACTACTGGCAAAGCGGCTGGACGATCGGCCTCACGCAGCCGGTCTTCAACTGGGCGAACTGGACGGCATATCGTCAGGCCGACTACGTGGTCGCGCGGGCGCGCCTGCAAGCCGCCAGCGCGCAACAGGACGCCATACTGTCGGCGGCGCAGGCTTACTTCGATGCGCTGGCCGCCACCGATGAAGTTGCACGCGCAACGGATTATCTGCATGCAATCGACGCGCACATGGCGCTGCTCGCGCGGGGCGAAGACCGCGGGAGAGGCGACGCTCGTGGACGTGCGCGACGGCGAGTCGAGCCGCGCGCAGGCGCAATTGCAATGGCTCGATGCGCAAACGCAGGCGCGTCTGGCGAATGCGGCGCTGGCACGTCTCGCCGGGCCCGATGTTGGGCCGCTCGCCGCGTTGCCGCCGGGCGGTGCGCCACAACTCGCGCCGCTTGCTGTCGAGCCGTGGGTGACGCAGGCGCAGGCGCACGGCTACGGGGTGCAGATCGGTGAAATGGCGCTCCAGATCGCTCGCTTCGATACCGAAAAGGCGCGCGCGGCGCGCTATCCGAGCGTCGATCTTCAGGTCACGCATACACCGGCTGGCGCAGCGGGCGGCTATGCGCGGCCCACAACGACGACCACGGGCATGCTGTCCGTCACGATTCCGCTCTACTCGGGCGGCGAAATCAGCGCAAAGGTCGACGAAGCCAACGCGCTGCAGGACAAGGCGCGCGACGAACTCGACGCCGCCGTGCGCGACGCGGGCGCGAACGCACGCGATGCGTGGCTGCGCGTCAATTCGGGTGGGATGCGCGTGTCGGCGCTCGACGATGTGGTCAGGCGCGCACAGTCGGCGCTTGAGGCGACACGGATCGGCCAGCGCGCGGGCAGCCGCACGACTTACGACGTGCTGCGCGCCACCGACGCGTTCTACGCGAGCCGCCGCGATTGGATCCGCGCGCGCTACGACACCGTGCTTGCGACGCTCAAGCTGCTCGCGCAGGCGTCGATGCTCGATCTCGACGAAGTAGGGCGCCTGAACACGCAGTTGTTTGCGCCGGACTTCGCACCATCCCACGCATCGCGCGCCCCATGAAGAAAAGCCCGAAGCGCTCAACACGCTTCGGGCTTCTCCCCCTTCCCAACACCTGCAACTACATGACGCTTACTTCGCGCCGCCCTGGAACCAGGCAGCGATCTTCATGCGTTCGTCGTCCGTCATGTGCGTAACGTTGCCCAGCGGCATGGCCTTGAGCGTCACAGCCTGCTGATACAGACGCTGCGCATTCTGCGAGATTTCGTCAGGCGTATCGAGCATCACGCCTGCGGGTGCAGCGCCCATCATCGTCGGGTGAGCCGAGTGGCAGCCTGCGCAACGCTGTTGCAGGATCGGCTGGATGTCGGACACCTTGATGGTCGGTGCGTTGGCGGCTTCGGCTTGCGGCACGACCGGGCGCGGCAGCGTCCAGACCAGTGCGACGAACATCAGCGCCACGCCGCCGATCGGCAGATACCAGAGCTGCTGGCCACGATGGCGCATCACGAAGAACTGACGGATCAGCGCGCCGGCCAGCATGATGACGACGAGGACAGCCCAGTTGTATTCGTGGGCGTAGGTCATCGCGTAGTGGTTCGACAGCATCGCGAACACCACCGGCAGCGTGAAGTACGTGTTGTGTACCGAGCGCTGCTTGCCGCGCTTGCCGTAGATCGGGTTCGGCACTTCGCCCTTGAGCATCGCGTTGACCATCTTGCGCTGGCCAGGAATGATCACGAAGAACACGTTCGCCGACATGATCGTCGCCAGCATCGCACCCATGATCAGGTACGCGGCGCGGCCCGAGAAAATGTGGCAAGCGAGGTAAGCGGCGATCACGACATAGATGCCGACACACGCGCCGAGCAGCTTGTCCTTCGTGCCCAGCAGGCGGCACAGCGAGTCATAGACGATCCAGCCTGCAGCGAGGAAGCCCAGTGCGGAGGCCACCGCCACGACCGGGCCCATGTCGAGCACGTTCTTGTCGATCAGGTACGTGTTCGGTGCGAACAGATAGAGCACCGTGAACAGCGACGCGCCCGAGAGCCAGGTCGTGTACGAGGGCCACTTCGACCAGTGCAGGTCGTCGGGCATTTCGGGCGGCGCGACGGTGTACTTCTGCATGTTGTAGAAGCCGCCACCGTGGACGTGCCACAGTTCGCCGAACACGCCGCGACGCTTCTGGTTGGGATCCGTAGGCGGTTTGAGGCTGTTGTCGAGCGCGACGAAGTAGAACGATTCGCCGATCCAGGCGATCGCCGCGATGACGTGGAACCAGCGCAATGCGAGGTTCAGCCAGTCGGTAATAAAGCCTTCCATGAAACTCCTCCACTCCTGATTCGTTGCGCGCGGACGTCAGTGCGTCTCGCGCGGGACTGCGGGGGCGGCAACAGTGCAGCGCCGCAAAGCGGGGGCACGTGAGTGCGCCGCCTGTCTCTTCGATGTGTTGTTGTTGGCTGTGCTAGCAGCGCGAGCGGGCCTGGCTAACCAGTTAGCTGCCGCGATACGTGCTGTACGACCACGGCGACACCAGCAGCGGCACGTGATAGTGCGCGCCGGCATCGGCCACGCCAAAGCGCAGCACGACGCGATCGACGAAGCGCGGTTCCGGTACTTTCGTGCCGATCGAGGCGAAATAGTCGCCCGCATGGAACACGAGTTCATATTCGCCGGGGGTGAGCGCCGCGCCTTCGAGCAGCGGTTCGTCGCAGCGGCCGTCGTGATTGGTCGTGACGGTTTTCAGCGCGCGGCGGGACTCGCCGTCGAGCGCATGGAGTTCGACCTTGATGCCCGCGCCGGGACGGCCGTTCGCGGTGTCGAGCACGTGGGTAGTCAGCTTGCCCATTCGCAGTTTTCCTTGTCTTTTCCTGGTGTCATTGCGAGGTTTCGGCGGCGTCTCGATCCCATGATGCTCAAGCGGCGGATCGAGGCTCCACGTCAGTGGCTACATACCCGTCGGCGGATCGAAGCGAGCGCCGTGACCGCATTTTAAGAACGATCGGGCCGCAATCGCGCGAGCGATAGGAAAGATAATCCCCGTAGCATGAGCCTGGCCGCCGCGCCTTGCTGGATGCGGCTCCGAAGGGGGACGAAACCTCGGGTTTTCACTCATGGTCGTATCGTATCCGCGCCAAAAATCGACCTTTATATGAAGGGACTGAATTCCGGTATCTCGTCCAGGCGAATTGCCAGCGGAATTTTGGTTGCGCAAGGTTGCGGTCATGCGCGCTGCCGCTCACGGCGCAGCGCGCAACCCGAAGACGGCGCTGGGCGCCGGGTAACCGGGCCAGCGGCGTCCTCGTCAGGACGCGTCGGCACCGGTTGTTCCGGTAGATCGGCGCTGCGGCAAGGACGTCTGCTTCACATTCACAGTCAATTTACGGACAACGGAGCGAACAGACGCGATGGAACGCACGAAAACCTTGCTGGTCAAGAACGCCGACATGCTGGTCACGATGGACGCCGCGCGGCGCGAAATCCGCGGCGGCGGCATCTATGTCGAGAACAACCGCATCGTCGCGGTCGGCCCGACGGCGGAGCTGCCGCAGACCGCCGACGAGGTGATCGACGCCACCGGCCATATCGTCACGCCGGGGCTCGTCAACACTCACCACCACATGTACCAGAGCCTCACGCGCGCCGTGCCCGCCGCGCAGGACGCCGAGCTGTTCGGCTGGCTCACGAATCTCTACAAGGTCTGGGCCAACCTGACGCCGGAGATGATCGAGGTCTCGACGCTCACGGCCATGGCCGAACTGCTGCTGTCAGGCTGCACGACGTCGAGCGACCACCTCTACATCTACCCGAACGGCAGCCGCCTGGACGACAGCATTCGCGCCGCGCAGCAGATCGGCATGCGCTTTCACGCGGCGCGCGGCAGCATGAGCGTGGGGCAGAAGGATGGCGGCCTGCCGCCCGATTCGGTGGTCGAAAACGAGGACGCGATCCTCGCCGATACCCAGCGCCTGATCGAGACGTATCACGACGAGGGTCGCTACGCGATGCTGCGCGTGGTGGTCGCGCCGTGCTCGCCGTTCTCGGTAAGCCGCGACCTGATGCGCGAATCGGCGACGATGGCGCGCCATTACGGCGTATCGATGCACACGCACCTCGCGGAAAACGTCAACGACATCGCCTATAGCCGCGAGAAGTTCGGCATGACGCCCGCCGAATACGCCGAGGATCTGGGCTGGGTCGGCCACGATGTGTGGCACGCGCACTGCGTGCAGCTCGACGACCATGGCATCGGCCTGTTCGGGCGCACCGGCACGGGCGTCGCGCACTGTCCGTGCTCGAACATGCGGCTGGCATCCGGCATTGCGCCGATCAAGAAAATGCGGCTTGCGGGCGTGCCGGTGGGCCTTGGCGTGGATGGTTCCGCATCGAACGACGGCGCGCAGATGGTGGCCGAAATGCGCCAGGCGATGCTGCTCGCGCGCGTGGGTTTTGGCCCCGATGCGATGACGGCGCGCGAAGCGCTGGAAATCGCCACGCTGGGCGGCGCGAAGGTGCTGGGCCGCGACGATATCGGCGCGCTCGCCCCGGGCATGGCCGCGGATTTCATCGCTTTCGACCTGCGCCAGCCGTTGTTCGCGGGTGCGCTGCACGATCCGGTCGCCGCGCTGGCGTTCTGCGCGCCGTCGCAGGTCGCGTTGTCGGTGATCGACGGGCGTGTGGTGGTGAAGGGCGGCGTGTTGCAGACCGTCGAACTCGGGCCGGTGATCGAGCGCCATAACCGGCTCGCGGGGCAGCTTGCGCAGGCGGCGCGCTGATCCAGGTGCATAAGCGCGAAATGCGTAAGCGAAGCGCATGAAGCAAAACGGGCGGCGCGCAAAAGCGGGCCGCCCGTGTCGTAACGCACTAGCCGTTCGGCAAAACGGCGCGTGCGATATCGGTGGTATCAGCGGTAGCGTCAGGGTTTGTCGATCAGCGTCCTGGTGGCTTCGGCGACGAGGCTGCGCAACCAGCGGACTTCATCCGAATAGTGACAACGCTCGTGCCACAACTGGTAGTACTGCATCGGCGGGAAGTCGAGCGGCGCCGGCACGACCGTCAGCGGCAGGAAGCGCGCGTAATGATCGGCGAAGAGGCGCGTGGTGGTGAACACCAGATCCGACTTGATGAGCACGTACGGCGCCAGGTTGAAGTACGGCAGCGTGACGACGACATGACGCTTCAGGCGCTCGCGCGCGAGGTGCACGTCAATGGCGCCGCGCTGGCCGACGGAATAGGGCGTCGGCGCGAGATGCGGCGCATTGAGGTACTGGTCGAGCGTGAGCCCGCCGCGCTTGGCGAACGGGTGCGTGTTGCTCATCAGGCAGACGATCTGGTCGACGAACAGATTCGACAAGTGCAACTGCTCGGGCGGCTCCGGCCAGTTGCCGATCACGATATCGAGCTTGCCTTCTTCGAGCGCCAGTTCGTAGTCGAACGCAGGCCCGAGCGAATGGAATTCGAGCGTGGCGTTCGGCGCGGCCTGGCGGAAACGCTCGACCACGGTGGGCACGAACAGGACGTTCAGGTAGTCCGGACAGCCGATGCGGTAACAGCGGATCGAGGTCGCCGGATCGAAATTATGCTGCTGGAAGCGGATGCGCTCGATCTCGCGCAGGGCGTTTTGCACGGGTTCGAGCAGGCGCAGGCCATATTCGGTCGGCACCATGCCGGACTTGCCGCGCACGAGCAGCGGGTCGCCGGTGATGTCGCGCAGACGCCGTAGCGCCGCGCTGATAGCGGGTTGCGACTGATTGAGCTTGACGGCCGCGCGCGTCACGCTGCGCTCCATCAAGAGGGTGTGCAAGACGCGCAAAAGGTACGTGTCGATCGCCTCGCGTTGCTGGCTCATGAAATCTCCGAATTATATGTTTTGGCTGATCGAGGGGCTTTAGGGATATATGTTTTTTAATATGTACAAAAAGACCCGTCAAGAGAGGGTTCTACTGAGCCATCCTGACAAGTCCCTGTTGCGCGTGGCGCAACGGCGTGTCTCGGGGATTTTTGTCGGCTCGACGCTGACGCGGCTGGCAAGGTATCGTCACCTCGCATGGGGGCGCTTTGCGCGGCCACAGACAAGGCTTTTGCGCAAAGGGTAGTCGCAGGCAAAAACGGACAACGAACTAGCCATAACGTACTACGGCGGAACATTCATGGGCGATTCTTCTTCCCGTCAAACGGGCGTAACGGGTCAAGCGGGCGTAACGGCCGATGCGGGACACGGCTCAGCGCAGCGCGTGCCGCGACTGGCGCTTTCCGGCATTACGAAGCAGTACCCGGCGGTGCGCGCGAACGACGACGTCACGCTCACGGTCGCGCCCGGCGAGATCCACGCGCTGCTCGGCGAAAACGGGGCGGGCAAGAGCACGCTCATGAAGATCGTCTACGGCGCGGTGCGACCCGACGCGGGCGAGATTCGTTGGGAAGGCCAGGCTGTCGAAATCGCGAGTCCCGCCGCGGCGCGCAAGCTCGGCATCGGCATGGTGTTCCAGCATTTTTCGTTGTTCGAAACGCTCACGGTCGGCGAGAACATCGCGCTCTCGCTCGACGAGAAGTTCGATCTCAAGACGCTGGCCGCGCGCATTCGCGAGGTGTCGGGGCAATACGGGCTGGACGTCGATCCGCAGCGCCACGTGCACAGCCTCACGGTGGGCGAGCGCCAGCGCGTGGAGATCGTGCGCTGCCTGCTGCAGAACCCGCGTCTGCTGATCATGGACGAGCCGACTTCGGTGCTCACGCCGCAGGCCGTGCGCAAGCTGTTCGGCACGCTGCGCAGGCTGGCCGCGGAAGGGTGCAGCATCCTCTACATCAGTCACAAGCTCGACGAAATCCAGGAGCTTTGCGATACGGCCACGGTGCTGCGCGGCGGCAAGGTGACAGGCAACGTGATTCCGCGCGAGGAAACCCATGCGTCGCTCGCGCGCTTGATGGTCGGGCGTGAACTGCCCGCCTATACGCGGCGCGCGCATACGCCTGGCGACGTGCTGCTCGACGTCAAGCATCTGTCGATGCCGAGCGACGATCCGTTCGGCACCTCGCTCGACGATGTGAGCTTCGGCGTGCATGCGGGCGAGATTCTTGGCATCGCGGGCGTGTCGGGCAACGGCCAGGCGGAGCTGCTTGCGGCGCTCTCGGGCGAGGCGCGCCAGACGCCTGCGGGTCGGCACGGCGCGGCGGATTCGGTGACGATCTGCGGCAAGGCGGCGGGGCGTCTTTCGGCGGGCGCGCGACGTCGGCTGGGTTTTGCGTTCGTACCGGAAGAGCGTCTCGGTCGCGGCGCGGTGCCCGCGATGTCGCTTGCTGAAAATGCGCTGCTCACGGCGCATCGCGAAGGCATGGTGCGCTCGGGCTGGCTCAAGACCGGGGCGATGCGCGCGTTCGCGCAACGCTGCATCGGCGCATTCGACGTGCGCTGCGGCGGCCCCGATGCGCTCGCGCAAAGCCTCTCGGGCGGCAACTTGCAAAAGTACATCGTCGGGCGCGAGATCCTGCAGGAGCCCAAGGTGCTCGTGGTCGCGCAGCCCACCTGGGGCGTGGACGTGGGCGCGGCGGCATTCATCCGTCAGCAGTTGCTCGACCTGTCGGCGCGCGGTGTGGCGATTCTCGTGATTTCGGAAGAACTCGAAGAACTGTTCGATATCTGCGACCGCATCGCCGTGCTCGCGGGCGGGCGTCTCTCACCCGCGCGTTTGACCGGCGAAACCAACGCCGAAGAAATCGGCCGCTGGATGGCGGGGCTGTTTGGCGACCGCGCCTCGCAATCGCCTGGCGGCCCGCCGCCTGCGGAGCCTGCCGCACCAGCCGCGCACGCCTGATCGAATGCCTGGCTGACGCAAGCCGAACGAACTGAATAACGACAACGCGACAACCACGCAACAACAACGCAACAACATCGCGACCGCCCATTCCAACGCCACGCCGACATGATTTTTCCCTACCGACTCGAAGCCCGCACGACGCCGTCCCGCACGGTGCGCATCGCGGTGCCGCTGATCGCTGCGCTGCTCACGCTGGCGATCGGCTTCCTGATCTTCGGCCTCGTGGGCCGCGATCCCTTGCAGGCCATGCACGCCTTCTTCATCGAACCGCTATCGACGGTCAACGGCTGGTCGGAGCTCCTGCTCAAGGCGTCGCCGTTGTGCCTGATCGCGCTGGGTCTCGCGGCGGGCTATCGCGCGAACGTCTGGAACATCGGCGCCGAAGGGCAGATGGTGCTCGGCGGCATCGCGGCAAGCGGCGTGGCGATCTACTTCGATCAGGCTAGCGGCTGGTGGATCCTGTTCCTGATGATGATCGCGGGCGTGCTCGGCGGCATGGCGTGGGCGGCGATTCCCGCATGGCTCAAGAGCCGCTTCAACACCAATGAGATCCTCACGAGCCTGATGCTCACGTATGTCGCCACGCAATTGCTGATCTGGCTCGTGAGCGGCCCGTGGCGCGATCCGAACGGCATGAATTTTCCGCTCTCCGAAATGTTCAGCGGCGACGCGCTCTATCCGACTTTCGGCGGCGACTGGCGCATCCACTGGCTGCGCGGCACGCGCCTGAATGCGTCGGTCTTCCTCACGCTCGCGGCCATTCCGCTGGTGTGGCTCTTCATGCGCCGCAGCTTCGCGGGCTATCGCATGAGCGTGGGCGGTCTGGCGCCGCTCGCCGCGCGCTACGCGGGTTTCTCGGAGAAGAAGACGATCTGGACGTCGCTGCTGCTTTCCGGCGGTCTCGCGGGCCTGGCCGGGATGGGCGAAATCGCCGGGCCGATCGGCCAGTTGCAGGCGACGTGGTCGCCAGGTTACGGCTTCACGGCGATCATCGTCGTGTTCGTCGGGCGGCTGCATCCCATTGGCATCGTGCTCGCGAGCCTCCTGATGGCGCTGCTGTATCTGGGCGGCGAAGCGGTGCAAACCTCGCTGCAACTGCCGCAGGCACTCTCGGGCGTGTTCCAGGGCTTGCTGCTGTTCTGCCTGCTCGGCGCGGATCTGTTCGTGAACTACCGCGTTCGCCGCCGCCCCAACGTCGCCGCCGCGCACTGATTGCGCTCGCTTACGCCTGATTACGCCCCCTACACAAGATTCGAAGATACGAAGGCAACACGACATGGATATCCAGCAAGCCAGTTCGCTCGCTTCGAGCGCCGTCACCGCCGCCATTCCGCTGATGTTCGCGGGCGTGGGCGAACTCGTCACGGAGAAGTCGGGCGTGCTCAATCTCGGCGTGGAAGGGATGATGCTGATGGGCGCGGTCACCGGCTACGCGGTCACGACGATCAGCGGCAATCCGTGGCTCGGCCTCGCGGCCGGCATGGCGGCGGGCGTCGCGATGTCGCTGCTGTTCGGCTTTCTCGTGCTGACGATGCTCGCCAACCAGGTCGCGACCGGGCTGTCGCTCACGATCTTCGGCGTGGGGCTGTCGGCGTATGTGGGCAAGCCGTACACCTCGGCGGCCACCTCGGCGACCATCAACGCATGGCCGATTCCCGGCCTCTCGCAACTGCCCGTGGTTGGCCCGGCGTTCTTCAATCTCACGCCTGTCGACTACCTCGCGTTCGTGATGTTCGGCGTGGTCGCGTGGTTTCTCTATCGCACGCGCGCGGGACTCGTGCTGCGCTCGGTCGGCGAGTCGCCGCAGGTCGCGCATTCGGTGGGCTTTCCGGTGATCGGCGTGCGTTATGGCGCGACGGCGTTCGGTGGCGCGATGGCGGGGCTTGCGGGCGCTTACTACTCGGTCGTGCAACTGCACCTGTGGCAGGAGCAGATCACGGCGGGGCGCGGCTGGATTGCGCTGGCGCTCGTGGTGTTCGCGACGTGGCGCCCGGGTCGGCTGTTGATCGGCGCGCTGCTGTTCGGCGCGGTGACGGGCGCGCAGTTCTACGCGCAGGCGATTGGCGTGCCGGTGCCCACGCAGTTCCTCGCCATGCTGCCGTATGTGGCCACCGTCGTCGTGCTCGTGCTGATTTCGCGCAACCCGAACACGATCCGCCTGAACGCCCCTGCATCGCTCGGCAAGCCGTTCTTTGGGGCAGCCTAGTTGTCCGCGCAACGAGTATCGACGATTCGACATTGCTCGCAGTTCTCAATCCACCATAGCAGCACGCTTCCTAACGGGACCGGAGAGTCACCATGAAAAAAACCATCCTGACCGCTTTCGCCGTGGCCGCTACGTGCGGCGCGGCGGCGCTCGCGCCGTCGGCTCAGGCCGCTGATGCGCCGGGCGTCGGTACGCCGGGCGTTGCGTTCGTCTACCTCGGCAATCCGGGCGATGCCGGCTGGACTTACGCCCACGATCAGGGCTCGAAGGCCGCCGAACAGAAGTTCGGCAGCAAGATCAAGATTACGCGCGTCGAGAACGTGCCTGAATCGGCGGATTCGGAGCGCGTGTTCCGCGATCTCGCGAGCAAGGGCAACAAGATTATTTTCGGTTCGAGCTTCGGTTATCAGGACTTCGAACTGAAGGTCGCCAAGGACTTCCCGGACACCGTGTTCCTGCACGCGACCGGCTACAAGAAGGCAACGAACTTCGGCACCTATGACGTGCGCATGTACCAGGGGGCGTATCTCGCGGGCGTCGCGGCGGGTTACGCGACGAAAACGAACACGCTCGGCTTCGTCGCGTCAGTGCCGATTCCCGAAGTCGTGCGCAACATCAACGCGTACACGCTGGGCGCGCGCTCGGTGAACCCGAAGGTTCACACCAAGGTCATCTGGATCAATAGCTGGTTCGATCCGGGCAAGGAAAAGCAGGCCGCCGAAACGCTGATCGGCCAGGGCGCCGACGTGCTGCTGCAAAACACCGATTCGAGCGCGACGCTCGCGACTGCCGAAGAGAAACACGTGCACGCCTTCGGCTGGGACTCGAACATGAAGAAGTTCGGCCCGGACGCGCATCTCGGTTCGGTTGAAGCGAACTGGGGCGTGTATTACGTCGCCGCAATCCAGCAGGTGCTCGATGGCAAGTGGAAGAACGATCCGGTGTGGTGGGGCATTCCGCAAAAGGCCGTCGATCTCGGCGACGTGAATACGGCTGCGCTTTCCGCCGATGCGCAGAAGGCCGTGGCCGCGAAGCGCGAGTCCATCGCCAGCGGCAAGTGGGACGTGTTCACGGGGCCGATCAAGGATCAGACCGGCGCGGTGAAGGTGCCCGCGGGCAAGACGCTGACCGATCCGGAACTGCAACGCCTGAACTGGTACGTCGAAGGCGTGGACGGCTCGCTGCCGAAGTAAGCCGGCGCATAAGCGGAAAAGCCGGCTCGAAAACAAGCCTGCTTTCGTAGGATCATTGCAGCGCCACGCGGCTGCGCGATGCCTTTGCGGCGCGCGCAGCCGTTTTCATTGGCAAGACGGTTTATTCGTCGATCCGCAAGCCGACCTTGATCGTCACCTGCCAGTGCATGACCTTGTCGCCTTCGATCAGGCCGCGGGTTTCGGTGACTTCGAACCAGTGCAGGTGACGCAGCGTTTTCGACGCTCGCGCGATGGCGCAGCGGATCGCTTCGTCGCTCGAAACGGTGGATGAACCGGTGAGTTCGATTTGCTTGTAGACGTGGTCGCTCATGACAAAGTCTCCTCGATGGGGGCGGCGCGCGCGTGACCTTCGACGGGCACGTCAATCGAGTATAGGTAACGACCCGTCGAGCGCCAGCGCGCCTCAGGCTGCGCTGCGCGACAGACGCCGGCGGGTATCATGGCGCCTCGCGCACGCGGCAAGTTTCCAGGCCGCATCGCGCATGCCCGTCAGCGGGCGTGAGCGAACGATGGCGATATAGACATGCAGCAGGAGACAAGGACGATGCAGAAGCAGGAACTGGGATTTTGCGGGCCGGGCTTGATGGGCGCGCCGATGATTCGCCATTTGCTTGGCGCGGGGCACGCGGTTCATGTGTGGAACCGCTCGCGCGCGAAGGCCGAGGCGCTCGTGGCCGACGGCGCGCAGGTCGTGGAGATGCCGCAAGCGCTCGCGCAATGCGCGGACGTGGTGCTGCTATGCGTGGCCGATGGCGCGGCGGTCGAACAGACGGTATTCGGCGAGCACGGCTTGCTGAGCGGCGCCGGGCCGAAGCGCGTGCGCCGCATCGTGGATCATTCGAGCATTCCGCCGCAACTCACGCGCGAGCTGGCCGCGCGCGCGGCGGCGCTGGGCGTCGGCTGGGTCGATGCGCCGGTGTCGGGCGGCGTGGGCGGCGCGCAGGCGGGCACGCTCGCCGTGATGGCAGGCGGCGAAGCCGCGGACGTCGAAGCCGTCGCGCCGATTCTCGCCGCGTACTCGGCGCGCGTCACGCACATGGGCGCGGCGGGCGCGGGCCAGACCACCAAGCTCTGCAACCAGGCCATCGTCACGGCGACGGTCGCCGCCATCGCCGAAGCCGTCGGCCTCGCGCGCCGCAGCGGCATCGACGCCACCAAGCTGCCCGAAGCGCTCGCGGGCGGCTGGGCCGATTCGACGCTCCTGCGCACCTTCGTGCCGCGCATGACGCAGGAGGGCCTCGCGCCCATCGGCGCGCTGAAAACGTTCCAGAAGGACGTCGATACGGTGGCCGCCGCCGCACAGCAGACCGGCACGCCCATGCCCGTCGCGGGCACGGTGCAGCAGGTTCTGCGGCTGGGCGCCGCGATGGGGCTCGATCAGGCCGATCTGTCCGGTTTCGTCGATGTGCTACAGACGCCGCGACGCGGCTAGGCTTGCATGACAGGGGCCAGGCCGCCGCCCGTGCACGAATCTGCCACGAATTTCCGGTAATTTCGAAACCGCGCGCCGCCGTGCCCTGACGCCGCGACCAGACACTGGCAGGCGCGCGCGAACTGGCATAACCTGCTAAAATTACAGGTTTTTCGTCGATCTACTTACCGGGACGCGCTGTGCTCTCTACCGCCAACATCACCATGCAATTCGGGCCGAAGCCCTTGTTCGAGAACATCTCGGTCAAATTCGGCGAAGGCAACCGCTATGGCCTGATCGGCGCGAACGGTTGCGGCAAGTCCACGTTCATGAAGATCCTGGGCAGCGATCTCGAGCAAAGCTCGGGCAACGTTATCCTCGAACCGAACGTGCGCCTGGGCAAGCTGCGCCAGGATCAGTTCGCATACGAAGACGTGCGCGTGCTCGACGTCGTCATGATGGGCCACACCGAAATGTGGGCCGCCATGAGCGAGCGCGATGCGATCTACGCGAACCCCGAAGCCACCGACGACGACTACATGCACGCCGCCGAACTCGAAGCGAAGTTCGCCGAGTACGACGGCTACACGGCCGAAGCGCGTGCGGGCGAGCTGCTGCTCGGCATCGGCATCGGCACGGAATTCCACAACGGCCCGATGAGCGGCGTGGCGCCGGGCTGGAAGCTGCGCGTGCTGCTCGCGCAGGCGCTGTTCTCGAAGCCGGACGTGCTGCTGCTCGACGAACCGACCAACAACCTCGACATCAACTCGATCCGTTGGCTGGAAGATGTTCTGAACGAGTACAACTCGACCATGATCATCATTTCCCACGATCGACACTTCCTGAACCAGGTCTGCACGCACATGGCGGACATGGACTACGGCACGTTGAAGGTCTATCCGGGCAACTACGACGACTACATGCTGGCGTCGACGCAGGCGCGCGAGCGCCAGGCCAACGCCAACGCCAAGGCGAAGGAACGCGTCGCCGACCTGCAGGACTTCGTGCGCCGCTTCTCGGCGAACAAGTCCAAGGCGCGTCAGGCCACCAGCCGCCTGAAGATGATCGACAAGATCAAGATCGAGGAATTCAAGCCCTCGTCGCGTCAGAACCCGTTTATCCGCTTCGAATTCGAGAAGAAGCTGCACAACATCGTCGTGGTCGCGGAAGAGATCACGAAGACCTACGAGCGCCGCATCTTCAACAAATTCAACATCAGCGTGCAGCCGGGCGAGCGTATCGCCATCATCGGCGAAAACGGCGCGGGCAAGACCACGCTGCTGCGTTCGCTGCTGGGCAAGCTGGCCGTCGATAACGGCTCGGTGAAGTGGGCGGAAAACGCCAGCATCGGCTACATGCCGCAGGACACGTACGAAGAGTTCCCGAACGACGTCACGCTGATGGAATGGATCGACCAGTACCGTCAGGAAGGCGACGACGAACAATCCGTGCGCGGCACGCTGGGCCGTCTGCTGTTCAGCGCGGACGATATCCGCAAGTCGGTCAAGGTGCTGTCGGGTGGCGAAAAGGGCCGCATGATCTGGGGCAAGCTGATGCTGGGCCGCCACAACGTGCTGATGATGGACGAGCCGACCAACCACATGGACATGGAATCGATCGAGTCGCTGCAGATCGCGCTCGACAAGTTCGAAGGCACGCTGGTGTTCGTGTCGCACGACCGCGAGTTCGTGAACGGCCTGGCCAATCGCATCATCGAAGTGAAAACCGATGGCACGATCAACGACTACAGCGGCAACTATGAGGACTTCCTGGCGAGCCAGGGTCTGCATTAAGCCGGGTTTTCGGTCGCTGAATCTGGCGGTCGAAGCTTGAAATGAAAACGGGCAACGCTTAATGCGTTGCCCGTTTTGTTTTGTGGGCCGCGAACGGATCTAGTTGCCGGGCTTAGTTCTCGTACTGCAAGCCTGCCGGGATGCGGTAGGCGCTGTCGTGGTATTCGAGCGTCACGCTGTCGCGTTGCGGCAGCGAGTTGCTGACCTCGCATTTTTCCGGCGTGCCGCTCACCGTCTCCTCGACCGTTTTCTCCTGGATCTTCAGGGGCGCAAAGCCGTTGGCCTGCGCGGCTCCTACGGCAATCGTGCGTTTCGTGTCGCTCGACTCGGAGCTGCAGGCGCTGCCCCGGCTGGTGTTCCACTCACTGGCCTTCAGGCGATCCAGCACGGTTCGCATGCGGCTGCCGTCGAGCAGATAGAGACTCAGCGTCGTGACGCCAGACATGTCCGCCGGATAACCCCCCGAAGACTTCAATCGCACGCCGAATGCGCGTTGCGTGGGCGTGAGCTGATAGCGCGCGGTATCGATCTCGATGCCGTCGAAGAAGTGGCCCGACTCGTACTGAATGGCCGCCGCCTGGAATTGATGCGCGACGATGGCACCCGTCGCTGTGCTGGCGATGAGCACGTCCACGTCGATGCTGCCGCCATCGTCGTTGCCGGACGCATTCTGAACCGGTAGCGCGGCGATAGTCAGTGCTTCGTCGGCTGGCCAGATTTTGCAGACAGCATGTTTCTGGTCGAGCGTCTGACTGGGATGCAGCTTGTCCATCCAGGTCTGCAAATAGTCCTCGCATCCCGCATGAGCGACGAGCGGAGCGAAGCAGGCGATGAGGCAAAGCAGGGTGCGTTTCATGCGCATTCGCTCCGACGCTCAGTCGACATATTGCATGCCCTTGGGCACGCCGTATTTGCCGTTGCGGTATTCGAGCGTGAAGTTGGCGCGCTTCGCCGGTTTGGCGTGATCGACGCAATTTGCCGTGGTGCCGGTATTGACGGTCTCGACCGACTTTTCGGCGACCTTGAGCGCGGCGTAACCGTCCTTGCCCGCCGGGCCGATATCGAGCGTGCGCGTCGTCTCGTTGAACGTGCCTGCACAGTTGCCGTCCCAGTCGCCATTGCTGTCGCCGACGATCAGCCGATCGACGACGGTGCGCAGACTTTGGCCATCGATCACGTAAAGGCTCAACACCGATTGACCGGCCGGATTGACACGGGACATGCCTTCGTGAAAGACGCGCACGCCGAACGCGCGGTTCTGCGGCGTCAGTTGATAACGCGCGGTATCGAGCGTCAAACTGGAAAGCTGCATCGCGTCGTATGTAATCGCGCCTTTCTGGAACTGATGCGCGATGATCGTCCCGGAAGCCGAATCCGCGACCAGCACTTCCAGGTCATCGGTGCCTTCATCGTCGTTGCTGCTTTTCTGCGGCAGCGGCAGCGCCGCAATCGTCAGCGCTTCGTTCGCGGGCCAGACCTTGCACACCGCATGTTCCGTATCGAGTGCGCGGCCCGGATGCAGTTGCGTAGTCCACTTCTGGAAGTTGTCCTCGCAGCCCGCGTGAGCAAGCAGCGGCGTGAGACCAATGGCGAGACAGAGCAGGGTACGTTTCATGAAGCGCATGAGCGAATGAAGGAGCGCGCAGTATAAGGGTGCGACCAAAACCCGCGCCTGAATGTGCGCACCACCTTCCGTAAGCGTCAAGCACGCTAGAATGCGTGATCGCTGCGTCGCAAGGTCGCACTCCCGACGCATACGAGCGAACGCACAAAAGCGAACACAAACGGAGACAGGAGCACCGCGCATGAAACAGTTCGACCAGCTTTACATCAACGGCCAATGGGTCGCGTCGCAGGGCAAGGGCACGATCGACGTGTTCGACTCGGGCACCGAGGCCGTCATGGGCCGCATCCCCGAAGGCAACGAGGCCGATGCCGAAGCCGCCATCGCCGCCGCGCGGGCCGCCTTCGACGCCTGGGCGACGACGCCCGCCGCCGAGCGCGGCGCGTACCTGCAAAAGATCGCCGACAACCTCAAGGCCCGCACCGACGAACTCGCGCAACTGATCGCCGGCGAAGTGGGCATGCCGCTCAAGCTCGCCCGCGCGATCCAGGTAGGCGGCCCGGTCTACAACTGGAGCGCTTACGCGAAGCTCGCGAGCGAGTTCCAGTACGAGGAGCGCGTCGGCAACTCGCTGGTCGTGCGCGAGCCGGTGGGCGTCGTGGCGGCGATCACGCCGTGGAACTATCCGCTTAACCAGATCACGCTGAAGGTCGCCGCCGCGCTCGCGGCAGGCTGCACCGTCGTGCTCAAGCCGTCCGAGATCGCGCCGCTGAACGCCTTCGTGCTCGCCGAGGCGATCCACGAAGCGGGCCTGCCCGCAGGCGTATTCAATCTCGTGAGCGGCTATGGCCCGGTCGTCGGCGAACTGATGGCCCGCCATCCCGAAGTCGATATGGTCTCGTTCACTGGATCGACGCGCGCGGGCAAGCGCGTGTCCGAAGTGGCGTCGGCGAGCGTCAAGCGCGTGTCGCTCGAACTGGGCGGCAAGTCGGCCTCGGTCGTGCTCGACGACGCGGATTTCGCGGCGGCGGTGAAGGGCACCGTAGGCGCGTGCTTCCTGAACTCGGGGCAGACCTGCTCGGCGCACACGCGCATGATCGTGCCGGAGTCGCGTTACGACGAGGCGCGCGAACTGGCGAAAGCCGCGGCAGAAGCCTACACGGTCGCCGATCCGCGCGACGAGAAAGCGAAGCTCGGGCCGCTCGCGTCGAAGGTGCAGCAGGAGCGTGTGCAGCACTACATCGAGCGCGGCATTGCCGATGGCGCCGAACTCGTCACGGGCGGCGCAGGCATGCCGGACGGCCTGACGAAGGGCTTCTTCGTCAAGCCAACCGTGTTCGGCCGCGTGCCGCGCGACGCGGCTATCGCGCAGGAGGAAATCTTCGGCCCGGTGCTGACCATCCTCACGGCCAAGGACGAAGACGACGCCGTGGCGATCGCCAACGATTCGCTCTATGGCCTGGGCGGCGCGGTCTGGGCGGGCAGCGACGAGCGCGCGATGCGCGTCGCTCGCCGCATTCGTACGGGCCAGATCGACATCAACGGCGGCGCCTGGAACATGGCCGCGCCGTTCGGCGGCTACAAGCAATCGGGCCATGGCCGCGAAAACGGTGTGTACGGCCTGGAGGAATACCTCGAGTACAAGTCGATGCAGTTCAAGGTGCCGAAGGCTTGAGCGCTTGAACAGCCAGTAGAAAACGCCGCGCCTTGCAAATGTCATGGTGCGACGTTTTGATTTAACTCATTGATGCGGGAGTCATTGCTGGCTCCCGCATTTCTTTTTGACTTTTATCAATGCTGCCATCGGGGCGCGCGCGACCATTAGCGTTTTGTCATCGACAACGCTAAGCGGGTCACCATGTTTCCTGATCATTCATTCGCGCCGCTCCAACTTCGTGGCCGTCAACTGCTGCCCATCGTGCAAGGCGGCATGGGCGTCGGCATTTCCGCGCACCGGCTTGCTGGCAGCGTGGCGCGCGAGGGCGCGCTCGGCACCATCGCGAGCATCGACCTGCGCCATCATCACGCCGACCTGGTCGAGCAATGCCGCGCCGATCCGCGTCACGAGACGCTCGCACAGGCCAATCTCGTCGCGCTGGGCCGCGAGATCGAGGCCGCGCGCAAGCTGGCCGACGGCCACGGCATGATCGCCGTGAACGTCATGAAAGCCGTCAATGCGCACGCCGATTACGTGCGCGCCGCCTGCGAGCACGGCGCCGACGCCATCGTCATGGGCGCGGGCCTGCCGCTCGACCTGCCCGATCTCACCCAGGGCGTCGATATCGCCCTGATTCCGATTCTGTCCGACGCGCGCGGCGTCTCGCTCGTGCTCAAGAAGTGGATGAAGAAAGGGCGTCTGCCCGACGCCGTGGTGCTGGAGCATCCGGCCCATGCGGGCGGTCACCTTGGCGTGACCGATCTTGCCGATATGGGCAACGATCGCTTCGGCTTCGAGCGCATCTTCGAGGAACTGGACGGCGTGCACGCGACGCTCGGCATCTCGCGCAGCGACGTGCCGCTGATCGTCGGTGGCGGCATCAATAGCCATGAGGCCGTGCGGCGCTGGCTCCAGGCGGGCGCGAATGGCGTGCAGGTCGGCACGCCGTTCGCCGTGACCGAAGAGGGCGACGCGCATCCCAACTTCAAGCGCGTGCTCGTCGATGCAAAGCCCGAAGATATCGTCGAATTCGTCAGCGTCACGGGTCTGCCCGCGCGCGCCGTGAGAACGCCGTGGCTCGACCGCTATCTGCGCAACGAATCGCGCATCCGCGCGAAGATCGGCCAGGTGAAGAATGCGTGCCCGACGGGGCTCGAATGTCTGTCCGTGTGCGGCCTGCGCGACGGCATCGAGAAGTTCGGCCACTTCTGCATCGACACGCGTCTGACGGCCGCCTTGCGCGGCGAGGTGTCGAACGGGCTCTTTTTCCGCGGGCGCGAGACGTTGCCTTTTGGCAACGCCATCCGGTCGGTGAGAGACCTTTTGGAGCTGCTTTTGACGGGTTCTGCGCGACCTGCGGTCGCACATCGCGCGGCGTTTGCGCTCAACTGACCCGAATCAAAAAAGGGATCGCCCCTGCCTCGGACAATTCGCAGTGTCTTGCGAATCACCGCGGGAACAACAGGGGTTATCACCATGAAAAAACAGATCAAGACCATCGCGGCCGCGGCCGTGCTCGCACTGGGTGCGGGTTTCGCTGCTTCGGCGGCGCAGGCTGCCACGCCGGACACGGGGATTTATGCGGGCGACTGGCTCGTGCGCCTGCGCGCCATCAGCATCATGCCGCAATCGAGCACGAGCGGCGCGCTCACCACGCTCAAGACCGACGTCAACAACGCCATCGTGCCCGAGCTGGACTTCACCTACATGGCGACGAACAACATCGGCGTGGAGCTGATTCTGGGCACGTCGCGCCACCAGGTGACGTCGAGCCTTGGCGCGCTGGGCGGCGTCGGCGTGCTGCCGCCCACGCTGCTGTTGCAGTACCACTTCAACAACGCGGGCGTGTTCCGGCCTTACGTTGGCGCGGGCATCAACTACACACTGTTCTACAACAACGGTCTGCACGCGGGCGGCCAGCCGGTGTCGATCGATAACCATAGCTTCGGCCCGGCGCTGCAATTCGGCGTCGATTACCAGGTCGCGAAGAACGTGTTCGTGAACGCGGACATCAAGAAGATCTGGATGCGCACGGGTGCGTCGCTCAACGGCTCGTCGCTGGGCACGCTGTATATCGACCCGATCATCGTGGGTATCGGCGTCGGCATGAAGTTCTGAGCGCTGGGCGCACCCGTGGACACAAAATCGAACGCCGGCTGAGTCCGGCGTTTTTTTTATGGCGCTGGGACGTCAGGCGTTTTTCGGCTGGAAGCGCATGGCGGTGCCTTCCTGCTCGATGCGGGCCCAGATGGCGCGCTTTTCTTCGTCGCTCAGGAAGACCCAGTTGGAGACTTCGATCGCGGTGCGGCCGCAGCCTTTGCAGATGTCGTCGAAAAGCGTGGAGCACACGCCGATGCACGGGCTGTCGGGGAGGTCGTGGAGATTGGATGCCATCGATATGTCTTGGGGCGGGATGGCCGGGAGCAGAAAAAGCGTGCCGGCCGTGCGGAAAACCCCGCTATGTTAACCGATTCGCGGCCAGCGGCTTTTCTTGTCCATCTGGTTGAAATGGCAAGGATTCTCTTACTACCGGGAAGGGCGGCCGCAAGCCCTCGTGTGGCGTGCGCCTGGCAGCCGTCGATGCAATCCGGATCGACCGGGCGCCGCGCCAGACGGCCGCCGTCGCGCGAATGTCGCGCCTGCCGTTTTTTTTGTAGACAGGGACGCTCAAACGGCTAAAATTGCGCGCGATTTACCCCCCGTCACGCGCCTGCCCCGGTGCTGTTCCGTTTGCGCGACATGCTGGCGTTCTTTTTTGTCGCCTGGCGCGATTGATGGTAGGTTCGGTAAATTCTGGGGGCCGCCTTGGGCGGCGCACATGCCGCTCACTACGCTCACTAGCGATCGCGGCAAACAAAAGGCAAGCTAAGAACGGAGAACGGGATGAAGAAACGGGTTTTGGCGAAACTGGCTGTGCTCGCACTGTGTGCGTCGCCGTGGGTCGCGTCGGTCGCGAAAGATACGCAGCTGAACGTGTACAACTGGTCTGATTACATCGCCAAAGACACGATTCCGAACTTCCAGAAGCAGACCGGCGTCACCGTCAAGTACGACAACTACGACAGCGACGACACGCTGCAAGCCAAGCTGCTCGCGGGCAATTCGGGCTACGACATCGTTGTGCCGACCACCAATTACGCGGGCAAGCAGATCGCCGCCGGCATTTTCTCGCCGCTCGACAAGTCGAAGATCCCCAACCTCAAGTACCTCGACCCGCAGCTGATGGCGCTCGTCGCCGGCGCGGATCCGGGCAACAAGTTCGCGGTGCCCTGGGCTTACGGCACGACGGGTCTTGCCTATAACGTCGACAAGGCGCAGCAGATCCTCGGCAAGAACGTGCCGCTCGACAACTGGGACATTCTCTTCAAGCCCGAAAACATCTCGAAGCTGAAGGCCTGCGGCGTGTCCGTGCTCGACGCGCCGGATCAGTTCTTCGCCGCCGCGCTGCACTACATCGGCAAGGATCCGCTTTCGACGAATCCGGACGACTATCGCGCCGCGCTGACGATGATGAAGAAGATCCGTCCGTACATCACGCAGTTCAACTCGTCGGGCTATATCAACGACATGGTCGGCGGCGATGTCTGCTTCGCGTACGGCTGGTCGGGCGACGTCGTGATCGCCAAGCATCGTGCGATCGAGGCGAAGAAGCCGTACAAGATCGAGTACTACATTCCGAAGGGCGGCGCGCCGATCTGGTTTGACGTGATGACGATTCCGAAGGATGCGCAGCACAAGGATGCCGCCTACCAGTGGATCAACTACATCGAGACGCCGCAAGTCCACGCCGCGATCACCAACGCCGTGTACTACCCGAGCGCCAACGCGGAAGCGCGCAAGTACGTGAACAAGGACATCGCGAACGATCCGGCTGTGTACCCGCCGCCGGAAGTGCTCAAGACGCTGTTCCTGCTCAAGCCGCTGCCGCCGGAAATCCAGCGTCTCCAGACGCGTCTGTGGACCGAGTTCAAGTCGGGCCGCTGACGCGCCCGGCCGTGTAGTTTTGCGTTTTACCCCAAGCCCTCGGCACGTGCCGGGGGCTTTGTTCGTCAACCCCGTCCAGGTATCAAGTCAGAAAGGCAGGGCAGAGAGAATCATGAGTGACCAGTCGAGTGTGCCGGCCGTAGCCGGCGCGCTGCCTACGGGCTTCGCCGCGAGCGATCCAGCCGCGGACAACTTCGTGCAGGTCGTCGATGTCGTCAAGAAGTTCGGCGACACGACGGCCGTCAAGGGCGTCAACCTGTCGGTGAAGAAGGGCGAGCTGTTCGCGCTGCTTGGCAGCTCGGGCTGCGGCAAGTCCACTTTGCTGCGCATGCTCGCCGGTCTGGAATCGGTCACGTCGGGCAAGATCCTGATTGATGGCGAGGATCTCGCGACGCTGCCGCCGTATCGCCGCCCGGTCAACATGATGTTCCAGTCGTATGCGCTTTTCCCGCATATGACGGTGGAGTCGAACGTCGGCTTCGGGCTGCGCCAGGAAGGCGTCAAGAAGGCCGAACTGCAGGAGCGCGTGGCCAATGTGCTCGAACTCGTGCAGATGTCGCGATTCGCCAGGCGCAAGCCGCATCAGCTGTCGGGCGGCCAGCAGCAGCGCGTCGCACTCGCGCGCTCGCTTGTGAAGCGCCCCAAGCTGCTGCTGCTCGACGAGCCGATGTCGGCGCTCGACAAGCAGATTCGCCAGCGCACCCAGATCGAGCTGGTCAACATTCTCGACAAGGTCGGCGTCACCTGCATCATGGTCACGCACGATCAGGAGGAGGCGATGACGATGGCGGGGCGCCTTGCCGTCATGAGCGAAGGCCAGATTGTCCAGCTCGGCACGCCCAACGAAGTCTACGAATATCCGAACAGCCGCTTCTCGGCCGAATTCATCGGTTCGACCAACCTGTTCGACGGCAACGTGGTGGAAGACGAGCCGGATCATGTCTATGTCCAGTCGCCCGACCTGCCCGTGCATCTTTACGTGAACCATGGCATCACCGGGCCGCTGGGCATGCCCGTGACCATCTCGGTGCGCCCCGAGCGCATCTCGCTCACGCGCAAGCCGCCCGAAGGCGTCTTCAACTGGGGCAAGGGCGTGGTCAAGAACATCGCGTACATGGGCGGTTACTCGCTCTATCACGTCAAGCTCGATTCGGGCAAAACCGTGATCGCGAACATGTCGAGCCTCGCGCTGTCGGAAATCGACTCCCCGACCTGGGAAGACGAAGTCTATGTGCGCTGGAGCGCCTCGGCCGGCGTGGTGCTGACGTCATGAGCACGACGATTCCGGGCACTCCCGGCACGCCCGGCCAGTTCAGGAAACTCCTGAACTGGCCGGCGAAGCGCTTCAACCTGACCGGGCGCACCGCCGTGGTGGCGGGGCCGTTCTTCTGGCTGCTGCTGTTCTTCCTCGTGCCGTTCATCCTGGTGGTGAAGATCAGCTTCGCCGACCAGCAGCTCGGCATTCCGCCGTACACGGAACTCACGTCGTTCAGCGAGGGCGTGTGGCACATCGCGCTCGACCTGTCGCACTACGCGTTTCTGTTCCAGGACAGCCTGTATTTCGCGACCTACGTGAATTCGGTGGTCGTGGCGGGCATTTCGACGCTGCTGTGCCTGCTGATCGGCTATCCGATGGCGTACTACATCGCACGCTCGAATCCGGCCACGCGCAACATCCTCATGATGGCCGTGATGCTGCCGTTCTGGACGTCGTTCCTGATCCGTGTGTACGCGTGGATCGGCATCCTGAAGAACAACGGACTGCTGAACAATTTCCTGATGTGGACGGGCATCATCCATTCGCCGATCGAGCTCTATCACACCAATACGGCCGTCTATATCGGCATGGTCTATTCGTACCTGCCGTTTCTTGTGATGCCGCTCTACGCGCACCTCGTGAAGATGGATCTCACGCTGCTCGAAGCGGCCTATGACCTGGGCGCGAAGCCGTGGCGCGCGTTCCTCGAAATCACGCTGCCGCTGTCGAAGAACGGCATCATCGCGGGCTGCCTGCTGGTGTTCATCCCGGCAGTGGGCGAGTACGTGATTCCGGAACTGCTCGGCGGTGCGAACACGCTGATGATCGGCCGCGTCATGTGGAACGAGTTCTTCGATAACGCCGACTGGCCGATGGCGTCCGCCGTCACCTGCGCGATGGTTCTGCTGCTGCTCGTGCCGATGGCGCTGTTCCAGCACTTCCAGGCGAAGGAACTGGAGGGCCGCGGGAAATGAAACCGAATCGCGTACTGCAATTCATCGCGCTGGGTCTCGGCTTTGCGTTCCTCTATATCCCGATCGTCAGCCTGATCGTCTACTCGTTCAACGAGTCGCAACTGGTGACGGTGTGGACGCACTTCTCGACGCGCTGGTACGAAGCGCTCGCCACCGACGACGAGCTCATCAATGCCGCGTGGCTGTCGCTGCGCATCGCATTGATGACGGCGTTTGCCTCGGTGATCATCGGCACGTGGGCGGGCTTTGTGCTGGCGCGCATGGGCAATTTCCGCGGCTTCACGCTCTACACGGGCATGATCAACGCGCCGCTCGTGATTCCCGAAGTGATCCAGGGCATCTCGCTGCTGCTGCTGTTCGTGGAAATGGGCAAGCTGCTGGGCTGGCCTGCCGGGCGCGGCGTCTTCACGATCTGGATTGGCCACGTGATGCTGTGCATCTCGTACGTTGCCATCATCGTGCAGTCGCGCGTGCGCGAACTGAATCCGTCGCTGGAGGAAGCGGCGCTCGATCTGGGCGCGACGCCGTTCAAGGTGTTCTTCCAGATCACGCTGCCGTTGATCTCGCAGGCGCTGGCCGCGGGCTGGCTGCTGTCCTTCACGCTGTCGATCGACGACCTCGTGCTGTCGGCGTTCCTCTCGGGCCCGGGCTCGACGACGCTGCCGCTCGTGGTGTTCTCGCGCGTGCGGCTGGGTCTGAATCCGGAGATGAACGCGCTCGCGACGCTCTTTATCGCGGTGGTGACGGTGGGCGTGATCGTCGGCAACCACTTCATGCAGCGCGCCGAGCGCAAGCGCATGGCGATGGCGGTCTGACGCGTTCGCCGCTTCAGGCTGCGAGACGAAAAACGGCGCGTGGGCTTCGGCCCACGCGCCGTTTTGTTTTCCCGATCCGGAATTTCAGGGCGCAATCGACCCAGGGTCGTTTTAGCGTGACCAGGCGACGAGGCGCTATGATCGGGGTAAACGCGGCTCTGGCGCGTCATGCCAGCGACCGCTGCGGGAACAGGATGATCGAGATACTTTTTAAAGAGGGCGCGACCGGCGCGATTGGTGCAAGCGGCGCAATCGGCACCTTCTGGCAACAACTGATGCAGCTCTGGGAGCTGATTGTGATGGTCTGCCGCTTTTTGTTGGGGCTGCTCAAGCTGCTGAGCGGCACCTGACGGCGCAGCGGGCTAACGGGGGCGGCGGAGCTCGTGAGGGCGCGCCGCGATGGGTATGACGTTCGGCGCGTGTCAGGGTGACAGCCGCGATGCGCGTGGACACGATTCAAGGGCACAGGATGATCGACGATTCCACCCGGCGGTTCACCGACCGGGTCGCAGACTACGTGAAGTACCGTCCCACCTATCCGCGTGAAGTCGCGACCTTCGTGCACGTCGAATGCGGCGTGGCGCCTGCCGCGACTGTCGCCGACATCGGCGCGGGCACCGGCATTTCCTCGAAGCTTTTTCTGGACGCTGGCCATCCGGTCGTGGCCGTCGAGCCGAACGCCGCGATGCGCGAAGCGGCAGACCGCTTGCTGGCCGGCTACGCGGGTTATCGCAGCGTGGCAGGGACGGCCGAAGCGACCAGCTTGCCCGACGCGAGCGTCGACCTCGTGAGCGCCGCGCAGGCCTTCCACTGGTTCGATAAAGCGGGCACGCGGCGCGAGTTCGCGCGCATTCTCAAACCTCGCGGCAAGATCGTGCTGTTCTGGAATAGCCGCAAGCTCAAGGGATCGGCGTTCCTTGAAGGCTATGAAGCGCTGCTCAAGCGCTTTTCCGACGATTACGCAAGCGTCGCCGAAAGCTACCCGACCGACGACGCCATGGCCGACTGGTTCGGCGACGGCTTCGAGCAGAAGACCGTGTTTCCGAACGCTCAACTGCTCGACTTCGACGGGCTGCGTGGGCGGCTGGCTTCGTCGTCGTATGCGCCGAAACCCGGCGATCCGCGCCACGAGCCGATGCTCGCGGCGCTGCGCGAGCTATTCGATGCGACACAGCAGGATGGGCGCGTGAACTTCGCCTACGAGACGCGCGTATTCGCGGGCAAGCCGCTGCGTTAGCGTGAAAATCAGCGCAAGAACTAGCGCGAAAACTCGTAGTCGCTTGCGCGTACGCGTTTCGTCTTGCGCCGGAACGTGAAGGTGAAACCCGGCCACAGCGACGTGACCTTGCCGCTGCGCGTCTGGTAGTAGCTGTGGCAGCCGGACGTCCACACGGTGCGCTGCAGTTGCGCCTGCAACTTGTCGTTGAAGGCGCGCTGCACGTCCGCACGCACGCTCATCGTGCGCGCGCCGCGGCGCTGCAGTTCACGGATGCAATCGGCGATATAGCGGATCTGCGACTCGATCATGTAGATCATCGAGTTGTGGCCGAGACCCGTATTCGGCCCGATCACGAAGAACAGATTCGGAAAGCCCGCGACGCTCGCGCCCAGGTACGCCTCGGGGCCGTCGCGCCGCCACGCCTCGCCGAGATCCGCGCCGTTCACGCCGCTCACGCGAAACGGCGCTTCCACGTCGTTCACCTGGAAACCCGTGCCGCAGACGATCGCATCGAAGCGATGATGCACGCCGTCGGCGGTGACGATGCCGTCCGCGACGACTTCGCGGATCGGATCGGTTAGCAGCGCGACGTTCGGTTGCGTGAGCGCGGGCAGATAGTCGCTCGACAGCAGCACGCGCTTGCAGCCCAGCGCATAGTCGGGCGCGAGCTTCGCGCGCAGCGCCGGATCCTTGACCTTGTGCGCGAGATAGTTGCGCGCGAACTTCATCGGCGCGGCAAGCAGGCGCTGGTCGACGATGAAGCCGAGCGCACGAGATTCCAGTTGCCAGTAGATCGCCGCGCGCGCGAGGCGCTGCGCGAACGGCACATGCCGGTACATCCAGCGGCGGCGCGCCTCGATCGCGCGATCGCGGCGCGGCATAATCCACGGCGGCGTGCGCTGGAACACGGTGAGCTGCGCAACGCGTGGCTGGATGCGCGGAACGAACTGGATCGCGCTGGCCCCCGTGCCGATCACCGCGACGCGTTTGCCTTCGAGCGTGTAGTCGTGATCCCAGCGCGCCGAATGAAAGAGCTTGCCTTCGAAGCGCTCCAGCCCGTCGATGGCGGGCAGGGCGGGACGCGACAGCGGGCCGTTGGCGGCGATCAGCAGGTCGGTCTCGACGGTTTGCATCGTGCCGTCGCGCTCGATGTCGATGCTCCACACGCCGCGGCCTGCATCGAAGCGCGCCGCGCTCACGCGCGAGCGCCATGCGATGAAGCGCTCGACGTCATACTTGCGCGCGCAACGTTCCAGATAATCGAGGATCTCTCGTTGGGGTGCGTAAGTGCGCGTCCAGTCGGGATTCGGCTCGAAGGAAAATGAGTAGAGGTGCGAAGGAACATCGCAGGCGGCACCAGGATAGGCATTATCGCGCCAGGTGCCGCCGAGACTCGCGGCCGCCTCGTAGATCGTGAAGGTTGCGATCCCCATGCGCCGCAACTGGATCGCCATGCCGATGCCGGAAAAACCGCTGCCGACGATCGCGATGCGCGGCGTGCCCGCGTGAGTGGCCATATCAGTCTGATTCGAAGAAAACATACGCCGTTCAAGCAAAACGGGCTCCGCGAGGGAGCCCGTCAGGTCTGATCGGCAATACAAAGATGCTCAGGAGTTCCAGTCGTCCGAGGAACTGTCGTTGCTGCCCATATCGACACCGCCGCCCGAGCCATCGTCCCAGTTGTTTGAACCCTGGCCGTAGTCGACGCCGCCATCGTTGTTGCCGCCGCGGCGGCGGTCGTCGTCGCGATCGACGATGACATCGCGCTCGACCACGCGGTCACGGCCCGAATTGAGGGCCTCGCCGAGCAGCACGCCGGTCAGCAGACCACCCATGCCACCCATGCCGCCACCGCCTTGCTGCACAATGACCTGCGGCTGCTGTTGCGGCGGATACTGGGGCGGATATTGCGGCTGACGGCCGAATGCAGCATCGGCTTCACGAGCGTAGGGCGAATCGCCACCGTACGAACCCGCAGGCGCGGCGGCCTGCGCGTTGGGATCGGGGCGGCCTTCGGCGCGCGCCTTGAGGCTGGCGAACTGGCGCTCCAGATCTTCGATCTCGTACGGCGCGACGGGGCTGGTGCTGCCCGAGAGTTTTTCGACCACGCTGCGCAACTGCGTCTCGAACGCTTCCACGTCTTTTTCGAGCGCTTCGTGACCCACGGCGGTGGAGAGCTTCACGTCGAGCTTTAGCGAGCGCACGGCGTTGAGCAGGTCGGTGGCGCGCTTGAGCTGGTCGCGGCGGTCGTCGCCGGCCTTGGCATCGTCGTTCGACTTCGCGCGGCGCAGTGTCCAGCGCAGCACCAGCGCAATCCCGATCACGACGATCGCAATGCCGATCCACATGCCCATGCCGGGGCCGTGATGCTGTGGCGCTGCGGCAGCGGCCATGGCAACGGGCGCGGCCGATTGCTGCGCGAACGGATTGCTCGTGCGATTCGTATTAGACGCACCGGCGCGCGTGGCGTCGGAGCGGATCTTCGCTTCGACCTGCGCGAAGCGCTGCGGCTGCGTGAAGCGGATCTGCGGATCGAGCGATTTAGCCTGCTCGACCTGAGTGAGCGCGTCGGCGTAACGGCCTTCGCGGTTGAGCACCTGCGCGTACAGATAGTGCGCGCGGGCATTGTCGGGATGCGCCTGCAGAACCTGGGTCAGGCCCGAGTCCGCGCGCTGCCAGTCGCCTTGCGACATCGCGGATTCGATCTGCTGCACGCTCGGCACGGCAGCGAAGGCCGCGCCGCTCACGAGGGCGAGCGATGCGAAAACTGCGAGGAGAAACTTTTTCATGTTGCAGGCCGGGCGGTTTGTTGCCCGTCTCCATGACATACGTTACGTGGATGCGGCACGGCGTTCGAACAACCGGCCGCCGCGCCGCATCCGTCACGCGCGGCGCGTTACTGTGCCGGCGTATTGAGCTGCTTTTTCAGGGCTTCGAGGCGGTCATCCACCGACGGGCCCTTGTTGAGCGCGGCGAGCTTGTCGTCGAGTGCCTTGCCGCTGGAAACGTCCGCCGAATTCAGGCGGGCGTCCGAACGCGCGTTCGACAGGTTCACCTTGTCTTCGAGCTTCTGGAAGTCCTGCGCAAGATTCTTGCCGCCGATACCGCCGAGCGCCGTGGCCGCGACATCCTTGGCCTGGGCGATCTGCTGCTTGGCTTGCAGGATGTTCGAGCGCGCGTTCAGGTCGTTGCGGCGCGAACGCATGTCGTCGATCTGCTGCTTGAGCTGATCGACCGACGGTTCGAGCTTGGCGAGTTCAGCGGCGAGCGCATCGCGTTCGGCCTCAGCCGTCGACTGCGCACCGAGCGCTTCGCGGGCGAGTGCTTCGTCGCCCGATTGCAGGGCGCGCTTCGCGCCGTCTTCGTACTTCTTCGCCTTGTCGGCGGCCACGTCGCGCTTGCTTTGCTGCATCGCGACCTGCGCCTGGATCTCGACGAGCGAGTTCTCGGCTTTGGCGATGCTGTCGTCGAGTTCGCGCACGATCTGGCGCGCGTCGCGCGACGGATCCTGCACGGAATCGGCCGCGTCGTTCAGGAGACCCTTGACCGTGCGGGAGATGGAGTCGAAAAGCGACATGGAATTCCTCCGGTGTAATGAGATCGGCCCATGGGGCCGCAATACCGCAATCTGTGCGTACATGTCGCGCTGTGCTGCCCGTGTGCGTTCATTTCGCATTCGGGTTTCGCATTCAGCTTACGCCGCTTTGTGCTGGCTGCGCATGCAGCGCGAAAATCGGGGCGCTTCGGGCAATTGCAATAGCGACTAGCGGTGCGGGAAACGAAAATCTCAGGAGCTTACGCCAACGTTTCGATTGTCCGGCCGCCCGCAATGCTCGCGGATATTACACCACGGGGTCTCTTAAAAGGGACTTAAAGGCCCGAGCAGCGCGCTGCGGTTGTTATCGCGAATATCAGCAATATCGCCCATTCAGTAGGGATGCCTCGTCTCAAGCGAACTTGCCGCCTTCGGGCGCGGAGTCGCTGTCCGACGCGTCCGCTTCGTCGAGCATGCGCTGCGTGCGCGCGAAGGGTGCGTTCGTCACGCCTTTGAGCGGCTGCACGGGCGCGCCTTCGTGCAAATGGACGGTATCGGAATGTGAATTCTCTGCGTTGGCTTCCGGTTCTGCGGCTTCAGCCGCTTCGGCGGAGAGACGCGCGACGGTCTGCGCCAGTTCGCGTTCGGCGTGATTGGGTTCGGGTTCCGCTTGGGGCGCATCGGTGGCTTCGTCAAGCTCCGGCGAGGCAGCCGGCCGCACACCCGCACGGCCTGCGCGCAGCGGCCTGGCGGCCTTGCGCAGCACTTGCGCCAGGGCATCGGGTTCGCGCGGCGCATTGAGCCGGTCGACGATGCTCGCAGCCTTGACCTGGTCGCTCGTCGCACTGAAGGCAATCACGGCGCGCCGCATCAGCTCGCTGACGCTGATGCCGAGTTCGTCGGCCGTGGCGGAGATCGCACGCTTCTGGGCGGGCGTGACGAAGACGACAATGCGTTCGCTGGGCTTGTTCATGATCGGCTTGCCGGGGTGATAGCGCTGATTCGGCCTTGAATCTGGCTACGAAGTGAACACGGCGCCCGCTCCCGATGCGCAAGGCAAGCGAGGCGAGCAGGGCGTACGGCAATCTCTCCATAATAAGACGAGACGTGCGCTGCGCAACGCAAAGATGCACGCGCGGGCTCGCCAACGCACGCAACAATGTATTGGGCATAAGGATAAAGACCGCGCATTACGATATCGAGTCGCGCTTCGATTCGATATTTTCTCCGCAGAACGGTGCAGATGGCGCAAGGTGCCGTCATGAAAGCGAATCGCTGGCGACCCCAGGGCCGAGTCCAGGAAACTCTTACAAAAAAAGCGCGACCGTCGGCGCACGATTTATTTAGAATGCGCTGTTACATTTCGCGTGATGGCTTTTTTTAGGGGCCTTTCAGGCACCTCGCGCGAAAGGTTGCTGAAAGAGTGACCACGCGACGGCGCGCCTTAACCCGCGCGCCGCGTGACCGGACGGGGGCGTTGCCGGTCACGCCGCGGCACCGCACGCGGGGTGCGATGCCGTCCACGCCGCATTGGCGCCATGACGCCATGATCAGATCAATGCGTGCCTTCAGGCGCGCAGCCGGGGCGCAGAACCAGACGCGCCAATCATTCCAGTCATGCCTATCATCAAACGACCGCCTTCACCGCAATACCCGAACGACGATCGGGAACCCTCCTTCAACAACGCACGCCAGCAGCGCAACGACGATACGCGTTCCGATGCGCGCGACGGCTCGCGCGGCAACCGCCCACGCAAGCGTTCCATCGGCGCGTCGATCGCGCTCTGGTTCGCCGGCCTGATCGCCACGCTTTGCGTGGTGGGCGCGCTGATCGTCGGCTATGCGCTCGTCGTCATGGGGCCGCAGTTGCCCTCGCTCGACGCGCTCACGAACTATCAGCCGAAGGTGCCGCTGCGCATCTACACGGCCGATCACGTGATGATCGGCGAGTTCGGCGATGAGCGACGCCAGCTCGTGCGTTTCCAGGACATCCCCGACGTGCAGAAGAAGGCCGTCCTCGCGATCGAGGACTACCGCTTCTACGAACACGGCGGCGTGGACTTCGTCGGCATTCTGCGGGCTGGCGTGGCCGACCTGATGCATGGCGGCGCGTCGCAGGGCGCGAGCACGATCACGATGCAGGTCGCGCGTAACTTCTTCCTTTCGAGCGAGAAGACCTACACGCGCAAGATCTACGAAATGATGCTCGCCTACAAGATCGAGCGCGCGCTCACGAAGGATCAGATCCTTGAGCTGTACATGAACCAGATTTATCTGGGTCAGCGCGCTTACGGTTTTTCGGCGGCGGCGCGTGTGTACTTCGGCAAAGACCTGAAGGACATCACGCTGGCCGAAGCGGCGATGCTCGCCGGTCTGCCGAAGGCGCCGTCGGCGTATAACCCGATCGTCAATCCGAAGCGCGCGAAGATCCGTCAGCAGTACATCCTCAAGCGCATGCTCGATCTGGGCTACGTCACCCAGGCGCAGTACGACGAAGCCGTGAAGGAGCCGTTGCATACGCGCACCACCGGCACCGAATACAGCGTGCACGCCGAGTACATCGCGGAAATGGTGCGCCAGATGATGTACGCGCAGTACAAGGACGAAACCTATACGCGCGGCCTGACGGTCACCACGACCATCGATTCAGCCGACCAGAACGCCGCCTACGCCGCCGTGCGCAAGGGCGTGATGGACTACGAGCGCCGCCACGGCTATCGCGGCCCGGAAGGCTTCGTGCAACTGCCCGCGGCAGGCGACGACCGCGACCAGGCGATCGACGACGCGCTCACCGATCACCCGGACAACGGCGATATCGTCTCTGCTGTCGTGACCGAAGCCGGCCCGAAGTCGGTGACGGCGCAACTGCTCGACGGCACCTCGGTCAACATCACGGGCGAGGGCCTGCGCTTTGTGGCGGCGGGTCTGTCGACGCGTGCCTCGGCGGCCCTCAAGATCCGCCCGGGTTCGATCGTGCGCCTGATCGCCGACGAGAAGAACAACTGGCAGATCACGCAGCTGCCGCAGGTCGAGGGCGCGCTCGTCTCGCTCACGCCGCAGGACGGCGCGATCCGCGCGCTGATCGGCGGCTTCGACTTCAACAAGAACAAGTTCAACCACGTGACCCAGGCATGGCGCCAGCCGGGTTCGAGCTTCAAGCCGTTCATCTATTCGGCGTCGCTCGAAAAGGGCTTGGGGCCGGCGACCATCATCAACGATGCGCCGCTGTACTTCCCGCCCAGCACGCCGGGCGGCGACGCGTGGGAGCCGAAGGACGACGACCAGCCCGATGGCCCGATGCCGATGCGCCTCGCGCTGCAGAAGTCGAAGAACCTCGTGTCGATCCGCATCCTGTCGTATATCGGCACGAAGTACGCGCAGGACTACGTCACGCAGCGTTTCGGCTTCGACGCGGACAAGACGCCGCCGTACCTGCCGATGGCGCTGGGCGCAGGCCTGGTGACGCCGCTGCAATCGGCGGGCGCGTATAGCGTGTTCGCCAACGGCGGCTATCGCATCAACCCGTACCTGATCGCGGAAGTCGACGACGCGCACGGTCAGCCGGTGTCGCGCGCACAGCCGCTCGTGGCGGGCCAGAACGCGCCGCAGACGCTCACGCCGCGCAACGCGTACATCATGAACAGCCTGCTGCATTCGGTGGCGACGGCGGGCACGGGCGCGGGCACCAACGTGCTGCACCGTGACGACCTGCAGGGCAAGACCGGTACGACCAACGATGCGCACGACGGCTGGTTTGCGGGTTATCAGCGCAATCTGGTCGCGGTGGCGTGGATGGGTTACGACCAGCCGAAGAGCCTCGGTAGCCGTGAGTTCGGTGCGCAGCTCGCACTGCCGATCTGGGTGAACTACATGAGCCAGGCGCTGCGCAACATCCCGCAGGAAGAACCGCCGATGCCGGCCGGTATCACGACGATCGGCGGCGAGCTGTACTACTCGGATGTGACGCCGGGTGCGGGCTTCGTGTCGGCGATCGGCATGGACTCCGGCATGCCCGCAGGCGCGGCCAGCGATGCCAGCGGCGCGACCGGCAGCATGGGCCCCGGCGGGATGACGCCGCCGAGCGTCACGTCGAGCGAGAAGCAGCAGATCATGGATCTGTTCGAATCGAACAAGCCTTGATGGATCGCCCAGGCGGCGTAACAGCCTGAGCGATTGCGGTAAACCCAAACCTGAACACGGCGCACCGGCAACGGTGTGCCGTGTTTTGTTTTGCAGCGCCGATTTCCTTTTGCGACAAGCACTTGGTCAAGTTGCCCAGGGCTTTTCCACAGGCCCTTCAACAAAAACTGTGGACAACGGAGCAATGTGCCCGCGCCGTATTTATCAACAGTTTTTGTTGGCAGCCCTGTGAATAACCTTTGGAGAGCGAAGCTAACTGCCTGATCCGCAAGCGCTTGTCCGCGCGAAGCGATGACGAGGCAGTTCGCATCAGAAAGTATCGTCGTATCGCACGCCGACGGCTTTGCCGTGCGCGCTGCCCGACCAGGTGAGCGCCCAGTGCGTGAGCCACGCACCGGTGAACGCGCCCAGCGCGTCGGCGAACAGATCCTTGTACGAGAAACCATCGGTGCGGCAGGTGCCGTCGATGGTCTCCTTGACGACACCCGGCACGGTGCCGAGCAGCGCGCCGTAGATGGCCGGATGCGCGGTGTCGCGCATCAGCCAGGCGCCCAGCGCGCCGAACGGTGCGGACACACCGAAGTGCTCCAGCTTGTCCGTGCCGACCCAACTGTCGGACGTCTGCAGGCGGAAGCCGCCGTGCGAACCGGAGCAGTCGAAGCCCGCATGTGCCGCGGCACTCGCCGTGATCAGCAGTGCGGCGCAAAGGCCGCGATGGGATACGAGTGACATGATCGTCGAGGTCTGGATGGCTGAGGGTGTCAGTGCATTTTCTCTGCGAAAAACGATCGAGTTATATAAAGGAATCCGAATTAATTGGATTGCCTTACCCTCGATTTGCGGTCGAGTGTATCAGTAAACTCTTAAATTTAAGTCTGAGATTTTCCCGTCAGAAAAATGTGAAATCAGCGCGAAATAACGGGAATTGAGAGCGTGAATATCAGGGGCGGTGCAGCCAGGTGATGGCCGCGCCGCGAACGCCCGTGCACACATTGCGTGTGCACGGCGACGCGTGTTCAGGGCGTCGAATGGTGCGCGCCGGCGGCGCTAGTCTTGCTGTCAGGCGACGGATTGCCCATTGCCTGGAACAGCGCCGCCGTATCCGACAAGCGCGTACCGCGATAGCGGATCGCATCGAGGCTCGCGTTGCGCCATTGCTGTTCGCTTTGACGCACCGCGTAGTAGGGCACCGCGCCCAGCTTGTAGCGCGCGTTGGTATCGTCGTAGACGCCTTGCGCGGTCTGCGCCGACGTTCCGGCTGCATCGAGCGCCTGCGCATCGTGTTCCAGCGCCGCAAGCCGGTCAGCGACGTCCTGGAACGCCGCGAGCACCGTCTGCTTGTACGAAGCGTTGGCCGCTTCATACGACTGCAAGGCCGCGCGCCGCTGCGCGAGCAGGGCGCCGCCGTGGAAGATCGGCTGCGTGAGCGACGCGCCGATGGCCCACAGCGCGCCCACGCCCGACGTCGCCACCGGCCAGCTAAAGCCACCCTGGCCGAGCCCCGCCGACAGCGTGATGCTCGGGTACATCTGCGCGGTGGCCGCGCCCACTTCGGCGGAGGCGGCGATCAGCGCTGCGCCTGCGGCCTCGATATCGGGGCGCGTCTTCAGCAAATCCGACGGCACCACGACGGGCACCTGTTCGGGCAAATGGAAACTCGCGAGATCCATATCGGGCGGCGCCTGGTCAGGCGTGCGGCCAAGCAGGACGGCCAGCGCGTGCCGCATCGCCGCCGCCTGCTGTTCCAGCCCTGGCAGATTGCTCGCGAGCGCCGCCGCGCTCTGCTGCGCGTTGAGCACGTCAGTACGCGAGACCGCGCCAAGCGCATAGCGCTTTTGCAGATCGTCCGCCTGCGCATTGGCGATGGCGATGAGGCGCTGCGTCGTGTCGATCTGCGCATGCAGCGTGGCGATGCCCAGCGCGCTCGCGACGATATTGGCCGCCAGTGCGCGCCGCGCCGCCTCGAACTGGAACGCCTGCAAGTTCACGCGCGAAGCAAGCGCCGCATTGTTCAGCCGCGTCGCGCCAAAAATGTCGAACGAGTAACGCACCTCGACGAGGCCCGCAAACAGGTTGTATTCGAGCTTGTCGATGCCCAGTTGCGGGATGCCGGGCGCGCGTTGACGCTGCGCGGTGCCGATCGCATCGACGGTCGGCAACAGCGAGCTGCCGATCTGGCCGCGCAACTGCTCGCGCGCGCCTTGCAGGCTGTGATCGGCGGAGGCGAGATTCGGGTTGTTGGCAAGCCCTTCCTCGACGAGCGCATCGAGCGCAGGCGAATCGAACTGCGTCCACCATTGCGGCACCGGTTGCGCGCCCACCACGAATTGCTGCGCCACGCCTTGCGCGGCGACTGTCTGCGTCGGCTGCGCCTGCGCACCGTAATGCGCGGGGTCAGGCATGACGGGCGCGGTGCCATCGGGGCCGAAGGCGCAGCCGCTCGCCAGTAGCACTGCACATGCAGCGACGCTCAACCGGAAGCGCGAACGTCCTGGGGCAAAAGTTTTCATCGGCGCGACTCGGTTCATGATGCGCTCCCTGCATCGGGGCGCGCGTCGCTTTCGCTGCTGCGCACGCGGAACGCGGCCGCATAGAGCGCGGGCAGGAAGAACAGCGTGAGCACGGTCGCGCTCGTGATGCCGCCCATCAGCGCGGTCGCCATCGGCCCGAAAAAGTTCGAGCGCACCAGCGGAATCAGCGCGAGCACGGCGGCGGCGGCCGTCAGCATGATGGGCCGGAAACGCCGCACGGTCGCGCCGACGATGGCGTCGAAACGCTTGTGCCCCGCGCGAATATCGCTTTCGATCTGATCGACGAGGATCACCGAATTGCGCATGATGATGCCGAACATCGCAATCACGCCGAGCATCGCCACGAAGCCGAACGGCTCGTGAAACAGCAACAGTGCCACGGCCACGCCGATCAAGCCGAGCGGCGCGGTCAGCACGACCATCATCACGCGCGAGAGGCTTTGCAACTGGATCATCAGCAGCGTCAGCACGGCGATCATGAGCACGGGCAACTGCACGAAGATCGACGCCTGGCCCTTGGCGCTTTCCTCGACGGAGCCGCCCACCGCGATGCGATAGCCGGTTGGCAGCGTGCCTTGCATCGAGGCCAACGATTTTTGCAGCGCGTGCGTCACGTCGATGCCTTGCGCGCCGCGCCGCACATCGGACTGCACGGTGATGGTCGGTTGCCGGTCGCGCGACCAGATCACGCCGTATTCGAGCGTGTTTTCGAGGTGACCGATGGCGCCGAGCGGCACCGGGCCATTGGACGTCGGCATGGCCAGCGCGAGCATGCGGGCGGGATCGACGCGCTCGTTGGCGGGCGCGCGCAGGTCGACGCTGATGAGCTTGTCGCGCTCGCGGTACTGCGTGACCGTGTAGCCGGAGTAGGTCATTTGCAGGAAATTGGCGACGTCCTGCGACGAGATATTGAGCGCGCGCGCCTTCTGCTGGTCGATCGCGAAATGCAGCGAGCGTTCGGCGGGCTCGTCCCAGTCGAAGCTGACGTTTTCGGTGCGCGGGTCGGCGCGCATCTGCTTCGCCACGCGCTCGGCAATGCCGCGCACGGTGGCGATATCGTCGCCGCTCACGCGGAACTGCACGGGATAGCCGACGGGCGGCCCGTTTTCGAGCCGCGAAAGACGCGTGCGGATCGCGGGGAAGTCGTTGCGCAACTTCGTTTCGAGCCAGTCGGCGAGCTTCTCGCGATCCTCGACCGACTTCGCCGTGATGACGAACTGCGCGAAGTTCGGCTGCTGCAACTGCTGGTCGAGCGGCAGATAGAAACGCGGCGCGCCTGTGCCGACGAAATCGATCGAATGGTCGATCTCCGGGCGGCCCTTGAGCGCTTCTTCAAGGCGCTTCGTCTGCCGCAGCGTGGCGTCGAACGACGCGCCTTCGGGCAGGCGCACGTCCACCAGCAATTCGGGGCGGTCGGAGCTCGGGAAGAACTGCTGCGGAATCAGCGTAAAGCCGCCAAGCGCCACGACGAACAGCACGATGGTGAGCGCAAGCACGACAATGTGCCGCTCGATGCACCAGCCGACCCAGCCGCGCAGGCGATGGTAGAAGCGCGTGTCGTAGATGTCCTCTTCGTGATGCGCGCCGTGGGCTGCATTGGGGTCGGGCTTGCGTTCGGGCAGCAGCCGGTAGCCGAGCAGCGGAATCAGCACGACCGCCGCGAACCACGACGCGATCAGCGCAATCGCCGACACCTGGAAGATCGAGCGCGTGTATTCGCCCGTGCTCGATTTCGCGAGCACGATCGGCAGGAAGCCGGATACCGTGACGAGCGTGCCGGTGAGCATCGGGAATGCCGTGCTCGTATAGGCGTAGGCGGCAGCGCGCGTGCGGTTCCAGCCCTGCGCGAGCTTCACGGCCATCATCTCGACGGAGATGATCGCGTCGTCCACCAGCAGGCCAAGCGCCAGCACGAGCGTGCCGAGCGAGACCTTGTGCAGGCCGATGTCGAACAGGTACATCACGAGCGAGGTCACGGCCAGCACAATCGGAATCGTGATGACGACCACCATGCCCGTGCGCACGCCCAGCGACACGAGGCTCACGACCAGCACGATGCCGACCGCTTCGGCCACCGCTTCGACGAAATCGTCCACTGAGTGCGACACGGCGTCGGGCATGCTCGACACTTCCACGAGCTTCAGGCCCGCGGGCAGTTCGCGCCGCAGCTGCTCGACGCGTGCATCGAGCGCGTTGCCCAGACGGATCACGTCGCCGCCCGGCTGCATGGTGATGCCGATGCCGAGCACCGCCTTGCCCTGGAAACGCATCTGCGTGGCAAGCGGCTCGTCGTAGCCGCGCCGGATCGTCGCGATGTCGCCAAGCCGGAAGCTGCGGCCGTTCACGTTGATGAGCGTATCCGCGAGCGCCTTGAGATCGGTGAACTGGCCGCTCGGGCGCACGAACACGCGATCGTCGGCCGTGGTGAGCGTGCCCGAGGCCGCCACGCTGTTCTGCGCGCCGATCGCCTGGCCGATCTGCGTGGGCGAGATGCCCAGCCGCGTGAGCTGCGCGTTGGCGATCTCGATATAGACGCGCTGGTTCGGGTCGCCGAAGTAATCGACCTTGCCGACGTCCTTCACGCGCAGCAGTTCTTCGCGCAGGTTGTCGGCGTAATCGTGCAGCTGGGCGGGCGAAAAACCATCGCCTTCGAGCGTATAGATGTTGGTGTAGACATCGCCGAACTCGTCGTTGAAGAACGGGCCTTGCACGCCTTGCGGCAGCATCGGCGCGATATCGCCCACTTTCTTGCGCACCTGGTACCAGGTCTCGCGCACCTCGGACACCGGCGCGGAATCCTTCATCGTGAAGAACACCAGCGACTCGCCGGGACGCGAATAGCTGCGCAGAAAGTCGATGTAAGGCGTTTCCTGGAGCTTGCGGCCGATGCGGGTCGTGACTTCGTCCTCGACCTGGCGCGCGCTCGCGCCCGGCCAGAAGGTCTGGATCACCATCACGCGGAACGTGAAGGGGGGATCTTCGGACTGCGAAAGGCGTGTGTACGACAGGGCGCCGAAGATCGTCGCCAGCGCGATCAGGAAGGTCACCAGCGCGCGATGGCGCAGCGCCCAGGCGGACAGGTTGAAGCGGCCTTCGTCATGGTCGTGACCGGGGCCGAGATCGGGTTGCGTGGGTTCCGCCTGCTGCGGGTCTTCGCGTTCGCTCATGACGCGAAGTCCTCCGGATGCAGCGGCGCGATGGGCTTGACTTTCTCGCCCACGCTGACCGTATGCACGCCTTGCAGCACGATGCGATCGCCGTCCTTGAGGCCGTCCGTCACGGTGATGGTGCGCGCGTCGTAGCGCGACACGCTCACGCGGCGCAGCTGCAGCACGTTGTCCGAGCCCTGGACGATCCAGAGCGCAGGCGCGTTGCCGTCGTGGAAGAGGGCGGTGGCGGGTATCGTGAAAGCGCTAGCGGCAGCGGTCTTTGCCGTGCTTGACGAAAGCGCGATGTTGGCCGTCATGCCGAGCCGCACATCGGCGTCCGGATGTTCGAGCGTGAGTTTGACGCGCCATGTGCGGCTTTGCGGATCGGCCGCGGCGGCCAGCTCGCGCACCTTCGCCGTGTAGTGACGTCCCGGCAGCGCGGGCAGCGTTACCTGGGCGATGTCGCCGGTATGCAGCCCGGCAATGGCGTTTTCGGGCAGGTCGCTCACCACGTCGACGTCGCCGCTCCAGGCGAGCTGGTAGACCGCTTGGCCGGCCTGCACGTTCTGGCCGGTGTCGGCGTTTTCGGCGGTGATGACGCCCGCGTGGTCGGCGACGAGCTGCGTATAGCGGCGCTGATCCTGCGAAAGCGCGAGCTGCTGCTTCGCCTGGTCGCGCTGCGCGAGCGCCGATGCGTAGGCGTCCTGAGTCTGCTCGAACTGGGCGCGCGCGATCAGGTTGGCCTGCGACTGGGCCGTATCGCGGTCAAGCTGCTGTTTGGCGAACACGTAGCGATGCTGCGCGGCGTCGTACTGCGCCTGGGCGCTTGCAGCGTTCTTGTCGTAATCGGCGGGATCGAGGCGGGCGAGCACCTGGCCTGGCTTGACCGCATCGCCCAGCCGCACAACGCGCTCGATGATCTTGCCGTTCACGCGGAACGACAGCGGCGTGCTATTGCGCGCCTGCACGCCGCCCGGCCAGGTGGTGGCCGGTGCGCCTTGATCGGGATGCACGGTCATCGACACGACCGGGCGCGGGCCCGGCGCCGTTTCCTCGTGCTTGCCGCAGGCGCCAAGGCCGGCGAGGGCGCACAAAGCGAAGGCGCTCATGAAACGCTGTAAGCTCGATGCACCCGCTTTCCTGGGCGCATTGACGACGATAGCCTGGGACTTGCACTGACTGCGCATCCTGCTCGATGCGCCACGACCGCGACGATTCACATGGACCTCGACATGCCTGGAACGCACGCGCGCCGAACCCGTGCGCGCTGGTCGCTCGCGCCGGGCCTGTCGCGCCGCCGCTGAGCCCGTCCGTGCGCGCAAGAACAACGCGCGCAACGCGGGGCGCATGGATGTCTCCTCCGTTGCACACCGATCGGTCTCAGATGATTTCTGACATTCTAATACAGCGCTGTATCTGAATACAGAAACGAATCCGAAGAAAGATTCAGTGATAGACTCGCGCTACCATCGGGCCATGCCGCAAGCATCGCCCCGCTGGCGCAATCCACTCACCAGACAGTTCGGTACCCCCCACGCCATGACGCGCCCAGCCACTCCGCGCCCACGACTCACCCGCGAGCAAAGCCGCGACCAGACGCGCGAGCGCCTGCTCGACGCCGCGCAGGCGTTGTTCATGGCCAAGGGGTTCGTTAGCGCGAGTGTCGAGGACATCGCACACGAGGCGGGCTACACGCGCGGCGCGTTCTATTCGAATTTCGACAGCAAGGCCGAGCTGATGGTCGAGCTGCTGCGGCGCGATCACGAGGCAATGGAAGTCGACCTGCGCGCGATCTTCGAGGCCAATGCCTCGCGCGAGGTCATGGAAGCGCGCGTGCTTGCGTTCTACAGCCGGCTGCCGCAGGACAACAAGATGTTCCTGCTGTGGGTGGAAGCCAAGCTGCTCGCGGCGCGCGACGCGCGGTTCCGCACGCGCTTTAACGCCTTCATGAAGGAAAAGCGTGAGCGCCTGGCCGCCTATATCGAGGAATTCTCGGCGCGCGTGGGCACGCCGCTGCCGATCGCGCCTGACCTGATGGCGCTGGGCTTGATGGGCTTGTGCGACGGCGTGCAGTTCCTGGCCACGGCCGATCCTCAGCACGTGACGCCGCCGGTGGTGGAGGCCGTGCTGGGCCGCTTCTTCGCGCGCGTGGTGTACGGGCGCGACGCCTGAGCGGCGCACGCTGGATCCGGCCGCCTTCAGATACCGAGGCCGGGGCCGTAATTGCTGCCGATCAGGCGCGTGACCGACGCCACGTCGCCATAGTCCTGCTCGGGCATGCCGTCGAGGATCGCCAGCACCTCGTTGCTCGCGCCCGCATTGCGCGCGGCCTCGACAAGATCGTCCTTGTTGGCGGGCCAACGCACTTCGCGCAACACGTCGCTGAACTGGAGATCGATGGGTTCTTCAGGGATGGATGAAGCGGACATGCGCGAAATCCTCGGCGCGGCAGGGGCGCGAAAGTGAAATCGGCCAAACCGGTTTAAACCAGCGCAAACCAGTCCAGGCCGATAGTCGGGCAGCCCTGCAGGTTCAAGGGCCGTTGGCGTCGCGCAAACAGGATACACAAAGCCATCTCCGCGTCGCCGCCAGGTGCACCGCGGGCGAAGTCGCGCGCGCCGCTCAGGCCGCGCGCTGGCTCAAGTCTGCTGATGAAGAACCGGACTTAGCGTACGGTCAAGGCGATGCGACTTCGGCAGGCTCAGATATTCCCAATGCTGAGCGCCCGTTGCGCTCTGCACGTCGGGTGCGGGCGGGGCGACCGGTACGTCGGCCATGGGCGAACGAACGTCGGGCGCGGCGGCGCTGGCACGGTCGATCTGGGCATCCTGCGTGCGCACAGGTGCGGCGAAGCACGAGGCCGACAGCAGCACGGTGGTCAACAGCGTCGAGGTTTTCATCGCTCGACCTCCTTTCCTCATGCGGCCCGAGGGTCGCAGCAAGTGCCGTGCCGTGGCGGTCAGGCTGACCGGACGAGGCAAGGCGGCCACGCGCTGGATTTCAGGTGCATCAGCGCAGGCCGTGCGGCACGCCGCCGGGTGTGCGAGGAAAGCGGTGACAGATCACCGGAAGATGTCCTGTCAGTGCACACGCGCGAACGGAAATCTCATGATGGCAGCAAATGCGGTACCGCGTCGCGAACGCACGTGCTTTTTTATTTGTCACATGAAATCATAGACTTAATCATGCCTGCTGCGATGCGGGCCGGCTAGCGCTCCGGATTCATGCGCTGGTACGCATCGAGCAGCGAGGTCTTGTAAACCACCCCCGCCAGGCGCGGCTGCTGTGCGCTTTCGATCACCGGCAGGCGCTCGCCCTGGAACGACATGAAGTGCTGCAACGCCACCGCGAGCGGCATATCGGGCGTCAGCACGTCGAACGACGCCTTGAGGTAATCGCAGGCGTGCTTGTTCGAGGTATCGCGCTTTTGCAGCAGGTCGTTGGTGATATCGGCCAGCGCGACCGCGCCCAGGAAGCGCCCGGTGTCGTCGGTTACGTAGAGATACTTCACCGGATATTCGAGGAACACGCGCGTCATGTCCTGCACGGTCGCGTCGGCGCGCACGACGGTGTCCGCCGGACGCACCAGTTCGCGCATCTGCGTGGCGCGCAGGCGCAACCGCTCGGCTTCCTCGCGGTTGCGCAGCAGCGTGATCTCGTACATCGACTTCGTGCCCGTCGCGCGCGCCACGAAATACGCGACCACGCACGACAGCATCAACGGCAGCACCACCTGATAGCTGAGCGTCATCTCGAAGATCATCAGGATCGCCATGAGGGGCGCCTGGGTCGCGCCCGCGAGGAACGCCCCCATGCCCACCATTGCATATGCGAACGGCGCGGACGTGCCATGCGGCCAGAGCGCATTCATGCCGTGGCCGAACAGGCAACCGATCACCGCGCCCATGAAGAGCGTCGGTGTGAAGACGCCGCCGACCGCGCCCGAGCCCACCGTCGCGGCGGTCGCGACCAGCTTGAATACGAGCACCGTGGCGAGCGCCGTCCACGTCCACGGCGAATGCAGGATCGAGTTCACGACGCTGTAGCCGTTGCCCCAGACCTCGGGTGTCCAGACCGACAGCACGCCGCACACGAGGCCGCCGAGCGCGAGCTTCGCAGGCAGCGGCAGCTTGAGGCGTCCGAAGCCGGCCTTGGTCACGTCGAGCATGGCGAGAAAGCGCGGCGCGAGCGCACCGCACAGCAGGCCGAGCGCCACGAACAGCAGCACCTCGACGCCCGTGACGGGCGGGAACACCGGCATTTCGTAAGGCGGCTTGTAGCCCGCGAATTCGCGCATCGTGATGTTGGCGACCACGGAGGCGACCACGATCGGCCCGAAGCTCTCCATGACGATTGCGCCCAGTACGATCTCGGTCACGAAGAAGGCGCCCGCAATCGGCGCGTTATACGCCGAGGTGATACCGGCCGCGGCGCCGCACGCGACCAGCAGGCGCAGCCGCTGCGGATCGAAGTGAACCCAGCGGCCGATCAGCGAAGCCGCGAGCGCGGCAAGCTGCACCATCGGCCCCTCGCGGCCAATCGAGCCGCCGCTTGCGATCGTGAACAGCGACGACACGCTGCGCCAGATGCTCTTGCCGACCGGCATCACGCCGTCGCCGATCGCGACGGCTTCCACGTAGTCGGTATGGATCGGCTTGTTGCCCGCCGCCTGCGCATTGCGCCTCGCCATCAGCAACAGGCAGCCTGCGATGAAGCCGCCCGCCGTGGGCAGGAGGATGCGCGTGTGCCACGGCAGCCGCCGCGCCATCTCGACGAAACTGCCTTCGCTGCCCGTGAAGAGAATTTGCAGGTGGGCAATGCCCTCGCGGAAGAGGACGGTCGCGAATGCCCCGGCTACGCCGACGATCACCGACCAGATCAGCATGGTGTGGGCGTCGGAAAGTCGAAAGAGATCGCGGGCGCGGGTGCGCAGTTTCAGCAGGAATGACAGCACGGCAGGCGGGCAGGTTGGTCGGTGGGGAAAAGCCGGACGCTCGCCTGGCGAGGCGTCCGGGACGAAGAAAAGGCGGCAGCGCCTGAGACCGCGGCCGCGTGGGTTTTTGCAGGGCTATCTGCGCGATGTCGCGACGCGCGCGCGGCGCTCAATGCACGGCCCGATCGAGTTCCGGATAGTGGCGGAAGATCCCCGTTTCGTTGAACGGCAGCCGCCGCTCCGATTGCACGTACGCGGCAATATTCGGCCGCGCGGCGACGGCGTCGTGCAGCGCGACCACGTTCGGATAGTGGTCGGCGAAGTGCTTCGTCGCTTTCGGGAGGGCGTAGCGCAGGCCCTCGACGACCTGGAACATCGACAGATCGACATAGCTCAGCGCGCGGCCGGCCATATGCTGCGGCCCGTCCGGATTCTGCGCGAGCACGCGCTCGAAATAGCCCATGAACTTCGGCAGGCGATGCTGGATGAAGTCTTTCGAGCGTGCCTTCGCGGCGTCCTTCTGGTCTTCGTAGTAAAGGGCGCTGGCGATCGGATGATGCGTGTCGTGCACCTCGGTGACGAGATCCGCGATCGTCAGTTGCAGGCCGTTCGCGATCATGCGCAGCCCCTCGTCGCGCGGCGCAAGCTTCAGCTTCGGGCCGAGATAGAACAGGATGTTGGCCACGTGCGGCACGATCAGCTCGCCGTCCTTGAGAAAGGGCGGCGCGTAGGGTGGATAAGGGCCGTCGCTGTCCAGTTCGGCCATCATCGCGCCGATCCCGTGGCCATCCTCTTTCTCGCCGCGTGCGACGTCCACATAGGGTGCACCGGCTTCCTCCAGCGCGAGCCGCACGAACTCGCCGCGGCCCTGCAAACCGTCCCAGTAATACAGTTCGTATGCCATTGCTCGTCCCCTTCGTCGGATCGGACAGTATGGGCCGCATCGGTCGCGCCTGGGTGCTGCGTGGCGCGCAATCCTGACGAAGTGCATGGGCAGGCGTACTGGCAGACGTACAAACGCAAAAAGCCCCGCCATCGGCGGGGCAAGCGACCGGACTGGCCGGTGCGCGTTCTCTCAGGCTCTGCCCGAAATGGGTTCCTGTCATCAGGCGAAGAGTCGCTCCACGCCCCAGGTGATCGCAAGACCGCCCAGCACGAGCCACACGTAGAGGATGAAACCCGTGGTCAGCGCACGCGGGCCAGCCTGGCGGATCTGCGAGACGCGCGTTTCGATGCCGAGCGCGGTCATGGCCATGGTCAGTGCAAACGTGTCGAGCAGGTTGAGCGTCGACGTGGCCGGGGCAGGCAGCACATGCAGCGAGTTCACCACCACGAGCGCGAGAAAACCGACTGCAAACCAGGGCACCGCGAGCTTGCGTGCGCCTTGCTTCGCGCCATCAGCACCCGCAGCGCCGCGCGCCGACCGGCTGAGCCACACGCCAAGCACCAGCAGCACCGGCACGAGCAACATCACGCGGGTCATCTTGACGATGGTGGCAATGTGCGTGGCTTCCGGGCTGACATTGCTCGCCGCACCGACGACCTGCGCGACTTCGTGAATCGTGCCGCCGAAGAACAGGCCCGCACCGAGCGTATCCAGATGCAGCCAGCCAGCGCGATAAAGCAGCGGGTAGAGGAACATCGACAGCGTGCCGAACAGCACCACGCTGCCCACGGCCATCGCGCTCTTGTGCGGTTTCGATTGCAGCGTCGACTCGAAGGCGAGCACCGCCGCCGCGCCGCAGATCGCGCTGCCAGCCGCCGTGAGGATGGCCGTGTCGCGGTCGAGCTTCATGATCTTCATGCCCGCCCACGTGCCGATCAACAGCGTGCTCACGACGATCACGACCGATTCGACGAGGCCGGGCACGCCCACCTGGGCGATTTCCTGAAGGCTCACGCGCAGGCCGAAGAAGGCCACGGCGATGCGCAGCAGCTTGCGCGCGGAGAAGTTCACGCCAGCCGCCCAGCTTTCGGGCATGGCGTCGGGCAGCAGGTTGCCATAGACCGCACCGGCGACGATGCCGACGATCAGCGGGCTCAGGCCCAGGTTGGCGATCGCGGGCAGGGCCGCGAGACGGGTGACGGCGAATGCGAACAGTGCGACGAACAGCACGCCGTTGATCTGGCCGCGTGTCGAAAGCGACGGATGCGCAAGAGTGGTCGACGATGTGGACATGGCAGTGGGTGTTCCGGTGGGTGTTGCGTGTTGGGTTCTGCTGCAGCGACAAAATTGCTTCGAATGCGCTAATCCTAATTTAGATATAACGATATGAAAAATCGTCATTTGCGAAGTAAAATATAAGCCAACCCGATAATTCGAAGCGATGACCCCGGAACAACTGATAACTTTCGCTGCCGTCGCCGAGCACAGCAACATCAGCCGCGCGGCGCTAGCACTGCATCTGTCGCAGCCCGCCGTATCGGGACAATTGCGGCTGTTGCAGGAGGAATTCGGCGAACCGCTCTATCTGCGCGATGGGCGCGGCGTGCGCCTCACACCCACCGGCGAGCAGCTCGCGGCCTACGCCGCACGCCTGCGCGAGAACTGGCGCGATGCGCTGGCGTTTCGCGACGCGCTGCGCGGCCTGGAGCGCGGCACGCTGCGCATCGGCGCAAGCACGACGCCCGCGAGCTACCGGCTGCCGTACCTGGTCGCGGCGTTCCATCGGCGCTATCCGGACGTGAAGCTGGAGACGGCCAGCGGCAATACCGCCGATGTCGTGGCGATGCTCGGCGAGCTGGATATCGCCCTCGTCGAAGGGCCGGTGGGCTCGCAATTGCCTGCCGATTGCGCCGTGCATCCGTGGCACGAGGACGAAATCGTGGCGATTGCACCGCGCGGTCATGAGCTCGTCGGCGCGGCGGCAGGGGAGCGTCGCGATCTCGCCGCCTTCGCGAACCTGCCGCTGGTGCTGCGCGAAGACGGTTCGGGCGTGCGCCAGGTGGTCGAGCGCGCCTTTGCGCGCGCGGCGGTGCCGATGCGCGTCGCGCTCGAAATCGCGGGCGTGGAGGGCGTCAAGGAAGCGGTGCGCGCAGGCATGGGCATCGGCTTTGTATCGGCGATGTCGATGCGCCACGAGGACGGCGCGCTCCAGCAGATCCGCATGGGGCCGGAGCCGCTCGCCCGGCGCTTCTCGATCGTGGTGCCGCACGCGGGCGCGGCGTCGCGCGTGGCCCAGCGCTTTCTCGAACTCTGCCTGCTCGACGCGCCCGGTGAAAACGGCGGTGGCGGCAGCGCCGACAACCCGGCCGGCGGCACAAGGTTCCCGCCATGAATTAGGGGATTTCCACAATGGCGCCGCCTGGCAGGGCGGCGCAACATCCCGCCATCAATCCGACGGAACGAATCAGGCGCTCAGGCGCTTTTTTTCAATCGCGATTTGGAACCGGTTCCAAATGATGTCGAGGCGTTTCGAGACAGAACCGGCAGCAACAGGAAGACGACGATGGCGGAAGTGGCAATTGTGGCGAGCGCGTTCGGCGCGGGATCGATCTGGCGTGACGGACATGCGGCGTGGTTTGACGCAACGAAGATGGCGGGCGCCTGCGCCTTCGAGGTGCGGCGCGAATTGATGCATGACGCCGACGCGCAACCCGAGGCGCTGCGTGCCCTCGGCACAGCGCTTGCGGCTTCGGGCCTGTGGCCCGTGTGGTCGACGCCCGACACGCTCTACGCCGACGATGGCGCACTCAACGAAGCCGAACTGCGCCTTGCCGTCGAATGCGGCCGCGCGCTCGGTGCACGCTTCGTGAAGCTGCAACTCGGCGGATTCGCGGGCGAAGCCCATGTCGCGCAGCTCGCGGCGATCCTCGGCGAACTCGGCCTGACAGGGCAGGAAGACGGGCAGGAAAACGCAAACGCGCCGCGCGTCGTGGTCGAAAACGGCCAGCTCGAACAAGGCGGCAAGCTCGCGCAGTTCACGGCGTTGTTCCGCGCGCTGCGCGCGGCCGGCGAAGGGAAGCTGATCGGCATGACCTTCGATATAGGCAACTGGCAGTGGACGGGCGAAGCGCCGCTGATGGCCGCCGTCGCGCTCGCGCCCAACGTCGAGTACATCCACTGCAAGGCCGTCGAGGGCGAGGGCGCACGGCGCTTCGCCTGCGCGCCCGCCGCGGACGATCCGCTGTGCCGCGCCGCGCTCGCGCGCCTGCCGTCGGACGTGCCGCGCGGCATCGAGTTTCCGTTCGACGAGCAGCGCGTGCACGAAGACGCCGCGCGCTACGTCGCCTGGCTCGCGTGCGCGTAATGTCAGCCTAAGCCCCAGCCCGCACCCCGAATTCACTTTTAGCAGGAACGCATTCCATGACGCACTCACTCGATGTCATCACCTACGGCGAGGCCATGGCGATGTTCGTGGCCGCCGAAACCGGCGCACTGCACGACGTCGCGCAATTCACCAAACGCGCGGCGGGCGCCGAGCTGAATGTCGCGACCGGCCTCGCGCGCCTCGGCTTCAAGGTGGGCTGGATGAGCCGCGTCGGCGACGATTCGTTTGGCCGTTTCGTGCGCGGCGTGCTCGCGCAGGAAGGCATTGACGCGCAATGCGTCGAAACCGATCCGCGTTTTCCCACCGGCTTCCAGCTCAAGTCGAAGACCGACGACGGCAGCGATCCCGCCGTCGAATACTTCCGGCGCGGCTCGGCGGCGAGCCATCTGTCGATCAGCGACTACAAGCGCGGCTACGTACTCGGCGCGCGCCATCTGCACCTGAGCGGCGTGGCGCCTGCGATCTCGGCGACCTCGCGCGAACTTGCCTTCATGCTGGCGCGCGAGATGCGCGAAGCGGGCCGCACGATCACCTTCGATCCGAACCTGCGCCCGACGCTCTGGGGCTCCGAAGCCGAAATGGTCGCGACGCTCAACGAACTCGCACGCTTCGCTGACTGGGTGCTGCCCGGCGTCAACGAAGGCCGCATCCTCACGGGTTCCGACGATCCCGAACTGATCGCGCGCTTCTATCTGGAGCGCGGCGCACGCGGCGTGATCGTGAAGCTGGGCGCCGACGGCGCGTACTTCGAAACGAGCGCGGGCGAACGCGGCCACGTCCATGCGCAGCGCGTGGAGAACGTGGTCGACACGGTCGGCGCAGGCGACGGCTTCGCAGTGGGCGTGGTGAGCGCGCTGCTCGAAGGGCGTGCGCTTGCCGAAGCGGTCGCGCGCGGCAATCGCATCGGCGCGCTCGCGGTGCAGGTGATCGGCGATTCGGAAGGGCTGCCGACACGTGCGCAGCTCGATGCGCTCGAAGCTTGCGACATCAGCGCGGCGCGCGCCGCCTGAGCCCCTTCAGAGCCCCAGATTCAAGCAGTTTTGCGAACAGCGGCACGAGGCCCAGAGGCCCGACGCGCCGCCGACAGGAGACACCGATGACCTCAACTTCGCTTGCCCCACGCCGCTGGTGGGCGATCATGCCGATCGTGTTCATCACGTACAGCCTCGCCTATCTCGACCGCGCGAATTACGGCTTTGCCTCGGCGGCCGGTATCAATCGCGATCTGGGCATCAGCGCGGGGTTGTCCTCGCTGATCGGCGCGCTGTTCTTCCTCGGCTACTTCTTCTTCCAGTTGCCCGGCGCGGTCTACGCCGAGCGCCGCAGCGTGCGCAAGCTCGTGTTCGTGAGCCTGCTGCTGTGGGGCGGCTGCGCGTCGCTCACGGGCGTGGTCACGAACATTCCCTCGCTGATGGCGATTCGCTTCGTGCTCGGCGTCGTGGAAGCGGCGGTCATGCCCGCGATGCTCATCTACATCAGCAACTGGTTCACGAAGACCGAGCGCTCGCGCGCCAACACGTTCCTGATTCTCGGCAATCCGGTCACGGTGCTGTGGATGTCGGTGGTGTCGGGCTATCTCGTGCACTCGTATGGCTGGCGCCATATGTTCATCGCCGAAGGCGTGCCCGCCGTGGTGTGGGCCGCGTGCTGGTGGCTGCTGGTGCGCGACAAACCCGCGCAGGTGAAGTGGCTCTCGAACGACGAAAAGCGCTCGCTCGATGCGGCAATGCGCGCCGAACAGGCCGCCATCAAGCCGGTGAAGAATTACGCCGAAGCGTTCCGCTCGCCCGCCGTGATCCTGCTGTGCGCGCAGTACTTCTGCTGGAGCATCGGCGTCTATGGCTTCGTGCTGTGGCTGCCGTCGATCGTGAAGAACGGCTCGGCGCTTGGCATGGTGGAGACGGGCTGGCTCTCGGCAATGCCTTATCTCGCTGCTACCATCGCGATGCTCGGCGCCTCGTGGGCCTCGGACAAGCTCAATAATCGCCGCGCCTTCGTGTGGCCTTTCCTGCTGATCGGCGCGATGGCCTTCGCGGGTTCGTATGCACTCGGCGCGACGCATTTCTGGGCGTCGTACGCGCTGCTGGTGATCGCGGGCGCGGCGATGTACGCGCCGTACGGCCCGTTCTTCGCGATCGTGCCGGAGCTGCTGCCGAAGAACGTCTCGGGTGGCGCGATGGCGCTCATCAACAGCATGGGCGCGCTCGGCTCGTTCGTGGGCTCGTACGTGGTCGGCTACCTGAATGGCGCGACCGGCACGCCTGCGGCATCCTACGCGTTCATGAGCGCGGCGCTGCTGGTGTCGGTGGGCCTTACGCTCGCCGTGAAGCCGCGCCGCGACGAAGCCCCTGGCTACGTTGCGCCCGCGCATGGTAAATAACGCATCTGAACGAACTCGAACCAACGGAAACCGCGCACCCATGAAGCAGAAAATCGTTGCCTACAAGAGCTTGCCTGCGGACGTCACCGACTATCTGCGCGAACATGCCGAAGTCGTGTTCGTCGACGGAAGCGATGCGCAGGCCCTGAGCGCCGCGCTCAAGGACGCCGACGGCGCCATCGGCGCGAGCGTCAAGGTCACGCCCGCGATGCTCGACGGTACGCGCATCAAGGCGCTCTCGACCATCTCCGTGGGCTTCGATCAATTCGACGTGCCCGACCTCACGAAGCGCGGCATCGTGCTCGCGCACACGCCCGACGTGCTCACCGAATCGACTGCCGACACCGTGTTCTCGCTGATCCTGGCAAGCGCGCGCCGCGTGGTCGAACTGGCCGAATGGGTCAAGGCGGGTGAGTGGAAGGCGAGCATTGGCCCGGCGCAGTTCGGCGTGGACGTGCAGGGCAAGACGCTCGGCATCGTGGGACTCGGACGTATCGGCGGCGCGGTCGCGCGCCGTGCCGCGCTTGGCTTCAACATGAAGGTGCTCTACACCAACCGCAGCCCGAACGAGACCGCCGAGCGCGAGTACGGCGCACGCCGCGTCGAACTCGACGAACTGCTCGCGGTGTCGGATTTCGTCTGCCTGCAGGTGCCGCTGACCGACGCCACGCGCCATATGATCGGCGCAGAGCAGTTCGCGAAGATGAAGCAGAGCGCCATCCTGATCAATGCCTCGCGCGGCGCGACCGTCGACGAAAAGGCGCTGATCGCCGCGCTCGAAGCGGGAACGATCCACGGCGCGGGTCTCGACGTGTTCGAGCAGGAGCCGATCGACCCGGCTTCGCCGCTCTTGCGCATGCCGAACGTCGTGGCGCTGCCTCACATCGGCTCGGCGACGCACGAGACGCGTCACGCCATGGCGCTCAACGCGGCGGAGAACCTCGTTGCCGCGCTTGCGGGCACGCTGCGCAACAACATCGTCAACCGCGAGGTGCTGGCGCAATGATGGTCGAGCCGAGCGCGAACGCTGAGTCTGCCGGTTCCGCCGCATCGGCTGAATCCGCCGGCGCGGCACGCCGCGCGACCATCAGCGACGTCGCGCGCGAGGCGGGCACGGGCAAGACCAGCATTTCGCGCTACCTGAACGGCGAACTGTCGGTGCTCTCGCCTGACCTGCGCGCGCGTATCGAAGCGGCCATCGAGCGGCTCGACTATCGCCCCAACCAGATGGCGCGCGGCCTCAAGCGCGGGCGCAACCGGCTGCTTGGCCTGCTGCTCGCCGATCTGGCCAATCCGTATTCGGTCGAAGTGCTGCAAGGCGTGGAAGAAGCCTGCCACGCGCTCGGCTATATGCCGCTCATCTGCCACGCCGCCAATGAAGTCGATATGGAGCGGCGGTATCTGCAACTGCTCACGACGTATCGCGTGGAAGGCGTGATCGTCAATGCGCTGGGCGTGCGCGAATCGATGCTCAAGCCGGTCGGCAGCGGCGGCATTCCTGCCGTGCTGGTCGACCGCACCGTCGACGGCCTCGACGCCGACATGGTTGGTCTGGACAACGCGGCGGCCGTGCGCCAGGGCGTGCAGCACCTGATCGCGCGCGGCTACGACGACCTCGTGTTCGTCGTGCAGCCGTTCGAGCATGTGAGTTCGCGCCGCGAGCGCGAGGCGGCGTTCCGCGCCTCGACGCAAGGCCAGCCCGCCGCGCAGACCACGCATGTGCTCGATCTGCGCGAGGAGGCCGGCATCGACGCATCGCTCGCCGCGCTCGACGCCCATCTCGCCGGTGCGGCAAAGCGCGGCGCCCGCTGCGCGCTGTTCGCGGCCAACGCGCCGGTCGCGCTGCGTCTCGCGCTGCACCTGAAGGCGCAACTGGGCGCGCAATGGCAGCAGCAGGTGGCGCTGCTCGCCATCGACGATCCCGAATGGGCCGAACTGGCGGGCATCACCACGATCCGCCAGCCGACGCGCGAAATCGGCTATCGCGCCGTCGAGTTCCTGCATGAGCGCATCGAAGGCGCGGCCCCTGCCGCGCGCGCAGCGGCCTTTCCAGGCGAGCTGGTGGTGCGGGCATCGACCTTGGGGTGAAGCCGGCATAGGGCAGGGCTGCGCGCAGTCGACGCTGCGCGATCGGCCCATTTTCTGCGATGATGCGGGCTGCGGCGGGCCACATGCATGATTTTGTGCGCACGCCGGACGTTACAAGGAACCCCATGCACGTAGATCCGGTCACGCTTGTCTGCCTTTCTCTCGCGACGCTTTTCGTCGCCTTTTTGCCGATTTCGCTTTATCGCCGCCTGCGCGGGCCATTCATGTTCGACTGGCGCGACACCATCGCGGGGATCGCCGTCTTCGCATTGTTCGCCACCGTCATCGAGCGCGCGCTCAATGGTTTCCTGCTGCACGACAATCCCCAGACGGCGGATCTGCTTACCAATCCCATCGCCTTCGTGATCTACGGCGCGCTTGCCGCAGGCGTGTGCGAGGAAGTCGGCCGCTATATCGCCATGCGCATGCTCGCGCGGCGCGGCGGACGTCTCGCGGGGACGCCGCAGGACAGCACGGGCCTCGCTTACGGCATCGGCCACGGTGGGGCGGAGGCGTGGTTCGTCGGCGTGCTGGTGCAGCTGCAATGGATCTTTTTCGCGGTGCTCGCCAATCGCGGCGATCTCGACGAGCACCTGACCAATCTCACGATGGATTCGGTGCTGCGCGTGCATCTGGTTCTCGCGACGCTCTCGCCGCTGCATGCGGGCGTGTTCGTGCTCGAACGCACGGCGGCATTCGTATTCCAGGTCGCGTTGTCGGTGCTGATGTGGCGCGGCGTGCAAGCCGGGCGCAAGGCCATCCTGCCGATCGCGATTGGCGTGCATGCGCTGATCGACGTGCCCGCCGCGATGTTCCAGGCGCGCCTCCTGCCGCTCGTCGCCGTGGATGCGCTCTATGTGTCGCTGGCGATCGTCGCCGCTATCGTGCTGTTCAAGACCTGCGCGTCGCGTCGCAGCGAGCCGCGCGCGGCCTGATCTGCGCTGATTCGTGCGTGATTCGTGCGTGATTCGTGAGTGATTCGTGCCCGTGGGCACTGGCGTCGTGGCGGCCGCTCGGGTACGCTTCGGCGCTATCCTGAATCTGCCGCACTACTGGACATTGTCGAGCGATGGAAGACTATCTGTTTGAATGCGCGAGCGCCGATATCGAGCAACTCGCGCGCGTGATCGCCGATCTGTTCCCCGAGCAGACGCGTTTTAGCGAACAAGCCGCCGAAAACGGCACGCCGCAACTGGTCGTGCATTGGGTGGCGATGCGCATGGGCACCGCCGCGCGCCGCATGACGCTGACCGTGGCGATCGCGCCCGCTGCGATGGCGCGCTATCGGGCGTTGCCCGCGCGCATGCGCTCGCGCAGCTTTGCGGTGCTGCACGCCTATGTGGAAGCGACCATCGGTTCGCTCGAAGAACAGCACGCCAAAGGCGAGGAGACGCCGCGCGACGTCGTGCTCGATCTCGACGAGGAATTCGCTTAAAGCGCGCTGGAGGAGAGGGCGGGCGCAGCGTGCGCACGCCCGCAGGTCAGCCGGCTCGGTTCAACCGTTCAGGTGGCTCGCTCAATCGGCCAGCCGATAGACCTTCGCGAAACGCGCGGCTTTCACCACGCCGTAATCGCCGGGCGCATATTGCATGACCCAGTCGCCCGCCTCGCCGTTCAGGCGGTCGCCGCCTGCCGAGCGCACGATCGTGAACGGCTCGTCCATGCGCTTTGCGAGCACGACGCTCGGGCGGTTGCGGTAAGCGCCGGGCTGACCGTGTACAAGCGCCGCGTCCGCGGGCAGGTACTTCGGATCGAAGCGCTCGCGCGACACGACCCAGCGCTCGCCCGTGGCGCCCGTGATGATGGCGTCGCCAGGTGCGTAGCGATTCGGGCCTTCGAGGCTCATCAGCTCGCCGGGCGCGGCGGCGAATTCGACGGTGACGGTTTCGTCCTTGACCACGCGTTGTGCAGCGGGATCGGCGGCGAGGTCGAGTTGGGTCAGTTCGATCATGGTGGTAATGGCGGACCTGCCGCTAGAAGCATCGATGCGGAAAACTGCCTGAAATATAGGCGCAAACGCTAACCCATACAAACGGCACGACAAAAAGCACGACGGCCGGGCAATCTGCCCGGCCGTCGTGCGATCCGCAAGCGTACCTTGAAATCGTCCGCTACGCGAGCGCAGGGCGACTTCTACGCTGCATTAGCGTTGCATTAACGGTGTTACTCTGCTGCGCTGGCAGCGTCGGCGCTGCTCGCAGCGGCCGCCGGCGCCTTGGCCTTCGGCTTCATCTTGTGTTTCGGGTGCGCTTCACCCTTGGCACCCTTCGGGCCGTGATCCGGGTGACGGAAGGTCGTATCCGCCAGCTTCTTCTGCTCCGGCGAGAAGCTGGTGTAAAGCGGCTCGAAAGCCGTCACGAGCTTCTGCATGTCGTCGGCGTGCGCCTGGGTGATCTGGGCGTACTGCTTCATGTCGTCGAGCGCGTTACGCTGCGCTTCGCCTTCCACGCGCTGCTTGTACAGGTCGGCCATGGTCTGGCCGTTGCTGCGCATCACATCGGCGAACGTCTTCCATTGCGGCTCTTGATCGGCGGTGATCTTCAGCGCCGAATGCAGATACGTGATGCGCTCTTCGACGCGCTGCTGATGCTGCGCGGCGCGCACGTCGGCGCTCGAAGCGGCTGCAACAGCCGGTGCGGACGCTGCGGCTGCGGTCTGCGCGACAGCGCCTTGTGCGAAGGCGGCGCTCATCGTGAGCGTGGCGGCAAGGATGACGAAAGCTTTCTTCATTGTTGCTCCTTGAATCTTCATTTCGTAGCGAGTTCGTGGCTATTTCGTATCGAGCAGGCGCCAGACCGATCGATGCAGTGCGATGCGGAATCGACCTGTTCGAGCGGTGCAAGCGGGTTGCAGGCGTTATTAGTACCACGTTATCGCGGCAAAACGACGGCGATGCGACAACTGCTTACAAACGAAACGCTCAGAAATAAGCTGAAACACGTCGCTTTGCGGCGTTGATGCGCGAGCGATAATGGCGCGCATCCCACCCACGTTTTGTGCTTCAGGAGCCGTCCCTACGATGCGACCGCCGCGCCTTGATCAACTCGACGACCTCGACCGCAGCCTCGTCGCGCTGCTGCAGGAAAACGCGCGTGAGAGCGTGGCGAATCTCGCGCGCCAACTGGGCGTCGCGCGCACCACCGTGCTCGCGCGCATCGCGCGGCTCGAACGTTCGCAGGTGATCGCGGGCTATGGCGTGCGGCTCGGCCAGGATGTGCTCGATGCGAGCCTGCAGGCCTGGGTCGGCCTCATCATCGCGCCACGTCACGGCCCCGATGTGCAGAAGCGTCTGGGCAAGATGCCCGAGGTGCAATTGCTCTGCGCGGTCAGCGGCGAATACGACTATGTCGCCTGGCTGCGCGCCGATTCGCCCGAGCGCCTGAACGAGCTGCTCGACCAGATCGGCGGCATGCAGGGCGTCGAGCGCACGACCACTTCGATCGTGCTGGCGCGCAAGATCGATCGCGGCACGGTGAAGCGCTAGGCGAGGCCATTCAGGCCGCCGCGTTTACGCGATTTTTATGGGTTTTCGTCATTTCGACTAAAACCTTCGTCAGAATGACCAAAACCGATGTCGAAGCGCATCATTTTGTGCCTATGATCTGATTTTGCACCTCCCTAGACTGTAGCCGAGCGGGCGCGGCATGGCCCCCGACCACAGAACATCCATAAGGAGATGCAAGATGAAAGTCGCTATCGCAGGCGCCGGCCTGATCGGCCACACCATTGCACACATGCTGCGCGAAACCGGGGACTACGAAGTGGCGGCGCTCGATCGCGATGCGCGCGCACTCGAAGCACTCGCCGCGCAGGGCATCCCCACCGTACGCGTCGATTCCGCCGATGCCGCCGCGCTGCGCGGCGCGCTGGAAGGCTACGACGTGCTCATCAACGCGCTGCCGTACTACCTCGCGGTGAACGTGGCCTCGGCGGCCAAGGGCGCGGGCGTTCACTATTTCGACCTGACCGAGGACGTGCGCGCGACCCACGCGATCCGCGCACTTGCCGACGGCGCCGATCACGCTTTCATGCCGCAATGCGGGCTGGCGCCTGGCTTTATCGGCCTGGCTGCTCATGCGCTCGCCAGTCGTTTCACCGAAATCCGCGAAGTGAAAATGCGCGTCGGCGCGCTGCCGCAGTTCCCCACCAACGCGCTCAAGTACAACCTCACGTGGAGCGTGGACGGTCTCATCAACGAATACTGCCAACCCTGCGAAGCGATCCGCGACGGACGCACACAATGGGTACAGCCGCTTGAGGGTTTGGAACACTTCTCGCTCGATGGCGTGGAGTACGAAGCATTCAATACGTCGGGCGGGCTGGGCACGCTATGCGAGACGCTGTCGGGCCGCGTCGAATCGCTCGACTACAAGTCGGTGCGCTATCCGGGCCATCGCGAGTTGATGCAGTTCCTGCTTGAAGACCTGCGTCTGTCCAACGATCGCGATGTGCTCAAGTCGATCATGCGCCGCGCGATTCCCGCCACCGAGCAGGACGTCGTGCTGATCTTCATGACGGTCACGGGGATGCGCAACGGCCAGCTCGTGCAGGAAGTGTTCACGCGCAAGATCTTCGCGAAGACGGTCTGCGGCGTGCCGATGAGCGCCATCCAGATCACCACGGCCGGCGCGATGTGCGCGGTGCTCGACCTGTTCCGCGAAAAGCGGCTGCCGCAAGCGGGCTTCGTGCGCCAGGAGCAGGTGTCGTTGTCGGAGTTCCTGGCGAACCGCTTCGGCCAGGTCTATGAAGGCGCGACGCTCGATTCGCTCGCGCCGGTCGCGGTCGTGTGAACGCCGCCTAGGCGGGAGGGGCAAGCCGATGCAGCAGCGCGTCGTAATCGGCTTGCTCCGGCGCGGTCGTATCGAACACGATCAGATCGTCGAGCTGCGCGCCTTCGGGCTCGAAACGCCGCGGGCGATACTCGTCCCAGTGCGCCAGCTTCCAGGCATCGCCCGGATGCGCGCGCGCCACGATGCGCCGCCGGGCCGTTTCCTCGGCGGCCCGCACCCACACGGCGGCAAGCGTCACATCCTCGCCCACGCCCAGCCAGTCCCGATCCAGCAAACGCCGCTCGCGCACTTCGCGCGACAGCGGCCCGACCGCTAGCACGCTCACGCCTAGCGCGAGATTCTCGCGCGCGGTGTCGAGCAGGCCTTGATATTCCGGATCGCGCAGATGGTGCAGAAAGAGCGGACTGTCGCGGTCATGCGAATCCTGACCGAGCGCGGCCAGTGTCGCCGCGCCGGTGCGTCCGTAGAGCGTGTCCTTGTCGAGCAGGCAGAACGGCTCGCCCGTCGCGCGGGCCAGCGGGCCGATCAGCCGTTTGGCGAGCGAAGTCTTGCCGGTGCCGGCGTGTCCGCAGAAGAAAACCAGCCGTGTCACGTACGCCGATCCGATGCTTATTCAGGAGGTTGAACGCCGTCTTCGCCGTTGAGGAGCTTGCCGTTGGCGTCGAGCCACATCACGTTGATGATGCCGAAGCCGAGCGCCACACCGATGCCGAGTATCCATGTGAAATACCACATCGTCTGCGTCCTCCCAGGGTTGACGGGATGAAGCGGCGCGATTGCGCGCCAATTCCTGGAGCATATACCATTGCCGTCGGCGCGCCCGCAATGTGCGCCGTCCAGCGCAGCGGGTGGACGGCGGGCGGTTATGATGGGCGCTCGCAGGTGCGCAGCACAACGTAGACAAAGCCCGTAGATAGAGCCGATAGACCGAGAGACAGAGGGGAGTGCGCCCATGCCGTCGCGTGTATGCAAGCAGCGTCACCGTGGGTGGGGCAGCGCGCCCCGCGTCGTCCTGAGCGCCGCGGCTTTGGCGCTCATGCTGGCGCTCGGCGGCTGTGCCGAGGAGCGCGCGCCGCCCGTGGCGTTCAAACCCGTGCCGCAGACGCGCATCCTCAAGCCAGGCTACACGGAGCCCGGCGAAGGCCTCGTCGCCGTGGACGTGCGGCGCGAGCGCATCCGCGACGTCATCGTCAAGTTTCGCGATGCGCACATCTACATCGACGGCGAAGAAGTCACCGACGTCATGGACGGCGAGCACGTCACCTTCTACCTGAAGCCGGGCATCCACCGCATCGGCGTGACGACGCAGTTCGACCCGGTCGTCGAGTTGCGTTTCGTCGTCGATCCGCGCTACACGAATCGCGCGAGCGTAACGTTCGACAAGGATCATCGAATCGGCATCCGAAGGGTGGCGCAGTAAGCATTGCGGCGCATTGGCGCCGTTTTTGCCGGGTTTGCCGCTCGCGACTTTCACGACGCTTTCAATTGCCGCGCCCAGGCGCCCCGGCATTGCGCTTGCTACGCGCATTGCGGAACTGGCGCGGCGCGCGAAGGTCGATGCAACGCTTACACTGGGCGACCGCTCAAACGTTTCAACCGCAGTTTCAACTTCAGTTTCAACTTCAACGTTTCAACTTCAGGACAGGCGGCGCAGCGTCAACGCCTGCGCGCCGCCGGGACGAATCCGAACATGCTTATCAATTGCGCCGCGTATCAGGGCGGCAAGAAACTGGCCGATATCCAGATCGAGGCCATCAGCGACTATCTGCAAAAGCCCGAATGTTTTGTCTGGGTCGCGCTCAAGGATCCGGACGCGGGCGAAATGGCCGCGATGAAGGAAGAATTCGGCCTGCACGCGCTGGCGATCGAAGACGTGATGAACGGCAATCAGCGCCCCAAGATCGAGGAATACGGCAACACGCTGTTCGCGGTGTTCCATACCATCGAGATCGACAGCGACGGCGAAATCATCACCGGCCAGGTCAACGTGTTCGCCGGGCCGAACTTCGTGCTCTCCGTGCGCCATCGCGCCGTGCAGGGCTTCCAGGATGTGCGCGCGCGCTGCGAGCGCGAACCCGAGCTGCTCAGGGAGGGCTCGGGTTTCGTGCTGTACGCGCTGATGGACAGCGTGGTCGACCGCTATGCGCCGGTGCTCGAAGCGCTCTCCAGCGAGATCGAGGAACTGGAAGACCGCATCTTCGAGAAACACACGCTCGCGCAGTCGCGCGCCATCATCGAAGACCTGTACTCGCTCAAGCGCCGGCTCGTGATCCTGCAACACCACATCACGCCGCTCGTCGATGCAGTGGGCAAGCTGGTGGGCGGGCGCATTCCGCAGGTGTGCGTCGGCATGCAGGCGTACTATCGCGACGTGTACGACCATCTGGTGCGCATCTCCAACATGATCGACGCGCGCCGCGAAATGATCGTCACGGCCATCCAGGTGAACCTCGGCATGATCTCGCTCGCGGAAAACGAGGTGACCAAGCGGCTCGGCTCCTTTGCGGCATTGTTCGCCGTCCCGACCATGATTGCGGGTATCTACGGGATGAACTTCGAGCACATTCCCGAGCTACATTTCAAGTACGGCTATGAGGTCTGTCTCGCCGTGATGGCGGTCATCGACATCGTGCTGTACATCCTGTTCCGCCGTGGCGGCTGGCTCTGATAGCCCTGCGCGGCTTCGGGACGCCTTCGGAACAGCTTCGTCAGCGACGTCCCATGCTGCATCGTGCTCAGCGCACAAGGTTGTAACGCGCTGAGCACGATGCAGCAACTCGCGGTACATTGACACCGCGTTCGGCACCCTTGGAGAACGGGCTGCCTGCAAACGTTTGCGCATAACCAGAATACGGCCCGCCCGGGCCAGACAACCGGAGACTACCAGGATGAACTCCCGCATTCGCCGTCGCTTTCTTTGCACTGCCGCTGCATTCCTCGCTGTTTCGGCGCTGCCGCTTTCGGCGCACGCCCAGGCCGCCGGGCACAAGCCCAAGGTCGCCCTCGTCATGAAGTCGCTCGCCAACGAGTTCTTCCTCACCATGGAGACCGGTGCGAAGGACTACCAGAAACACAATGCCGGCGAGTTCGACCTCATCACCAACGGCATCAAGAACGAAACCGATACCGCCGCGCAGATCCAGATCGTCGAGCAGATGATCGTCTCGAAGGTGGACGCGATCGTGCTCGCGCCGGCGGATTCGAAGGCGCTTGTGCCGGTCGTGAAGAAGGCCGTCGATGCGGGCATCATCGTCGTCAACATCGACAACCGGCTCGACCCGGATGTGCTCAAGTCGAAGAACCTGAACGTGCCGTTCGTCGGCCCGGACAACAAGAAGGGCGCGCGCCTCGTCGGCGACTACCTGGCGAAGAAGCTCAAGGCGGGCGACCAGGTCGGCATCGTCGAAGGCGTGTCGACCACCACGAACGCGCAGCAGCGCACGGCGGGCTTCAAGGACGCGATGGACGCGCTCGGCGCGAAGATCGTCTCCACGCAGTCCGGCGAATGGGAAATCGACAAGGGCAATGCCGTCGCCTCGGCCATGCTCAACGAGTATCCCGACCTGAAGGCGCTGCTGTGCGGCAACGACAACATGGCGATCGGCGCCGTGTCGGCCGTGCGCGCGGCGGGCAAGCAGGGCAAGGTTATGGTGGTCGGCTACGACAACATCGACGCCATCAAGCCGATGCTCAAGGACGGCCGCGTGCTCGCCACCGCCGACCAGTACGCCGCGAAGCAGGCCGTGTTCGGCATCGACACGGCGCTCAAGGCGCTCAAGGAGCACAAGAAACAGGCCGAGCTGTCCGGCGTGGTCGAAACGCCGGTCGTGCTCGTCACGAAGTAAGCCCGGCAAAGCCGCGGCGGGCACAGCTTTAACGGCGCAACGCGCTCAGGCCAGCACAAAAATATGTATGCCGAATTTTTCGCCTTGAACCGGCATCGATGGGCTGGCCTGATTTTCACTGGATGGTTAGCCCGTCAACGCTGGCCTGGCGGCGTGTGCACAGGATTGGCCGCGAGATTGATGCGAGCAGGCTGTGAGTCTTGTGTAATAAACCGCTCAAGAAAACCTGCACGCCGCCGTTATTCGTAGCGTGATGGCTGCGTGAGCAGAAGCGACCGCTTAGACCGGTTAGCCGGTTGCGCAGCCGTAGGCGGGCCGCCCGAACGGCGGCCGCCAGCTTGTGGAGAGGGCGGGCCAGCGCGTACCGCGCGCCGGCCGCGCCCTTTTTGTGCGGATCGTACAACAGCGCCGAAGGCGGCCCTGGCAGCGCGACTACAGGATCGTGATGGAAGCAATTGCCCCCGATGCACAGTCACCCGCATCCGCCGAAAGCGCGGTGCTCACGGTGACGGGCGTCGGCAAGACCTACGAGCAGCCGGTGCTCGCCGACGTCAGCCTTGCGCTGCGCGCGGGCGAGGTGCTTGCGCTCACGGGCGAGAACGGGGCAGGCAAGAGCACGCTGTCGAAGATCGTCGGTGGGCTGGTCACGCCCACGCACGGCAGCATGACGCTGATGGGCCAGCCCTACGCGCCCGGCAGCCGCAAGGAAGCCGAAGCGCTGGGCGTGCGCATGGTCATGCAGGAGCTGAACCTGCTGCCGACGCTCTCGGTCGCCGAAAACCTGTACCTGAATCACCTGCCGCGCGCGAAGGCGCTCGGCTGGACGGGCTGGATCGATCGCACGCGCCTGCGCGAGGACGCACGCGCGGCCATGGCGCAGGTCGGCCTGGAAGCCATCGATCCCGATACCCTGGTGGGCGAGCTCGGTATCGGCCACCAGCAACTGGTCGAGATCGCGCGCAACCTGATCGGCACCGAAGGCGCGCCGCTGCGCGTGCTGATTCTCGACGAGCCGACCGCGATGCTCACGGGCCGCGAAGTCGAGTTGCTGTTCGAGCAGATCGCACGGCTCAAGGCACGCGGCGTGGCGCTCGTCTACATCTCGCACCGGCTCGAAGAGCTGGAGCGGATCGCGCAGCGCGTGGCCGTGCTGCGCGATGGGCGGCTGGTGCGCGAGGACGCCATGGCGAACCTCACGCCCGATCGCATCGTCGCGCTGATGGTGGGACGCGAGCTGGGCGAGCAGATCGATCTGGGCGAGCGGCGCATTGGCGCACCGTTGCTCAAGGTCGACGGGCTCGGGCGGGCCAATGTCGTGCGCGACGTTTCGTTCGAGGTGCGCGCCGGTGAGATTTTTGGCGTCTCGGGTCTGATCGGCGCGGGACGCACGGAACTGATGCGCCTGATCTATGGCGCCGATGTGAAGGATCGCGGCACGGTCGCGCTGGCGAGCGCGCCGGGCGAGACGCCAACGCCGGTGCAGATCGGCTCGCCGGTCGATGCAGTGCGCCTCGGTATCGCGCTGATCACCGAGGATCGCAAGGGCGAAGGGCTGCTGTTGCCACAGCCGATCGCGGCGAATGTGTCGCTCGGCAACGTGGGCGCGGTGTCGCGCTATGGCGTAGTGGACGCCGCGCGCGAAAACGCGCTGGCTTCCGCGCAGATCGACGCGCTGCGGATTCGCACGGCGGGCCCCGGACAGGCGGTGGGCGAGCTGTCGGGCGGCAACCAGCAGAAGGTCGTGATCGGGCGCTGGCTCGCGCGGCGCGTGTCGAACGACGTGCGCGTGCTGCTGTTCGACGAGCCGACGCGCGGGATCGACGTGGGCGCGAAATTCGACATTTACGCGCTGATGGGCGCGCTCGCACGCGAAGGCCGCGCGCTGGTCGTGGTGTCGAGCGACCTGCGCGAGCTGATGCTGATTTGCGACCGCATCGGCGTGATGTCGGCGGGGAAGATGACGGCCGTGTTCGCACGCGGCGAGTGGACGCAGGACGCCTTGCTCGGTGCGGCGTTCGCGGGCTATCGCGCCGAAGACGCCATGCTGGCCGATGCCGCCGACCTGCCCGATCCGCAAGCCGTCGCGGCTGCCGGTCAGCAGCAGGACGCACGGCACGATCACGGCCCGGGAACGGGCCCAGGTGGCTCAGGAGAGAGCGCTTCATGACGAATCAACCGTTGCGCGAGCAACCAGCACCGTCGGGCCAGGAAGCCGTGGCCGCGAGCAGCAAGCCCGCAGGCACGCGTTTCGGGCTGTCGAACTATCTGGGCCTCGCGCTCGCGCTGCTGGCGATGATCGTGTTGTTCTCGCTGCTGAGTTCGCACTTCCTGACCTACGATACGTTCAGCACGATCGCGAACCAGATTCCCGATCTCGTCGTGATGTCGGTGGGCATGACCTTCGTGCTGATCATCGCGGGCATTGATCTTTCGGTGGGGTCGGTGCTGGCGCTCGGCGCTTCGGTGGTGAGCGTGGCTGCGCTCAAGTGGGGCCTCGGGCCGTTGCCCTCGGCGCTGCTCGGGCTGCTGGCCGCGGCGGCCACGGGCACGCTGACGGGCGCGGTGACGGTGGGCTGGCGCATTCCGTCGTTCATCGTCTCGCTGGGGGTGCTGGAGGCCGCTCGCGGTCTCGCGTACCAGATGACGAATTCGCGCACGGCCTATATCGGCGATGCGTTCGACTTCCTCTCCAATCCGATCGCATTCGGCATCTCGCCTGCGTTCCTGATCGCCGTCGCGGTCATGGTGATTGCGCAGCTGGTGCTCACGCGCACGGTGTTCGGCCGCTATCTCATTGGTATCGGTACCAACGAGGAAGCCGTGCGGCTCGCAGGCGTCGATCCGCGGCCGTACAAGATTCTGGTGTTCGCGCTGATGGGCGCATTGTCGGGCCTGGCGGCGCTGTTCCAGGTGTCGCGCCTCGAAGCCGCCGATCCGAATGCCGGCGTCGGTCTTGAGCTGCAGGTGATCGCGGCGGTGGTGATCGGCGGCACGAGCCTGATGGGTGGGCGTGGATCGGTGATCAGCACGTTCTTTGGCGTGCTGATCATTTCGGTGTTGGCGGCGGGGCTTGCGCAGATCGGCGCGAACGAGCCGACCAAGCGCATCATCACCGGCGCGGTAATCGTGGTGGCGGTAGTGCTCGACACGTATCGCAGCAACCGGCGCAGCAAGCGCCGAAGCAGTGGCGGCAAATGATGCAGCAGATGAAAAAAGAACAGTAGAAGCAGGCGGTGATGGGCTGCGAACCGGGCTGCGAACCGGGCTGCGAACCGGGCAGCGCGCATCGCCGCGGTCACCGAAGCAATAAGAACGTAACGAGGGCGCGCCTGCCTGATAGAGCCGTAGACCAGCAGACCAGCGTGGGCGCCGAGAGCAATCGCCGTGTGTACGGCGGCAGCAGTAGAAAACGTGCAGGACGAAGCAGGAGCAACAGAAAAATGGCGACGATCAAAGATGTGGCCGCCGTGGCGGGGGTGTCATTCACGACGGTGTCGCATGTGGTGAACAACTCGCGGCCCGTGTCCGCAGAGGTGAGGGCGAAGGTCGAGCAGGCGATCCGCGACCTCAACTACGTGCCTTCGGCCGTGGCGCGCTCGCTCAAGGCGCGCTCGACTGCCACCATCGGACTTGTCGTGCCCAACGGCACGAATCCGTATTTCGCCGAACTCGCGCGCGGCGTCGAGGACGGCTGCGCGCAAAAAGGCTACTGCGTGTTCTTCTGCAACTCGGACGACGATCCCGTGAAGCAGCGCAACTATCTGCGCGTGCTGCAGGAAAAGCGCATCGACGGGCTGATCGTGGCCTCGGCCGGCGACGACGCCGTGCTGGCCGCGACGCTAGGCGACACGCGCGAGCCGATCGTGGTGGTTGACCGCAACATCGAAGGGCTCGACGCCGATCTCGTGCAGATCGACCACGAGCGCGGCGCGTGGCTCGCGACGCGCCACCTGATCGAACTCGGGCACTCGAACATCGGCTGCATCACGGGGCCGGTCACGACTGCGGTGAGCGCCATGCGCATGCACGGTTTCCTGCGCGCAATGGCTGAGCGCGGCATCGAGATTCCGGCCGGTGCGATCGTCGAAGCCGATTTTTCCGGCGCGGGCGGTTATCGCGCCGCGGCGCAACTGTTCGACACCGTGCGCCCGAGCGCGATTTTCGCGGGCAACGACATGATGGGCATTGGCGCGCTGCGCGCCGCCGCCGAACGCGGTTTGCGCGTGCCGGCCGACGTCTCGATCATCGGCTTCGACGATATCGAGCTGGGCCATTTCACGTGGCCCGCGCTCTCGACCGTGGGGCAGCCTGCGCGTGCGCTCGGCGAAATGGCGGCGCTCACACTGATCGAGCGCATCGGCGTGGCCGAGCGCGAGCGCAGCGGCGTGAAGGTGCAGCGGCGCGTCATGATGCCGCAACTCTTGCAGCGCGAATCGACAGCGCCGTGGAGCGGCAACGCCGAGGCAGCCTCCGAGCAGGAATCCGAACCCGAGCCTGCGTCGCTCGCGGCCTGACGCTCGCGGTCTGACATCAGGGCGCGCGCCGCGCCGCGCTTCGACGTAACACCGGGACGTAGCACCGTAAAGGAGACGATCAGGTGACGACGAACGAAGCGAAGCGCGGCGGCGCTCAAGTTCAATCGCAGACTCCATCCCATACGACCGCGCGCGTTGCCGTGGTCGGCAGTCTCAACATGGATCTCGTGGCCCGTGCGCCGCGCCTGCCGCGTGCAGGCGAAACGCTCGCGGGCAGCGCGTTCGTGCAGGTGGCGGGCGGCAAGGGCGGCAATCAGGCCGTCGCGGCGGCGCGCCTGGGCGCGCAGGTGGCGATGATCGGCTGCGTGGGCGCCGACGCCAACGGTGAGCGATTGCGCGCCGGGCTGCTTGCAGAAGGCATCGATTGCGGCGCGCTCGATACCTCGCCCGACGTCCCCACGGGTGTGGCGCTCATCGTGGTCGACGATGCGAGCCAGAACGCCATTGTCATCGTCGCGGGCAGCAATGGTGCAGTCACGCCCGCGACGCTGGCGCGCCACGAAGCCGTGCTTGCGGCGGCGCAGGTCGTCGTCTGCCAGCTGGAGACGCCGCCGCAGGCCGTCCTCGCGGCGCTCACCACCGCGCGAGCGCTCGGCAAGATCACGATTCTGAATCCCGCGCCTGCAATCGGGCCGCTGCCCGACGCATGGCTGCCGCTCGTCGATTACCTCGTGCCCAACGAACTCGAAGCGGCGGCGCTCACCGGCTTGCCCGTGGCGACGCCCGACGAAGCCGCGCTTGCGGCCGCGGCGCTACGTCGTGCGGGGGCTCGGCATGTGTTGATTACGCTGGGTGCGCAAGGGGTGTGCGCGTTGCTCGACGATGGCTCGGGCGCCGCGCGCCACTGGCCCGCGCCCAAAGTCGCCGCAATCGATACCACCGCTGCCGGCGATACCTTCGTCGGCGCGCTGGCCGCGCAGCTGGCGCAAGGCGCTTTACCCGACACGGCTATTCCGTTTGCGCTCCAGGCGGCGTCGATTTCGGTGACGCGCGCGGGTGCACAACCCTCCATCCCGACGCTGGCTGATCTGCGCGCTTAAGCAACCCAGCGGCAACCCAGCGACGCACGCCACTTAAGCGTCCGCTGCGTTGTCAAAGCGTCGAAAGAGGCTGATAGGCATTTGTAATTATTGCGCCGCGCATCAGAATTATTTCTTCATACCATATAACAATTTCAAGTCTCTCAAACGTTTGCCGTAAACGAATTCAGAGCAGGTTAAGCGAAGTTATTCGCAACGTCATTCACGCAGTTATTCGTTTTTCAGAGGCGGCAGCCTCCGCCTTCGGCAAGCACGGGAGAGTCATGAACAAGGGCATCAGCATCAAGGCGCGCATCGGCCTCACGATGGGTTTTCTGGCGACGCTCATCGTCGTCATCAGCGTGGTCGGGCTCCTCGGCCTGAACCGCTCCAACGACGCGTACCGCGATACCTACACCAACCAGATGCCAAGTGGCCATGCCGTGAACATGGCCGAAATCTACGCCGCCCGCGAGCGCCTCGCGCTCGACCGCGCGGCCTTCCAGATCGGCACGCCCGACGCGGCGACGACGCTCTCGCGCGCGCATGAAATGCGCGGCATCTCCGACAGCTACTGGAAGAAGTACACCGACCTGCCGCGTGGCCAGGACGAGGATCGCCTCGCGCAGGACGTCGCGGCCCGTCGCGACGCGCTGCATCAGGCCGCCGACAACTTCGCGGCAATCGTCACGGCAGGCGACCAGAGCAAGGTGATCGACGGCGCCAAGGCGCTGCAGGCCGCCTACGACCAACTGTCGAAGGCCGATCTCGCGCTCGACAAGCTACAGACGTCGCTCGCCCAGGACGGCTTCGACGCGGCTCAGTCCGCGTTCGGCGAACTGCGCATCGCGGTGATCGCCGCGCTGCTGATCGGCATTGGCGCTTCGGTGTTCTCGTTCCTCGCGCTGCGCCGCGCGATTTCGGAGCCGCTCGGCGAGGCACTGGGCGCATTCACGGCAATCGCCGCGGGCGACCTGCGCCGCCCCGTTGTGGTGCGTACGCGTGACGAAATGGGTGAACTGCTCGGCGGCGTGTCGCGCATGCAGCGCAGCCTGACCGACACGGTGCGCTCGGTGCGCGAAGGCGCCGAATCGATCGCGACGGCCACGCGCCAGATCGCGGCCGGCAACATCGACCTGTCCTCGCGCACGGAAGAGCAGGCGTCGGCGCTCCAGGAAACGGCGTCGAGCATGGAAGAGCTGACCGGCACCGTGAAGCAGAACGCCGAGAACGCACGCCAGGCGAGCCAGCTTGCCGCCAATGCATCGGAAATCGCCAACAAGGGCAGCAGCGTCGTGAGCCAGGTCGTCGGCACGATGGGCGACATCAACCAGAGCTCGGCGAAGATCTCCGACATCATCACGATCATCGAAGGCATCGCATTCCAGACCAACATTCTCGCGCTCAACGCGGCCGTGGAAGCGGCCCGCGCGGGCGAAGAGGGCCGCGGCTTCGCCGTGGTGGCGGGCGAGGTGCGCAGCCTGGCGCAGCGCTCGTCGGCGGCGGCTAAGGAAATCAAGGCGCTGATCGACAACTCGGTCGAGCGCGTGCAGGCGGGCTCGGCGCTGGTCGACGAGGCAGGCCGCACGATGACCGAGATCATCGGCGCGGTGCAGCGCGTCACCGACATCATGGGCGAGATCGCAGCGGCTTCGCAGGAGCAGTCGAGCGGCATCGACCAGGTGGCGCGCGCCGTTACGCAGATGGACGAAGTCACGCAGCAGAACGCCGCGCTGGTGGAAGAAGCCGCTGCCGCCGCGCAATCGCTGGAAGACCAGGCAGGCCGTCTGCGCGCCGCCGTGTCGGTATTCAATCTCGACGATCAAGGCGCGTCGGCGATGACATTCGCGCCTGCTGCAACGGCAGCGCCGGTCAAGGCACGCGCAATGCCGGTGGCGCGCGCAGCGGCGAAGCCCGTCGCGGCCCGCCCGGCGTCTGCTGCTGCCGCCCCGAGCGCGGCACGCGCACCGGCGCCGGCTCTCGCGCGTCCTGCTGCTGCAGCAGCCCCGGCCACCGCAACGGCCAGCGCCGGCTCGAACGACGATTGGGAAACCTTCTGACCGGCGCGTTCTTCGCGTTTTTCGCGTTTTTCGATTGACGGCCGCGCGCGTGTTCATGCGCGCGCAGCCAGACGCACCTCTCGGGCCGGCTGATTCGGGTCTAAACGACAAATCACGCCGGCCGATCTTGCGCCGCTGCATCGCAGCGGCTTTTTTTCGTCCGCGCTTGTGTCGACTTTTCGTTCGTACGAAGTTTCGATGAACCCTGCGCGCCCCGCGTCTGACGGGTTACGGTACATTGTGGTTCGTGTCACACGGTGTCATGCGCGCAACCAGGCGCGCAAGGTACACTGCGCGGCGCCTCCCGCCTGCCGGGCGGCGCGGGTGCGGTGCAAGTGCCGTGGCGGCGTCCTGCGCGGCTGTGCGAGCCGCCAGGGCGCAGATTAAGCGTCATGGATTGCACAGGCGGTACAGGCGATACACGTAACACTCGCGGCACAGGCAGCATTCACAGGGGCGGCAATGCGGTCACGAACGGGGCGCCAGGGAGGGCGCGCCGCATCGCCGTGACGGTAATCGGGCGGCGCGGCGTTGCAGCGCCGCAAACGCGACATGACGACAACGTGCCGGCCAGGCCGCTTCGATGCGCCGCGGGCATGCGAACGTACAAAAAGGATCCAGACATGACACGTGACGATCTCGTGCAACGCCTCGTGACGGCGCGCCGCCGCCATCACCTGATCGAGACGCTGCCGCCCGAGAGCCTGCCGCCCGACGCGGCCACGGCCTATGCGATCCAGCAGGCCGTGATCGCCGGGCTCGGCACGGCCACGGGCGCCTGGAAGATCGGCGCCCGCTCACCCGGCGGCGCGGCTTCGGGCGCGCCGATTCCGGCCACGCTGGTGCACGTCTCGCCCGCGCGCGTCGAGCGACAGCATTTTTTCCGCGTGCTGGTTGAACTCGAAATCGCCTTTCGTTTTGCCGAGCCGGTCGCGCCGCGTCCCGACGCCTATGAACGCGACGAAGTGCTCTCATTGGTGGGACAGGTGCTGCCCGCCATCGAAATCGTCGATAGCCGCTATGCCGAATGGCCCAACGTCGCCCCGCTGGCCCAGCTCGCGGACGCGCAGAACAACGGTGCGCTCGTGACCGGTCATGCGCAGCCTTATGGCACGCTTGCACGCGCGCTCGATTTCGTCGCGCCCGAACTCGAACTGGACTTCAACGGCGTTTCGCTCGTGCCCGAGGCTGCGGGTAATCCAGCAGGCGACCCGCGCGAACTGCTGGTGTGGTTCGTCAATCATTGCGCGGCCATGGGCATCACCATCGAGCCCGAGTGGACGATTACCACGGGTTCCTACGTAGGGGCTCACCGCATCGAAGGCCCAGGTCTTCTACGCGGGCACATCGACGGATTCGGCGAAGTCGAGATCGAGTTCGTCTAACACAATGCACGGCGCAGCCTTCGCTTGCGTCGGGAACACCATGACGGCCATCGTGCACATCGCGCGATGGCCGTCTTTCGTTGGTGCTTCGCAGGCTCTTCGCAGGTTCTTCACAGGCTCTTCGTTGGCCTGATTGTTCGTCTGTTCGTACAGGGCAAGCTGTCACACAGGTCATTTTTCACGCACGCACACCGCCGGTGCGTGAGCGAAAGCCACTACTGCCGATAGGGGCAGCCACCCCGACGAATCACGTGTGCAGATACACGAATCAATGCGCGGCAGGTCACTGACATGCGAAAAAACGACGCGTAAAAAGGAAAAAAACGCGGGAAAAAAGCGCAGGAGAAAACCGCGCAAACCAATGCGTAACCGTTGGAGTCACGATGCATACGAAATCGATGACCGGATGCTGCATGGACGACACGTCCGACTTGTTACAAATGTGGCAGTAAAAATCGTTGCGGCGTGTACACGGCCTGCACGGCTGTGCGTTGTTGGAAAGAAGATGTGTGCAGTCAGTGGGAGGGTGGTGCAACGACGTTTGATTCGCAGTGTGACTGCGGTCGTGCTGCTCGAACGTCGAGGTCGTTCGCAATGTAACGCAGCGTGCGGCGTGAAACTTGCGAGGGCGGGGAAGATCATTGTAAGACGTAGTTGGCGTGGCACCAAGCCCTCAAATCGGCCCTTGAATCCGGCGCGATTTATGTGTGAAAAAAAATTCAAAAGGGTTTAGGATGAATTCGAGCGATGTCGTTTCCGATTAGCGCGCCGCGCACGACATCGGTCGCAGATCTCGGCGAGGAGGTAGCATGGATATCTACAGCAGCTTCGCGACCCGCTTCGAAAAAACGCGAGAAGAGGAACTCTCGCTCGAGGAGTATCTCGCGCTCTGCAAAGAAGATCCCAGCGCGTACGCCACGGCTGGCGAACGCATGCTGACGGCAATCGGGGAACCAGAACAGATCGATACCCGCAACGATCCGCGCACGTCGCGCATCTTTGCGAACAAGGTCATCAAGGTCTATCCCGCTTTCCGCGAGTTCTATGGCATGGAGGACGTGATCGAGCAAGTGGTCGCGTACTTCCGCCATGCGGCGCAAGGACTCGAAGAAAAGAAGCAGATTCTCTACTTGCTCGGGCCTGTGGGTGGCGGCAAATCCTCTATCGCCGAGCGTCTCAAACAGCTCATGGAACGCGTGCCGTTCTACTCGATCAAGGGCTCGCCCGTGAACGAGTCGCCGCTAGGTCTGTTCGACTACGACGAAGACGGCCCCATCCTCGAAGAGCAATACGGCATTCCACGCCGTTATCTCAAGAGCATCCTGAGTCCGTGGGCGGTCAAGCGCCTGCATGAATACAACGGCGATATCCGCAAGTTCCGCGTGGTGCGCCGCTATCCTTCCATCCTGCGTCAAATCGGTATCGCCAAGACCGAACCTGGCGACGAGAACAATCAGGACATCTCGTCACTCGTCGGCAAGGTCGATATCCGCAAGCTTGAGCAATACGCCCAGGACGACGCGGACGCCTACAGCTACTCGGGCGGCCTGTGTCTCGCGAATCAGGGTTTGCTCGAATTCGTCGAAATGTTCAAGGCGCCAATCAAGGTGCTGCACCCGCTGCTCACGGCGACCCAGGAAGGCAACTTCAAAGGCACTGAGGGCTTCGGCGCGATTCCGTTCAACGGCATCATTCTCGCCCACTCGAACGAGTCGGAGTGGAAGGCCTTCCGCAACAACCGCAACAACGAAGCACTGCTCGACCGGATCTTTGTGGTGAAGGTGCCGTACTGCCTGCGCTACTCGGAAGAAATGAAGATCTACGAGAAGCTGCTGCGCAATTCGTCGCTCGCCGATGCGGTCTGCGCGCCTGGCACGCTCAAGATGATGGCGCAGATGTCGGTGCTGACGCGCTTGCAGGAGCCCGAGAATTCCAGCCTCTTTTCGAAGATGCAGGTCTACGACGGCGAGAATCTCAAGGACACCGATCCAAAGGCGAAATCGTATCAGGAGTACCGCGATTTCGCGGGCGTGGACGAAGGCATGAACGGCGTGTCCACGCGTTTCGCCTTCAAGATTCTCTCGCGCGTGTTCAACTTCGACTCGACCGAAGTCGCGGCGAATCCGGTGCACCTGATGTATGTGCTCGAACAACAGATCGAGCGCGAGCAGTTCCCGCCGGAAACCGAGCAGAAGTACCTGTCGTTCGTGAAGGACGTGCTGGCGTCGCGTTACGCTGAATTTATCGGCAAGGAGATCCAGACCGCGTACCTCGAGTCGTATTCGGAATACGGTCAGAACATCTTCGATCGCTATGTCACGTACGCCGACTTCTGGATCCAGGACCAGGAGTTCCGCGATCACGACACGGGCGAGAGCTTCGACCGCGCGGCCTTGAACGCCGAGCTGGAGAAGATCGAAAAGCCCGCGGGCATCAGCAACCCGAAGGACTTCCGCAACGAGATCGTCAACTTCGTGCTGCGTGCGCGCGCTGCGAATGCCGGTAAAAACCCGGCATGGATCAGCTACGAGAAGCTGCGCGTGGTGATCGAGAAGAAAATGTTCTCGAATACGGAAGAACTTTTGCCGGTTGTTTCGTTCAATGCAAAAGGATCGGCGGAAGAGCAACGCAAGCATGAAGACTTCGTCAACCGCATGGTGGCGAAGGGCTATACGCCGAAGCAGGTACGGTTGCTCTGCGACTGGTATCTGCGCGTGCGCAAGTCGTCATGAGCGCAGAGGCTTTACCTTCCTGCTGCGCCGCCGCAACGATCGTGCGGCGGCGCAAAAGGAAACTCCGGCAGGGCGCAGGCCACGCAGCCGCGAGCGGGTGAACGCGGCAGGCACGGCATCCCAGACTGCGCACCTCGCCCATTCCAAACTGGAGCGGGAGACTGGATGTGCTTCATCAAATCATCGACCGCAGGCTGGCCGGCAAGAACAAGAGCATTGCAAACCGCGAGCGCTTCCTGCGCCGCGTGAAAAACTATATTCGTCACGCCGTCTCGGAAGCGGTGCGTGACCGCAGCATCAAGGACATACAGAGCAACCAGAGCATCACCATTCCGCGCAAGGACATCGCTGAGCCTTCGTTCCGGCACGGCCCGGGCGGGCGGCGCGAAATGGTTCATCCCGGCAACGAGGACTACATTCGCGGCGACCGCATTCCGCGCCCCCAGGGCGGCGGCGGCGGTGGCGGCAGCCAGGCGAGCAACGAAGGCGAAGGTCAGGACGACTTCGTGTTCGAGCTCTCGCGCGAAGAGTTCATGCAGTACTTCTTCGACGACCTCGAACTGCCGCGTCTCGTCAAGACCCATCTGATGGCGGTGCCCACGTGGAAGAGTATCCGCGCGGGCTGGGCGGCCGAAGGCACGCCGAACAACATCGACGTGGTGCGTTCGCTGCGCAGCGCGCTGGGCCGGCGTATTGCGCTCGGTGCGCCGCTCGTGAACGAGCTGCACGCGCTCGAGGAGCAGCTTGAAGCGCTGATGGCCGATACGTCGGATCGCCGCGACGACATCAAGATTCTCGAAGACGAGATCCATCACCTGCGCGGGCGCATCTGGCGCATTCCCTTCATCGATCCATTCGATCTGCGTTACGTGAACCGCGTGAAGCAGCCGCAGCCGTCCAGCCAGGCCGTGATGTTCTGTCTGATGGATGTGTCCGGGTCGATGGACGAGCAGCGCAAGGATCTGTCCAAACGCTTCTTCATCCTGTTGTACCTGTTCCTCAAGCGCAACTACGAGAAGATCGAAGTGGTCTTCATCCGTCACCACACGCGCGCCGAGGAAGTGGACGAGGACACCTTCTTCCATTCGACGGAAAGCGGCGGCACGGTCGTGTCGAGCGCGCTGGAGTTGATGAAGAAAGTGATCGAAGACCGTTATTCGCCGAGCGACTGGAACATCTACGGCGCGCAGGCCTCGGACGGCGACAACTGGACGGACGACTCGCCGAAGTGCCGCAAGCTGCTCGCTGATGACATCCTGCCTAAGGTGCGCTATTTTGCGTATATTCAGGTGACGCCGGAGGAGCAGAATCTCTGGCTCGAATACGCACAGCTGGCGCTCACCGAGCCAGCACTGGCGATGAAGAAGGTTGACACCGCCGCGGATATTTACCCGGTGTTCCGGGAGCTGTTCGAAAAGCAGGTGGAGCATTCATGACGACACGCCACCTGCACAACGAGGCGCGCGGCTACGAGCCGGAGCGCCAGAAAAAGGCCGACCACGTGAGCGGGCAGCAGGCGGATGAGCCAGCCCGTCACGAGGCCGCGGCGGAAATGGGGGGACATGTCGCTGAACCTGCACGCGCCGAGGCGGCGGGTTCCGACGAACGCAAGCTCCCCCCTGATCGGCGATCTGCGCTGAAGAGGGAAGTGCATATGAACGTAGCCGACAGACGGCCGTTGCCGTGCCCGTCCGACTGGACCTTCGATCTGATCGAGGAATACGACACGCACATCTCGCATGTTGCAGAGCAATACGAACTGGACACGTACCCGATCCAGCTCGAATTGATCAGCGCCGAGCAGATGATGGACGCGTATGCCTCCGTCGGCATGCCGGTCAACTATCGACATTGGTCGTTCGGCAAGCACTTTCTTTCGACGGAAAAGAGCTATCGCCGGGGCCAGATGGGTCTCGCCTACGAGATCGTGATTAACTCGAATCCCTGCATCGCGTATCTCATGGAAGAGAACACCATGACGATGCAGGCGCTCGTGATCGCGCACGCGGCGTACGGCCATAACTCGTTTTTCAAGGGCAATTACCTGTTCCGTCTGTGGACGGACGCGCACGCCATTGTCGACTACCTCGTCTACGCGAAGAACTACATCGCCGAATGCGAGGAACGCTTCGGGATCGATCGCGTGGAAGAGTTGCTCGACTCGTGCCATGCGCTCATGAACTACGGCGTCGATCGCTACAAGCGGCCGCAGAAACTCTCGCTCGAACGCGAGGCCGCGATGCGCCGCGAGCGCGAGGCGTATCTGCAATCGCAGGTCAATGAACTGTGGCGCACGCTGCCGAAAACCCAGCAGCCGATCGCCGAGGAATACGACGAGCGTTTCCCACCCGAGCCGCAGGAAAACTTGCTGTATTTCGCGGAAAAAAACTCGCCGCTGCTCGAACCGTGGGAGCGCGAAGTCATTCGCATCGTGCGCAAGGTGGGGCAGTACTTTTATCCGCAGCGCCAGACCCAGGTGATGAACGAAGGCTGGGCCACGTTCTGGCATTACACGCTGCTCAACACGCTGTACGCTCAGGGCAAGCTCGAAGATGGCTTCATGATGGAGTTCCTGCATTCGCACAGCAATGTGGTCTATCAGCCGCCGGTGACCAAGCCCTACTACAGCGGGATCAATCCGTATGCGCTGGGCTTTTCGATGATGAGCGACATTCGCCGAATCTGCGAAAACCCCACCGACGAAGACCGCAAGTGGTTCCCGGAACTCGCGGGCAGCCCGTGGCTAAAAGCGCTGCATTACGCGATGCGCAACTTCAAGGACGAGAGCTTTGTCGCGCAGTATCTGTCGCCGCACCTGATCCGCGAAATGCGGTTGTTTTCGGTGCTCGACGACGACATGCGCGATGCGCTCGAAGTCTCGGCGATCCATGACGACAGCGGTTATCAGTACGTGCGTCAGGCGCTCTCGCGCCAGTACGACATGCATCACCGCGAGCCGAATATCCAGGTGTGGTCGGTGAACACGCGCGGCGACCGTAGTCTTACGCTGCGCCACTTCATGAGCGACAACCGTCACCTGTCGGGCGATACCGACGAAGTGCTGCGGCACATGGCGCGGCTCTGGCAATTCGACGTGTACCTCGAAAGCGTCGACGAAAACGGCACGGTCAGGAAGCGCTACGAATGCCGTTACGTGCCGCCGCCGATAAGGGTGTAGGACGGTCGCGCTGCACGTCCCATGACAGTGATCGAAGGCCAGCCTCAGTGCTGGCCTTTTTTCATTGTCCGCGCGCAGGGTGCCGCGAGTTTTCACCTGCCTTGACCGCAGCGCGCGAGTGACGTGCCGCGCTAAGATACACGGCTAATCATTTGGCAAAGCCTTCATCAAGGATTCATCGAGGAGTCGACACGGATGCAAAAATCGAAAGGACGCGGCCATGGCGCTTGACCTGTTTCGCGGCGTGCGGCCGCTGACCCGCGCGGGCGCGTTGCGGGACGCGAAGGCAGGCGTCATGCTCGCCTCAATGAATATCCCGCAGTTGCTCGGCTACGCGCGCATCGCGGGCATGCCCGCCGTGACCGGCATTTACACGGGCTTTCTGCCGTTGATCGCGTTCGCGCTGTTCGGCGCATCGCGTCACCTTGTGGTCGCCGCCGACTCTGCCACGGCCACGATCTTCGCCAGCAAGCTGTCGACCATGGCGTCGCCCGCCAGCGCGGAGTATGTCGCGCTGGCCGGCATGACGGCGCTGCTCACGGCCGTGACCCTGTTGCTCGCGCGCATCTTCAAGCTGGGCTTTCTCGCCGACTTTCTGTCGCGCACGGTGCTGGTGGGCTTTCTCACCGGCGTAGGCATGCAGGTGGGCGTGGCGATGCTCGGCGACATGGTGGGCATTCCGTTCACCTCGCGGCGCACGGTGTTGCAGATCAAGCAGATCGTGCTGCAGTTCAACGCGATTCACTGGCAGACGCTGGCGATCTCCGCACTGGTCGTCGCGACAATCCTGATTTTCAAGCGTCTGCGGCCCGGCTGGCCGGTGCCGTTGTTCGCGGTGGTGGGCGGCATCGCCGCGAGCGCCAGTTTCGATTTCGCGGGCCACGGCATTGCGATAACCGGCCCGGTTGCGGGCGGCCTGCCGCACATTGCGTTTCCCGCCGTCGACTGGTTCCAGATGGTCGACCTGCTGCAGGTAGCGGCGTCGTGCTTCGTGATTATCGTGGCGCAGAGCGCTGCGACAAGCCGCGCGTTCGCCGAAAAGTACGGCGAGCGTGTCGACGAGGATCGCAACCTCCTGGGCCTCGCGGCGGCCAATGTGACGGCGGCATTTAGCGGCGCTTTCGTCGTCAACGGCAGTCCCACGCAAACGGCGATGGGCGAGCAGGCTGGCGCGCGCAGCCAGTTCGCACAACTGGTTTTCGCGGGCGTCGTGGTGATCGTGCTGCTGTTCCTGAGCAACTGGCTCCAGTACCTGCCGCGCTGTGTGCTGGCCGCGATCGTCTTCACGATCGCGGTTGGGCTCGTGCATATCGGACAACTGATCGATATTCGCGCGGAAAGTCGCGGCGAGTTTCGTCTCGCGGTAGTGACCGCGGTTTCGGTGGTCGTGATCGGCGTGGAAAACGGCATTCTCATCGCGATCGGGTTGTCCTTGCTGCGTCATGTGCGCCACAGCTATCGCCCGCACACGATGGTGCTGATGCCGAACGAGGACGGACGCTGGATGCCCGTGCCCGCACAAGCGGGGCAGATGACCGCGCCGGGTTTGATCGTTTACCGCTTTGGCGCAGACCTTTTCTACGCGAACGATCATTTTTTCGTCGACAATATTCGACGCCTGATCGACGGTGCGCCGACTCCGGTGAAGTGGCTCGTGATCGATGCTGCAGCCATTACCGATGTCGATTATTCGGCAGGTCGTTCGGTCAACGAATTGTGCGAATCGCTGCGCAATAGCGGTGTGCAAGTGATTTTCGGACGCGTGAACCGCTATCTGCGCGCGGACATGAACCGGCACGGCATCACGCCGGTAGTCGGCGCGGAGAATCTCTACACCACCTTGCACGAGGCGCTCGCCGCCGTGCATCCCGAACTCGGCGAGCACGCCGACGCCTGATTCAAGGCGCATCGACTTCGACGCCCGGCACTGGAACCCTCCACGGCCGGGCGTTTTTCCTTCCGTGCGCCCTACACGGAAACTACTTAAAAGCCTCCTGAAAAACCCTGATTGCCCGCAAGAATTCGCGGCTGATATCGTGCGCCTCAAGCGCTGTGGAAGCGCTTCCACTCCCACCACCGGAAGGCCGGACGGCGATGCTGTCCGCTGACCGCTCAGACCTCGCGCAGGAGCTTTCGTGACGCACGATTCAGCCGCTTCGCCGCATTCCGCATCGACCGCCATTCTCGAAGACGACGCCTTTACGCCGTCGCCCGATTCCGCGCTCTGGCGCCGCGACTTCCTGCTGGGCGCGGCCACTGCGTCCTATCAGATCGAAGGCGCGGCGACCGAGGACGGCCGCCTGCCATCGATCTGGGACACCTTCAGCGCCACGCCCGGCAAGGTGCTGGCCGGCGACACGGGCGCGGTGGCCTGCGATCACTACCATCGCTGGGCGGGCGACCTCGATCTGCTCAAGGATCTGAATTTCGAGGCCTATCGCTTCTCGATCGCCTGGCCGCGCGTGATGGATGCGTCGGGCCGCGCCAACCCGAAGGGCATCGCGTTCTACAAGCGCCTGCTCGAACGCCTGAAAGAGCAGGGCATCCAGACCTACGCAACGCTCTATCACTGGGACTTGCCGCAGCACCTGGAAGACCGTGGCGGCTGGCTCAACCGTGACACGGCCTACCGCTTCGCCGACTATGCCGACCTGATGAGCCGCGAACTCACGGGCCTCGTCGATGCGTGGATGACGCTCAACGAACCGTGGTGCTCGGCGTATCTGGGCTACGGCAACGGCCATCACGCGCCGGGCCTGTCGAACCCGCGCTATCCGACCCAGGCGATGCACCATCTGCTGCTGGGCCACGGCCTTGCGACCCAGGTGCTGCGCGCCAACGATGCGAAGTCGGCCAAGGGCATCGTCGCGAACGTCGGACGCGGCACGCCGCATTCGCAGACGCCCGCCGATATCACCGCCGCGCGCCGCTTCGAAGTGCAGCACAACGCCTGGATCCTCGACCCGCTGCTCAAGGGCGAATATCCGGCCGAGCTGTTCGAGCTCTGGCCGGGCACCGAGCCGCTCGTACTCGACGGCGACATGGACACGATCGCCGCGCCGCTGGACTTCCTCGGCATCAACTACTATTTCCGCACCAACGTGAAAAGCGACGGCGCGCACGGCTTTACTGAAGTCCCACTGCCGGGCGTCGAGCGCACGCAGATGGGCTGGGAAGTCCATCCCGACGGCCTGCGCGACCTGCTGGTGGGGTTCCACGACACCTACGACAACCTGCCGCCCATCTACATCACCGAGAACGGCATGGCCTCGGACGACAGCGTGCTGGACGGCGAAGTCGTCGATACGCAGCGCATCGCGTTCCTCAAGCGCCATCTGGCAGCGGTCGACGCGGCGATCAAGAAGGGCGTCGACGTGCGCGGCTATTTCGTGTGGTCGCTGCTCGACAACTTCGAATGGGCATTCGGTTATGAGCGGCGCTTTGGCGTCGTGCATGTCGATTACGACACGCAAAAGCGCACCAAAAAGCGCAGCGCCGAGTTGATCGCGCGCTTTATCGCCGAGCGCAACGCCCGCGAGGGCAACTAAGCGGTCGCTAGCGTCATTGCGTCATTGCTGTACCGGCTGCGCGCCGCGAGAATGCGTCAACAGGGGAAGTAAAAAAGCCGCTGAACCGCGCGCGCACAGCCACCCGTATCACCGCGACAGTTTGACTTCATCTACCTGTATAGAAAGCCGGCATAACCGGAGGAGACGTAATGAAGCAAAACGCACCTGTCCTGCGCGGCATCGTCGCCGCGCTGGCATTGGCCGGAGCGCTCGGCGCCCACGCGGCCGACGCGCCGCTCAAGGCCAATGTGATTCACTGGTGGACATCGGGCGGCGAATCGGCCGCCATCAAGCAGTTCGCGCAAGCCTACGACCAGGCGGGCGGCCAGTGGGTCGACAACGCAGTCGCGGGCGCCGACCAGGCGCGCGCCACGGCAATCAACCGCATCGTCGGCGGCGATCCGCCCACCGCCGCGCAGTTCAACACCTCGAAGCAGTTTCACGACCTCATCGACCAGGGACTCCTGAACAATGTCGATGCGGTCGCCGCGAAGGAAAACTGGAACGGCATCCTGCCCGAACCGGTGCTCAACCAGATCAAGGTCAACGGCCACTTTTACGCCGCGCCCGTCGATATCCATATGCAGGACTGGTTCTTCTACTCGAAGCCCGTGTTCGCGAAAGCGGGCATCGCCAGCGAGCCGAAGAGCATGGACGAACTGTTCGCCGATCTCGACAAGCTCAAGGCGGCCGGGGTGATTCCGCTCGCGCTCGGCGGCCAGGCCTGGCAGGAGAAGATCACCTTCGACGCGATCTTCGCCGACATGGATCGCAATCTCTACATGAAGGTCTATCGCGACCGCGACGCCGGCGCCGTCAACTCGCCCGCCTTCAAGAACGTGCTCGCGACCTTCAAGCGCCTGCACAACTATGTCGATGCGGGCTCGCCGGGGCGCAACTGGAACGACGCGACGGCGCTCGTGATTTCGGGCAAGGCCGGCATGCAGATCATGGGCGACTGGGCCAAGGGCGAGTTCTCCAACGCGAAACAGGTCGCGGGCAAGGACTTCGGCTGCTTCCCGGGTTTCGCGAACTCGCCGTACATGATCGCGGGCGACGCCTTCGTGTTCCCGAAGACCGACAACCCGCAAGCCGTAAAGGCGCAACAGCTGCTGGCGTCGGTGATGACGTCGCCCAAGGCGCAGGCCGCGTTCAGCGAGAAGAAGGGCTCGATTCCGATTCGCCTTGACGTGGATACCGCGGGCTTCGACGTCTGCGCGAAGGAGGGCATGAACATCATGAAGGACAAGGCGCGCCAGTTGCCGAACCCGGAAATGCTGATTCCGCCCGATGTGCAGGGCTCGCTCCAGGACGTCATCACCAACTTCTGGAACAAGAACCAGTCGGTGGACGACGCGCAGAAAGCGTTCGCCTCGGCGATCAAGAGCTGACGGCCCATGTACGCGCTCAAGCTGGACGAAACCAAACAGCGGTCGAAACGGCAGGCGCGTGCAGTGCGCCCCATGCGGCGGCGCATCTCGCTCGCCGCATGGATCGCGCTGCTGCCGATGGCGGCCACGGTCGTGTTCGCGTATCTGGGCACGATGCTCTGGACGGCGCGCGTGTCGATGAGCTATTCGCGCTCGCTGCCGTCCAATACGTTCGCTGGCGTGACGCAGTACGTGCGCCTCTTCAACACCGAACGCTGGATCGTGTCGCTGCAAAACCTCGCCATCTACGGCGTGTGTTTTATCGTCGCCTGCCTCGCGATCGGGCTGCTGCTGGCCATTTTCATCGACCAGCGCGTGGCCGCCGAAGGTGCGCTGCGCACGGTCTTCCTCTATCCGTATGCGATGTCGTTCGTCGCAACCGGCCTCGTGTGGCAATGGATCCTGAATCCGGAGCTGGGCGTGCAGGCGGTGCTGCGGCAGATGGGCTTCGAACATGCGCAGTTCGACTGGATCGTCTCGCAGCGCTTTGCGATCTACACGCTCGTGATCGCGACCGTGTGGCAGGCGTCGGGCCTCGTGATGGCGCTGCTGCTCGCGGGGCTGCGCGGCATCGACGAGGAGATCTGGAAGGCCGCGCGTCTCGACGGCATTCCGCGCTGGCGCGTCTACGCGAGCATCGTCGTGCCGATGCTCAAGACGTCCGTGTCCACGGCCTTCGTGCTGCTGTTCGTGATGGTCGTGAAGCTCTACGACGCCGTCGTCGCGATGACCCAGGGCGGCCCCGGCACGGCAAGCGAAGTGCCCGGCAAGTTCATCATGGACTACCTGTTCAATCGCGCGAATATCGGCCTGGCGTCGGCTGCGTCGATCGTGCTGCTGGCCACGGTGCTCGCGATCCTCGCGCCCGTCCTGTACGCGAGAAACCGCATGGCCAGCAAAGGAGAGCGAGCATGAGCGCGCCACTGACCGATTCCGCAGGCGCCATCCCACGCGTGGCGCGCCGTGCGCCCGGCACGAAGGGCAAGCCCAGGCGCAGCCGCCTGACGCCCGCGCGCCTGGGTATCTATGGCTTCCTGATTATTGCCGCCCTGTTTTTCCTGCTGCCGCTCTACGTGATGCTCGTGACGTCGGTGAAGCCGATGGAGGAAATCCGTCTCGGCCATCTGCTGGCGCTGCCGCGTCACCTGACGTTTGCGCCCTGGCAGGACGCCTGGGCTTCAGCGTGTACGGGGCTGGAATGCGCGGGCATCCGCGTGGGCTTCTGGAACTCCGTGCGCATCGTCGTGCCCAGCACGATCATCTCGATCGCCATGGGCGCGGTGAACGGCTATGCGCTCTCGTTCTGGAAGCCGCGCGGCGCGGGCGTGCTGTTCGCGGTGCTGCTCATGGGTGCCTTCATCCCTGTGCAGGTGATGGTCTATCCGCTCGTGCGCGTGCTGGCGACGGTGCACCTGTTCAGCTCGCTGCCCGGCATCGTGGTGATCCACACGATCTTCGGCATGCCGGTGATGACGCTGCTGTTCCGCAACTACTATGCGTCGCTGCCGCAGGAGCTGTTCAAGGCGGCGCGCATCGACGGCGGCGGCTTCTGGCGCATCTTCGCGCAACTGATGCTGCCGATGTCGGTGCCCATCATCGTGGTCGCCATCATCATGCAGGTCACCGGCATCTGGAACGACTACATCCTGGGCCTCGTGTTCGCGGGCACGCACAACCTGCCGATGACCGTGCAGCTCAACAACATCATCAACACCACCACCGGCGAGCGGCTCTACAACGTCAACATGGCCGCGACGATTCTCACTTCGCTCGTGCCGCTGGCGATCTATTTCGTGTCGGGGCGCTGGTTCGTACGCGGGATCGCGTCGGGCGCGGTGAAAGGGTGAAAGCAGGGCTCAACACGAAACGAACGAGAGACGAACGATGACGAATCTGGCGAACGTATCGGTGCGCAACCTGCGCATCGAGCTTGGGGCGAACACCGTGATCGAGGCCCTCGACCTCGATGTGCGCGCCGGCGAATTCGTGGTGCTGCTCGGCCCCTCGGGCTGCGGCAAGTCCACCTTGCTGCACAGCATCGCGGGCCTGATCGACGTGACGGACGGCAGCATCGAGATCGGCGGCGAGGACATGACCTGGGCCGATCCGAAAGATCGCGGCGTGGCGCTCGTGTTCCAGTCCTACGCGCTGTATCCGACCATGAACGTGGAGCGCAACATGTCGTTCGCGCTGCGCATCAACGGCACGCCCAAGCCCGAGATCGAGCGCCGCGTGAAGCGCGCCGCCGATATGCTCCAGCTCGGCCCGCTGCTTTCGCGCAAGCCCGCGCAGCTTTCCGGCGGCCAGCGCCAGCGCGTGGCGATCGGCCGGGCGCTGGTGCGCGAGGCGGACGTCTTCCTGTTCGACGAACCGCTGTCGAACCTCGACGCCAAACTGCGCACCGAGCTGCGCCGCGAACTGAAGCAACTGCATCAGCAACTGGGCGCAACGATGATCTATGTGACGCACGACCAGGTGGAGGCGATGACGCTCGCCACGCGCATGGCCGTGATGAAGGGCGGCGTGATCCAGCAATTCGGCACGCCCGCCGAAGTCTACGCACGTCCCGAGAACCTGTTCGTCGCGACTTTTCTCGGCACGCCGCCGATGAACCTGCTGCGCGGCACGCTCCAGGCCGACGAAGGCAAACTGTGGTTCCGCGGCCCGCAACTGTCTGTCGACGTGACGAACTACGCGTTCAAGGGCGCGCCCGACCTCACGCGGCCCTGCGTGCTGGGCGTGCGCCCCGAGGACGTGCGCGCGGGCGGGCGGGGCGCCGCGCAGCAGGAGCCGCTGAAAGGCACGCTCACGTTAGTCGAACCGATGGGTAATCACCGCGTGCTCTGGCTCGATTATCATGGCGTCCAGATCGCGTCGATCGATCAGGACAAGGCGCCGCTGGCAAGCGGTGCGCCGGTGCCGTTCGAGATCGATGTCCAGCATGTCTCGCTGTTCGACGAAGCGGGCGGCGAGCGACTCTGAGGCAGCACTGAAGCAACACCAAAGCACTGTTCAAGCGCCCCCGATACGACAAAAGACCAAGGGAAGAACCAGACGTGGCAACCCTGAAAGACGTGGCAACACTCGCTGGCGTGGGCCTGTCCACGGCCTCGCGGGCGATCTCGGGCAAGGGGCCGGTGTCGGCCGACGCGGCCGCGCGCGTGCAGGCCGCGATCGAGCAACTGAACTTCCGGCCTTCGTCGATCGGCCGGGCGATGGCGACGCAGTCGCTTGGCATCATCGGCATTTTTGTGCCGACGTTTTTCGGCTCGTACTACGGCACGATCCTCAAGGAGACCGATACCGAGCTGCGCGCGGTGCGCCGTCACGTCGTGGTGGCGACCGGTTGCGGCGAAGCCTCGCCGCGCGAGCAGGCCATCGAGGCGGTGCGTTTCCTGATCGGCCGCGATTGCGATGGCGTAGTGGTCATCAGCCACGATCTGCACGACGACGATCTGGGCATGCTGCACGCACTGCATCCGCGCATGGCGTTCCTGAACCGCGCCTTCGACCAGATGCCCGAGGCGTCGTTTTGCGCGGATCACTTTCACGGCGGCGAGCTCGCTGCGCGCACGCTGATCGAGCACGGCCACCGCGAAATCGCGGCCATCGGCGGCACGGCCAGTTCCTCGGACAATCAGGCGCGTCTGGATGGTTTCTTCGCCGAACTGGAGCGCCAGGGCATTGCGCGTGAACAGGTGCCGCTCGTCGTGTCGGACTTCTCGCCCGAGGGCGGTTATGCGGCGGCGGGCAAGCTGCTCGATTCGAAGCGGCGTTTCACGGGCCTGTTCTGCGCGAACGACACGATGGCAATGTCGGCGCTCGCGCGCCTGCAGCATGCGGGGATTTCGGTGCCGCGCGATGTGTCCGTGATCGGCTATGACGATGATTATTCGGCGGCCTATATGGCCCCGGCGCTCACCTCCGTCCATATCCCGACGGCCGAACTCACGCGCAACGCCGTGCGCTGGCTCATCAACCAGTGTTACGGCACGGACTGGGAAATCGAGCGCCGCTTCGACGTAAGCGTGACGATGCGCGCCTCGGTCGCGCAGGCCGATCCTGCACGACTCGCCGCGCGGCTCAGGTAACGTCAGTACACCAGCGGCACGCGGTTATAGGCGTAATCGGGATCCTGATAGCCGTCCGCTTTCTGGCGGCGCGGCAGCTTGACCTTCTCGCGCGGCACCTCCTCGTAGGGCACCTTGCTCAACAGGTGCGCGATGATGTTCAGCCGCGCGCGCTGCTTGTCGTCCCCATGCAGGAAATACCAGGGCGCGAAATTCGTATCGGTTTTCTCGAACATCTCGTCGCGCGCACGCGAGTAGTCATACCAGCGATGGTAGGACTCCAGATCCATCGGCGAGAGTTTCCAGATCTTGCGTTCGTCGGTGATGCGCGCTTCAAGGCGGCGCGTCTGCTCCTCGGGGCTGACGTCGAGCCAGTATTTCAGCAGGATCACGCCTGAATGCACGATGGCGCGCTCGATCAGCGGCACCGACACCAGAAACTCCTGCACCTGCTCCGGCGTGCAGAAACCCATCACGCGCTCGACGCCCGCGCGGTTGTACCAGCTGCGGTCGAAGATCACGACTTCGCCCGCAGCGGGCAGATGCGGCAGGTAGCGCTGGAAATACATCTGGCTCTTTTCGCGCTCGGTGGGCGCGGGCGTGGTGACGACGCGGAACACGCGCGGATTGACGCGCTCCGTGATCGCCTTGATGGTGCCGCCTTTGCCGGCGCCGTCGCGGCCCTCGAACAGGACGCAGACCTTCGCGCCGCTTTTCACCACCCATTCCTGCATCTTCACGAGTTCTTCGTGCAGGTGGCGCAGCGTCTTTTCATAGGCCTTGTCGCTGAGTTTTTCTTCGGGCTGCGGCGAGGTTGCTTTCGAGGCCTTCTTCGTCTTCGTATCGGACATGGCGTGTATTCCCATCTGACGTGAGGTGAACTGAGGCGGCGCTGCTGCCGGCATGTCGATGAGCGCTGCGTTCTGCGCCCCTGAGCGCTCCTAAGTGCATCGCCGGGTTTGTCATCGTACTGGGCCGCAACGCACTGCGGCGCGCCAGTGGCCGCGCGCATGCAGCGTTCTAGACCGAAATCAAACCGCGCGCCGGTACGCGCCTTGTGTGCAAACGTCGCGCAAGCCTCGCAGGAGGCTGAATGGATCGCGTAAAATCAGGCTCTTTCCTTATCCTGCTCCCCGCTTCAAACGCCATGCACGCGGACAAACCCGACACACCTGCGCTCAAGAAAGAAGAAGGCGTCGCCGTCATCGACCGCGCGTGTGCAATCCTGTTCGCGTTCCGTCCCGACGACCGGGCGCTCACGCTCGCCGAACTCGCGGCCCGCACGGGCCTCTACAAGAGTACGCTCCTGCGGCTAGCGGGCGCGCTGATCCAGCATCGCCTGCTGCTGCGTCTGGACGACGGACGCTATCAGCTTGGGGCCGCCACGTTCGCGCTGGGCGCCCTTTATCAGCGCAGCCTCAATCTGGGCGACATCCTGCTGCCGCTGATGCGCGAGCTTGCGGAAAAGAGCGGGGAGAGCGTTTCGTTTTACGTGCGCGACAACGCGGTGCGCGTCTGCCTGCATCGGGTGGATTCGAAACATGTGGTACGCCACCACGTGCGCGAGGGCGACGTGCTGCCGCTTGAAACAGGCTCGGGCGGGCGGGCGCTGCTCGCCTTCGGCGGCGAGCCGGGCGAGAGCTTCGATGAGACGCGACGCGCGTTCTACTGCATGTCGGTGGGCGAGCGCGATCGCGAGACCTCGGGCGTGTCGATGCCGGTGTTCGGCGTGCACGACACGTTGCGCGGCGTGATGACGCTTGCGGGGCCGAGCTCGCGCATCGACCGCGCCTTCGTCGAAGCCAACCTCGACGCGCTGTTCGACTGCGCCGCGCGCGCGACCGATGCGCTTGGCGGCGACTCGCGCGCGCTGCGGGCTGCGCAACGCGCGCGTTCGGGCAGCTAGCGCTGCGTTCCGTCCAGGTGGCGGCGCGCCGGGCCTGTGTACGCATAGGCCATCTGGCGCGGCATCGGCCCTTTGTTGCGCTCCCCGCGCCCGCGCTGCTCCCACGCGTGCGCCAGAATGCCAACGGCGCGCGACAGACAGAAGACGCCGCGTGCAAGTTCGGGCGCGAAGCCCAGTTCGGCATAAATCACGGCGGTGACGCCGTCGATATTCATGGGCACCGGCTTGTCCTTGCGCTTCTTCAGCAGCGCCTCGACGCCGCGCGCGATCAGCGCGTAGCGCCCGCCGATAACGCCCGATTCCACGCGCGCATCGACCATTTCCAGCAGGCGGCGCGCGCGCGGATCGACCGGATGAAAGCGGTGGCCGAAGCCCGGCAGGTACTTCCCGTGTTCGGCGATGAAGGCATCGACGCCCGTTTCGACGGCTTCGTCCAGCGTGCGGCCTGCGTCCAGCAGCGCGGCAATCGACGCATAGAGTTCGACCGCCTGCTGGCCTGCGCCGCCATGCACGTCATCGAGCGCATTGAGCGCCGAAGCCATCGCGCCGTTCAGCGGCAATCCGCAGCTCGTCGCCATGCGCGAAATTGCAATCGACGGCGCGTGCGGGCCGTGATCCACTGAAGCGACCAGCGCTGCTTCAAGCAATGCGGCTTCATCGTCCCCTGGGAGTTCGCCGCGCAGCATCAGCCAGATCATCTGCGGGAAGCTCACGCGGCCGATCAGTTCCTGGATCGGATAGCCGCGCACGGCAATCGAGCCGGGGTGGATGTCGATGATCGAGGTGCTCCAGTAGTCGGCGCACAGCGCAGCGAGGTCGGCGTTCTTCGTTTCGTTTGTCATGTTCAGATCACTCCTTGCGCGCGCAACGTTTCGACCTGCGCGGCGTCGTAGCCAAGTTGTGCGAGCGTTTCGCGCGTGTGCGCGCCGAGCGTCGGTGCAGGCGAGGAGGGCGCGGCATCGGCGTCGCCCAGGCACAGGCCCGCGCGCGTGACGCGTTGCGCGGCTTCACCGTGCGCCGGCGCGAATTCGCGCACGAAGCGGCGCTCGGCCAGATGGGGATGCGCGAGAACCTGCGGCACCGTCAGCACGCGGCCCACGGGCACGCCGCGCGCGAGCAGCTTCGTTTCCCAGTTCGCGGCGCTGTCGGCGGCGAGGGCGGCTTCGATCTCGGCCTTGAGTTCGGCGCGATGCTGCTTGCGCAGATGGCGCGCGGCGAACCGTTCATCGCGCGGCAGGTCGGCGCGGCCGATCACGTCGCACAGGCTCTCGAACTGACGCGTTTCGTTGGCGGCGATGTTGAGCAGGCCGTCGCCCGTCGCGAAGGTGCCCGAGGGCGCGGCGGTGAAATTTTCGTTGCCCATCGGCGTGGGCTCGACACCTGCGTTCAGGTAGTTCGACACGACCCAGCCCATGGTCGCAAGCGTCGCTTCGAGCATCGAGACATCGATCCTGCGGCCACGTCCGCTCGTGCGTGCATCGACCAGCGCCGCACAGATGCCGAATGCAGCGGTGAGGCCGCCTACGGTGTCCGAGACGGGATAGCCCACGCGCAGCGGTGCGCTGTGCGCGTCGCCGGTCACGCTCATCACACCGGCCATGCCCTGGATGATCTGGTCGTAAGCGGGGCGCGGCGCGAGTTCGCCGCTTTCGCCGAAGCCCGAAATCGCGCAGTAGACAAGGCGCGGATTCAATTCGGATAGCTTATCGAATCCCAGCTCCAGTCGATCCATCACGCCTGGGCGGAAATTCTCGACCAGCACGTCGGCGTCTTTCACGAGATCGCGCAGGATCGCCTTGCCGCGCGCATCCTTGAGGTTCAGCGTGATCGAGCGCTTGCCCGCGTTCACGGCCACGAAGGACGCGCCCATGTTGCGGGCGGCGGCGTCCTTGTCCGCACCCAGGCGGCGCGCGAGATCGCCGCCTTCGGGATGCTCGACCTTGGTGACTTCGGCGCCGAGCAGCGCCAGTTGATAGGCGCAGAACGGGCCGGCCAGGACGTTCGAAAGATCGAGAACGCGTACTCCAGCTAAAGGCAACATCGTTATTCCAGCCTCTTTTCAGGTTTTCAGATCATTGGGAAATCGATTCGAGCGAGCGGTTGTTGGTGCGCGGCCCAAACAGGCCGATTGCCGCCATCACCATGACCATCGCTCCGGTAATCAGCGCGAACACGCCGGGAACGCCGAAATGGCGCAGCGCGAACGCGATCATGAAACCCGAGAACATCGCGGACAGCCGCGACATCGAATAGACGAAGCCCACCGCCGTGGCGCGCATGCGAGTGGGAAAGAGCTCGACCTGATAGGCGTGGTAACCGACCGACAGCAGCGTGCCGCCAAGCGTGATGAGCACGCCCAGCACCATCAGCATCGCGGGCGACGTCTGGAAGGCGAACAGCGAGCCGAATACCGCGATGGCAAGCGCCGCGAGCACGATGAGCGTCTTGCGCTCGATGCGGTCGGCGATGGCCATGCCGATCAGCGGGCCGAACGGGTTCGACGCGGCGATCACGAAGGAATAGAGCAGGCCATGCGTGACCGTCACGCCCTTGGAAACCAGCAGCGTGGGCACCCAGGACGCGAAGCCGTAAAAGCCAATCGCCTGAAACAGGTTGAAGACGAGCAGGGTGATCGTGCGGCGGCGATACGGCGGCTGCCAGATCTCGGCGAAACGGGCTTTGGTGTGCGCCTGCGGGGTCACGCTCGCCGCGTCGGTTGAGGGCGCTGGCAAAGGGCGCCCATACTGCGCTTCCACTTTGGCTTCGAGCTTCGTCAGGATGCGCGCGGCTTCTTCGTGACGACCGCGCTGCGCAAGCCAGCGCGGGCTTTCCGGCACGCGGCGGCGGATCGCCCAGGCAATCAGCGCACCACACGCGCCGAACATCACCACCCAGCGCCAGCCGTCGAAGCCCAGCGGCGTACGCGGCACGAACCACCACGCGAGCAGCGCGACCGAGGGCACCGCCGTGTACTGCACGAGATGCACGAATGCGAACGCGCGTCCGCGCATGTGCCGCGGCACGAGTTCGCTCACGTAGGTATCGATGGTGACGAGTTCGATGCCGACGCCAATGCCCGCGATCAGCCGCCACAGATTGATGGCGGGCGCGGACGTCTGCATCGCCATGACGAAGGTGGCCGCCGAATACCAGAGCAGCGAGGCCGTGAACATCGTGCGCCGGCCATAGCGGTCGGCCAGCCCCGTGAAACAGAACGTGCCGATAAACAGCCCCGCGAACGATGCCGCCACGAACGCGCCCAGCCCCGAAAAGCCGAAGAACGATGCGGTGGTCGTCGAGTAAAGCCCGCTCTTGACGAGCCCCGGCCCGACGTAGGCGGTGAAGAACAGATCGTAGAACTCGAACCAGCCGCCAAACGAGAGCAGCAGCACGAGCGTCCAGACCGCGCGGGTGGCGGGCAGGCGGTCAATACGCGCGTTGATCTGCGCCGCGTCGCCGTGCGCGGCAGGGTCGCGGGACGACGCGTGAGTCGCGTCGAGCGGCAGACTGGACATGGTGGCTCCTCCTGAGCACGGGCTACGGTTTGGCGGCGCGCAATGCACCTGCCGTCTCTTGCCGTTCTATCTGATAGAACGGCGTTCTATAAATTTCATGCGAATGATACAGCGGCGAAATCGACGATCCGACCAGGGCTTTCACCGAGCGTGGCGAGCGGGATCGTTGCTGGACGCGCCACTCGAAAAAACCGGTGCGCCCAGTGGCGCATTCATGTGACGGAGCGGTCTGGACGCTGCTAAGCTCGACAATACGAAGCGCGCGTCATCACTGCGTTATCTCCTTGAAGCGTCGCGCACTTCGCCGGCCGTTGCCTGCTTTTTCTGCCTCGCTCGAATGACGGGGCAGCGGGCAAAAGTGAAGAGCAGCAGCCGGACAAGGCGAACTTTCAGTCAGGAGACGACGTGAACAAAAGAGTCTTCCCTGGAGTCACTGCGCGCACGTTGCCTTGCAGGTTCGGCACGAAGCTCGCTCTCTCGCTGTCCACGGCGCTGCTGGGCGCCATGACACTCGCGGGCTGCGCGCATCAGGAGCCCTTCCACGAACATGTGCCGGCGCAGTCGAACGTGCCGTCGCCGCTCAACGATCTCGGCGCCGACGCGAGCGGCAATAACGGCAACGGCGGCGCGTCGAGCGCGATCGATGCGCACGCAACCGATGCGCTCGATGCGATGGGCGCGTACCTGCGCACGTTGCACGCGTTCGAAGTCGATGCCGATACGGCCACCGATGTCGTGCTCGACAATGGCCAGAACGCCGCGCTGTTGCACCACACGGTGCTCAAGGTGAAGCGACCCAACCGCCTGCGCGCCGACATCACGGGTAACGGCAATGTGCGCGGCATGGTCTACGACGGTCGCCGTTTCACGATCTACAACCAGAAAAAGGGCTTCTACGCGCGGCAGGACGCGCCGCCGACGCTCGACGGACTGGTTCACGATCTCGCCAGCAACTGGCATATCGAAGCGCCGCTTGCCGACCTGTTCTACTGGGGCAACGGCAAGCCCGACGATCAGTCGATCCAGGCGGCGCAGATCATCGGCGTGGAGAAAGTCGACAAGCGCAGCTGCACGCACTATGCGTACCGGCAAAGCGGTGCGGACTGGGAGCTGTGGATCGAAACGGGCCGCCGGCCGCTGCCGTGCAAAATGATCATCACCGATACGACCCAGACCTCACGCCCGCGCCACGAGGTCACGTATCACTGGAAGCTCAACCCGTTGTTCGCGCCTTCGACATTCGTGTTTCATGCGCGTGCCGGGGCGCGCGAGATCGCGCTCAAACCCGCGGATCGTTCGCCATATGAGGAGGCCGAATGATGAACGGCAACTCTGCGCAACGGGTGATCGCGGCGGCGCTCGCGGTGTCGGTGACGCTGGCCTCGGGTGAGGCGCTGGCGTTTCGCGGCATGGCGCGCACGAGCATCCATCCGATGGGTGGGAACTTCGGCGGCGGCACACAGATGCCGACGCGGCCGGGATTTAACGGGGGCGGTGAGTATCACGGCGGCGGACAGCCCGGGCCGCAGCCGCATCCCCCAGCGCCGCAGCCAAATCCGAATCCGAATCCCCATCCGCCTGGGCCTGGGCCCGGGCCGCAGCCGCATCCACCGGGGCCGCCGCCAGGCCCTGGGCCGCATCCTCCCGCGCCGCCGCCTCCACCACCTCCGCCGCCCGGATACTGGGGCGGCGGCTGGTACGTCGATCCAGTCGCCGCTGCGGTGACGGTTGGCATCACCGCAGCCGTGGTCGGATCGATGGTCGCGACCCTGCCGCCTGCATGCACGACGATCGTGGTCGGCGGCGCAACGTACGAGCAGTGCGGCGAGACGTGGTATCAGCCGCAATACGTCGGCGCCCAGGTGCAGTACGTCGTGGTGAACGCGCCGCGGTAAGGCTCAGGGGCTCAGGGTTCGCGGGCGTCCACCTGCGCGCCCGCGAGCGCCCATTGCACGGCGGCGTCGAACATCGACTGGCCATCGGCGCTGAGATGTTCGAAGCTGCGGTTGCCGAGAAACACCGCCACGCGCCGCGCCGGCGCGATGAAGTCGTAATCCATCGTCGCGCCTTTTTCGTAGCCAAACAGCACCGCGTGGTCGGGCTCGCCGGGAACCGTGGCGACCACGGTCGCCCCCGGCGCCGGACGCCCCCAGCCCATCTCGCCATCGCGCGGATAAACCCAGCGCTTGCCCGCCGCGACGCCGCCCGCGAGCGGACTCGGCGCATTCACGACGTTGACGTAATGCTCCTTGGCGAGTTCGCCGAAATCCACGCCCTTGCGCTGGCCCGTGAAACGCAGCGAATCGAACAGATCCGACTCCCACGTGAGCAACGGCACGCCGATGTCGCGATACGCGGTGCCGACCATGTCGCGCGCGCTCACCACCGACGAAATGATGACGAGCTGGGCGCCGCGCGCATCGACGACCGGCGCCGATTGATCGACCATCGTCACCGCGAAGCCAAGCGATTCGAGGTGCGCGCGAACCTTGTCGTCCTCGGCGCGATCGGCGTGCGCGAGACGCGTGACGTACCAGACAACGGGCTTTGCAGCGAGCAGCCGGGCGGTGGAGGGTGCTTGCTCGCTAGCTGCGGCTGCGCATGGGCCGGCGCGAGCATCGGTGCACCCAGTGCAACGAAGGCTGCGGCGATCGCCAGGCGGCGCAACGGCGCGGCAGCATGGGTGCGCGGAAAAAGGCGGTTCGAGGCGTGAGTCGTTAGCTTGGCAAGCATTGATGAGTATAGGAATAGAAGGTCAGTCGTAGTCGACTTTGCAAATGCGAATCATTTACATTTAACCGTATGCTAACCGCAAGGAAATGTCGCGTAAAGCATCGGCGCGAGCAAATCGCATCGCGACGCGGGGACTTAAGCAAGCCTTAAGCAAGCCCCGACGAGACTGTCGCCTGACTCCGAAACTGTATCCGATGTAATGAGAGCGATTTACGCCGATCTGAAGCGAGCCCGTATGCGTCCGACGTCGAGTCGCGTCGCCGTCCTACAGCTGTTTCACGAATTCCCGACTGAACACATGACCGCCGATCAGGTGTTCCGGCGCGTCCCGCCGGACACCGAGCAATGCAGCCTGGCGAGCGTCTATCGTGCGCTGGCGCAATTGCTGGAAGCCGGGCTGATTACGAACGCGTGGATCGGCGAGCAGCGCGTCGTGTACGAACTCAACCGCGGCACGCGTCATTCGCATCTGGTGTGCAACGACTGCGGCACGATCCGCGATATCGACGACAGCGAACTCGAAATGCAGCACGCCACGATCGCGGCTGCGCGCGAGTTCAGCTATACGAGCGCGAGCCTGGTTATCTTTGGACGTTGCGCTCAATGCGAGGCAGCGCTGGAGGCAGGTGGCCGCAGCGTGAAGGCGCATGCGATAGCCCGAGGGGCGCAATAAGGCTAGCCGGGAAGTCAGGCTGGCTGGGCGAGAGCAGGTTTTTCGCCCGTTTTTGTGATTTTACATAACATAAATTATCGACATTTTATTTTTACAATGGCGAAGCTGAAATGTCCGCTTCTAACCGCCGTTCAGAAAATCCTTAACCCAAAATCATCCAGCGCCTATCTGGCGCATCGCAACTCGCGCGCTACGATACCTCACACGAAATCAGCGTTGTGATCCCGCTCTCAGGTTCCAGCTCAGCCCGATGCTGGAGCTCTTCACGTCGCGCCAGTTGTTGCGACCTTTTTATGCCGCGACAAATGGCCGGCAAGCCCCCAAGCTTGCCGGCCATTTTCCATAGACAGCGGTTAAATGGCTCTTGAACGGCTCTTGAACGTGCCTCAATGCGCCGTGCAGAAAAACGCCTGCGCGCCTTCGCCAGGCGTGAGCCCGGCAATAAACAGACCTTCGAGACGCTGCGCCTTCGCGTCATCCAGCATGAATGGCGGGCGCACGAAGCCCCGCGAGATGGCCTGGTCGAACCACTGGCTCATCCACGCCCGCAATTCGGTTTCATACACCGACAAGACCTCCTGACCTTCCTGCGCTGCCTCGGCTTGCTCGACTCGCATGGGTCGCTCCTTGTGTGGTGTTGATCGTGTCCCTACTGCGAACTCCTGCCGCGAATTCCTGCTGTGAACTCCGTCTGCATCAGGACGACTGCGCCGCTCACGTCTCCAGGCGGTCGACACGCATGGCAGGCCGTGCCCGTTCCGGTGGGAACACCCGCCATATGCGATCGGCATGTCGAAAGAAGAACAGCGCATGCGGGCCACGACCCTGTGCGCCGATGACACCGTCAATCTCGACGCACACACTCACGATCCTGCCCAACTCACCGCGCTGCACGGCCAGGACACGCACCGTGTGGCCTTCTTTCGGATCCAGCCATTTGCCGACTGCCGTTCGAAGCGACTGCTGCACCATCATCCCTGATCTCCCGCCGTGCGTGCCGTTGCAAGCATCGTAGGCAGGCGTCAGGTTTGTCTCCATCGGCGGCAGCGGATAGTTCCCGCAGAAAATTCTGGTTAAGGCGTCAGGATTTCCTTCACCGCGCACGGTTCGTGTCGACACCGTACCAGGCAGTCTACTCCGCAATCAGCCCATGGCGAATGGCATAGCGGATCACTTCGGCGTTATTGGTCAGGCCGAGCTTCTGCATGAGCCGCATCTTGTGCGTGCTGATCGTCTTGGCGCTCAGGGCGCAGGCGTCGGCGATATCGTTGATGCTGCGGCCCGCGGCCAGCATTTGCAGCACCTGGAACTCGCGGTCGGAGAGCACTTCGTGCGGCGGCTCGTCGCCCGCGTGTTTCTCGAACACCAGCGCATCGACCAGCTTCGGGTCGATAAACCGCCCGCCTTCCGCAAGCTTGCGGATCGCGGCCAGCAGCACGTCGGGATCGCTGTCCTTGGTCACGTAGCCCGTCGCGCCCGCACGCAAGGCGCGCGAGGCCACTTGCGCTTCGTTGTGGATGCTCAGCACCAGTACGGGCAACGCGGGCCGGTCGGCGCGCACGCGGCGGATCAGGTCGACGCCGCTAATGCCCGGCATTGTCATGTCGAGCAGCAACAGATCGATTTCGCAACTGCGCAGCTTGTCCACGACTTCCGAGCCCTGGGCGGCCTCCGCCGTGACAACCATGTCGTGCGTCGTCGCGATGATCTGCTTGAGCCCGCCACGCACGATGGCGTGGTCGTCCGCAATGAGAATCCTGATCATGTGAGCGTGCTGCCCTCGTCGAGCGGAATGTGGATCGAAATGGTGGTGCCCTCGCCCGGCCGGCTGTCGATCTGCAAGCTGCCGTCGATCAGCCGCGCGCGCTCCGTCATGCCGAGCAATCCGTAAGCGTGATTCGCCGTTGCGGCCGACGGGTCGAAACCGCGTCCATCGTCGTGCACGCGAAGCGCCAGCGTTTCGCCGCCGCTCGCAAGCTGCATCTGCACGTGCTGCGCGCTCGCATGGCGCGCCACGTTGTCCAGCGCGGACTCGACGATCCGGTAGAGCGCCGTCGCGCGCATGTCGGACAAGACCGGTTCGTTGCCTTCGACCTGCAAGTCGCAGGCAACGCCGTGGCGGCGGCTGAAATCCTCAGCGAGCCATTCGAGCGCGGAAACGATGCCGAAGTTTAGCGCAGCAGGCCGCAGGTGACTCGCCACGCTCCGCACCATGCGGATCGAGCTTTCGACCAGCGCGCGCATGTCCTCGGTCTTGCTGATGGCATCGCGATCGTCGCTCAGGCGCATGCGCAACAGCGAGACGTCCATCTTCAGCGCCGTGAGCAGCTGTCCGACTTCATCCTGGATCTGGAACGCGCTGCGCTTGCGCTCGTCCTCGCCCGCGCAGTCGAAATAGCCGAGCAATTCGCGTTGCTGGTCGCGCGAGCGCTCAAGATCCTGCTCGATGCGCTTGCGCCCGGAAATATCGCAAAGGCCGACATAGGCGGCGGGCACGTCCTCATAGGTGGCGATGCGCGCGTTCGCCAGCGCCCAGAACCGCGTGCCGTCGCGCCGCCGCATTTCGACTTCGGCGCCGAGCAGCTTGCCCTCCGACGTGAGGTGCCGGATCAATTGCTCCCGCACGGCGCGATCGACGTAGAACTCGACGATATTGACGTGGGTGCTCGCCCCCTCGTCGATCCGCAGCAACTGGCGCAGCGGCGCATTGGCGTATAGCAGTTCGCCGCCCGGCATGGCGGTCACGCACAGCGCGACCGGACTGGATTCGTCGATGGACGGTTTCGCGTGCTGGGCAACGTGCTCGCGCCGCAGCGCGCTTAGCGCCATTTGGGTGTGCACGCGCGCCGTCAGCTCTTCGACGCATAGGGGCTTGAGCACGTGGTCGGCGGCGCCTGCCGCATAGCCCGCGCGCAGCGTTTCATGCGCGCCCGATGAGAGAACGAGGATGACCGGAATGTCGCGTGCGAGCACGTCGCTTTTCAGCTCGCGGCACAGGGCGAGCGAGTCGTGCGCCTCGCCCGCGTCGAGCAGGATCAGGTCGGGCAGCGCCGCGCGCGAAAGCGCCAATACCTGCGCATCGTCGCGCGCGATCAGCAGCCGCACGCCCGGTTGTGTAAGCGCTTCTGTAATCGCGGAAAAATCGGCGGAACTGCCGCCGCCGAGCACAATCGTGCGCGGAAGTGTATGGGTCATGCGCGTGAGTGCCCGCCATTGTTGGTTGTCGTATTACGCGCTCGTCGCCACGCCGCGCGGCGGGCAACAGGTTGGCCAGTTTCGGCGGGCCAATGATCGGACAAGGCAGCGAGTCAGCGCCCGCCCTGCCCGACGGTCAACCGGCCAGGCGCAGCGCAACCGGCGTTTGCGTGCGGTCGATCACGGCATCGAGACAGGCAAACAGCGCGTCAAGCATCGACAGCGCCCGCGAATCCAGTTGATCCTCGTGGTAAGCGCGCAAGTCCTTCAGCGTTTCCTGCAGACGTATCAGCCGATCCACGCCGGTATTGCGCAGCGGCCAGCAGTGCATCAGGTACGCCAGCGGCGTCTGGCTGCGTGTTTCGCACCACGTATCAAACAGCCGCAGGCAGAGCGTGTCCGCCTCTTCGATCTGCGCCTTGCGGTCCTGCATCGATAAAGTCATCACGCTGCCTCATTGCTTTGCGGCCCCGCCGTTCATACACCGGAATATGGCGCGTCACCGTGCGCGAGTACAGTCATCCCCGACTGCAAACGAGGGTGACGCTTCCTGAATTACGCGTCAGGAAATCCTTAACGACGTGTTGCCGGTGCGCCCTCTTCTCGCGCAGTTCGCTTCCTTGCGCTCAAGCGTTCCGGCACTGATTGGCAGGCCACGGCATGCGTCGATTCTTTCTATTTATTGCCGTGTCCGACGAAGCTAAATCGTAGCGACCTTCAGGTCTATGCGCATTGTGTGCAAAATTGCGTCGCGGTATGCTGCGCGACTAATCGACGTAATCGACGGTGCGACGGCGGGCAATGCAAATGGACGAACCGGTTCGCCCGAACATGGCAATGAACAGAAGACAGATGCTGGCTCGCTGCCTTGCGGCGGGCGCGGGTCTGGTCGCGGCGTCCGCGCCCTGGGCCATGCCGCCCAGCCGTCCCGCGGCCCGTGTCGTGTTCCTGAACCCCGGCGAAAGCGAGCAAGGCAGCAGCGGCCCGCACTGGCAGTACGTATCGCGCTTCATGGCGGCGACGGCGCAGCGCTTCGGCATGGAGCTCGAAGTCCTTTACGCGGAGCGCGACCACCTGCTGATGCTGCGCCAGGCCGAGTCGATCGTCGCGCGCCGCGTGGCGCCCGACTACGTCGTCATCGTCAACGAGAAGATGACCGCGACCTCGATGCTGCGCACACTCGCGCGCTCGCCGGCCAGGGTGCTGCTGATCCACAACGACCTGACCGATGCGCAACGCGCCGTGACGGGCAACGAGCGCGGCGCGATCGCCAACTGGATCGGCACGGTGACCGCCGATGCGCAGCGCGGCAGCGCCCGCCTCATGGACGATCTCGTGCAACGCCATGGCGACGCGCCCGCGCGCGTGCTCGGCATTACCGGCGATCCTGCCACGCCGGTCTCGCACGAGCGCGCCAGCGGCGCACAGGCGGCGCTCGCCCGCCGCGCCCAGGATCACACCTGCCAGCTCGTCTACGGCGACTGGAGCTACGCCGACGGGCGCGACAAGGCCCTCGTGCTGCTCGCGCGCTACCCGGACGCCAATATCCTTTGGGCTGCCAACGATTCGATGACGCTCGGGGCGCTGAGCGCCGTGCGCGAGCGGCATTCGAACGTGATCGTGGGCGGGTTCGGCGCGCTGCCTGAAGCGGTGGAGTCGGTGATGCGCGGCGATATGGCGGCCATCGTCGCGGGCGACCAGTTCATCGGTGCGTGCGCGATGGTGCTGCTGCACGACTATCATCACGGCGCGGATTTCGCGCAGGCAGGCGGCGTGCGCCAGCGCCTCGACTACCTGAAGGTGCTGCACGACAAGGACGCGGCGCGCTACTACGAGATCGTGTTCGAGCGTCGCGAAGCCCCGGATTTCAGCGCTTTTTCGCGCCTCGCGCGCCTTCAGCACGGCGGCGCCTACGACTTCAACCTCCAGCCCATGCTGAACACTGCCGCAAGGATCGCATGATGTGGCGAACACGGTTGCGGCGCGCTTTTCCGCGCACCTTGCATGCACAGTTGATGCTGTCGCTCGTGGTGCTCGGCATGCTCGTGGCCAGCAGTTGCGCGCTGGTCGTGCTCCAGCACACGCGCGAGCGGCGTATCGTCGAACTCGACGAGCGCGCGAACCGCATCGCCGACCTGCTCGGCCAGTCGCTCGCGCAACCGCTGTGGAACGTCGATCGAGACGCCATCGACCGGCAGTTGAATACGCTCAGTCCGAATCCCGAAGTCGTGCGCCTCACGGTCACTGCGACCCATTACGGCGTGCTCGCCGATGTGCGTAATGCAAGCACGCCAGGCCCCGGCGAAGAGGTCGTGCGCGTGCGGCCGATCGAGTTCACGCCGCCGGGCGACGCGCCGCGCGAGCGTATCGGCGAGGTGCGCGTCGTGCTCACGCGGGCCGTGGCGGAAAGCGGCTTTTCGGCAGCGCGCGCCGTGGTGCTCTGCACGCTCGCGCTGGCGCTGCTGGTCGTCTATATCGTCACGTTCCTGCTGATCCGCCATCTCGTGCGCGAACCGATCCGGCGACTCGAAGAGATGGTCGACCGGATCGCGGGCGGCGACCTGGAGAGCCGCTGCGTGATCGAATCGAGCGCCGAACTGGGTCGCCTCGCCGCGCGCGTGAACCTGATGGCGGCGCGGCTGCACGACTCGACTGCGTCACTCAAGGAAAGCGAGCGCAAGTACCGCAGCATCGTCGAGAATGCGCTCGAAGGCATCTTCGTACTCGATCGCGACGGCGTGCTGCAGGAAGCCAATCCGGCGATGGCGCGTCTGTTCGGCTTTCCCAATGTCGCGGCGCTCATCGCCTCGCTCACGCCGCATGGACGATCGGCGGTGACGGCTGCCGCAGCGCCCTTCTCCACCGCCCAGGTCGAGCAGCTGTTCGCACTCGTGGGCCTGAACGGCGAGATCGCCGGGATGGAAATTGCGCTCGCACGCGCCGACGGCACGACGCTCTGGTGCCTGCTGAACGCGCGCGGCACGTATTGCGATTCGTCGAGCCTGCCCGCGCTGGAAGGCCAGCTCACCGACATCACCTCGCGCAAGCAGGCGATGGAAGACCTCACGCGCCATCGCGACCAGCTGGAGCAGGAAGTGCGTGAGCGCGTGCGAACCGAGCGCGCGCTGCGCGATTCGCGCGAGCAGTTGCGCGAGCTTTCGGCGCACCAGGAATCGATTCGCGAAGAAGAGCGCCGCCAGATCGCCATGACGATCCACGACGAGCTGGGCCAGTTGCTCACCGCCATCAAGATCAACGTCTCGCTGCTGAAGATGCGCCTGAGCCAGGGCAGCGACTGGACGCCCAAATGCAACGATATCGGCGACCTCGTCGAGCGAACCATCGACATCGTGCGCAACGTCGCGAGCCATCTGCGCCCGGCGGCGCTGAACTTCGGGCTGATCTCGGCGCTGGAATGGCTCGTGCAGGACTTCGCGAAACACAACGGGATTCGCTGCACGTTCCGGCTCGAAGGCGCGGAACCCGTGCTGGGCGACGATCGCGCAACCGCCGTGTTCCGCATCGTCCAGGAGGCGCTCACCAACGTGAGCCGCCATGCGCGCGCCTCGCGCGTGGACGTGATCCTGCGCACGCTTGAGCGCTTCGAGATCGAAGTGCGCGACAACGGCTGGGGCTTCGACGTCGCGCTCGCGACGCGCGGCGGCTCCTACGGCGTGCAGGGCATGAAGGAGCGCGCGCGCATGATCGGCGCGCAGTTCCATATCGTGAGCCAGGCGGGCACCGGATCGACGGTGCGGCTCGTGTTCGGCGAGGCGCTGGCGAGCCAGAGCCACGACACCGCGACGCAAACGGGCCGCTGAGCCCGCCGCAGCCTTAGGCCCTCAAGCCCTTAAGCTCCCGCCTTGAGCTTGCGCTCCAGTTCGCGCAGCAGTTCGTTCGTCTTGTCGAGGAAGGCCGTGTGATAGTCGGGCGGCAACAGCGCATCGTCCATCAGCGCCATCACGTCTTCGAGGGTCTTGCGCAGTTGCTGGTGAATCTCTGCGGCTTGCACCGGGCTTAGCGCGGGCATCGCCAGCTCGATGAACTTCTGCATGACCACGGCGCGTCCTGCAAGACGAGAGATACGCGCGGTGACCTCTGCCGTTTGCGCGGCGATCGCCTTCAAGGTGGGCTGACGTTCTTCCATCTCAGGCTCCGCCACGGCGCGCACGCGCGAACTGGAACACCGCGACCGCCTGGCGCAGGTTCACGGCCTGCTCGTCGAGCGAGAGCGCCGCAGCGGCCGCCTGTTCGACGAGCGCGGCGTTCTGCTGGGTGACCGCGTCCATCTGGCGCACCGCCTGGTCGATCTGCTCGATGCCGTCGCTTTGCTCGGACGACGCCGACGCGATCTGCTCCACGAACGCCGAGACCTGCTGGATCGCGTCGCGCACCTGCGCCATCGTCACGCCCACGCCCGCGGCCTGCTGAGAGCCCGCATCGACCAGTTGCGCCGACGTTTCGATCAAGCTCTTGATCTCCCTTGCCGCCGTCGACGAGCGCTGCGCCAGGTTGCGCACCTCGCTCGCGACCACTGCGAAGCCGCGCCCCTGCTCGCCCGCGCGCGCCGCCTCCACGGCCGCGTTCAACGCGAGGATGTTGGTCTGGAACGCGATGCTGTCGATCATCCCCGTGATATCGGCGATGCGCTTCGAGCTTTCGTGAATGCGGCCGATGGTCTGAACCATGTCTTCGACCGCACGGTTGCCTACCTCCGCCATGCCTGCGGCCTTGCTGGCAAGCAGGCTGGCTTCGCGCGCGTTGCCCGCGCTTTGCTGCACCGTGTGCGTGAGCTGCGTCATGCTCGCCGCGGTTTCCTCCAGTGAGGCGGCCTGCTGCTCGGTGCGCGCCGACAGATCGGTGTTGCCCATCGCAATCTCTTTGGTCGTGGTCGCGATCGCTTCACTCGATGCGTGCACCGACCCCAGCGCCTGGGCGATGCGCTCCATCAGCCGGTTGAAGGCCGCCGCGCTCTGCCCGAGTTCGTCCATGCGCGGCACCGGCGCGCGCAGCGTCAGGTCGAGCGATTCGCTGACATCGCCCAGCGCCGAGCGCGTGCGGCGCAAGCCGCCATCGACCACGCGAAACAGCGACACGGCCAGCGCCACGCTCGCGGCCAGTACGGCCGCCGTCAGGCCCGCCATGAACCAGAGCGACTGGGCGTACGCGCCGTCGCCGTCCTCGCGCGACTTGCGGCTGGCGTCGACGTTGTACGCGACGTGTCTGTCGAGCCCCGCGCGCACGGCCTGCGAAGCGGCATCGAGGTCGCCGCGAATCAGCATCGCCGACGCGGCAGCGGTATCGTTCGCGCGCGACGCCGCGAGAAATGTTTCGCGCGCCTGCCGGTAAGCCGCGATATTGGCGCGGTCGGCGAGCGCGAGGCGCTCGTCTTCGGGGTCGCCCTGCACGTCTTCGCGCTCGTACTGGGCAAGCAAGGTGTCGAGGCTATCGTCGGCGGCGTGCATACGGGTCTCGGCGGCACTTTTCGTGGCCGGGTCGCTCGTCAGCGCATGCCGGTACAGCGCGACGCGCAGATCGGTCATGGCCTGCCGCGTTTGATCGAGATTGATCAGGCCCGGCAGGATGTGGGTCTGCACATCGGTGAAACGCTGCTGGGCGCCGCGCAAATGCCAGAAAGAAAATGCGGACGTAACGACGAGTGCGCCCAATGAGAGGCACAAAGTCAGCGCCAGTCGCTGTGCAATGGATATTTTCAACGCCTGAGCCCTTGTAAAAAGTCCGACGATTCAACTATCTGAACTATCGGCGCAAGCGAGGCGGCGCTAAATGAGCGGAACGCTCAATTTGACTGGCGGATTAGCCGAAATTGCGTTCAGGAAATCCTGAAGATCGTGATGTGCGGGCCGCCTGGCTATACGTGCAGGCGCATGACGACGTAGACTGGGCCGGTTAGCATGGTCGCCGCATTGTCAAGAAATAGCCCCAGATGTCTTGCGGCCTTTTGCGGAGTCCAGCGCTGACAATGCGCGTGATAAGTTAGATTCGTCTGATCATTTCAATACTGAGAGACGCATCATGAATCAATCGCCCCAGCCCGACGCCCGACGCAAGACCTACTCGATGTACCGGCTGCGCAAGGCCATGGGCCGCCTGATGGACGCCGACGCGCCCGACGAGCAACAGGTCGCGATGCGCTGGGTCAATGCGTGGAGCGGCATCATCGGCGAACGTCAGATCGCCCAGTTGATCGCCGATCGCAACAACAGCTAGCCCCTGCCGGGCAACGACCTGGCAACCACCAGGCACCGACCAGGCAACCACCAGGACAAACTGGGCGCGCTGGACATCTCAGATTTGTCCGATACCCGTGTAGCCGCCGTGCGCCGATCATCCAGACGATCCCGCACTTCCCACCGCTACCGTGACGACCCAAGCCGTACCCCATCTCTACCAAAGCGCGCTCGCCCTGTTTTCCGGCGGGCGCCCCGCTGACGCCTTCGCCACGCTTGCACCGCTGCTCGGCCCGCAGGCGGCCGACGCCAGCGCCTTGAACCTCGCCGCGCTCTGCCTCGCCACCACCGGCAACAAGGCCGCCGCCGCCGCGCTGTGGCAGCGGGCGATCGCGGCAAAGCCCGATTTGGCGCACGCGCACCGCAATCTCGGCAACGTCCTCTACGAGCTGGGCGATCACGCGGCCGCCACCGCCGCGTTGCGTCACGCGGTCGCGCTCGAACCGCACACGCCTGTGGTGCATCACGACCTCGCGCGCGTGCTGCAAAAAAGCGGCCATCCCGTCGAGGCGGAGCACGAATACCGTCAGGCGCTGGCGCTACAGGCCACCGACGCCAGCCTGCACAACGATCTGGGCGCGCTGCTCAACGCGGCGGGCCGTCATGCCGAAGCCGAAGCCGCCTGTCGCGAGGCCATCCGGCTTCAGCCGGCGTTCGCGCAGGCGCACAACAACCTGGGGGCCGCGCTGCTCGAACTCGGCCGCCTGAGCGACGCCGAAGCGAGCCTGCTCCACGCCTTGACGCTGCTGCCCGACTACGCCACGGCCCACTACAACCTTGGCGCAGCGTATTTCCGGCAGCGCCTTCTGGCCCAGGCGGTGCACGCATGGCATCGCGCCATCGCGCTCCAGCCCGACTACGCCAACGCCTGCACGGCGCTCGGCCTCGCGCTCACCGAACTGGATCGCCACGAAGAAGCCGAAGCGCTCTGCCGTCACGCGGTGGCCATCCAGCCCGATCGATCGACGCTCAACAACCTCGGTCTCGTGCTCTACGAGCGCCAGAAGCTGGCCGAGGCGACCGCGTGTTTTCGCCGCGCCCTGGCACTCGAACCGGAATCGGCGCAGGTGAAGCTGAACCTGGCGCTGAGCCTGCTCGCCGATGGCGATTTCGCGCACGGCTGGCCGCTCTGGGAAGCGCGCTACGACGCCGGTCTCGCGAACCGGCAGACGGTTCCGCCCGCGCTGCCGTTCGCACACTGGCAAGGCGAATCGTTAGCGGGCAAGTCGCTGATCGTCTGGCACGAACAAGGCTATGGCGACAGTTTCCAGTTCAGCCGCTATTTGCCGCTGCTCAAGGCACGCGGCGTCGCGCACCTGAGCGTGGCATGCCTGGGCGCCGCGAAACGCCTGTTCGAGACGATCGAAGGTGTGGACGAATGGATTGCGCTGGACGGCACGCAGCCGATCGGCCGGCACGATTACTGGTGTTTCACGATGAGCCTGCCGCTGCGTTTTGGTACGACGGTCGCGACGATTCCCGCGAACGTGCCGTACCTGCACGCGACGCAGGACGACGTCGAGCGCTGGAAAGCACGGTTGCCTGCCGGAGGGCTCAAGGTCGGGCTAGTCTGGGCTGGCGACCCGCGCCCCGACCATGCCGATTCACGCGTGAGCGCAGCGGATCGGCGGCGCTCGATGACGGCGAGCACCTACCTGCCGTTGCTGACAATGCCGGGCATCGCTTTCGTGAGTCTGCAAAAGGGCGCGACGACGCAGGCGCAGATCGACGACCTGCCGCCCGCGTTGCGTCCGCTCGACCTCATGAACGATGTCCGCGATTTCGCCGATACCTCGGCGATCATCGAAAACCTCGACCTCGTCATTACCGTCGATACGTCGATCGCGCACCTGGCGGGTGCGCTCGGCAAGACGGTGTGGATTCTTTCGCGCTTCGACGGATGCTGGCGCTGGCTGCGCGAGCGCGACGATACGCCGTGGTATCCGCAGGCGCGCCTCTTTCGTCAGACGCGCCCGGGCGACTGGGACGAGGTCATCGCGCGCGTCGCGCAGGCGTTGAGGACGCTCAGTCCTTCGCGTAGTTGAATTCGGGCATCGCCTTCAGGGCGTTCTTGTCGGCATCGAGGACGATCTGCTTGGCGCTGACCTGAAGGTCGTTGAAGCGCACGGCGACCAGGTGCTTGCCCATGCCTAGAAAGCCGCCCACGGAAAGGATCGCGAACGCGCCGTCATTGGGCGATTCGAGCACGATATCGTCGATCTCGCCGATCTTGCTGCCGTGGGTATCGTAGACGTCGGCGCCAACCAGTTTCGACGCGCGAAAGCCGGTGCCCGATTGAACCGTCGCCATACGCTGGACGTTGATCGACTGCGGCGCGCCCTGTGCGTGGACGAGCGGCGACCCAGCGAGCCCCGCGGCTGCGAGGCTCAGCGTGGACAATGCAAAGACAAACGAACGGGCGCGAGTGCTCATGATGGTATCCCCCTGGATATCGATGGTTGTGCGCGATGGTGTGCGACTTGCAACTTCGGCGCGCAAGTCACGTGCCCATCGTCACAGCACACAGCTATCGTTTCCGGAAGGACAAACCATCACGAACACCGGCACAAACACGCCGCGGCACGCGACTTGCGGCGAACTGTCGAATGATTGGCGAACGCCCACAAGCCTTCAGGAGACGCTTATGCCGCATGCCCTGCACCTGAACCCTGGCGCGCGCGCGATCGTGATTCGCGCGCATCTGCCAACGGAGGAAGACCTTCCCGGCAATCCGAAGCCGAAACAACCGCCGCCCCTGCCCGATGGCGACGTGCCGCCGCCTGCGCCGCTAGGCGATCCGCCCTCGGAAGCGCCGCCGGAACGCGCTTTACCTTGCTGAGCGCTCAAGACGCGCAACGCAGTTTCACTCGCCGCGTGTGGGCGCAGCTACAGCGTCGCCGCGCTCGCCCAGCAACTCGCGGCGCGTTCGCGTGAGCAGCAGAATAATTTTCTCGGGATCGGCGGGCTTGGTGATGTGCCAGTCGAAGCCCGCTGCGATGGTCTTTCTACGATCTTCTTCCTGGCCCCAACCCGTGAGCGCGACGACCACCATCTCGCTCGAATCGGGCATGGCGCGCAGCGCGCGCGCCACGTCGTAGCCGCTCAAGCCCGGCATGCCAAGATCGAGCAGCACCGTCTGCGGGCGGAACACCGCGGCGAGTGCGAGCGCGTCCTCGCCCGCATGCGCGACGCGCACCTCATGTCCCGAGATCGAAAGCAGCAGCGCGAGACTTTCGGCGGCGTCGCGGTTGTCGTCGACGACCAGCACGCGGCGCGCGCCAGCCGGTGCGGTGGATGCGTCATCGCCGGTTGCGCCCGCGCGCTGCGTCGGCACGACGATCGGCAGGCTCACGCGGAATTCGCTGCCCAGATTTACGCCCGCCGAACGCGCGTGGATCGTGCCGCCATGCAGCCGAACCAGCCCCTTCGAGAGCGCGAGCCCGATGCCAAGACCGCCTTCCGCGCGCGGCGAACGCGCATCGACCTGCGCGAACATCGCGAAGAGCCGCTCGTGCGCGTCGGGCGGCAGGCCAATGCCGTCGTCCTTCACCGCAAGCTCGACGGTATCGCCCGCAATTGCGATCGTCAGTTCGATATGGCCGCCCGGATCGGTGTACTTGCCCGCGTTGTTCAGCAGGTTCGACACCACCTGGGCGAGGCGCAGCGCATCGGCGTCGATCAGCACGTCGGGCAGCGGCGCATGCACGACGAGCGCGTGATGCTTGCGCTCCAGCAGAGGCCGCGATGCCTCCACGGCGGTCTGGATCACGCCCGCGAGGCTCACCACGTCGCGGCGCAGATCGAGCTTGCCGCACGTGATGCGCGCGAGGTCGAGCAGATCGTCAAGAAGGCCCGACATATGCGTGACCTGACGCCGGATCACATCGGTCGCCCACGCAAGCTGCCCAGGCGTGAGCGAGGCCGAAGCGAGGATCGCGGCCGCGCTGCGGATCGGCGCAAGCGGATTGCGCAGCTCGTGCGAGAGCGTGGCGAGGAACGCGTCCTTCTGGTGATCGGCGGCTTCGAGTTGCTGGCGCACGCGCACGTGCAGCGAAATATCGCGGAAATAGCAGACCAGGCCGAACTGGTCGTCGGGCAGCGGCGTCCGGTGCACTTCCCATTCGTAGCATTCGCTCGTGTCGCGGTCGCGCCGCGCCTCGATGCGCTCGGGCGTGTGATACGGCTGGCCGGTTTCGAGCGTGCGCCTGAAAATATCGACGATTTCCTGCGCGTAGGCCGCATTCCAGACGCGCCGCATGACGACGCCTACGTCCTCGCCGATCAGTTGCGACGCGTCGCCAAAAAATGGCCGCGCCGCCGGATTCACTTCCCGGATGCGCAGGTCGCGGTCGACCAGATAGACGCCCAGCGGCGCTTCGTTCATGAGCGTCTCGAATTGCGCGGTGCGCAGGCGTATCGCTTCCTGGGCCTGCTTGCGCTCGGTCACGTCGGTCATCAGCACGGCCGCGCCTTCGGCGGCCGGATAGATGCGCGTGTCGAACCAGCGGCCTGTCGCCGTGCAGCGCGTTTCGAACTGGCGCGCCTCGCGCGCCGCGAGCGCGTCGCTCAAGGCGGCGGCAAAGCCGTTCGCGGCGCTCTCGGGGCAGACATCGACGAAGCGCTGGCCGAGCGCCTGCGCCGCCGTCATGCCCGCGAGTTCGAGAAAGCGCGGGTTCACGAGCGTCAGGCGCGCGTCCTGATCGAGCAGGAAGAACTGATCCTGGATGCTGGAAAGCGCGAGTTCGAGCAACTGTTCGTTGGCGCGGCGGATCTGCGTGCGCTCAAGCAGCGCGCCCACCCGCGCCGCGAGTTCGCGCGCCGAGAACGGCTTGACGAGATAGTCGTCCGCGCCCGCGTCGAGACCTTCGATGCGCGCGTCCTCGCCCGCGCGCGCGGACAGCAGGATCACGGGCACGTTGCGCAGCGCCGGATCGCGCCGCACCTGCTCAAGCAGGCCGAAGCCGTCGAGGCGCGGCATCATCACGTCCGACACGATCAGGTCGGGCTTGCTGGCGCGCGCGACGTCGAGCGCCTGCACACCATCGGCGGCAAGCTCGACCTGATACGCGCTCGCGAGCAGCGTGCCGACGTAGGCGCGCATATCGGCGTTGTCGTCGACCAGCAGCACGCGCGCGCCGAAGGTCGACGCGAAGCGCCGGTCGCGCAGGCCAGCCGCGAGCGCGCCTGAGGCGGACTCCAGGCGCAGCGCGTCGGTCTCGGCTGTGGCCGGGGTAGCGGACGTAGCGGAGATAGCGGCGGTGGCAGCCTTATCCGCTGGCATCAACGGAGTGAGCGGGTCTTGCCCCGCAGAGATGCGCTGCGTGCCCAGCCACCCCGCGGCCTCGGCGGCGAACGCCGCAGCGACTTGCATACCGCGCATGCCACCGTTGTGCGCCCCGCCCTCGCGCAGATGCGCCGCATCCAGATGCGCGCTGCCCAGCGGCAGGCTGACCGTGAAGCGCGACCCCTGGCCCGGCGCGCTCCACGCCTCGATCGCGCCGCCATGCAGCTTGACCAGTTCGTAGACCAGCGCGAGACCAATCCCCGAGCCCTCCTGGGTTCGCCCGTGCGCGCCCTCCACCCGATGAAAACGCTCGAACAGGCGCGGCATCGCCTGCTCCGGAATGCCGGTGCCGCTGTCCTCGACCGTAAGCAGCGCATGCGAGCCGTGCCGCGCGAGGCTCACGGCGATGCGCCCGTTCAGCGTGAACTTGAAGGCATTCGAGAGCAGGTTCAGGACGATCTTTTCCCACATCTGCCGGTCGACGAAGACGGGTTCGTCCAGGCGGCATTGCACGCGAAACGCGAGGCCGCCGCGTTCGATCGCCGAACGGAACGTGCTCGCCACGTCCTGGGTGAGGCGCGCGAGGTCGGTCGGCTCGTAGCAGACGTCAATGCGCCCGGCCTCGATGCGCGCGAAATCGAGCAGCGAATTCACGAGCCGCAGCAGGCGCTGGCCGCTGCGCCGCGCAAGACGCAGCAAGGCGAGGCGCGCGGGGTCGGCGTCGGCGGCGACCAGGTCGTCGAGCGGCGAGAGCATCAGCATGAGCGGCGTGCGCAACTCATGGCTCACGTTGGAGAAGAACGTGGTCTTGGCGCGGTCGAGCGCGGCGAGTTGCTCGACGCGTTGACGCTCGGTTTCGGCGGCGCGCGCACCTTCAATAATGCTGCTTGCCTGCGCCGCGACGACGTCGATGAAGCGGCGATAGTCGTCGTCGAAGACGAGGCGCGGACTCACGCCCGCGACGAGAAAACCGATGCACTCGCCGGCTGGCCCTGCAGCGGCGGCGCGCGTGAGCGGCACGACGACTGCGTGCGTCGCGGGTTCGGGCCAGGCCGACGGCGCGGGCAGCACGCCGTCGAGCTGGTACGCGTCGACCGCTGCGCCTGTGGTGGCCGCCTCGGCGAATGTGGCAGCCAACGGATCGGCTTGCGCGCCGTGCAGCGGGATATCGACGCCGAAGCGTGCGGCGTCGGGATGATTGGACGCGGCCCGGTGCGCGAAGCTGCCGTCCGCGCCCAGCAGATAAAGCGCGACGAACGGCAAATCGTGGCGATTGCCGTCGAGCGCGGCGACGACCTCGTCGCACGCCAGCGCCACGGACTGCGCGCTGCGAGCCGTGCCTGCCAGTTGCGCGACGCTCGCGAGGCGCCGCTCGGACAGGATCCGCCGGGTGTCTTCGGTCACCACGCAGAGCATGCCTTCGACGTTCCCGCTATCGCCGTGCACCGGGCCATACGAGAACGTGTGATAGGTCTCTTCCTTGAAACCGTTGCGCTCCAGAAACAGCAGCAGGCTTTCGTCCCACGTCGCCTCGCCCGTGGCGAGCACATGTTCGATGCGCGAGCCGGCTTCCGCCCACACTTCGGCCCACACGTTGCGCGACGGCAAGCCGATGAACTGCTGCTTCGCGCCGAGTGTCGGCCGGTAAGCGTCGTTGCACAGGAACGTAAGATCCGGCCCCCAGGCCATCCACATCGCGTAGCGCGAGGCGAGCATCAGGCGCACCACGCTTTTCAGGCTGTGCGGCCAGTGTTCGTACGCGCCTAGCGGCGTAGTTGACCAATCGAAGGCGCTGACGAGGTCGGCCATGCTGCGCGCGTCGCCCGCTTTCTGGACGTCACTGGCCTCGCGCGCGTCCTGCGCGCGCTGCTGCACGCTTTGCCCGACAGCGGCGATAGCCTCGTCGACGACCGTGCGGATCGCGTGCTGCCGCGCCGCGCTGTCGTCGTGGCGCTCTCCTTCACCTGTCATGTGGTCTCCCGCGTGGGCTGAATCGGGCGTGTCGCAAGCTCGTCGAAAACCTGTCGCAAGCGCGAGCGCGCATTGCGGGCGACCTTCATGCGCAATTTTCGCGCCCGCTGCCGAAACCCGTGAATTCGGGCCCGCACAGCGCGTCTGGCGAGCGTGCGCCCTGCTCGCGCGAACTGTCAACGACGGCCCGGCGGCCGCGCTGAAAGCCCTGATTGTGCAGACGAATACCGGGCGCTCGGCCTGCGATCGGGGGCGCCAGGAAACGCCCGAGCCGCTACAATCGCGCACTGCCTGCGGCAAAAGCGCACAGACGCGCATCCGGAATCAGCCCCCGGTCAGCGCACAATCATTGCCAGACGCGCCGCGGCAACGAAATCTGACGTCCAGAGACGCCCCGAGACACCCCAATCCCCGCATTCCCCATGGCCCGCATCGAGCTCCACTTCCCCGAAGACCAGTATTACTACTCGACCCACCTCACGGTGCGCGTCACCGACATCAACTCGGCGAACCACCTCGCGAACGATTCGATGATCTCGATGATTTCGGAGGCCCGTGCGCGCTTTCTGTTCGATGCCGGCATCGAGGAAATGAAGGGCCAGCACACCAGCATCATCGTGACGGATCTCGCGACGACCTACCGCGCCGAAGCCTACGCGCGCGACCAGTTGTGCTTCGAGGTCGGCATCATGGATTTCAACAAGTACGGCGGCGACATCATCTTCCGCATCACGCGGCCCACCGACGGCGCGCTGATCGCGATGGCGAAATCGGGCTTCGTGTTTTTCGATTACGAAGCGAAGAAGGTCGTTCCCATGCCGCACGCGTTCCGCGCGAAGTTTCCGGGCGTGAATACGCTGGTTTGACGCGCTGCGGTTTCGACGCGCGCTATCGATGCACGCTATCGATGCGCGTTTTCGACGGCTTTGGGCCGCCTCAGCGCGGCTGGAAGGCGATCAGCGCCATGCCGGCGAGCGTGAACGCAATGCCAGCCCAGTCCCAGGGGCTCGGGCGAATCGCCTCGACGCCCCACAGCCATAGAATCGCCACGCACACATAGACGCCGCCATAAGCGGCATACGTGCGGCCAGCCGCGCTCGGATGCAGCGTCAGGAGCCAGGCAAACAGGGCCAGCGACGCGGCGGCCGGAACCAGCCACCAGGCGCTCGCGCCCTCGCGCAGCCAGCGGTACGGCAGATAGCAGCCGACGATCTCGGCGAGCGCGGTAACCACGAAAAGCAGGAACGTCTTCATGAGCGAGCGGATATTGGCGGGCGCTCATGGTAACGCAGGCAGCGCTTTTACCTGGCGAAGCATGGGCCGCCGCTCCAATTGCCGGTTCAAATGCCGCTTCAATTGCCGCTTCAATTGCCGACCGAATAGCACCGCTCTGCCCCGCGTTGCCGGTCAGGCCGTCCTGCGGACGGCCAGCGCCTGCTAGGACTTCGCCGCGTCGTGTTGAACGCGCTGCAGGTAAACGGTAAATGGGCGGCACGCGCCGCCCATTTATCAAGCTTCAGCCATCAGCGCCGGATCAAGGACGCTCGCCGCGCGCGAGGCGCGTTTCGATTTCGGTGACCACGGGCAGCAGGTCGGCCACGCTGTCGATCACGTAATGCGCGCCAGCTGCACGCAGCCGCTCGACTGCCGCCGCGCGGCGCACAGCGAATTCGTCGGGCGCGAGCGCGTGGACTTCGCTCTCGGTCATGCCGAACGCGTTGCCGCTCACCGCCACGCCCACGGCCCACGTGCCGCCGTTGAGCCCTTCCTCGATACCGACTTCGGTGTCGTCCACCTTGATCGCGTCGCGGGCGAGCCACACGCCCAGTTGCGGCAGCGTGCGATAGATCATGTACGGCGACGGGCGGCCTTCGGGCGTGTCGCCGGTGCAGACGATGCTGTCGGCCTCGAAACCTTGCGCAGCCGCGCCCGGCACGATCTGGTCGATGATTTCGCGCGTGTAGCCCGTGGTGGAACCGATGCGCACGCCATCGGCGCGCAGTTGCCTCGTCACGGCCGCGACGCCCGGAATCACGTCGCTGTATTGCGCCGCGACGGCAACGTTCTTCGGCACGAAGACGTCGTAGACCGCGTCGATATCAGCGTCGCCCGGCACGTGGCCGTGACGCGCTTCCCACGCCTGCGCCACGCGCGGCAACGCCATCAGCGCGGCGATGTGCGGTCGCTTGGCCATGCCCATCGGGCCGCGCGCTTCGTCGATCGTGATGGGCACGCCGAATTCCTCGAAGGTTTCGACGAATGCGCCCATCGGCGCGCGCGAACCGTAGTCCACCACCGTGCCGGCCCAGTCGAAGATCACTGCCTTGACGTGTTTCATTTGCGTATTTCCTTCGAATTGCGCTGCGTTATGCGTGTATGACGTGTATCGATTGAACGTTCTGGCGGCCAATCAGGCCGCAAGCGCTTCGGGGGCGTCGAGCGAGGCGTGCTCCGGCGCGCCGTCGGGCACGCCCATCGTTTGCAGGGCCGTGCTGCAGGCCTGCACGACGCGGCGCATCACCGACTCGTCGAGCGCGCCGATGCAGCCGATCCGGAAGCTTTCGACATTCGTCAGCTTGCCCGGATAGATGATGAAACCCTGCTCCTTCATCAGTTCGTAGAAGCGCGCGAAGCTGAAGTTCGCATGCGCAGGCGAAAAGAACGTGACAATGATCGGCGAGCGCCATGCATCAGTGAGCAGCGGCTCGAAGCCGAGCGACTGCATGCCCGCGACCATCACGTCGCGATTGCGCGTGTAGCGCGCGAGTCGGCCCGGCTGGCCGCCTTCTTCGGCGTAGAGACGCAGCGCTTCGAGGAAAGCCGCGACGGCATGCGTGGGCGGCGTGAAGCGCCACTGGCCCGTGCGGTTCATCACGTCCCACTGGTCGTGCAGGTCGAGCGCGAGCGAATGGCTGTTGCCCTTCGCAGCTTCGAGCGCGCTTTTCTTCGCGATCACGAAACCGAAGCCCGGCACGCCCTCGATGCACTTGTTCGCCGACGAAACGAACGCTTCGCACGGCAGCGTGCGCACGTCGAGCGGCACCGCGCCAAAGGCGCTCATCGAATCGATCAGCAGGCGGCGGCCGTGGCGCGCCACGACTTCGGCGATTTCGCCGACCGGGTTGAGAATGCCCGAGCTGGTTTCGCAATGGACGACGACGACGTGCGTGATGGCGGCGTTAGCGGCCAGCAGGCGGTCGACATCGGCGGCGCGCGGCGGCAGGTAGTCGCCCGTGTCGTGCACAGTGTGGTCGCGGCCCAGATAGCGCAGCGTCGTGGCGATGCGCTTGCCGTACGCGCCGTTGGCCAGCACGAGCACATGGCCGTCGCGCGGCACGAAGCTGCCCAGCATCGCCTCGACGCAGTAGCTGCCGCTGCCTTGCAGGGGCACACAGTCGTAGTCCAGGCCGGTGGCGCCGGCAATCTCCAGCAACGCGGCGCGCAGGTGCGCCGTCATGGCGCGGAAATCGGCGTCCCACGATCCCCAGTCGCGCTGCATGGCGGCTTTCGTCGAAGCGGCCGTGGTCAGCGGGCCAGGGGTCAGCAGATACGGGACGGCCGGTTGGTCGTCCGCTTGGTCGGCGAGTTGGACGGCGGGGGTGGTCATGCGGGCTGCTCCAGTCGGTGTTCAGCGTGATGGCGTTAAGGTACTGGAACGGCGAGCATCGGTAAAATCGATATAATCGATGTCGATATCAGTCAAACTTATAGCCAGCTAAAGCGGGATCCGTCATGCAATATGCCCAGTTGCGCGCCTTTCACGCCGTCGCCGAGCACGGTGGTTTCTCGCGCGCCGCCCAGGCGCTCTCCCTTACCCAGCCTGCCGTGTCGGATCACGTGCGGCGGCTGGAGAGCGATTTCGGCGTCAAGCTGTTCGAGCGCGCGCCGCGCGGCGTCGAGCTGACCGAACTCGGCCGGCGGCTGTATGCGGTGACGCGCCAGATGGTGGGTTGCGAGCGCGATGCGCGGCGGCTGCTCGAATCGGCCGGCGCGCTCGAATCGGGCGAACTCGCGCTGGTCGCGGACGCGCCCGACCTGGCGATCAAGCTGGTCGGCGCGTTCCGGCGCCGTTATCCGGGCGTGGTGGTGAAGCTTGGGATCGCGAACGCGACCGAGTGCATGCGGCGCGTGCTGTCGAGCGAAGTGGACGCGGCCATCACGGCGGCGCACCAGGTGCACAGCCGCCTGCAGACGCGCGTGCTGCGCGAGGAGCCGCTCGTGGCCGTCGTGCCCGCCGACAGTCCAGTGGCCAAGAAGCGTCGCATGACCTACGAGGAACTCGTGCGCGAGCCGATGATTTTTCGCGAGGCGCACTCGGTCACGCAGCAGTTGCTCGAATCCGAACTGGTGCGCAAGGGGCTGCAGGTGCAGCCCGTGCTTTACGTGGACGGCCGCGAGGCGCTGCAAACCGCCATTGCGCAAGGCGTGGGCGCGGGCGTCATTGCGGGAGCGGAATTCGGCGAATCGCGCCGCATCCGTGCGATTGCGCTGGTGGATTGCCAGGTACGCATGGTCGAATCGCTCACGCGGCTGGCCGATTCGTCATCGTCGAACCTGCTCGACGCGCTGTTCGCGACGCCGCTCGACTGAGCGCGCCAGCTCCAAGCAGGCTTAGCTAGCCGCAGTCACGACGATGTCCGCACCGACCTCGTGCAGCAGGTCGCGCAGCGTTTCCGCCTGCTCCATGCGCGCGCCGCGCCGCAAATGGATGCGCAGCGCGTGGCCCGCGATGCCGTCGATGGGCCGCGCGAGGCGCAGCTCCAGCGCCAGGCCGTGGCCTTCGGGTGCATCGGCTTCGGCGGGTTCGACTACGCGTGGCGAGAAACAGGCGGTGTCGGACATGGCATGAACCTCGTCGGTGAAAGGCACGACCTCATCCTAACCATGCACGCCGGTCGAGCCAAACGAGAAATCCGCGTATGCAAATGAGCACGCTGCGCAAGAGGTTTGCGGCCTGCGCGCTAACGAATCGGGCACAGACGGCAAATGCTCCTGCCCGCTACCCGCTCTGAATAACATTCATTCCCGGCTGACGGTTTTATCCCGGAATTTGCGCCGCAGCCGCGCCGTGCGTGGCACACTGGGTAGATCGTTTCTTGCGCCCCCCGCGCAGAAAACACCGCTGCGTATCAAGAGACATCGTCATGGAACGCTCATTCAGCGATCGACGCGAGGCAGGACGCCTGCTCGCCGCGCAGCTCGTCGCGTCCTACGGCGCGCGGCGCGATGTGGTCGTGCTCGCGCTGCCGCGCGGCGGCGTGCCGGTGGCGTTCGAGGTCGCGCAGGCGCTCGATGCGCCGCTCGACGTGCTGCCGGTCTGCAAGCTGGGCGTGCCCTGGCAACCCGAGCTGGCGATGGGTGCCCTCTCCTCGAACGGCGCGCAATACGTGGATGAAGCGCTGATCCGCGAAGCCGGGGTCAGCGAGCCGCAACTGCAAAGCGCACTCGCGCTCGCGCGTATCGAACTGGGCCGCCGCGAAGCGCGCTATCGCGGCGAGCGCGGGCCGCTGCCGGTTGCGGGGCGCGTGGCGCTATTGATCGACGACGGGATGGCCACGGGCGCATCGCTCAAGGCGGCGGCGCTGGCGCTCGCGTCGCTTGGGCCCGCGCGCATCGTCGCGGCGCTGCCGGTTGCGCCCGCCGGGGCCCGCGAGCGGCTGGCGGGTGCGATCGACGATCTGGTCTGCGTGAAAACGCCCTTGTCGTTCATGAGCGTCGGCCAGTTCTACGCCGACTTCGACCAGACCGACGACGAAACCGTGCGCGACCTGCTCGATCGCGCGGCGGCCAACGGCCCTCAAAGCGACGCGGCTTCTTCAGGCGAATCGCCATAGGCATTGCGTAGCCGTTGCACGCGCAACTCAACTTAACTCAACTCAGTTCAACTCAACGCACCGGACTCGACGCCTGTTCGCCCACGACGGTCTGCCATGGCCGCACGTGCCACGCTTTGACGAGGCCCGCCTGGACGTAGGGATCGGCGCGCGCGAAAGCTTCGGCGGCGGCCGGGCTGTCGCCCTGGAACAGCAGCAGCGCGCTATCGACCGGATCGGCAATCGCCCCGGCGAGCAGCAACTCGCCGCGCTCCGCCGCGGCCCACGCGAGCGCGAGATGGGCGCTGCGATGCTCGGCGCGACGATCGAGGTAGTTCTCCGCGAGTTCGTACATCAAGAGGTAATGCATCACGTGTCTCCTTGCACAGGCTGTGCGCTACTTAACTGTTAACCCGCATTGTGCCGCGACGCCGTCAACCGAAGGTCGTGTCAGTCCGTTTTCAGGGTGGCTTTGCCATAATGGTTGCGGCGATGGGCGAGGATGAACCGAATTGCGGCCAGCGCGCACGACTACCGACAATGTCGAATATCCCATGGGAGTGAACGATGAAAATGCAATCCGTCATTGCTGCAATCGTGCTGGGCGGTGTGTTCGCCGCACCGGCTTTCGCGCAAACCGCTGCACCGGCTGCGGCGCCTGCTGCGAATAGCCAGCAGTCGAAGATGAAGACCTGCAACACGCAGGCCGGCGACAAGAAAGGCGACGACCGCAAGGCCTTCATGAAGCAATGTCTGTCGGCTGCGCCCGCCCCCGCTGCGAAGATGTCCCAACAGGATCGCATGAAGGCCTGCAACGCACAGGCCGCCGACAAGAAGGGCGACGACCGCAAGGCGTTCATGAAGACCTGCCTCTCGACCAAGAGCTGATTTCGCACGAATCGCGCACCGCCCGAATCCGCCAGGCATTCCTGATCAATCTGGCCGGTTCGTGGTTCGAAGACCGTGCACATAGACGACGCGCCCCGGCTTATGCTGCGGCGCGTCGTTTTTTTCAGTAGCGCACAGGCCACGCCCGGGCCACGACGGCAGGGCGTTTTTCTCCTATGATGGCTGCAGCGGCCCTATTCCCTACACAAAACGTCAAACGCCATCGGGCCGGTTAAAAACAGGCTGATCCTGGTTGATGCCAACGGCATCGAACGGAGGCGCAGATGGCATGGAGACACAAGAATCGCTGGTTTCGCCGCTGGATGCTGGTGATGGTCTTCTGGCTGGTGCCGGTGATGATCGTCGCGGTGCGCGAGACCCAGGACGAAATGGCCTATAACCGCGCAGATCTCCAGCGCGGCCTCACCTCGTGGACATTCACCGACGCCGAACGCGCCGCTGGCGCGCCGCAGCACTGCCAGGGTAACGCCGATCAGGCGCGCGCGGCCGGTTGCCCCGCCGCCGTGCTGGCCGCAAACGCCGCCGCCCAGCAGGACGCCCGCGACGAATACGCGCAGCGCCGCGCCACGCTGGTTCGCTATCTCTGGCACGCGTTCGTCGGCTATTGGGTCGTCCCGGCCGTGGCGCTGCTTGCGCTCGGCATCCTGATTGGCGCGGTACGGCGGGCGCTGCGCCGCCCTCCCGCCACCAAAGCCGTGCCCGAACCCTGACTCCTGCCCTTTTTACGTTCCCTGTCGGTCTACCCTCTGTCAGTCCGCCCTGTCAGCCGCACGTAGCAACTTGCGCCGCGCGTGCGCGATTTCCGTGCCCGCTCCGAAAGGTCATTTGAATCGCTGTGCTATAACGGCGAGGCTGATCCGCGATCGGCAGCGCCGTAGCGGTTTGGCTTTCCGGAAAACAGAACGGAGAACAACATGCAAGGACGTCGCTTCATCCTGAGGACATCTGTCGCCATCGCGCTCGCCAGCGCGGCTCTCGCAGGCTGCTCCACCACCGGCAATTCGCCGCCTTCCGAACAAAGCAACGACGCCCGCCGGCAGTCGATCGACGCCAGCGTCGACGGCACGATGTCGCGTCTGTTCCAGACCGTGCCGGGCGCGCGCGAACTCGTCGGCAAGGCGCGCGGCGTGCTGGTCTTCCCGCAGGTGATCCAGGCCGGCATCGGTATCGGCGGCGAACACGGCGACGGCGCATTGCGCGAGGGCGGCAGCACCGTCGGCTACTACAGCACGACCGGCGCGTCGGTGGGCGCGACGCTCGGCATGCAGTCGAAGGCCGTGGTCTATCTCTTCATGACGCAGGACGCGCTGGAACGTCTGCACACCTCGGAAGGCTGGTCGGTAGGCGGCGACGCGTCGGTTGCGCTCGTCAAGGTCGGCGCCAACGGCACGATCGACACCACCACGGCCGTCAAGCCCGTCGAAGTCTTCGTGCTCACCAACAGCGGCCTGATCGGCGATCTCTCGCTCGGCACCACCAAGATCACGCGCCTGAAGCTGTAACGCGCAGACTGGTTACGTCCGCGCGCTTCGCCCGATGTCGCGTCACGTCGCGGACGTATCGATCACCTTGAAGCGCGAACGCCGGTTCGCGCGGATCACCGCCTGGTAGGCCTCCACGTATTGCTGCGCCATGCGATGCGAGGTGAAGCGCTCCTCGAAGCGCCGTCGCACGCCCGCTCGCGGCACGCGCGCGAGGCGATTGATGGCGGCGACCGCGCCGATCTCGTCCTCGACGATAAAACCCGTCACGCCGTCGTCCACCACTTCGGGCACCGCGCCGCGATTGAAGGCGATCACCGGCGTGCCGCAGGCCATCGCCTCGATCATCACAAGGCCGAACGGCTCCGGCCAGTCGATCGGGAACAGCAGCGCGTGCGCGCCCGAGAGGAACTCGGCCTTCTGGCTGTCGTTGATCTCGCCGACGAACTCCACGTTCGGCAGTGCGAACAACGGCTTGATCTGGCGTTCGAAATACTCGCGGTCTGCTTCGTCGACTTTCGCGGCGATACGGATGGGCAGGCCGCAGCGCTGGGCAATGCGGATCGCGGTATCGACGCGCTTTTCCGGCGAAATACGGCCGAGAAACGCCAGATAGCGCTGCTCGACGGGCTTCGGCGTGTAGAGGTGCTCCGGCAGGCCGTGATAGACCGTGCGCAGCCACCTGGCCTGCGGTATCGGCTGGCGCTGGGCATCGGAGATCGAAATGACGGGCGCGGTGTTGAACGTGTCGAATACCGGCTGCTGCTCGGGCAGATCGAGACGGCCGTGCAGCGTGGTCACAAACGGCGTTTCCTGGCGCTTGAACACCGAAAACGAGTAGTAGTCCATATGGAAGTGCAGCACGTCGAACTGGTCGGCCTGGCGGCGCACCAGCTCCATTAGCAGCATGTGCGGCGCAACCCGGTCACGGATGGCAGGATCGAGCCGCAGCGCGCGCGGCCAGACCGGTTCGAGCTTCGCGCTCGTCACGGAATCGCCGCTTGCGAACAGCGTGACGTCGTGGCCGAGTTCGACCAGCGCCTCGGTGATGTACGACACGGCGCGTTCCGTGCCGCCATAGAGCTTGGGCGGAACCGATTCGGTCAGCGGAGCGATCTGCGCAATTCTCATCGAGTGTCTCCAGTGTTCGTCCTGGCGTGCCGGGCTGGCTGTCCGCGCAACGCCTGTCCGGGCAAAGCATCTGGCCGCGCACATTGCGCGCCCGAGCGCCCCGGCAAGCTCGAATCATTGTAAGCGAGGCGTCACAAAGCCGACACGGCGGGCTCCACACAGGGACGGAACGTACAAAGCCTCAGCGCGGTCGGTAAAAGCCCATTATTCGGCAATCGCGCGCATAGTGCCCCGGGACTTTCAATTTTTCATATCGACTTACATGCGGATACATCGCTTGTGCCTCGATTTATCGCGCAGGCCATTTCCATGCAGGAATATCGAGCGAATCGGGATCGGCGAAGGTGGTCGCGCCCAGTCGCCGCTCCAGCACGATCGACTGGCTGCCCGCCTCGCGTTCCAGCGCCGCGACCAGCCGTGCTGCGTGCGAGACCACCAGCACCTGCGATTGCGTCGAAGCCCGCGCGATCAGGCGCGCCAGCGACGGCAGCAGATCGGGATGCAGGCTGGTTTCGGGCTCGTCGAGCACGAGCAGCGCGGGCGGACGCGGGCTTAGCAGCGCCGCGGCCAGCAGCAGATAGCGCAAGGTGCCGTCCGACAGTTCCGCACCGCGCAGCGGCCGCAGCAGCCCTTCCTGGCGCAGCGCCACTTCGAAGCGCCCTTCGTGATTGACGATTTCGACGCGTGCGCCCGGAAAGGCATCACCGATCGCCGCGTCGAGCGCCGCGCCATCGCCGATCTCGCGGATCGTCTGCAACGCCGCCGCGAGATTGGCGCCGTCGTCGGAGAGCACCGGCGAATGCGTGCCGATCTGCACCTGTCGCGCGCTGGCGTGGACGTCCGTGCGGAAGTGATCGTAGAAGCGCCACGAGCGGATCTGCTCGCGCACCGCGATCATCTCGGGCGCGCTGCGCGGGTCGGCGTACTCCGTCATCATGCTGTCGAAGCTCGCCACGGGCTGCGCGAGCGTTGACCATTCGCCGCGCCCTTTCTCTTCGTCGCGGATGCGGATCATCGGCCCCTGGCGATCCACGAGCAGCGCCGACGGGCGCAGCACTGGCCCGCTCCAGATGCACTCGCGCTTGATGACGGGATCGAGCGCAAACTGCGAGGTCGACGCTGGCGGCGGCAAGCCCAGATCGATCGCATAACCGAAGGTCTCGCCCGCGAAGCCGAGCTTCAGGCTCACCGCGTCCTTGCGCACCGTGCCCTGCACCTCGTACTCGCCCGCCGAGACCGCGCGCGAAAAGCGTTCGGGCCCGGCCCAGAGCGTCGATTGCAGGCCGCCCTCGCGCGCCAGCGACGGAATCACGCCGCCGCGCGCGGTGAGCGCGAGCAGACGCAGCGCGCGATAGAGATTGGACTTGCCGCTGCCGTTGGGCCCCGTGATGACGTTGAGCGGCCCGAGCGGCACGATGAGTTCGCGCAGCGAGCGATAGTTGGCAATGGCAAGCGTGGTGAGCATGAGGCGTCGATGAAACGGCGAAGGCGAGGATCAACGCCGGATCATACTCAATCGTGCCTGGCGCCTGACTCAACGTGGCTGCGGCACGCTCGCCAGGTCGCGCAGGAAGCGGTCGCGCCACACGCCCAGGTCGTTATGGCGCAGCGCGTCCATATTGGTTTCGTAGCGCTCCTTGCGCTCTGCGAGCGGCATCGACAGTGCGCGCTCCAGCGCCTCGGACATGCCCGTCGCGTCATGCGGATTGACGAGCAGAGCCCCGCTCAGTTCCGCCGCCGCGCCCGCGAAGATCGACAGCACCAGCACGCCGGGATCGTTGGGATTCTGCGCCGCGACATACTCCTTCGCGACGAGGTTCATGCCGTCGTGCAGCGGCGTGACGTAACCCACCTGCGATTCGCGAAACAGCGACATCAGCTTCCAGCGGTCGTACTGCTGGCTCAGGTAGCGGATCGGCGTGTAGTCGAGTCCCGAATAGCGCCCGTTGATGCGCCCCGCCTCGCGCTCCAGTTCCTCGCGGATCACCTTGTAGCTGGCCACATCCGAGCGCGTGGGCGGCGCGATCTGCACGAGCGTGACCTTGCCGCGCCATTCGGGCGAATGTTCGAGCAGTTGCTCGAAGGCGTGAAAACGCTCGACCAGCCCCTTCGAATAATCGAGCCGGTCGACGCTCATGATGAGCTTGCGCCCTTCGAGACTTTGCTTGAGATCGAGCACATGCTGGCGGCTTTCGTAACGCGCGGCCTGTTCGGCGATCTCGTCGGGGAACACGCCGATGCGATACACGCCCGTGCGCAGCTTGCGGCCATAGGCTTCGATTTCGCCCTCGTGCTCGCCGTGCTTGCCCTTCTCACCCAGTTCGCGCACGACGCCGCGCGCCTCGCGCGCCATGTAGTCGTGGAACGCCTGCTGGTCGTTGCGCGTCTGGAATCCAAGCAGGTCGTAGCAGCACAACGACTTCACCAGCTCGTCGTGCGGCGGGATCGTCTGCAGCACCTGCGGCGAAGGAAAGGGAATGTGCAGGAAAAAACCGATGCGGTTGCGCACGCCTTCGGCGCGCAGGGCTTCGGCGAAAGGAATCAGGTGATAGTCGTGCACCCAGATGATGTCGTCGGGCTCGATCAGCTTGATCAGCTTGTGCGCAAGCCAGGCGTTCACGCGCCGGTAGCCTGCGTATTCGTCGCGCTCGTAGCGTGCGAGGTCGTTGCGGTAGTGGAACACCGGCCAGAGCGTGGCATTCGAAAAGCCCCGGTAGTACTGGTCGTAGTCCTTCCTCGTGAGGCCGACCGTCGCGAACGTGACGGCGCCTTCCTGGACGAGCGTGGGGCCGGCGTTCGCCACGGTCTCGCTGACCACGTCGCCGCTCCAGCCGAACCACACGCCGCCCGCGTCCTTGAGCGCGCCAAATACGCCAACGGCAAGGCCCCCTGCCGACCCTTTGGTCTCCGTGGGCGTCGCCACGCGATTCGAGACGACTATCAGCCTGGCCATCGTTGCACTCCTTCTCGTCTCATCTGCGATGTTTCCTCTGTTTCCTGTTATAGGTTCTGGCGGGCACATTGCGTAATCAGCGCGCCGCCTGTTCGTCCTCCACCGTCTCGCGCGCTTCGCGCGTTTCGCTGTCAGGCTCCTGCCCCACGCGCAGGCTGCTGCCCGCTACCGGATCGGCTTCCGTATGCGCGGCTGTACTCGACGCGGGCTCCGCGGGTGGACGCCACGGCGGCATCGGGCGCGCTCCGGCGTGGCCGGTCTGCACCGTTTCGCCCGACGGCTCGAACGCGCCGCCGTCGATCTGCGCCGCGACCTCGGCGCGCGCCTTCGGCAGGTAACCGGGATAGCGAGCGTTGACGAAATCGAGCAGCCCTTCGCGCACTCGGCAACGCAAGTCCCAGTTCAACCCGGAATCCTGCGAACTCACCAGCACACGCAACTGCATGGCACGCTCGTTGGCGTCGGTCACCTGCAGCACCTGCACGCGCCTGTCCCACTCGGGCGCATGTTCGACGATACGCGCCAGCTCCTCGCGCAGCGGCGCGAGCGGCATGCGGTAATCGAGCCACAGAAACACCGAACCGATGATCTGCGAACTGCTGCGCGTCCAGTTCGTGAACGGATTCTCGATAAACCACTGCAACGGCACGATCAGGCGGCGCTGGTCCCAGATGCGCACCGACACATACGTGCCGGTAATTTCCTCGATACGCCCCCACTCGCCCTGGATCACGACCACGTCGTCGAGCCGGATCGGCTGCGAAATCGCGATCTGCAAACCCGCGATCAGATTACCTAGCACGGGGCGTGCCGCGATACCGGCGACCAGCCCCGCCACGCCCGCCGACGCCAGCAGGCTCGCGCCGATCTGCCGGACGTTCGGGAAGGTCATCAGCGCCGCGCCCACGCCGAAGATGACGATGACGACCATCACCGTGCGTGCGAGCACGCGCGCCTGGGTGTGGATGCGCCGCGCGTGCAGGTTATCGGCGATATCGAGCGGATGCGCGGCCACGATGGCCTCGCCGATGGCCGCCGCACAACGCACCGACAGCCACGTGATCGCGCCGACCAGCGCAAACGCGCACAGCTCGCGCAGGGTCGAGACGAAGCGCAGCGTGTCGGGCGCCTGCCACCAGACAAACTCCAGCGCGACCACGCCGAGCACCGCGCGCGCGGGCTGATGCACATAGCGTACAAACACGCTCACGCGCGGATACGGCCGGGCAATGCGCCGTACGACGCGCGCGCCGAGCCAGTGAAGCGAAATCGCGAAGGCCAGCGCCAGCGCGCTGACGATCAGCGTGCCGAGCCAGTTCTGCAAGGGCGCGTCGGCCAGACGTGCGGCGAAATCGGTAATCGAGTCGAGATTGGGCATCGGCAGCCAGTTCCTCCGGAAGGGGTAGACATCGGGTGGAATGCGGCAGGGAGCGGACGCAGCGAAGCAACGCTACGCGAATGCGCGTAAAAAAACGCTAAAGAATGCAGCAGAGGCTTAATCGCCCTGCTCGTCAATCGACTGAGGAATTCGCCGTAGGTTCAACGGCATTGAGACGCGGCTGCGCGCGCGTGCGCGCAGCCGGCAGGAGAGTCAAGCAGGTTCAAGCATGTTCAGGGCCGCAATGGGAAGCACCAATCGAGCCCGTGATAAATGGTTTCAGCTACCGCTACCCGTCTTGCAGGGAAACGCCTTGCCCAGTCCCAGCGAAATCGCCGTGCTGGCGTTGTAGCCCGCCACATTGGGATTGTCGGCGATGTACTTGCGCACCGCGTCGGTCAACTGCGCCGAACGGGCGTCCGCCGGCAGGCAGAAGTACTGTCCAACCCGCGGGCCGGTCGTGCCGCCGATCGCGTCGATGGTGTTGAAGATGCCGTCGGCGGCCCCTTCTATGTAGGCCGCACAGGCGCTACGCGAGGCTACATCGGTCTTCGAGCAAAGGCGGTTGAGGTCGCTGGCGGTGAATGCGAAAGCCGAGAGCGGCAACATGAGCGCGCCGGCGCAGAACAGAGCCCGCAGCATGGTTCTCCTTGATTCGTCGTGTGGGGCGGCGCCCCCGCGCCGCGTGCCGGTCACTGGCGCGAGCCGGTGGAGGCGTCGGCAGCGATGGGCAATTCCGCTATTGTGCACTGTTTTTGTGGACTGCCGTGCGGCTGGCCGCTTGCGGCGTCCTTTCATATGCGGGCGGCGGGCCTGAAGCCGCGCCCGCCCGAAACGCTGATTGAGTCCTTACTGCGCAGTCTGGCCCATGCGCGCCGACAGATCCTTGATCGCATCCGGCGCCTTGTACTGCTTGGCGAAATCGAGCGCGTTCATGCCGATCTGGTTCTTGGTCTGCAGGTTCGCGCCGTGATCGAGCAGCAGCTTCGCCGTGCTCATGTGATCGCCGCGTGCGGCCATCATCAGCGGCGTCGTGCCGTTGGGCGACGGCGCGTTGACGTCCGCCGAATAGCCGATCAGCAGCTTCGCCACATCGTCGTTGCCGTTCGCGGCCGCGTAGTGCAGCGGCGTCCAGCCCTGCTTGTTCACGTTCGCGCCCTTGGCAATGAGCAGCTTGACGAGATCGACGTCGCCGTTGAGCGAGGCCAGCATCAGTGCGTTTTCGCCGGCTTTGTCTTCGGCGTCGATCTTGGTGTTCGGGTTGTCGAGCAGGAGCGCGGCGACCTTGTCCGACTTCTCGCGCGCGGCCAGCACAAGCAGCGGCATGCCCTGGTCGTCGGTGGCGTTGGGATCCATGCCGTTCGCGATGTCCTTGGCGACGCCCTTGTCGTCGTCGAACTTCACGCCCTTCACGAGCGAGTCGATCGGCGCGGCATAGGCCGGTGCGCTCGCGAAGAAGGCGGCGCCCAGGCCGATGGCGAGCGCGGCGGCGACGCTGCGCAGGCCGGCGGAGCGCGACGCGCGGGTGGCGTGGACGGAGGACGTAAGCGAATTCAGGTTCATGTCAGGCCTTAACGTTATTCGATATCTGATTGATAACAAGCGGATCTGCCAGCGTGCGGACGGCTATGCGGCGTGATGACGCCAAAGCGTCAGGCCGGAACCGGAATCTTGAACAGCCGGAAAAAGTTCTGCGTGGTGGCAGCGCCGAGTTCGGCGTCCGGCAATCCGCGTTGCTGGGCAATGAATCTTCCGACATGGCTCACGTACGCAGGTTCATTCGGTTTGCCCCGAAATGGCACTGGCGCAAGGTATGGCGAGTCCGTTTCGATCAGCAGGCGCTCGATCGGCACGCGGCGCGCGACCTCCTGCACCTCGGTCGCGCTCTTGAACGTGACGATACCCGACAGCGAAATGTAAAAATTCTGCGCGATGGCACGCTCGGCGATCGCCCACGGTTCGGTGAAGCAGTGCATCACGCCGCCGGGTTCGCCGGCGCGCTCCTCTTCCATGATGCGCAGCGTGTCTTCCGACGAGGCGCGCGTGTGGATGATGAGCGGCTTGCCCGTGGCGTGCGCGGCACGAATGTGATTGCGAAAACGCTCGCGCTGCCACTCCATGTCGTCGATCGTGCGCTCGCCCAGGCGGTAGTAATCGAGCCCCGTTTCGCCGATCGCCACGACTTTCGGATGCTTCGCCAGTTCCACGAGATCGGCGACGGAAGGCTCCTGCACGTCCTCGTGATCGGGATGCACGCCCACCGACGCGTAGACGTTCTCAAAGCGGCTCGCGATGTCGAGCACCGACGGCAGCGTCTCCAGATCGACCGAGACGCACAGCGCGTGCGTGACGTCCTGCGCACGCATGTTTTCGAGCACCTGGGGCAGACGGTCGGCGAGGCCCTCGAAATTGATGTGGCAATGCGAATCGACAAACATGGGCGTCCTGCGAAGTAAAAACGGGAAAACGGAAACAGCGCGATTGAAACCTGAAGCGCCGGAAAGCGCCGAAAGTCGCCTGAGGCCGCCTGAAGCCAGGCTCAGGCGAACATTTCACGATAGCCGAGAAAGAGCTCCTCGAACACGAGTCGCGCATTCAGCGGGTGGTTCTCGACGGCGCGCTGGCGCGTCACGGTCTTCAGATAGCGCGCGAGCGCCGGGGCGTCGACCTTGCCAGCGCAGCGCGCCAGCGCTTCCGCCGCCTGCGGGTAGTAACGCGGCCGGCCCGCCGTGCTTTGCGCCAGCAGATCGTAGGCCCAGCGCTGCAACCAGCCGAGCACGAGCGGCACCGGCAGCTTTTGCAGCGTCTCGCCACAGGCGAAGGCGTCGCAGTTCGGCCCGGCGGCAAGCTGGGTCAGCGCCCAGTCGCGCAGCGTGCGGTTTTCGTCGCTTGCGAGCGCCAGTGCCGCAAGCGGCGCGCCGCCCGCTTCGGCCAGCAGCCCCGCCGGATCGGCGACGCCCTGCTGCGCGAGCCAGGCTTGCGCCTGCTGCGGCGAAGGCGTGCCCATCGGCCACTGGCGGCAGCGGCTGATGATGGTCGGCAGCAGCCGGTCGATACGTGCGGAGACCAGCAGGAACACCACGCTCGAAGGCGGCTCTTCCAGCGTCTTCAGGAGCGCGTTGGCGGCCGCGACGTTGAGCGCCTCGGCCGGATACAGCACGACCACGCGCAGCCCGCCGCGATGCGACCCCACGCTCGTGAAATCGAGCAGTGCACGCACCTGTTCGATGCGGATTTCCTTGCTGGGCGTGCGGGTCTTCTTGCCTTCGTCGCCGTCGGCCTTATCGGCTTTGGCGTCGTCCTTGTCGTCGCCCGAGGGGCCGACGAGGCTCGCCAGCGCTTCGGGCACCACCACGCGGTAGTCGGGGTGATTGCCCTGCGCGAACCACGTGCACGCCGGGCAGGTGCCACAGGGCTGGCCGTCGGCTTGCGGCGACTCGCACAGCAGCCCCTTCGCCAGGTGCTGGGCGAACTGGAGCTTGCCGATGCCGGCCTGCCCATGCAGCAGCAACGCGTGCGGCCAGTGACTGCGCAGTTGCTGCAAGCGCTCCCAATCACCGGTTTGCCAGGGATAGATCATTGTGAAATCAGCCAGTTAGAGGCGAGATAGCGCGTGCATGCTTCAGAAAGCCGCGATCACTTGTTCGAGCTTGCGGCGAATCTCTTCGATGCTCTGCGATGAATCGACGATCGCGAAGCGGTACGGTGCTTCCTCGGCGCGGCGCAGGTATTCGGTGCGCGTACGCGTGAAGAACGCATCGGTTTCGCTCTCGAAGCGATCCGGCGCGCGCGCAGCGCCGCGGCGCTCGCTTGCGGTATCGGGGTCGATGTCGAACAGCACGGTCAGGTCGGGCTGGAAGCCGCCCTGCACCCAGCGTTCGAGCGTTTCGAGCTTGTCGCGCGGCAGGCCGCGTCCGCCGCCCTGATAGGCGAAGGTGGCGTCGGTGAAGCGGTCGGACAGCACCCAGTCGCCGCGTGCGAGCGCCGGCTCGATCACGCGCGCGAGATGTTCGCGCCGCGCCGCGAACATCAGCAGCGCCTCGGTTTCGAGATCCATCGGCTCGTTGAGCAGGATCTCGCGCAGCTTCTCGCCCATCGGCGTGCCGCCCGGTTCGCGCGTCATGACCACCGTGCGTCCGGCGGCGGCGAGCTTCTGTTCGAGCTGCTCGCGAAACCACGCCAGATGCGTAGTCTTGCCCGCGCCGTCGATGCCCTCGAACGTGATGAATCGGCCCCGCGCCATTTAGTTACCCCGGATGTACTTATCGACGGCCTTGTTATGGTCGACGAGATTGTCAGAAAAAACGCTGCTGCCGTCGCCGCGCGCCACGAAATACAGTGCGGCGGTCGCGGCCGGATTGAGCGCCGCCTGCAACGAGGCGACGCCGGGCAGCGCGATTGGAGTCGGCGGCAGCCCGAGGCGCAGGTACGTATTGTAAAGAGTGTCGACCTGGAGATCGCGCTTGTGCAGATGCCCCAGGTAGCTTTCCCCCATCCCGTAGATCACCGACGGATCGGTCTGCAACGGCATGCCCACCTTGAGCCGGTTCGTGAACACGGCCGCCACCTGGGCGCGGTCGCCCGCCTTGCCGGTTTCCTTTTCGACCAGCGACGCCAGCGTGAGCGCCTCGTAAGGCGACTTCAGCGGCAGGCCCGGCGCGCGCGCGGCCCACACCTCGTTCAGGTGCGTCTGCATCAGCTTGTAGGCGCGGCGATAGACGTCCAGATCGCTCGAGCCCTTGTCGAACAGGTAGGTATCCGGGAAGAACAGGCCCTCGCCGCTGCCTTGCGGCGCTGGCGGCGCGCCGATGGCGGCGAGCAGTTGCGCGTCCGTCATGGAGGCTGAGTCGTGGCTCAGCGCCGGATTGGCGTCGAGTTCCTGGCGCATGTGCTTGAACGTCCAGCCTTCGATGATGGTCGCGACGTATTCGTTGACGTCGCCGAGCGCCATCTTTTGCAGCACTTCATAGGGCGTAATGCCGGCCTTGAACTCGTAGTTGCCCGACTTGAGCTGACTTTGCAGGCCGAGCACGCGCGTCATCAGCACGAACAGCTGGGGCTGAACCGGCACGCCGCCGCGCCGCAACTGCGTGGTGACGCTGCGCACCGAGCTATGCGGCTTGATCGTGACGTCGAGCTGCGCAACGGCAAGCGAGATGGGTCTTGTGGCCCAATAAGCGACGCCGCCCGCGGCGGCTGCGCCCAGCACGACGAGCGCGGCGCCCGCTGCAAGGCATTTCTTCAGGAGGGACATGGAAACATGACTCTGGGGAACTCCATATAATAACCGCTCGACCTCGCTAAAGTCAGGATTGACTGTTCCTCGAATCCATGAACGCACCGCTCGCAGCACAACCGACCCCCGACACCCCCACCGCGGCCGATTTCGACGCCGTCCTCCACGGCGGCGGCTACGCGATCCTGCCGCAGTTCGGCGTGATCGACGCCAACGGCGACGACGCAGCCAGCTTCCTGCACGGCCAGCTCACCAACGACGTGCAGCATCTCGACGTCGCCGGTGCGCGCCTTGCGGGCTACTGCTCGGCCAAGGGCCGTCTGCTCGCCTCCTTCCTCACCTGGAAGACCGGCGAAGCGATCCGCCTGCTGATTTCGAAGGACGTGCAGGCGCCCGTGCAGAAGCGCCTGTCGATGTTCGTGCTGCGCGCCAAGGCAAAGCTCACCGACGACACCGACAAGCTGCTTGTGGTCGGTTTTGCCGGTGAAGTGCGCGGCGCGCTCGCCCGCGTGTTCGACGCGCTGCCCGACGGCGTGCACGTCAAGGTGGACGATCCCGCCGGCTCGCTGATCCGCGTGCCGGACGCGGCCGGACGCCTGCGCTACCTGTGGGTCGGGCCGAAGGAAGCGGTCGAGGCGAAGCTCGCCACGCTCGATGGCGAACTCAAGGCCGTGTCGCCCGCCGTGTGGGACTGGCTCGACATCCGTGCCGGCGAGCCGCGCATCACCCAGCCGGTGAGCGAGCAGTTCGTGCCGCAGATGGTCAATTACGACGTGCTCGGCGGCGTGAACTTCAAGAAAGGCTGCTATCCGGGCCAGGAGATCGTCGCACGCAGCCAGTATCGCGGCACGATCAAGCGCCGCACGGCGCTGGCGAGCGTCGCGGCCGGCCTCGACGCGGCGCATGCGGGCGTGGAACTGTTCCACTCCGACGACCCGGGCCAGCCCTGCGGCATGATCGTGAACGCGGCGGCAGCGCCCGATGGCGGCGTCGACCTGCTCGCCGAAATCAAGCTCGCCGCGCTCGAATCGGGCAGCGTGCATCTGGGCGCCGCCGATGGCCCCGCGCTGCGCGTTCTGCCACTGCCGTACGCTCTGCCCACCGAAGTCTGACGCCTTGACGCCCGCCGTCGCTGCGCACGAAGGAGACCGCGCGCCATGTGCCTGATCGTATTCGACTGGCGGCCGCGCGCGAGCGACGGCGCGCTCTTCACGCTCGCGGCCAACCGCGACGAATTCCTGCGCCGCACGGCCGCGCCGCTGCAATGGTGGGACGACGCGCCCGACGTGCTGGCGGGCCGCGACCTGGTCGGCGGCGGCACCTGGCTGGGCATGACGCGCGGCGGGCGCTTCGCGGCGCTCACGAACTACCGCGCGCCGCACGAGATGCGCCCCGACGCGCCCACGCGCGGCACGCTGGTCTCGCGCTGGCTTACGGGCGCCCCCGATCTGCCTGACACGCCGCTCGACTATCTCGCCGAGGTGGCGCGCGAAGGCGATCTGTATAACGGTTTCAATCTGATCGTCGGCGACTGGACGCGGCGCGAGCTCGCGTGGTACTGCAACCGCGCCGACCGCGCACCCGCCCTGCTGCCCGACGGCACGCACGGCATTTCGAACGCGGTGCTCGACACGCCCTGGCCGAAGCTCGTGCACAAGCGCGCCGAGCTCGCGCAGCAAGTGGCGAACGGCCCGGACGTGCCGCTCGATACGCTTATCGACATCATGCGCGACCCGCGCGTCGCGCCCGATGCGCAACTGCCGGCCACCGGCATTCCGCTGGAGCGCGAACGCGCGTTGTCGGCGGCTTTTATCGATACGCCCGACTACGGCACGCGCGGCACCACCGCACTACGCGTGCGCCTGAATGGCGAGCAACTGGATGTGGAAACCTGCGAGCGCAGCGACGACGACGGCTCGCACCGCATCAAGCGACCGGGCGGCTTCGAGCGCCGCGAGCGCTACACGGTGAGCGCAACGGTCGGGACTGTCGAACAAGCCTGAATTACCGCGCGGCGTCGAACGCCTCACGCAACGCCTGCGCGGCCTGCCTGTGTGCGCGTCCCGCGTCCTCCACGAAAGCGCCCAGCTTGAAGAACTCGTGGATCATCCCTTCATAGCGCACGAGCGTGACGGCGTTGCCCGCCGCGCGCAGTTTCTCCGCGTACGCCACGCCTTCGTCGATGAGCGGATCGAACTCCGCCACCGCAATCCACGCGGGCGCGACACCATGAAAATCGGGCGCGCCGCGCGTGCCTTCGAGCGGCGAAAAGCGCCAGTCGTCGCGATCGGACACATCGCGCACGTAATGATTGAAGAACCATTGGACGGTGGGCGCATCGAGCAGATAGCCCTCGGCGAAACGCCGGTGCGATTCCGTCTGCTGATGGCTGCCCGTGCCGGGATAGATCAACATTTGCAGCACGGGCGCGATGCCCGCATCGCGCGCGAGCACGGCGCACACCGTGGCGAGCGTGCCGCCCGCACTGTCACCGCCTACCGCGAGGCGCGCCGGATCGATCGCGAATTGCGCCGCGTGCTGGTGCAGCCACGCATAAGCGTCGAAGGCGTCCTCCACGGCGGTCGGGAACTTGTGCTCGGGCGCGAGCCGGTAATCGACCGAGAACACCGCGCAGCCCGCCTCGTGCGCGAACGTGCGGCACAGCGCGTCGTGGGTATTGACACTGCCGACCGTGAAACCGCCGCCATGGAAATAGACCAGCGCGGGCAGCGGCTCAGTCCACTGCGGCTCCACCGGCAGGTACAGCCGCGCGCGGATCGCCACGCCGTCGCGCATCGGCACGTCGAGATCTTCGACCGAGTGCATCGGCACGGCCGGAATCTCCAGCACCGATGCGCTCTTTTCATACGATGCGCGCGCCGCCTGCGGCGTCAGTTCGTGATACGGCTTGCGGCCCGCGCGGGCCACCAGGTCGAGTACGAGAGCGATCTTCGCGTTGAGCGGCATGGGCGTACAGGGCTTCCGGGCTGGCCGCTGCTACGCGCGCGCCTCCTTGACTTCGGGCTTGAGCGAGAGCGGATCGGTGGGATTGCGCAGCGTCTCGATGTCCTCGTGACGCAGCTTGACCGACGCGAGTATGCCCGGATGCGTGAGGATATAAAAGCGCCCATCGCGCACAGCGTCGAAGGTGGCCTTCGCTACGTCGTCGGGCGTGAGGCGGCCCGAGCGCACCGCCCGCTGCAATTGCAGATCGGCAGCCTGCTGCGAGCGCGTGGGCGGCGCATCGTTGCGCAGGTCGTCGGGACGGCTGCGCTCGGCGTTGGCGATGCCGGTCGGCACGAACGCCGGGCACAGCAGCGAGCAGCTCACCTGGCCGCCTACATTGCGCAGGTCGTGATAGAGCGTCTCGGTGAGCGCCACGACCGCGTGCTTCGAGGCGTTATAGACCGCCATCGTGGACGGCGAAAGCAGCCCTGCCACCGACGCCGTATTCACGATATGCGCCCGCTCGCCCTGCGCGAGCATCGCGGGCGTGAAGCTGCGCACGCCGTTGGCGACGCCCATCACGTTGACGCCGAACACCCAGTCCCAGTCCTTCGCGCTGCTTTCCCACACGAAGCCGCCGGTGCCCACGCCCGCGTTGTTGAAGAGCAGATGCACCTTGCCATAGGTGTCGAGCGTCGCCTTCGCGAGCGCATCCACCTGGGCCGGGTCGCGCACATCGGTGCGCACGCCAATCGCCTGTGCGCCCTGATCGCGCATCGCGGCGACCACGCCTTCGAGCGCATCGGCATCGACATCGGCGAGCACGAGTTTCATGCCGAGCGCGGCGGCCTGCTGCGCGAACGCGCGGCCAAAGCCGCTGGCGGCGCCGGTGATCACGGCCACGCGGCCTTCGAACTGGAACGGATCGGACACACGCGTCTCCTGTTGGATTCTGGGTTGATTCTGCTGAATTCGTTAGTACTGCACATGCATCAAGGAAACAGGCCAGCGCATCGCGCCGGCCTGCTTTCCAGACGTGTCGTCAGATCAGCTTGACGAGCTGCTTGCCGAAGTTCTGCCCCTTGAGCATGCCGAGGAACGCGCTCGGTGCGTTCTCCAGGCCTTCTGCCACGCTCTCGCGATACACGAGCTTTTTCTGCGCGACCAGGCCGCCGAGTTCCGAAAGCGCCTGCGGCCACGCGTCCAGATGCTCGGAGACGATGAAGCCCTGCACCAGCAGGCGCTGCGTGAGCAGCAGTTGCGGATACTTGAGCGGCACCGGCTCGCCGTCATAACCGGCGATCATGCCGCACAAGGCGATGCGCCCGAACGCATTCATGCGCGAAAGCGTGGCGTCGAGCACCGCGCCGCCCACGTTCTCGAAGTAGCCATCGACGCCGTCGGGCGTCGCGTTCTTGAGATCCTGGTAGAGATTGCCGGCCTTGTAGTCGACGCAGGCATCGAAGCCCAGTTCTTCCACCACATAGCGGCACTTTTCCGCGCCGCCTGCGATACCCACGGCACGGCAGCCCGCGCGTTTCGCGAGCTGGCCAACCACGCTGCCGACCGCGCCGCTCGCGGCGCTCACCACCACGGTCTGCCCGGCCTTCGGCGCGATGATGCGGTTCAGGCCGTACCAGGCCGTCACGCCCGGCATGCCCACAGGGCCGAGATACGCCGAAAGCGGCACATGCGTCGTATCGACGACGTGAATATCGCTGCCGTCCGAGAGACTGAATTCCTGCCAGCCGCCCATGCCGACCACCTTGTCGCCGACCTTGAACTTCGGGTTCAGCGATTCGACGACTTCGCCCGACGTCCCGCCGATCATCACCGTGTCGAGCGCCTGCGGCGCCGCGTAGGACTTGCTGTCGCTCATGCGCCCGCGCATATACGGATCGAGCGAGAGCCAGTGATTGCGCACGCGCACCTGACCCTGCGCAAGCGGCGCGAGCGGCGTGTCGACGAGACGGAAGTTATCGACGCTGGCGACGCCTTCAGGGCGCGAGGCGAGCAGGATCTGACGATTGGTCTGGGTCATGGCGTTCGGATTGACTTCATGAAAGCGCGGCTTGCACCGCGCGTAGGGAAAACGGCGAGCGCTCAGGCTCAGCCGTCGCTGGGGCCGGGCGTCGCGTCCGGGTCGCTGCGCAGGCGCTGGCGCACCACGTCGCGGCCCACGGCGAGACGCCGCATGTACTTGAAAGTGCCAAGCGCCTTGGCGACGAAGTGGCCTTCGCTATCGCGGATCTCGCCTTCGCAATAGGCCATCGTGGTCGAGCGGTGCAGCACGCGTCCATAGGCGCGCAGTTCGCCGCGGCCAGGCTGCATGAAATTCACCTTCATTTCGACGGTGACGACGCCCACGCCGTCGGCGGCCACGCTGCGCGCGGCCATCGCCAGCGCGATATCGGCAAGCGTCATCGTCACGCCGCCGTGCGCGACCTGCCACGTGTTCATGTGGCGCGGCGCGAGCGGCAGGAGCACTTCGCTTGCACCGTCGCGCGCGCTCACGAGCTTCGCGCCCAGTTCGTCGACGAACGGGCTTTCGATCGTGGGTTGCTGGTTGCCTTGTGCGGTGTCGGGTTTCATATCGACGGTCATCGCTTCAATCACGCAACGTAGTCGACGCACTGACGCGTTTCGACGACGCGCTTGGCGAAGTCCTTCACCTTCATGTGCTCGGGGTGAACCTGGTAGGCGTCGAGCGCGGCCTTATCGGCGAAGTCGGACACCAGCACGAGGTCGTAAGTCGATTCGAGCCCCTCGCCTGCGATGCCGACTTCGAGATGCAGCGTGCCCGGCACCAGATCGCGGCAGCCTTCGAGCAAGGTGCGGAACTTCGCGATGTTCTCGACGCGCGTTGCGCCTTCGGCCGATTCCTTGAGCTTCCACATCACGATATGACGAATCACGTAATCACCTTTTCTGTCTGTCTTGAACGGAGAGCGCGCCGTCCGGGCGCGAAACTGCCGTCATGATAACCGCGTGCCGTGCGCCACGAGACCGCGTTTTCAGCACTCCTGCGCGGCTAATCGGTGAGCAATCGCGCCGATGCGGGCGAGCGCGGCGTCCGCGCTCTGCGGGTCGGGCCCCGGACAACTAACGCGGATAAAGCGCTCGAAACGGCCTGAATTCGAGAACACCGTGCCCGGCATGATGCGAATGCCTTCGGCCAGCGCCGCCTCGAAAACCGCCATCGATCCGGCGCCTGGCGGCAGTTCGATCCAGAACGCCATGCCGCCGGCCGGCGGCGTGAAGCGCGTGCCTGCGGGAAACGATGCGCTAATGCCTTGCGCCATGCGCGCGCGCTGCAAGGCAAGGCGCTCGCGCAGTCTGCGCAGATGACGTTCGTGCGCCTGGCTCTGCAAGAACTCGGCGAGCACGGCTTGCGACAGCGGCTCGTTCAGGCGCGATTGCGCGAACTTGAGCATCGCGATGCGCGAATGCCAGCGCCCGCCCGCCATCCAGCCCACGCGCATGCCGGGCGCGAGCGTCTTGTTGAACGACGTGCAATGGATCACGCCGCCCTGCGTGTCCCACGACTTGAGCGCGCGCGGCGGCGTGTCGCTTTCCACGAGTTCGCGATACGGGTCGTCCTCGATCACCGCGACGCCCGCCTGCGCGCACAACTCGACGATGCGCTGCTTGTGCGCGTCCGGCATCACGCAGCCGAGCGGATTTTGCAGATGCGGCACGACCACCAGCGCCTTGACGTCCGCGTGCTGGCGCAGCGCGAAATCGAGCGCTTCCACCGATAGCCCCGTGGTCGGGCTCGCCGGAATTTCCAGCGCGCGCAGGCCAAGACTTTCGAGCACCTGCAACAAGCCGTAGAAACACGGCGATTCGACCGCGACGGTATCGCCCGGCTGGGTCACGGCCCGCAGCGCGAGATTGACGGCCTCGGTGCCGCCGTGGGTCATGACGATTTCGTCGGGATGGACGGTGAAACCGGCGGCCAGCGCGCGGCGCGCGATCACGGCGCGCAGGCGCGGATCGCCGCGTTCGTGGCCCGGCGACGTCAGCAGGTCGGGCCGATGGCGCAGCGTGCGTACGGCGATTTTCTGGAGCGCTTCACCGGGAAAGAGCGCATCGGCGGCGGTCACGCCGCCCAGGTTCAGCGCATCGGGCACCTGCTGCCAGCGCGCGACCAGCGCGGAAATATTCGCGTGAATGCCGACGAATTGCGCTTCCGTCTGGGTTTCTCGCCAATCGGGTTCGGGCTCGCGCGCACCGGGCAGCGTGCTGGCAATGGCGCGCACGAAATAGCCCTCGCGCGGGCGCGCTTCGATCAGCGCCTCGCGTTCGAGCACGCGGTAGCTTTCGGTGGCGGTGGCGAGACTCACGTCGTGCTGGCGCATGAAGGCGCGCATCGACGGCATGCGGTCGCCGGCACGCAGCACGCCGGTTTCGATACTGCGCCGGTATTGGCCGGCGAGTTGCCGGTAGAGAGGCTGCGTGGACTGGGCGGAGACGTTCATCGGTCGATGATGCCAGACGCGCGGGCGAGCGCGACAGATACACGCAAACGCGGATTGCACCGGTACAGGGCGCGCCGCGCGTGCGCTGTAGCGCAACGATTGACGCCGTGCTGCGGCTGTTGCGGGCGAACGCGCACTTTTAAGCTGGGTGCCTGACTTCGCTTCACCGACCGGATATCGACCATGCACGACTCGTCACGCTCCGAAAATGGCACCCTGCCCGCCGACACCCGCGCCATCGCCCTCGTGCGTGGCGCGATCCACACGATCGAATTGCGCCGCGGTGCGGCGATTGTCGCGGTGGAAGGCGAACTGCTGATCAGGTATCGCGATGCGGCGCTCGCGTCGCTCGGCCAGCTTGCGCCCGAACAGACGCTGCATCTGCACGAGGGCGAGCAGTACGTCGCTCGCGAGCGCAGCTGTTACGCGTTGAGCGCTGCGCAAACGCCGGGGGCGCGCTTCCTGCTGCAAACGCCGCCACGTCCCGCTCGCGCCGCGTGGGCCGCGCTGGCAAACCGCCTGTCACGGGCGGGCGCGTGGCTGCGCGCCCGCCCGCTACGCACCTGAAGCCGTAGACGGCCTTAGACGACTTCGAAGAGGCCCGCTGCACCCTGGCCGCCGCCGATGCACATCGTGACGACGACGAGCTTCGCGCCGCGGCGCTTGCCTTCGATGAGCGCATGGCCCGTGAGACGCGCGCCCGAAACACCATACGGATGGCCGACCGCAATCGCACCGCCGTTCACGTTGAGGCGATCGGCGGGAATGCCCAGCTTGTCGCGGCAGTACAGCACCTGCACGGCGAACGCTTCGTTCAGCTCCCACAGGTCGATGTCCTCGACCTTCAGGCCCGCTTGCTTGAGCAGCTTCGGCACTGCGTAGACCGGGCCGATGCCCATTTCGTCGGGTTCGCAGCCCGCCACCGCGAAGCCGCGGAAAATGCCCAGCGGCTGCAGGCCTTCGCGCTCCGCGACCTTCGCGTTCATCACCACGCAGGCGCTCGCGCCGTCCGAGAACTGGCTCGCGTTGCCTGCCGTGATCACGCCGCCCGGCATCGCCGTGCGAATCTTCGACACGCCTTCGAGCGTCGTATCGGCGCGAATGCCTTCGTCGGCGGAGATCGTGACTTCCTTCGTGATGAGCTGGCCAGTTGCCTTGTCGCCGACACCGGCGAGCACCGTCATCGGCACGATTTCGGCGTTGAAGAGACCTGCCGCTTGCGCCGCCGCCGCGCGCAGTTGCGACTGCACGCCGTATTCGTCCTGACGCTCCTTCGAAATCTCGTAGCGCTTCGCGACGGTTTCCGCCGTTTGCAGCATGCTCCAGTAGATTTCCGGCTTGTGCTGGTTGAGCCAGCCTTCGGCCATCATGTGGCGGTTCATCTCGTTCTGCACGCACGAGATCGACTCCACGCCGCCTGCCACGAACACGTCGCCTTCACCGGCGATCACGCGTTGCGCAGCCAGCGCAATAGTCTGCAGTCCAGACGAACAGAAACGGTTCACGGTCATGCCCGGCACCGACACCGGCAGGCCCGCGCGCAGTGCGATCTGGCGCGCGATGTTGGCGCCCGTCGCGCCTTCGGGGTTCGCGCAGCCCATGATCACGTCCTCGACGCGCGCGGGGTCGATCTTCGCGCGCTCGACGGCGGCCTGCGTGACATGGCCGCCCAGCGTGGCGCCATGCGTCATGTTGAAGGCGCCCTTCCACGATTTGGCAAGGCCCGTACGGGCGGTCGAAACGATTACGGCGTCAGTCATGCGTGTCTCCAGCAAAATTATGGATGCTGCGAATGGTGGCGTTGGACGGTCATCAAGCCGTTTTTCAAGCCGCTTATCAAAGCGCTTTTCGAGCTGTGCTTCAGACGCTGCCCGCGAGCACGTCGGCCGACTGCGCGCGCTTCACGCCCGCCGCCTCCAACTGTTCCCACGCGGCGGCCAGCGACCCGTTCATGTCGATGGCGCGCGAAGCGTCTTCGATCAGCACGGTCTCGAAACCGGCAGCCCGCGCATCGAGCGCAGACCACGCGACGCAATAGTCGGTCGCGAGCCCGCAGCAATAGACGCGCTTCGCGCCGGTCTCGCGCAGATAGCCCGCGAGGCCCGTGGGCGTCGTGCGATCGGCTTCGAGAAACGCGGAGTAGCTGTCGACGTCGGCGTGATGGCCCTTGCGGATCAGCGCACGCGCATGCGGCACGTCGAGATCGCGATGCAGCTGCGCGCCGTGCGTGTCCTGCACGCAATGCGTGGGCCACAGCACCTGCTCGCCGTAGGGCAGCGCGACGGTCTCGAAAGGCTTGCGCCCAGCGTGACTGGCGGCAAACGACACGTGCTCCGCCGGGTGCCAGTCCTGCGTGAGCACCACATGCCTGAAGCCCCGCGCGAGCCGGTTGGCGACCGGCACGACTTCGTCGCCGTGCGCGACGGCCAGCGCCCCGCCCGGCATGAAGTCGTATTGCAGGTCGATCAACAGGAGCACGTCGTCTGCGCTTCTCATGATGTCCGTCCGGATTTAACTCGATCGAATCAGTTGAACGTGGCGCCGCTGTCGGCCTTGTCGGCCAGCGACGCTGCGATCTGCCAGGCGTCGCCGTTGGGCTGCGCCGCGTAACGGCGGATCGCGCGCGCCACGTTGTACAGGCCGACGGTGTCCGCGTAGAGCATCGGGCCGCCGCGCCACAGCGGGAAGCCGTAGCCCGTCAGGTAGACCATGTCGATGTCCGAAGCCTTCGAAGCAATGCCTTCTTCGAGGATCTTCGCGCCTTCGTTGACGAGCGCGAACACGAGACGCTCGACGATTTCCTCATCGCTGATCTTGCGGCGCTCGACGCCCGCTTCCTTCGAGTACGCGACGATCATGTCGTCCACGAGCTTCGAGGGCAGCGCGTTGCGCTCGCCGGCCTTGTAGTCGTACCAGCCCGCGCCGGTCTTCTGGCCGAAACGGCCCTGTTCGCACAGGCGGTCGGCGATCTTCGAATACTTGATGTCCGGCTTTTCCTCATAGCGGCGCTTGCGGATCGCCCAGCCGATGTCGTTGCCCGCGAGGTCGCCCATGCGGAACGGCCCCATCGCGAAGCCGAACTTCTCCGCCGCGCGGTCGACCTGTGCGGGCAGCGCGCCTTCTTCGAGCATGTACAGGCCCTGGCGCACGTACTGCTCGATCATGCGATTGCCGATAAAGCCATCGCACACACCCGACACCACCGCCGTCTTGCGGATCTTCTTAGCGACCTGCATGACCGTGGCGAGCACGTCCTTGGCCGTGTCCTTGCCGCGCACGACTTCGAGCAGCTTCATCACGTTGGCCGGGCTGAAGAAGTGCAGGCCGACCACGTCCTGCGGACGCTTCGTGAAAGCGGCGATCTTGTCGACGTCAAGCGTCGAGGTGTTCGAGGCGAGAATCGCGCCAGCCCTGGCGACTTCGTCCAGACGCTTGAACACCTGCTCCTTCACGCCGAGTTCTTCGAACACGGCTTCGATGATCAGATCGGCCTGCTTGAGGTCGTCGTAGGAGAGCGTCGGGCTGATCAGCGCCATGCGCGCTTCGAGCTTCTCCTGCGTGAGCTTGCCCTTCTTGACCTGCGCTTCGTAGTTCTTGCGGATCGTCGCGATGCCGCGATCGAGCGCTTCCTGCTTCGTTTCCAGCAGCGTGACCGGCAGGCCCGCGTTGAGGAAGTTCATCGTGATGCCGCCGCCCATCGTGCCCGCGCCGATCACCGCGACCTTCTGGATATCGCGCGTGGGCGTGCTCGACGGCACATCGGGGATCTTGCTGGCGGCGCGCTCGCCGAAGAACGCGTGACGCAGCGCATGCGATTCCGGCGTCTGCACGAGTTCGATGAAGCACTCGCGCTCGTAGGCGAGACCCTTGTCGAAGCCCTGCTTCACGCCCGCTGCGATCGCGTCGATGCACTTGACGGGCGCGGGGTAGTTCTTCGACATCGCGCCCACGGTGTTGCGCGAGAACTGCAGGAAGCCTTCGGCGTTCGGATGCTCGATCTTGCGGTTGCGCACGAGCGGATGCGGGCCTTGTTTATCGGCGGCCTTGCGGGCGAACGCGACGGCTTCGGTCAGCAGATCGCCTTCGATCATGGCGTCGAAGAGACCCGACTTCGCGAGCTTTTCGCTGGGCACCGGCGCGCCGCTGACGATCATGTTGAGCGCGGGCTCCAGACCGATGGCGCGCGGCAGGCGCTGCGTGCCGCCTGCGCCCGGCAGGATGCCGAGCTTGACTTCGGGCAGCGCGATCTGCGCGCCCGGTGCGGCGACGCGGTAATGCGCGCCGAGGGCCAGTTCCAGGCCGCCGCCCATCGCCACGCTGTGGATCGCCGCCACGACGGGCTTGGCGCTCTTTTCCACTTCCTTGATGACGGTGTGGAGCGTGGGCTCCTGGGTCGCCCTGGGCGTGTTGAATTCGGTGATGTCGGCGCCGCCGGAGAACGCTTTGCCCGCGCCCGTGATGACGATGGCCGTCACGGCGGGATCGCTGTTGGCGCGCGCGAGGCCGTCGACAATGCCGGTGCGGGTCGAGAGACCCAGGCCGTTGACGGGCGGATTGTTGAGCGTGATGACGGCGACGCCGTCGCGAGTCGTGTAATTCACTGCCGCGTTGTCCACTACCATTTGCCTGCCTCCATGCATGCGGGCCGCGTTGTGCGTCGCCGGCTTCATTGTCCGACATTCCCGGTCAGCAGGCAGAATACCGAAAAAAGTACGCTCGTTCCATTTTTTTCGATAGAGATGGCGTCAGGGTTTGTACCAAGCGGCAAAAAAGGGGCAAAAAAAACGCAGCCCGAGGGCCGCGCCGGAGAAAAGGTTACGCGTTGCCCGCGCTGAAATTCAGTCGCGCATGGCCGCGGATCTGGCGTGATCCTGCGCGCCGCCGCCCTCGCCCTTGCGCAGATCGAGTGGCTCCATCGGGCATTGTTCGGCGGCGGCGAGCGCCGTCGGCAGGACGTGGTCGCGGAACTGTTCGCGCAGCTTGAGCTTTTGCAGCTTGCCGGTGGCCGTGTGCGGCAGTTCGTCGACGAAGGCCACGTCGTCGGGCAGCCACCACTTGACGACCTTGCCGTCGAAAAACGCCAGCAGTTCTTCGCGCGTGACCTCGGCGCCGGGCTTCTTCACCGCGACGATCAGCGGGCGCTCCGTCCAGCGTGGATGCGCACAGGCGATGCAGGCCGCTTCGGCAATAGCCGGATGCGCAACCGCGATGTTTTCCAGTTCGATCGAGCTGATCCATTCGCCGCCCGACTTGATGACGTCCTTGCTGCGGTCGGTGATGTGCAGGAAGCCGTCGGGATCGATGGTCGCGACGTCGCCAGTCGGAAACCAGCCGTCGACTAGCGGCGTGCCCGCTTCCTGGCGGAAATACCGGTCGATCACCCACGGCCCGCGCACATGCAGGTCGCCGAACGCCACGCCGTCCCACGGCAGCTCGCGCCCATCGTCGCCGACGATTTTCATGTCGACGCCAAAAATCACGCGGCCCTGTTTTTCGAGCAGCGCGCGCTGTTCGGCAGGCGGCCTTTGCGCCTGCTCCCAGTTGAGCTTCGCGAGCGTGCCCAGCGGCGACATCTCCGTCATGCCCCACGCGTGAATCACCTGCACGCCGTAGTCGTCCTCATACGTGCGGATCATCGCGGGCGGACACGCCGACCCGCCGATCACCGTGCGATTGAGCGTCGAAAACTTCACGCCCGCCTCGCGCATGTACGTGAGCAGGCCGAGCCAAACGGTCGGCACGCCGGCGGAACAGGTCACGCCTTCGGCCTCCATCAGCTCGTAGAGCGACTTGCCGTCGAGATCCTTGCCGGGCAGCACGAGCTTGGTGCCGTTGAGCGGCGCGGCGTGCGGGATGCCCCAGGCGTTGACATGGAACATCGGCACGACGGGCAGCAAGGCGTCGCGCGCGGACAAGCCGATCGAATCGGGCAGCGACGCCGCGTACGCATGCAGCACCGACGAACGATGCGTGTACAGCGCGCCCTTCGGATTGCCCGTGGTGCCCGAGGTGTAGCAAAGGTTCGAAGCGCTGCGCTCGTCGAGCAGCGGCCATGCGTAATCGCCGTCCTGCGCCGCGAGCAGCGTCTCATAGCAGAGCACCGGCGTGCGCATGGCCGGCAGATGCGCCTCGTCGCACAGGGCGATCCAGCCGCGCACCTGCGGGCACTGCGGCGCGAGCGTGTCGACCAGCGCGGCGAAAGTCGTATCGAACAGGACGTAACGATCGTCGGCATGATTGACGATCCAGGCGATCTGTTCGGGAAAGAGACGCGGATTGACGGTGTGGCACACGGCGCCGAAACCCGTCACGCCGAAGTAGGCCTCCATGTGCCGATAGCCGTTCCACGCCAGCGTCGCCACGCGCTCGCCTGGCTCGACGCCCAGCGCGATCAGCGCCTGCGCAAGCTGCTTCGAGCGCGCCTCGCAATCGCGATACGTATAGCGGTGGATGTCGCCTTCGATGCGCCGCGAGACGATCTGGGCGCTGCCATGATGGCGCGCCGCATGCGCGATCAGCGACGACACCAGCAGCGGCACGTCCATCATCTGGCCCATGAGCGATGCGCTGGGCGTGATCGGCGTGGTCATGGTCGACGGTCTCCTCGACTCGGATGTCTGGAAAGCTCGTTGTGTTGTGTGCCGCGGTCGACGACCGCGCTTATCTCAGGTTCCAGGCTGTCTTACATGGCTCGCGGCGGCGTCCTGCACGCCAGCGGGCGCGGACTTACAATATCGGCTATTCAACAGGCGCTCAACATGTCGTTTTCACCAGGCCCGAATTCCTCTCCCAGCGATTCCCACGTGACCCAGACCGACACGAACCTGCCGACCAGCGGCCCGCTCGCCGACTTCGAGCGCGCGCTCACCGCGCAGCGCGACGACAGTTTTGCCGCGCTCGGCGCGACTTTCTACACGCGCCTGCCCGGCGCGCCGCTGCCCGCGCCGTATGTGGTCGGCTATTCGCCGGAAACGGCGGCGCTGCTGGGCCTCGACCCCGCCGCCGCGAAAGACCCCGCGTTCGCGGCGTTCTTCAGCGGCAACTTCACGCGCGAACGCTCGCCGGGCGCAATGTCGTATGCGACGGTGTATTCGGGGCATCAGTTCGGCGTGTGGGCGGGCCAGCTCGGCGACGGCCGCGCGCTGATGCTCGGCGAAGTCGAACACGCGGGCCTGCGCGAGGAAGTGCAGCTCAAGGGCGCGGGACGCACGCCGTATTCGCGCATGGGCGACGGCCGCGCGGTGCTGCGTTCGTCGATCCGCGAATTCCTGTGCTCCGAGGCCATGCATCACCTGGGCATTCCGACCACGCGCGCGCTCGCCGTGACCGGTTCCGATCAGGCGGTGCGCCGCGAGGAACTGGAAACCGCGGCGGTCGTCACGCGTGTGTCGCCCAGCTTCGTGCGCTTCGGCCACTTCGAGCACTTCTATTCGAACGATAACGTCGAGGCGCTGCGCAAGCTCGCCGATCACGTGATCGAGCGCTTCTACCCGCAACTGCGCGAAGCCGACGACCCGTACCTCGCCCTGCTCGACCAGGCGGTGCGCAGCACGGCGGCGCTGATGGTCGACTGGCAGGCCGTGGGCTTCTGCCACGGCGTGATGAACACCGACAACATGTCGATCCTCGGTCTCACGATCGACTACGGCCCGTTCGGTTTCATCGACGGCTTCGATGCGAACCACATCTGCAATCATTCGGATTCGCAGGGCCGCTACGCGTATCGCATGCAGCCGCAGATCGGCTACTGGAACCTGTTTTGCCTCGCGCAGGCGCTGCTGCCGCTGTTCGGCGCGCACTACGATATCGCCGACGAGAAAGCGCGCGGCGAGCGCTGCGTGGCCGACGCGCAAGGCGTGCTCGAACGCTTCAAGTCGCACTTCGCACCCGCGCTCGAAGCGCGCATGCGCGCGAAGCTGGGCCTGGAGCACGCGCTCGACGGCGACGATCAGCTCGCGAATCGCCTGTTCGACATCATGAACACGAACCGCGCCGATTTCACGCTGACGTTCCGCAATCTCGCGCGCGTGTCGAAGCTCGATGCGCACGGCGACACGACGGTGCGTGACCTGTTCCTCGACCGTCCCGCCTTCGACGCCTGGGCGGCCGACTATCGCGCGCGCCTGCAGCAGGAAACGCGCGACGACGCCGCTCGCGCAGAAGCGATGAACCGCGTGAATCCGAAGTTCGTGCTGCGCAACCATCTCGCGCAGACGGCGATCGAGCGCGCGGCGCAGAAGGATTTCAGCGAAGTCGAACGGCTCGCGAACGTGCTCAAGCGTCCGTTCGACGAGCAGCCGGAAAACGCCGCTTATGCGGCACTGCCGCCCGCGTGGGCCAGCTCGCTCGAAGTCAGTTGTTCTTCGTGAGCGCGGCCCCATCTACGCAGTCTTCCCCGCAGTTTCATCCAAGGAACCCGATATGAGCCAGGACGACCATAACTCCGACGCCTACCCCGGCCACAAGAGCGACGCCGAATGGCGCGCCAAGCTCGATCCGACCCAATACCAGGTGACGCGCCACGCGGCCACCGAGCGCGCCTTCACCGGCAAGTACTGGGATCACAACGAACGCGGCATCTACGACTGCGTCTGTTGCGGCACGCCGTTATTCGAGTCCGACACGAAATTCGACGCTGGCTGCGGCTGGCCGAGCTATTTCCGCCCGATCGACGGCGAGGTCATCGAGGAGCGCACCGACCGCACGCACGGCATGTTGCGCATCGAAGTGCGCTGCAAGAACTGCGGCGCGCATCTGGGCCACGTCTTCGAAGACGGTCCGGCCCCAACGGGCCTTCGGTATTGCATCAATTCGGCTGCGCTACAATTCGAGCCCAAGTAACGCGGGCAGGCATGCGCCCTCCATGCGGGGCGCGTGCCGGATAGCCGCGTTGCGCCCTTTTTGCGGCTCTTTTTGCGGACTCCAGGCCGATAATGAAATTTCTGTTTGATCTGTTCCCGATCATCCTGTTCTTCGTCGCCTTCAAGGTGTGGGGCATCTATACGGCCACGACCGTGGCGATCGTCGCGACGCTCGTGCAGATCGCCTGGGTGGCGTTCCGGCACCGCAAGGTCGATCCGATGCTATGGCTGTCGCTGGGCATCGTCGTCGTATTCGGCGGCGCCACGCTGATCCTGCACGACGAGACCTTCATCAAGTGGAAGCCCACGGTGCTCTACTGGGCCTTCTCGGTCGTTCTGCTGGTCTCGCAGGTGGCGTTCGGCAAGAACCTCATCGAAGCGATGATGGGCAAGCAGATCTCCCTGCCCCAGCGCGTCTGGACGCAACTGAACTTCGTCTGGTCGATCTTCTTCGCGCTGCTCGGCATTCTCAATCTGTTCGTTGCCTTCCACTTCTCCACCGACGCGTGGGTCGACTTCAAGCTGTTTGGCGCGACCGGGATCCTGGTCGTGTTTATCGTCGGCCAGAGTCTCTGGCTGTCGCGTCACATGAAGGAAGAAGAATGAGCGACGTATTCCTCAACGCCAGTCCCGCCGAGCGCCTCGCGCTGATCGAGACGCGCCTCACGGCCGCGCTCGCGCCGGTCGAATCGATCGTCGTGCGCGACGACAGCGCGCTGCATGCGGGCCATGCCGGCGCGTCTGCCGGTGGTCATTTTCATGTCACGATCGTTGCGTCCGCATTCACGGGGAAAGCCCGCGTGGCAAGGCATCGCTTAGTGTATGATGCGCTGGCCGAGGCCATGCAGCGCGGCATTCACGCGCTGGCGATCACGGCGCTCACGCCCGAAGAAGCCGCGGCGCTGCCCCGATAAAGCCCACCGATAAGCCCCACTTTTGATTCGCCCTGTTAGGATTTTTCGATGACCTTGAAGAAAACCCGTCTCTGGGTGTTGCTGGCTGCGTGCGCGGCGGCTCCCGCCTTTGCACAGAATGTCGCCGTCGTGAACGGCACGCCGATTCCGACGTCGCGCGCCAACGCGCTCGTCGCCCAGGTCGTGGCCCAGGGCCAGCAAGACACGCCGGATCTGCAAAAGGCCGTGCGTGAAGAACTGATCAACCGCGAAGTGCTGATGCAGGAAGCCGCGCGTCTGGGCATCCCGAATCGTCCGGACGTGAAGGCACAACTGGCGATGGCGCAGCAGCAGGTCATCCTGCACGCGTGGATCGAGGACTTCCTCAAGAACAACCAGCCGAGCGACGCCGAAGTCAAGGCGATGTACGACAAGGTCACGCAGGGCGCGGGCGGCGGCAAGGAATATCACCTGCACCACATCCTCGTCGCCGACGAGCAGCAGGCCAAAGACCTGATCGCGAAGATCAAGGCCGGCGCAAGCTTCGAAGACCTCGCGAAGCAGTACTCGAAGGATCCGGGTTCGGCGAAGAACGGCGGCGACCTCGACTGGTCGGATCCGAAGGCATACGTGCCGGAATTCGCCGCTGCCGCGACGTCGCTGCAGAAGGGCCAGGTGACCGACACGCCGGTGCATACGCAGTTCGGCTGGCACATCATCCGTGTCGACGACATTCGCGCGATCGCCCCGCCGCCGCTTGAGCAGGTTCGCCCGCAGATCGTGCAACAGCTCCAGCAGGAAAAGCTGCTCGCGTTCGAAAAGCAACTGCGCGCGCAAGCGAAGATCCAGTAAGACCGCACTGCGAGACCGCACTGCAGTTTCGCTGCAAGAAAAACCCCGCGACCTGCAAAGGCGCGGGGTTTTTTCATGGCGGCGGCATCAGTTCGTAACTCGTGCTGCGCCCGCCGCCTTCGGCCTTGCGCAACATACCGCGCGCGACCAGGTCGTTGATGTCCCGCAACGCGGTATCCGACGAACATTTGGCGATGGCGGCCCATTTGCCAGTCGTCAGCTTGCCGTCGAAACCGTCGAGCAGTTTGTTCAGCAGCTTCGCCTGCCGCTCGTTGAACGGCGTGTCGGCCCACTGATGCCAGAAACGCGCCTTCACGAGCACCGAATCCAGGGTGAGTTGCGCGTGATCGACGGCGCGATGCAGCGTCTCGAGAAACCACGCGAGCCATTGCGTCACATCCATCGAGCCTTTCTGCGTGCGTTCGAGGATCTCGTAGTAAGCCTTGCGCTCGCGCTGGATCTGCGACGACAGGCTGTAGAAGCGTTGCGTGCTGCCATCGGCGCGCGACAGCAGCAGGTCGCCGATGGCGCGCGCAATACGCCCGTTGCCGTCGTCGAACGGATGCAACGTGACGAACCACAGATGCGCGAGTCCCGCCTTGATGAGCGGCGGCATCGGCGTGGGCTGGTTGATCCAGTCGAGAAAACGTTTTAGCTGCACGTCGAGTAACGGCGCGGGCGGCGCCTCGAAATGCACTCGCTGACGGCCGATCGGGCCGGACACGACCTGCATGGGCCCAGTGGCGTCGTCGCGCCAGGCGCCGACCGTGATCCGCGAGAGTCCCGCATAGCCAGTTGGGAACAGCGCCGCGTGCCAGCCAAAGAGGCGTTCACGCGTGACCGCAAGCCGGTGGTTAGCCGTCGCATCGAGCACCATGGCGACCACTCCTTCCACGTGCCGGTCGACCGGAGCCAGCGCGCCGATATCGACGCCCAGACGCCGCGCAATCGACGAGCGCACCGACGCGACACTCAGGCGCTCGCCTTCGATCTCGCTGGTCTTGAGCACGTCCTCGGTGAGTGCCGCGAGACTCGCCTGATCGCGCAGGCGCATACCGACGTCAGCCAGACGGCCCAGCAGGACGCCCTGGGCTCGGCTCGCTTCGGCCATGGGGCCAGCGAGCGCCGTCATGTCGAAGCGCCACTGTGGCCAGTCGCCGGCTTGCCAGATGTAGAGATAATCGCCGCTATTCATGCGGGGATTATGGGCTGTATTCGCCGCATAGGCAATTTATTCACCGCAATATCTGCGGCGAATAAGGCCGCTATTCACCGCACCCCAACGCCGCACGTAAAACACGTAAGACAAAAAACCCCGGTCATTTCCGCCGAAGCAGACATGACCGGGGTTTCCGGGATTCGATGCGCCGGGCGCCCAACAGGCGACCGGCGGCGTCAAACGAGATTTAACCGACCCATTTGCGCGCGTTCTGGAACGCACGCAGCCACGGGCTCGCCTCGCCCCAGCCTTCGGGGTGCCAGCTCATCGTCACGGTGCGGTGCACGCGCTCCATGTGCGGCATCAGCACGGTGAAGCGGCCGTCGGCGGTCGTCACCGAGGTAATGCCTTGCGGCGAGCCATTCGGGTTGAACGGATAGCCTTCGGTCGGCTGGCCACGGTGATCGACGTAGCGCATCGCCACTGCCACCTTCGAGATGTCGCCTTGCTGCGAGAAGTCCGCGAAACCTTCGCCGTGCGCGACCGCGACCGGAATGCGCGAGCCTTCCATGCCGGCGAAGAAGATCGACGGCGAGCTTTGCACTTCGGCGAGCGAGAAGCGCGCTTCGAACTGCTCCGACTTGTTACGCGTGAACTTCGGCCAGGCTTCGGCGCCCGGGATCATCGAGGCGAGGCTCGACAGCATCTGGCAGCCGTTGCAGATACCCAGCGCGAAGGTGTCCTCGCGCCCGAAGAACGCCGCGAACATGTCCGCAAGCTGCGCGTTGAAGCGGATCGTCTTGGCCCAGCCTTCGCCCGCGCCCAGCACGTCGCCGTACGAGAAGCCGCCGCAGGCGACCGCGCCCGCGAAATCGGCCAGCGTAGCGCGGCCTTCCAGCAGGTCGCTCATGTGCACGTCGTGCGCGTCGAAGCCCGCACGGTCGAACGCATAGGCGGTTTCAAGGTGCGAGTTCACGCCCTGCTCGCGCAGGATCGCCACGCGCGGACGCGCGCCCTTGCCGATGAACGGCGCGGCGATGTCCTCGGCAGCATCGAACGTGAGCGTCGGCTGCATGCCCGGATCGGCCGCGTCGAGCAGCGCATCGTATTCGGCGTCGGCACAGGCCGGGTTGTCGCGCAGGCGCGCAATGCGCCAGCTCACTTCGCTCCACACGCGGTGCAGCTCAGCGCGCGGCGCTTCAAAGATGCGCTTGGCGTCGCGGTAAATTTCGATCGAGTCGCGGTTGTTGAGCGTGCCGATCACGTTCGAGCAGACCGACAGGTTGTGCTCGCGCAGCACCGCCATCACGGCGTCGCGTTGCGTTGCCGGCACCTGGATCACGGCGCCCAGTTCTTCCGAGAACAGTGCGCGCAGCGTGCGGTCGTCGCGGCGGCCGCTGGTCTGCTTCGCCCAGTCCTTGGCGTCGCCGAAGTCCGTGCCGTGCTCGCCGTCGAGCGTGAGCATGTCCACGTTCAGCGACACGCCCGTGTGGCCAGCAAACGCCATTTCGCAAACGGTCGCCCACAGGCCGCCGTCCGAGCGGTCGTGGTACGCGAGCACCTGCTCGTTGGCGTTGAGTTTCTGGATCGCGTTGAAGAACTGCTTGAGGTCTTCGGCGCTGTCGACGTCAGGCGCGTCGTTGCCGACCTGCTGCGTGACCTGCGCGAAGATCGAGCCGCCCATGCGGTTCTTGCCACGGCCCAGGTCGATCGAGATGAGCACCGATTCGCCCACTTCGTCGATGCGGCGCAGTTGCGGCGTGAGGTGACGGCGCACGTCTTCGACCGGCGCGAATGCCGAAATGATCAGCGAAACCGGCGCGACCACTTCCTTCGCGACGCCTTCGTCGTTCCACTTCGTGCGCATCGACAGCGAATCCTTGCCGACCGGAATGCCGATACCCAGCGCCGGGCACAGTTCCATGCCGATCGCCTTCACGGTGTCGTAAAGCGCGGCGTCTTCGCCCGGTGCGCCGCACGCGGCCATCCAGTTCGCGGAGAGCTTGAGCTTGTCGAGCGACGCGATCGGAGCGCTGGCGATGTTGGTGATCGCCTCACCCACGGCCATGCGGCCCGATGCGGGCGCGTTGATGACGGCCAGCGGCGTGCGCTCGGCCATCGTCATCGCTTCGCCCTTGAAGCCGGCGTAGTCGAGCGCGGTGATCGCGCAGTCGGCGACCGGCACCTGCCACGGGCCGACCATCTGGTCGCGCACGTTCATGCCGCCCACCGAGCGGTCGCCGATCGTGATGAGGAACGACTTGCTGCCGACCGTCGGGTGACGCAGCACGCTCTTCGCGACTTCGTCGAGCGAGATGCCCGTGACGTCGACCGGCACGAGCGGCGTGCTCGCGTGTTCGACGTTGCGGTGCATGCGCGGCGGCTTGCCGAGCAGGATGTCCATCGGCATGTCGACCGGCTGGTGGCCGCCGTTGGCGGCAAGCGCCTGCTCGTCGGTGTCGATCAGCTTGAGTTCGCGTGCGTCGGTGGCGACGCCCACGACCGCGAACGGGCAGCGCTCACGTGCGCAGATCGCCTCAAAAGCGGGCAGATCGGCCGGCGCGATCGCCAGGACGTAACGTTCCTGCGATTCGTTCGACCAGATCTCGCGCGGCGACAGGCCCGATTCTTCGAGCTGAACCTTGCGCAGTTCGAAGCGCGCGCCCTTGTCCGCGCCGTCGACGAGTTCGGGGAACGCGTTCGACAGGCCGCCCGCGCCCACGTCGTGGATGCTCAGGATCGGATTGGCTTCGCCGAGTTGCCAGCACGAGTTGATGACTTCCTGTGCGCGACGCTCGATTTCCGGGTTGCCGCGCTGAACCGAGTCGAAGTCGAGTTCGGCGGTGTTGGTGCCGGTCGCCATCGAGCTGGCCGCGCCGCCGCCCATGCCGATGCGCATGCCGGGGCCGCCAATCTGGATCAGCAGCGAGCCGGCGGGCAGGTCGTGCTTGTGCGTGTGCTGGTCGCTGATGTTGCCGAGGCCGCCGGCAATCATGATCGGCTTGTGGTAGCCGCGCACGGTGCCCGCGACGTTCTGCTCGTAGACGCGGAAGTAGCCGCCGAGGTTCGGGCGGCCGAATTCGTTGTTGAACGCGGCGCCGCCGAGCGGGCCGTCGATCATGATCTGCAGCGGCGAGGCGATGCGGTCGGGGCGGCCGTAGGTCGCCTGCGCGCCGGATGCATCGGCGGGATTGCGGTGCGCGAGCGGCACGGCGGCGTCGCGGGCGTTTTCCCACGTTTCGCGTGCGTCGGGCAGATCGAGGTTCGAGACCGTGAAGCCCGTGAGACCGGCCTTCGGACGCGCGCCGCGGCCCGTTGCGCCTTCGTCGCGGATTTCGCCGCCCGAGCCCGTGGCCGCGCCGGCAAACGGCGAGATCGCGGTCGGGTGGTTGTGCGTCTCCACCTTCATCAGCGTGTGCGTGAGTTCGGTGTGGCGACCGTACTGCTCGCCCGGCGCGCCGTCGGCGCCGCTCTTGCGCGGGAACCAGCGCTCGGCCACCGCGCCTTCCATGATCGACGAGTTGTCCGAATACGCGACGATGGTGCCTTGCGGGCTGATCTTTTCCGTATTGCGGATCATCGCGAACAGCGACAGATCCTGGTCCTGGCCGTCGATCGTCCAGCTCGCGTTGAAGATCTTGTGGCGGCAGTGTTCGCTGTTGGCCTGCGCGAACATCATCAGTTCGACGTCGGTCGGGTTGCGGCCGAGCTTCGTGAAGTTCTCGACGAGGTAGTCGATCTCGTCGTCGGCGAGCGCGAGGCCCAGTTCGCCGTTGGCCGTTTCCAGCGCCGCGCGGCCGTGGCCGAGCACGTCGACCGTCTGCATCGGGCGCGCCGGCAGTTCGTCGAACAGATGCAGCGCCGCGTCGCGCGACGGCGCCACGCTTTCGGTCATGCGGTCGTGCAGCGCGGCGGCAACCTGCTCGTGCGCGTCGTCCGACAGCGTCTTCTTGCCGCCCAGCAGGCCGCTCTTGAGGATCACCGTGTATTCGACGCCACGCTCGATGCGGCGCACCTGCTCGAGACCGCAGTGATGGGCGATGTCGGTGGCTTTCGAGGCCCACGGCGACACCGTGCCGAAGCGCGGCACCACGAGGAAGGTCACCGCGCTGCCGCGCTCCTGCGCAGCCGCGAACGGCGCGCCGTAGTGCATCAGCGCCTCGATCTTCGCGCTGTCGTCAGCGGAAAGCGGCGTGGCCGAGTTGACGAAGTGCAGATACTGGCCGTGCACGCCGACGATATTGGCGTCGATACGCTGGAGCGTGTCGAGCAGGCGGGTCTGACGGAAGTCGGAAAGGGCCGAAGCACCGGGGAAACACGAGAAGTGGGCCATGGACTGGGGCGTTGCGTCGAGGTTACATCGCGGCTTCGCCTCGCGCGGTTGCGTCGCAAGGTGGCGATGCGTCGCGCGGGGCTGTGGCGACGGTCAGGCGAAGGGAGACCGCGATTATAACCCGGAAGCCCCGCTCCGACCGCCCTGGAGACGGTTCGACAACGCCGCGCGCAGCACGTCCGTGCGCCTTTTCGCGATACGGGAAAAAGGCGCGCCCCTGACTCGCGCTGCATTAGGCCTTTTTTTGCGATCGGATGACGGTCGCGGGGCCAGCCTGGGGCTGGCGCGGCGCAGCCACGCGCATGGCGACGACGCCCGAATGGCTGCTATGATTGCTCGTTTCACCCGATCGGCGCAGCACTACGCGCGCGTCGCACGTCTCACCCTCTTCGGCAGGGCGCCAGGTTCACAACGACCAACGGCGCGCGGCCTGCCAGCAGATCGAATCATCATGGATGTCATCGTCATTGGCGGCGGAATTGCCGGCGTCGCCACCGCCTACCAGTTGCGCGCGGCGGGCCATCGCGTCTGCGTGGTCGAGCGCCACGCCACCGTCGCCCAGGGCGCGACCTACGGTCATAGCGGAGTCGTGCTGCCGACGCCGCTCGACGTCTGGTTCGGCCCCACCTTCCTGCGCAACGGCCGGCAGTCCTCGGGCGGCGTGATCAGCAAGACCGGCTTCACCGGCCAGGCGCGCGCGTTCGTCAAGCGCCTCGCGACGCTGCACGGCTCCGATGCGTTTGCCGCGCGCTACGCGCTGCTGCGCCCGCTGATCGAGTCGGCCCAGGCGGCGCTCGACGATATCGAAAACCGTTTCCAGCTCGAATACGAGCAGCGCGAAGGCCTGCTCTATCTCGTGCGCGCCACCGACGAGTGGTCGCTCAACCAGCCCGCGCTGGAGCTGCTGCGTCGTTTCGAGACGCCGCACCACGTGCTCACGCCCCACGAATGCGTGGCCGCCGAGCACACCATTCCCGCTGATCCGCCGTTCGCGGGCGCGGTGCGCTTCGATCATGCACGCGTCGCCAACTGCCCGCTCTTCGTCAAGCAGCTCAAGCAGACGCTGGATACGCTCGGCGGCGTGCAGTTCGAGACCGGCCGCACGGTGAGCGCGATCCGCGTCGAGAGCCAGCGCGCGGCCGTCGAGCTCGCGCCGCGCCCCGACGAATCCGGCAAGCGCCGCGATGTCGAGGTCATTTCCGCCGACGCCGTGGTGGTCGCCGCAGGCGCGCAGACACCGAAGCTGCTCGCGCCGCTCGGCATCAAGCTGCCGCTCTATCCGGTGCGCGTGCATACGCTGAACGCGCCGGTCGCGCACGAGGAATGCGTGCCGAATTCGACGCTCGTCGATGCAGCGCGGCGCATCGTCGTCACGCGCACGAATCACCGGCTGCGCATCGCGGGCGGCGCGGTGCTCCAGCACAGCAAGCAACTGGAGCAGGCCATGCCCGAGGCGTTGACCGAAGAGGCGCTCGCCCTGCTCGGCGAAGCCTCGCGCGACTGGGCGCCGGGTGCGGCGCGCATCTCGGCGGCGCTCGCGTGGGAAGGCATGAAGCTGCTTTCCGCGGACGGGCTGCCTGCCGTCGGCAACACCGGCAGTCCACGGCTGTTCGTCAATGCGGGGCACGGCCCGTCGGGATGGGCGCTCGCGCTCGGCTCGGCGCGCCTGATCGCCGCGCAGATTTCCGGCACCGCTCCGGAACTGCCCACCGAAACGGTCGAGGCACTCCGGCCGGAGCGCAGTTAAGCAGGCATTCGCGCCATGCGCCTTGTAGTGGTTGCGGGCGGACGTCGCTCGGGTATCGTTGCGCTATCGATTGAACGCACGAACTCACGAACGCACGCTCCGCCGCCATGACCGACGCCACGCCTTCTCACCCCACCCTCGTCAATCCGCATGACCGCGCCGTGGCACTGCTCACGGTCGCTCAACTGCGCGAACGCGAGCACGCCGCCCAGGCGTCGCTGCCCGCCCATACGCTGATGGCGCGCGCCGGAGCCGCTGCTGCGCACTTCCTGCGCGAGCAGATCGTTCATGCGCCTTCGCCGGTTAGCGCAAGACCGGTCTGGTTCGCCGCGGGGCCCGGCAATAACGGCGGCGACGCGCTGGTGGCCGCCGCCGCGCTCAAACGCGCGGGCATCGACTGCGAAGTCTGCATGCCCATCGAAGTGAAACCCGACGACGCACGCTGGGCGCTTGCCGAAGCGCGCGCAGCCGGCGTGCCGATCACACAGACGCCGCCCGCCTCGTTCGACGCTTACGGCTGGCTCGTGGACGGACTGTTCGGCATTGGACTCGCGCGCGCGCTGGACGGCGAATTTGGCGCGCTGGCCGAACGCCTGTCGGCGCGCTCCCGCAGCAATGGGCACGTGCTTGCGCTCGACGTGCCCAGTGGACTCGACAGCGACACCGGCAACGTTGTCGGCGGAGGGCCGGCGGTGCGCGCGAGCCACACGATCACGTTCATCGGCGCGAAGCCTGGACTTTATACCGGCATGGGACGCGATTACGCAGGCGTCGTGAGCATTGCGCCGATCGGCATTGAAGTCGAGGTTTCGCTGCACAGCGCCGATATCGCCGTGCTCAACGCCACGGTGCTGTTCGGCCCGTCCATGCCCGCGCGCGACTTCGCAACCCACAAGGGCAGCTTCGGCACGCTGGCGGTCGTCGGCGGCGAAACCGGCATGTGCGGTGCGCCGATCCTCGCTGCACGAGCCGCGCTGCTCGCGGGCGCGGGCAAGGTCAACGTGGGCTTTCTCGGCAGCGACGCGCCGCCCTATGACACGCCGCATCCCGAGCTGATGCTGCACAACGCCGGCAAGCTCGCGCTCGACGCCATGAGCGCGGTTGCAGCGGGCTGCGGCATGGGCAACAGCGCGTCGGCGCGGCAACTGGTCGAGCGCATCCTGCGGCTCGACGCCGCCGTGCTGCTCGATGCCGATGCACTCAATCTCGTCGCGCGCGACGATGCCCTCGCCGCACATGTCAGCGAACATGCCCGCACAAGCGGCGCGCCTTGCGTGCTGACCCCGCATCCACTCGAAGCCGCACGTCTGCTCGGCGCCGATACGGCAGCGGTGCAGCGCGACCGGCTCGCGTCGGCGCGCACGCTTGCCGCGCGCTTCGACGCGGTCGTGGTGCTCAAGGGCAGCGGCACGGTGATCGCGGCACCGGACGGACGCCTCGCGATCAACCCGACCGGCAACGCTGCGCTCGCCACGGGCGGCACCGGCGACGTGCTCGGCGGCCTCATCGGCGCGCTGCTCGCGCAGCGTCTGCCGCCCTTCGAAGCCGCGCTCGCGGGCGTCTATCTGCACGGCCTGGCCGCCGACGCGCTCGTGGCACATGGCGACGGCCCCGTGGGCCTCGCGGCGGGCGAACTCGCGCCGATGGTTCGACGCCTCGTGAACCGGCTTTTTTACGCGCCGAAAGAATGAAGCTCGATCACATACTGAGAACAACCGGGAAGAAGGCGCGGCACACCGTTTGCTAACGTCGCGACATTGCCGTTAGCACAGCCCGCCCCGTGCGCATGCTCGCCCAGGCCCGCTATACTGATCTTTCGCGCGCCGCCCACCGGTGGCGCGCTTCCCCGCAGCGCGTGACGCGCGCGTCGGCCTGACCGGCTGACGCCGTCCGCCGCCCTTCATTCGTTTTCCCTCGCTAGACGAACATGACGAATCCGCTCCCTGCCTGGTCCGCGCTACAGACGCATTACGAACAGATCCGCAACGAACAGATGCGCGACTGGTTCGCACCCGCCAACGATCCCGCACCGACCCGCGCCGAACGCTACACGTACGCAGGCGGTGGTCTTGCCGCCGACTTCTCGAAGAACCGCATCAACGACGCCACGCTGAAGCTGCTCGTGCAGCTCGCGCGCGAAGCCGGCGTCGAGCAGCGCCGCGACGCGATGTTCGCGGGCGAAGTCGTCAACCCGACCGAAGGCCGCGCCGCCCTGCACACGGCGTTGCGCGCCACTGAGCCGAACGCACCGTTTCACGCCCAGGTGCTCGCCGAAAAAGCCAAGATGGCGAAATTCGCCGACGCCGTGCGCAGCGGCGCATGGACGGGCTACACCGGCAAGCGCATCCGCCACGTGGTGAACATCGGCATCGGCGGCTCGGATCTCGGGCCGAAGATGGTTGTGCACGCACTCAAGCACCTGGAAACGCCGGAACTCGACTCGCACTTCGTGTCCAACGTCGACGGCGCCGATCTCTGGCGCGTGATCGAAGACATCGATCCGGAAGAGACGCTCGCGATCATCGTCTCCAAGACTTTCACGACGCTCGAAACCATGACGAACGCGCGCTCGATGCGCGACTGGTTCGTCCAGCACGGCTGCCCGGAAGATGCGCTCGCGAAGCACTTTGTCGGCGTGTCGGCGAATCCCGCGGAAGTCGTCAAGTTCGGCATTGCCAAAGAGAATGTCTTCGAGATGTGGGACTGGGTCGGCGGGCGCTACTCGCTGTGGTCGGCCGTGGGCCTGTCGATCATGATTGCGATTGGGCCGCAGCAGTTTGACGAACTGCTCGCGGGCGCGCACGACATGGACGAGCACTTCCGCACCGCGCCGCTCGAAAAGAACCTGCCGGTGCTGCTCGGCATGATCGGCATCTGGTATCGCAACTTCTTCGGCTCGCAAAGCTACCTGGTTGCACCGTACTCCGAAGCATTGCACTACCTGCCCTCCTACCTCCAGCAACTGGAAATGGAGAGCAACGGCAAGCAGGCGCGCCTCGACGGCAAGTTCGTCGACTACGCGACCTCGGCGATCACCTGGGGCGAGCCTGGCACCAACGGCCAGCACGCGTTCTTCCAGATGCTGCACCAGGGCACGACGATCGTGCCGATCGACTTCATCGCCGTGCTCACGCCCGAGCACCCGCTCGCCGATCATCACCCGAAGCTGCTCGCCAACTGCTTCGCGCAGAGCGAGGCCATGATGCTCGGCCGCACCGAGGAAGAAGCGAAGAAGATCGCCGGCCCGGACAAGCCCGAGCTCGTGCCGCACATCATGTTCCCCGGCAACCGCCCGACCACGACGCTGCTCGTCGACGCGCTTACGGCGCGCTCGCTCGGCGCACTGATCGCACTGTACGAGCACAAGGTGCTGGTGCAGGCGTCGGTGTGGAACATCAATCCGTTCGACCAGTGGGGCGTGGAGCTCGGCAAGATCCTCGGCAAGGTCGTGGAAGCCGATCTCACCGCGGCAAGCGGCGACGTGAAGGCGCACGATTCGTCCACGAGCGCGCTGATCGCGCGGGCACGCGCGGCGCTCAAGCGCTGATGCCCTGCTGATGTAGAAAAGGCGTGTACGGTGATTGCCGTGCACGCCTTTGTTTTTTGTAGCGCCAGATTTCAGTCGATGTGCTTACCGGGCCGTTTCGATGCGATCATCGTTGGCGTCTTCCGGGCCGTCGACGTGCAATGCGTTCGCCACGCGGCGGCCCGCTTCGATCGTCACCACGGTATCGCAGCGACGCGCGAGATCGATGTCGTGCGTGACCAGTACGAGCGTCGCGCCATTCGCGCGGTTGAGTTCGAACATCAGGTCGATGACGGCATGGCCCGTGGCGGCGTCGAGGCTGCCGGTGGGTTCGTCGGCGAAGAGCACGGCCGGATGCGTGACGAAGGCGCGCGCAAGCGCCACACGCTGCTGCTCGCCGCCCGACAGCAGCTTGGGATAGTGCCCGGTGCGCTGGCCGAGGCCCACGCGCTCCAGCAGCGCACGGGCGCGCGTAAAGGCTTCCCGCGTGCTCAGGCCGCCTTGCAGTTCGAGCGGCAGCGCGACGTTCTCCAGTGCGCTTAGATGCGGCATCAACTGGAACGACTGGAACACGAAACCGACCGCGCCATTGCGCAACGCAGCGCGACGATCCTCCGCCATGCCGGTAAGCTCATGTCCAAGCAGGCGAACCGAGCCGGCGCTCGCGCTGTCCAAACCGGCCAGCAAGCCCAGCAATGTCGACTTGCCCGACCCCGACGCACCCACGATCGCCACGCTGCTGCCCGCGTGCACGGTCATGTCGATGCCGTCGAGGATCGTCAGTTCGCCGGCGGCGTCAGTGACGCGCTTGCTTAAACCCCGTACTTCGATGACTGGATCGCTATTCATTCGCACATGATGAAGCAAAGATTAGCCGACAGGAAACACCCTCGCGCACGCCTTGGGGCGTTGGTCACCCCGTTTGCCGCCCCGTTTGCCGCGCGATGCGTCGCGGCCTTCGTGCTGTTCGCGGCGATCGCGCTGCCCTGCGCAGCGCCGACTACCGCCGCTGCGGCCACGCCGCCCGCCGCACAAAACGTCGCGGCCAAACCTGTGATCGCCGTGCTCGGCGACAGTCTTTCCGCCGAATACGGCCTGCCACGCGACACGGGCTGGGTGGCCTTGCTGCGCCAGCGCCTCACCAGCGAGCGAATCGATTATAGCGTCGCGAATGCCAGCATCAGCGGCGACACGACGAGTGGCGGCCTCGCGCGCCTGCCGCTCGTCATGCAGCGCATGAAGCCCTCAGTCGTGATCGTCGAGCTTGGCGCGAACGACGCGCTGCGCGGCGTACCACTCGCGACAACCAGCAGCAATCTGCGCGCCATCGTCGCCCAGATCCGCGAGGGTCATGCGCAGCCGGTGCTGGTGGGCATGTACGTGCCACCCAATTACGGCCCCGACTACACCCAGAATTTCCACGCTCTCTACGGTCAGCTCGCAAAGGAACTGCACGTGCCGCTCGTGCCGTTCCTGCTCGCGGGACTCGAAAACAAGCCGGATCTCTTCCAGGCCGACCAGATGCATCCGACCCAGCAGGCACAGCCTTTGCTCCTCGACAACGTGTGGCCGACGCTCAAGCCGCTGCTGGGTGGCAGCGCGCAGCGCTAACGGACACGTGGCAGGCGTCACGACGCGCTGCCGCGTATCCTGCCGCTGTCAGATGTCCTGTCCGGTGTTCTGCCCGCGCAGAGCGTCTGGTGTGGAGGCGTCGTGCATCAGGTCACATTTTTATGCGCCGGACGAGAAGCTTCGTCCACTCTCAGATTGACCCTGACTGGAGGGATAAAACGTGAAATATTTACCTCTTATTGTCGTTACGGCAGCCCTTGCTGCCTGCGCCAATCAGCCGATGCCGAGCGGCACGCAATCGGTCGGCACCAGCCAGCAACCGCCGACGGCCGTTGCTCAGTGCATCGCCAAGAAGTGGGCCGACAAGTCCCAGCAACAAGTCGTCTCGCAAAGCGTGATGGCGAACGATCAGGCCGTGGACGTCTATGTCCCGGGCCAGCAGCCGCCTAACGGCGCTGCCGCGACGGTGCGTCCGGCGTGGAACGCCAATGCGAAGACCTGGGTGGGCTTCCGTGCGGGCGGCGGCGCTGGCGCCGATGCCACGAGCGATATCAGCGCCTGCCTTTGATGCGCTTTGATGTGTGGCGTCTGAGGTGATTCTGTGTGCGCCGCATTCCGGGCTCGACTCGCGAATACAGCGCACAAAAGCAAAACGCCCCGCAAGTTGCGGGGCGTTTTCGTTTGCTGCGTTTGCTGCGTTTGTTGCTTCAGACTGGCAGGACAGCGGCTTACTGGCCGTCGCCGTCGCTCTGCTGGTTCGACGCACCGAGCGAGCCGTAGTACTTGACCTTCGAACGCTCGCGCAGCGCATCGAGGTAAGCCTGCGTCTGCGACTGGCCGCCCACGCCTGCAAGCTGCTGCTGAGCCGTCGCGAGACGCTGACCGTCGGCCGCCGGGCCATTCGTCACGCTGTTCACGCGATAGATCGCGTAACCATCCTTGCCGAGATCGACACCCACGTAAGCGGGCAGCTTCTGCGCATCAGCCTTGAACACCGCTGACAGCGCGCTGGGCGGCAGGCCCTGTGCGTCGCCGCGCGACACCTTGAGCGCCGACGAGAAACCATCGGTCGACTTCGACTTCTGAAGATCGGCCAGCTTCGCTTCGCCGTCCTTGCGGGCCATATCGGCGGCCTGTTGCGCGACCACCTTCTGATGCACCGCATCCTTGACCGCGGCGAACGCGGGCACGGTGGCAGGCTGGAAGTTCGTCACGTGCGCCGAGATCAGCGTGCTGCTGCCCACGTCGATCGCCTGCGTGTTGTTGTGGCTCGTGACCGAATCGTTCGCGAACACCGCATCCAGGAACTTCTGGTTGTTCAGCGGGCTATCCGGCGGCAGCGCGGGGTTCGGCTTCGGCGTGACCGTGGCGGTCTGGATCGTCAGCTTGTACTTGTCGGCGGCCGGCTGCAGGCTCTTGGCCTGTTCGTAGACCGTCGAGGTAAAGCCTTCCGTTGCATCGGCCAGCACCTTGGCGGCCTGCTGCGTCTTCACGTCGTTGAGGATTTGCCCCTTTACGTCGTCGAACGGCTTCGTCACCGACGGCTTGATGTCCGTGACCTTGACGATGTGATAGCCGAAGTCCGACTGGATCACGTCGCTGATCTCGTCCTTCTTGAGCTTGAAAACAGCGTCGTCGAAAGCCTGACCGCCGGCGATCATGCCCGGGCCGAAGTAACCGAGATCGCCACCCTTGGCAGCCGAGCCCGGATCCTGCGAATCCTTCTGCGCGAGCTGCGCAAACTGATCCGGATGCGCCTTCACGTCGGCGAGGATCTGCTCGGCCTTCTGTTTCGCGGCTGCGCGATCGGCCGCGCTTGCGTCCTTTGCCACCGTGATCAGGATGTGGCTCGCACGCACTTCTTCCTGCGACTTGTAGTGCGCGATGTTGTCGTCGTAGTACTTCTTCAGATCAGCGTCGCTCGGGTTGACCGACGCTGCAACCGTCGCCGCCGACAGCACCAGATACTGGATCTGCGCGGTAGCGGGCGTGGCGAACTCGTTCTTGTGCGCGTCGTAATAGGCCTGCATCTGCGCGTCGGTCGGCTGAACCTTCGGTGCATAGTCGCTCGCGTGGAACGCGAGACCCTGCACTTCACGCGTCTGTTCCGACAGACCCGTGAGCTGCTGCGCAAGCGCCTTCGACGTGAACGCGCTGTTTACGAGCGCCGCGGGCAATTGCTGCATCGCGAGGCTGTAACGCACCCGCTCGTCGTACTGCTCGGGCGTCATGCCCTGCATCGCGAGCAACTGCTTGTATTTGTCGAGATCAATCGAACCGTCGGGGTTCTTGAGCGACGAGATGATCGGATCGGCGAGCAGCGTGCGGCGCACGGCTTCGTCCGAAGCCGTCAGGTGCAGACGCTGCACTTCGTCGGCGAGCACGCGCTGCTGGATCAGACCGTCGAGGACGTCCTTGCGACGTTGCGGCGTGTCGAACAGAGTGGCGTCGAACTGCGCGCCCATCATCTGGCGCGCCTGATCCATCTGCTGGCGCACGGCGCCGTCGTAATCGACGCGAGTGATCTTGTGACCGTTGACGCTGGCGACGTTCGCGCTTTCGTCAAAAAAGCCGCGGAAACCTTGAATACCGACGAAGCCGAGACCTGGCAGAATCACCAGCATCAACATCAGCATCATCAGTCGTTTGTGATTGCGGAAAAAGTCGAGCATGCGGGACCAAGCGTTGAGGGGCGCCAAAAAACAGAACGCCCGATCTTACATCAGCAGGCAACAAAAAAGGCGAACCGGAGTTCGCCTTCTTGCTTTGCTGCTGGAGTATTCCTGGCGGAGCGGACGGGACTCGAACCCGCGACCCCCGGCGTGACAGGCCGGTATTCTAACCAACTGAACTACCGCTCCGTGCGGTTTGCTGCTTCATGTACTGCTGAGGTACTACCGAGTGCCAGCGCGGCGATGTTTCGCGCGCAACGGCCGATCTGAAACTGTGGTGGGTGCTGAGAGGCTCGAACTCCCGACCTACGCCTTGTAAGGGCGCCGCTCTACCAACTGAGCTAAGCACCCAGCTTCAGACTGTCTGCGCTGCTTCACATGCACAGAGCCCGCTAGTTTAGCGCATCTTTGAGCGCTTTGCCAGGCCTGAATTTAGGAATTTTTGCGGCTTTAATCTTGATCGCGTCGCCGGTGCGCGGATTGCGCCCCGTGCGGGCCGCGCGCTTGCCGACCGCGAAGGTGCCAAAGCCGACCAGCGTGACCGAACCGCCCTTCTTCAGCGTGCCTTTGACGCCGTTGATCACCGCATCGAGTGCGCGTCCTGCGGCCGCTTTCGAGATGTCGGCTTGTTGCGCGATGTGGTCGATCAAATCCGTTTTATTCATTCCAGCCCCCGAGAATGTGTTTTGGGCAATCGTGGTGGCGCATCGTGCCGCCATGCGCCGCGAAGGAACATCGCTTATGGGTGTCGCTATGGATGATGCCGGTGTTGCGGCCACGGCCTGAAGCCGGAGCCCGCTCATTTAACGAAGCCGAATAAGACGTGTCAAGCGGGGTTCAGCCTGATAAGACGGGGCTTTCGAGGAAGTCTTCGACAACACAACGGCAGCGCAACGTCAACGAATCTCACGCCGTTGCATCGGGGCAAGTCGCTAAAAACAAAAAACCCGCGGGCTATGCCGCGGGTTTTCGGGGTACTGCTCAAGGGACTTCAGCTTAGTGCTTCACGACTTCCGTCGCAGCCGCCGGATCCTTCGATTCGACCACGGGCGCCTTGGCGTCCTCGGCCTTCACTTCTTCTTCCGGCAGCGGTTGCGGCACGCGTTCGAGCGCAAGCTCCAGCACCTTGTCGATCCAGCGAACCGGCACGATCTCGATGGCGTTCTTCACGTTGTCCGGGATCTCAGTGAGATCCTTGACGTTCTCTTCCGGAATCAGCACGAGCTTGATGCCACCGCGATGCGCTGCGAGCAGCTTCTCTTTCAGCCCGCCGATCGGCAACACTTCGCCGCGCAGCGTGATTTCACCGGTCATCGCAACATCAGCGCGCACCGGAATGCCCGTGAGCACCGACACCAGCGCCGTCGTCATCGCGCCGCCTGCGGACGGACCGTCCTTCGGCGTTGCGCCTTCCGGCACGTGGATGTGGATGTCCTGCTTCTCGAACGCTTCGTCCTTGATGCCCAGACGACGCGAACGCGAACGCACCACCGAGCGAGCCGCTTCGACCGATTCCTTCATCACGTCACCGAGCGAACCCGTGCGGATCACGTTGCCCTTGCCGGGCATGACCGCCGCTTCGATCGTCAGCAGATCGCCGCCGACTTCCGTCCACGCGAGACCCGTGACCTGACCGACCTGGTTTTCCTTCGCAGCCAGACCGAAGTCGTACTTGCGCACGCCAAGGAAGGTGTCGAGGTTGGCGCTGTCCACCGTGACGGCCTTGTCGGCCTTCTTCAGCAGCAGCATCTTCACGACCTTGCGGCAGATCTTCGACACTTCACGCTCGAGCGAACGCACGCCCGCTTCACGCGTGTAGTAGCGAATGATGTCGCGGATCGCGCCTTCGGTCACTTCGATCTCGGTCGGCTTCAGCCCGTTGTTCTTCTTCTGCTTCGGCAGGAGATAACGCTGGGCGATGCTGACCTTCTCGTCTTCCGTGTAACCCGACAGACGGATGACTTCCATCCGGTCAAGCAGCGGCGGCGGGATGTTCAGCGAGTTCGACGTAGCGACGAACATCACATCGGACAGGTCGAAATCGACTTCGATGTAATGGTCGGCGAACGTATGGTTCTGTTCCGGATCGAGCACTTCGAGCAGCGCCGACGACGGATCGCCGCGGAAATCCATGCCCATCTTGTCGACTTCGTCGAGCAGGAAGAGCGGATTGCGCACGCCGACCTTGGTCAGGCTCTGCAGGATCTTGCCCGGCATCGAGCCGATGTACGTACGACGATGGCCGCGGATTTCGGCTTCGTCACGCACGCCGCCCAGCGCCATACGCACGAACTTGCGGTTCGTTGCGCGCGCAATCGACTGCCCGAGCGAGGTCTTGCCGACGCCCGGAGGCCCGACGAGGCACAGGATCGGCGCCTTGACCTTGTCCACGCGCTGTTGCACCGCGAGATACTCGAGAATGCGTTCCTTCACTTTCTCGAGACCGAAGTGGTCTTCGTCGAGCACGGCTTCGGCGTTCGAGAGGTCGTTGTTGACCTTGCTCTTCTTGCGCCACGGCAGGCCGATCAGCGTGTCGATGTAGTTACGCACGACGGTGGCTTCTGCCGACATCGGCGACATCAGCTTGAGCTTCTTGAGCTCGGCGTCAGCCTTCTTCTTGGCTTCCTTCGGCATGCGCGCGGCGGTGATGCGCTTCTCGAGTTCTTCGAGATCGGCACCCTCTTCGCCTTCGCCCAGTTCCTTCTGGATTGCCTTGACCTGTTCGTTCAGGTAGTACTCGCGCTGGCTCTTCTCCATCTGGCGCTTGACGCGGCCACGGATGCGCTTTTCGACCTGCAGGATGTCGATTTCGGCTTCGAGCTGGGCGAGCAAATGCTCCAGACGCTCCACGACCGGGAACATCTCGAGGATATGCTGCTTCTGGTCGAGCTTGAGCGGCAGGTGTGCGGCGATGGTGTCAGCAAGACGACCGGCTTCGTCGATACCCGACAGCGACGTCAGGATCTCCGGCGGGATCTTCTTGTTGAGCTTCACGTACTGATCGAACTGCGAAACGATCGCGCGGCGCAGCGCTTCGGTTTCAGCGCCGTCGGCGTGATCCGGCTCGAGCGGCATGACTTCGCACGAGAATTGCGTTTCCTGCTCTTCGATCGAGAGCGTCTTCGCACGCTGCAAGCCTTCCACGAGCACCTTCACGGTGCCGTCGGGCAGCTTGAGCATCTGCAGGATGTTGGCGATACATCCTACTTCGTACATGTCCTTTTCGGTCGGCTCATCCTTTGCGGCAGTCTTCTGCGCGACGAGCATGATGTGCTTGCCGCCTTCCATTGCCGCTTCGAGGGCCTTGATCGATTTCGGCCGGCCCACGAAAAGGGGAATCACCATATGCGGGAAAACTACAACGTCTCGCAGCGGCAGCAGCGGGAGCGTGGTGCGTTCCGGCGGGAGGAGTTGGGTTCCTGACATTTCATTTCCCCATGAGTGGAATCAATTGTTCGGTAAGTGAGGCCTGAAAAACCGATTACAAGCCTCGCGCGTGTGGGAAAAGTTCAGTGACTCCAAAAAAGGTGCGCCATCGACCACAAGATAAACGAAAAAGCCGTTCATCTCAGTGTATGAACGGCTTTTTCCCGGAACTCTTTAGCCGATCACCCTCATCAGTTCGACCCAGCGACTTTAGGCGCGTCTTCGTAAATCAAGAGCGGCTTGCCGTCGCCATCAATCACGTTGTCGTCGATGATGACCTTGCTCACACCCTTCATGGCCGGCAGCTCATACATCACGTCGAGCAATGCCTGTTCCAGGATCGAGCGCAGGCCACGAGCGCCGGTCTTGCGGCGGATCGCCTTGCGGGCGACGGCCTGCAGCGCGGCCGGGCGGATCTCAAGTTCCACACGCTCCATGTTGAAGAGCTTGTGATACTGCTTGACGAGCGCGTTCTTCGGCTCGACCAGAATCTTCATGAGCGCGGCTTCGTCGAGCTTGCCGAGCGTGGCGACCACCGGCAGACGGCCGATCAGTTCGGGAATCAGGCCGAACTTGATCAGATCTTCCGGTTCCGTCTCGCGCAGCACTTCACCCGTGTCGCGCTCCTGCTTGCTCTTCACGCTTGCGCCAAAACCGATACCGGTTTTTTCCGTGCGATCCGTGATGACCTTTTCCAGGCCATCGAACGCGCCGCCGCAGATGAACAGGATGTTGGTCGTATCGACCTGGATGAAATCCTGGTTCGGATGCTTGCGGCCACCCTGCGGGGGCACCGACGCCATCGTGCCTTCGACGAGCTTGAGCAGCGCCTGCTGCACGCCTTCGCCCGACACGTCGCGCGTGATCGACGGGTTGTCCGACTTGCGGCTGATCTTGTCGATTTCGTCGATGTAGACAATGCCGCGCTGGGCCTTGTCGACTTCGTAATTACAGTTCTGCAGCAGCTTCTGAATGATGTTCTCGACATCCTCACCCACATAACCGGCTTCGGTCAGCGTGGTGGCGTCCGCGATCACGAACGGAACGTTCAGAAGGCGAGCGAGCGTCTGCGCGAGCAGCGTCTTGCCCGAACCCGTGGGCCCGATCAGCAGGATGTTGCTCTTCGAGAGTTCGACCTCGTCCTTCTTGTCGAGATGCTTCAGGCGCTTGTAGTGGTTGTACACCGCGACCGCAAGGATCTTCTTCGCGCGTTCCTGCCCGATCACGTACTGGTCGAGGATGTCGCGGATCTCCTGCGGGCTCGGCAGGTCCGAGCGCGACAGCGCCGCGTCGACGCCCGCACCAGCGGCTTCGTCGCGAATGATCTCGTTGCACAGGTCGATACATTCATCGCAGATGAACACCGACGGGCCAGCGATCAGTTTCTTGACCTCATGCTGGCTTTTGCCGCAAAACGAGCAATACAACAGCTTCTCGCTGTTAGAACCTTTTTTGTCCGCCATGGATAGATGAGCCTCCGGACACTCTGTTACACATGATACGCCGTTTCCCCAGGCCCGGCCGGGGGGTGCGTGAACCGCTTGCTATGACGGCGTTGGGGCCGCAGGCCGCGAAGCGCGTTTGCCGATTATTTCACATGGTTCGCACGGGCGTGCCTATCCCTTTTTTCACGGGGTTAAGTCACGCCGCATACGCGCGTCCGGCGCTCTTTTCAGCGCCGGAAACGCGTGCCGGATCAGGGGCGCTTGTGGAGCACCTGATCGACGAGGCCGTAAGCCTGTGCGTCGTCGCCGGACATGAAGTTATCGCGATCGGTGTCGCGCGCAATGCGCTCGACCGGCTGGCCAGTATGGTGCGAAAGCAACTGGTTCAGGCGTTCCTTCAGGTACAGGATTTCGCGGGCCTGGATTTCGATATCCGAAGCCTGACCGCGCGCGCCGCCGAGCGGCTGGTGAATCATCACGCGCGAATTCGGCAGCGCGAAGCGCTTGCCCTTCTCGCCCGCGGCCAGCAGGAACGCACCCATCGAGGCCGCGAGGCCCATGCAAAGGGTCGAAACGTTGGGCTTGATGAACTGCATCGTGTCGTAAATCGCCATACCGGCCGACACCGAACCGCCCGGGCTGTTGATGTACAGGCTGATGTCCTTGTCCGGGTTCTCGCTTTCGAGGAACAGGAGCTGGGCGACGACGAGGTTCGCGGTCTGGTCGTTCACTTCGCCGACCAGGAACACCACGCGCTCTTTCAGCAGACGCGAGTAGATGTCGTACGAACGCTCGCCGCGACCGCTCGTCTCCACGACGATCGGCACGAGGCCGAGCGCCTGCGGTTCGAGGTCGCGCGAGGCGTGGGAGGTCAGCGTGTCCAGCGATTGAGCGCGAATGGTCATGCGGTGGATCCTTGTCTGGAAGAGTTGTTCTGGTAACGCAGGTAAAACGGATTGAACCTGAAATACCGGAATGGCGACGGACCCCGCAGAAATCAACCCTAACGTGATTGTGGCCAAATTCTGCGGATACAAAAACGGCGTGCTGGCCGTCGGTCGCTCCGACAGCCGGCACGCCGTAGCGGGCGAATTTAAGCCTGCGCCGTTGCGCTTGCCAGTTCTTCGAAGCTCACTTGCTTGTCCGTGACCTTGGCCTTGCCGATCACGAAGTCAACGACGTTCGATTCGACGACGTACGCTTCCATTTCGGCCAGACGCTGCTGGTTCGAATAATACCAGCGCACGACTTCCTTCGGGTCTTCGTAGCTTTTCGCGAATTCGTCGACTTCAGCGCGGATCTGTTCCGGCTTCGCTTCGAGGTTGTTCGCCTTCACCAGTTCGGCCAGCACGAGGCCCAGCTTGACGCGGCGCTCAGCTTGTTCCTTGAACATTTCGGCCGGGATCGGTGCGTCCTTGGCGTTGGGCACGCCGCGTTGCGCCAGGTCTGCGCGCGCCATTTCGACGAGGCGCTGCTGGTCCTGTTCGATCAGTGCGTTCGGCACGTCGAGTTCGGCGATCTTCAGCAGTGCGTCCATCACCTGGTTCTTGACGATGGCCTGCGTGCGACGCTTCGCTTCGCGCTCGAGGTTGTCCTTGATTTCAGCGCGCATCTTCACGAGGTCGCCGTCGGCGATGCCGAGCGACTTTGCGAATTCGCCGTCGATTTCCGGCAGGTGCGGCCACTCGATCAGTTGCATCGTGATCGTGAACTTCGCGGTCTTGCCGGCGACGTCCTTGCCGTGGTAGTCCTCAGGGAATGCCAGGTCGAATTCGCGCGATTCGCCCTGCTTCAGGCCAATCGCTGCCTTTTCGAATTCCGGCAGCATGCGGCCTTCGCCCAGCACGAAGGCGAAGCCTTCTGCCGTGCCGCCCGGGAATGCGACGTCGTCGATCTTGCCGACGAAGTCGACCGTCACGCGGTCGCCTTCCTTGGCTGCCGTGTCTGCGCCGCCGTCACCGTGCTCGCCGGCTTCGCCGCGTGCGTGGTAGTGCACGCGCTGCTTGCGCAGGATGTCCAGCGTGCGGTCGATTTCGGCTTCGGTGATGGTCGTGGTCGTGCGCTCGATTTCGGCGCTGGCGACGTCGCCCAGCTTCACTTCCGGATAGACCTCGAAGGTCGCGTCGAAAGCGTAATCGCCTTCAGCGGCTTCGGCCTTCGGCGCGAAGCTCGGCTGACCGGCAACGCGCAGGTTTTCCGCGCGGCTGATGTCGAAGAATTCCTTGCCGACCTTGTCGCTCAGCACTTCGGCTTCCACCTGGCCCGAGTACTGTTGCGTGACCATCTTGAGCGGCACCTTGCCCGGGCGGAAACCCGGCATGCGCACGTTCTTCGCGAGTTGGCGGATGCGCGAATCGACTTCTTTCTGCACGGCGTCCTTCGGCAGGGAAATCGTCACGCGGCGTTCGAGCTTGCCGAGGTTTTCAACAACGTTAGCCATGGCTTCAATCGTCCTAAAATTGTTCGAGCGTATCAGTAATCTTTGCTGCCGCAGTCCGATGGGAAAATCCGCATCGCTTGCGTCTCGCTTGTGCCTTGTCGGCGCCGCTTGCCTGCCGCGACCTGGGTCGCAACCGGCTTGCGCTCTCTATCAAACCAAGCGCGCCTTTTACAGCCATCTGCTGCGTGTCGCCCGTGCTGCCCGCGCGATACGCCAGCGGCGTCGAAGCGGACTTGCGCGGGCGCTGCCTGCTGGGCGGCGCCCTTTACGGGAGCCGCGAGACCCGGCCCGTTCCAATCGGCCCAACAGGCCGACATGGACGGTTTGCGGTGCGGTTCCGTCAAAAGAGCCGGGTATTTTAGCAAACTATTGCCCGACCCAAATGGAATTGCCGTTCGGGCGCGTAAAAGACGGGTAAAAGGCGCCCGAACCGGCCCGTTTTGGGCCTAAAACCGCCCTCTTTTCGCGTCCGCCGCTCTCGCGCATTCGCCGCGCCAGGCCACCTCAGGTCACCCTCAGGCCACCTCAAGCCGCCGCGAGCAATGCGCGCTATCGCGCTCCGGGTATCCAGCGGGCCCCGCGCCGCTGGTAAGCTAACGCTCGCGCCGGACGCCCCGCCGGCAGCAGCCGCCAACACTACTTCCATTCGAGACACCATGCCTAACCAGACGTTTGCTGACGCACCGGTCGTCGTCATCGCCCCCGATTCGTTCAAAGGCTCGCTCAGCGCGGAGGGGGTCGCTAGCGCGATCGCCGAGGGGATCCGCCGCGCCCGCCCCGATGCCGAAATTCGCTGCTGCCCGATGGCCGATGGCGGCGAAGGCACGCTCAACGCCATGCTGAGCGTGGGCGGCGAGCGCCGCACGCTCAATGTCGAAGGTGCTGCGGGCGCGCGTCGCGACGCGCTTGTCGGCCTCCTGCACGATGGCAGCGCCGTCGTCGAAACCGCCGAGATCGTCGGCATCACCGATCCGGTCGGCATGGCCGTGGCGGTTGCGTCGCGCAGCACGCGCGGCATGGGCGAAGCCGTGCGCGCGCTGCTCGACGAAGGCGTGCGCCGCTTCTACGTGGCGCTCGGCGGCAGCAGCACTAATGACGCGGGCGCGGGCCTGCTCGCGGGCCTCGGCCTGCGTCTGTTCGATGCGGCGGGCGCTGAGCTCGAACCCACGCCTGAAGCGCTCGCACGTGTGGCGCGCGTTGACGTATCCGGCCTCGACGTGCGGCTCGCGCAAGCCTCCTTCATCGCCATGTCCGATGTCGATAATCCGCTCACGGGCGACCACGGCGCCACCGCCGTATTTGGCCCGCAAAAAGGCGTGACGGCCGCTGAAGTCGCGTCGATCGATGCGGCGCTGGGCCGCTTCGCCGATCTGCTCGAAGCCGCGCTGAATCGCCGTGCACGCGATGAAGCGGGCGCGGGCGCAGCGGGCGGACTCGGCTTCGCACTGCGCATGCTGGGCGCGAGCTTCGAACCCGGCGCGGAAGTCGTTGCCCGCACTATCGGCCTCGACGCGGCGCTTGAAGGCGCGCACTGGCTCATCACCGGCGAAGGCCGCTCGGATGTGCAGACGCTGCATGGCAAGGCCCCCTTCATCGCCTGCCGCCACGCGCAGGCGGCGGGCGTGCCCGCCACCCTGCTCTCGGGCGCGGTCGATTCCGCCGCGCTCGCACGCCTTGGCGAGCACTTCAGCGGCTGCTTTTCGCCCGCGCCGGGCCCGATCACGCTCGAAACGGCTATCCGCGACGCGGCCACGCTGCTCGCCAACGAAGCCGAACAACTCACGCGCCTGCGCTACGGCCCGAAGCCCGCGTAAAACTGCTTATATCGCGCGCGCCCGAATCGTCAGACTTTTTCGGGTGCGCGCGCAACGATTTCCGCAGTAAGCGATTAATAGATTCGTAGGCTCCCGGCAAGCGTGCGCCCGCATGCGTTTTGAGGGTTCTTGCGCGTTGACCCGCGCGCTGGTTGCGGCAACAATCACGATACGCGCGACACCATCGCGCATACCTTACGCGACCAGACCAGGACGACCATGAAGGAAAGCAAAGCCGGACTTGAACAATTTCTGACCTATCGGCTCCATGTCCTGAACAAGCTCTCCGAACGCGGTGCGAGCGAGCGCTACCAGGCGAAGCTGGGCATCACGCTGCCCGAGGCGCGCCTCATCGCCGCTGTCGGCGCGTTCGGCCCGTTTTCGGTGATGGAGCTTGCGCGCCACGCGAATCTCGACAAGAGCCAGGCCAGTCGCGCTGCCGAAGCGCTCATGCGCCGCGGCCTCATGGAGCGCAACGCGAGCGAGGAAGACGGACGCCTCGTGCTCGTGTCGCTCACGGCCGACGGACGCGCCCTCTATCGCAAGGTCATGCCCATCGCACGCAAGTGGAACGTCGACCTGTTCGCCGCGCTTGACGACAAGGAGCGCGAGCTGCTCAACCGTGCGCTGGAAAAGGTCATCGCGGCGGCTCAGGAAGAACTCTGACGCGGCGCATGCGATAAACGAAACTGATGGGGTGACACGCCAGCGTGTCGATGTGCGAGGAAACGCTCGGGCCGTCCCCGGATGCAGTACAAAAAGGCCACGTGCTGTCAGGTACGTGGCCTTTGCTTTTACTGGAAATACAGCCCCCGTTTTCCTCAAACTCAAGGTCGTCATTCGGGCCGATGCTGTTGGTCTTTTTGAATCGGTGAACCATGCACCTGAAGGTGGAACTGTCGTAGTTGTGGACGTTATCGTCGAGCCAATGACAGGGACAATCAGGCCATCTCGCACCGCTTCGCGCAGAATGCGCGTGATGTCATCGCCGTCGATTGGCTTGTGCCATCGCCCACGCACGTGCTTGCCGATGAAGTCCGCGTAGGCGCTGAAATCGCCGGATACACGCGCCGCGCGACGAGGAATGTTCACTCTAAATATTTGACCGAAATCCCGCCTGTCCTGCTCCATCTGGACTTCGCGCGCCCTGCGCGCTTTCTCACGCTCACCGTAAGACAGACGCCCACGGCCCAGGTCTTCGATATCACGAGCCGGCGCCAGCGCGCACTGCCAACTGCTCTTGAGCGGGACATACAGCGCGTTAAAAGAGCCGCCCCATTCAGGTAACGACATGCCACCTCCGCCTCTGGTTGTGGCGTGTTTATTAGCACGTCACCAGGCGGCTGGCCTTGCGCTATCTGGACTGGCGCACAGTTGATGCAAACTGGATCGAGAAGCGGTCGTGACATCAGCAAAAGCTGAGCGTTACCACAGTGACAGACAGGCGCAACGCGCAACAAAAAACCCCGCAGGGCTAAGCCCGGCGGGGTTTTCTGGTCAAACGTCATGAACGCCTGAAAGCATTTGGTGCGTGAGGCCGGACTCGAACCGGCACACCCTTGCGGGCGTCAGGACCTAAACCTGGTGCGTCTACCAATTTCGCCACTCACGCGAATCTTGCTGGCCGGCAACACTGCTGCGAAATCGTGCGGATTGCGATGACAAACCGGTGAAACGCGTCGCGTGCGATACAGACCTTGCGCGCTCCGATTGTGCCCCATCAGGGTGCCGTCAAAGCGCAAGCGCGAGATTCTAACCGATTGCCTCACGCTTGTCTGCATCTCGCAAGCGCCGCGATTGCCGAACGCCCCAAAGCCGCGCCGGTGCTAGAATCGCCGCGCTTCCCCACGCCCCCGAACCCCGTGAATTTCGACGAATACTGCCTGCAAAAGGCGGCTCCCCCAGGATCGAGCACTTACTACGCGCTGCGCCAGGCAAGCGCCGCGCAGCAGCCGCTGCTCGCCGCCCTTTTCGCGCTGCGCCGCGAACTCGAAGAGACCGCCAAGGAAACGAGCGACCCGACCGTCGGGCGCACCAAGCTCGCCTGGTGGCAGAAGGAACTGGCCGCGCTCGCCGCGGGCAATCCCGCGCATCCAGTCACGAAAGCCATCGCCCAACACGCGGGCGACGTGTCGAAGCTCTATCCGCTGCTCCAGCAGTTGCTCGCCGGGTTCGAAATGGATTTCGAGCAGGCTCGCTATCTCGATCTGCCGAATCTGCGCCGCTACATGGACGGCGTGGGTGGCACGTTCGCGACGCTCATCGCGCAAGTTGGCGCACGCACGGATGAGGAGCGCGCCGCCGTCGCGCAATGGGCGACGCCGCTGGGCAACGCGCTGATGCTTGCGCAATTCGTGCCCGAGATCGGCAACGATGCGCGCCACGGCCGCATCTATATTCCGATCGACGAATTGCAGCGCTACAACGTCACCGCCGCCGACCTGATCAACCGCCGTTACAGCGCCGAGTTCACCGAACTCATGCAGTTTCAGACCGCCCGCGCGCGCGAAGCGGTGCATGCAGCGCTCGCGGCCATTCCGGCGAGTGAACGTCGACATCAGCGCACGCTGCGCGCGCTCGCGGCACTCGAACTCGCTTTGCTCGACGAAGTGGAGCGCGAGCAATTCCAGGTGCTGCATCAGCAGATCGCGCTCACGCCGATCCGCAAGCTCTGGATCGCATGGCGCGCCGCGCGCCGCGGCTAAGCCACGCGATTTTCTCGCTGCTTTCAGGCGCGCAATAACGGCAGCGGCTCGAAGCGCTGTTGCAGCACCGATTGCGCGTCGAGCCCCCACCAGTTCCCCAGCACCGTCGCATAGATCTGCCGGAAATCGACGGCAACCGGCAGATTGCCGTTACCGTCGAGCCGCGCGAGTTGCGGAGCGGCGCCGTACAGACCGCCGGCCACGCGCCCGCCCGCAACGAAATGCGCCGATGCCGTACCGTGATCGGTGCCGCGGCTCTGGTTTTCGCGCACACGGCGGCCAAACTCCGCATAAGTGACGATCATCGTGCGATCCCAGCGCCCCATCTCGACGAGCGACGCGCGCATCGCCACCATGCCCGCCGCGAACTGGCGCAGCAGATCCGCGTGACGCTCAGGCTGGTTTTGATGCGTATCGAAACCGTTGAGCGTGAGACGGATGACGGCCACGCCCTGACCGGTAACGGGTGCGCCCTGCACCGTGTCGCCCGACGCCAGCGCCTGCATCGCGGTCTTGATCGACGCGCCGAACGCGCCATTCGGAAACGCCGTCTTCAACACGTATTGACCAGGACGCGGACGCAGTTGATCGGCGGCATGCACGATATCGTTCTCGACATCGAGGATATGTGCAAGCGCCGGATTGCGCTCCTTGAGTGCGACCGGCGTGACCAGTCGCGAGGCGCGCGCGAACTGCGCCGGATTGACCAGCGCGATGGCGCGTGCGCCGTTGGCGAGCGGGCCCATTTCGGCGCTGCCGAGCACGAGACCATCGGCGGCAAAGCCCTTCGGCACCGGCGCATTCGCGAACGCGCGCGTGAGCCAGCCCTCGCGCAAGTACTGATCAGAGCGCGAAGCCGTGTCCCAGATCTCGATTGAGCGGAAATGCGACAGGTTAGGCTGCGCGTAACTGACGCCCTGCACGATTGCGAGTTCGTGCGCGCGCCACATCGGCATCAGCGGCGCGAGTGCCGGATGCAGCGCCGTATGCTCGTCGAGCGGAATCACATCGCCCCGACGCACGCCGATCGTCGGCCGATAGCTCGCGTAGAGCGGGTCGGCATAAGGCACGACGGTGTTCAGTCCGTCGTTGCCACCCTTGAGCTCGACGAGGATCAGCAGGTTCTCGTAGCCGCTCGCGCGCGGCTGCGCAGGCACGCTGCTGGCCTGTGCCCAGGCCGCTTCGGGCAGCCAGGTCGCGCCCGCTGCCGTCATTGCGGCGGCGGCCGCCAGGAAGTCGCGTCGCTTCATGCCATGCCTCGTTGAGTCCACGCGGCGTCAAGCCGCTTGTTTTCTGAAGTGATCATCGCATCCTGCTTCATTTCAACTGGTACACCGGATCCATCAGGAGTGCCTGGAGATAGGATTCGGCACTGCTGCCCGCGGCGATCGCATCGACGGGCGCAAGCGGCAATACCGCGTGCTGCATCTGCAATTGCGCCGAGAGACCCGGCACCGTGCCCGCTGTGAGGCCATAACGGCCGAGCCAGCCGTCCAGATCGAAATGCATGCTCGCGGGCATGGGGCGCACGGGCGCTTTTGCCGCCCCGCTTGTTGCCCCGCTCACCGCCGTGCTCGCGGCCGCCTTCGTCATCGCACCGCCCATGTGAGGCCGCGCCGTTTCGGTCGCGCGAAACAACTGTTCGACAAACTGCTTGCGCGCCAGCAACGTCGAACTGTTGATCCACGTCGCACCGCCTGGCCAGCCCTTCACATTGGGCGGATAAAACAGATTCTCGCCGAGCGACGCCGAAGTGCGCGCGAACTGCGCCGTGCTGGCATACGTCACGTCGAAACGGCGCACCGTGCCCGCGATGAACTCGACCGGCGAACTCACCAGCACGCCACGATTGCGTTCGTCCCAGAACGCGGGCGCGACCAGCAATGCGCGCAGTGCCGCCTTGATATCGTAGCCGCTCGCCCTGAAGTGGCTGGCCACGCTATCGAGTTGCGCCTGATCGGGCGTGTCCGACACGAACTCGCGCCAGAGTTTCGCTGAAACGAACTGCGCCGTCTGCGCCTGGCTGAGCAGAATGTCGAGCACCGCATCGCCGTCGAACGCGCCCGCGTGGCCCAGTATCGTCTTGATGCCATCGTCGTGCTGCTGGACACGCCAGTCGAAGCGCCAGGTATCCGGATCGACGCCCCAGCCCGTGTAGGCGCGCGCGGCCTCCGAGACATCGCGCTGCGTGTACTGCCCTTCCCCGAGCGTAAAAAGCTCCATCACTTCACGCGCGAAATTCTCGTTGGGCTTGCCCTTGCGGTTGCTCGCGCCGTCGAGATACAGCAGCATCGCCGGGTCTTTCGCCACATCGTGCAGCATCGCCGCGAAGCTGCCGAGCGCGTGACGCCTCAGGAGCGCATTTTGCTGGGCCATCAGTTGCGGCTCGGGAACCTTGTCCTGGCCCGAGGTGAAATGGTTATGCCAGAAGAGCGTCATGCGCTCGGTGAGCGGTGACGGCGTCGTGAGGATTTCGCGCATCCACCAGGCGCGCAGATCGTCATAGTCCTGGCTGCGCTTGCGTTGCTCGTCGCGGCGCTGATCCTGCGTCAGGGCGTTGCGTTCGGCCCGGGTCAACGGCGTGTCGTTTGTCCACGCCGGCAGCGGCGTCACGGCGTCGGTGCGCGCGGTCGACAGCACGCGTTCGACGGCGGCTGCTTTTGTGAGGCCAACGTAAGGCGCGACATCGGCAGGCGCGGGTGCGAAGCCGGTGCGAATCAGCAGATGTGTAGCGTCGTCGGCGTCGAGCAGATCGGCGTCGGCTTGATCGGTGGCGACGGGCGCGCTCGCGGCGCGATGGCGATGGATGTGATGGGCAGGCGTTGTAGATTGCGCTGCCGCCTGCATGGAGGCCAGCGCCGTTGCAGCCGCACCGGCCAAGGCCAGGCGCTCCGACGAGACAGGCATGAATCGCATGAACCGTTTCATGGCAGACATGGGTATCGAGGAGCGCATGAGCCAATCGCGCATCCATAAAGGATGAATGTAGCGGCTTAACGGGCGACGCAACGTGCTTGTTGACTGCGCAATTGCAACGGAATTTTTCCTCGCTGAGCGACGTTATCTGGCGTGCGGCAACAGCAAAGTCGGCGCCGAAATAAACGGAAACGAAGCGGAAAGGAAAGCGAAGGAAAGGCAGGGAATGAAGCGCAGTGCATCGAACGACACACTCGTGGGACAAAGGCGGGGAAAACTGCGGGAACAACTGTGGAACCACCGGCACGAGCACGGCGATCAGCAGAAAGACTCAGCGCTTATAGAGTTCGCGCACGGCGTCTTCGATGTGTTGACGCAGCAGACGCCGTTCTTCGGGCGTCATATGGCCGTCGCGGCGGCGTTCGTCGAGATCGGGGGGAACAGCGGGACGCTGGTTGAGGTCAGAGGCAGGACGAGGCGGTTGATCGTTGCGCACGCGCCGGATCGGCGGTCTGCCCGCGTAGCGGCTGTTCGCATGAGGGCCGTCGGCGAAGGTCTGCGCATGGACGGGCGCCGTCTCCAATGCCGCCGCGACGCCGCTGGCCAACGCCAGTGCGATCACGGTGTGGCGCATTGTCGGGCCGACCCCTCCCATCGTTTTTTTCCCTTCTTGACGCGGCAAACGGCTACCTCGAATACATGTGGACCCGGCTCTGATACGGGCACTGGTTCGAAAATCGAATGAAGTATCCACCGAATGGCCGCTAAACGTAAAGAAGTCTATCTGTCAGTGCTTGATGTCGTGGCACAGGCCGGGTAAATTTTGTAACTGACTGTAACCTGTTAATCGGTGCAATCTCGCACCGTAACTCAATCGCGCTAAGATGCCAGGCATGGAAACCAAGAACCCGTCCAAAATTCTCGTTGTCGACGACGACCCGCGACTGCGCGACCTGCTGCGCCGCTACCTCGGCGAGCAGGGCTTTAACGTCTACGTCGCAGAAAATGCACCCGCCATGAACAAGCTGTGGGTGCGCGAACGCTTCGACCTGCTGGTGCTCGACCTGATGCTGCCGGGCGAAGACGGCCTGTCGATCTGCCGCCGCCTGCGCGGCAGCAACGACCGCACGCCGATCATCATGCTCACCGCCAAGGGCGAAGACGTGGATCGCATCGTGGGCCTCGAAATGGGCGCCGACGACTACCTCCCGAAGCCCTTCAATCCGCGCGAACTGGTCGCGCGTATTCACGCCGTGCTGCGCCGCCAGGCGCCGTCCGAGCTGCCGGGCGCACCGTCGGAAACCACTGAAGTTTTCGAGTTCGGCGAATTCGCGCTGAATCTCGCCACCCGCACGCTCACCAAGGCCGGCCAGGAAATTCCGCTCACCACGGGCGAATTCTCGGTGCTCAAGGTGTTCGCGCGTCATCCGCGTCAACCGCTCTCGCGCGAAAAGCTCATGGAGCTGGCACGCGGGCGCGAATATGAAGTGTTCGACCGCAGCCTCGACGTGCAGATCTCGCGTCTGCGCAAGCTGATCGAGCCGGATCCGGGCAGCCCGCGCTTCATCCAGACGGTCTGGGGCCTCGGCTACGTGTTCATCCCCGACGGCGCCGCCTGATCCCGGATGGGCCTGTGATCGTGTCTTCGGGTGTCTGTTTGCCTGTACTGCCTTTGTTGATGGGAAGGGCCCATGCGCATTGACCGGCGTCTCCTGACGCTCGCGTTCGGTGACCTGTTCTGGCGCACCTTCCTGCTGATCGCGCTGCTGATCGCGGTCAGCCTCGCGGCATGGTTCCAGAGCTTTCGCGTGATCGAGCGCGAGCCGCGCGCGCAGCGCGTGGCGTTGCAGCTCGTCGCCGTCGTCAAGCTCACGCGCACGGCCCTGCTCTATTCCGATCCCGACTTGCGCCGCGCGCTGTTGCAGGATCTGGAGAGCAACGAGGGCGTGCGCGTCTATCCGCGCGAAACCACCGACAAATACAAGCTGCAGCCCGATGAATCGCTCAATCGCCTGATCGAGCATGACATTCGCGGCCGTCTGGGCGACGACACCATCATCGCGCAGTCCGTGAACGACATTCCGGGCGTGTGGATCAGCTTCAAGATCGATGACGACGATTACTGGGTCGCGCTCGACCGCGACCAGCTCGACAACGTCACCGGCTTGCAGTGGGTCGGCTGGGGCGTGTCCGCGCTCGCGCTGTCGCTCTTTGGCGCGGCGTTCATCACGAGTCTCGTGAACCGGCCGTTCGCGCGGCTGGCGATGTCGGCGCGCATGGTGGGTTCGGGCCAGTCGCCCGCGCCACTGCCCGAAAGCGGCATGGGCGTGGCCGCCGAAACCAATCGATCGTTCAACCAGATGGTGCGCGACCTCGACCAGCTTGAGGCCGACCGCGCGCTGATGCTCGCGGGCATCTCACACGACCTGCGCACGCCGCTCGCGCGGTTGCGGCTGGAAACCGAGATGAGTCCGTCCGACCAGGCAACCAAGGATGCGATGGTCGACGACATCGAGCAGATGGACATGATCATCGGCCGCTTCCTCGACTATGCGCGGCCAGTGCAGCGCATGCCCGAGCGCGTCGATCTGTCGGTGATCGCGAGCGAAATGGCCGCGCGCATGGCCGGCGAGGACGGCGTACGCCTGATCACGCGCCTCGCGCCCACGGCGATGATCGAAGCCGACGATACCGACGTGCGCCGCATCGTGGGCAATCTCATCGAAAACGCCCGCAAGTACGGCGCGAGCGAATCGGACGGCATTCCTCACATCATGCTGGAAACCCGCGTGTCGCATTCGCGCGTGGAGCTGTCCGTGGTCGACGAAGGCCCGGGCATTCCCGAAGACCAGCTCTCGCTCGTCACGCGGCCGTTTTACCGCGTCGACAGCGCCCGCACGCAGGCGAACGGCACGGGCCTCGGCATGGCCATCGTGCAGCGTCTGGTGGGCCGCTATCGCGGCGCTCTGCGCCTGCGCAATCGAGCCCCGGGCCCGGGTCTCGAAGTGACCATCGAGTTCCCGCTCGCCAAGGGCGCCTGAGCCCCAGCCGTTGCCTCCTTTGATACGACCACGCCGCCGCACAGGCTCGCGGCGTGCGTCGCCGTCCCCTGCCACAATCGAAGACAAGAAGCGCATGCACGGGGCGCGCGCTTCGTTTTGACGTTTTCAAGGAGCGACGCCATGAAAACCGTGGGCGACAAACTGGCAGCCTTCACCGTCACCGCCGCGAAGCCCGGCTTCAATCATCCGGAAGAAAACGGCGAATCGGCCTTCCTCGAAATCACCGAGCAGACCTTTTCCGAAAAGTGGAAAGTGATCTACTTCTATCCGAAGGATTTCACGGTAGTTTGTCCGACCGAGATCGTCGCGTTCGCGCACCTGCAAAAGGAATTCGAGGATCGCGATACCGTGCTGATGGGCGGCAGTTGCGACAACGAATACGTGAAGCTCGCGTGGCGGCGCGAGAATCCTGAACTCAACCGCCTCAATCACTACTCGTTCGGCGACGTGAAGGGCGAGCTGATCGATCAGCTGGGCATTCGCGACAAGGAAGCGGGCGTGGCGCTGCGCGCGACCTTCATCGTCGACCCGGACAACACGATCCAGCACGTGTCCGTCAACAGCCTCAACGTAGGGCGCAGCGCAAGCGAGGTGCTGCGCGTGCTCGACGGGCTGCAAACCGGCGAGCTCTGCCCGGGCGGACGCGAAATTGGCGGCGCCACCTTCTGACGCTCACAGCGGCCTCTCAAATCCGGCCCGCGGCGGTACGCGCGGGCAGACGATTGCGGATCGCGGCGCTCAGCGGCGACTTCCACTCCAGCACACGCTTTTCCAGCAGCTGCCACGACAGATGCGCAAGCAGCACGGACAACGCGAATTGCAACACGAGCGGCAGCAGTGCCTGCGCGAACGGCGGCACATGCAACCGCGCGAACAGCGCAGGCGCGTCGCCCAGCCGCGACGGCACGAGATTGTGGAACAGATAAAAGCCGTAGCTGATGGTGCCGAGATACGCGAGCGGCCGAGCCTCCAGCGCGGCGACCAGCGCGCTGTCCTGGCGGCGCACGATCCACAGGAACACCGCGCCCAGCGATAACGCAAGACCGATATCGAACAGGCCCGGGATCACCGCGCGCTGCGTCGCCTCGCAGCTCAGGCAATCGGCGCGCGCGAAGGCGAACACGCCAAGACACGCCAACGCCAGCGCGCACCACAGCGCGGCAGGCAGGCGCCCTTCCACCTGCACGCGCTCGCCGCCAATCGCGAGTGCGCCGCCCAGCGCCAGCAACGCAAAATTCCACGGCGAGAACGCATAGACGAGCGGCTCGATCGCGCCGCTCGCGTAGAGCGCGAGATGCGCGAGCGCCGCCGCGACGATCATGCCGATGCAAATGCCCAAATGGCGCGAGGCGCGGTTGAACAGCAGCGCGAACGGCGCGACCAGATAGAATTGCTGCTCGACCGCCAGGCTCCAGAAATGCGACACCGTCCCCGGCCATCCGTCGCGCACCATGCCGACCCAGAAATTAGACAGGAATACGAAATGCCACATCAGCCCGAGTTGCACATCGCGCTGATAGAAGAACGCGTGTGCAATCGTCAGCGCGATCAGCAGCAGGTAGTAGACAGGAAAGATGCGTAGCGCGCGCTTGACGAAAAAAACGTAGAGCACCGCGTCACGCCGCGCGGCATGCTGCTCGACGCGCAGCCGGTTGCGATGCAGTTCGCCGATGATGAGATAGCCGCTGATCAGAAAGAACAGCCAGACGCCGATCTTGCCGGCGTCGACCACATCGACGTGCGCCTTGTGTGAGAGGAACACCAGCATCACGGCCAGCGCCCGGAGACCGTCGAGGCCTTTCACGCGTCTTTCGAGTCCCGTCATTGCCTTTTCCGCTTCCGGTTACGTCTTCAGCATAAAGGGAAATAAACGGAAATAAAAAGGCAAGAAAAGCAAAGGCGGTGATTGCAGATGCAACCACCGCCTTCATGCAGGAGCGGGCATGCACCCTGCTCTCGCGAATCGATAGACTGGAGGCATGCCGCTTGCGCTGCACTTCCGTCGGTCGATAAAAGCCCCTGTTTTAAGGCTCCAAATACAACCTCAAGCGCGCTTGAGCAGCACTGCTGCCTGCGCTTCGATGCCTTCACTGCGGCCCAGATAGCCGAGCTTTTCGTTGGTCTTGGCTTTCACGTTCACGCAATCGAGCGGCAGGTTCAGGTCTTCCGCGATGCAGGCACGCATGGCGTCGATATGCGGCGACAGCTTCGGCGCCTGTGCGATCACGGTGCTGTCGACGTTGATCAGCTTGAAGCCCGCTTCCTCGACGCGGCGCAGGCATTCGCGCAGCAGCACGCGGCTGTTCGCGCCGTAGAACTGTTTGTCGGTATCCGGAAAGTGACGGCCGATGTCGCCGAGCGCGGCGGCGCCGAACAGCGCATCGGTGATCGCGTGCAGCAGCACGTCCGCGTCCGAGTGGCCGAGCAGCCCGCGGTCGTAGGGCACCGTCACGCCGCCGATGACGAGCGGGCGTCCCGGTACGAGCTGGTGCACGTCATAGCCTTGTCCGATTCTGATGTCCATGTGTGGTGTTTCCGTGTGGGTGGTTCGGTGGCGCTATGAATTAATGCGCGGCGCTGAGAATGGCTTCGGCGAGCGCGAAGTCTTCGGGGTACGTCACCTTGAAGTTGCGCAGGCTGCCCTGCACGAGGCGCGGCGAATGGCCGAGCCATTCGATCGCGCTCGCCTCGTCGGTGAGATCGTGCCCTTCCTGCTGGGCGCGCTCGATCGCGCCGCGCAGCATGCCGATGCGGAACATCTGCGGGGTCTGGGCCTGCCAGAGACCGTCGCGCGCTTCGGTGCGCTCGATGCGCGGGCCGCCCGGCACGTTATGGGGCGCGACGCGCTTGAGCGTGTCGGCCACCGGCAGCGCCATGATGCCGCCGACCGGATCGTCCTTGAGCGCGTCGACCAGCGAGCGGATCAGCGCGGGCGTGATGCCGGGGCGCGCGGCGTCGTGCACGAGCACCCAGTCGTCGTCGGTGGCGCCGAATTCGGCGAGTGCGACGAGCCCGTTGTACACCGACGCCTGGCGCGAAGCCCCGCCGTTGCGGCGCACCGCGAAGCGCAGGCCGCTGAAGCGGCGGGCGTCGAAGTGGTTATCGTCGGGTGAAATGACGACCAGGGTCTGGGTGAATTCGCTGCAGGCGTCGAACGCCGCGAGCGTATAGTGCAGGAGGTCGCGCCCCGCAACCGTGCGGTATTGCTTGGGCAGGGACGATCCCGAACGGCTGCCGGTACCGGCGCAGGGAATCAGGGCAAATAGGCGTGAGGTCACGGTGTCGCGAGCCGCATGAGTCAAAGTAAAGGACGGATTTTATAATAGGTGCCTCGCCCGCACGCCCAACGTCCGCAAGTTGTCCCGGATGGCGCGCGTTGCGGGCACGCCGGCGGCCTTGCGAAGACTGCAAACGGCCGTCCTGAACGACCCTGAATCGCCTTACGTCCGGATCGCATGCACCCAGGCGGTGCGCGCGCGGGCCAGCTTCCATCCTGGTATGCTCCCTGCCTGCGCCACCGTCCAGGCCAACCTGTTGCCCCTATGTCCGAAATCGCCGCATCCTCGAAGTCCCCGTCCGCTTCACCGGTCGCCGTCGTCAAGCCGGGGCAGCGCTACGCGTTCGACGGCACGCACGGCTCGTCCGACGCGCTCCTGATCGCCCGTTACCGCGAGGCCGCGCGCGACCACGGCGGCGCCCCGCTGCTGGCGGTGATCTGCGCAAGCGCCGTGGACGCCCAGCGCCTCGCCCAGGAAATCCCGTTCTTCGCGCCCGAAGCGCGCGTACGCCTGCTGCCCGACTGGGAAACGCTGCCTTACGACACGTTTTCGCCGCACCAGGATCTCGTGTCCGAGCGTCTGGCGACGCTGCACGACCTCGGCGAAGGCCGTTGCGACATCCTGCTCGTGCCGGCCACGACGGCGCTCTACCGCATGCCGCCCGCATCGTTCCTCGCTGCCTACACGTTCTCGTTCTCGCAAGGCGAACGGCTCGACGAGCAGAAGCTCAAGTCGCAGCTCACGCTGGCTGGCTACGAGCACGTGAGCCAGGTCATGCGCCCCGGCGAATATTGCGTGCGCGGCTCGCTGATCGACCTCTTTCCGATGGGCTCGCCGCTGCCGTATCGCCTCGACCTGTTCGACGACCAGGTCGATTCGATCCGCGCGTTCGACCCGGACAGCCAGCGCAGCCTTTACCCGGTCAAGGAAGTGCGGCTGCTGCCGGGCCGCGAGTTTCCGTTCGACGAAGCCTCACGCACGGCGTTTCGCAGCCGCTGGCGCGAAGTGTTCGAAGGCGACCCGAGCCGCGCGACGATCTACAAGGACATCGGCAACGGCGTGCCCTCGGCGGGCATCGAGTACTACCTGCCGCTCTTTTTCGAAGAAACGGCCACGCTGTTCCACTATCTGCCGCAGAACGCGCAACTGGTGTTCTCGGGCGACCTGGATGCGTCGATCCGCCGCTTCACCGCCGATACGAAACAGCGCCACAACTTCCTCGCACACGACCGCGAGCGCCCTATTCTTGAGCCGCAGCGTCTCTTCCTGACCGACGAGGACTTCTTCGCGTTCGCCAAGCCCTTCGCGCGCCTCGTGCTGCCGGCGGCAAGCGCGGGCGGCTGGGCCACATCGCTGCCGACACTGGCGATCGACCGTCATGCCGACGATCCGCTCGCGGCCTTGCGCAGCTATCTCGACACCACGAAAAACCGTGTGCTGTTCGCGGTCGAATCGGCGGGCCGGCGCGAGACCATCGCGCAGCTGCTCGCGGACAACCAGTTGCGTCCCACCACGGCGGACAGTTTCGAGGACTGGCTCACCGGCGACGAACGCTTCGTGCTGGGCGTCGCGCCGCTCTCGACGGGCTTCGCGCTGCCGGGCGAGGCGCTCACGATCATCACCGAAACCGAGCTGTACGGGCCGCTCGCGCGCCGTGCGGGACGCCGCCGCCAGGAACAGGCTAGCAACGTCGATTCGATGGTGCGCGACCTGTCCGAGCTGAAGGTGGGCGATCCGGTCGTGCACGCACAGCACGGCATTGGCCGCTATCACGGCCTCGTGACGATGGATCTCGGCGAAGGCGACACCGAGTTCCTGCACCTCGAATACGCGAGCGCGAGCAAGCTCTACGTGCCGGTCTCGCAGTTGCACGTGATCTCGCGCTACAGCGGCGCGGATCCCGATAGCGCGCCGCTGCACGCGCTCGGCTCCGGCCAGTGGGAAAAGGCGCGCCGCAAGGCCGCGCAGCAAATCCGCGACACCGCCGCAGAGCTGCTTAACCTCTACGCCCGCCGCGCCGCGCGCGAAGGCCACGCATTCGCGCTTGAACCGAAGGACTACGTGAAGTTCGCGGAAAGCTTCGGCTTCGAGGAAACGCCCGACCAGGCCGCCGCGATTGCCGCCGTGATCGGCGACATGACGAGCGGCAAGCCGATGGATCGTCTCGTGTGCGGCGACGTGGGCTTCGGCAAGACCGAGGTCGCGCTGCGCGCGGCCTTTATCGCCGTGATGGGCGGCAAGCAGGTGGCGATCCTCTCGCCCACCACGCTGCTCGCGGAACAGCACACGCAGACCTTCACCGACCGCTTCTCCGAGTGGCCGGTGCGCATCGCGGAGCTCTCGCGTTTCAAGAGCGCGAAGGAAGTCAGCAGCGCGATCCAGCAGATCAACGAAGGCAGCGTCGATATCGTCATCGGCACGCACAAGCTGCTGTCGTCCGATGTGCAGTTCAAGCGCCTGGGCCTCGTCATCATCGACGAGGAACACCGCTTTGGCGTGCGCCAGAAGGAAGCGCTCAAGGCCCTGCGCGCCGAAGTGGACGTGCTCACGCTCACCGCGACGCCGATCCCGCGTACGCTTGGCATGGCGCTGGAAGGCTTGCGCGACTTCTCCGTGATCGCGACCGCGCCGCAAAAGCGTCTGGCGATCAAGACCTTCGTGCGCCGCGAAGAAGACAGCGTGATCCGCGAGGCGATGCTGCGCGAACTCAAGCGCGGCGGCCAGGTGTACTTCCTGCACAACGAAGTCGAGACCATCGAGAATCGCCGCGCGATGCTCGAAGCGCTGGTTCCCGAAGCGCGCATTGCCGTGGCGCACGGCCAGATGCACGAACGCGAACTCGAAGCCGTGATGCGCGATTTCGTGGCGCAGCGCGCGAACGTGCTGCTCTGTACGACGATTATCGAAACCGGCATCGACGTGCCGACCGCCAACACGATCATCATTCACCGCTCCGACAAGTTCGGCCTGGCGCAGTTGCACCAGTTGCGCGGACGCGTCGGCCGCTCGCATCACCAGGCCTACGCGTACCTGCTCGTGCACGATCCGCAAGGACTCACGAAGCAGGCGCAGCGTCGTCTGGAAGCGATCCAGCAGATGGAGGAGCTCGGTTCGGGCTTCTATCTGGCGATGCACGATCTGGAAATTCGCGGCACGGGCGAGGTGCTCGGCGACAAGCAATCGGGCGAGATCCAGGAAATCGGCTTCCAGCTCTACACGGACATGCTCAACGACGCCGTGAAGGCGCTCAAGGACGGCCGCGAGCCCGACCTGAACGCACCGCTCGCCGCGACGACCGAAATCAACCTGCACGCGCCCGCGATCCTGCCCGCCGACTATTGCGGCGATGTGCAGGAACGCCTGTCGCTCTACAAGCGGCTGGCGAACTGCGAGCACGACGATTCGATCGACGGCATCCAGGAAGAGCTGATCGACCGCTTCGGCAAGCTGCCGCCGCAAGCCCATGCGCTGATCGAGACGCATCGTTTGCGCCTCGCCGCGAAGCCGCTCGGCATCACCAAGATCGACGCGGGTGAAGCGGTGATCGGCCTGCAATTCGTGCCGAATCCGCCGATCGACGCCATGCGGATCATCGAGATGGTGCAAAAGCACAAGCACGTGAAGCTCGCGGGCCAGGACAAGCTGCGCATCGAAACGCGCAGCCCCGATCTCGCGGTGCGCGTGGCGACGGTGAAGGAAACGCTGCGTGCGCTCGGTGCGCCATCGCGGGCTTCGGCGCCGCGTGCGTAGGTGCCAGCGTGCCAACGTACTCAACGTACGATGAGCCGGCAGCACGTTTGAACGGATGATCTGACGCCCCAACCGGCGTCGTCTCCGCCCCCGCAGCATGTTGCAGCGCGCTTTCGTCAGCGCGTGCTGCAACATGCCGTCCGGCTTTGGCGAGTCCCACCCTTTTTGGGTACTATTGGGCAAGACAAGCACGCCGGAGCCCATCATGAGCATCACCGCTGAAACAGCGCAGTCTTCACAGCAACACTCGCAGCAAACCTCGCAGCACGATTCGCAGCAATCCCCCGCCTCTACCGCCGCTCTTCCCGCTTCGCTCCCCTGGGTCACCCGCCTCGTGTCGATGGACACGGTCAGCCGCAATCCGAATCTCGGCCTGATCGAAACCGTGCGCGACGACCTGCGCGCGCGCGGCATCGAATCGACGCTGACCTACGGACGCGACGGCAAGTGGGCCAATCTGTTCGCCACGCTGCCCGCGCACGACGGCTCGACCGAAGGCGGCATCGTGCTGTCGGGCCACACGGACGTCGTGCCCGTCGACGGCCAGAAATGGGACAGCGATCCGTTCAAGCCGGAAATCCGCGACGGCCTGCTCTATGGGCGCGGCACCTGCGACATGAAGGGCTTTATCGGCGCGGCGCTCACGCTGGTGCCGGAAATCCAGCAGACGAAACTTGCGAAGCCGCTGCACCTCGCGCTCTCGTTCGACGAGGAAATCGGCTGCGTGGGCGCGCCGCTCATGCTTGAGGAGCTCGTGAAGCGCGGCGTGAAACCGGAAGGCTGCATCGTCGGCGAGCCGACCAGCATGCGCCCGATCGTGGCGCACAAGGGCATCAACACGTATCAGTGCTGCGTGCGCGGTCACGCCGCGCACTCGTCGCTCACGCCGCGCGGACTGAACGCGATCGAGTACGCAGCGCGCCTGATTTGCTACATCCGGGACATGGCCGACGAGTTCCGCGCGCAAGGCCCGTTCGACGAGCTCTACGACGTGCCGTTCACGACCGCGCAGACCAGCACGATCGAGGGCGGCAACGCCATCAACACGGTGCCTGCGGAATGCCGGTTCGCGTTCGAGTTCCGCAACCTGCCGACGCTCGATCCCGAAGCGATCTTCGCGCGCATCGAGCAATACGCGCGCGAGACCCTGCTGCCGAAGATGCAGCGCGAAGGCGTGGCAGGCGCATCGCCCGCGATCGAGTTCATGAAGATCGCCGCGGCGCCGGGCCTCGACGACACGGAGCAAGCCGCGATCACGCAACTCGTGCGCGCCCTCACCTCTGACCAGACGCGCCGCAAGGTCGCCTACGGCACCGAAGCCGGCCTGTTCGCGCGCGCGGGCATTCCGAGTGTGGTGTGCGGCCCCGGCGATATCCAGCAGGCGCACAAGCCGAACGAGTTCGTCTCGCTCGAACAACTTTCGGCCTGCGAAGGATTCCTGCGCAAGCTCGTGCGCGGCCTGTCGGTCGACGCGCAGGCGCGCTGAAGCCGCCGCGCTGCGTCAAAAGGCCGAGCGCCATGTCCACCGGCACACCGCTGCCCACCGATCACACGATCGACGGCGAGGCGATTCCCTCGCTCGACGACATTGCTGCCCAGCACTTCACGCTTGCGCCGTGGGTGCTGCGCACGCCGGTGTTCGACCGGCACGACCTGCCCTCGCTGGGCGACACGCTCGTCAATTTCAAGTTCGAACTGCTGCAGGCCAGCGGCAGCTTCAAGGTGCGCGGCGCGTTCACGCATCTGCTCGCGCTTAACGACGCCCAACGCAGCGCGGGTGTGACCTGCGTATCCGGCGGCAATCATGCGATCGCCGTTGCGTACGCAGCGATGCGGCTGGGCATCGCAGCGAAGGTCGTGCTGTTTCATACCGCGAGCGCGGCGCGTGTCGATCAGTGCCGCCGGCTGGGCGCGGAGATCGTGCGCGCGAACGACAGTCACGAGGCGTTCGACATCGTGCGCCGCATCGAAGCCGACGAAGGCCGTTACTTCGTGCATCCCTTCAACGGTTACCGCACGGTGCTGGGCACGGCGACGCTCGGCTATGAATGGGCGACGCAATCGCCCGATCTCGATGCGGTGATCGTGCCGATCGGCGGCGGCGGACTGGCAGCGGGCATGGCCACGGCGCTGCGCCTGGCGAATCCGCGCGTGCGCATCTACGGCGTGGAGCCCGAAGGCGCGGACGCGATGAGCCGCAGCTTCGCGGCGAACCACACGGTGCGCCTAACCCACATGCACACCATCGCCGATTCGCTGATGTCGCCGCACACCGAGCAATACAGCTACACGCTGTGCCGCCGCCACCTGGAAGGCATCGTGACGGTCTCCGACGATCAGTTACGCGCCGCCATGCGCGTGCTGTTCGACGAGCTGAAACTGGCCGTCGAGCCCGCGTGCGCCACGGCCACAGCGGCGCTCTACGGGCCGCTGCGCGATACCTTGCAGGGCAAGCGCGTAGGCGTCCTGCTGTGCGGCACCAACACCGACCCACAGCGCCTGAACGAACAGATCTCGCTCGCGCAGCACGGCTAGGGGGCAAGCGGGCACGCGACGTGCATTAGTCCGATTTGCGTTGTGTTGCAATCGGCGAAAGGTCAGGCAATGTCAAATCGCTACCGCGTTGCGGACGCGTTCGCTATCATTGCGCCAATGCGTCGTTATGTATCCAGGCCCGTGCCGCCCCCCTTCAAGGAGAGCCCGCTCATGAGCATGATCAAAGAGTTCAAGGAATTCGCCGTCAAAGGCAATGTGATGGATCTCGCCGTCGGTGTGATCATCGGCGGTGCCTTTTCCAGCATCGTCAATTCGGTCGTGAAAGACCTCATCATGCCGGTGATCGGCGTGGTGACGGGCGGCCTCGATTTCTCGAACATGTTCGTGCGGCTCGGCAATATTCCCGCGACGTTCAAGGGCAATCCCGATTCGTACAAGGATCTGCAAACCGCTGGCGTGGCCGTGTTCGGCTATGGCTCGTTCATCACGGTGCTGATCAACTTCATCATTCTCGCGTTCATCATCTTTCTGATGGTGAAGTTCATCAACAAGCTGCGCCAGCCCGATGCTGCACCGGCCCCCGCCGAACCGGCGCCGACGCCCGAAGACGTCCTGCTGCTGCGCGAGATCCGCGATTCGCTGAAGAACACCCCGCGCTAACCACGTTTTTTGCACGCTTTTCGCCAAACCGAATGGAAAAAGCCCGCGTCGCCTTTCAGGCACGCGGGCTTTTTTACGTCGATGCGCCTGGCGGCAGGGACATTCAGGAGGTTCGGAACATTCAGGACGTCGCACGATTGGCCGCGTCGTGTTCGGCGCGCTGCACGCGCAGGATCGCCGCCTGCTCGATCAGGTGTTCGAGCTGCTCGAAATTGACGGGCTTCGTGAGGTGTGCGGTAAAGCCCGCGTCCAGGCTGCGGCGCACATCGTCGTCGGTGCCGAAGCCCGTGAGCGCGATCGCCGGCACCGAGGACTCCTTGCGGAACGCCCGGATAAAGTCGATGCCCGAGCCATCCGGCAAGCCAATGTCGCTCACCACCAGATCGAAGCGCTGGGTGGCCGTGAGCGCAAGCGCGCTCGTCACGCTCATCGCCACCGCCACGTCGTGCCCCAGCGCGCGGATCAGTTGCGACATCACCTCGGCCGTATCCTGGTGATCCTCGATCAGCAGGATATCGAGCGCACTCGCCTGGTGCGGGCCGCAACGATCAGCGGGTTGCTCGGCGCCCGCGCCCGGCGTGGCGGTCGGCAGCACGATCGTGAAGGTCGCGCCGCAGTGCGCGCCCGGACTTTTCGCGCTGACCGTGCCGCCGTGCGCTTCGGTCAGCGCCTTCGTGACCGCCAGGCCAAGGCCCAGCCCGCCGAACTGGCGCGTCATGTTGTGGCTGCCCTGCTCGAAGGCGTGAAAGAGCTTGCCGATCTGCTCGGGCGCAATGCCGATGCCGGTGTCCTCGACCTCGATGACCACGTGCATGCGCTCGTCGCGCGTACGCACATAAATATGGCCGCCATCGGGCGTGAATTTCGCGGCGTTGCGCACGAGGTTCCAGAACATCTGCTGCATGCGCGCGCGATCGCCGCGCACGTAGTGATGCTGCGCATGGCGCTCGACGTGCACGTCCTGCTGCTTGATCTGGATTTCGCTATGGAACAGTTCGAGCACGGCGTCGATCACTTCGTGAACATCGACGGTATCGAGCGTGAGATCGAGCTTGCCGTTGGCCACACGCGTGAGATCGAGCAGGTCGTCGATCAGGCGTGCTTCGAGTTCGATATTGCGGCGGATCATCAGCACGCCCGCGCGCGCGGCGTCGGGCAGGCCCGGGATCTGTTCGAGCAGGCGCGTGCCGGCCAGCACCGGCGTGAGCGGCGTGCGCAATTCGTGCGACAGCATGGCGAGGAAGCGGTCTTTCGCGCGATTGGCCTCTTCCGCCGCCTGGCGCGCGGCCTGTTCCGAAGCCAGCAGCAATTCGCGCTCTTCGCTCGATTCGCGCTGCGCGTGAATATCGGTGCAGCTGCCAAACCACTTGTTGATGCCGCCATGCGGGTCGCGCATCGCCACGATGCGGACATCGAACCATCGCCACGTACCGTCATGGCGGCGAATGCGCAGCTCGTGCCGGTAATCGTTGTTGTCGCTACGAACCGCCTTGAGCCAGGTGTGACGGATGTCCTCGCGGTCGTCCGGATGCACGGCGTCGAGCCACGCCAGACCGTGCGACGCGCCCGCATCGAGGCCCGTGTAATCGCGCCACTGCTTCGAAAGGAAATCGCAGTCGCCGTCCGCGCCGCAGGTGAAAACGAGGTGCGGCAGCGCCTCCGACAGCGTGCGGTAGTGTTCCTCGCGGTCGCGTAATAGCAATGCCTGATCGGAGGCGCGTTGCAATGACACCTGCGAGAGCACGCGCGCCACGGCTTCGGGCAGATAGTCGAGATAGTCGCCCGATTTCGGCACGACGTCCGAGACGCCCGCGCGCAGCGCGGCGATCACGCGCGATTCGTCGGTGAAGCCGGTGACGAGGATGGCCGGCACGCGCACATTGTCCGCGCGCAGGCGGCGGAAGAAGTCGAGCCCGGTTTCGGCGCCATCGAGCTGATAGTCGAGCACGAGCACGTCGGGCGTGCGCGCGGCGAGCACGCTGCTCGCCTCGGCCACGCTGCCGCAGGTGTCCACGCGCGCGCCGGCTCGCACGAGCGATTTGCGCGCGAGCCGCAGAATGCCCTCGTCATCGTCGACGACGAGCACATGCGCGCCCGCCAACAAGGTTGCTTCTTCGTTCATGCGCGTCGCGTTCCTCGGAGCTCGCTCCAGCTGTGGAGCATGCGCAGTCGGGTCATGATGGTCATGCTTCGGTCAATCTCTCTCGCGCAAGGAATCGTGCCGTCGGCACGCCCTTGCGTGTTGTCGTTCAGTGGCGCACTCGCAGCACACTCAGTTTGGATTCTGGTTGAATCCGGCGCGAATTCTGGATCCACTCGGCCGGATGCACTCAGCCTCGCGTAAAGCGATGCCCGGCCGGCAGCTTGACGACCTGCAGGAAAAATCCAAGCCGCCGCACCGCCTCGATGAACGCGTCATATTCGACGGGCTTCGTGATGTAGACGTTGCAGCCCAGCTCGTAACAGCGTTCGATCTCGCGCGGATCGTCCGTGGTGGTGAGCACGATCACGGGCACCGAGGCGGTCACCGGTTCCGCCTTGAGCCGGCGCAGCACTTCAAAGCCGTCCACGCGCGGCATACGCAGGTCGAGCAGCACGACGAAGTTCGCCAGGTCTTCGCGCGACGGGTAGTTCGCCGCGCTCGCGCCGGATAGTCCGGTTGTGCCAGGTACGCCAGGTATGCCGGGTGCGCCGAAGAAATAATCGAGCGCCTCCTGGCCGTCGCGAAAGCGCAGGAACCCATTCGACACGCCCGAGCGGCGCAGGTTGCGTTCGACCAGCGTGGCGTGCCCGTCATCGTCTTCGATCAGGACGATGCTCACGCGCTCACCCGGCATACCGGCGCGGTAGTCGCCGTGCTGGGCTTCGTCCTGCGCCGGGTCCTGGCCCTGATCCTGTTGCCGGACTTCGTCCGCGTGGTCTGCGCGGTTGCCCGTGTCTTCCCCGTGCGTCATATGCCGCTCTCCGCCGTTCCCAACGTTTCGATGTTGCTGTCGTTATGCCGATGCGGTGCGCAGCGGCGCATCAGGCAAGGCGACGAAGAACGTCGAGCCTGTGCCTTCCGTCGATTCGACCCACACGCGACCGCCGTGGCGCTCCGCGATCCGGCGCGCGAGCGCGAGGCCCGTGCCCTGCCCGTCCGACTGGCCGCCGTGCAGGCGCTGGAACGCGCGAAACAGCTGGGGCAGATACGCCGCGGGAATGCCGATGCCATTGTCGCGCACATAATACGTCCGCGTGCGCGGCCCTGGCATGCGTGCTGCATCACGTGGGCTTTCCGTGGCAATTTCTGACGTTTTTATGCTGGAAATGGGCAACGCCGCGGCCATTGCGTCACCTTCGGCGGCCTGTTCACGCGTCTTTTGCACTTCCCCCGCGACGTCGGCCTCGTCGGTCACGACCGCGCCGATTTCCACCAGCCCCGGCCGGGACGGATCGAGATGACGCAATGCGTTGTCGATCAGGTTGCCGAAGATCTGCTCCAGCGCCGCCGGATCGCCCCATGCAGGCGGCAACTCGCCCACGAAAATCTGCGCGCGCTGTGCGAGCCCGGCGGCGAGTCCGCCCAGTGCGCGTTCGACGATGCGCCCTACGTTCACACGCTGCCAGCGATATTCGAGGCGCCCGGCGCGCGACATGCGCAGCAGCGCATCGATGATCGCCGCCGAGCGCGCCACAGCCTGGCGCAGGAATTGCAAAGACTCGGCCACGTCGCCGTCGAGCACTTCGTTCATGCGGCGATGCTCGTCGGCGGGCAGCCCGGCCGTGTCGATCTGCTCGCGCAGGTCGTCGCACGACACCTGCAGTTCCTTCGAAAAGCCTTGCAGGTTCACGAGCGGCGAGCGCAAGTCGTGCGAGACGCTGTACATGAACATCTCGTTGTCCTGGCTCTCCTGGCGCAGTTTGTCGTTGGCGGCGGCCAGGTCGGTGGCGCGCGCCTGCAACTGGAGCTTGAGCGCGCCCTGTTCGCGCTCGGCGTCGCGCAGGCGGCGGCTCGTCTGATTGAGCACGGTGTCGAGCGCGGCAATCTCGTCGTCGCCGCCCAGCGCAGGCGCCAGCGTCACGCCTTCGCTCAGGCGCTGCGCATTAACGCCGAGCGCAGCCAGGCGCTGGCCCACGTTGCGCGCGAACGCGATGGCCGTCACGCCCCAGATCAGCATGGAACCGACCACCGCGAAAATCAGCGCGTTTTGCTGGCGCTCGCGCGTCTCGCGCAATGAGGCGCTGCGCGCGACGTCGAAACGCGTCTGCTCGGCGATGAAGGCGTCGAGTTCGCTGCGCACGGCGTCGATTTCGGGTGGCAGGCCGGTCGGGCTCGCGCGCACGAAATCGCCGGTGCGGCCCTCGCGCAGCGCGTCGGCCACTTCGGCGCAGCGGGCGCGCCAGGCGCGCGCGTCGTCGTTGATGCGGTGCACGCGCGCGAGCTGCGCGGGATTGTCGGCGACCATATGGCCGAGCAGCGCGATGCGGTCGGAGAATTCGGCCCACACGGCGCGCCGGTCGATAAACGAGGGATCCTGAAGCACGACCGCGGTGCGCACGCGCGCGGCTTCGCGCAACAGCGGCTGTACGAGACTGGAGGCCTGCCAGAGGATCTGCTTGCTGGCGTCGGCGCTCCTCGCGGCCTGGGCAGCCTCGCCCTGCGTATTGAAGACGACGCCGAGCAGCGCCAGTTCGACGACGCTCGGAATGGCGATCAGCAATAGCCCCTTGGCGAACAGTTTCATGGCGGTCTGGTAGTGGCGGTCTGGACGGCGCTCGCGCACCGGCTGGCAGCGGTTCGCAGCTGCCTGCACCCATCAGCACGAGAATCTGCCCGAGTGGAATCGCCGATCCCGGCCCGGTCGGCGCGGCGGATTTCCCGCGCGGCGCATCACGCGCTGCGGGCACCAGAGCCGAAACATTATCTGCGCGAAATTGCGAGATGACAACGTATGTGGCAAGGCCCACCACGCGGCGAGAAAACCCCGCTTTTTCCCGAGAAATCGTCACACCGCGCGCGCGTGCAGGACTATTATTGAGACCGGAGACAAAAGAAAGACAAGGAAAGAGCGAGAGAGCGCCGGGATACTTACATGAGCGCGACGTGCGGCCCGGCATGGCGTTTTGCCTGACGCAATGAGGATTAAGGCACCGTCCCCACGGCCTGGCATCCTCGCGAACCGGGCAGATCCTATGCTAGAAGGATCGACGTGCGGCGCACCAATCCGGGAGTGGTCGCATGGGAACGCTGCGTGTTTTGCAATCCACCTTTTTCAGGCGAATTTTTATGTCCTTCCCGAAAAAGCGTAAACGCGTCAAGACGGATGGCGACGAGTCATTTCTCGCCGTCCTGAGCCACTTCAAGCCATTCGGCCAACTGGACACCAAGATTGCACGCGCACGCGCGCAGGACGAGCCGGTGCTTTACGCACACGTGCTGCCCGGCCTCGACGTGTTGCTGTGCAGTGTGCGCGGCGCCCACCCGCCCTATCCCGGCACGGCCGAATTGCGCAAACGCTGCATCGAATCGATCGCGCATGCGCTGGAGCAGCCGCTCGAAGGGCTCGAAAACGGCGGCTACTGGTACGAGGCCGACGGATTCGGTTTCCTCGTGTTCGCCAGCCGCGCCCGCGCGCGTATCCTGCCCGAGTTCGGCGCAGTGCGCCAGGGCTTGAATTCCCGGCGCGCGCCACGCCGCCAGGACGCGACCGGCGATCCCGCACCGCGACAGCAACTGCGCTGACCGCCACCGATGTGAAAACGCCCGACGCTCATCCGCGCCGGGCGTTTTTCCTTGCGTGCGTGCTTTTGCGGGCCGCTTCCTTCGCTGCTTCAGCTGCCCTTAGCTCCCTTTAGCTGCCCTTATAGAGACTTTCCATGCCCGGCTGCGTCGAGGCATCGGGCTTCGCATTTTTCGCAGGCGCCTGCGACGAGCGCGAGGAACGCGCTGCCGCCGTGCCGCTGCCAGCGGCGCTCGCGGGCATCGGCGGCAAGGCGCTCGCGCGCATCTTCTGCCCCGGGGGCGGTGCGACCGGATGCTGGTGCATCTGCGAAAACAACTGGTCGCAGGGCAGCGGCTTGTTGTTGCTCGGCGCAATCAGCGGAATCAGCGCCGCGAACGGGTTGATGAGGCCAAGGCCGACCATCGCGCCGCCGCGCAGCGCGAGCGCAGCCGCATCGACGCCCACATGCGGATCCTTGAAGGTGCCCTTCACATAGAGCGGCGAGCGCAGCGAGAAGATGCGGAAGCCCTTAGTATGCGGGTGCACCTTCATGTCCATCGATTCGTCGCGCAGGTCGATCGGGCCGGTGATGTCGATGACGGCATCGTCGGTATCGAGTGCGAACACGCGCGGATCGAGCACGCCGTTTGTCGCCACGAAATCGGCGGCCGCGCAGTTGATCTTCACGTCGCGCTGGCCGAACAGCTTTTCGTAGACCACGTTCGCCACGTTCAGGCCCGCCGCTTCCATCAGCAGGCGGCTGACCGTGCCTTGCGTGACGAGCAGCTTGACCTCGCCGTTCGATGTCGATGCGAGCGCCGCCGGCGAGTTGCCGACCGCCGTCAGCGACGCGTCGCCGTTGATTTCACCGAGCGCCGATTGCATCGACTTGACGCTCGGGAACAGCTGCTTGAGCTTCAGGTGGCGCGCCTCGGCCGTGCCGCGCGCCTTGAGCGGCGTGGCGCTGCCGTCCAGGTTCACGCGCGTGGCCAGCGTGCCGCCCGCGACGCCGAACTGCAGCGGATCGAGCACGAGCACGCCGTCGGTCATGATGACGTGCGTATAGAGATCCTGGATCGGCAGGCTGCCCTGCTTGATGATGCGCTTGCCGGTGAACTTCACGTCGGCGTCGATGGCGTTCCAGCGGTCGGTCTTGAACGGCTCGACCGGGATCACGCGCGCGCTGGGCTGGCTAACGGTATCGCCACGTTTGGCCTTGCTTGCCTTGCTGTCCGCACCTATGATCGGCGCGAGATCGGAGAATTGCAGCAGGTTCGAGACCAGCGTGCCAGAAAGCAAGGGGCGCGTCGGGCGCTGTGTATAGACGAAGGTGCCGTTGATGTCGCTGCCGCCCACGCGGCCCGTGAAGTTTTCGTAGCGGAACACGCTCGCGCCCTTGCGGAACTGGCCAACAAAGCGCCCCTCGGTGGCGTAAGGTGGCGTATCCGGCAGCGTCACGCCCGTGAGGTTGTAGAGATGCCCCATGCTCTGGCCTTGCAGCCACAGGCGCAGATCGACGGCGGCCAGGTGCGCCGGATCCGTGATCGTGCCGACCAGGGCGATGTGCATATCGCCCGCGCGCACGTCGGCCTGCAACGGGAACGGACGCTTCGCGTCCTGCAACGCGAGCACGCCGCCGAGCTTGCCTTCGCCCGAGAGCGCGGTCTTGTTGTAGGTGCCCTTGACCGTCCAGCCGATCGCGTAGAACGGCTCGGTGGTCTGGCCACCTGAAACCGCATTGGCGTTGCTCGCCGAACTCGCGCCGATGGCGGCGAGCTTCGCGCTCATGCCTTGCGAGGCGGCTGGCGTGCTGGCGGCGTTCTCAGCGCTTGCGGCGACGATGTCGCTCGCACCGCTAACACCACTCGCCGCACTGGCGGCGCTTGCCGCAGCCGCTTCCGAAGCCTGCTGCTTGCGCGCCTGCTGCGCGAGCCGGGTCGCGCCCGAACTTCCGATCACCTGCGCCGATTGCTGGCGTGACGCCGCTTCCTGCTGTTCCATCACCTGGCCGATCGGAATGCCATGGCCGAGCAGGCTCACGGTCACTTTCACCTCGGTTTTGGTCTGCTGGTCGCTCACGGCGATATTGCCGTTCGAAAACGTGATGTCGTGCAGATCGAGCTTCCACGTCGACGGCCCGCTCGACGCGGGCAGCTTGAAAGTCCAGTTATTGCGGCCATCGGTGAGTCGTTCGACATCGACGGACGGATTCACGAGATTGATGGCCGGAATCACGATGTCGTGCGCGAGCAGCGGCAGCACCGCGACCTCGAAGTCGATTTCGTCGAGCGTCGCGAACTTCGGCGTTTTGGCCCAGTCGGGATTGGCCACTTCGATCTGGGTGGCCGAGAAGCGCGGCCAGGGCACCCACGCACGCCAGCCGGTTTCGCCTGGCGGCTTGCGCCAGCCCACCTTCAGGTCGCCGACGATCGCAAACGGCCTGCCAATCGCCTCCGAAACCTTTTCATTCACGTAAGGTTTGGCGCGGTTCCAGTCAAAGGTAAGGATGAACACGACGAGCACCGCGACAAGCACGGCGACAACGGCCACGAGCCATGCGATGATCCTGGCGAGTGTGCGGCCGGGGCCGCGGGGCTTGGGTTGCGGTGACGTCATGCGCGCTCCGGGTTATGCATGGTTGTTTCGCCAACGAATTCAACGAATTGGCAGCAGTCGGCGTGCCCGCCTCCATCCGGCTGACCTGTCGTTCGCCTTGAAGCCTGCGCGTTGTTCACAATCATTTAATGAAGAACCCCCTGAACCCATCATCCGATGACGGCGCCCGATCTGGCGTCGCCACACCGCTTGTCGAAGCGCGGGGCCTCATGCGGCGCGACGCCCAGCGCGGCCAGATTTTGCTACATCCGACAGATTTCGCGCTACAAACGGGTCAGCGCGTGGTGCTTACCGGGCCATCCGGCTCCGGCAAGAGCGTGTTCCTTCGCGCGCTCGCGATGCTCGATCCCGCCGATGGCGGCACGCTGCTGTGGCACGGCGAGGCGGTCGCACGCGCGCAGATACCCGCGTATCGGCGGCATATTGCGTACCTGCGCCAACGGCCCGCATTGATCGACGGCACGGTCGAAGACAACCTGCGTTTTCCATGGACGTTCGCCGTGTATCGCGGCAGCGCGTTCGACGCGGCGCGCGCGGCCTCGCTGCTTGAAGCGGCCGGGCGCACACGCGAGTTCCTCGCGCGCGAGGCCTCCGAGCTGTCGGGCGGCGAAGCGCAGATCGTCGCCCTCGTACGCGTGCTCCAGCTCGATCCCGAAGCGTTGCTGCTCGACGAACCCACCGCTTCGCTGGATCCCGAATCGGCGCGCACGATCGAGACGCTGATCGCTCACTGGTTCGAGCGCGAACGCGACGCGCGCGCAACGGTGTGGGTCTCCCACGATCCGGCCCAGGCGCAGCGCGTGGGCGAGCGCCACCTGACGATGCGCGCGGGCGTGCTGAGCGAAGCGGCCGCAGCCGCCGCAGCCTCCGATACCGCCGCCCCCACGACCGGAGCGCCGCAATGAGTCCAGGCGTGCTGCAAGACCTCAGCATCGGCGACGTCGCCATCGCGGCGTTACTGGTGTTCGTGAACGGCGCGGTGTCCGTGCTGCTCAAGCTCGATCTCGAACGCAAGCTCGCATGGGCCGCCGTGCGCACCGTCGTGCAGTTGCTCGCGATCGGCTATGTGCTTGGCTGGGTGTTCGCGTTCGATCGCTGGTATGTGGTGCTGCCGCTGATGGCATTGATGACGCTGATCGCCGGCATTGCGGGCGCGCAGCGCGGCGCGCGCACTTATGTGGGCCAGCGCGTCGACAGCATCGCGTCGATCTGGGTGAGCGCGTGGCTCGTGGCGGCGGTCGGCCTGTTTGCGGTGATCCGCATCCGGCCATGGTACGAGCCGCAATATGCCATTCCGATCCTCGGGATGATTCTTGGCAATACGCTCACGGGCGTGTCGCTCGGCGTCGAGCGCATGATGCAGGAACTCACGGCGCGGCGCGACCGCGTGGAGAGCGCGCTGGCGCTTGGCGCGACGCGCTGGGAAGCCGCCCAGCCCGCCGCGCGCGAGGCCGTGCGCGCCGGCATGATCCCGACGCTCAATCAAATGGCCGTGGTGGGGGTGGTGAGTCTGCCCGGCATGATGACGGGCCAGGTGCTGGCGGGTCAGTCGCCCTTGCAGGCCGTGCGCTATCAAATCGTGATCATGTTCCTGATCGCGGCATCGTCGGCGCTGGGCACGGTGGGCGCGGTGGTGCTGGCCTACCGGCGGCTCTTTTCCGCTGACCACTGCTTCATGGCCGCGCGACTCAAGGAGCGCGAGAAAGCGCGAACCTGAGCGGCCCGCGCCTGCGACGCCGCTACTTGCACGCTAGCGTTGCGCCGATACGCTCAACTGCGTGCCGTCGCTGAGCGTGAGGGTCTTCGCCGTGCCGTTGGTCGGCATCGAGAAATGCAGCACCTCGCTATGCGCGACGACTTCGGGGCACTGCGCCCCGCCCGCTGCCTTGCCGCCGCGCGGCGCCTGGGCACGGAAGCTCACCTGGACATTCGCCGTACCGTTCTGCGCGACGATGGGCGCGAGGCGCACCTGGATCTGGCGCACCATCGCGCCGTTGGCGTCGAGTGGCATCGAACCGTAGTCGGGGCAGTTCTGCGCGGTGGGCACGGCGCCGCCTGGCGGCGTGGAACGCCAGTTGAAGTCGTCGGTGTCGCCGGAGCGAAGTGTGCGCGTCTCCTGGGCCGTGCCATAGAGCTTCGACGTGACCTTGACCGTGTAGCGGATCGGCCCGTCCGGGGCGGCCCTGGACGTAACCGTGATCGGCGTCGTGGCGAATGCCGGCAGCGCGAGCGCGCAGGACAGGGCAACGGCGACATGAGCGAGCGCCGCGCGAGTGCGGCGGGAGCGGGTGCGGCTGCAAGGCATGCGTCATCTCCTGGCGGGTTCTGCCGCGACCGCGAAAGACGTAGCCGAGGCAGCACGTGGCGGATTTTTCTTCTGTCAGTCTAGCGCGCCGCGCGATGGCTTGCGCCGGGCGATCGCATCGCCCGGCCCAGGTTTTATACGGCTTGCCAGGCTGCGTGTTTTGTAGGGCACGCGAGACCGCGCACGCTGCCTGGCACGCCGCACTTTCACGCGCCGCCCTCTTCCAGACGCAGCGTCAATTCGCTGCTGACGGACTGGCGCACTGCCGAGTAGTGCGCCCAGGGCGCCGGACGCTTCGGGCGATTGAGCTGCTTGAGCCGGACATCGATATTGGCCAGCGTCCAGTGCGCCCCGCCCGTCGTCTGCGCCAGTTCTTCCCACGCAATCGGCACACTTACGCCCATGCCGGATCGCGCGCGCACGCTGTAGGCCACGGCAGTGCCCGCACCGCGCACATTGCGCAGGTAATCGACATAGACCTTCTTGCGGTGATGCTCGCTGGTCTGGGTGGCGGTAAACAGCGTCGGCCAGCCCGAGGCAAGCCGCTGCGCCACGGCGCGCGCGAAAGCCTTCACGTCATCCCAGCTCGCACCCTGCACAAGCGGCACGACGATGTGCAAACCCTTGCCGCCGCTCGTCTGACAGAACGACTCCAGGCCCAGATCGCCGAGCAGCGCGCGCATGAGCTCCGCCGCCTCGATGACACGATTCCAGCCGAGCAACAGATCCGGATCGAGGTCGAACACGACGCGGTCGGGCGACTCGACATCGGCGGCACGCGCGCTCCAGGTGTGAAGCTCGATCGCGTCCAGCTGCGCGACGTTGATCAGCGCTTCAAGCGAATCGATGCCGATAAGCGGGTGGCCGCCATCGAGTTCGTCATGCAGGGTCACGCCGGGAATCGGCATGCGGCCGAGATGGCGCTGGAAAACCCGCTCGCCGTTCAGGCCTTGCGGTGCGCGCAGCAGCGAGACCGGCCGATCGCGCAGATGCGGCAGCAGCCAGGGCGCCGCACGCGCGTAGTAGCGCACAAGATCGAGCTTGCGCACGCCGCTGTCCATGTCGACGATGCGACGCGCGCTGGTGATATGCACGCCGGCGACCTCGCCTGTGGTGCTCGCGCGAGCGTTGCGCGCCCGTGCGCCTGAAGACGGCTGGGGCGGTTGAACTGGCGGGGCCGGAGGGACTTCCCGAGCCTGCTTCAAGGCGCGCGGCGAGCGTCGCACCGGAGTGACCGTGGCACTCACCGCAGCGTCGAGCGTGAGCGCCTGAAGCGCTTCATGCGTGGCTTGTGGCGCGTTGTCCGGAAGCTGTTTCCGCGCGCCGGTCGGCGTTCGGGTGGGACTTGTCTGGGTGGAAGGAGCGTCCTGCATACCGGTTCCCCTGGCGCCAGTTGGCGCATGCGACGCATCGCGCGACGCGAGTCGCGACACGTATGGTTGACGGCACGCGGCGGCCTTCCCCCGTCGGACGCCGCACGTTCGCTCATTGTGCCTCGAAAGCTCGCTTTCGTCTCTGTAAGCTGTACGGGCGGTCGCGCGAGGACGCCGAAACGGTACAATTCGCGTTTTCGCCGCGCGTTCCGGCCAGATTTGCCGCTATTGGCGGTGCTTCCTGCTCGCGTTCGCGCCCTGTTTCGATTCCGACTCAAACCCGCCGCCTCCGGGGCGCCCCACGCCGCACACGTCATGAATCTCGTCATCCAGAGTCCCGCTCCGCTGCAAGCCGTCCATCACAAGCCGCTCCTCGCGCTCGCGCGCGGCAGCCGCCTCGTGCCGATCGACGAGCACGCCATCCGTATCGAGGACGCCGCGCCGGCGCAGCGTCCGGATCTCGACGTCTACTGCGGCACGCATCAACTCGATTACGCGTTCGTGGAAGCGGGCCGCACGCTCGGCAGCTTCGGGCTGGTCGCGATGGACATGGACTCGACGCTCATCACGATCGAATGCATCGACGAAATCGCCGACTTCTGCGGCCTGAAAGCCGAAGTCGCGGCGATCACCGAAGCGTCCATGCGCGGCGAGATCAAGGACTTCAACGAAAGCCTCACGCGCCGCGTGGCGCTGCTCAAGGGTCTCGAAGCGAGCGCGCTGGAGCGCGTCTACGAAGAGCGCCTGCAACTGTCGCCGGGCGCGGAAAAGATGCTTGCGGGCGCGAAGGCCGCTGGCCTGAAGACGCTGCTGGTGTCGGGCGGCTTCACGTTCTTCACCGAGCGCCTCAAGGCGCGGCTCGGCCTCGACTTCACGCGCGCGAATTCGCTTGAAATCGTCGATGGCAAGCTGACCGGCCGCGTGAGCGGCGAGATCGTCAACGCCGAAGTCAAGGCGCGTACCGTGCAGGAAACCTGTGCGCAGCTCGGCATCGACCCGCGCCGCGCGATCGCCATGGGCGACGGCTCGAACGACCTGAAGATGATGGCGGTCGCGGGCCTGTCGGTCGCGTTCCGCGCGAAGCCGGTGGTGCGCGAAGCAGCCAGCGTCTCGTTCAACTTCGTCGGGCTCGACGGCCTGCTGCGTCTGTTCTGATTCGATCCGATCGACGCAACTAGCCGCTGAAAACACAACGGCCGCGCCTGTCTTCACTGACAGGCGCGGCCGTTTGCCTTTATGCGCTAGCGGGTATTACGCAAGCGCGGCGAGCGCGCGCTCGATATCGGCGCGCAGATCGGCTTCGTCTTCCAGACCGATGTAGAAGCGCACCAGCGTGCCGCGATAAGGCCAGCTCGACGCCGAACGCATCGACGCGATGTCGTATGGCATCACGAGGCTGCGCGCCCCGCCCCAGCTCCAGCCCAGCGCGAAAAGTTCGAGCGATTCGCAGAACGTGTCGATCTGCGCCGCGCTATAGCGTTCGTCGAACACCACCGAGAACAATCCGCCCGCGCCGGTGAAATCGCGCTTGTAGAACGCGTGGCCGGGGCAATCCTCGAAGGCGGGATGCAGCATCGCCGCAATTTCGCTGCGCGTCTTGAGCCACTGCGCCAGCGACAGCGCCGCGCGGTCATGCGCGTCGAAGCGCACCTTCATGCTCGGCAGGCCGCGCAGCACGAGCGAGCAGTCATCCGACGAGACGCCGATCCCCATGCGCATGCGTGCGAGCTTGATCTTCAGGTAGAGATCGCGGTCGCGCGTGATGGTCGCGCCCATCAGCACGTCGCTGCCGCCCGACTGGTACTTCGTGAGCGCCTGCACCGAGATATCGACGCCATGATCGAAGGGCTTGAACGCAAGCCCCGCCGACCACGTGTTGTCGATCGCCGTGAGGACGTTGTGCTTGCGCGCAACGGCCGTGATCGCGGGCACGTCGGGCACTTCCATCGTCACCGAGCCGGGTGCTTCCAGCCAGATCAGCTTCGTTTCCGGACGGATCAGCGCTTCGATGCCTGAGCCGATCATCGGGTCGTAGTAGCGCGCCGTGATGCCGAAGTCGCGCGCGAGCCAGTCGCCGTGGTCGCGGTTCGGCGAATAGACGTTGTCGGGAATCAGCACGTCGTCGCCAGCCTTCAGGAGGCCGAAATACACGTTGGAGATCGACGAGAGGCCCGAGGGTTGCAGCAGCGCATGCTCGCCGCCTTCGATATCGGCAAGACGCTGCATCAGCATCGTGGACGTGGGCGTGGCGTGCAGGCCGTAGCGCCATTGCGCGTCGTTTTTCCAGTCGAGGCCGCGCACGGTCGCGAGGTCGGGGAATACGACGGTCGAGGCGCGCGTGACAGGCGCGGCGAACGATTCGAAGCCGGGCGTGATGTCGTCCTGCGGATTGACGATGCGCGTCTGCAAGGCGCGGCTGGAGTCGGATTTCTTCATATCGGGGAGCAGGCGGTGAAAGCGCGGATGGAAGGCATGGCGCGGGTTCGGGCTGGCTTTGAGTTGGCTTTGAGTTGGTTTCGAGGCTTTGGCTTCGGCTTGCCCGAGCGCGCCGCATGGCGAAGATTAACACCGGCGCCGCGACGTATCACCCAACTGGATCATGTCGAGGACGTGTCGCGCACGGTCTGGGCGTGGCGCGCATCGTCGTCGGCGTGCAGGTAGAGGCCGGTCGTTTCGATCGATGCGTGGCGCAGATTCTTCTGGATATAGCGCAGGTCGGTGCCGGCATCGGCCTGATGGGTCGCGGCGGTGTGGCGCAGCCAGTGCGTCGAGGCGCGGCGCAGCGTGGCCGCGCCCGCAGGATCGCGCGCGTCAAGCGTATCCGCGATACGGCGGAATACCGTCTTCACGATCATATAAACGGCGGTGGACGTGAGCGGCCCCGCATCGCCGCCCGCGACGCCCAGCACAACCGGACGCGCCTCGCCCGGCACGGGCATTTCCGGCAGGCCGTGGAACGCACGATAACGAGCGAAGTCGGCCATCAGATCGTCGCTGACCGGTACGTCGCCTTCCACGCCGCCCTTGCCCACCACGCGCAGCCACCAGCGGCCACGCCGACGCTCGAAATCCCCCGCGCGCGCCTGCGCGGCTTCGCTGGCGCGCAACGCCGTGCGGTACAGGAAGCGCATGAGCCAGCGGCAACGCTCGTAATGCTGGCGCTCGCGCGGCGTGTCCTGCGGGAAGGCGTCGACGCCGTCGAGCACCTGCTGCCAGAGCGTCTGGTCGAGATAGCGCTCGACGCGGCGGCTGCGGGGCGTTGGCGCCGCACGAGCGCGCCGCAGCGCGAGCGGGTTGCCCGCGAGATAACCGGCTGCCACCAGATAGCCGAACAGGCCGCCAAGAATACCCATTGCCTGCCGACGGCTGCGCGGCGCAAGCGGGCCTTCGAACAGCCTGCGCTCGCGGCCCTTGCGCGGCCGCGCCGGATCGACCCAGTCGCCATTGGGTGCGGCGAGAAACTGTTCGTAGAGCACGAAATCTTCGCGCGTGAGGCTCGACAGCGGTTTGTCGAGCGTGCGCGTGGCCCACAGCATCAGGCGCACCGCTTCCTTGCGGTAGCTGCGCAGCGTGTGCGGGGAATCGATGTATTCGGCCAACCAAAGGCGCACGGCTTCGATGTCATCGCGCGCCGCCGTCTGCGCTACCCCGCTACGTGCGCGGTTCGTGCCGTTACGGCCATCGAGCGCCGGTGGCAAGGCGGGAATCAGGGTGATGGCGTCTTCTGACATCGATCTGGAAGCGGGATTGGGTGTTCGGGCAAGCGTACCGCAGCTTTAATTGCGATTATAGGTGTTATCGTAAATTTTTTAGCCTATATCGTACTTATATAACGTTATACGATGATATACAGTATGATTTGATCCTCTAGCCCTCTTCGCGTCCGAAAAACCATGTCCCGTATCAGCGATACCCGTTTGCGCACGCGCGAAACCGCGTCTCGCCTCGTAGCCGACGGAAAACGGCCGCACGAGCTGACCGTCGACCTCATCTACGCGGAAATCCGCCAGGGCAGCCGCACGACGATCAACGACGAGCTCAAGCAGTGGAAAGACGAGAAAACGCGTAGCGACGCCCTTGCCTCGCAACTGCCGCCCGCCGTCGCAGACGCGATGCTCGGCATCTGGGCCGTCGCCGTGGAGCATGGGGAGAAGGTTTATGACGCGCGCGTCGCCGAACTGGAGCAAGTCTCGGCGCAGGCTGAATCGCGTGCTTCGGAAGCCATCGAGGCCCGTGAGGCTGTCGAAGATACGCTGCGGCTTCGAGAGGTCGAATTGGGTGCGCTGGGCGAGCAGGTCGCCGCGTTAAAGGAGCAGCTTGAGGCCGCGAATGCGCGCGCAGAAGAAGCCCGCAGCCGGGCCGATGCGCTGGAAACCCAGCGCGATGCCGAACGTGAGCTTGCCGATACGCGGCTGCGCGAACAAAGGATCGAGCACGAGCAAGCCAGCGCCGCATTGCGTGCGTCGCTAGAAGCGCGCGATGCAACCTTTCAGGCGGAGCTGGACAAAGCGACGCAGCGCATGGAAGGCGTGCAGAAGCACATGATGCAGCAGATCAGCGAGGCCCGCGAAGAGCGCCGGCGCGCCGATTCGCTCGCGGCGTCCCTCCAGCAGCGCAATGAAACGCTGCTGGGCGAACTCGGCGCGGCGCGTGCCACGCAAGCGAGTCAGGACGACGCGCTAAGCGCAGCGAAGCGGGAGAACGAGGTGTTGATGCGCGAGCGCAGTGAGTGGCAACGCGAACGCACAGTGCTGGAAAACCGGCTGAGCGCGATACGCAATCGCTCGCGCTCAAAATTGAAGCGTGTCGCGGTGGCCGCGCCACGCGGCGGGCGCGGACTACCGCCGCCAAAACAATAAAGGCCTCAGGCGCGCGCTGCGCCTGAAGCCGGGGACTTACTCGCCGGTCACGACGTTGCCGACACCGCCCACCGCGTTGCCGCTCTTCGCAGCGGGTGCCGGTGTCGAAGCTCCCGCCACAACCGGTTTCAGGTCGAACGGCACCGGGTTCGAATCGTCCACTTCCATCCGGTCGCCGGAAATCGAGCCATCGGCGGCAAAGGTGCCGACCCAGTTGCCCGTGATACGCGTGCCGTCGTTGGACTCTTCCGCTTCGAGCGTCGCGCCCGAACGGTCGCCCGCAATCAGGATCACTTCGCCCGTATCGCTGAACTGGTACTCGCCGTGTACGCCGGTCGGGTCGTCCGGGTCGGTCTTCGCGCCCAGCCGCATCACGATCCTGCGCTTGCCGAGCGTGCCCGCGTACTGAGGCAGTTTCGCGAATTCCGGATTCGGCTTGAGCGACGAATGCACCGGCGCGCTTGCCGCAGCGTCCGTCGGGTGACTGCCGCCGACCGCGCAGGCCGCGAGCGGCAGCGTGATCGCCAGCGCTGCGAGCCAGGCGAAACGACGCGCGGCTTTCGAGCTTGAAACTTCCATCGGGTTCCTCTGATCGGGGTTCTGTGCAGCGCCGCGTCGACTTAGCTTGCGGCCAGCGCGCGCTCGACGTCGTCGCGATGCGGGATCGGCGCGACCGCGCCGTAGCCCAGCGTCGAGAGTGCCGCCGCCGCGTTGGCGTAATGCGCCGCCGCGAACGGATCGTCGCCCGCCACCAGACGCGCGACGAAGGCGCCGCCGAAGCAATCGCCCGCGCCGGTCGCATCGATAGCCGAAACGACACGGCCCGGCACCACACGGCGCTCGTGCGGCGTCGCCACGTATGCGCCTTCCTTGCCGAGCTTGAGCGCGACGACGCGCGCGCCCAGCGTGAGCAGCCGGTCGACGATCGCATCGCGGTCGTCAAGGCCGGTCAGCACGGCGACATCGTCCCAGCTGGGCAGACAGATGTCGGTCAGACGCATCACTTCGGTCATGACGGCGCGGGCGCGCGCCAGCGGCCAGAGCTTGAGCCTCAGATTGGTGTCGAAGCTGATCTGCACGCCATTCGCGCGTGCATGCTCGATCGCAGCAAACGCCGAATCGCACGCAGCGTCGCCAATCGCGACGCTCACGCCCGACAGATGCAGCACACGCGCGGCAGCCAGCGCATCGAGCGGCAGGTCGCCCGGCGCGTAGCGGCTCGCCGCCGACCCCTTGCGCAGATAGTCGAACGCATGGCCGTCCGGGCCATGCGAAACGAAGTACACGCCGGTCGGCGCGTCGCTGCGCACGCGCACGTGCGCCGTATCGACACCCTCGCGCGACCAAAGATCGACTAGCAGACGCCCGAACTGATCGTCTCCGACCGCCGACACAAAACCAGTGCGCGCGCCCTGGCGCGCCGCCGCGATCGCGAAGTTGGAGGTGTCGCCGCCGAAGCCCTGCAGGTATTCCGGCTTGCCCGGCGCGGCCTGGTTGAATTCGACCATGGCCTCGCCGTAGGCGAGGATTTCAGGCATTGCAGGCACCGATGCCGCCATGCCGCTCAGACCTCGCCCCAGAGGTCATGGCCATCGGCGCCGGTGATTTTCACCGACACGAAATCGCCCACCTTGTAGCGCTTCGACGCCTTGGTCGCCGGCGCCACGTAGACCACGCCGTCGATCTCGGGTGCGTCAGCCGCCGTACGGCCAATGCCGCCATCCGGGTTGATCTCGTCGATCAGCACCTTGAGCGTCTTGCCGACCTTGCGCTGGATACGCTTGGCCGACACTTCCTCGGCGACTTCCATGAAGCGCGCGCGGCGCGCCTCGCGCACCTCATCCGGCAGCGCGCCGTCGAGTTCATTGGCCGTCGCGCCCTCGACCGGCGAGTAGGCGAAGCAGCCCACGCGATCCAGATCGGCTTCACGGATGAAGTCGAGCAGCGTCTCGAATTGTTCTTCCGTCTCGCCCGGGAAACCGGCAATAAAGGTGCTGCGGATCGTCAAATCCGGGCACATTTCGCGCCACGCCTTCACGCGCTCCATGACCTTCTCGGCGTTCGCGGGGCGCTTCATGCGCTTGAGCACTTCGGGGTGAGCGTGCTGGAACGGCACGTCGAGGTATGGCAGCACGTGGCCCTTGTACGGGCCTTCGGCCATCAGCGGAATGACTTCGTCGACGCTCGGGTACGGGTAGACGTAGTGCAGGCGCACCCACGCGCCGTACTGCGCGGCCAGCTCGCCGAGCGCCTCGACCAGATCGGTCATGCGCGTCTTGATCGGCTTGCCGTTCCAGAAACCGGTGCGGTACTTGACGTCCACGCCGTACGCGCTCGTGTCCTGCGAAATCACCAGCAGTTCCTTCACGCCCGACTTGAAGAGGTTTTCCGCTTCGAGCATGACTTCCGCGACGGGGCGCGACACAAGGTCGCCGCGCATCGACGGGATGATGCAGAACGTGCAGCGGTGATTGCAGCCTTCCGAAATCTTCAGGTACGCGTAGTGGCGCGGCGTGAGCTTGATGCCCGCGGGCGGCACGAGATCGACGAACGGATCGTGTGGCTTCGGCAGGTGGCTGTGCACCGCCTGCATCACTTCGCCGACCGCGTGCGGGCCGGTCACGGCCAGCACCTTCGGGTGCACTTCCTCGATCAGGTTCGAGCCGCTTGCGCTCGCCTTCTTGCCGAGGCAGCCGGTGACGATCACCTTGCCGTTTTCGCTCAGCGCCTCGCCGATGGCGTCCAGGCTTTCCTGCACCGCTTCGTCGATAAAGCCGCAGGTGTTGACTACGACCAGATCGGCGCCGTCGTACGAACCCGAGATCTCATAACCTTCCGCACGCAGTTGGGTAATGATCTGCTCGGAGTCGACTAGCGCCTTCGGGCAGCCGAGGGAAACCATCCCGACGCGCGGGGCGGGTTTGTGGGAGGTCGTTGATTCAACTGGGTTTTTCACGTGTACGTCCGGATGTGGGGCGCAAGGCGTTCGTTGCGCCGCGCGGATTCAGGCCAATCCGCCATTTTACCCATTTGGCGTAGGGAGAGGGGCTGCGTGGGTGGCAGACAACGAGGAGGGAAAGGGTCGGATGAGTGGAATTCGGGATCGAATCCGGCACTCAATCGGGATAGAAACAGAATAGAAACGCGGGACAAACAGCGGCTGAGCGAGCAGCACGCCGGACTGGCAGCTTGCCCTGCGCGACCTGAAAACACCTGGAACCGGCAAGCCTGAGCCGATGAACACACGGGCAACAAACAAGCGGCCACCGGCGCGTGGGCTGCCGCGCCATGCCGCTTCGCTACCTCAATCCGCCACGCCTTACTTCTTTTCTTCTTCGCCACTCGCGTTTTCGTTCGCGCCCTGCGCCGATGCCGCAGGCGACGCCGGCGAAACCGGTGCCACAGGCTTGAACGGGAAGCTGCTGAACATGTTCTTCGCCTGGTTCTGCATCTGCTCCTGCATCTGCACGAACATGTTCTTCGACTGCTCGATGTAGCTGGTCATCATGCCCTGCATCATCGGCGCCTGCATGTTCATGAACTGCGACCAGACTTCGGGATTCATCGCGTTGCCTTCGTAAAGGCCCTTCGATTGATCCGCGAGCTTGTTCTGGATGTCGATGAACGCCTGGATGTTCTTTTCCAGGTAGGTGCCCATCATGCCCTGCATGGCATGACCGTAGAAACGGATGATCTGCGACAGCATCGACGACGAGAACATCGGCAGGCCGCCGCCCTCTTCCTCAAGGATGATCTGCAGCAGGATGCTGCGCGTCAGATCCTCGTTGGTCTTTGCGTCGATGACCTTGAACTCCTCCTGATCGAGCACGAGTTGCTTCACATCGGTCAGCGTGATGTAGGTGCTCGTCTCCGTGTCGTACAGCCGACGGTTCGGATATTTCTTGATCAGTCGTTCGGCGGTTTTCTTTGTAGTCGTCATGTGTCGCCCTTGTATGCGCCAACGCGCGAAGGCCAATGCCATCGCGCGTCGTCTAGCCCGGAAGCGGCCTGCCCCGGCGTGCAAACAGGCCCTTACCGCCGTCGATCCCGCCTGGGCGCCGCGCGCGTCCTTCAACACGTGCGGCGCGGGGGATCAGCCCATGTGCAACCCGCCATTGAGCGAGAAGTCAGCACCGGTTGCGAAACCCGACTCTTCCGAGGCGAGCCACGCGACGATCGAGGCGATTTCCTCCGGCGCGCCAAGGCGGCGCACGGGAATCGTCGCGACGATCTTTTCGAGTACGTCGGGGCGGATCGACTTCACCATGTCCGTGCCGATATAGCCCGGCGACACGGTGTTGACCGTCACGCCCTTGGTCGCCACTTCCTGCGCGAGCGCCATCGTGAAGCCGTGGATGCCGGCCTTGGCGGTCGAGTAGTTGGTCTGACCGAACTGGCCCTTCTGGCCGTTCACCGACGAGATGTTGATGACGCGGCCAAAGCCACGTTCGACCATGCCGTCGATCACCTGCTTCGTCACGTTGAAGAGGCTGGTCAGGTTGGTGTCGATCACCGCCGTCCAGTCTTCGTGCGTCATCTTGCGGAACACGCCGTCGCGCGTGATGCCGGCGTTGTTGACGAGCACGTCGACCTCGCCCACTTCGGCCTTGACCTTGTCGAACGCCTGACAGGTCGAATCCCAGTCACCGACGTTGCCTTCCGACGCGATGAAGTTGAAGCCCAGCGCTTTCTGCTCTTCGAGCCACTTCACGCGACGCGGCGAGTTCGGGCCACAGCCCGCGACAACCTTGAAGCCCTGTTTTTCGAGGCGCTGGCAGATAGCCGTTCCGATGCCGCCCATACCGCCCGTTACATACGCAATACGCTGTGACATAAACCACACTCCATTATCGTTTTCCGGAGCGCCGATCGACGGCCCCGGCCTCGCCTTTCGCCTGCTGTTCCTGATGCCGCCTGGCGCATGCGCAGCCTGTGCGCATGCTATCAAATTAATGCCAGATCACCACTATGCCGAACGGCTTAC
>NZ_BAYA01000002.1 GCF_000685015.1 Paraburkholderia bannensis NBRC 103871 | reverse complement strand
AAAAGAGAACCGGGGTTCTGGCGTTTACGCGTGCGAAAAACGCTCAAGCAAACGCGCTCAAAGCTGAACTTGCTTTAAGCGCATCGACACAAGCAACCCCCGGCTGATCAAATCAGCCGATCAAATCCCCCAAACCGCTGCTCCACAAAGCCGTGAAGCCAGCTCTCAGGCAAAACCAGCTCAATGCCTGCGGCGTACGCGATCCAGCACGTGATGCTCTGACAGCCAGTGGTGCATCATGCCCTCGCCGTTATGCTCCCGGCGATAGGCCTTCGATTCGAAAATCGATAGCCCCAGCAGCACGAGCAGCCCGACAGCGAGCCCGATCAGTCCAGCGATAGTTTCGGCATCCATGGCAGCCTCCTTGGTTCGCAGCCATCTCCTTATCTTAGGACAGCAATGCGCGGGAAAAAATAGCTGTGTGCGCAAGCCGCCAGATCGGTCAGGCAGGCGCTAGACTGTTGCGCGGCAACATTTCTTGAAGGAGTTTGTGCTGATGTCACGAGCCTGGCTGGCCATTGCGATGGCCGCATTGCTTTCCGCTTGCGCCAACGATACGACGAACAAGCATCATGGGCCTCCGCCTCACGATCCGCCTGATTATCACGGCGTGCCGACGGATGACCGTCCGCCCACGATGATCGACGCACCGCAGCCGGCGCAATAACGTCGGGCAAAAAACAGGCGCCTTAGGGCGCCTGTTGCACTTCCAGCGGTGTGATCGTGCCGGTGACACGCCCAAGCATCGGCATCAGCGTGAGACCGCGTGCTGCCATGAAGATCAGCAGCGCGACCCAAAGACCGTGGTTACCAAACGGCCCCACGAGCGTCCAGGAGGCGACGAGGAAGATCGCCAGGGAAACGGCCATCGCCTGCATCAGCTCACGCGTGCGCGTAGCGCCGATAAAGACACCGTCGAGCAGGAAGCCCCAAACGGAGACGAGCGGTGAGAGCGCCGCCCAAGGAAGGAACGAGAGCGCCGCGGCACGTACGGCGGGCTGGTCGGTCAACTTGTCGATGATCCATGCACCGCCGGCCCAGTAGACCAGCGAAAAACCGAGCGCGCCCAACGCCGACCAAAGCAGATTGACCTTCACCGCTTGCCGGAATGCATGACGATCGCGTGCGCCGATGGCCGCGCCGACCAGCGCTTCCGCGGCATGTGCGAACCCATCGAGCCCATAGGCCATAAAGGTCTGAAAATTGAGCAGCAGGGCGTTGGCCGCGAGAACAGCGTCGCCTTGCCGCGCGCCCACGTGCGCAAACCACGCGAACGAGCCGAGCAGGCACATCGTGCGCAGAAAGATGTCGCGATTGATGACCACGAGGCGCTTGAGCGCAGCGGCTTCGGTGAGCGAATGCCACGCAAGCGGAGCGAGCCCACGCGGACGCAGCCGCCACAATACCGCTGCGCCGAACACAAAACCCACTGTATCGGCGGTTGCAGTCGCAGCGCCGATCCCGGCGATGCCCCAGCCAAAACCATAGACGAACGCGAGCACGGCGATCACGTTGACGAGATTGATCAGCACCTGTGCGGCGAGCGCAATGCGCACGCGCTGCGTACCCAGCAGATAACCGAGCACGACATAGTTCGCCAGCGCAAACGGAGCCGATCCGATGCGCGCATGACAATACGACTGCGCATTGCGCTGCACTTCGTCGCTGCCGCCAATGAGCTCCAGCGCATAGCGAATCAGCGGCGCCTGCACGAGCAGAATGAGCGCGCCGATACCGAACGCGAGCAGCATCGCGCGCACGACGTTCAGGCGCAATGCCGCAAGATCGCCAGCACCGTGCGACTGGGCCACGAGCCCCGTCGTGCCCATGCGCAGGAAGCCGAAGCCCCAGAACACGAAGTTAAAGAAGAGCCCGCCGAGCGCGACGCCGCCAAGATCCGCAGCGCTGCCCAGGTGCCCGGCGACGGCCGTATCGACAGCGCCAAGAATCGGTTGTGTGAGATTCGCGAGAACGATGGGAAACGCGAGCATCAGCACGCGCCGATGCCAGCCACCGTTTGTTGGCAGCGCCTGCGCGCCGCTCAACTGCGTTCCTGCACGCAGACCCAGGGCGAGACCACGACGGCCCAGAGTTCGGGCTTGCGCTCGGCGTAGTCGGCGGCAGTTTCGGACTGCATCCGCTCGACATGACCGGCGGACAGCCATTGCGCGACCTGCGTACCGTCGTCGCTGGCGATGGCTTCGGCGACGCTCACGAGATCGAGGTCGCGCGCCACGGACAGCAGCTTGCCTTGCGCGAAGAATCGTTCAAGATCCTGCCAGTCGATCTTGGCGGTTTCGCCGAGCAGCTTGGCGTAGAGGGAACTGGGGGTAGCGTCGTCGGTAGTCATGATTCTGAGCCTGAAGGTGCGGCCGATACTATAAACGATACGTCGCACCGGGCCGCGTCGCCAGGAGAAGGGCGTGTGCGTCGCAAGCGCGTTCACCGTGTCGGAAGATCGAATGCACGGGTGATGAAATGCGAATAATCGGACAAATAACGCTTTAAAGAAGACAGTCAAACAGGCATTAAACCGCCGTCGACAAAGCCAATACGAGTGTTTCAAAAATCCCACTTGCGCTGTTAATTGCGCTCATACGTGCGTTTGCACACCAAATGACAGACTGCCCGCGAGCGCTCAAAACGGCCTGATGCAATGCGACAGAAAGCGCTCCCACAAGCCGATTCCTGGCACTTTTCAAGAATGGGCAAAAGCCCGTCCATCAAGCGTTTGCGACGATTTCCAGTGATTGCGCGAAGCGCGCTGCAATGCGTATTTCTATGCGCGAATATGGCGATGTCCGCACGACGATTCGGCATCGGGAATTGTTACGATTCACAAACCGTGCGCCGCGTCACATTTTCCGTTCAATTAAGTGATTGCGCCGTGTGGGGGGCGTTGATAGATTGCCATTCGGCGCATGGTAAACCGGTCCTTTGCCGATATGCGCCAAACCCCCGTTAGCCCGGCGCCATGCCGGGCTTTTTTTCTTTCGGAGATCGAAGAGCATTCACCGCGTAGACGAATCGCACTTCGATCCAGGGCGATCAGCGTGGCGGAAGGTCGCGCGCCGGATCGATCGAGCGGCCCTGATAGCGCAGCTCGAAATGCAGCATGACGCGGTCGTTGTCGCTGCTGCCCATCTCAGCGATCTTCTGGCCTTGAGCGACGGCCTGACCTTCCTTCACGAAGAGCGCCTGATTGTGCGCGTAGGCCGTGAGGTAGTCCTTGTCGTGCTTGATGATGAGCAGATTGCCGTAGCCGCGCAGGCCGTTGCCTGCATAGACGACCGTGCCGGGCGCTGCCGCAACGACAGGCGTGCCCGCGCTGCTGACGATGTCAATGCCCTTCGAGTCGCGGCCGTCGAAGTTGCGGATCACCTGGCCGCTGCTCGGCCAGACCAGCGAAATCGGCGCGGCGGCAGCGGTCGACACGGCGGGTGCTGCGGCGTCGGCGCTGCTATCGCGCGGCGTCGAGGCCGCAGCGGCAGCCGATGAAGACGAACGCGGCACCGTGCGCTGCGCGCCAGCCGACGAACCGGCAGGCGGCGAGACGCGCAGCACCTGGCCGACTTCGATCGCATCCGGGTTCGACAGATTGTTCCAGCGCACGATGCTCGACACCGACTGCCGGTTGCTGCGCGCGATCTTGTAGAGCGTGTCGCCGCGTTCAACGCGATAGAAGCCTGGGCCGACCGGCGCCGAACCGCATGCAGTGAGCAGCGCGACGAGCGCCGCACATGCGAAACGTTTGAATCCCCGGATGTTTTCCTTTCCCAACGTTGAACCTCGCTAGACGCTGCCGGCGACGCGCCTGAGGAGCGTGCCGCGACGGCAAAGCGTTCGATTTTAGCGGGTTTGAAGCCGAACTTGCGCTATCAACCGACGAATCGCCTGATCCGCCACGGCCCGGCGCATCGACCGGACGCTCGTGCAGGCTCGTCAGGCCCGCCCGTCAGCCGAGCGATTCGACGCGCAGTTGCAGCGTGGCCGATTCAGTTGCCCCTGGCGCGAGCCAGCGCAGGCCCAGGCCGTTGTGGATCGCATCGGGCAGGCCGAGCCACGGCTCGACGCAGTAGAAGTCGGAATCGGCCGCTTCCGTCCACGTCGTCACGGCGTACCAAGGCAGCGAGTCCCGACGGTCGAGGTCGATCGTCACGGCGCGCTTGAGGCCGGGCGTGACGAAGCGAACGGGCGTCGCAGGCGGCGTCGGCTGAAGCACATGGAAACGGTCGATGATCCCCGCGTCGTCGACTCGGTATTGCGTCTCGCCCTGTTCGGGCGCGCTGATTGAACCGTCGGGCAACTGGTGGCGGCGCAACGCGGGCGGCATCTCGACCGTGCTCTGCGCGCGCTGGTCGTGCGGCAGCTCGAAATAGAAGTGATGGCCCGCGTACCAGGGCAGCGGCGTGTCGCCGGTATTGGTGGCCGTGAGCGTGACGTCGAGCGCGTGATCGTCGGCGAGACGGTAGACGGCCTCGAAGCGGAACGCATACGGATAACCCGCGCGCGTGGCCGGCGAATCCGTGAGCGTCATGCGCACGCCGCGACCGTCAGGATCGACCTCGGCGGAGAAGGGCAGGTCGCGGGCAAAACCGTGCGTCGGCAGATCGTGCGCGACACCCTGCGCATCGCGCCAGCGGCCAATCTGGCCATCGACGAAATGGCGTCCGAGAAACGGAAACAGCAGCGGATTGCCGCCTCGCACGCGCGCGGGCTGCTCCCAGTTCGCGTTCCCGGGCCAACGGATCACGGGTTCGCCATCGACGTGCCAGGACAGCAGGCGACCGCCGGCCCACGGCGCGAAACGCAGCGTCGAAGCACCGCTGATGAGTTCAAGGATGTCGTGCGGGGGACGGTTTTCCATGTCGTTGCGTCGCGAGAAGGTTGAGAGGGAAGGAGAGGCGCGGGAGGCGGTAACGCCTGGCCCGGCGGCGTCGAACGATTGTGCGCTGCTTTCGGATGCGTGAAAACCCTCGTCGGGAAATCGTGGGTGTTGCTCGGAATCCCATCCCCTCATAATCGGTTTCAAATGTGTGACCGTGCGTAACCGCACGTTTCCATATGTAGCAACAACGAAGCAACGTAGCCATCAAGAAGGAGGGCGCAAAGATGGATCTCGCAATGGCCATGGGAATGGGACTGTTCAGCCTGTTCATCGGAAGCAGCGCGTACTTCTTTTACAAAATGGCGCGTTAGGCGCGCACGGATTTCGCAGCCGGCGCCACGCTGGCTGCGTCACTAGCCCTACTTCTTTCGATAGTCTTTCGCCGGCCTTCAGGCCGGTTTCCGCACGAATCCCACCTGCTTGCAAATCGGGCCGCCTTGCGCGGCTATCGGCGTTTCGCTGCCTTGCGACTGCCTGCCGCTGCGTTTGCACACGTACACCCGTCTCGCTTAGCGCAGCCTTATTTTGTTGCGGTGCGGTAACTTTTCCGACAAATGCGGCTTGAAGCTTGGCGCTGCAATTCGGGCCAGGCATAATCGGGGCGCTTTGCCGCGCCGTCCGCGCGATGGTGCGGCGTTCCGTCTAAACCCTTCCGAGGATCCCCCGCGTGAGTCTCTCGTTCCTGCTGTTTCTGAGCGTCCTGCAAGGCGTCACAGAACTCTTTCCGGTCAGTAGTCTTGGCCACACGCTGCTCGTGCCGGCGCTGTTCGGCATGCATATCGACAAGCATGCGCCGCAACTGCTGCCGTTCCTCGTCGCGCTGCACCTCGGCACCGCCGTCGCGCTGCTGTGGTATTTCCGCGCGCGCTGGGTCGCGCTGATCAGCGGCTTTTTCGCCTCGCTCGGCGGACGCAAGAACGACGACGGCCACATGATGTGGGCGCTCATCATCGGCACGATCCCGACGGGCATCGTCGGCCTCGTGCTCGAAAAGCGCATCGAAGCGATCTTCCACGACCTGCGCATCGTTGCCGCCGCGCTGATGGTGAACGGCGTGCTGCTGTGGTTCGGCGACCGCCTGCAACAGGCGCGCGCGCATCGTGCACCCGAAAAGCTCACGTTCCGTCAGGCGTTCCTGGTCGGCCTCGCGCAGATTGGCGCGCTGATTCCGGGTTTCTCGCGCAGCGGCCTGACGATGATCGCGGGCAACGCCGCCGGTCTCACGACGGAAAAGGCCGCTGAATTCTCGTTCCTGCTCGGTACGCCGATCATTTTTGCCGCAGGCGTGCTTGAGCTGCCGAAGCTGTTCCACGCGCGCGACCAGCTCACGACGGCGCTTGTCGGTGGCGTGCTGACCGGCATTGCAGCGTGGCTCAGCGTGAAGTTCCTGATGCGCTATTTCGAAGGCCGCGGCCGTCTGGCGTCGTTCGGTCTGTACTGCGTGATCGCGGGCGCGATCTTCCTCGGCTGGTTTGTGATGCATCCGCAACCGGTTTGATTCAGGTGAGTGTCGCGTAGGGCGCGGCCACGGCGCGTGGACGATCGCGGTATAATCCACGCCCGTTGTTGCCCACGAGGCATGAATTGCCTGTCTCGCAGCCTGCAACACGCAGTTTTCCAACGCGACAGTAGCTCAGCTGGATAGAGCATCGGCCTTCTAAGCCGAGGGTCGGGGGTTCGAGCCCCTCCTGTCGCGCCAAACAAAAAAGCCCGCATTTAGCGGGCTTTTTGCTTTCTGGGGCTTCGGCTTATTGCCCCGACTTCCCGGTCGATCCGTCGTCCAGCTCCAAGCGGCGGCCATTTTTCGCGAGTCGGCTCGTCTGCACCCAACCCTCGACTTTCTCGCCGGTTTTCGGATTGACGTAAGTGACCGAAGTAAACGCCGCATAGTCATCCTGCGGAACCAGCTCGTCTCCCGGAATGACGAACACGCCCTTCATCTCACAGTCGTCCGCCGGGGCATAGAGGAACTGCAAACGGCCAACACCGGTGACGGTGTAGTTGGATTGCGCGAGCTCGTACGGAACGCTGTCTTTGGCGGCTTCGTCGTTGATGGCCGCGCATCGGGCCGACTGCTGGGCCGGATACGGCTTGCCATTGACGCTCTGGGCGAATGACGGACTGGCTGCCGTGACGGCAAGGATGGCTCCCAACGCGACCATGTGTTTCATTACGACCTGGTTCCCCGGTTTATGCAAAGCCGCTAGATTAGCCTGTTATCTCACAAACTCAAGCGGCCATTTTCACCTGCACCAGCACTGCATCCTTCAACCGCACCAGCCGCTCGCGAAAGGTAAAAGGCTTCTCGATGCCCGCGATCCGCAATGCCGGTGCGCTGCCGCGCCCGATCACCAGCGTCCCATAGTCGAAAACGCCGCCCATCGGCCCCTGGCGCACATGCACGCGCCGCACTTCGCCGAGATCGAACATCACCCGTCGCGGCCTGAAAATCCCAAACGTGGCGATCAGGCGCCGGCGCGTCAAAGCCAGCTGCGTCGTCAGCAGCAGGGCGACCACTCCGCCAAACATCAGCAACCCGCCGCCAAACAGAAACACGGCAGAAAAAGCCGCATCGCCGAGACATCCCACCAGCACGCCCCAAATCATCATCACGATGCCGAGCGTGAGCCAGGGCCCCATCGCCCACATGCTCAAGTGGCCCTCATAAACGACCCGCTCGCCGGGCGGCAATGTCGATTCCACGCGCCTCATTCTTGACCTCCATCAATAACTGCCTAAGCAACTAAATTCAGATTAGGCGATGAAGAGGGCAGAGAACTGTGGTCAAAGGTCGCGTTCGAAGCCTGCTTCAAACTTCAGCAGCCGGTAACGCGGAAAAAAATAGGGCAGCCCGAAGGCTGCCCGAGAAGAAAGCTGGACGTACCCTGATGTCCAGCCATCGATGGCCGTGTCGGCTTACAGCTTCAGGTCGAGTGCGTTGGTCAGGTCGCCCATCGCCTGGCCGCCGTTGCTCTCGAGCGCGGTGTCGCGGGCGCTCAGGCCCGGCAGCGTCGGCAGCGCGAAGCGGCGCGTGATCAGGCGCAGGATCGAGGTCGTGTCGTACTGCGTGTGATCGACGAAACCCTTCTTCGCATACGGCGAGATGACGAGCGCCGGAATACGCGAACCCGGGCCCCAACGGTCGCCCTTCGGCGGTGCGACGTGATCCCAGAAGCCGCCGTTTTCGTCGTAGGTCACCACGACGACCATGTCCTTCCACTGCGGGCTCTTTTGCAGGTGCGAGATGACATCGGCGATGTGCTGGTCGCCGCTGGCCACATCGGTGTAGCCCGCGTGTTCGTTCAGGTTGCCCTGCGGCTTGTAGAACGACACGGCCGGCAGCGTGCCCGCGTCGATCGCCTTGATGAACTCGCTGCCGTCCATGCCGCCGTCCAGCAGGTGAGCCGTGCGCGCGGCGGTGCCCGGCGCGAAGTTCGTGAAGTAATTGAACGGCTGGTGGTGCGGCTGGAAGTTCGGCGCCGTCATGTTCGCGCCGTAGATCACGTTCGACGTGCTGTTCTGCACCGCGCTCACGGCCGCGCCCCATGCGCCGCCGTACCACGCCCACGTCACGCCCGCGTTCGAGAGCAGGTCGCCGATGGTCTGCGACGTCTGCGGCGGCAGCGTCGAGGCGTTGTTCGGGTCGGCCAGGTTGGCGTCGCCGCCCGACGCCGCTGCGTTGCCGCTCGGCTGGTACGGCGGCTGCATCGTGTTGACCGCGTAGAAGTCGGGCGTGAGGTTGCCCGACTTCACGAACTTCGGCACGCCGGTCAGCGCCGACGCCGGCGAGTTCGACGCGAGCGTGAGCGACACGCCATCGGCGTTGACCGTCGAGATCGCGGGCTTGGCGGCGGCCGTACTGGCGTTCGCGTAGAACGGCGTGCATGCGCAGATCAGCCACTGGTGGTTCAGGAACGAGCCGCCGAACGCGCCCATGAAGAAGTTATCGGCAAGCGTGTATTGCTGGGCGATCTTCCACAGCGGCAGCTTTTCGGCGCTGGTCGTGTAGTGGCCCATCACGAGACCGCCCGAATCGCCGTAGGCAGCGAACATGTCGTTCTTGCCGCCGTGAATCTGCATCTGGTTCTCGTAGAAGCGGTGGTACAGGTCGCGCGTCGTCGTCGAGAGCGGGACGTTATAGCCCTTCGGATCGTCGATCGCGAACGGCGCATTCGCCATGTTCTCGGTCATCGCGGCGGTGATCGCGGGCGTGACGCCGGTTTGCGTGAGGCCGTTCCAGACCGTCGGCAGCGTGGCGAGCACGGAGCCGTCGCGGTCGAGCTGCTGGGCGCTCGCGGCCGTCACGTTCTGCAAGCCGTTGGCGTTGGGGAAGCTGCCGTAGAGGTTGTCGAAGCTGCGGTTCTCGGCGTAAATCACGACGATGTTCTTCACCGACGCCAGGCCGGGTTTAACGTCGTTGCCGCCGCACGCGGCAACGGCAAGGGCCGCTGCGGCTGCTGCGATCGGCGTCGCATAGAACCATTTTTTCTTGATCATTTTTTCTCTCTCGCGTTGGGGTCCCCTGAGCCGGCGCGAAAGGAGCGCCTGCCGTTGGGCGAGGCGAAGTGTCTCAGCGGAATTTGACAGCTATGTGTAATTAATTACATTTAGCTTTTCTAATCCATGTAATTACATGACGTCTACATTACGTTGCGTCATCTGATCGTCATATCGCTGACATACGCTTTCGCGACTTCGATGCGTGAGGACGCGCGTCGGCAAAACGCGGTGCACGCGCGTCTGGCTGCGCGCGCCGCCCTGTTCCGGGGATCAGTTCATGTTGCGTAGATTGGCGCGTCGCCCGACGCGGATTCGGACTCACGCGCGCACGGCGCGGCGGATGCTGGCGGCAGTCGTGCTGGCGACGCTGGCGGCTTGCGATGGCGGCGCTTCGCAGGCCGAGGGCGGTAACGATGCGCGCGCTCGCGACGCGAATGCCGACGGCAGCAACGGCGCGAAGCTGATGAAAATATCGACGAACGCCGCCGCAGTGCCATCGGCAGTTCCATCGGCAGCGTCTCACGGCCAGTCGCGCGCCGAAGTCTACGCACAGGTGCGCCGCATGACGGCGCTCGGCAAGCAGATGTTCTTCGATCCGTCGCTGTCGGGCTCGGGCAAGATGTCGTGCGCGACCTGCCACAGTCCCGATCGCGCGTTCACGCCCACGAATGCGCTCGACGTGCAGATCGGCGGCGCGGACATGCACCGGCCCGGCATGCGCGCGGTGCCGACGCTCAAGTATCTGCAAGCGGTTCCGGCGTTCTCCGAGCACTATCACGATTCCGACGACGAAGGCGACGAAAGCGTCGATGCTGGCCCGACCGGCGGTCTGACATGGGACGGGCGCGTCGATCACGGCGCGGACCAGGCGCGCATTCCGCTGCTCTCGACGTTCGAAATGGCGAGCACGCCGCGCAAGGTCACGGCCGCCGTGCGCGCGGCGCCGTATGCGAACGCGTTTCGCGAAGCGTTTGGCGAGCACATCTTCGATGACGAGGATGCGACCTTCAAGGCCGTGCTGAAGTCGCTCGAAACCTTCGAGCAGGCGCCCGAAGTTTTCTATCCGTATTCGAGCAAGTACGACGCGTATCTCGCGGGCAAGGCCACGCTCACGTCCGCGGAGCTGCGCGGTTTGCAACTGTTCAACGACGAGAAGAAGGGCAATTGCGCGAGCTGCCACATCAGCCAGCGCGCGAAGGACGGATCGCCGCCGCAGTTCAGCGACTTCGGCTTGATCGCCGTGGGCGTGCCGCGCAATCGCGCGCTCGCCGTGAATCGCGATCCACGCTTTTTCGATCTGGGCGCTTGCGGGCCGGAGCGCACCGACCTCGATCATCGCGCGGAGTTTTGTGGCCTGTTCCGTACGCCGACGTTACGCAACGTCACGCTCAAGAAGAGTTTCTTCCACAACGGCATTTATCACTCGCTGGAAGACGTGATGCGCTTTTACTCGCGGCGCGACACGAATCCGCAGGAGTTCTATCCGGTGGCGAAGGGGCGGGTGCAGAAGTTCGACGATTTGCCGCGCCAGTATTGGAGCAACCTGAATACCGATGCGCCGTTCGACCGCAAACCTGGCGACGCGCCGGTCTATACCGAGGCGGAAATCAAGGACGTGATCGCGTTTCTGGGCACGCTCACGGACGGTTGGCAGCCCGCGGCGCATTGAAGCGGCAGGCGTCGCCCTTTAGATTCCGGCGATCAGAAGACAGGTTACCGTGAGGATAACGAACGAAATGAGCAGGCAGACGGTGCCGCCGCGCAGCACGGTTTCGGGCCAGCGCGGCGCATCGTCGAAACGCACCGCGAGGTGCGGCGTCGAATGATCGGCCTGCGGGACATGCGTATGGTGCGCAATCAGCGACATCAGGCCGATGCACAGCAAGGCCAGCATGACCGCAAAAAGACGGAGTGCGATGGCGTATGTCATGGCGGAAAGCTCCTTTACGTGCATAAGCAGATGACAACGAAAGCTTATGGTTTCGCTGTCAGACGCTCCATCGGAGCACTCCTAAAACTCCACGACAGAACCAGGAAAGCGCGCCCGCCTTGCTGGCCAGGGAGCGGGCCAAACGTAGGCAAACGTAGGCAAACGTGGACAAATGACGGGCAGATGCGGGCGGATACGAGCAGACGCGCGCGGCAAAAATAGGGCGCGTGCTATTCTTTTCGAGATGATTTGACGAAAGTGCCGCCCCCTTGCCCTTCCAGGAGAACGTTCGAATGCCGACCTTGTCCCGTGTTCTGTCCGGCGCCGCCGCTCTGTGCGCCGTGGCGCTCGTGCCGGCCGCGCAGGCCGCCAACCTTGGCTTTCTCAACGACACGCCCGCTGCGTGGATGAAGCAGGCCGACTACAACTCGCTCACCCAGGCCGTGCGCGATGCGGTCGCCACGAAGCAGGATGGCGAGACCGTCAACTGGAACAACGACGGGCTGCGCAATCCGGTGAAGATCGACGCGACCATCACGCCCACCAAAACAGAAAAGGACGGCGACAAGACCTGCCGCGACTCGGACGTGGTGGTCAACGCCAAGGGCCAGTCGATGAAGTTGCATCCGCAGTTCTGCCGTGTCGGCGAAGGCGCCTGGGTCTACCAGAAGAAGCATTGAGGGCGCGGTGACAGGCAAGATCGTTTCATGCGGCATCGTGCTGCTCGATGCGCAGGGCCGCGTGTTGCTCGCCCATGCGACGGGCACCGGCCATTGGGATATACCGAAGGGGCAGGGCGAGCCCGGCGAAACCGAGGCGCAAAGCGCGTTGCGCGAGATGGTCGAGGAGACGGGCATCGCCATCGATGCCGCGCGTCTCGTCGATCTCGGGCGTTTTGCGTATCGGCGCGACAAGGATCTGCACTTGTTCGCCACGCGTGCGCTGGAGAGCGAACTCGACCTGTCGCGCTGCGTGTGCGTGTCGATGTTTCCGCGCCGCCACGACGGCGTGATGATTCCCGAAATGGACGCGTGGCGCTGGACGGCGCCCGCCGACGTCGACCAGTTCGCGAGCCGCAGTCTTGCGCGGCTGTTCGCGACGACGCTTTCGCTGGCGGCGTTGCACGAACGGGTCTAGCGACCAAAAAAAAGCCCTGCAAATGCAGGGCTTTTTGTTTTAGGCGACGCGTGCGCGGGCTTACTTGCCCCAGCTGTCGCGCAGGCCGACGATGCGGTTGAACACCGGCGCGCCCGGCTTCGAGTCGTAGCGGTCGGCGACAAAGTAGCCGTGACGCTCGAACTGGAAGCGGTCTTCCGGCGCTGCGTTGCGCGCATGCGGCTCGACGTAGGCCTGGACGACGCGCTTGGAGTTCGGGTTCAGCGCGTCGAGGAAGTCGCGACCGCCCGCGTCCGGCTGCTCTTCGCGGAACAGGCGGTCGTAGAGGCGCACTTCGGCCGGCACGGCGTTGTCGGCGCTGATGAACTGGATCGTGCCCTTGACCTTGTAGTTGCTCGCGCCTTCGGTGCCCGATTTGCTGTCGGGGAAGTAGTTGCAATGCACGGCGACGATATTGCCGTCGGCGTCCTTCTCCGCGCCCGTGCATTCGACGACGAAGCCGTATTTCAGGCGCACCTTGTTGCCCGGGAACAGGCGGAAATAGCCCTTGGGCGGCGTTTCCTGGAAGTCCTCGCGCTCGATCCACAGCTCGCGCGAGAACGTGAATTCGCGGTTGCCGCGCTCCGGATGATGCGGATGCACCGGCGCGCTGCACAGCTCGGACTGGCCTTCGGGGTAGTTGTCGACGATCAGCTTGAGCGGATCGAGCACGGCGGTCGCGCGCGGCGCCTTGTCGTCGAGATCGTCGCGCAGCGCGCCTTCGAACACGCTCATGTCGATCCACGAATCCACCTTGGTCACGCCGATGCGCTCGCAGAACAGCTTGATTGCATCGGGCGTGAAGCCGCGGCGGCGCACGCCGACGATGGTCGGCATACGCGGATCGTCCCAGCCGTCGACGTGATTTTCGGTCACGAGTTGCAGCAGCTTGCGCTTGCTGGTGATCGCATACGTGAGGTTCAGGCGCGAGAATTCGATCTGTTGCGGCAGCGGACGCGCGAACACGCCGGCGTCGGCCAGTTCGTTGAGCACCCAGTCGTACAGCGGGCGGTGATCTTCGAACTCCAGCGTGCACAGCGAATGCGTAATGCCTTCGAGCGCATCCGAAATGCAGTGCGTGTAGTCGTACATCGGATACACGCACCACTTGTCGCCCGTGCGGTAGTGGTGGGCGAAACGGATACGGTAAATGACCGGGTCGCGCAGATTGAAGTTCGGCGCGGCCATGTCGATCTTCGCGCGCAGCACGTGCGCGCCTTCCTCGAACTCGCCGGCCTTCATGCGGCGGAACAGGTCGAGGTTTTCCTCGACCGAGCGATCGCGGAACGGCGAATTCTTGCCCGCTTCCGTGGCCGAGCCGCGGTTCGCGCGCATCTCTTCCGGCGACTGGCTGTCCACGTAGGCACGGCCGCGCTGGATCAGCAGTTCGGCGAACTCATAGAGCTTGTCGTAGTAGTCGCTCGCGTAGAAGAGGTATTCCTTCTCTTCCTTCTTCCACTCGAAGCCGAGCCAGGTGACCGCGTCGATGATCGAGTCGACGTATTCGACGCTTTCCTTTTCCGGATTCGTGTCGTCGAAACGCAGATGGCACACGCCGTCGTAGCGCTGCGCAACGCCGAAGTTCAGGCAGATGCTCTTTGCGTGGCCGATGTGCAGATAGCCGTTCGGTTCCGGCGGGAAGCGCGTTTCCACGCGCTGCGCCCACTTGCCCGAGCGGTTATCGTCGTCGATGATGTTGCGGATGAAATTGGATGCCTCAGGCGCGTCCGTGCGGTCGGCGTCTTTACGTTCGGTATTCATGCGAAAAGGGAAGTCGTTCGAGGGCGCGGTGCAAGTGGCCAGCCTGTCGGCGGGGCGAATGTCCTTGAAGTCCTTGACGGTTCGACCCTGCCGAAGCCACACCGGGCGCCAGTGGTGTCTTCCATTCTACCTGACGCGACCTTTCCCGCCAGTCCAGGCGCTGGGGTGTCGCATCGGCCTCACTTCGACGGAGAAAAAATGACGATGAGCGAACCGCGCGTGCTGGTGCTGCCAGGCTACATGAACTCGGGGCCGGGACACTGGCAGACGCGCTGGGAGGCCGCGCACGCGGGCTTTGAGCGCCTGCAGATGCCCGACTGGATGCATCCGGACTGCGACGCGTGGTGTGCCGTGCTCGAAGCGGCGCTCGCGCGGGAAGCGGGAGGCGAGGGCAGCGTGCTGCTGGCGGCGCACAGCCTGGGCTGCCTGACGGTGGCGCATTGGGGCGCGCGCCACGCGAGCGCCGCGACCCGCGCGAAAGTGGCGGGCGCGCTACTGGTGGCGCTGCCTGACCCGCGTGGCCCCGAATTCCCGCGTGACGCGCGCGACTTCGATCCGGTGCCGCTGGCCGCGCTGCCGTTTGCGAGCATCGTCGTCGCGAGTACCGACGATCCCTACGGCGGCGTGGCGTTTTCGCAGCAATGCGCCAAGGCGTGGGGCAGCCGCTGGATGGACGTGGGTGCGCGCGGCCACATCAACGCGGAAAGCGGCCTGGCCGACTGGCCGCAGGGCTTCGACTGGCTGATGTCGATGAAACCGGCGGCAGTGGCTTAAATCACGCCCTAAACCACGCCCTTGCCGCGCAACGCCGCCACCCGCTCGCCGTCATAGCCGAGCACGTCGCGCAGCACCGCCTCCGTATGTTCGCCGAGCGTCGGCGGGTGGCCCGCCACGGTGGGCGGCGTGCCGCTCATGCGGATGGGGTTGCGCACCAGCCGCGCCGTGCCGCCCGAGGGATGCGGCACGTCCACTTGCATGCCGCGCGCGATCACCTGCTCGTTTTCGAACACTTCCGCGAGATTGTTGATTGGCCCGCACGGCACGCCGGCACCCTCCAGCGCGCCGATCCAGTCGGCTTTCGTGCGCTTGCGGATCAGTTCCGCGACGATCGGCAGCAGCGTGTCGCGATGGCGCACACGCTCGGGATTGGTCGCGAAACGCACGTCATCGGCCAGTTCCGGACTGCCCGCCACTTCGACGAACTTGCGGAACTGCCCGTCGTTGCCGACGGCAAGAATGATCCAGCTATCGCTCGTCTGGAACGCCTGATAGGGCACGATGTTGGGGTGCGCGTTGCCCCAGCGCGCGGGCGGATTGCCGCTCGCCAGGTAGTTCGAGTTCATGTTGGCGAGCATCGCCACCTGCACGTCGAGCAGCGCCATGTCGATGTATTGTCCTTCGCCCGTGCGGTCGCGGTGCGCCAGCGCCGTGAGCACGGCGACGGTCGCGTACATGCCCGTCATGAGATCGGCGATGGCCACGCCTGCTTTCTGGGGGCCGCCGCCGGGCAGGGCGTCGCGCTCGCCGGTGATGCTCATGAAGCCGCCCATGCCCTGCACGATGAAGTCGTAGCCCGCGCGCGACGCGTACGGCCCGGTCTGCCCGAAGCCCGTCACCGAGCAGTAGACGATATCGGGCTTCACCTCGCGCAGCGACGCGTAATCGAGCCCGTACTTCTTCAGCTGCCCGGCCTTGTAGTTCTCCAGCACGACGTCGCTTTGCGCGGCCAGTTCGCGCACGATGCGCTGGCCTTCGGGCGTGGCGATATCGACGGTCACCGAGCGCTTGTTACGGTTCGCGGCCAGGTAATAGGCGGCTTCCGCCGTGTCTTCGCCCGTGGGCGTCCTCAGATACGGCGGCCCCCAGTGGCGCGTATCGTCGCCCGCACCAGGGCGCTCCACCTTGATCACATCGGCGCCGAAATCGGCAAGGGTCTGCGCACACCACGGCCCGGCAAGGACGCGGGTGAGATCGAGTACGCGGATATGGCTCAGTGCGCCCATGCGGTGTCTTCCAATGTCGTTTTAGGTCTGGCTCGCCAACGCGCGCAGCGGGCGGCCGTTCGGGCCATATTAAGCGATTCACCCTGCGGCGTGTCAAATTTCGGTACATGGTTCCGCATAGCGGAACATATAGCCTTTAGCGCTATCCATCCGGACGACTGTCGCAAGCGTACAAAGCACGCCTAGCGCGCCGCCGCGAGCGTGCGGCGATCCCGTATAATCGGTCGATTCAGCATCCTGGAAACCGTGCGAACCGCGCGTTTCCGCGATCAAACAAGATTCAGCACTGACGCCCCGAAGGTAAATACAGCACGCCATGAAAGCCTCCGAAATCCGCGAGAAATTCCTCAAGTTCTTCGAATCGAAGGGCCACACGATCGTGCGCTCGTCGAGCCTCGTGCCGGGCAACGACCCGACCTTGCTCTTTACCAACTCGGGCATGGTGCAGTTCAAGGACGTGTTCCTCGGCGCCGAATCGCGCCCGTACTCGCGCGCGACCACCGCGCAGCGCAGCGTGCGCGCAGGCGGCAAGCACAACGACCTCGAAAACGTCGGCTATACCGCGCGTCACCACACGTTCTTCGAGATGCTCGGCAACTTCTCGTTCGGCGACTACTTCAAGCGCGACGCGATCCACTACTGCTGGGAACTGCTGACCAAGGTCTACGCACTGCCGGCTGACAAGCTCACGGTCACGGTCTACCAGGAAGACGACGAAGCCTTCGACATCTGGGCGAAGGAAATCGGCGTGCCGGTCGAGCGCATCATCCGCATCGGCGACAACAAGGGCTCGCGCTACGCGTCGGACAACTTCTGGCAGATGGCCGACACCGGCCCGTGCGGCCCGTGCTCGGAAGTGTTCTACGACCACGGCCCGGAAATCTGGGGCGGCCCGCCGGGGTCTCCTGAAGAGGACGGCGACCGCTTCATCGAGATCTGGAATCTCGTGTTCATGCAGTTCAACCGTGACGCGCAAGGCAACATGACGCCGCTGCCCAAGCAGTGCGTCGACACGGGCATGGGCCTGGAGCGCCTCGCTGCCGTGCTCCAGCACGTGCACAGCAACTACGAAATCGACCTGTTCCAGAACCTGATCAAGGCCGCCGCGCGCGAAACCGGCATCAGCGACCTGGAAAACAACTCGCTGAAGGTGATCGCCGATCACATCCGCGCGTGCTCGTTCCTGATCGTCGACGGCGTGATTCCGGGCAACGAAGGCCGCGGCTACGTGCTGCGCCGTATCGTGCGTCGCGCGATCCGCCACGGCTACAAGCTCGGCAAGAAGGGTTCGTTCTTCCACAAGCTGGTGAACGATCTGGTCGCCGAAATGGGCGCGGCCTATCCGGAACTGGCCGAAGCGCAACAACGCGTGACGGACGTGCTGCGCCAGGAAGAAGAGCGCTTCTTCGAGACCATCGAGCACGGCATGTCGATCCTCGACACCGCGCTGGCCGATCTGGACGCGAAGGGCGGCAAGACGCTCGACGGCGAACTCGCGTTCAAGCTGCACGATACCTACGGCTTCCCGCTGGATCTGACGGCTGACGTCTGCCGCGAGCGCAACGTCACCGTCGACGAAGCCGCCTTCGACGAAGCAATGGCACGTCAGCGCGAGCAGGCGCGCGCGGCCGGCAAGTTCAAGATGGCGCAGGGTCTGGAGTACTCGGGCGCGAAGACCACGTTCCACGGCTACGAAGAGATCGCTTTCGACGATGCGAAGGTCGTCGCGCTGTACGTGGATGGCGCATCGGTCAACGAAGTGAAGACGGGCCAGGACGCCGTGGTCGTGCTCGACCACACGCCGTTCTACGCGGAGTCGGGCGGCCAGGTCGGCGACCAGGGCGTGATCTCGAACGCGAGCATCCGCTTCGCCGTCGCCGATACGCTCAAGGTTCAGGCCGACGTGTCGGGCCATCACGGCACGCTGGAGCAAGGCACGCTCAAGGTCGGCGACGTCGTGAAGGCGGAAATCGACGCGATCCGCCGTGCCCGCACGCAGCGCAACCACTCGGCGACTCACCTGATGCACAAGGCGCTGCGTGAAGTGCTGGGCGCGCACGTGCAGCAGAAGGGCTCGCTCGTCGATGCGGACAAGACCCGCTTCGACTTCGCCCACAACGCACCGATGACCGACGACGAAATCCGTCGCGTCGAGCAGATCGTCAACGCGGAAGTGCTGGCCAACGCACCGGGCATCGTGCGCGTCATGTCGTACGACGACGCGGTGAAGGGCGGCGCGATGGCGCTGTTCGGCGAAAAATACGGCGACGAAGTGCGTGTGCTGGATCTCGGTTTCTCGCGCGAACTCTGCGGCGGCACGCACGTGCATCGCAGCGGCGACATCGGCCTGTTCAAGATCGTGATGGAAGGCGGCGTCGCAGCCGGCATCCGTCGCGTGGAAGCGATCACGGGCGACAACGCCGTGCGCTTCGTGCAGGATCTCGACGCGCGCATCAACGCAGCAGCGGCGGCACTGAAGGCGCAGCCTTCGGAACTGACGCAGCGTATCGGCCAGGTGCAGGAGCAGGTCAAGGCGCTGGAGAAGGAACTGGGCGCGCTCAAGTCGAAGATGGCGTCGAGCCAGGGCGACGAACTCGCGGGCCAGGCCATCGAAGTCAACGGCGTGCACGTGCTTGCCGCAACGCTCGAAGGCGCGGACTCCAAGACGCTGCGCGAAACGGTCGACAAGCTCAAGGACAAGCTCAAGAGCGCGGCGATCGTGCTGGCGGCTGTCGAAGGCGGCAAGGTCAGCCTGATCGCGGGCGTGACCGCCGAGGCCAGCAAGAAGGTCAAGGCCGGCGAACTGGTGAACTTCGTCGCGCAGCAGGTGGGCGGCAAGGGCGGCGGCCGTCCGGACATGGCGCAGGCTGGCGGCACGGAACCGGCGAACCTGCCGGCTGCACTCGCAGGCGTGAAGGGCTGGGTCGAAGCGAAGCTGTAATCGCTCGGACTTGCCGATAAAAAAGGGCTGCTCGAAAGAGCGGCCCTTTTTGTTTTGGCGCGTGTTTAGCGTTTGTTGGGTTCTTACGCTGGGGCTGTTTCGGCGCGCGTCGGTGTTTCACTGCGCGCATGCTCCAGCAGCGCCGATTTCAGCGCATCGAGCGCCGGCGAAAAATGGCCGCGCCGCCACGCGAGCAAGGTATCGATACGGCCGAGCGCGCCGAGCGAGTGAATCGTGATGTCGTCGGCGTTGCGTTGCAGGTCGAGCACCGAACGCGGCGCGACCGCCACGCCCGCGCCCGCCGCCACGCAGGCGACGATCGCGTGGTACGAACCCAGCTCCAGCACGCGGGTGGGCCGGATGCCGTGCTCCAGATACCACGCCTCCACATAGCTGCGGTACGCGCAGCCGCGCTCGAACGCCACGAGCGTCGAAAGCGCGACGTCGCGCGGCTGGCGGATCGGCCGATGGCCGCGCGGCGTGATCATCACCAGTTCCTCGCGATAGACCGGCACGGATTCGAACACCTCGGGGTCGGGCGGCCCCGCCAGCGGCGTCGCGATCAGCGCGGCGTCGACTTCGAATTCGCGCAGGCGCTCGATGAGGCAGCCGGTCGTTCCGGTCTCCAGTTCGAGCGTCACATCGGGCCAGTTCTGGTGATAGCGCGCGAGCACGCCCGGCAGGCGGCTCGCCGCCACGCTTTCCATCGTGCCCAGGCGCAGCCGCCCGGACGGACGCCCCGCCTTGAGCGCGTGGCGTGCTTCGTCGGCGAGCGCGAGCAGGCGTTCGGCATAGGGCAGTAGCGTTTCCCCAGCGGGCGTGAGCACGAGGCGGCGGCCATCGCGCGTGAACAATGCCGTGCCAAGCTGCTCTTCGAGCTGCTTGATGCGCGTGGTGACGTTCGACTGCACGCGGTTGAGCTTGGCGGCAGCCCGCGTCACGCCGTTTTCGCGAACCACGGCCCGAAAGATCGCCAGCGCGGCCAGCTCCATGATTCTCTCCTTGGGATGGATTGGTTCATGATAATTCATTTTTCGTGAACGTTTTCGGTGACTAAGATACTCGGGACGGCGTCGTGCGCGATGCCGGGTTTGTCCCCGTTTATCCCCGTGCCAGCCGCCGATCATGAATAACACCGCTTCTCGCCCGAATGCACCGACCGCCCCGAACGGAGACAACGCGTCGTTCGCCCCGGCGGCCCACCATCCCCACGAAGCTCGCCGCGCAGCGCTCGCCTGCATGCTCGCGCTGGCCGCGGCGCTCGGCATTGGGCGCTTTGCGTTCACGCCGCTGCTGCCGCTGATGCTGCATGGCGGGGGCCTCGACCTGCGTCATGGCAGCTGGCTGGCGTCGCTGAACTATGCAGGCTACTTCGTCGGCGCGATGGGCTGCGCGGCGTTGCGATTCGCGCCCGCGCGCGTCGTGCGGGCCGGGCTGGCGGCCACCGCGCTGCTGACCATCGTGATGGGCCTCACACAAAGCTTCTGGCTCTGGGCGATCGTGCGTTTCGTCGCGGGCGCGGTCAGCGCGGCGACCTTTGTGTTCGCGTCGCAATGGGGCTTGCGGCGCCTCACGCAACTGGGCGCGCAGGCGTGGAGCGGCGTGATCTACACCGGGCCGGGCGTCGGCATCGTCGCGACGGGATTGCTGGTGAGCGCGGCGGGCGGCTTCGGCGCGCGGGCAGGGTGGATTGGCTTCGGCCTCGTGTGCGCGTTGATCGTGGCGATCGTCTGGCCGGTGTTCGTGGAAACGCCGCATCCGGTGCATCCGGCGCATCAGGCGGCTGCCGCGCCGCATCTGGCCAGCGCGCAAAGCGCACCCGCGGCAAGCCGCGCCGACGCCTTCTGGCTCGTCGTGCTCTACGGCGTGCCCGGTTTCGGCTACATCATTACCGCGACGTTCCTGCCGGTGATCGCCCGTCATGCGTTGCCCGGTACGATCTGGCCGGATCTGTTCTGGCCGATGTTCGGCGCGGCGTTGATCGTCGGTGCACTGTGCGCGGCGCGTCTGCCGCTGCACTGGGACAACCGTTTGCTGCTGGCGGCGTGCTACGTGTTGCAGGCGCTGGGCATCGCGTCGGGCATCGTCTGGCCGAACGCGGCGGGCTTTTCGCTGGGCAGCGTGTTGATCGGCGTGCCGTTCACGGCGATCACGCTATTCGCGATGCGCGAGGCGCGCCTCATGCGCGGCGATCATGCCGCTGCGTTGATGGGCTACGCGACCGGCGCCTATGGCATCGGCCAGATTCTGGGGCCGCTGGTGGCCGCGCCGCTCGCGGCGTCGAGCGGGTCGTTCTCGCCGTCGCTGTGGCTCGCGGCGCTCACGCTGGTCGCGGGCGCCGCGGGACTGGTGTGGCGCACGCGGCGCTCAGGCCGGTAAGTCGCCAGGCCGCCCCTTGGCGGGGCGGCACGAAGCGCAGCATGCCTGCCGACGCCTAGCGGAAGTAGTAGTGCATGCCAAGCGTGAAGCTGTTGTTGTTCCAGTTCGTGTTCTTCGAATTGGAGTGGTCGCCGGTCCATTCCGCGGCCACGCCCAGGTTGCGCGTGACGGCGTATTCGACGCCCACGCCCCAGTGCGGGCGCGCGGCGGGCCAGTCGAGCGTGAGGCCCATGCGTGCGTACGGCATGATCTGGCCGATCGGCATGCCGATCTTCGCGTCGAAGCCGCCGTCCTTGAAGGTCGCCGAGCCGTGATGGAGGTCGGCGAATGCCTCGGCGCCGATCATCAGCGAACCGACATCGAAACCATAGCCAAGCGTGAAGCCCGGGAAAACCGTCGTGTGCGTCGGCTTGCTGTACGCGCCCGAAGCGTTCGAGACGTTCGCGCCCACCTTGAAGCCCGCATACGGGCCGGAGAACAGGCTGCCGCTGGACGCGAAGCTCGCACCGGCCAGGGGCGCGGCAACCGGTGCCGGCGTGGTGAATGCGTCGTCGGCGTGCGCAAGCGTGATACCCGACGTCAGGCAAGTAATAAGGATGGCTAACAGTTTTTTAGAAAACATAATGCGATGTTTAAATAGACGAAAGCAGGCGAAATTTGCCTCGCCCGATAACGCTACAAGTCGCCAGGCCGTGCACAATTGAGACGTAAACGATTGTCAGGTCTTGAGGTGGCATGACCTGGCGCTGTCTGCGCCGTTATGCCGACTATCCCGCCCCGGATAAGCGCGACCCGCACGCCGGCATCGATAGCGCACTAAAATAGCCGCTTCGCGCCTTCCTGCGGCTTCCATCGATCCATGAGCGACTATCAGTTTTGCCCGCGTTGCGCCTCGCGTCTCGTCGAGCGCGCCGATCCCGAACACGAGGGCGGCCGCGTTCGCATGGCGTGCCCCGACACCGTCTGCGGCTATGTGCACTGGAACAACCCGTTGCCGGTCGTCGCCGCCATCGTCGAATACGAAGGGCGCATCCTGCTGGCGCGCAACGCCGCGTGGCCAGAAGGCATGTTCGCGCTGATCACGGGTTTCCTCGAAAACGGCGAGACGCCGGAAGAGGGCATTGCGCGCGAAGTGCTGGAGGAAACCTCGCTGCACGCGCAGAGCGTCGAGTTGATCGGCGTCTATGAATTCATTCGCAAGAACGAACTGATCATCGCCTACCACGTGAAGGCGACGGGCACCGTGGCGCTCTCGCCCGAACTGCTCGAATACCGGCTCGTCGAGCCCGCGAAGCTGCGTCCCTGGCGCGCGGGCACGGGGCAGGCGCTCGGTGAATGGATGCGCCGGCGCGGCTTGCCGTTCGAATTCGTCGAGCGCCCGGGCGACTGAACCGGACACGTTCCGCCACGCTTCGATTCCGTTTCGATTTTGTTTCGATTCCGCTTCCGAACCTCGCGCCCAAAACCACGATGAACCGACCCGTCGCCCTTGCCCGCAACGACTACCGCCACTTCCTGTCCATCACCACGCGCTGGATGGACAACGACGTGTACGGCCACGTCAACAACGTCGTCTACTACAGCTACTTCGACACCGTCGTGAACGAGTACCTGATCCGCGCCGGCGCGCTCGATGTCGAGCACGGCGAGACGATCGGCCTCGTGGTCGAGACGCAGTGCAATTACTTCGCGCCGCTGGTGTTTCCCGAGCGCGTCGAAGCGGGCTTGCGCGTGGCGCGGCTCGGTTCGTCGAGCGTGCGTTACGAAGTGGGCCTCTTTCGCGAAGGCGAGAGCACGCCCGCTGCGCAAGGGCATTTCGTGCACGTCTATGTCGATCGGGAAACGCGCCGCCCCGTGAGCGCGTTGCCGCAGGCGCTGCGCGCCGCACTCGCGCCGCTCTCCGTGCCCGAGTCCGTGCCCGCATCCGTGCCTGAATCCGGCACGCCGGGCTGACGCGCGCTGCGCACGCCCGCCCGTGCAGTCCTTCGTCATCGATACGCTCAACGGCGCGAGCTACGGCTTGCTGCTGTTCATGCTGTCCGCCGGTCTCACGCTGATCTTCAGCATGCTCGGCGTGCTCAACTTCGCGCATGCGAGCTTCTACATGCTCGGCGCGTATCTGGGTGTGACGCTCGTGGGGACGCTTGGGTTCGGCTGGGCGCTGGTGGTCGCGCCGTTGATCGCGGGCGCGGCCGGTGCGGTATTCGAGACCACGCTGCTGCGCCGCGCGCGTCCGGGCGGCCCGCTCAATGCGCTGTTGCTGACCTTCGGCGCGGCTTGGGCAATCGGCGAACTGGTCAAGCTTGCGTGGGGGTTCCAGCCGCTCGCGGCGCCCGTGCCTGCATGGCTCGACGGCGCGCTCTTCACCTACGGCGGCGTGGCGTTCTCGCGCTACCGCGCCTTCACGATGGTTGTCGCGCTGGCGATGTTCGTGCTGATCTTCGCGGCGTTGCGCGTCTCGCGCACGGGGCTCATCGTGCGCGCCGCGCTCACGCATCCGCAGGCCGTCGAGGCGCTCGGCCATGACGTGCCGCGCGTGCAGACGCTGGTGTTCGCGCTCGGCACGGCGCTCGCCGCGCTGGCGGGCGCGGCGGCTGCGCCGCTTTTCGTGGTCGAACCCGCGATGGCCGAATCGGTCGGCTCGATCGTGTTCGTGGTGGTGGTGACGGGCGGGCTCGGCTCGCTTGGCGGCGCGTTTGCCGCTTCGCTGGCGGTGGGGTGGCTGCAGACCTTCGCGGTGGCGAGCGACGTCTCGTTCGGCTCGCTCGCGACCAGGCTCGGCGTGACGCTCGCGCCCGCGTGGAGCGCGCTGACGCTCGCGCAGATCGCGCCGATGCTGCCGTATCTGCTGCTGGTCGCGATGCTCGCCGTGCGCCCGCAGGGCCTCCTCGGCCAGCGCGGCGAGGACGCCTGACGATGAACGCTCGTGTGCGCACGACGTGGCGTGTTGCACCGTGGCTGGCACTGACGGCGCTGCTGGTCGCGCCGCCGCTCGTATCGGCGTGGCTGTCGCCTGTGGGCGTCCCGCAAGGCTGGCTGCTTGCCGGCCTCGCTCAGGCCGCGACGATGATCGTCTTTGCGCTCTCCTACAACCTGCTGCTCGGCGAGACCGGCCTGCTTTCGTTCGGCCATGCCGCGCCTGCGGGCCTTGGCGCATTGGCGGCGGCGCAGGTGTTCAATCATGCGGCGTTGCCGCTGCCGCTGCTGCCTTTAGCGGGCGGTGCGGCGGGCGCAGCCGTCGGCGTGTTGACGGCGCTCATCGCGTCGCGCCGGGCGGGCACGGCCTTCGCGATGATCACCCTGGGGATCGGCGAACTGGTTGCCGCTGCGGCGTGGGCGCTGCCGGACTGGTTCGGCGGCGAGGCGGGCGTCGCCATCGACCGTGCGAGCGGCCCAGCCATCGCAGGCTGGACATTCGGGCCGCAGCGCGAGGCGTACTGCCTGATCGCGCTCTGGTGTCTCGTGGCGAGCATCGCGATCCATGCGGTCTCAAGGATGCCCTATGCGCGACTTGCCAACGCCGTGCGCGACAACCCGGTGCGCGCCGCCGCGCTCGGCGCATCGCCCGCGCGCGTGAGGGCAATGATGATCGTGCTGGGATCGGCGTTCGCGGGGGTTGCCGGCACGCTCGCGCTCATCAACGTCGAACTCGCCGCAGCGGAAAGCGTGGGCATGACGCGCTCGGCGGGCGTGCTGATCGCGACGGTGACGGGCGGGACGGCGTCGTTCTTCGGCCCGGTGCTTGGCGCGCTCGTGTGGGTAGGGTTCAGCGTGGGCGTGGCGAGCGTGTCGCGCGCGTGGATGCTCTACGTCGGACTGTTCTTCATCGCCGTCGTGCTGGCCGCGCCCGGTGGTCTCGCCGGGCTCGCAGCCAGTCAGCGCGCGGCGCTGACGCGGCACGGCTGGCGGCGTTGCCGTGCGTACTGGACGACGGCGGCGCTCGCGACGGCTTGCGGCACGCTCGCGCTGGTGCTGGCGGTGCAATGGGCTTACGCGCTGCGCTTCGGCGACGACGATGCGAGTGCGTGGCTGGTGGCCCTTTCGCCGCGTGCCTCGGGCGCGCTGGCGGCGGCGGTCGTCGTGTTGTTGCTCGTCGCGGCGGGGCTTGCCCGACACGCGCGGCGTGCGGCCGGCGCGCTCCACGATGCCGGCAAGGCGCGCCCATGACCGCGCTTGCCCTCGAATTACGCGGTATCGAAAAGCGCTTCGGCGCGACGCCCATTCTGCGCGGCGTCGATCTCGACGTGCACGAAGGCGAGCGCCACGCGCTGATCGGCCCGAACGGTGCGGGCAAATCGACGCTCTTCAGCCTGATCGCGGGCGAGCGCCGCGCGAGCAAGGGCCGCATTGCGTTGCGCGGCGAGGACGTCACGCGCCTCGCCAGTCCCGCGCTTGCCCGGCGCGGACTCGGGCGCAGCTTTCAGGCCACGAGCGTGTTCGCGCAACTGTCCGTGCGCGAGAACCTGCGCTGCGCTGGGCTGGCGTCGCTCGGCGGCGGTGCGGGGCTGGCCGCGCGCTGGTTCGGCTCGAAGCAGATCGATGCGCGCGCAACTGGTTTGCTCGACGCACTCGATCTCGCTCACGTGGCCGATCACGCGGCGTCGACGCTCAGCTATGCGCAGCAACGCGCGCTCGATCTGGGCCTTGCGCTCGCGGGCGGCGCCCACACGTTGCTGCTCGACGAGCCCACGGCGGGCATGAACCGGGCCGAAGCCGCGCGCGTCCTCGACCTGATCCGCAAGATGACGGCGGGCAAGACCGTGCTGCTGATCGAGCACGACATGGACGTGGTATTCGGGCTTGCCGATCGCGTTTCGGTGCTCGCACAGGGGCGTGTTATTGCAACCGGCACGCCCGCTGAAATCCGCGCCAATGCCGCCGTGCGCGAAGCGTACTTCGGAGCGCCCGATGCCTGAAACCCGTGCGATGAATCCGCTTCTCGAAGTCGCCGGGCTGCGCGCGTGGTACGGCGAGAGTCAGGTATTGCATGGCGTCGACCTGCGTATCGGCGCGGGCGAGGTGGTCGCGCTGGCGGGGCGCAACGGCTCGGGGCGCTCGACGTTTGCGAAGGCGCTGATGTCGATGGTGAACGCCGATGGCGTACGGCGCTTCGCGGGCGTCGATCTCGCGCCGCTGCGCACCTTCGAAGTCGCGCGTACGGGTCTGGGCTATGTGGCGGAACAGCGCGACATCTTCCCGACCTTGAGCGTCGAGGACAACCTGCGTCTGGGGATGAACACGCGCAGCACGCGCCTCACGCGCTTCACGCGATTCACGCTCGCCGACGCTCACGCGCTGTTCCCGATCCTGCGCGAGCGCCGGTCTGCGCGCGCGGGCGTGCTTTCGGGCGGCGAGCAGCAGATGCTCGCGCTCGCCCGGGCGCTGCTCGGCGACCCTGCGTTGCTGATCGTCGATGAACCCGCCGAAGGGCTGTCCACACCGATGGCCGCGCGCGTGGCCGCCTGCCTGCGCACGCTGCGCGAGCGCGGCGTCGCGATCCTGCTGATCGAGCAGCGGCTTGCGCTTGCGCCGCAACTGGCCGACCGGATCGCGGTGATGGGGCATGGGCGCATCGTGTTCGATGGTGCGACTTCGTTGCTTGCGCAACGAGAAGACATCGTGCGCGACTGGCTGGGGATCGGTTAAGCAGATCAAGCGCGCGGCTTCGCGACGCGGCTGAGCGCTGTCATCGGCCCGATGCGGACGAGCGTGTCGAGTTGCTGTGCGTCGCGCACGAACAACGACCCCGCGAAACCGAGCGAGTTGAGCGAGATCCCTTCGGCACGCTCCGCCGCGCGCGGCACCACCAGCATCCAGCGGCGCGTGACGAGCAGATTGTAGGGCGCACTCTGGTGTGCGAGACCCGCCACATCGACGGCATCGATGCCGCAAGCGTGCAGCAGCGCACGATAAGTCTTGAGGGCGCTTTGCGCCGCATCGCTCGCCATGCCGTCGATCAGCGCGAAGGCATGCGCGAACGGCAAGCCGCCAATACGCGCCCCTTCATTCGTCACGGCCACCGAATCGAACAGCGCTTCAACGGGCGCAGACAGACCCGAATCGTCGAGCGGCAAGGGCACCGCCTGCACATGCTTGTGCGACTGGCTCGCGCCCGCTGCCTCGCCGCCGTTGTAAAAGCCGAGCACGTCGCCGCCACGCAGCGCCACGAGCAGCGCGTCGAAATCGGCCAGATCGAGCAGGGCCGTCTGCGGCACGAATTCGCGCGTGACGATCAGCAGATGATCGTCGATCACGTTGTACTTGTTGAGCAGCGCCACATGCGTCGGTGAAATGTCGCCGACATAGAGATCGGCGTCATACGGGAGAAAGGGATTGCGGCGAGCAACGTCGGGGCCGCTGGCGCTCGATGCATCGGTGCGGCGCGCGGTCTCCTTGCGCGCGAGGCTCGACACCTGCCGCACGGCGAAGCGCACACCGCCTTCCTCCAGATGCGTAAGCGCGGTTTCGATGGGCTGCAACGCACCGCAAGCCAGCGCGTGCCGCGTCTGCGTGTGCAGCGCGGGCCAGAGCGTTCGATCGGTCAGCAAGGTCATCGGCAATCAGGCCTTGTAGCCGATCGCGCGCAGCAAGTCCTTGCGCCAGCGCACATCGTCTTCGGCTTCTACGCCAAGCGGCGGCAGCCCATCCACCACGCCGACGATGCCGCGTCCCTGGTCGGTCTGCGCGATCAGCACCTGAGTCGGATTGGCGGTGGCGCAGAAGATGCGGCACACCTCGGGCACGGCCTTCACCGCGTTGAGCACATTGACCGGGAACGCCCCATCGCCGAGAAACACGATAAAGCTGTGGCCCGCCGCGATGCGCAGCGCGTTGTCGGTGGCCATCTCGACGAGCGCGTCCTGGGTGCCCGAGCGGCGCACGAGCCGCTTGCCCGACGCTTCGCAGAATGCGAGCCCGAAAGCGAGGCCCGGCACCGCGCCGAACAGCGCCTCGTGCAGGTCTTCGACAGTCTTGATGAAGTGCGACTGGCCGAGAATGAAGTTGGTGTTCTCGGGCTTGACGATGTCTACCGTGGACAGTTGCATGGCGAACCTCGCGCAGATGTCTCTCAAGACTAGTACGAAGCCGCGATGCGTCCAAGCGGCGCGCCATGAAAAACGGCCGGCGCCCCAAGGGGCAGCCGGCCGTTTCGCACAACGTATGTCGACGCGTCAGGCGGTCTTCTTCGCCCGTTTGCCCTCGACATCCGGCAGGAGCACCGTGAGCACGCCGATGAGCGGCAGGAACGAGCAGACCTTGTAGACGAAGCTGATGCTGGTCGCATCCGCGAGCTGGCCGAGCACCGCGGCGCCGATGCCGCCCAGACCGAACGCGAAGCCGAAGAACAGGCCCGCGACCATGCCCACCTTGCCGGGAATCAGCTCCTGGGCGTAGACGAGGATCGCCGAGAACGCCGAGGCCAGCACCACGCCGATGATCACGGTCAGCACGCTCGTCCAGAACAGGTTGGCGTAGGGCAGCAGCAGCGTGAACGGTGCGACGCCCAGGATCGAACCCCAGATCACGTACTTGCGGCCGATGCGGTCGCCCACCGGGCCGCCGATGATCGTGCCCGCGGCGACGGCGGCAAGGAACACGAACAGGTGGATCTGCGCGGCCTGCACGGGCAGGTGGAAGCGGTCGATCAGATAGAACGTGAAGTAGCTGTTGATGCTGGCGAGGTAGAAGTACTTCGAGAACACCAGCAGCACGAGCACGCTCATCGCCATGGCCACGCGGCCGCGCGAGAGCGCGACGTGCGGCGCTTCGGCACGCTTTTTCTTGAGATTCGGATGCGCCTTGTACCAGCGGCCGATCTGCGTGAGCACGACGATCGCCACGAGCGCCGCCGCCGAGAACCACGCAATGCTGCGCTGGCCGTGCGGAATGATGATCGCGGCAGCCAGCAGCGGCCCGAGCGACGAACCGGCATTGCCGCCCACCTGGAAGAGCGACTGCGCGAGACCGTGCTTGCCGCCCGACGCCATGCGCGCGACGCGCGACGATTCCGGGTGGAACACCGACGAGCCGCAGCCGACCAGCGCGGCGGCCACCAGCAGCACGCCGAAGCTCGGCGCGACCGACATCAGCAGCAGGCCGCAGAGCGTGAAGCCCATGCCGACGGGCAGCGAATACGGCATCGGCTTCTTGTCGGTGTAGACGCCGACCAGCGGCTGGAGCATCGACGCCGTGATCTGGTACGTGAGCGTGATCAGGCCGATCTGCGTGAACGACAGCGCGAAGTTGTCCTTGAGCATCGGATAGATGGCCAGGATCAGCGACTGGATCATGTCGTTGAGCAGGTGCGAAAAGCTGATCGCGCCGAGCACGGAGTAGACGGTGCGCTGCGCGCCGGAGGCGGCAGCGCCTTGAGCAGAAGCGGGAGCGACGCCGGACACGGCGCGCTTGTCGAGGCTGGTTTCCATGGTGTCGATAGGCAGAGGAGCCGCACGCGGGCGCCTTGTCGCGCAACAGCTTGAGCGCACAGGGCGATGGCGTGACGTTGTCATGTATAGGAGTTATGAAGCGCAGTGTAATGTGTCTCGCTCGAATCGTCCGGACAACCTTTGTCGCGAATCGGACATCGTCGGGTGGCCCGATCAACGCCGGATGAGCATCGGATGGGCACCCTTTGCCGCGACGCCCTGTCGCAGCGTGCTGTCGAGGAATATCTCGCCCGGTGTCGCGAATATGCCGAGCTATTTTGATCGCGGATTTTGGCCGGTTATAACCCGGCCCATGCGCGTGAAAGGCAACCGCCCGGCACGCGCAGAAGCTACGGGGCCGGAATACGCAGAGCGACGTCGCGCGACTAAAGATTGCGCAGCGCGATGCCGTTGACCGGAGTTGAGGCGTCAAGCGATGCGCATCGTTAGTCATCGGAACGATGCGGGCTGGCGCCGACAACAAACAGCGCTTTGCAGTGAACCGGACGACGCGCCACAAGCGCCAACTCCGGCTGCCTTGGCATGGAGACCGAAGGACGATGAGAGCAATCAAGGAAGCGGGCCTGCACGCGGGTTTCGTGCCGGAAGTGGAGAGTGGGGCGGGTGCGGCGCCTGGCGGCGCGCCACGGGGAAAGCAGCCTAAGCGTCGGCCACCGGCGCAAAACAGCAAGCTGTCGGTCAAGGCGATGCTGCGCACCGCGTTTGCGGTGGTGCTGGTCGGGACGCTCGCGATCGGCGGATTTTCGCTTACGCAGATCAGCCGCCTGAACGATTCCACGCAGTCGATCTACGAACAGGGCCACGTCGCGAGCCGCGCCGCCGAGGAAGCGCGCGGCCACGTGCTGCGGGCGAGCCGCGCGCAAAAGATGCTGCTCACGGCCACGACGGCCAAGGAGCGCGACGAACTCGGCGCGGACATTGAAAAGGATCTCGGCACGCTGGGCACGGAGATTCAGGCGCTTGGACAGTACGCGGCGCAATCGGGTGCGGACGCCATCGCGCAGCAGAAGCAGTTCGCTGCGGCCGCGCAAACGTGGAGCGGCCACCTGCGCGACTTCGTCACGCTCGTGAAGGCGCAGCCGCTCGACCTGTCGCAGATGAGCTGGCAGGTCGGCACCCAGGACGTGTCGCTGCTGGTGGAGACCGGCAAGCTCGAAACCCTCGTCGACCAGATCGTTGCCCAGCGCGGCGCGGCGGCCAAGGCGACCATCGCGGCATCGGCGTTCATCTTCAAGTCGTCGTTCGTGATGATCGCCGTGGCGACGCTCGGCCTTCTCGTGCTCGCGTTCGTGGTGAGCGAGTGGGTCGTGCGGCGTCTTGCGCACCAGCTTGGCGGCGAGCCGGCGCATGCCAAGGCCATCGCCGCGCGCATTGCCTCGGGCGACCTCGCGCAGCCGGTGAACGTGCATGCGCGCGACGCCTCCAGCATGCTTGGCGCGCTGCGCGACATGCAGAACGGCCTCTCGGTCACGGTCTCCGAAATCGCCGCGAGCGCCGAGGCCATCGCCTCCGCATCGAGCGAAATCTCGACCGGCAATCTCGATCTTTCGCATCGCACCGAAGAGCAGGCCGTCGCACTCGAACGCACGGCGAGCAGCATGGAGCAACTGACGTCCACGGTGCGCCTGAACGCGGAAAACGCGCAGCAGGCGAGCACGCTGGCGGGTAACGCCTCGCAGATCGCCGAGAAGGGCGGCGCCGTGGTGGGCCGCGTGGTCGCGACGATGAACCAGATCAACGAAAGCGCGAAGAGCATCGCCGACATCATCGGCGTGATCGAGGGCATCGCGTTCCAGACCAATATTCTGGCGCTCAACGCGGCTGTCGAAGCGGCGCGCGCGGGCGAAGAGGGGCGCGGGTTCTCGGTGGTCGCGGGCGAAGTGCGCAACCTCGCGCAGCGCAGCGCGGCGGCGGCCAAGGAGATCAAGACGCTGATTACGGCGTCGGTCGAGCGCGTGGAGAACGGCTCGACACTCGCGACGGACGCGGGCCACACGATGGAAGAAGTGGTGAAGGCCGTGCGGCGCGTGAACGACATCATCGGCGAGATTTCGGCGGCGTCGAGCGAGCAGCGCGCGGGCATCGAGGAAATCAGCCGCGCGGTCTCGCAGATGGATTCGGGCACGCAGCAGAATGCGGCGCTGGTCGAGGAAGCGACGGCGGCGGCGCAGTCGCTCGACGATCAGGCGAAGGTGCTGAAGCGGCTGGTGGGGAAGTTTCAGTTGGCTTGAGTGACTGCGCGAAGTCAAACTGGCTCCGCGCGTGAGCTTGACCCTGCCGGGTAAGAAACAGTACTATCAGGCTTCAAAACTACGTACGAGCGGGTGTGAAAAACGTAGCGCCGCCCGGGCAACCGGGTCCCACCTGGAGTGGGAAGTCTGCTGAAAGGCGGATAGAGAGCCCCGCAAACGACGGCCACCAATAGGTGGCCGTTGGTCTTTCTGGCCCTTATCCGCCAAACTTCTTGCCTTGGTACGCATTGCGTAAAAGCGTATCGAATCTCACTTTTCCAGCCGACGCCTGCCGCCTGGTCAAGCCGCCGTGCAGCAGATAGGCAGACTGAATGCGCAGAAACAAGCGGCGTTTGCGCTGTCTATCCCTTTCGATTTCGAAGAAAACAGCGTATTGGGAAATTGTCCCGTCGGCGTTCACCGTATCGAGCGTCACGAAGTTCGGCTGCCTTCTATCGGCGATGGTGATGCGGCGCGCGTGAAGGCTCTTTACGATGGCGCGAAGAAAGCGGCGCGACAATGCGAAGCGCTGGTCGAGTACGCGTCGCTCCCGGCCATCGTCGTAGAACTCGTTGCCCGGTATTTCTGAAAGCGCACGCGTATCGTGTCGAATGCTGTGAGAAAAGCAGTGGCAGGAGAACACGACTACCACCGTAAGCATAGTGCCGAGACCCGGATCGATTCTGAACGCAAACGGATCAAGATGGCTTAAGTCCCACTGAACGCCGTGATAGGTGACGGACCCAAAGCAGCAAGTCGCTTCCGGTAGACCTTCTTCGACTTCTATGGCGAGCTGCGACATTTCGAGAGGCTAGTTGCAGAATGGGATCACGCATTCTAGGGTGACCTCGCTGCACTAATCGCCGATGGATTTGACTTGGCTCGTACTCCTCTAATATTTTTAGCCGACCTTGCATACATAAAAAAACGCCGCTCTCCCAAGCGGCGTTTCCCATTGCAGCGCCTGAAGCAAGCACCTCACTTCGCATCCCGCTCGATGATCCACTCGTGCGCGGGATCGTTATGAAAATGCCATTCGCGCGTGGGGCCGGCCATCACGTTCAGATAGTACGAGTCATAGCCATACGGCACGACAACCGGATGATAGCCGCGCGGCACCATCACGACATCGTGATCTTCCACCGCCATGGTTTCGTCGAGATCGCGCGCATCGGTATACACGCGCTGAAACGCAAAACCCTGCTTCGGATTGAGCCGATGGTAGTACGTCTCTTCCAGCGCACTTTCCTGCGGCAGACGGTCGGCGTCGTGCTTGTGCGGCGGATAGCTCGACGAATGGCCCGAAGGCGTGCGCACCTCCACCACGAGCAGCGATTCAGCCGCCTCGGTTTGCGGAAGAATATCGCAGACGTAACGCGTATTCGCGCCCTTGCCGCGCGTGGAGCGCTTCATCTGCGAAGGCTCGATCAATCGCACCGGCAGCGTGCCTTGCGCGGGCGCACTTGCTACGCCCACTTCGGCATCGCGCAACGCACGCACGGTCGCCTTCACGCCGGGCGGTATATAGAGCGCGGTCGGCGCGGCATCCTCGAATACGCTGTCGCGCGAGCCCAGGCCCGAATATCGCTGCCCGTTCACCTCGATATCCACCGCGCCCGCGAGCACGACGATGCAGCTTTCGCGGTTCGTCTCATAGATGTGCACGACTTCTTCCGCGCCCAGACGGTACGCCGCGAAGCCGACATAGCGCCAGCCCGCCGTAGCGGGCGTGACGCGCGCGATTGTCTGGCCTTCGCGATCGGCCTTGACCAGCAAGCTCATGCTGCCTCCTTCGATTCGGTGTCCGGAGCATCGACGAGCGTGCGCAGCGTGCGATAACCCTTCTGCGCGTATTCATACGAAGGCGCGATCACGGGATCCTGCTCGGCTTCGACGACCAGCCAGCCGCGATAACCGTGCCGCTTGAGCCGCGCGATGATGGCCGGAAAATCCACCGTGCCGTCGCCCGGCACGGAAAACGCGCCCGCGAGCACCGCGTCGAGAAAACTCCAGTTGCGATTGCGCGCGAGCTTCACCACGGCAGGACGCACGTCCTTGCAATGAACGTGGCAGACGCGCGCAATGTGCTTGTCGAGTTCCTTCACGGGATCGCCGCCCGCGAAGGTGATATGCCCCGCGTCGAACAGCAGGCCCACGGCGTCGCTCGTGCGCGCCATCAGCTTGTCGACGTCGGCGGGCGTTTCGACATAGGCGCCCATGTGATGGTGATACGCAAGCCGCACGCCGCGCGAGAGCGTGTGCTGCGCGAACCGGTCGACGCGCGCCGCGTACTCGTCCCACTGCTGCTCGCTGAAAAAGCGCGGGCGCTGGTAGAGCGGACGCGGCGAGCCCTGGATCGAATCCGCGACTTCGCCATAGACCATCACGGTCGCGCCGTTCTGCGCGAGCAGGTCGAGATGCCTGTCGACGGCGGCGATTTCCTCCTCGACGCTGCGCTTCGCGAGCATGCCCGAATACCAGCCCGACACCAGCGAAAGATCGTATTGCGCGAGCAGCGCCTTGAGCGCCTGCGGTTCGCGCGGAAACTTGTTGCCGAGTTCGAAGCCTTCGTAGCCGATCTCGCGTCCTTCGGTGAGCGCCGTCGACAGCGGCGTTTCGCCGCCGAGCGAGGGCAAGTCGTCGTTCATCCACGACAGCGGATTGATGCCGATGCGTACTTCAAATGCGCTCATGTGCGTGCCTCGATCTGGAGATCGTGAATCTCGTCATGCGTTGGAAGGGGTGTCGCCGTCGGCGGCGTCCTGCGCGGGCTTCGCCTCGGCATGCGTCGCGCGTCCGCCGCGCTGCGCGAGCTTGTCGTCGTAACGCTCGCGCGCTTCGCGCACCGCTGCGCGCGGCGAGACTTCGGGCACCGCGACTTCCCACCACCAGCCGCCGTCCTCGGTCGTGCGCGCCGGGTCGGTATCGATGCTGATGAGGTAGGTGCGCGAGGCCGCGCGGGCGCGTTGCAGCGCGGCTTCGAGTTCCGCGACGCTGGCGACGTGTTCGGCCTGTGCGCCCAGCGAGCGCGCATGCGAAGCGAAGTCGATGCGCGGCGCGCCCAGCGGCCCTTGCGCGCAATCCTCGAACAGGTTGTTGAACGGCGCACTGCCGACGGCCTGCTGCAGACGGTTGATGCAGCCATAACCGCGATTGTCGAGCACGACGATAATGAGCTTCGCGCCCAGCATCACCGAGGTGGCGATCTCGCTGTTCATCATCAGGTAGCTGCCGTCGCCGACCATCACGATCACTTCGCGATCGGGCCGCGCGAGCTTCGCCCCTAATCCTCCGGCGATTTCGTAGCCCATGCACGAGTAGCCGTATTCGACGTGATAGGCGCCGGGCTGGCCCGCGCGCCAGAGCTTGTGCAATTCGGCGGGCAGCGTGCCGGCTGCGCACACGACGATATCGTCGGTGTACGAACGGCTCGACGAGCGCTGCACGGCGCCGATCACATCGGCGTCATACGGCAGGCTGTTGCGTTCCTGCGGCGCGTGCGTGAGCTTGTCTACGCTTGCGCGCCAGTCGTTGGCCCAATGCACGGCGTTGGCGCTCCAGTCGGCCTCGGCGCGCCAGTGGACGAGCGCTTCGTCAAGCGCGGCGAGCGCGAGCTTCGCATCGGCCTGCACGGCCACGCTGTTGAGCTTGAGCGTGTCGAAGCCGTTGGCGTTGACGCTGACCACGCGCGCATTCGCGAACAACGAGTTCGAGCCGGTCGTGAAGTCCTGCAGGCGCGTGCCCACGGCCAGCACGCAATCGGCTTCACTGGCGAGCGCGTTGGCGGCGGGCGAACCCGTCACGCCGATCGCGCCCGCGTTGAGCGGATCGTCCCATGCAAGCGCGCCTTTGCCCGCCTGCGTCTCCACCACGGGAATGCCGTGCGCCGCCGCGAAAGCCTGCAATTGCGGCGCAGCGCGCGAGTAGAGCACGCCGCCGCCCGCGACGATCAGCGGCCGTTTCGCGCGATGCAACTGCGCGACGGCGGCGTCGATTTCGGTTTGCACCGGCGCGGGCGCGTGGAAGGTGACGAGGCGCGGCGTGAAGAAGCTTGCCGGATAGTCCCACGCCATCGCCTGTACGTCCTGCGGCAGCGCGAGCGTGACGGGGCCGCACAGCGCGGCGTCGGTGAGCACGCGCAGCGCGCGCGGCAGGGCGTTGAGCAACTGCGCCGGATGCACGATGCGGTCGAAGTAGCGCGATACCGGCTTGAGCGCGTCGTTCGCCGATAGTCCGCCATCCTGAAGATCCTCGATTTGCTGGAGCACGGGATCGGGCTCGCGCGACACGAAGATATCGCCGGGCAGCAGCAGCACCGGCAGGCGGTTCACGTGCGCAAGCGCAGCGGCGGTGACGAGGTTGGTCGCACCGGGGCCAATCGACGTCGTGACCGCCATCATGCGGCGGCGAAAATGCGCCTTCGCATAAGCGATCGCGCTATGCGCCATGGCCTGTTCGTTGTGTGCGCGCAGCGTCGGCAACTCATGCCGATACTGATAGAGCGCCTCGCCCAGGCCCGCCACGTTGCCGTGGCCGAAGATCGCGAACACGCCGCCGAACAGCGGCTCGGTGCGGCCCGAGCCGTCCTCGCAGGCGACGCGCTGGGCCGCGAGATAGCGCACCAGCGCCTGCGCCGCCGTAAGACGCACAGTGCCGCCCGGTGCTTGTTGCGCCTGTTCCTGCGCCGCACCGGCGATGGGAGCGATGCGTTGGTTCATGCCGCTTTCTCCTCATGCGCGATGTGCTGCTGCGGGTTCGTGTGGCCTTGTGCTTCGTTGCGCGCCGCGCGCCAGGCCGCGATCAGCGTTTCGAATGCGCGCCGCACGCGGGCGATGACTTCCTTGTCGTCGATCTCGCCCTTGAGCCATGCGAAGCTCGGCTCGTAGAAGATCGTGCGGCCGACGGTGAAGCCCCGGCAGGTCTCCGATGCCGCCGCCGCCGCGAAGCCGCCCATCAGCTGATCCATCGGCGCGGAAAGCCCCAGTAGCACCACGCCGCGGCAATGCGGGTCGCGCTCGGCGATCAGCGCATCGATGTCGCGCCACTGCGCCGCGTCTACCGGTTCGAGCTTCCACCACTCGGGATAGAGGCCGATGTTGTAGAGCCGCTTGAGCGCGCGATAGATCGTGTCGGGCGCGTTCGGCTTGCCGTTGAGTTTGGGCGGGATCACTTCCAGCAGCAGTTCGTGGCCGCTCGCCTGCACGGCGTCGTAGAGCGCGCGCAATTGCGCTTCCTGTTCGAGGCGCTGCTCGATCGGCTCGTCGGGATGGAATTGCACGAGACACTTGACCGTGTGCTGGATCGGCCACGCAGCGAGCGTCGTGCCGATCGAGCGGCCATGATCGAACACCAGCGGCACCGATCCCGGCAGTTCGACCGGACGGCCGATCCACCAGTCGCGCCCGGTCGCCGCATTGAGCGCATCCTGGCCGTAACGGTCGTCGATCAGCACGCCGACCCTGCCTTGCAGGCCCAGCGCGCTTTCGGTTTGGGCCACGGCTTCCACGAACAGGTTCTTGAGGTAGGAAATGCGCGTCTCGCTCGCGCCCGTCTGCTGCGCAAGATCGAAGAACTGGTTGCGATGATCGAAGGCGAAGCCCAGCACCTCGTCGTATTGCTTGCGCGCGGGCGTGACGCGATGCAGGCGCGCGAGCGTCGCGTCGCGGTCGGGGCGACGCATGCGCGCCGGGTCGGCCTTCGCTTCGCGCAGGAAGTAGTCGAGTTCTGCGGGCGTCGGCATGGCGGGCGCGCAACCGTGGCGCGAGACCACCAGTGCGCCGCTCGCGTTGGCCGAACGCGCGCTGTCTTCCAGCGACGCGTCACGCAGCCAGCCCGACAGGAAGCCCGACGCGAACGCATCGCCCGCGCCCAGCACGTTGAGCACTTCGACTTCGACGCCGCGCTGCATCGGCAGGTCGTCGAGCGAGGCGGGCACCGCGCCTTCGACGATCTGGCAGCCCAGCGGCCCGCGCTTGACCAGCAGCGTCGCGGACGTGACTTCGCGCACGCGCTTGAGCGCCGCGACGAGATCGTCCTGGCCGCCCGCGATGCGGAACTCTTCCTCCGTGCCGATCACGAGATCGAACTGCGGCAGGATGCCTTGCAAGTGCTCGCTCACGCCGGCGCTGGCGACGAAGCGCGTCTCGCCATCGGCCTTGCCCGTGAGGCCCCAGAGCACCGGGCGATAGTCGATGTCGAGCACGGTGCGCACGTTGTTGCGGCGCGCGTAGTCGAGCGCCGTGAGGCTCGTGCGGTTGACCTGTTCGGTGGAGAAGTGCGTGCCGGTGATGAGCAGCGCCTTCGAGGAAGCGATGAATGCTTCGTCGAAATCGGCGGGATCGACGGCCATGTCCGCGCAGTTCTCGCGATAGAAGATCAGCGGGAACGTGTCGCGATCCTTGATGCCGAGCAACACGAGCGCGGTGAGACGTTCCGGATCGATACGGATATGGCTCGTGTCGCAGCCTTCCTTCGCGAGCGTCTCGGTGAGAAAGCGGCCCATGTGGTCGTCGCCCACGCGCGTGAGCATCGCCGATTTCAGGCCGAGGCGCGCGCAGCCGAATGCGATGTTCGCCGACGAGCCGCCCAGGTACTTCGAGAACGTGGAGACATCTTCGAGCCGCGCACCGACTTGCTGCGCGTAGAGATCGACGCCGAGGCGGCCAAGGCAGACGATATCGCGGCTGCGCCCGGACGCGAAACGCGATGCGGTGTTTTCATGACTGGTCATGAGCATTCCTGATGAATTCTGTATCAGATCGTGGCGCCGTCGAGTTCGGCGATCATCTTCTGCATTTCGGCGCCCCCGGCCATCATGTCGAGGACTTCGTTCTTGGTGATCGTGTCCTTCGTATAGGTGCCGAGCGAGCGGCCACGATTGAGCAGCGTGAACGAATCGCCGATGGGGTAGGCGTGGTGGACATTGTGGGTAATGAAGATGACCGAAATGCCCTTGGCGCGCGCCGCATGAATCAGCTTGAGCACGTTGAAGCTCTGCTTGACGCCCAGCGCCGCGGTCGGTTCGTCGAGAATCAGCACGCGGGCGCCGAAGTGAATCGCCCGCGCAATCGCGAGACACTGGCGCTCGCCGCCCGACATCGTGCCGATGGCCTGGTGCGGGTCGCGCACGTGAATGCCCATTTCTGCGAGCCGGTCTTTGGCAATGGTTGCGCTCGCATCGAGATCCATCACGTTGATGAAGCCAAACAGTTTCTTCTGCGGCTCGCGGCCCATGAAGAAGTTGCGCGCGACGGACAGCAGCGGCACCAGCGCGAGATCCTGGTACACCGTCGCGATGCCAAGATCGAGCGCATCCTTGGGCGACTCGAAGTGCACGGGCTTGCCATCCACGAAATACTGGCCCGTGGTGGGCGCGTGCACGCCGGCGAGCGTCTTGATGAGCGTGGACTTGCCCGCGCCGTTGTCGCCGAGCAGGCAGTGCACCTCACCGCGCTTCAGGCGCAGCGTGACGCCGTTGAGCGCGATGACCTTGCCGAAGTGCTTGCTGACGTTGTCGAGCGCGAGGATGTAGTCGCCATTTGCGCCATTCGCGCCATTCGCAGTCGTTTGATTCGTGTCCGACATGATTGTGGCCTCCGTCTTACGATTGCGCGACGCGGCGGCGCACATAGTGGTTAAAGAGCACGGCGACCAGCAACATGCCGCCGAGGAACACGCGGAACCAGTCCGAATCGATGTTCGTGTAGGTGATGCCGATTTGCACCACACCGAAGATGAGCGCACCGAACGCCGCGCCAATCACCGAGCCGTAACCGCCCGTGAGCAGCGAGCCGCCGATCACCGCGGCAATGATCGCTTCGAATTCCTTCTGCAAGCCACGATCGGCAGCCGCCGAGCCGATATCGCACACCTGCAGCACCGCGAACAGGCACGAGCAGAACGCCGTCAGCATGAACAGCGAGATCTTGACGCGCTTGACCGGCACGCCGACGTTCTTGGCGGCGTTCGAATCGCCGCCCACGGCGAAGATCCAGTTGCCGTAGCGGGTGCGGGCCAGCGTGAACGCGCCGATGATGACGAGCGCGATCCACCACAGAATCACCTTCGGAATACCGGGCACGAGCGGCTGGCCGTTATCGAGCATCTTGCCGATGCCGACATGCGCGAGCGCCACGAACAGGCCCTTGAACGCCGTGCCGTGGAAGAGCAGGTTGGTCACAAAGTCCGCTTTGGCGACGTCGCCCACGCCCGAGACGATGGTGCGATCGGCGAACATGATCGAGAGCGCGAGCGTCAGGCCGCGCAGGATGAACAGGAACGCGAGCGTGACGATGAACGAGGGCAGTCGCGTGCGCACCACGAGGTAGCCGTTGAGCGCGCCCAGCGCCGTGCAGCCCGCGAACGCAAACAGGATCGAGAGCAGGATCGGCCAGTGGAAATACATCGTCGGGATCGCGACCATCATGCCCGCGAAGCCGATCATCGAGCCGATGGACAAGTCGAACTCGCCGGCGATCATCAAGAGACACGCGCCAACGGCAAGGATGCCTAAATAAGCGGCCACTTGAGACCAGTTCATCACGCCGTCGAGGTCGAACATCCCGGAGCCGCCTGCGCCAATCGCGAATACGGCGAACACGAGCACGGTTCCCGAAATCGCGGCGAACTCGGGACGGCCGAGCAGATGGCCGAACCACGATTCGTGGCGCACGCGTTCGTCGCTGGCGGCCGCGGCATTGGCGGCGGGCGGCGTGGCGGCGTCGCTGCCGTCCGGTGCGTGCGAGGGAAAGTGTTTGCCGGCTACACCCATGATGTCTCCTGTCTTCCGGACTCGTGCCTGATTGACTCAGCCCGGTAATTAGACGCGCGGCGTTGCATGCGTGAGGCGGGGCAGGTTTGCTTCAAGCGTGCCGCCGCCGCGCGTGACTGACGAAATGAACCGATAGATCAGCGGTACTGACCTGCGTACTTCACGACCTTGTCCAGATTCTCCTTCGTGATAAAGCCCGGGCCCGAGCGGATATTCTTCGGGCCGTAGGACGGTTGCAGGCCATAGGTATCGAGGCGCTGCTTGAACTTCGGGTTTGCTTCGAGGATCTGGCGGATCTTCGCGGGATCGGTGGTGTGGTCTTTCTTCACGATCGCCAGCACGGCCACCGGGATATAGCCCTGGAGGTACGGCTGCTGGTCGATGGCAAACTGGATCGTGCCCGCGCGGATTGCCTTGGCGATCTCATCCGAGAAGTCGAAGGTGCAGAAGTAGATCTTGTTTGCGAGGCCCATCTGCTGGACGGCCTTGAGCGTGGCTGCCGCCGGCACCGGGCCGAGCGTGAGGATCGCGCCCGTGTTCGGATGGTTGCGCAGATAGGCGCTGACCTTCGACTGGATTTCGGTCGGATCCTGGCCCGAGTCGATCGTCGAGGTCTTGTAATCGACGCCGATTGCATCGGCGAAACCCCGGCAGCGATCGAACGACACCGTGTTGGTGGCGATGTGGTTCACGCACAGGAACGACTTCACGCCTGCGGCCTTGGCCTTTTCGCCGGCAGCGTGGCCTGCCACGTATTCGGGCTGGCCCACGTGCATGATCGCGCCCAGTTGCTCGCTTTGTTCCTCGGTGCCGGAGTTGATCGTGACGAGCGGGATCTTCTTGGCCGTGACCTTGCCGATCGAGCTCTTGAGCACGTCGAAGTCGGCGATGGTGGTGATGACGCCGTCGTAGTTGCGCGCAGCGGCCTGTTCTATCAGGCGCGCCATGTCGGCGATGTCGCCGTTGGGCGGATTGCGGTAGTCGGTTTCGACGTTGAAGTCTTCGTCGGCCTGCTTGATGGCGTTCTTGATCACGTTCCACCACGAGTCCGAATCCGGCGCGTGGCTGATGAGGACGAAGTGCGCGTCGGCGGCCTGCGCCGTTTGTGCAGCCATTACGCTCAAGCCGGTCAAACCCGCTGCCAGCGCGAGCGCCGCAGCCAGCCTTCGGAGCATGGTCTTGCCCTTGCGTTGCGTCATTGTCTCCACCTTTCTCGGTCTGTCGTTCGTTTTTGGGGTGAGCCCCGCGAGCGAATTCTCCGGCGCTCACCGACAAGATTAGGCGATCGTCCGAAGGCTTGCAACAGAAATTTCATTGCAAATAAAAATGGAAAATCTGTTCCATTCCGGGCGGGCGCTGCCTATAATCGGCTCCGTTAGCCAGGCGCCGATCGCCCGCCCAGCAAGGGTTTGCGGCAGTGCGGCAAATGGCGAAGATAAAAGTGGCAAAAGCGCAGGAAAACGATCATGGCGGACGAAACCAGCGACGCTGTAGCAGGCGTGGACGAATTGATGCAGCGCATCGCACACGAGTACGAGGCGCTGCCGCGGCAGCTCAAAAGCATCGCGACGTATATCGAGCAGAACCGCGCGAGCGTGATGATGGATCGCACCAGCGACATCGCCGCGAGTTGCGGCGTGCATCCCTCGGCGGTGGTGCGCTTTGCGCAGCGCTTCGGCTTTTCGGGCTTCTCCGATTTGCAGGCGGTGTTCCGCCAGGCGTATGCGGGGCAGGGCGTATCGGCGACGAGCTATCAGCAGCGCATCCGCCAGTTGATCGACGCCAAGGACGGCGAGGCCAGCCCGGAACTGGGCGGCACGGTGGCGCGCGAATTCATCGGCGCGTGCCGCAGCGGGCTGGACGAGCTGGAGGCGGGCCTCGACGACGCGCAGTTCGACGCCGCCGTGCAGATGCTCGAACACGCCGACAACATCTATGTGATCGGCGTGCGCCGCTCGTTTCCGGTGGCGAGCTACATCGTCTATGCGCTGCAGCACACACGCAAACGCGTGCATCTGATCTCGGGGCTGGGCGGCATGTATCACGAGCAGATCCGCAGCGTGAGGAAGGGCGACGTGGTGGTCGCCATCAGCTTCGCGCCCTATGGCAAGGAGACGCAGTACTGCCTGCGCGCGGCGCAGCAGCACCAGGCGAAGACGCTCGTCATCACCGACAGCCAGCTTTCGCCACTCGCGCGTCACGCCGATGCGCAACTCTATGTGAAGGAGGGGAGCGCGTTTGCGTTCCGCTCGCTGACCAGCACGTTCTGTCTGTGCCAGGCGCTGTTCGTGGCGCTCGCGTACCGGCTCGAACTCAACGTAGAAGAATCGACCGACCCTGGAGGATACGATGACTGATGGAAAGACGCTGAACGTCGCGGTTTTCGGCGCGGGCCGCATTGGCCGCATTCATGCGGCGAATCTCGCGCGCCAGCCCGGCGTGCGTCTGAAGTACGTGATCGACGTGAACCGCGAGGCCGCCGCCGCGCTCGCCGCGCAACACGGCGCGCAGGTGAGCGACATCGACAGTGCATTCGGCGACAAGGAAATCGACGCGACGGTGATCTGCTCGTCAACCGATACGCATTCCGAACTGATCTTGAAGTCGGCGGCGGCGGGCAAGCATATCTTCTGCGAGAAGCCCGTCGATCTCGCCATCGGACGCGCGCGCGAATGCGCGGAAGCGGTCGAGCGCGCGGGCGTGGTCGCGATGATCGGCTTTCAGCGCCGCTACGACCCGACGTTCGCCTCGCTCAAGACGCGTCTGGATGCGGGCGAAATCGGCACGCCGGAAATGCTGATCGTCACGAGCCGCGATCCGGGCGCGCCGCCCGTCGAGTACATCAAGCATTCCGGCGGCATCTTCAAGGACATGCTGATTCACGACTTCGACATCTTCCGCTGGATCCTGGACGACGAAGCCGACAGCGTGCACGCGACGGGCAGTTGCCTGTCCGATCCGGCGATCGCCGATGCGGGCGATATCGATTCGACGGCTGTGACGATCCGCACGAAGCGCGGCCGTCTTTGCCAGATCAACACGGCGCGGCGCGCGGCGTATGGCTATGACCAGCGCTTCGAGATTCTCGGCAGCGAAGGCATGCTGCAGGCCGGCAACATGAAGCCGACCGAAGTGGTGGCGTGGTCGAAGACGTCGGTGGCGCAGGACGTGCCGGAAGCGTTCTTTCTCGAACGTTATCGCGCGGCCTATGCGCGCGAAATGGCGCACTTTTACGAAGCGGTGACGCAGGGCGTGCCGGTGCGCACGAGCGTCGCCGATGGCCTGAAGGCGCTCGAACTGGCTGAAGCCGCGGCGTTGTCGTGGCGCGAAGGGCGCGTGGTGAAGCTGGGCGGTTGATAGGCGAAGAGCGTCGCTTCCTGGGAAGTGGCGCTGCTTTTATAGGCAGGATTCCGAATCAAGATCGTTGGCGAACCAGGAAGGAGACGAACCATGCAATCAAGCGATCGTGCCCGGCCATTGCGCGTGGGTGTGGCGGGACTCGGGCGGCTGGGGCGGCGCCATGCGCAGAATCTCGCGTACCGCGTGCCGGGCGCCACGCTCGCGGCGGCGTGCAGCCCGCTGGAAGACGACCTGGCGTGGGCGCGTTCGGCGCTGCCCGAAACGCATCTGTACAACGACTACGCGCAACTGCTCGCCGACGATTCCATCGACGCCGTCTGGCTGGTGACGCCATCATCGTTGCACGCGCAACAGATTGTCGAGGCCCTGAAGGCGGGCAAGCACGTGTTCTGCGAGAAACCGCTTTCGCTCGACGTGGCCGAGTGCGAGCGCGTTGTCGAAGAGTCGCGCCGCTTTCCGGGCCAGCAGGTGACGATCGGCTTCATGCGCCGTTTCGACCCGAGCTATCACGACGCCTTCGAGAAAGTGCGCGAAGGCAGGATCGGCCGGCCGTTCCTGGTGCGCTCGCAAAACTGCGACCTCAATGATCCCGATGGCTTCTTTGTGCGGTTCGCGCCGACCTCGGGCGGCATTTTCCTCGACTGCACCGTGCACGATATCGACGTTGCGCGCTGGCTGCTCGGCAAGCCGCGCGCCACGCGCGTCTTCGCGGCTGGCGCGGTCGCGCTGCACGAGGGCCTGCGCGAATTCGGCGATGTCGATAACGGCGTGGCGATCTGCGAGTTCGAAGGCGGCAAGCTGGCCATGTTCTACGCCTCGCGCACCATGGCGCACGGCAACGACACGTCGAGCGAGGTGATCGGCACGGCGGGCGCGCTCGCCATCGGCCGGGTGCCGCGCACGAATCGCGTGGAGATCTTCGACGCGCATGGCGCGCGCAGCGAATGCACGCCGACCTTCTTCGAGCGTTTCGAGGAAGCCTTCCTGATCGAGGCGCAGGCATTCGTGGCGGCGGTGCGTGCGCGCCTGAACGGCGCGGCGGCGGACGCGGGGCAGGGCGCGAGCCTGGAGGATGCGCTGGAGGCGACGCGCATCGGCTACGCGCTGCGGCAATCGCTGCAGACTGGTCAGGCGGTCACGCTTTGAGCCCTGCACGGGGTTTCGGCGGCGAGCCGAGCGTGGCATGGTGCGGCTGCGGTAAAATCGCAGTTATCTGACGCACCGAGCAGACGCACAGCGCCACCAAACGTGACGGAACTCAACCGCACGTCACGGCGCGCCACCGAAGGATCCAACCCCGATGCAGATTCAGGTTCACAAGGAAGTGGATGCGCGCGGGCTGAACTGCCCGCTGCCGATCCTGCGCGCCAAGAAGGCGCTGGCCGACATGGAAAGCGGCCAGATTCTCAAGGTTCTCGCCACCGATCCCGGCTCGCAGCGCGATTTCGCCGCGTTTGCGAAGCAGACCGGCAACGAGATCGTCGAAAGCACGCAGCAGGACAAGACGTTCGTGTTTTTGATGCGCCGCCGCTAAAGCGCTCCAATGCCGTGTTTCAGGCATAAAAAAAGCCCGCAATCGCAAGATCGCGGGCTTTTTTGTTGGCGCAGGAAGGAAAGCTTAGCCTTCCAGCACCGGGTTGCGCGTGCGCAGGTATTCCTCGAAGTCTGCGGCGACTTCCGGGTGACGCAGCGCGAATTCCACGGTCGCTTTCAGGTAGCCGAGCTTGCTGCCGCAGTCGAAACGCGTACCGTGATACTTGTACGCGAGCACCTGTTCGTCGGCGAGCAGCGACTGGATCGCATCCGTGAGCTGCAGTTCGCCGCCCGCGCCCGGCTTGAGCGCGCGCAGGTGGTCGAAAATACGCGGCTTGAGCACGTAACGGCCGACCACGCCCAGGTTCGACGGCGCGACTTCGGGCGCCGGCTTTTCGACGATGCCCGACAGCTTGACGATTGAGTCTTCCCACTCCTTGCCGTCGACGATGCCGTACGAGCGCGTTTCCGAGGGGGGGATCTCTTCCACGCCCAGCACCGAGCTGTGGTAGTGGTCGAACACTTCGACCATCTGCTTCATCACGGGCGGCGTGCCGTACAGCAGGTCGTCCGCGAGGATGACGGCGAACGGGTTGTCGCCGACCAGCTTTTCCGCGCACAGGACGGCGTGGCCGAGACCGAGCGCTTCCGGCTGGCGCACGTAGAAGCAGTCCACGTTGTTCGGCTTGATGCTACGCACCAGCTCAAGCAGCTTGGCCTTGCCGCGCGCTTCGAGCTCCGCCTCGATCTCATAGGACTTGTCGAAATGGTCTTCGATCGCGCGCTTGCTGCGGCCGGTCACGAAAATCATCTCCGTGATGCCTGCCGCGACGGCCTCTTCAACCGCGTACTGGATCAGCGGCTTGTCGACGACCGGCAGCATTTCCTTCGGGCTGGCCTTCGTTGCCGGAAGGAAGCGCGTGCCGAGGCCCGCCACCGGGAATACCGCTTTAGTAACTTTTAGCATGTCTGTTGTCCTGGTCCTGGGGTCCGGCGCCGCGCGCGCCGCCAGACCTCACCTTAGCCGATTCAGGCAGGCAGCCGCGCGAGTTGCGCAGTCAGCTTGCCCAGCGTTGCCTGGAATTCTGCCAGTCGTTTCTGCTCTTGTTCAACCACAGCAGGCGGCGCTTTTGCTACAAAACTGTCATTTCCCAGCTTTGCATTGCACTTCGTCACTTCGTTCGACAGTCGGGCGATTTCCTTCGAGAGGCGTTCGCGCTCGGCTGCCACGTCGATTTCGACCTTCAGCACGAGCTTGTCCGTCCCTACGATAGCAACCGGCGCGCCTGCCGAGGCCGCGTCGAGCGCCGCTTCGTCGGCGATCACCTGAACTTCCGAGAGCTTCGCCAGCGCCTTTGCATAGGGCGCGAACGATTCCAGGCGCTCTGCATTGCCCGTGACCAGCAGCGGCACCTTCGTTGCAGGCGAGAGGTTCATCTCGCCGCGCAGGTTGCGGCATGCGTCGATCACGGCCTTCAGGTCGTTGGCCCACTGTTCGGCGGCTTCGTCGATCTTCTTCTGTTCGGCGACCGGGTACGGCTGCACCATGATCGATGCTTCGCCCTCGGTCTTGCCCTGCGGGTAAGCGTCGGTCAGCGGCGCCACCTTTTGCCACAGCGCTTCGGTGATGAACGGGATCACCGGATGCGCGAGGCGCAGAACCGTTTCCAGCACGCGCAGCAGCGTGCGGCGCGTGGCGCGTTGCTGCTCCGGCGTGCCGGTCTGGATCTGTACCTTCGCCAGTTCCAGATACCAGTCACAGTATTCATCCCAGACGAACTTGTAAATGGCATTGGCCACATTGTCGAAGCGATAGTCGGCAAAACCCTTGGCGACGTCGGCTTCCACGCGCTGCAGCAGCGACACGATCCAGCGGTCGGCCTGCGAGAAGTCGGTGTAGCCGCCCGGGCCGCAATCGCCCGGCTGGCAGTCACCCGGCTTGCTGAAGCCGCAGTCGTGGCCTTCGCAGTTCATCAGCACGAAACGCGTGGCGTTCCAGAGCTTGTTGCAGAAGTTGCGATAGCCTTCGCAGCGCGCGAGGTCGAAGTTGACGTTGCGGCCGAGCGTAGCCGTCGACGCCATCGTGAAGCGCAGCGCATCGGTGCCGAAGGCAGGGATGCCGTCCGGGAATTCCTTGCGGGTCTTTTTCTCGATGGTGGCGGCCTGCTTCGGGTTCATGAGGCCCGTGGTGCGCTTGGCGACCAGCGTTTCCAGGTCGATGCCGTCGACGATGTCGATCGGGTCGAGCGTGTTGCCCTTGCTCTTGGACATCTTCTGGCCTTCGGCGTCGCGCACGAGACCGTGCACGTAGACCGTCTCGAACGGCACCTGGCCGGTGAAGTGCGTGGTCATCATGACCATGCGCGCCACCCAGAAGAAAATGATGTCGAAGCCCGTCACCAGCACGGAAGAGGGCAGGAACGCCTCCAGTTCCGGCGTTTGAGCAGGCCAGCCGAGCGACGAGAACGGCACGAGCGCCGACGAGAACCACGTGTCGAGCACGTCTTCGTCGCGCTTGAGTGCGCCGGTGTAGCCCGCGGCGTCGGCTTTCGCACGCGCTTCTTCTTCGGTCTTCGCGACGAAGATTTCGCCGTTTTCGCCGTACCACGCCGGGATCTGGTGGCCCCACCAGAGCTGACGCGAGATGCACCAGTCCTGGATGTTCTCCAGCCACTGGTTGTAGGTGGTGTTCCAGTTTTCCGGCACGAACTTGATCTGGCCGTTGCGCACCACGTCGAGCGCGGTTTCGGTGATCGACTTGCCCGGATTGAAGGTGCCTTCCGGCGCCGGCTTGCTCATCGCCACGAACCACTGGTCGGTCAGCATCGGCTCGATTACGACGCCCGTGCGGTCGCCGCGCGGCACCATCAGCTTGTGCGGCTGCACCGAATCCAGCAGACCCAGCGCCTCGAAATCGGCGACCACCTGCTTGCGCGCCTCGAAACGGTCGAGGCCGCGGTACTTTTCAGGCGCGTTGTCGTTGATCTTCGCGTCGAGCGTCAGGATCTCGATCATCGGCAGGCCGTGGCGCTGGCCCACCGCGTAGTCGTTGAAGTCGTGCGCGGGCGTGACCTTCACGACGCCCGTGCCGAACTCGCGGTCGACGTATTCGTCGGCGATGATGGGGATCTGGCGGTCGGTCAGCGGCAGCGCGACCATCTTGCCGATCAGGTGCGCATAGCGCTCGTCTTCCGGATGCACCATCACGGCCGTGTCGCCGAGCATGGTTTCGGGACGCGTGGTCGCCACCGTCAGGTGGCCCGAGCCGTCCGCGAGCGGGTAGCGCAGGTGCCAGAGGCTGCCGGCTTCTTCTTCGCTCGCGACTTCGAGGTCGGAGACGGCGGTGCCCAGCACCGGATCCCAGTTCACGAGGCGCTTGCCGCGGTAGATCAGGCCCTGTTCGTAAAGGCGCACGAACACGTCGCGCACGGCGGTCGACATCTTGTCGTCCATCGTGAAGTACTCGCGCGACCAGTCGATCGACGCACCCAGACGGCGCACCTGGCCCGTGATGGTCGAGCCCGACTGCTGCTTCCATTCCCACACGCGTTCGACGAACTTTTCGCGGCCGAGGTCATGGCGCGACACCTTCTGCGCGTCGAGCTGGCGCTCCACGACGATCTGCGTGGCGATGCCCGCGTGGTCGGTGCCGGGCACCCACAGCGTGTTCTCGCCGAGCATGCGGTGATAGCGCGTGAGGCCGTCCATGATCGTCTGGTTGAACGCGTGCCCCATGTGCAGCGTGCCGGTGACGTTGGGCGGCGGCAACTGGATCGAGAAGTTCTTGCGGCCGGGCTCGAAGGTCGCGGCGGCGTAGCCTCGACGCTCCCATTCCGGGCCCCAGTGGGCCTCGATGGTCTGGGGCTCGAAGCTTTTCGCTAGCGTGCTGTCGCTCATGGGTGGAATCTGCCGAAAAAAGGATGCGTAAAACGATCGATTATAAGGGGTAGCGAGGGCTGTCGCGGCGCGCGGCCCGGTATAGGGGCGCCTGGGGGGCGCTGCGCAGGCGCTCGGGCGGCCCGCATGACGGCTTGCCGGCCCGGGCGCGATCGCCATTTATAATGACGGTCTAATCCGAAGTACGCCCCCGAATTCCGCTGGATCCCGCCGCCCCATGCCAGAACTGCTCGCCAATCTGAACCCCGAACAACACGCCGCCGTCACGTTGCCCAACGAACCGGCACTCATTCTGGCCGGGGCCGGCAGCGGCAAGACGCGCGTGCTGATCACGCGCATCGCGTGGCTGATCCAGCAGGGCCTCGCCTCGCCGATGACGATTCTCGCCGTGACCTTCACGAACAAGGCCGCGCGCGAAATGACCGCCCGTCTTCAGGCGATGATGCCCATCGACACGCGCGGCATGTGGATCGGCACCTTCCACGGGCTGTGCAACCGCATGCTGCGCGCGCATTACCGCGACGCGGGCCTGCCGCAGACCTTCCAGATTCTCGATACCGCCGACCAGCTTTCGGCGATCAAGCGTCTGATGAAGGGCCTGAACGTCGACGACGAAAAATATCCGCCGAAGAACCTCCAGTACTTCATCAACAACGCAAAGGAACAGGGCCTGCGTCCGAAGGACGTCGACGTGACCGACGACTTCAACCGCAAGTTCGTCGAGCTTTACGACGCCTACGACCAGCAGTGCCACCGCGAAGGCGTGGTCGATTTCGCCGAACTGCTGCTGCGCTGCTATGAGCTGCTCGCCTACAACGCGCCGCTGCGCGCGCACTACCAGGCGCGCTTTCGCGACATCCTCGTGGACGAGTTCCAGGACACCAACAAGCTCCAGTACGCGTGGCTCAAGCTGCTGGCGGGCCCGGGCAACGCGATCTTCGCGGTGGGCGACGACGACCAGTCGATCTATGCGTTCCGCGGCGCGAACGTCGGCAACATGCGCGACTTCGAAAACGAATTCCGCGTGAAGCACATGATCAAGCTGGAGCAGAACTACCGCTCGCACGGTCATATCCTGGACACCGCGAATCACCTCATTTCGCATAACTCGCGGCGTCTGGGCAAGAACCTGCGCACCGACGCGGGCCACGGCGAACCGGTGCGCGTCTACGAGGCGGCGACCGATTCGCAGGAAGCGGGTTTCATCGTCGAGGAAATCCGCGCGCTGATCGCGCAGGGCCTGGCGCGCCACGAGATCGCCATTCTGTATCGCAGCAACGCGCAGTCGCGCACGATCGAGCACACGCTCGTCAACGGCGGCATTCCGTACAAGGTGTATGGCGGCCTGCGCTTCTTCGAGCGTCAGGAAATCAAGCACGCGCTCGCGTATCTGCGCCTGATCGACAACCCGAACGACGATACGGCGTTCTCGCGCGTGGTGAACTTCCCGGCGCGCGGCATCGGCGCGCGCTCGATCGAGCAGCTGGCAGACGCGGCGCGCCTCTACAACTGTTCGATGGCGGCGGCGATTCCCTACGTGACGGGCAAGGCGGGCACGACGCTCGGCTCGTTCGCCAATCTGGTCGCGAAGATGCGCGCCGAAACCGCGCAGATGAGCCTGCCGGAAACCGTCGAATACACGGTGCGCATGAGCGGTCTCGCCGAGTTCTATCAGGGCGAGCGCGAAGGCCAGGACCGGCTGGAGAACTTGCAGGAACTCGTGACCGCGGCCACGGCGTTCGTGAGCGAAGAGGGCTACGGCATGGATACGCCGGCGCGCTCGATTCCGCTGCGTCCGGGCGCGTCGAAGGCGCCGGAAATCGTTTCGCAGGACGGCGAGATCGAAGTGCTCGACGCCCCCACGCTCATCGATCCCGCGCAGAATCCCGACGTCATGACGCCGCTCGCCGGTTTCCTCTCGCACGCGTCGCTCGAAGCGGGCGACAACCAGGCGCAGGCGGGCCAGGACGCCGTGCAGCTGATGACGGTGCACGCGGCGAAGGGGTTGGAGTTTTCGGCGGTGTTCATCACCGGTCTCGAAGAAGGCCTGTTCCCGCACGAGAACAGTGCGATGGAAGCCGACGGCCTGGAAGAAGAGCGCCGCCTGATGTACGTGGCGATCACGCGCGCGAAGGAGCGGCTCTATATCTCGTTCGCGCAGAGTCGGCTGCTGCACGGCCAGACGCGCTACAACGTGCGCTCGCGCTTCTTCGACGAGTTGCCGGAGGAGTCGCTCAAGTGGCTCACGGCGAAGGTCGAGGCGGGCGCGCGTTGGGGCGGCCGCTCGGACAACGCCGGTTGGGGCCGCGACTGGTTCTCGCGCGGCGGCAATGGTGGCAATGGTGGAAGTGGCGGCGGCAAGAGCGGCGGCGGTTCGCGCGAGCGCGACGCCTATGTCGCCGACAAGACGCCGCTGCCGAATTTCGCCAATGAGCAGCGCGCCGCCGAAGCGGGTTTCCGCGTCGGCCAGGACGTGTTCCACACCAAGTTCGGCGAAGGCAAGATCACGGCGCTCGAAGGCAGCGGCACCGACGCCAAGGCGCAGGTGCGCTTCAAGCGTCACGGCGAAAAGTGGCTCGCGCTGGCGGTGGCGAAGCTGCAGGCGGTTGATTAAGCGACCCGCGCTCTACCAGCGCCAAATCGGGGAATCCAGACGATGATTAGCAATACGCGCCCGCTTGGCGTGCTCGCGGCGCTGCCGCAGGAACTCGGCGACCTGATCGCCGCGATGCAGGCCGAATCGGGCGTGCAGACGCGCACCTTCGGCCAGCGCGACTACCACCTCGGCACGGTGCATGGCGTGCCCTGCGTCGTGACGCTCGCACGCGTCGGCAAGGTCGCGGCCGCCGCGACGGCCAGTGCGCTGATTCACGCCTTCGACGTCGAAGCGATCGTCTTTACGGGCGTCGCGGGCGGCGTGGGCGCGGACGTGCACGTCGGCGACGTGGTGGTGGGCGAGACGCTGCTCCAGCACGACATGAACGCCGAGCCGCTGTTTCCGCGTCATGAGATTCCGCTGCTGGGCCGCGCGCGTTTCGACGCCGACCGTGCGCTGGCGGCTGGGCTTGCGGCCGCGTGCGAACGCTTTGTCGAAGAAGAGGGCGTGGCGCTGGCGGCACGCTTCAAGGGCGCGTTGCCGCGTCTGGAACATGCGCTGCCGCGCGTGCATCGCGGTCTCGTGATCAGCGGCGACCAGTTCGTCGCGAGCGCGGCGGCGGTCAGCGAGCTGCGCGCCGCCTTGCCCGACGCGCTGGCCGTGGAGATGGAAGGCGCGGCGATTGCCCAGGTCTGTTACGAGTACGGCGTGCCGTGCGCCGTCGTGCGCACGATCTCCGATACCGCCGACGAACACGCGAGCGTGTCGTTCTCGTCGTTCCTCACCGACATCGCCGGGACGTATTCCACCGGCATCCTGCGGCAGTTCCTGGCCGCTTACGGCGCGCGCGCCTAAGGGACGCGCAAGACTGCGTCAACTCTTGCGCTAGGCCTTGCGCGCGGCCTCCACGGCCTCGCGGATCGCTTGCAGGGCGCTGGCGTCCTCGATGGTCGGCAGCTCGCCGGGCTCGCGGCCTTCGGCGAGCGCCGCAATCGCACGGCGCAGCAGCTTGCCGGAGCGCGTCTTCGGCAGCATCGGCACGAAATGCACGTGCGCCGGACGGCCGATTGCGCCAAGCTGCCGATCCACCGTCGCCGCAATCGCGGCGGCCAGTTTGCCGGCAGGCTTCGGATCGGCGGCCGCCGCGGCGTCGCGCAGCACCACGAAGGCCAGCGCGGCCTGGCCCTTCACCGCATCGCTCACGCCCACGACGGCCGCTTCCGCGACCGCCGCGTGCGAGGAAATCGCTTCCTCGATTTCGCGCGTGCCCAGCCGATGGCCCGCCACGTTGATCACATCGTCGGTACGCCCGAGGATCGTCACGTAGCCGTTTTCATCCTGCACGCCCCAGTCGAAGGTCGAATAGACCTGCTGGCCCGGCACGCTTTCCCAGTACGTTTTCACGAAGCGCGCATCGTCGCCCCAGACCGTCTGCATGCAGCCTGGCGGCAGCGGATAGCTCAATGTAATCACGCCTTTCGTGCCACTCGCGCACGGCTCGCCGGTGTGTTCGTCGCGCAGCACGAGGTCGTAGCCATAGCAGGGCACGCCCGGCGAGCCGAGCTTCTGCGGCAGCTTTTCCACGCCGCCCTGAATGGCGAGCATCGGCCAGCCGGTCTCGGTCTGCCAGTAGTTATCGACGACGGGCTTGCCGAGCGCGTCGGAAATCCACGTAGCGGTCGGCTCGTCGAGCGGCTCGCCCGCAAGGAACAGCGTGCGCAGGCTCGACAGATCGGCGGCATGCAGCAGGGCGGGATCCTGCTTCTTGAGCACGCGGATCGCCGTGGGCGCGGTAAACATCAGGTTGATCCTGTGCTGCTCGACCAGACGCCACCAGATGCCGCCGTCGGGGCGGATCGGCGTGCCTTCGTACATGACGGTCGTCATGCCCGCGAGCAGCGGCGCGTAAATAATGTAGCTATGGCCGACCACCCAGCCGATATCGGACGCCGTGAACATCGTGTCGCCCGCGCGGCCTTCGAAGATCGTTTCCATCGAGGTCGCGAGCGCCACCGCATAACCGCCCACGTCGCGCTGCACGCCCTTCGGCTTGCCGGTCGTCCCCGAGGTGTAGAGGATGTAGGACGGCTCGTTCGATTCGAGCCATTCGCAGGGCACATGCGCGTCGTGGAACTGCTCGCGCAACGGTTCGTAGTCCACCAGATAGGGCGCGGACAGCCGCTCTGGGGCGAGCTGGCGGTCGATCAGCAGCACGCGGGGCGGCGCGAATTCGGCGCGCGCCATCGCTTCGTCGACGAGCGGCGTGTAGTCGATCACCTTGCCGCCACGCGCGCCTGCGTCGGCGCTCACGAGCAGCACGGGCTTTGCATCGTCGATGCGCGCGGCGAGGCTCGGCGCCGCGAAGCCGCCGAACACCACCGAATGGATCGCCCCCAGGCGCGCGCAGGCGAGCATGGCGAACACGGCTTCGGGGATCATCGGCAGGTAGATCAGCACGCGCTCGCCGCGCTTGACGCCCAGCGAGCGCATCACGGCGGCCATGCGGTTCACTTCGGCGTGCAGGTCGGCGTAGGTGTAGCGGCGCTCGATGCCGGTTTCGGTCGAGACGTAGACGAGGGCGTTCTGCTGCGCGCGCGTGGCCAGGTGGCGGTCGACGGCGTTGAAGCAGAGATTGGTGCGCCCGCCCGTGAACCAGCGCGCAAACGGCGGATTCGAGCGGTCGAGCACACTGTCGAACGGCGTTTCCCAATGGATGCGCGCGGCTTCGCGGCGCCAGAACTCCTCGGGGTGTTCGATCGACTCGCGGTGAAAATCGCGGTAGCGCATGACGTCCATCCTCGCGTGCTTGCTGTCTGGAGAGTCGAGGATAGTGCAGCGCAACGGCGGCGGGCAACGCGGGCGAACCCGCGTAAGTCCCGCCGCTATGCTGCTTTTAATGCCGCTGGTTTGCTGCGGGATTGCCGCAGCGACGGCCTCAGCCCGCAGCGGGCGGCCCGTCCACGGCGCTCAAGCGCGCTCGCGGCTGGGCATGCCAGCGCCGCAGCCAGCGGCAGGCAACGGCGATGGCCGGATCGAGCTGCGCGCTCACGGCGGGGCGCAGGCCCCGGCCATAGTCGTCGAGGGCGAGCGGCTGCACGCCGACCAGCACCAGTTCGCGCGGATAGCGGCCCTTGAGCTGCGCGCACGCGAAGGTATCGGCGAAATCCATCTGGTGCAGGTTGAACGGGCGCGTGCCCAGATGGCGGATGGCGGCGTCGCCTTCGCGCACGCACAGCGTGCCTGGTGCATGGCCGAAATCGGCCGCGTTGAAGACGATCATGCGCTGGGCCGCTTCCACCAGCGGCAGCAGCGCGCGCCCCTCGATGCCGCCCGCCACGAACTCGACGTGCGGCGCGCATTGCCAGTGGGCCTTCATGCGCTCGATCGCGCGCATGCCGAAGCCTGCGTCGCCCCATTGCTCGTTGCCGATACCGAGCACGACGATGCGCGGCGATGCATGCAGGCGCGCGCCGGTGTCTGACGGCGTGCCTACATAGCGGGCGAAGAGTTGAGGAACATGCTCGTAGAGAAAACTCACGCGGCTCACTTGGCGAAGGACAGTAAAGTCAGAATAGTCTTAGGTGTGAGCGGTTTTTGTGTTGACGCCTGTCAAGCTATAGACCCGTTTAGCTGAATGGCTGACGATATTTTGCAGGCCTGAGAATTTGTCTGTCGGTGCATGCCTGGAATGTGCCGCAAAGCGTCAAGGCAATGCCAGGCCTGATGCAATCCTGCCCCGGAGCGCGTCAGACAATACGCATAAAAAAGGAGCGCTCGCAGGCGCTCCTTGTAGTCCATCTGTCGTCGGTGAACGGGACGTCGGGCGGCTTTAAGCGCCCGGCTTGACCACCACCGTGCAGGTCGTGCCCGCCGACAGGATCATGCCGTCCGGCACTTTGTCGATGTGGATGCGCACCGGCACGCGCTGCGCGAGTCGCACCCAGTTGAAGGTCGGGTTCACGTCGGCGAGCAGTTCGCGGCTTTGCGGATTGTCGCGGTCGTAGATGCCGCGCGAGATGCTTTCCACGTGGCCTTCGAGCGTGCCGCCGCTCATCAGCTTGATGTCGGCCTTGTTGCCCACCTGTACGTGCGGCAGTTTGGTTTCTTCGAAGTAGCCGTAGACCCAGAACGAGTGGCTGTCCACGACGGCAAGCTTCGCCTGGCCAGCAATCGCGTAGTCGCCCTTGAACACCTGCAGGTTGGTGATGTAGCCGTCGACCGGCGAGATCACCCGCGTGCGTTCGAGGTTGAGCCTGGCGGCGTCGAGCGCGGCGATGGCCTGCTGGTATTGCGCCTGCGCCGAATTCGCGGTGTGCGAGGCGTTTTCGCGGTTTTCCTGCGAGACCACGAGGCTGTCCATGTCGGCGCGGCGGCGGGCGTCGTCGAGCTTCATGGTCAGCTCGGCCTTGCGTGCGGCGACGGCGGCTTCGGCCTGCTCGACGGCGATCTGGTAGTGCGACGGATCGATCTGCATGAGCAGGTCGCCCTTGTGCACCATCTGGTTGTCCTTCACGGGCAGCTCGACCACGGCGCCGGAGACGTCGGGGGCGATGTTGACGACTTCGGCGCGCACGCGGCCATCGCGCGTCCACGGCTCGTCCATGTAGTGCACCCACAGCGCGCGGCCGACCAGGATGGCGACGACGAAGATGATCGCCGTCGCGATAAAGCCAATGATGTTTCGGATAGTCATGATTGTTCCAAACCGGTTCAACGCCGGTTCAACACGGTTTTCAACGATAGACGGCAAGCCCGATCGCGCAGCACACGACCACGAGCAGGCTCACGCGGAACAGGGACGGGTGCCACACGATGCGATACAGGCCGGTGCGGGCCAGCACGGAATCGAGCACCCAGGTGAGCGCCGCGCCCAGAATGAAGAGCAGCACGATCGCCGGAATGTAGGCGTCCAGAAACGCCACGTCACGAGGCATGGTTCGCTCCTTGTGTATCGCCGGGGCGCTTGCCCGACGGGTTGTTCGTATCGGTACCGGCCGATGCGTCCGGGGCATAGGCCGCGAACGGCGACTGCGGATCGATCAGCGCGGTACGGATGAAATGCAGATGGCTCAGGCAGCGCTGCATCGGGTGGCGCTCTTCGCGCGGCGCGGCCTCGCGCAGCACGTCTTCGAGCACCGCCTGCGCCGCGCCGATGGCGGCCGTGGTCGCGGCGAGCGCGGCGGCATGGCGGCGCGCGTGCGGGCGCTCGAACAGCGCGGCCACGCTCTTGAGCGCCGCGGCCGTTTGCGCGCGCCACGGTGCGCCCTTCGCAAAGCGGGGATGCGTGCCGTGTTGCGCCGTTACCGCCGCCAGTTCCTCGCGCAGATCGATTGCGGCGTTGCCGATTTCGAGCGTCGAGAACATCCAGCGCAGCGTGTCCTGGCGGAACGCTTCATCCTTGCCCGCGAGCGCGTTGAGCTGGAACATCAGGTCGCGCGCGCCGCTTTCGAAGCGGTTGCGCAGGCCCGCCACGCCGGCAATGCCCGGCAGCGCCTGCAGGCGCGCACGGCAGGCATGCACGGCCTGGCCGCGCAGATTGGCGAGCAGGCGGTTGCGCAGCCACGGCGTCGAAGGCGGCAGCAAGACGGCAAACGCGGCCGCCGAGACGATCTGCGAAATCACCAGCGCGAACGCATCGTTGATATAGCCGCTCGGGTTGTACTGCACGACGTTGTCCGGCCCCGCGAGGAAGCACAGGAAGATGCAGTAGCCCACGCCGTAGCCCGCGTAGGCCGGACGCGTCGTCAGGAAGGTGCCGAAGGCGAGCGCCGGTGCGAGCGCGACGCACAGCATCGGAAAGCCGTCGATGTGCGGAAACACGCCGAACGTGAGGATCATGCCGACGATCGACGCGATGATCGTGCCGACCGCCATCTGGCTCGCCATGCGCGTAGGCTGTGGCGACGCCGACGCGAGCGCGCAGGTCGCGGCGGCGTTGAGCACGAGGTTCGTGCCGCTCGGCCAGGCCGTGGCGATCCAGAACGCGCCCAGCAGGCCCATGACGATGGCGGCGCGCACGCCATGCACACTGGCCGCGACCATGTTGGTCTTCGGCACGTAGCGGGCGATCCACTTTTCGCGCGAATGCGTATCGACGGCGAGCGAAGCGTAGGTCGCCGTGTACTCGTTCATCTCGTGCACGAAGCGGTAGAACAGTTCGGTCGCGGTGTCGAAGTCGAGCAGGGCGGCGGCCTTATCGGCGTCGGCAAGCGTTGCTTGCGGCGCGGTTTTCAGCTCAGTTTCCAGCGCCGTTTCCAGCTGCAGGCGGGTTTCGCGCACGCGTTTGGGCAGCGCCGCGCGGTACTGCGAAAGCTGCGCCGAGGCATGCGTCGCATCGGCGGCCGTGAGCACGCGCTCGCCGGCCTTGTCGAAGAGCGGGGCGATCTCGTGGAAATACGGCTCCAGCGCCGCGACCGTGGCCGTCGAGCCTTCGTTGCGCAGACGGTTCATCAGCTGGTGCAGCGCGTGAAAGCGCGTCGACGCCGCCATGAACTCGGTGTTCAGGCGCGCAAGACGCCCCGAGCGCATGCGCGAATCGGGCGACTCGAACACGGCGTTGCTGCGGCTCGCCTCGAAGCCGACGATATCGGCCACAAAGCGCGCGTTGGTCGCTTCGATCTGCGAACGGTCGATGCGCCCGGCCAGCGACGCCGACACATAGTCGACGAACGACGAAAAGCGGCGGCGCACCGTCGAGCGCAGCAGCTCGCCCGTATATTGCGGAAACACGATCGCGCTCACGGCGCCCGACACCAGGATGCCGATCGAGATTTCGGCCACCCGGGTCATCGCGGACATGAACGCGCCATCGGGATGCTGCGAAGCCGGAATGCCGATCAGCGCCGCCGTATAACCGGCGAGCACGAAGCCGTACGAGCGGAAGTTGCGGTTGCGCGCCGCGCCCGCCGTGCAGACGCCGACCCAGATCGCCGTGGTGGCGATGAAGAGTTCGGGTTGCTGCGCGAACAGGCCGATCAGCGCAAGCATCACGACCAGACCGACGAGCGTGCCGCACAGACGGTAGAAGCTCTTGGCGAACACCGGGCCGCTTTGCGGCTGCATCACGATGAACACCGTCGTCATGGCCGTGCGCGGCGAGGGCAGCTCAAGCTTCATCGCAATGCCCAGCGCGATGAGCGCGGCCGCGATGGTCTTGAACAGATACAGCCAGACGAGGCCGTCGGTGCGCGCCCAGTCGGCGAAGGCTTTCAGGAACCCTTGGCCGTCCGCTTGCGAAGTGGAGGAGGAGGCTTGCATCGTCGCGCGCCTCAGTGGCTGGCAGCCGCGTTGCTACCGCTGGCGTCGTCAGCCGACGAACGCGGCGTCAGCAGCGCGGCAGGCGCGAGCGGCACGGCGCGGGTCTTTTTGCCGTGCGCGGGCAATTGCTCGGCGGCCGTCGGGCTGGCGATGGCGGGTGCGGCTGCGGGATCGGCTCCAGCATCGATCGCGCCGCCGCCCAGCGCTGCGACGAGCGTGGCGTGCGCGGTCAGGCGCTCGGCCTGGATGCGCGCGACGCCTTCCTGCGCGCGCAGCAACTGCGTTTGCGCGATCAGCACGTTGAGGTAGTCGGTCAGGCCGCGACGATAGCCTTCCTGCGACAGGTCGTAATTGCGCTGCGCGGCGGCGACCGAGCGATGCGCGTCGTCTTCCTGGGTCGCAAGCGAGCGCATGCGCACCACCTGATCGGCGATTTCCTTGAGCGCGGTGACGATCGTCTGGTTGTACTGGTCGACGGCGATGTCGTAAGCCGCCGACTGCGCGCCGAGCTGCGAGCGCAGGCGGCCGCCGTCGAAGATCGGCAGCGACAGCGCGGGGCCGCCCGCATAGCTGCCGCTGATCGACTTCAGGAACTGGAACATCGGGCCGGCAGCCGCATAGCCGCCCATCGACATGAGCAGGTTGATGTTCGGATAGAAGTCGGCACGGGCGACGTCGATGCCGCGCGCCTGGGCGGCGACCGTCCAGCGCGCCGCCACGATATCGGGGCGATGGCCGATGAGTTCGGCGGGCAGCGCCGAAGGCAGGCCCGCCGGTGCGCCAAGCGAGAGCGCCGGGCGCTGGATTGCTTCGCCCGCGCCGGGGCCCTTGCCCGCGAGCGCGGCGAGCTGGTTCTTGCCCAGCGCGATCGCTTCTTCGAGCGAGTCGATCTGGCGTTCGTATTCGGGCAGCGGCGTTTCGGCCTGGCTCACTTCGAGTTGCGTGCCGATGCCGCCCTTCAGGCGGCGCTGCGCGAGGGCGAGCACCTTCTGCTGTTCGGCGAGCGTCTGCTTCGCGATGTCGAGCAGCGCGTAGTTCATCGACATATCGATGTACGCGCGCGTCACGTTGACTTCGAGTTCGAGCTGCGCGGCGCGCGCGTCGGCGGCCGTGGCGTGCGCGACGTCGAGGGCGCGCTCGGCGTTGTTCTTGTCCTGGCCCCAGAGGTCGAGGTGATACGAGAGGCCGAGCGTGGCGGTGTTGTTCCACGAGTTCGAGTTCGCAAGCGAGCCCGGCCCGTAATAGATGTTGTCCGACCAGTGCTGGCGCTGCACGGACATGCTGCCGTTGATCTGCGGCAGCAGGCCGGCTTCGGCCACGCCCGCCATCGAGCGCGCTTCGCGCACGCGCGCCTGCGCAGCCGCGAGCGACGGATTGCCCGAGATCGAATCCTCGATCCAGGTATTGAGCTGCGGGTCGTTGTAGCCGCGCCACCAGTCGCTGGCGGGCCACTTGGCGTCGGTGTTGGCGGCGCGGATCGCCGAGCCCACGTCCAGTTCACTCGCCTCGACGTGCTTTGCTTGAGGAGCGATCCCCCCGGTACTGGCGCATCCCGCGATTATCAACGAGAACGTAAGAACCGCGGCTACGGCTAGTCCTTTCGGTACCGGAGACTGCACGATTTACTCCCTTAACGGCTATAGATTGATGTGCGTCATTATATTTTTTGCTCGATTGGCGAATAACCGGTAAGGATGCAAGGCATTCTTACCGGTTATGAGATAATTGATTTTGCAAAACGTGCAACAATTCGTCCGTCAGAAAGAGGATTGGTATGGATACGCTTCAAAACATGCGTGTATTCGTCCGGGTGGTCGAGGCGGGCAGCTTTACCGGCGCCGCCCAGCACCTGAATACGACGACGGCTTATGCGTCGCGCGCGGTCTCCGACCTGGAGGCGCACCTGCGCACGCGCCTTCTGAACCGCACGACGCGCCGCATCGCGCTCACCGAGGCCGGCGAGCGTTATCTGCAGCGCTGCGAGCAGATCCTGGCCTACGTGGACCAGGCGGAAGCCGAAGCCGGCGACGCGCATGCACGCCCGTCGGGCAAGCTCAAGGTTCACGCCATGACGAGCTTCGGCCAGCACTATGTGGTGCCGGCGGTGGGGCAGTATCAGGCGCAATACCCCGACGTCCATATCGAATTGACGCTCGCCCAGCGCATGCCCGACCTGCTCGACGAGGGGTATGACGTGGCGCTGGTGCTGGCCACCGACCTGCCGGATTCGGGCTTCGTGTCGCAGCGCCTGACGAGCGCGTTCAGCATCGCCTGCGCGTCGCCCGCCTATCTGGAGCGCTACGGCGTGCCGCAGACGCCGCACGACCTCGCGAATCACCGCTGCCTGCAACTGGTGACGCCGGTCTTCCCTGCGTCGCAATGGCAGTTCACCGGGCCGCAGGGCGCCGAAACGATCGACCTTGGCCCGGCGACCTTCCAGGTGAATGTCGCCGAAGCGATGGCCGTGGGCGTGCGCGAAGGCATGGGTGTGGGGCTGCTGCCGATCTATTCGGCGATCAGCGGGCTGCGCAGCGGCGAACTTGTGTGGATCCTGCCCGAGTACCGCTCGCAGGAGATGACGGTGTTCGCGATGTATCCGTCGCGTCAGTATCTGGACGCGAAGATCCGCACGTGGGTCGAGATGCTGCGCGAGACGCTGCCCGCGACGCTCGCGAAAGACCAGACCGAACTGCGCCGTTTCGCGCGCACGTAAGCATCGTTAATACTCGGGGAGGGCGTGCTGTGACAGGCTGTTACAGCTTCGCCTTCTGGCAACACTTCCTTACGCACAGCCGCGCGGCGGCTTGATAAGGTAGCGCCACTGAAACGCCAATTCGCCAGAACCCCGAGGATTTCCATGGATACGCATTTGATGATCGGCATTGCCGTGATGATGGGCCTGATCGGCATTGCCGCGTCGCGCGACCTGCTGCGTATGCGCCGCGCGCAGCTTCAGCCCGTCACGCTGCGCGTGCAGCGCCCGGTCGATGCACCGCGCGGCCTGCGCTGATCGACCTGAATGATCGACCTGTTTGAGCGTGTGCGCATGCACTGCTGCGCCGCTCAAATCTCCACGACCTTGTCCCACGCAAACGCCGGATTCTCCGGCAGACCGCTGCGCCGGTCGCGATAGCCGCGCGGATTGCACACGACGCGCGTGCCAGCCACGGTGTAATCGAAGCAGGTATGCGTGTGGCCATGGATCCAGAGCGCAGCGGGCGGGCCCACCAGCGCGCCCAGGTCGCTCACGAATCCCGCCGATACCGGATCGCTCGCATAACGCGCCGCCAGGCTTAGCCGATGCGGCGCGTGGTGCGTCACCACGATCGTCTTGCCCGCGAAGGGCTTCGCCAGTTCCGCCTCCAGCCATGCGCGCGCCTGTGCGTGCAACGCCAGCGAATCCGCCGGCGTGAAGTCGCGCGCGCCCGCCTCGGGGCTCGCGGGCCACGAAACCTGAATCAACCCCTTGAAGTCGAGCATCACGCGCAGCGCCGCCGCGATGGCGGTTTCGCGCGCGGCGTCGTCGGCGCCGAACAGCGCGAAGTCGGCCCACAAGGTCGTGCCCAGCACGCGAAAGCGCCCCGCCGGATCGAGATACGTCGTGTTGTTCAGGAAGTGCACGTTGTCGAGCGAGGCGGCGGCGTCGCGCATCGCCGTCTCCAGCGCACCGAGTTCGCCGTCGTAGTACTCGTGATTGCCCGGCACGTAGATCACGGGCACCTGGGGATCGAAGGTTTCGGCGGCCCAGCGCAGGCCGAGCCCGTGATTGTGGATGTCGCCCGCGAGCACGACGAGGTCGGCGTCGGCGTGCGGGATCAGCTCGGGTTCGTCATGCTCCAGATGCAGGTCGGACAGCACGCGGATCTTCACGTCGTCGCCTCCTCGCGGTGGGCGGGATTCGCGTCAGCGAATCACCTTGCCCGGATTCATCAGGTTGAGCGGATCGAGCGCCGTCTTGATCGCGCGCATCATGCCAAGCTCGACTTCGCTCTTGTAGTGTGCGTTCTCTTCGACCTTCAACTGGCCGAGGCCGTGTTCCGCGCTGATCGTGCCGCGATGACGCGCGACGCTGTCGTAGACGATGCGGTTGAGCAGCTTTTCGTTCTCCGCGAGGAACTGCTTCGGGTCGCCGCCTTCAGGCGCCTGCACGTTGTAGTGCAGATTGCCGTCGCCCAGATGGCCGAACGTCACCATGCGCGCGCCTGGCACCGCGCGTGCGATCTCGGCGCCAGTTTCCTCGATGAAATGGCCGATGCGTGAAATCGGCACGCCGATATCGTGCTTCACGTTCAGGCCTTCCTGCGCCTGCGCGAGCGGAATGTGCTCGCGGATATTCCAGAATGCCTGCGATTGCGCGAGGCTTTCTGCGACCACGGCGTCTTCCACGACACCCTGTTCGAGCGCCGCTTCCATGAGGCGCTCGAACAGGGCGCGGCCATGTTCTTCGCTTTCGTTGTCGGACAGTTCGAGCAGCACGACCTGCGCGTGGCGCTCGGCGAACGGATAGCGCAGTTGCGGGAAATGGCGGCCCACGAGTTGCATGCAGAAGTCCGACATCAGCTCGAAGCCGGTGAGCAGCGGCCCCGCGTAGCGCTGGGCGAGCGCGAGGAAATCGAGCGCCGCATGCGCCGAGCCAAGCGCCGCGAGCGCCGTCACGCTGGCCGCCGGCTGCGGGTGCAGCTTCATGACCGCTGCGGTGATGACGCCGAGCGTGCCTTCCGCGCCGATAAACAGATCGCGCAGATCGTAGCCGGTGTTGTCCTTGCGCAGCCCGCGCAGGCCGTCCCACAGCTCGCCTTGCGGCGTCACGACTTCGAGCCCCAGGCACAGCTCGCGCGTGTTGCCGTAGCGCAGCACGCCGGTGCCGCCCGCATTGGTCGAAAGATTGCCGCCGATCGTGCAACTGCCTTCGGCGGCGAGCGAAAGCGGGAACAGGCGGCCGGCGTCGGCGGCGCGCGCCTGCACCTCGGCGAGGATCACGCCGGCTTCGACGGTGATCGTGTTGTTGTGCGCGTCGATTTCGCGCACGCGGTTCAGGCGGCGCAGGCTCAGTACGGCTTGCTGGCCGCTCGCGTCGGGCGTCGCGCCGCCCGCAAGGCCGGTGTTGCCGCCCTGCGGCACAAGCGCGACGCGGTGCGTGTGCGCGAGCTTAACGATGGCGGCGGTTTCTTCGGCGCTGGACGGGCAGAGCACGGCGCAGGTCGCGCCCTGATAGCGCTTGCGCCAGTCGGCGACGTAGGGCGCGGTGTCGTGGGCGTCGGTCAGCACGTGCTGCGCGCCGACCGCGGCGGCGCAGGCGTCAAGGAAGGCTTGCGGAACGGATTGGGTCATGACTCGGTGGGGTGTCGGCGCGTGTCGGTGTTGCGTATCGGTGGTCGTAGGCCACGCTCTGGCATGGGAATGCGGCCGGACTTGTCGCGACTACACGCAATAGCTGGCGAAAAGCCTAGTGTGACACGCCTCGCGCGAGCCTTGCATCGACCTTCGCGTTTTTATCCGGCGTCGCGTTTGGCGCGTCGCGCCGCGCGTTTGAACGGCGAGACGTAAGCGAGCGCGCAGCCGAAGAACGCCAGCGACAGCCCGACCTCGATCCAGCCGAGCATGTCGCCGGGCGCCGGATCGGTCATGCCGCGCACGATGCCTTCGGCGAAGTAGAGCAGCACCAGCATCGATGCCCACTGGAAGGTGTAGAGGCGGCGCCGGAATACGCCGGGCAGCGCGGCTGCAAGCGGCAGCGTCTTGAGCACGAGTGCGCTGCCTCCGGGCCGCAGCGGCGCGATGCGCCACTCCCAGGCGAGGCATAGTGCAGTGAGTGCGGCGAGCACGACGAATGCGCCCATCGCAGCGAAGCTTCGCTTGGCAACAGGCGCGGGTGAGGTTGTCATCGGGACGCGCTCGCGCCGCGAGTTTTGCGATGACGGTAAAGTGCGCGGCTGCGCGTGATCGGCAGGAGACCGCCCGCCGGTCGTTTCAGTGACGTCGGGCGGCCCGCCGCTCATGGCCGTTCGCCTTGTGCGAGCGAGAGCGAGGCGCGCGCGAGCCGCACGCCCAGCGCCACGGCCAGCGCTTTTTCATCGGCGCTCAGACCGTGGCCGCGTCCGTCCGAACGCGCGTGATGCGACGCGCCGTAAGGCGTGCCGCCACCGTCCGTCGAAGACAGCGCGCTTTCGGTGTACGGAATGCCGACGAGCAGCATGCCGTGGTGCAGCAGCGGCAGCATCATCGACAGCAGCGTGCTTTCCTGGCCGCCGTGCAGGCTGCCGGTGGACGTGAACACACAGCCAGGCTTGCCGGCGAGCGCGCCTGCGAGCCACTGCGGCGTAGTGCCGTCGAGAAAGTACTTGAGCGGCGCGGCCATATTGCCGAAGCGCGTGGGCGAGCCGAGCGCGAGGCCCGCGCATTCTTCGAGGTCGCGCAACTCCGCGTAGGGCGGGCCGTCGTCGGGAATATCGGGTGCGGTGGCTTCGCAGACCGTGGATACAGGCGGCACCGTGCGCACGCGCGCTTCGGCGCCCGGCACGCTGTCGATGCCCTGGGCGATGGCGCGCGCGAGTTCGCGGGTGGCGCCATGGCGGCTGTAGTAAAGCACAAGAATCGGTTTCATCGGGCCTCGTCGGTGGACGGGATATTATAGGGTCTGGGTTCGGCGCGGTTTTCGCAGCGTGCCCACGGGGTTTCCAGCGGCGTGCCGGGCAACAGGCCAGGGGCGTGCCGCACCGTCTGGAGAAGGCTGGACAATGGACGTGTTGTCGAGAGTAAGGATCGATCTGGATATCGTGAAGCGGCTGGCGCGCTTCGCGGCGCGGCGCAGCCGTGAGGATCGCATTGCGCAGGTGGCGGGCAGCCTGACGTTTACGACCATGCTGGCCATCGTGCCGCTGGCGACGGTCGCCTTCGCGCTCTTCACGGCGTTCCCCATCTTCGCGTCGTTCCAGAATTCGCTACAGGGTTTTCTCGCCGATCACCTGATGCCGGCGCAGATCAACAGCCAGATCTTCCTCTACCTGAACCAGTTCGCGTCCAAGGCCAAGGGCCTCACGACGATGGGCATGATCGTGCTGTTCGTCACGTCCGTCATGACGATGATGACGGTCGAATCGGCCTTCAATCTCATCTGGCGCGTGCGCAAGGCGCGGCCTTTCGCGCAGCGCGTGCTGGTGTACTGGGCGATTCTTACGCTCGGGCCGATCTTGATCGGCGTGAGTCTGTCGATTTCGTCGTATTTGTTTACGCGCTCGCTGGCGCTGGCCACCGAACAGCATGTTTCGATGGTGTTCGACTGGATGCTGATCGGCGCGTCGCTGCCGCTTACGGCGCTGGCTTTCACGATGCTCTACGTCTATATGCCGAACTGCCGCGTGGCATGGCGCGATGCGGTGATCGGCGGGATTGCGGCGGCCGTGGCGTTCGAACTGGCCAAGCGCGGCTTCGGCTATTACGTGCGGCGGATTCCAACTTACACGGCGGTGTATGGCGCGTTCGCGGCGGCACCGATGTTCCTGCTCTGGATGTACCTGAGCTGGTTCATCACGCTGGTGGGCGCGATGATTACGTCGGCGTTGCCGGAGATCCGTACGGGCCGTTTCAACCGGCCGCGCTTTCCTGGCAGCGACCTGCTGGACGCGCTCGAATTGCTCGGCGGTCTCGCCGAAACGCGCGATGCCGGCAGTCCCGGCCTGAACAGCGAGCAGATTGCCCAGCTATTGCGCCGAGACCTGGCCACCGTGACGCGGCTGGTGAATATCCTCGAAGAAGACGAATTGATCGCGCAGCTGGAGCGGGACGGCGCGCAGCCGCATTACGTGCTGATCGCCAACCCGGCGCGTATTTCGGTGGAGCGCATCTACGCGCGCTTTGTCATCGATCGCAAGGAACTGGCGTATCAACTGAAGTCGAGCGATATCGATGCCGGGATGCTGCTGAGCGCGCTGGAAAACGACAAGCTGTCGGTTTCACTGGCCTCGTTGCTGGCGGCGCGCCGCGAACTGGCGCGCCTGGCCGAAGCGAACGGTCACCCGCCCGGACTGCCGCACCCGGCGGCGTGAAGCCTTGCGCCGGGGTGTCCGGGCGTTGGGGCAGACGGGCTAAAGCGAGATCTTCCCGCGACAGATATCCGAGAACATGACCCAATCGCCCATCAGGCTGTAGAACGGATGGCGGAAGGTGGCGGGGCGGTTCTTCTCGAACATGAAGTGGCCGATCCAGGCAAAGCCGTAGCCGCAGATCACGGCGGCGGGTAACCAGAGCCAGATGCCGGTGGCGATGGCCATGGCTATGCAGCCGATCACGCCCAGCGAGCCGATGAAATGCAGCCGCCGCGACATGAGGTTGCTGTGTTCGCTCAGGTAGAACGGGTAAAACTCCGCAAAGTTCGCGAAGTGCTGATGCTCGCTGTGGGTGGCGTGTGTCATGTCTCCTCCTGGCGCGTGGGGGACTCGGACGGGTGCGCAAGGGATGCGCCTGTGCCACATTTTCTTGCTAATCGAACGACCGTGCAAGTCGGGGAAAGCCTCGGTTGTAGCGTGTCCTGCATCGCCGTTTTCCGAGGCGTTTTCCCATTGCCGCCGCGCTCGCTCAGCCGTTTCCGATGCGTGGCGCATTCACCGCAAAATCGTAAAGCGCATCGAGCGTGGCGTCGGGTTGCTCGGTCATCAGCGCGTGGCCCGCATCGAGCGATACCGTATCGAAGCGCACGCCCGCATCCTTGAACGTCCTCGTAATTTCATTTGTCGCGCGCGGCGGGGTCATCATGTCGCGCTTGCCGACGATCAGGCGCACCGGACACACCACTTTCGCCGCGCTTGTCAGGCCGTCGGCATAGGCGTTGCAGGCGGCGAAATCGGCATGGAACAGCTGCGGCTCGCCTTTGGCCGAGACGCGTTCCATCAGGCGCTGATTCATGCCGCGCAGCCAGAATCCCGGGCCTGGGCTTGACGGCTTGGCCGCGAGCGTCGAATGCGACCAGGCGTTCACGAGCGCGATAGCTTCGGGTTCGCGTTCGCGCGCGGCTTCGAGCAACGCGGGAGAAACCGCCATCGGAAACGCTGTGGCGAGCAGGGCGATGGCTCTGGCGCGCGCGGGATGGCGCGCCGCGAACTCCAGCGCGACGAGCGAGCCCATGCTGTGGCCTGCGACGATCGCTTTGTCCACCTTCAGCGCGGCGAGCAGCGCATCGAGCCAGTCGGCGATCGCGTCGATACTGGTGAGCGCGGGGCCGGCACTGCGCATATGGCCGGGTAGATCGACGGCCAGCACGCTGAAACCGTGATGTGCGAAATAGCGCGATTGCAGGCCCCAGACGCTGTGATCGTGCTGTGCGCCGTGCACGAACACGATCACGGGCAGCGCCGGATCGAACGTCCGGCCGCCGGTGTAGGCGTAGACGCTTTGACCTCTCACTTCGACGATCATGACGCCTCCTTGCCGGAAGCGCCCGAGGCGCCCTTGGCGGGGCTGCTGCTTTTCTGCGAGGCCTTGAGCGCGCGTTTGAGATCGTCGATCAGATCGTCGGGATCTTCCAGGCCGATCGACAGCCGGATTGTGCCCGCGCCGATGCCCGCGTTTTTCAGCGCCGCTTCGTCCATGCGGAAATGCGTGGTGGAAGCGGGATGGATCACGAGCGAACGCGCGTCGCCAACGTTGGCGAGGTGCGAAAAGAGCGCGAGCGATTCGATGAAGCGCTTGCCCGCCTCGCGGCCGCCCTTGAGGTCGAAGCTGAACACGGCGCCCGCGCCGCGCGGCAGCAGGCGCTGGGCGAGCGCGTAGTCGCGATGACTTTCGAGTTCCGGATAGGCGACCGCTTCCACGGCGTCGTGCGCTGCGAGAAATGGCACGATGCGACGCGTGTTCGCGACATGGCGCTCCATGCGTAGCGGCAGCGTTTCGATCCCTTGCAGCAACTGCCATGCGGCCTGCGGATGCAGGCAGGCGCCGAAGTCGCGCAAGCCTTCGCGACGCGCGCGCAACAGGAACGGTGCGACGCTGCTTTCCTCGCTGAACACCATGCCGTGAAAGCCCGCGTAGGGCTGCGTGAATTCGGGGAATTGTCCCGAAGCCTCGAAATCGAACGTGCCGCCATCGACCAGCACGCCGCCGATAGTCGTGCCGTGGCCACCGAGGAATTTGGTCGCCGAGTGATAGACGAAGTCCGCGCCATGTTCGAAGGGGCGCAGCAGATAGGGCGTCGTGAACGTCGAGTCGACGAGCAGGGGCACGCGATGCTCATGCGCGATCTGCGCAACTGCGGCGATATCCAGCACGTCGAGCCCCGGATTGCCGAGCGTTTCGCCGAACAGCAGGCGCGTATTGGGTCGCAGCGCCGCGCGCCAGGCGTCGAGGTCGCCGGGCTTCACGAAGGTTGTCTCGATGCCGAAGCGGCGCAACGTGTAGTCGAGCAGGTTGTGCGAGCCGCCATAGAGCGCCGCCGACGCGACAATGTGCGCGCCCGCGCCCATCAGCGTGGCGATCGCCAGGTGCAGCGCGGCCTGGCCGCTGGCGGTGCCGATCGCACCCGCGCCGCCTTCGAGCGCGGCGACGCGCTCCTCGAACACCGCCACCGTGGGGTTCGAGATACGCGAATAGACTTGACCCGCGCGTTCCATATTGAAGAGCGCGGCGGCGTGATCGGTGTCGCGGAACGCGAACGACGTGGTCTGATAGATCGGCGTCGCGCGGGCGCCGGTGACGGGGTCGGGCGCGGCGCCAGCATGCAGCGCGAGCGTGTCGAAGCGGGGATCGGACATTCTGGCAGCACAGCCGGCGCGAACCGGCGACGGGTGAAAGGTGCTCGCATCGTATCACCGACCGTGCGGTCAGCAAACGCGTCGCGAAGCCCGCCGCACTACCGGGGGAGCGCCTGAAACCCTTGTGGGGCGGGGCTCGCAGAAGGTTGCCCCCTGACCGTACGGTATAACCCGAATGGCCTACGCTCGATCGCGCAACACGCACAGGGGTTTGCCTTGCGCCGCGCCAGCCGCGCTTTTCAGGGCCCGAATTCGCATTTCGGCCCGCTTTCCTGCGGCTTTTCTTTTGACGGCCTTTCCGCTAGGATCGAAAACAGGTAGGTATCTTTTCAGCATCTCCCCCCAATCGACCAGCATTTCCCCGGAGACACATCATGCGTGTGAGCGATATTCTCAAGGTCAAGGGCAATACGCTCTACACCGTCACGCCGGACACGGCGCTGCACGACGCCGTCAACACTATGGCCGAGCACGACATCGGCTCGCTCGTGGTCATGGAGTACGGCGATCTCGTCGGCATGCTCACGTTCCGCGAGATCATCATGACGTTGCGCACCAACGGCGGCAGCGTTGGCACCACGACGATCCGCAAGGTCATGGACGACCATCCCATCACCTGCACGCCCGAAACCGAAGTGGACGAAGTGCGCCGCATGATGCTCGAACATCACGTGCGCTACCTGCCCGTGATGGAAAGCCGCTCGCTGATGGGCGTGATTTCGTTCTACGACGTCGCCAAGGCCGTGGTCGAGGCACAGGGTTTCGAAAACAAGCTGCTGAAGGCTTATATCCGCGACTGGCCCGAAGAAGAGCGTCACTCGGCGACGTGATCGGCCTGATCGCCGGGTAAAAGGGCGAACGGGTTTCGCCATGCCCTCGAAGTACCCGCATGAAAAGCGCGCGTCAGGCGCGCTTTTTCACGTCTGACGACTGATTCCGACCGCATAAAAACAACGCGATGAACGATAGACCGATGCACGCCGCGCAGTCGGCGCCCGCCGAAGAACACGCCCACGGCTCGCAGTTCGCGCTGCTGCGCCAGCGACGTTTTGCGCCGTTCTTCTGGACGCAGTTCCTCGGCGCGATGAACGACAACGTGTTCAAGATCGGTTTTACGTCGCTTGTGACCTATCAGGCTTCGCGCTTTTCGGGCGTCGACCCTAAGACCGTGGCGTTCCTGATTTCCGCCATCTTCATCGTGCCGTTCGTGCTGCTCTCCGCGACGTCGGGGCAGGTTGCGGACAAGTACGACAAGGCCGTGCTCACGCGCTGGGTCAAGACCTTCGAGATCGCGGTGATGCTGGTCGGCGCGGCGGGTTTCTGGATGCACAGCGCGCCGCTGCTCTATCTGTGCACGTTCCTGATGGGCGTGCATTCGACGGTGTTCGGGCCGATCAAGTACGCGTATCTGCCGCAAAAGCTCTCGGACGATGAACTCGTGGGCGGCAATGGGCTCGTGGAAATGGGCACGTTCGTCGCCATCCTGATCGGCACGATCATGGGCGGGATCGCGGCGGGCATCGGCGCGAGCGATGCGGCGACGAACGCCGCAACGGGAACGCCAGTTGGCGCATGGTGGCTCGGCGGCCTGTGCATCGTCATCGCGCTGATCGGTCGCGTGGCCAGCAGTTTCGTGCCGCCGTGCGCGTCCTTGCAGCCCAACCTGCGCATCAACTGGAACCCGTTTTCCGAGACCTGGCGCAATCTGGGCCTCGCGCGCGAGAACCGCACTGTGTTCCTGAGCCTGCTGGGGATTTCGTGGCTGTGGTTCGTCGGCGCGACCTTTCTGGCGTCGTTCTTTAATTTCGCGAAGGACGTCCTGTCCGCCGACCCCGATGTCGTGACGCTGTTGCTCGCGATGTTCTCGCTGGGCATCGGCTTCGGTTCGCTGATGTGCGAAAAGCTCTCGCGCCGCCGTATCGAGATCGGCCTCGTGCCGCTCGGCTCGATCGGCATGAGCGTGTTCGGCATCGACCTGTTCTTCGCGAGTCACGCGCTGCCGGCCGCGCCGCATCTGCTGTCGGTGGGCGAGTTCGTGGGCACGCTCGCGCATTGGCGCGTGCTGGCCGATCTGTTCCTGCTTGCGATGTTCGGCGGTTTTTACAGCGTGCCGCTCTATGCGCTGATCCAGAGCCGTAGCGCGCCGAGTCATCGCGCGCGCATCATTGCCGCCAATAACATCCTCAACTCGCTGTTCATGATTGCCTCCGCGCTCATGGCGATGGGGCTGTCGGCGGCTGGCGTCGGCGTGCCGGGCATTTTTCTGACGACCGCGCTGCTCAACATCGTCGTGGCGGCCTACATCTACACACTCGTGCCCGAATTCCTGCTGCGCTTCGTGGCGTGGGTGCTGGTGCACACGGTCTATCGCGTGCGCCTCGTGAACACCGACCGTATTCCCGCCGAAGGCCCCGCGGTGCTGGTCTGCAACCACGTGAGCTTTGTCGACGCAGTGGTCATCATGGCCGAAAGCCCGCGGCCGATCCGCTTCGTGATGGATCACCAGATTTTCCGTTCGCCGTTTCTCGGCTGGATGTTCCGCCATGCGAAGGCGATTCCGATTGCGCCCGCACACCAGGATGCGGCGCTGCTGGCGGCGGCCTACGATGCCTGCGCTGCCGCGCTCGCCGAGGGCGAACTCGTCTGCATCTTTCCCGAAGGCAAGATCACGCGCGACGGCGAAATGAACCCGTTCCGCCACGGCGTGACGGAGATCCTCAAGCGCCATCCCGCGCCGGTCGTGCCGATGGCGCTGCGTGGGCTGTGGGGAAGCATGTTTTCGCGCCATGCGGCGTCGGGGCAGGAGCGGCCCACACGGCGCGGCCTGACGAGCCGGCTCACGCTGGCGGTGGGAGAGCCGGTGGCGCCTGCTGACGTCACGGTCGAGGGACTTCAGCGTGCGGTGTCGGATCTGCGCGGCGTGCGGCGCTAGGCGAAACGTAGCGACAGGTAGCGACAAATGGCGACAAAGCGCGAGGAAGAGTGACGAGGAATGACAGACGCCGCGGCGCCCGCTGACAGGCCACCCGGGCGCGCTGCCGCACGGGCTGGCATAATGCTGGATTCCCCGAATCACTTTGGACGACTGCCATGTCCGGCAACACGCTCGGTACGCTTTTCACCGTCACCACCTTCGGCGAATCCCATGGCCCGGCTATCGGCTGTGTCATCGACGGCTGCCCGCCCGGCATGGCGCTCACCGAAGCCGACATCCAGATCGACCTCGATCGCCGCCGTCCCGGCACGTCGCGCCACGTCACGCAGCGCCAGGAAGCCGACCAGGTCGAAATCCTCTCGGGCGTGTTCGAGGGCGTCACGACCGGCACGCCCATCGCGCTCCTGATCCGCAACACCGACCAGCGCAGCAAGGACTACGGCAACATCGTCGAGACCTTCCGCCCCGGCCACGCCGACTACACCTACTGGCAGAAGTACGGTATCCGCGACTATCGCGGCGGTGGCCGTTCGTCGGCGCGCCTGACGGCGCCCACGGTGGCGGCGGGCGCGGTCGCGAAGAAGTGGTTGCGCGAGCGTTTCGGCGTGGAAGTGCGCGGCTACATGAGCGCGCTTGGCGAGATCGACGTGCCGTTCGTCGCGTGGGAACACGTGCATGAAAACCCGTTCTTCGCGCCTAACGCCGATGTGGTGCCGCAGCTCGAAGACTACATGGACGCCCTGCGCAAGGACGGCGACTCGATCGGCGCGCGCATCAACGTGGTCGCGAGCGGCGTGCCGGTGGGCTGGGGCGAGCCGCTGTTCGACCGCCTCGACGCCGATATCGCGCACGCCATGATGGGCATCAACGCGGTCAAGGGCGTGGAAATCGGCGCGGGCTTCGCGAGCGTGGCGCAACGCGGCTCGACGCACGGCGACGAGCTCACGCCCAATGGCTTCCACGGCAATCACGCGGGCGGCATCCTGGGCGGCATTTCGACGGGGCAGGACATCACTGTGTCCGTCGCGATCAAGCCCACATCGAGCATCCGCACGCCGCGCCGCTCGATCGACAAGGCGGGCGAGCCTGCCGTGGTCGAGACCTTTGGCCGCCACGATCCGTGCGTGGGCATTCGCGCCACGCCGATCGCCGAAGCCATGCTCGCGCTCGTGCTGATCGACCATGCGATGCGCCATCGCGCGCAGAACGGCGATGTGGTTGTATCGACGCCGAAGATCGCGGCCAGCGACGTCTGAACGTCAGTCATCAGGAAGGTGCGCGGCAGGGTGTCGCATTGCGGGCCCTGCACGCATCTTTTTAAGACTTCGCCAATGTACTGGCGCAGTGCAGTCTCATAAATTGCCTGGATTGGCGTGGTTCGCGCCGTCACCAGGTTGTTTTCATGAACGCTGCACTTCCTCCTGTTCCTCCTGTTCCTCCTGCATCTCCCTCCGATATCCGCCAGAGCGCACGGTCGCTGCTTGCTGCGGGCGCAAACGACGCCGCGCTTGAGGCGCTCGCACGCGTGCTGGAAGCCCATCCGGCTGATCCCGAAGCACTCGAACTGGCGGCGTGCGCGCTGGCTGGCCTTGGCCGGCCAGGCGTGGCCCAGCCGCCGGCTACGCGCCGTGCGCGTGCCGATGCCCACTTCGCGTTAGGCGCGTGGCTGTATCGGCGTGGCCGTATGGCTGCTGCCGCAGCCGCGTACGCGCGCGTGTTGTCGCTGCGCCCGGATGACGCCGATGCGCTCGCGAACGTCGGCGTCGTGCTGATGCACGAAGCGCGCATGGACGAAGCGGAAACCACGCTGTCGCGCGCGCTGAAGATCGATCCGAACCACGTCGTCGCCTTGCTTCATCAGGGACTGTTGATGTGGCGGCTCGGCCGACTCGCCGAATCGGAGGCCGCGTATCGCGCGGCGCTTGAGCGCGATGCGAGCAACGTGCTCGCCTGGAACAATCTCGGCTTGCTGCTCAAGGACATGAACCGGCTGCACGAATCCGAAGCGGCGTGTCGGCGCGCGCTGGCGCTCGATGCCAATCTCGCCGAGGTGCACAACAACCTCGGCAACGCACTGTGGCAACTGGGCCGCGTCGAGGAGTCGATCGACGCCTATCGACACGCGCTCGCGCTGCGTCCGGACTACACGGCCGCCCGCACGAACCTGGCGTTGCCGCTGCTGCGGCTCGGCAACTACGAAGAAGGATGGCCGCTATACGAGTCGCGGCACGATCCGTCGATGGGCGTGGGGGGAGTCGCGCGAGCGCCGGTGCCGTATCCGCAATGGCAGGGCGAGTCGCTCGCCGGCAAATCGATCCTGGTGTGGCCGGAGCAAGGTCTGGGCGACAGCCTGCAATTCTGCCGCTACGTGCCGATGCTCAAGGCCCTGGGGGCGGCGCAGGTGAGCGTGGCGTGCGCGCCGACGCAGCAGCGACTGTTCGAAACGCTGGCGGGCGCCGATCGGGTGATTGCGCTGAACGGCCAGGGGCGGATCGAGCGGCATGACTACTGGTGCCTGATGATGAGCCTGCCGTTGCGCTTCGGCACGACGGTCGCGACGATTCCCGCCCGCGTGCCGTACCTGCATGCGCAACCGGGAGAAGTCGAGCAATGGCAAGCACGGTTGCCGAAGGGGGCGCTGAAGGTCGGGCTTGTGTGGGCGGGCAATCCGCGCGCGGATCAGGCGAGCTCGAACGCGATCGACCAGCGCCGTTCGCTGGATGCGCAGTCGTTCGTGCCTTTGCTGGGCACGCCTGGCGTGACGTTCGTCAGCTTGCAGATGGGCGACGCGACGCGCCCGCAGATCGCGAATCTTCCGGCCGCGCTGCGGCCGTTCGATCCGATGAGCGACGTGCGCGATTTCGCCGATACGGCCGCGATCGTCGCGAATCTCGACCTGGTGATTACCGTCGATACGTCGATGGCGCACCTGGCCGGGGCGCTCGGCAGGCCGGTGTGGGTGCTGTCGCGTTACGGCGCGTGCTGGCGCTGGTTCAAGGATCGCGAAGATTCGCCGTGGTATCCCGGCGCGCGCGTGTTTCGCCAGACGCGGCCCGATGCGTGGGACGATGTGCTGCGGCGCGTGCAACAGGCGCTGGTGGAGCTGGCCGCGTTGCGCGCTGCCGTGTGACGGCGACGCCAGAAATGCAAAAAGGGCCGCGCGAGCGGCCCTTTCGGTGACTGATTGCTGCTTTACATGTTCGGATAGTTCGGGCCGCCACCACCTTCCGGCGTGACCCAGACGATGTTTTGCGTCGGATCCTTGATGTCGCAGGTCTTGCAGTGCACGCAGTTCTGCGCGTTGATCTGCAGGCGGTCGCTGCCGTCGTCGTTCTTCACGAACTCGTACACCGCGGCAGGGCAGAAGCGCGCTTCCGGGCCTGCATAGGTGCGCAGGTTCACGTCGACGGGCACGCTGGCGTCTTTCAGCGTCAAATGCGCGGGCTGGTTCTCTTCGTGATTCGTGTTCGAGATGAACACCGAAGACAGCCGGTCGAACGTGAGCTTGCCGTCAGGTTTCGGATACTCAATCGGCTTGCACTGCGACGCGGGCTTGAGCATCTCGTTGTCGCGATGCTGGTGGTGCAGCGTCCACGGCACGTTGCCGCCCAGCAGCTTCTGCTCGATGCCGACCATCAGCGTGCCCAGGTACAGGCCCTTGCTCATCCACTGCTTGAAGTTGCGCGCCTTGTACAGTTCTTCGTGCAGCCACGACTGCTTGAAGCCTTCCGGATACGCCGCGAGTTCGTCGCCCTGACGGCCCGCCTGCACGGCCTCGAATGCCGCGTCTGCAGCCAGCATGCCGGTCTTGATCGCCGCGTGGCTGCCCTTGATGCGCGAGGCGTTCAGGAAGCCCGCATCGTCGCCGACCAGCGCGCCGCCCGGGAACACGAGCTTGGGCAGCGACATCAGGCCGCCTGCCGTGATCGCGCGTGCGCCATACGAGACGCGCTTGCCGCCTTCCAGGTACTTGCGGATTTCCGGGTGCGTCTTGTAGCGCTGGAATTCCTCGAACGGCGAGAGATACGGATTCGTGTACGCGAGACCGACGACAAACCCCACCATCACCTGGTTGTTGTCGATGTGGTACAGGAACGAGCCGCCGTACGTATCGTTCTCCAGCGGCCAGCCTGCGGTGTGGATCACGAGGCCCGGCTTGTGCCTGGCCGGATCGATCTCCCAGAGTTCCTTGATGCCGATGCCGTAGACCTGC
>NZ_BAYA01000003.1 GCF_000685015.1 Paraburkholderia bannensis NBRC 103871 | reverse complement strand
TGCCGGGCCGTCCGCCCGCGCCGCAGGCCGGTGGGGCGCGTGGGCCGGGGGCGCCGGTCAACAATGGCGCACCGCCGCCCGGAGCGGGCCGTCCGCCCGCGCCGGGCAACGGTGAGCCGCCACAGGGCCGTGCGCCGATGAACGGCGGCGAGCGCGTGGATGCGCCACGCCCACCCGCCATGAATGCGCCGCGGCCACCGATGCCGCAGCAAAACAACGCGCCGCGCCCTGCGGCGGCGCCTCCCCAGATGCAGGGTGGTGGCCGACCGGCAGGGCCGGGCGGGCCGCCAATGGAACATGGCCGCGAAGGGCCGCCGCAAGGCGGAGGGGGACATGCGCCCAGCCAGGGCGGAGGCGGAAATCACGACGACCGGCGACAGCCGAACTGATTTCCCGCTGTTTCAGCCGTTCACGACGGGCGCTCTGACAGAGCGCCCGTTTTTATCTTGTTTACGATAAACCACGAGCCACTGCCTCTCCGTTCCGCTTTCTTCCTAATTAGTAAGGATTCCGATGATGTTCGCCTGCCTGCGTCATCGCGCCGCTTCTCGTCTGAAGGATTTAACAATCCCTGACAGTAGATTCGGACGCAATTGGCGACAATAGTCCATCGCGGCTCCAGAAACACCTGGGCCGCAGCATGCAGCGCGCATCTCGCGCACGCCGCATAACGTATATGGGCTACGGGGGCTGGCGCGGTCGGGACACGGCGGCGCGCCGGTGGCGAGGCAGCCAGAGCGGGTTCGAACCCGCCGTATAACGCTGGACAACAGCGCCTGGCAGTAGGAGTGGCGATGGCGTCGGGAACGCCAGTTTGAGATCGGTTGCAGTCCGCAGACGAGGCGTCGGGCGGTGATGCCAGTCTGCACGCGACGCGCCGTGAAGGCGGCGACTGCGCCGGTGGCCCGAGTCCGGGGGAAGGGCCGCCGGAGACCACGCAGCGCAGCCCGTGCTGTCGCCACTCGTTTTTCATTCACAAGTCCGACCAGCCAGATCCGCGCGCCAGGCTTCGCTCACGAAGCGGCGCGGCGATCCTGTGGCCGGGCCTGGCGGCAACACGAGGTGGGTCATGTTTTTCCGTTCCGGCAGCATCCGTTTTCCTCCCGGCTCGCGCGTGAGCGACACGAGCCGCAGCCACAACCTCGATCGAATCGAACTGGATCTGGTGCGCGACCGTCACGCGCGCGCGGCCATGGAGGCCTATGCGGACTCCTGCGAGGCAGAACTGCCGTGGCTCAGCGAAGTCTTGCGCCAGTCGCGCTTCGGGCGTTCGGAGAAGTTGACGCAGTGCTCGTCGACGGTGCTGCGCGCGTTCGTGCTCGCGCAGTCGCGTGCCGCTGTGCAAGCCGATTACGCCCATGCCGCCTGGGAGCACGTGCGCGTGCAGCTGGTCGCGGTGCTCGCGGGGTTGCCGCAGGCGGGCGCGCAGGGGGCTGGGACAGGCGGTAGTGCGGATCCCGCTGACGGGACGCCGACAAGGCAACGGTAAGGGCCGGCCACCAGCAGGCCACCAGCAGGCGAGCGGCCACCAGGCCCCGGCGGCTCGGCATGGGAGCGATTTCGACTACCATGAGCGAAATCCGGGTTCCGATCTCGATGGATGGGTGGCTGGGCGGCCGGTGTTTCGCTGGTTCTCCCATTTGTTTCAAGACGCGGCGAGAGTAGCGGATTGGGCGCGCGGCAGGGGCTGCGCGGCAAGAGATTGGGTAGGGAGTCCGGGCGGCAGCACTGCCGGCCTGGCCCGAGAAGATGAATAACGAACTGGGTGCAGGGCACTATGAGAATCGCAGTACTCGATGACGATGCGGCGCAAACCGATTTCGTCTGTCAAACGCTGGCCGCCGCGGGCCATGTCTGTCACGCGTTCGCCAAGGGCGGCGATCTCGTCAAGCAGCTCAGGCGGCAGACGTTCGACCTGCTCGTGCTCGACTGGAACGTCCCCGACATGGCTGGCGACGAAGTCCTGCACTGGGTGCGCCAGAGCCTCTCCACGCGCCTGCCGGTGCTGTTCATGACGAGCCGCAGCCGCGAAGTCGATATCGCACTGATGCTCAACAGCGGCGCCGACGATTACGTGGTCAAGCCGGTGTCCGCGCCTGTGCTGCTCGCGCGCGTCGGCTCGCTGCTGCGCCGCGCCTATCAGCTCCATGCGCCGGCGCAGAAGGAAGTGTTCGGCGACTACGAATTCGACCTGAAGTCGCGCCAGGCGTCGGTGGGCGGCAAGGCGGTCGCGCTCACGCAGAAGGAGTTCGAACTTGCGCTGCTGCTGTTCCAGCACCTGAGCCGCCCGCTCTCGCGTGCGCACATCCTCGACGTCATCTGGAAGCAGTCGGACGACATTCCGTCGCGCACCATGGACACGCACGTGTCGATGCTGCGATCGAAGCTCGGGCTGCGTCCCGAAAACGGCTATCGCCTCACGCCGATCTATGGCTACGGCTACCGGCTCGAACGTATCGAAGGGGACGCGGCTTGAGCGGCGTGCGTTCGACATTCGTATGTGCGCTGGCGCTCGGCCTGCTGTCCACCGCGCACGCTCATCAGCTCGCCCACCAGCCCACCCACGCAGCCAGCAAGTCGCCGGAAACCACGATCTACGTCACGCGTTCCGGCGATTCGCTCTACGACATCGCGCAGCGCTATTTGCGCGATCCCGCCGACTGGACTCAGCTTGCGCGCCTGAACCGCGTGAGCGCGCCGCGCCGCCTGAAGCCGGGCACGGCGCTGCGCGTGCCCGTCGCGCTGCTGCGCCAGGACGGTTTGAGCGCGCGCGTGATCGCGACGTCGGGGCCCGCGAGCCACACCTTCGGCAGCGGCCCGCAGTTGCCGTTGATCGTCGGCGCGAACCTGGTCGAAGGCGAGCATGTCCAGACCGGCGACAACGGCTTCGCCACGCTTGAAATGTCCGACGGCTCGCATCTGGTGATTCCGCCGGGCACCGCGCTCGATCTCGCCACGCTGCGCCAGACGGCGCTCACAGGCTCGACCGATCGCATCGTCAACCTCCAGCACGGCGAGGTGAACACCGAGGTCACGCACGCCACGAAGAAGGACGATCGCTTCCAGATCCGCTCGCCATCGGTGGTCGCGGGCGTGCGCGGCACGAGCTTTCGCGTGAATTACGACGGCGACAAAGGCTCGACGGCGGTCGAAGTGCTAGAAGGCGCGGTGGGCGTCGATGCCGCGCCGCCAGGGCAGACGGCGTCCGTCGCGCCTGCGCCCGGCATGCCGCTGGCGGCTTCGACGCAACTCGTCGCGGCCCGGCACGGCAGCCTCACGCTCGCGGGCCGCGCGGTCGGCACGCCGGTGCCGCTGCTCGACGCGCCGGAGCTGCGCAATCCCGCGAAGATCCAGGACGACGCCGTGGTTGCCTTCGATCTCGCGCCCATCACGCTTGCCCATGGCTACCGTGTGCAGGTCGGCCGCGACGCGGGCCTGCTCGATCTGATCCGCGATTTGCGCACCGATAACGCGCATGTCGACGTCGGCTCGCTCGACGACGGGACTTACTTCGTGCGCCTGACGGCCATCGACGAAAACGGCCTCGAAGGCATGCCGTCCACCTATGCGTTCGAACGCCGCCGCGTGTCTCTGGACGCCACGGCGGGCCGCGTCGAAAACTCGCGCGACTACGCGTTCCGCTGGTTCGTCAACCGCGGCGCGGGCGACACGCGTTTTCGCTTCGTGCTGGCGGCATCGCCGGACCTGGGCACGCCGCTCGTCGATCGCACCGACATCAAGGACGGCCAGGTGGTCGTGCGCGACCTGCCCAAGGGCGTGTACTACTGGAGCGTGATCGCCGAGCAGTTCGAAGGCGGGCGCTACTACCAGAAGGCCAGCCCGGTTCAGTCGTTCCGGCTTGACTGGTAAGGCGCGCGCATGAGCGTCGGCGCGCGCACGAGCCTGCGACCGGGTCGTCCAGGGCGGTCGGGCAGCCCCGTACGCCGGCGCTTCCTGTTCGAGTGGCTGGGCGTGGCGTGTGCGGGCGTCGCCATCGTCCTGCTGAGCGTGCTCACGCACTGGACGCTCAGCGCCGACTCGCTGGTCTACGACCGCTTCCTGGCCGCGCGCGAGCGGCCCGTGTCGCCCGACATCGTGGTCGTGGAAATCGACAACGCGAGCGTCGCGGCGCTGGGCCGCTGGCCGTGGCCGCGCAGCGTCCACGCGCAGCTTGTCGACCAACTGGTGAAGGCGGGCGCGTCGGCCGTCGTCTACGACGTGCTCTTCACCGAACCCTCGCCCGACGACGCGCGCTTTGGCGCCGCGTTGCGCGAGCGTCCCGCGTTCCTGCCCGTGCTCCTGTCTCCCGCCGATGAAGCCGCCGATGGCCGCCGCCAGGTCGTGAAGCCGGTCGCGCCGCTTGCCGACGCCGCCGCGAGCCTCGGCCACATCAATCTCGAAGTCGATGGCGACGGCATCGTGCGCAGCGTCGCGCTGTTCGAAGGCGATGCGCAGCAGCGCTGGCCGCAACTGATGGAGCCGCTCTGGCGCGCCGCGCGGGACGGCCGGATCACGCTGGCGAGCACGCCTTATCCGCCCACCGCTGCACTCAGGCGCGCCGACGCAAAGGTGCTGCGCGCGGACGAATCCGGCAGCGAAGCGCGCTTTCTGCTGCCGTTCAGCCGTACGACGCAGTCGTACAAGAAGGTTTCGTTCGCGCAGGTGCTCGAAGGCCGGGCGCCGCGCGATCTGTTGCGTGGCCGCGTGGCGCTGGTCGGCGTGACGGCTTCCGGACTTTACGACCGCTTCGCCACGCCGCTTTCGGGCACGCTCGGGCCGATGCCGGGCGTCGATATCCACGCGCTCGTGCTCGACACGCTGCTTTCCGGCTCGGCGATCGAACCGGCTTCGCGCCTCGTCGTCGTGCTGGCATCGATGCTGCCGCTAGCCTTGCTGCTGGCCGGCTTCCTGGTGCTTTCGCCGCTGCGCTCGCTGTTGCTGCTGCCGTTTCTCGCGCTCGTCACGCTGGTGGCCAGCGCCGCGCTGCTGTACTTTGCGCGCCTCTGGCTTGCGCCCGTGCCCGCGCTGCTCGCGCTTGCGCTGGTGTATCCGCTGTGGGGCTGGCGGCGTCTCGAAATGACGATGGCGTATCTGCGCAAGGAGCTCAAACAGCTCGCCGACGAACCCTATCTGTTGCCCGAAGCGCCCGCGCCCGCGCGCGAATTCGGCGGCGATGTGCTGGCCCAGCAGATGGCGCTGATGGCGCAGGCCGCGCAGCGCCTGCAGGACATGCGGCGCTTTGTGTGGGACAGCCTCGATTCCGTTCCCGAGCCCTTGCTCGTGACCGACCTGCAAGGCGTCGTGCTGATTGCCAACCACGCGGCGCGCGCGTACTTCACGAGCATGAACATCGGCATGGCGGAGGGGCGACGCATGAAGGACGTGTTCGGCGACCTCGCGCTCGTCAAGCCGATCGACCCGAATCCGGACACGTTTGCGTTCGCGCATGCGCACTGGCCCGCGCCGCTCGATCCGGCGCTGGGCGACTATGCGCAACTGATGGAGCGCGGCGTCGAAGTGCGCGCACGCGACGGCAGCGACTACCTGCTGCGTTACGCGAACTGCACCAATGCGCAGGGGCAGGGCGTGGGCTGGATCGCGGGTCTTGTTGACGTGACGGCGCTGCATGACGCCGAGCGCCAGCGCGAGGACGCGCTGCGCCTGCTTTCGCACGACATGCGCTCGCCGCAGGCGTCGATCGTCGCGCTGGTCGAGACCGAGCGCGAGCGCGGCACGCTGGCGGCCGGGCCCGTGCGCGAGGTGATGGATCGCATCGAGCGCTATGCGCGCCGCTCGCTCACGCTTGCCGACGACTTCGTGCAACTCGCGCGCGCCGAATCGCAGGCCTATGCGCTGGAACCGACCAGCCTCACGGAACTCGCCATCGACGCAAGCGATGAAGTCTGGCCGCAGGCCAGCGCCAAGCACATCCAGGTCGAGACCGCCTTCGATGGCGAGGAGATGGGCTGGATCAACGCCGACCGTTCGCTGATGACCCGCGCGCTCGTCAACCTTCTTAACAATGCGGTGAAATACAGCCCACCCAATACCAGAATTATCTGTAGTATCGCTGTCGTGGAGGGTTCGGCCCCGCGCGTGATCTGCTCGATCCGCGATCAGGGCTACGGCATTCCGCTTGAGGATCAGGCCAAGCTGTTCGAGCCGTTCCGCCGGTTTCACGCAGGGCAGCGGCCCGAGGTGAGCGGCGCGGGGCTCGGCATGGCGTTCGTGAAGACGGTGGTGACGCGCCATGGCGGCGACGTCCACGTCGAGAGCATGCCCGACGAGGGCACGACGGTGACCATGTCGCTGCCCGCGCTGGAAGCGCCCGATTGAGGGCTGCGGGCGTTGCCTGACTCTGCCTGAGCGTTGCCGGAACCCGCTGGCGAAGATTCTGATGGAGTAAGCAGTGAAGTTCCTGTTGACGATCTGCACCGTGTCGATGGTGGCCGTGCTGGCTGGCTGTGCCAGTGCGAGCACCGATGTGCAGGCGAGTGGCGACCTCCCTCCGGCGGGCCTGAAGGGCACGGTATCGACCTACCGTTTTGCCCGCACGCCCGCGCAGGCCGATGCGGGCGACAACCTGCCTTACGAAGCCATGCTGCGCGAAGGCCTCGCGCAACGCGGTTTCCAGCAAGGCGCGGCCGACGCCGCCCGCTATCTCGTCTCGGCGGCATGGGCTTCACGTCCCGCCGATATCACCGTCGCCACGGGCGATTGCAAGGGGGGCTGCGTGCCTGCCGAAGGGCCGTCGCTGCCGTGGTTCGGCCGTCGATATGTGCATACGCTCACGCTGCGCTTTTTCGCGCTGCCCGACGGTCACGAAGCCTACAAGGTGAGCGCGGAAAAACGCGACCGCAACGCCGACGCGCAGCAGGCGCTGCCCTATCTGGTCGCGGGCGCGCTGGCGAAGATGCCTTACGCGGGCGCGCCGCAATGGCGCGTGAAGATGAAAGACGCGGCGCCCGCGAGCGCCCAGGGCGGCACGCCGGCGATGCCCGAAGTCACCTCGGTCACGCCGCTCGCGCAATAGCGGTGTCAGCCTTGCGGCTCTGACTCGTCTTTCGAGCCGCACGATTGCGGCCAGCGGTTCTCATAAACGCATTCGCCCAGATCCTTGCGTTCGGCCCAATGCTCCATTTCGAGCATCGGCTTCGGATAAAACTCCGCCACGTGGCCGACGCACAGGATCGCCACCGGCTTGGCGCCCGGCGGCATGCCCAGCAGCGCGTGCACTTCGTCGACATCGAAGATCGACACCCAGCCCATGCCCAGGCCTTCGGCGCGCGCCGCGAGCCACATGTTCTGGATCGCGCATGCCACCGAGGCGAGATCCATTTCCGGCAGCGTGCGGCGGCCGAAAATATGCGCCTCGCGACGATCCATCAGCGCGACGACCAGCAGTTCGCCGCATTCGCGCATGCCTTCCACCTTGAGCTTCATGAACTCGTCGCGACGCTGGCCTAGCGCGTCGGCGGTCGCGAGGCGTTCGCGCTCGACGGCTTGCTGAAGCTGCTCGCGCACGGCGGCGTCGGTGATGCGCACGATGCGCCACGGCTGCATGAAGCCCACGCTCGGCGCGTGATGGGCCGCGTCGAGCAGCCGCGCGAGCACCGCCGGATCGACGGGGCCGGGTGCGAAGTGACGCATGTCGCGTCGCTCGTAGATCGCGCGGTAAACCGCCGCGCGTTCGGCTTCGTCAAAGGGTTGTGCCATGGAAGAGGGCGGCCGCGAAGGCCGGATTGGAAGGCCAGTAGGCGTGCATATAGGTCGCGGTGATCGCGCCGTGGCGATAGAGCGCTTCGCCGTCCGCTGCGGTCTGGGCGTGGCGCGAGCGCAATGTGGGCGCAAGCGGTGTGCTCACGCGCGAGTAGTGGAACGTGTGGCCGGTGAGCGTGCCGTGCGCGCCGTCGAGCCGCTGCATGCCGAGCGCCGCGAAGCGCTTTTGCATGACGGCCTCGCCGGGCAGCAGGCCGAGCATGGGCGTGCGTGTGCCGTCCACGGTCGTGAGCGCGTCCAGCAGATAGAGCATGCCGCCGCATTCGGCGACGAGGGGCTTGCCGGCTTCGGCATGTGCACGCAGCGAGCTTGCGCTGCGCGCGTTCGCGGCGAGCGTTGCCGCGTGCAGTTCGGGATAGCCGCCGGGCAGATAGACGGCGTGTGCGTCGGCGGGCGCGGCTTCGTCGGCGAGCGGGGAAAAGAAGCTCACCCGCGCACCGAGCGCTTCGAGCAGCGCGAGGTTGGCCGGATAGACAAACGAGAACGCGGCGTCGCGCGCGACAGCGATGTGCTGGCCGTCGAGCAAACGCGGCTGCACGGTTTCGCCTTCCGGCGCATCGAACGTCACCGCAGGCGGCAGTTCGGCCAGCGCGGTCTGCGCGAGCGCATCGGCGGCGCGTTCGATGCGTGCGTCGAGATCGGCGATTTCACTGGCCTGGTGCAGGCCCAGATGCCGGTCGGGCAGCGAAAACTGCGCATCGCTCGCCACATGGCCGAGCCAGCGGATATCGGCGGGCAAGCCTTCCTGCAGCATCTGTGCGTGGCGCGGCGAGCCCACGCGATTGGCGAGCACGCCATGAAACGGCACGTCGGCGCGATAGCGCGCGAGGCCGAACGCCAGCGCGCCGAAGGTCTGCGCCATCGAATTCGCGCCGATCACGGCGGCCACCGGCACGCCGAATGTCGTGGCCAGGTCGGCGCTGCTCGGCGTGCCGTCGAACAGACCCATCACGCCTTCGATCAGGATCAAGTCCGCTTCGGCCGCCGCCTGCGCGAGCAGCGCGCGGCAGCCCGCTTCTCCCACCATCCAGAGATCGAGCGACATGACCGGCGCACCGCTCGCGCGCGCGAGGATCATCGGATCGAGAAAATCCGGGCCGGTCTTGAACACGCGCACGCGTCGCCCCTCGCGCCGATGCAGGCGCGCAAGCCCGGCCGTGAGCGTGGTCTTGCCCTGGCCCGAGGCGGGCGCGCTGATGAACAGCGCCGGGCACGCGAGCTTCGCGCTCATCGTGTTCATCGCGTCAAAACTCCACGCCCTTTTGCGCTTTCACGCCTTGCTCGCGGTACGGATGCTTCACGAGGCGCATTTCGGTGACGAGATCGGCGGCTTCGATCAGCGCGTCGGGCGCGTGACGGCCCGTCACCACGACGTGCTGCATCGGCCCGCGCGCGGTGAGCACGGCCAGCACTTCATCGAGCGGCAGGTATTCGTACTTGAGCACGGTGTTCAGCTCGTCGAGGATCACCATGCCGTACTCGCCGCTCTCGATCATGCGCTTCGCCTCGTCCCAGCCCTTGCGCGCGGTGGCGACGTCGGCGTCGCGGTTCTGCGTGTTCCAGGTGTAGCCGTCGCCCATCGTCACGAAGTCGCAATGCGCGACGCTCGCGAGGAAGTCGCGCTCGGACGTGTGCAGCGCGCCCTTGATGAACTGCACCACGCCGAGCTTCATGCCGTGGCCGAGCACGCGCACGGCCATGCCGAACGCCGCCGTGCTCTTGCCCTTGCCGTTGCCGGTGTTGACGATCAGGAGGCCCTTTTCGTGGGTCGCGGCGGCCTGCTTTTTCTCGTGGCCTTCGCGGCGGCGTTGGGTCATGCGCTGGTGCGATTCGAGGTCGGTTTTCATCGTCGCGGATCAGTCCTGGGTACTGGGTTAGTTGTCGGTGAGAGGCGCCGTGAACGCGGCGAATGCTGCGAGCGCCACGGTCACGCCGTCGAGCGCGAGCTTGGCGCGCACGAGCGGGCCGCCGTCGGCTGCGAGGCGCGCGCACGGTTCGCACACGCCCGCCACGCCAAAGCGTGCTTGCGCCGCTGCGCTGGGCGCGGAAAGCAGGGCATCGGCATCGGATTCGATTGCGGCGACCTGCTCGCGCGTGAAGGTGCGCAGCGGCAGCGCATGCGCGGCGCAGAACGCGAGCAGCGCGGGTTCGGCGGCTTTGGCGTCGAGCGTGGCGAGCACTTTCACCATGGCAAGCGGCCATGCGCCGAGCCGCGCCTGCACCGCCGCCTCGATCTGCGCGAGCGTCACGCTGCTGCGGCAGCCTATGCCGAGTGCGAGCACGAGCGCCGCAGCGTGCGGGAGCGCATTGTCCGCCGGGGCGGGGGCATCGGGCAAGGGCGCGGCGGCTTGGGATCGATTCACGTGGATACGGCCTGTGACGGGTGACGAGCGATTGCCGGCGCGCGGTTGAAGCTGCGCCGTTGGCTGCCATTGACCGCCGGGAATGCGCGCTACGATAGCACACGCTTGCGCGCCCCTATCGTCGCTCCAGCGCCAGTCCCGGGCCGCTTCGTCCGGTTGACGCATGGGTGGGCCGCGCCTACACTCGCACGCACTCTGGTGCTCGCGTGCGCGATCGTTCTGCACGCGGTTAAACGGGAATCAGGGAGCTATCGCATCGGCCATCGGCATCGGCCATCGACGCGACAGCCTGCCTGAACTGCACCCGCAACGGTACACGAACGCACCGGCCGCAAGCCGATGCACGCCGCTTCAAGCAACGCCACTGCGCAGGTGGGCCGCGAGGCCCCGCGTGGGAAGGCGAAGCGGCGCTTCGTCAGTCCGGATACCGGCCAGATACGCGGGACGCGCGCTGCGGGGATGCGGCGCACCGTCCATGAATTCCCTGTGTCCGCCGGGCGAGCCCGCGACGCGTCATTACCAGGTTTCGCCCGCTGCCACGCTGTACCGTGTCAGGTCTGCCGACCGGCAGACTGCGCTGTGCACTGCACGGGCAGCGGAACCACGACGACGCGCGCGAGCCGACTGGCGCGACGCATTCCACCTGCGGCCACCGCGCCGAAGGAGCACCCATGCAAATGCGCAAGATCCCCGTCACCATCGTCACCGGCTTTCTGGGCAGCGGTAAAACCACGTTGCTGCGCCATATCCTCCAGCACGCGGGCGGCCTGCGCGTCGCGGTCATCGTCAATGAGTTCGGCGAACTCGGCATCGATGGCGAAATCCTGCGTGGTTGCGGCATCGGCTGCGACGAGAACGGCAACGAAACGGCGGGCCAGCTTTATGAGCTGGCCAACGGCTGCCTGTGCTGCACGGTGCAGGAGGAGTTCTTCCCGGTGATGGAGCAACTGCTCGAACGCCGCGGCGACATCGACCACGTGCTGATCGAGACTTCGGGTCTCGCGCTGCCCAAGCCGCTCGTGCAGGCCTTCAACTGGCCGTCGATCCGCAATGCGTTCACGGTCGATGCGGTCGTGACCGTGGTCGACGGCCCCGCCGCCGCGAGCGGCCAGTTCGCGGCCAATCCGCAGGCCGTGGACGCGCAGCGCAAGGCCGATCCGAACCTCGACCACGAATCGCCGCTGCATGAGCTGTTCGAAGACCAGTTGAGCGCGGCCGATCTCGTGATCCTCAACAAGACCGACCTGATCGACGAAGCAGGCCAGGACGCGCTGATCGCCGAACTGCGCGAAGAACTGCCGCCGCAAGTGAAGATCGTGCGCGCGCAGCACGGCCAGCTCGACCTGCATACGCTGCTGGGCCTCGAAGCGGCGTCGGAGGAAAGCATCCATCTGCGCCACGACCACCACGGTTCCGCCGACGACGCCGACCACCATCACGACGAGTTCGATTCGGTCGTGGTCGAAGGCCGCGTGGCGTCGCGCGAAGCGGCGATCGAGGTGCTTCAGGGTCTCGTCGACAAGCACACGATCTACCGCGCGAAAGGCTTCGCCGCGCTACCGGGCGCGCCGATGCGCCTCGTGATCCAGGGCGTGGGCCGCCGCTTCGACAGCTATTTCGACCGCCGCTGGAACGCGCAGGAAAGCGCGGCGCTGGCGGACGGCACGCTTGCGAGCCGCTTCGTGCTGATCGGCGAAGACCTCGACGCGGCGGTGCTGCAAGCCGCGTTCGACGCGGCGCTCGCGGCCGTTGCGCAATAAGCGCGCGCTCGTTCTTTACTTCTTCAAGCTTGCACTGACGGAACCGCCATGCATCTTTTGCGCACCACACCGGGCGGTTTCGTCGACGATACGCAGGGCGTCATCCGCATCGACCAGCAGCCCGCCGACATCGTCGTGCTGAGTTCCGCCGATACGACGCTCGCCCTGCTCGCGAGCATCGTGCCGCGCCTGCCCGCCGGTTTCCCGAGCGTGCGGCTCGCCAACGTGACGTACCTGCGCCAGCCTGCTTCGGTGGACTTTTACGTCGACGACGTGCTGCAGCACGCGAAGGTCGTCGTGGTCGATCACCTGGGCGGCGAAGCCTACTGGCCGTACGGCATCGAACAGGTCACGACGCTGGCGCAACAGCGCGGCCAGTTGCTCGCGATGTTTTCCGGCGACCTGCAGGAAGATCCCAATCTGATCGCGAGGAGCCGCGCGGAACCGGAATTCTGCCGGTTGCTCTGGCGTTATCTGCGCGAAGGCGGCGCGGCCAATGCCGAAGGTTTCCTGCGCGCGCTCGCGTGGCAGGCGTTCGGCTTTGGCGCGGAACCGGCGCCGCCGGTCGTGCTGCCCGCCGCGTCGCTCTACCATCCGGCGCGCGACGTCGCGACCGTCGAGGACTGGCGCGCGCGCTGGCAACCGGGCGCGCCCGTTGTCGCGATCCTGTTTTACAAGGCGCATTTGCAGGCTGCCAACACGGCCGCCTTCGACGCGCTGATCGACGCGCTGCTGGCGCGCGGGCTGAACCCGCTGCCGCTCGCGATCACCTCGCTCAAGGACGCGATCAGCCGCGACGTGCTCGACCGTATGGCCGCCGAACACGACATCGCGCTCGTGCTCAACACCACGGCGTTCGCGGCGTCGTCGCTCGACGATCCGGAGCCGCTCGCGCTCGCGGGCGACGCGCCCGTGCTCCAGGTCATCCTGAGCGGCGGCAACCGCGACGACTGGGTCAAGGACAACCACGGCCTGAATTCGCGCGACATCGCCATGCATATCGCGCTGCCCGAAGTCGATGGCCGCGTCATCACGCGTGCGATCAGCTTCAAGGGCCTTGCGTACCACTGCAAGGACACCCAGGTCGATGTCGTGCGCTATCAACCCGACGCTGAACGCGTGGCCTTCGTGGCCGAACTCGCGCGGCGCTGGTGCCGCCTGCGCACGCTGCCGAACGCGGAGAAAAAACTCGCACTCGTGTTGGCCAACTATCCGATGAGCGAAGGGCGCATCGGCAACGGCGTGGGGCTGGATACGCCCGCGTCGGTGGTCAACATCCTGCGCATGCTGGGCGACGAGGGCTATCGCGTGGGCGATTTGCCCGAGGACGGCGAAGCGCTCATGCACACGCTTACGCAGGGCGTGACCAACGATCCGGACACGCGTGCACTGCGGCCTGCGTGGCAGAGTCTTTCGCTCGACGATTACCGCGCGCGTTTCGCGCAACTGCCGGTTGAAGCGCAGAACGCGCTGATCGCGCGCTGGGGCGCGCCGGAGCAGGATCCGACCGTGCGCCGCGGCCGCTTCATGATCGCGGGCTGGCGCTGCGGGCAGATTTTCGTCGGCATTCAGCCGTCGCGCTCGCGCGGCGACGACAGCTACGCGAACTATCACGACGCCGATCTCGTGCCGCCGCACGCCTATCTGGCGTTCTATTTCTGGCTGCGCGAGCACTTCGGCATCGATGCGATTGCGCACGTCGGCAAGCACGGCAACCTGGAATGGCTGCCGGGCAAGAGCGTGGCGCTTGCCGATACCTGCTGGCCCGACATGGCGCTCGGCCCGCTGCCGCATCTGTATCCGTTCATCGTCAACGATCCGGGCGAGGGCAGCCAGGCCAAGCGCCGCGCCCAGGCCGTGATCGTCGATCACCTCATGCCTCCGCTCACGCGCGCCGAAAACTACGGGCCGTTGCAGGATCTTGAGCGTCAGGTCGATGAGTATTACGAAGCATTGATGGTCGACCCGCGCCGCGCGAAGCTGCTGCGCAAGACGATTCTCGCGACCATCATCGAGCACAAGCTGCACGAGGAACTGAGCGTCGCCGCGCCGCAGGACCAGGAGGGCGAAGACGAACTGCTCACGCGCGCCGATGCTTACTTGTGCGAACTGAAAGAGGCGCAGATCCGCGACGGCCTGCATACCTTCGGCGAATCGCCGCAAGGCACGCAGCGGCGCGATACGCTGCTCGCGCTCGGGCGTTATGCGTGCGGCGACGGGCAGGGCGCGAACGCGGGCCTGATCGACGCGCTGGCGCGCGACTTCGACATCGATCATCTGCTCGATGCGGCGAGCGTCGACTGGGCTGCGCCGTGGACTGGCGCGCGTCCCGCGTTGCTCGTGGAAGCCATCGATGGGCCGTGGCGGCATGCGGGCGACACGCGCGAGCGCCTGGAAGCACTGGCGGCGACGCTGCTCGCGCGTGCGTGCGAAGCGGCGCAAGCGTTCGATGAAATTGCTGCGACGCTGCCGCACGCGGCGCGCGTCATCGCGCGTTTGCGCGACGACGTGCTGCCGCGACTCGACGCTTGCGGGCATGAAGAACTGCGCCAGTTGCGGCGCGGTTTCGAAGGCCGCTTCGTGCCGCCTGGCCCGAGCGGTTCGCCCTCGCGCGGCCGTCCCGATGTACTGCCCACGGGCCGCAATTTCTACTCGGTCGATACGCGCGCCGTGCCGACGCAGGCCGCGTGGTCGCTTGGCCTGAAATCGGCGCAACAGCTGATCGAGCGGCATTTGCAGGAGCATGGCGACTATCCGCGCGCCATTGGGCTATCGGTGTGGGGCACGGCGACCATGCGCACCGGCGGCGACGATATCGCCCAGGCGCTCGCGCTGATCGGCGCGCGTCCCAAGTGGGCGGCGGGCAGCCAGCGCGTGATCGACTTCGAGATCATGCCGGTGGAGGCGCTCGATCGTCCGCGTATCGACGTCACGCTGCGCGTGTCGGGCTTCTTCCGCGACGCGTTCCCGAACGTGATGCACCTGTTCGACGCCGCGGTGCAGGCCGTCGCCGAACTCGACGAGCCCGAGCATCTGAACCCGCTGCGCGCGCGCATCCAGCGCGAACGCGACGCCCTGGTCGCGGACGGCATGGAAGCGGGCGAAGCGCGCCGCCGCGCGGGCTGGCGCGTCTTCAGCGCGAAGCCGGGCGCGTATGGCGCGGGCCTGCAGTCGATGATCGATCACCGGCAATGGCAGACCGACGCCGATCTCGCGCTCGCGTACCAGGCGTGGGGCGGCTATGCGTATGCACAGAAGAGCGGCGGCGACGAGGCGCGCGACGCGTTCCGCAAGCGCCTCGCGTCCATCGACGTGATCCTGCAGAACCAGGACAACCGCGAACACGACCTGCTCGACTCGAACGACTACTACCAGTTCCAGGGCGGCATGGCGGCGGCGGCGCGGCACTTCTCGCAGGCGCAGCCCACGCTCTATCACGCCGATCACAGCAACCCCGCTGCGCCGCGCATCCGGCCGCTGCACGAGGAGATCGCGCGCGTGATCCGCTCGCGCGTGGTGAACCCGAAGTGGATCGACGGCGTGAAGCGCCACGGCTACAAGGGCGCGGCCGAAATGGCGGCGACGGTCGATTACCTGTTCGGCTATGACGCGACGGCGCGCGTGGTGGGCGATCATCAATACGCGCTGGTCGCCGATGCCTACGTGCACGACGACGACACGCGCGCCTTCATGGAGCGCCACAATCCGCACGCCCTGCACGCGATCTGCGAACGCTTGATCGAAGCGATGCAGCGCGGCCTCTGGCAGGAACCCGGCGAGCATCGCGCGCAGATCGAACAGCGCCTGCTCGAAGCGGGCGAACGCGTTGAAGGCCGATGAAAGAAGGCCAATGAACCAAGGATCATGAACATGAACGTCGCGGCGACGCGTCCGGCTTTTCCCTTTACCGCGCTGGTCGGCCAGGCGCTGTTGCAGCGCGCGCTGCTGCTCGCGGCCATCGACCCGGCCATTGGCGGCGTGCTCGTGAGCGGGCCGCGCGGCACCGCGAAATCGACGGCGGCGCGCGCGCTGGCCGCGCTGCTGCCCGATGGCGCATTCGTCACGCTGCCGCTCGGCGCGAGCGAGGAGAAGCTGATCGGCACGCTCGATCTCGAAGCCGCGCTGCGCGAGAGCGCGGTGCGTTTCGCACCGGGCCTGCTCGCGCGCGCGCACGATGGCGTGCTGTACGTCGATGAAGTGAACCTGCTGCCCGATGCGCTCGTCGATGCGTTGCTCGACACGGCGGCGAGCGGCGTCAACACGGTCGAGCGCGATGGCGTCTCGCATACGCATGACGCGCGTTTCGTGCTGGTCGGCACGATGAACCCGGAAGAAGGGGAGTTGCGCCCGCAACTATTGGATCGTTTCGGGCTGATGGTCGAACTCGACAATCGCTACGACACGGCCGAGCGCCAGCGCATCGTCAAGGCAAGGCTGGCGTTCGACGCCAATCCGCAGGCGTTCTGCGCGGCGCACGAAGCGGCGCAGCGCGAACTGGCGGCGCGGATTGCGGCGGCGCGCGTGGCGCTGGGATCGCTGGCGTGGAGCGACGCCGTGCATGAACGCGCGGCGCAGTTGTGCGTGGAAGCGGCCGTGGACGGCATGCGCGCCGATCTCGTGATGCTGCGTGCGGCGCGTGCCCTGGCGGCGTTCGACGGCGCGGCGCAGGTCGCGCCGGAGCACGTCGATCAGGTCGCCGATGCCGTGCTCGTGCATCGCCGTCGCGCGTTGCCGGATCAGCCGCCCGCTGGCGGTTCCGAGTCTCAGTCGCCGCAACAGCCGCAAAAACCGCAACGTCAGCAACAAAGCGAAAACCAGCAGTCCGAATCAAATGCCGATTGGGGCGAAATGCCGCCCGAGCCGGTTGCCGCGAAGGCGGTCAAGAGCGTCATTCCGCTGCCCGCAAAAAAACGCTGAGCCGTCGCGCAGGGGCCGCCGCCCAGGCGCAGGGCGGCGCACGACGGCTTGAAGGCCCGGGGCCGACGCGCGCACGCATCGCGCGCGACCCGGCGTCGGGCGCTCGCCTTGCGTGGCCCGCCACGCTCGCCGCCAAACGCGGCACGGCGCTGCGCGCCGACCATCTGCGCTACGCACAGCGCAAAACCGGCACGGGCGCACTGCATTGCTTCGTGCTCGACTGCTCGGCGTCGATGCTGGCGCATGGGCAGCTCGCGCTGGCCAAAGGCCTGCTGATTGCGCTATTCGATCGCGCGCGCGCCGAACGCGTGCAAGTGGCGTTGATCTGCTTTGGCGGCGCGCGCGCCGAATTGCGCTTTGGCCCCGCGGTGCCGCGCTGGTGGAACGAACGCTGGCTCGAACCGATTGGCGGGGGCGGCGGCACGCCGCTCGAAGCGGGTATAACGCGCGCCTCGCAACTGCTCGACGCCGCGACGCGCCGCGACCCGGCGCGCGAGCGCCATCTCTGGCTTTTCAGCGACGGCCGCACGACGCAATGGCCTGCGCGTCCGCGCCACGCGGATCACGTCACCGTGGTCGATTGCGAGGCCGCGAACGTGCGCCTTGGGCGCTGTCACTTGCTGGCGCAGGCGTGGCAAGGCGAGTGCCTCGACGCGCACGCACTGCTCGCCCCGGCGCAGTAGTTGTTCTTGCTGGTTTAACGCGCCGCGCCTGTCCAGTACATCACGTCGTCCTGGCGGTCGAACACATAGACCTTCATCGCCATCTGATCGGCGGGCGAGAGGCTGTCGAGTTCGAGGCCGAGCGTGCTCAGCGGCTCCGGGCCGTCTTCCTGATGCACGTTGCGCACGATGGCGCTGGTTTCGATGCTGGAGTCCAGCTCGCCGGACTTCAGCCGGAACGCCACGCGCAGCCTTTCGCCGACCTTGGCGAGGGCCCACGGCGCGGCAATCGACAGCCCCAGTGCGCTGACGCCGCGTGCGAGCGCGACGCCCTGGTAACCTTCGGTTTCCTCGCCGATGCCATAGCGCACCGGGAACTGCGCGCGCACGCGGATCGACTTGCGCTCGCGCAGCATGCGGATATTGGCGGGCTTCGAGAGCACGAGGTAGCTCAGCGGAGACTGGTACATCGCGTGGATCGTGCAGACGAAGCGATAGACGGCGTGGCTCGCGATGGCGACGATTTCGACGTTTTCGCCGGGGGTGATGTCGATGGGGCGGCGGTCGACGTAAGGGAGCGTGACGAAGATCGCTTCGTTGGGCGCGACGCCGATCAGCTTGCACGGATGCATTGGCGCGCCGCTTGCGCCCTGTTGCGGGCGTAGGCCCATGAGGGCGCCGATCGTGAGGTGCAGGTCGCGGACGGTTAGCGCGGGGTCGGGTTCTGGCTGTTTGTTGGGCGCGCTGGCAGGGGGCTCGCGGTCGCCGCGCTGCGGGGCGAAGTGGCGGAACAGGAAGTCGCGTTCCATTTCGCCGACTAGCGTGGCGCCGGTGTCCAGTAGCAGGGTGCCGTCGGCGTCGACGAGCGGCCAGGCAAGGGGCTGGCCGAGGGCGATGTCGGTAGGGGTCAGGGACGTGGGGGCTGCTTGAGTTGCCTGGTCGGCCTGTTCTGCCTGATCTGCTGCCTGAGGGGCTTCGGTGCTGTCGGTCATCGGCGCGCGTCCTGCGAGTGATCGGTTCACTGTGTTTACGGCGTCGCCTTTTGAAGGTTTAGGGTTTGGGTGTGTGGTTATGCTTGGCGCATGGATGTTGGCGTTTCCTTGATTTCGTGTCGGTCTGCAAGCGTTGCCCCGCACAGGGGAAATTACGAAAAACGATGCTGTATCGCTGGAAGCCTTCTCAGGGAAGGGTTTGCGCGAAGCGAACGTGTGTGAGAACAACATTTTTATTCGCGTTCAGGACAATCGGCGGACAAATCAGGCGGGATTCTGGCAAGGTGGGCAAATGTATCGCAGCGGTACATTTCGGCACTTCGGCAAACTAGAAGCGACTTATAGCTTAGAGCGCGACCGGGAAACTACGCTCCAAACGTAATTTCCGGCCCTGCGATGGCATCGTGATCCTTCCACTCTTCCACGGGCACCACCCGACCCGCGCGAACGGCACAGCGGGCCAGATTTCAAGCGGGCGGACAGAAAAGCCGGTCTCGGTCACTCTTGCGCGGGAGGGTCTTCCATTTCCCTCAATCGTTGGCTGTCCCATATGCCCAAGTCGATTGCGTGCTGAAGCATTCTCACTGTTAATTGCTCGCGCACATATTCAGGGACTTTTAGAATTTTCCGCATATACCACTTCCCGAAGAAGGGAATCGGAAAGCCGGAACCTTCCATTTCAAAGTATCTATGAAAATCATAGTCACCCCTGGAAATTGAAAAGTGATTAAAAAAATTATTCATAAATTTATCGGCGTCATCGCCAGTCGAACCGTAATTGTCTTCAATTACATCGGTCGCGAGGATTTTCTTATTCTCAGATAAGCCAATTTCATTTTTTATGAATTTCCCCAAATCATCCGAAGCTTCCCGTTGTTGCGTCATTAACTCTATCCTTTTCGTCGACAATCTGATTGTACCGATGCAGCGTCATGAAAGTAATTTTTATAACGTCGTACATTGTGAGTGTGGCACCAATCCACGGTATCCAGCGCCCAATAAAAGCACCGAGATTTCGTGTCCAACGAAAAAATTTTGCGCCTTTATTAAAGGATGAATTAGTTATCGTAGGAAAGATGGCTTTCTTGAAATTAATATCAAGAACTACACGCAAAACAAGGGATGCTATCGAAGTGCCCTTCGTCGCACCACCTGGCTTACCTCTTGTGGGAATGAACGGACGTCCTGCCACAATCAAGACAATAGCAACAATACCATCGTAATCATTGATTCCGTAGTGTTTGCAAATCTCTTCAATAAATATGCAAAATAATAATTTATCCGCGTCGAATAGTTCTCCTTGATAATTATAGGTTTCCTCTTCTGGTGGATCATTACTTATGAGGCGTTCGTAGTCGTTCATCGCGTAGCGCCTCACTGGGCGGAGTTTTGCTTTACGTCGATAAGAGTCGTTATCGTGCCTTGGCTACCGCCTATCGCGTTTTGCACAAGGTACTCTTGCTTCATCCGTGCGAACGACAGTCGCACATGTTCCAGCGCCAAACCACTTCCCGCCGCTGGTTCAACATGCGTGATTACCACGTCATACAGCGTAATTCGGAAATATTCGAGCGGTAAGCCTCCGGCCTTACGCATGGTCAGCACTGCTTGAGCTATGTGTTGGCCTCGGAATGCATAACCGGCCAGATTAGGACTTGCACGGTCAATTTGATGGGTGAAGCTTAAGTCCTCCACGCTTGCTTTTGCCGCTCCGCCACCTGACCCACTATGGATGCTGGACTTTTGTGTGACAGCCCATCCCCAGTGAAGAACTTCGATTTCGTCAGGATGGGTAGCGTCCAGCGACTCGCCAGCAATGCCGTCAATCTTGATAAAAATATCCGCCATTCCGATTCCCATTGGAGAAATTGAAGATTTCGAGCGTACCTCCGATTTTTTTGAAATTACAGGAATTGACCGGATTTCTGATTGATGTCATACGTCCTATTGGCGCGGCGCAATGCGTTGATGACGCGGTAACAGGTCGCGGGCCTTGCGCCCGCCTTCAGGAGTTCCGAACGCCACTTTTTTCAGTGCCTCATGCTGTGATGACGGCAAGGTCACGGTCGAGACGATGCGCGAAGCCGGACTTCGCCCGATTCGTTTCGGCGTTCCGTGTGCCCGACTGGCCGCGCGTCGAGGATGGATATCGCAGCGATCGGTGAGGAAGGCGCCGAGCGTCGTCGCGCTGACTTTCTTCTCTGCGGCGGTGCGGGCTTCGGACTCCGCAAGTCGCGCCGCCAGCGCGTCGCCTTACTTGTCGGTCAGCGCGGTGTGCGCTTTCGCGGTGTCGCGTGCCGCGCCGGTTTCTCCATTGGGCCAGCTACCGGCCATGACGCGTTTGGCTTGCCGGTCGGGCCAGGATAGCGGTAGGTGTAAATGATGCGCATCCTGCCGACACACGGACGGTGAAATGGAGCGCGAGCGAACAGAACGACGCACCATAACAATAGGCTATTGATTTTTAATAATTGCTCTATTTCTATGCTACGTCGTTACACGCCATGAACAAGAATAATTACCCGCACAGGGGCAACGCTAGCAGACCGACACGATCCCAAGGAAATGCACAAAAGCCCCAGGCAAACGGTCAGCCACGCTCCCCATACCACCGCGGCGTATAGACCCACTCCAGAAGCCCAGCAGCACCACCATCACCAATTTCCCGCCCAAACCCTCTAGTAGCCGACGACCCCACAATAACCATCGTGCGCATATCGACATCAGAAGACTGCAAAGCCCCAAGCGTAGTGGCCCGCAGCGTCTCCCCAGGCCGCCCCACATCGCGCCCGAGCACGACACGCGTTTCCGGCGCCCGCACGGCCCGCACGATCTCCAGCGCACGATCGAGCTGCCACGGCCTTGCCCGCGAAATCGGGTTATAGAAAGCCATCACAAGATCAGCCAGCGCAGCATGATGCAGTCGCTTCTCGATGACAGCCCAAGGCTTGAGATTGTCCGAAAGCGACAGCATGCAAAAATCGTGACCCAGCGGCGCCCCAGCCTGTGCAGCGGTAGCCAATGCCGCCGACACCCCCGGCACGATCTGCAGATCGACCCGCCGCCAAAGCGGATCTTGCGCCCCTTCGAGCGCTTCGAGCACCGCCGCCGCCATTGCAAACACGCCCGGATCGCCCGACGACACCACAGCAACCCGCCGCCCCTCGCTAGCCAGCTCGAACGCATGACGGGCGCGCTGCAGCTCCTCGCGATTATCGGTGGCATGGCGCACCTGACCCGGACGCAGCGGCCCAGCCATCTCCACATAGGTCGCGTAACCGACGATATCGGTGGCGTCGTCGAGCGCGGCGCGCGCCATCGGCGTGAGCAGATCGGCGCGGCCAGGGCCGAGTCCCAGCACCGTGAGACGACCGCGCGCGCGTCCCAGCGCGCCAACGTCCAGCGGTTCGAGCGCAACGCCCAGCGTAATGCCATGTTCGGCATCGATACGCCGATGCGGTTCCGGCAGCTTCAGCGCATCGAACAGATCGCCGTCGACAAAACGCAACGGCACGCCCAGCGCCTCAGCCGCCTGCTCGAACGCTGCATCGCCCATGCGCGCAACGGGCGCCACCAGGGCAGCAAGCGCCTGCTCAGCGACGCCGTTCGCCTTCAACGCATCACGCACGTACTCGGCAAGCAACGCCGGTGAATCAGTTGCGCACGCAACAACCGAACGAGGATGAATCACCAGATGCGCGGGATTGCCGTCCCACGCCTGCGGACTCACGCGAATCGCGTGGCTGGCCGCCGCGTCGCGCGGCAGGTCGACGTTGTCGAGCCAGGGCGCATCGCCATCAATACGCGTCGTGTCGCCCGCAAGCAGATCCGACACGAAGCGCTTGCCCTGCGCGAGACTCGACAGCGCATAGCCTTCTGGCGGATTCAACAGGCAAGTGCCAAACCGCAATTCGCCGCTCGTGGTGATCGCTGGCGCAATGCCAAGCGCCGCGCCAATCTCGCGCGCCATCACATTGACGCCCGTGAGGCCGCCGAGCAGCGGCACGACCGCGCTGCCATCCTCAGCGAGCGCGAGCACGGGCGGCTCGATGCCTTTGTTGGCCAGCAGCGGCGCGAGGCAGCGGATCACGATGCCCGCTGCGCACAGCGCGATCAGCGGCGTGCCACGCCGATAGAGTTCGCGCAGATGGTCGCCGAGTTCGCTGAACGCCACATCGCCTTGCGCGCGTTCCTGCAAGGCATGAATCTGCGCACCCGCATAGAGCGCTTTCACGCGCTGCGCGGTGGCAAGCGCACCAGGCCCCAGCACGATGAGGGCGGGCGGCTGCAGCGCGGGGTTCAGCGTTGCCATTTTTCCCCCGGCACGACCAGCAGCGAAAAATACGGCGAGGCCATCGGGTCGACGTCGTCGAGCGGCACGATGCGCTGGTTCGACATCGTTGCGCGCTCAACATACAGCGCGCGATCGGCGAGTCCCAGGTCGGTCAGCACGCGGCGCACTTTTTCGAAGTTGCGGCCCAGTTTCATGATGACGGCGGCGTCCGCGTCGGCCAGGCGGCGGCGCAGTTCGTCCTCGGGCAGCACGCCCGAAAGCACCGCGAGGCTCTGGTTGCGATAGACGAGCGGCACGCCCAGCACCGCGACGCCGCCCAGCATCGAGCACACGCCCGGCACGACTTCGGCTTCGTAGCGCGCGGCCAGGCGGTCGTGCAGGTACATGTACGAGCCGTAAAAGAACGGGTCGCCTTCGCAGATCACGGCCACGTCGCGGCCCGCGTCCAGGTGCGCAGCAACGGTCTCGGCCGCGCCGTCGTAGAAGTCCGCGATGATCGCTTCGTACGAGAGCGGCGGCTCCAGCGCCTCGGTGGTCACCGGGTAGACGAGCGGCAGTTGTTCCTGCTGCGCTTCCAGATGGTCTTCGATGATGCCGAACGCGTTGCCTTTCTTGCCCTTGGCGACGAAGTACGCGACCACGGGCGCGGCCTTGATGAGGCGCAGCGCCTTGAGCGTGAGCAGTTCAGGGTCGCCGGGGCCGACGCCGATGCCGTGCAGTCGTCCTTTGATGGACATTTATTCGATCTCCGAAGCAAGTGCGTTGACGGCGGCGGCGGCCATCGCGCTGCCGCCGCGGCGGCCCTGCACGACGACGAAGGGCACGCCCAGCGCGGCGCTCGCGAGCAGCGCCTTCGATTCGGCGGCGCCCACGAAGCCAACCGGCATGCCGAGGATCAGCGCGGGACGCGGCGCGCCGGCCGCGATCATGTCGATGAGGTGAAAGAGGGCGGTCGGCGCGTTGCCGATGGCGACGACGCTGCCTTCAAGGTGCTCGCGCCACAGTTCGAGCGCAGCCGCCGAGCGCGTATTGCCGAGTTCGCGCGCCAATGCCGGCACGGCGGGATCGTCGAGCGTGCAGATGACCGCGTTGTCGGCGGGCAGGCGCGCGCGCGTCACGCCGAAGGCGACCATCTTCGCGTCGCAGAGAATCGGCGCGCCACTGGCAAGCGCCGCACGGCCCGCCGCGCCCGCGCCTGGCGAAAAGGCCAGGTCGGCTGCGACGTCGACCATGCCGCAGGCGTGGATCACGCGCACGGCGAGTTTTTCGAGGTCGGCGGGAATGTGCGAGAGATCGGCTTCGGCGCGGATCGTCGCGAAGGATTCGCGATAGATCGCCTGGCCGTCGCGGATGTAGTCAGACATCAGAAGTGCTCCGGGGCCGCTGCGCGGGCAATTGCTTGAGCAGTTGAGCAGCGGCTTCGATCGTCAGGTGGCGCGCGACGCAGTGGCCGAATGGGGCCGTGTCCGCATCGCGCACAAGGTTGTTTTCAGTGCCGTGTCCGTACAGGTCGTACGCGCCGGGCGCGACCGCAAGCAGCGTGAACGGCGCGCGATGGGCAGCGGCGCAGGAGCGCTCGCAGCCGCTCAGGTGAACGTGTACGTGCGGCGGCAGGTTGGCGGCCAGACGCAGGGCGTCGGCCTTGGTATCGGCACGGCTCTTTGCGCAGCCCGCCGACCCCGTGCACGCGATCGTGCGCGCGAGCGGGTGAGCGGCATCGGCGATCAGGCCGAGCGTTTGCAGGCTTTCTAGCACGTCCTGCGCGACGCCGTTATCGATATTCGGCAGGATCGCGCCTTGCCACGGCGTGATGCGCAGCGTGCCGTCGCCGTGCGTTTGCGCGAGCGTGGCGAGCGCGTGCAGCGTGGCGGCATCGAGGCGCGCAAGCGGCGGCTGGCAGCCGATGTAGCTCGTATTGCTGTTCAGTGCGTGCACGCCGAGCCTGAGCGCGAGATCGACGTGAGGACGATGCCAGTCGTGCGTGCGGGCGATGGGCGGCAACGCGTGCTCTTGCGCTTTTTCAAGCACGGCTTGTGCGCCGTGCGTGGCGACGACGTCGCGCATGCGCGTTTGGCCGGGCTGCGCGAGATCGAGGAAGGCGTGCAGCAGCGCCTGAATCAGCGTCAGCGCATCCGTCGCTGCGATCGAACCGATCGCGCCGTCGGCGGGGCAGCCCGCGAGGCCGAACATGAAGCACTCGCCGCTGTCTGAAGACGCCGCGGCCAGCCAGATATCGTGAGGATGATCGAGCGCCGCGAGCCGCTCGCCGCCATCGATCAGCAGCGCGAACTTGGGCGAAAGCGCCGCGAAACGCGGCTCGTCCTGCAGCATCGCGACGATGGGCGCGGCAAGCGCCGTGGTGTCGACGAGCGCCGCGCCATCGTGGCCCGCGAGCGGACTGAGCATGAGATTGCGCAGTTCATCGGCGGCGCACAGATCGGCGCTTGCGTTTGCGGAAATCGACGGGCCAAGGCCCGCTTCGACGAGCGCCGCCGTCAGCGCCGCTTCGCTGCCCGCGCGAATGCCGCGGACTTGCAGGTTCGCGCGGTTCGTCAGCTCCAGCGTGCCGCTGGCATGGTCGAGCGCGGCGGCGGCAATGGCGTGCGCCTGGGTGGCGAGCAGCAGGCCGCCGGGCAGTCGCACGCGGCACAGGCCGCCGTCACGCGCCGCGACGACGCGTACGAGCCCCGGGCACGCCGAACGGCGGGCCGCGGCCCATGCAGCAGGGGACGAAGCGTGCTTCGAGTCGTGATTCAAGGGGCACTCGTGTAGGGAGTCGCGCGGTCGCTGGGCCCGGCCGGCGCGGCGGCTGGGTCGCGTCGCTCATGCGCGAGCGCTGGCGGCTTCGGCAAACGGCATGAAAGGTACGAATAAGTGACGAATGTGCAGGAAATTCGCGGTTTTCAGGCCCGTCCGGCGCCGGCGGAAGCGGTATTATGCCCGTTTTCCAGCGCGATCCGCGAATCCAGACGGGCCGCGCGCAACGCATGACGGAGCACGGATGCAGGGCAGGCGAGCGTGGCTGACGGTGATCGGCATAGGCGAGGACGGAGTGGCGGGACTGGGGCGCGAGGCGCGCCGCGCGCTGTTCGACGCGGCGGTCGTGACGGGCGGCGCGCGCCATCTGGCGATGCTGCCCGCGCGCGTGCAGGCGCGCCGTGAGCCGTGGCCGCAGCCGTTCAGCGTCGATCCCTTGCTCGCGTTGCGCGATACGCAGGCCCGTGTCTGCGTGCTCGCGAGCGGCGACCCGATGTTTTTCGGCGTCGGCGTGACGCTCGCGCGCCAGCTTGCGCCCGAGGAACTGCGCGTGCTGCCCGCGCCATCGTCGCTGTCGCTCGCGGCGGCGCGGCTGGGCTGGGCCTTGCAGGATGCGGCGGCGGTATCGCTGGTGGGCCGCCCGCTCGATGCGCTGCGGCGGCATCTGTTCGCGCGTTCGCGCGTGCTGGCATTGAGCGCCGATGGACGTACGCCCCAGGCCATCGCGGCCTTGCTCGCCGAACAGGGCTTTGGCGCGACGCGTCTGACCGTGTTCGAGCATCTGGGCGGCGCGCAGGAGCGGCGCATCGACGGCCGCGCCGATGCGTGGCATCAGGGCGAGATCGTCGACGAAGTCGCGGCGCTCAATCTGGTGGCGTTCGAATGTGCGGTCGCCGCTGAAGCGCCCGCGCGCCCCTGGACGCTCACGCCGGGGCTGCCCGACGACGCGTACCGGCACGACGGCCAGCTCACCAAGCGCGACGTGCGTGCGCTCACGCTCGCGCGCCTCGCACCGACGCCGGGCGCGTTGCTCTGGGACGTGGGCGCGGGCAGCGGCTCGATCGGCATCGAATGGATGCGTGCGCATGCGGCTTGCCGCGCGATCGCGATTGAGTCGAACGGCGAGCGCCAGCGCTTCATCGAGCACAACCGCGACGCATTGGGCGTGCCCGCGCTGCAACTCGTGGCGGGGCGCGCGCCGGACGCGCTCGCAGGGCTCGCCGCGCCCGACGCGGTGTTCATCGGCGGCGGCGTGACGGTGCCGGGTGTGCTCGAAACCTGCTGGGAACGGCTCAAGCCGGGCGGAAGGCTGGTGGCGAATGCGGTGACGGTACAAAGCGAAGCCGCGCTCGTGACGTGGCGCGCGCAGCATGGCGGCACGCTCACGCGCATCGGCATCGGCGAGGCCGAACCGCTCGGTCGCTTCGATACGTGGCGTCAGGCGCTGCCCGTTACGATCTATGAAGCGATCAAGCCATGAGCGCGCGCGTCTTGCTGCTGGGCGGCACGGGCGACGCGTTGCGAATCGCACGTGCGCTCGGCCCTGAACACGTTTATAGCCTTGCGGGCCTCGGGCGCGTGCCCGCCGACCTGCACTGCGCGGTGCGCGTAGGGGGCTTCGGCGGCGCTGAGGGGCTGGCGCGCTATCTTGCCGATGAGCGTATCGCGCTGGTGCTCGACGCCACGCATCCCTACGCGGCGCAGATCAGCGCGAACGCGGCGAGCGCGTGCGAGCAGACGAAGCGGCCTTACTGGGCGCTGCGCCGCGCGCCCTGGCAGCCGCAGCCCGGCGACGACTGGCGCAAGGTGGACGAATGGGCGGGCGTGATCGCCGCAATCAAGCCCTTTTCACGCGTGCTTTTCACGCTGGGCCGCGAACCCCTCGCGCATCTGGGCGAAGTGCCCGGGCATCAGCACTGGACGGTGCGCTGTCTCGATGCACACCCCGGGCACGCCCGCGCGCAGGTGATCGACGCGCGCGGCCCTTTCACACCCGAGGGCGAGCGCGCGCTGTTCGAAGCCGGGCGTTACGACGTGATCGTCAGCAAGAACAGCGGCGGCGCGGCCACCGAAGCGAAGCTGCTGGTCGCGCGCGAAATGGGCCTGCCCGTGGTCGTGATGCAGCGGCCATCGCTGCCGCCCGCGCAACGCGAGTTTGCTTCGGTGCAGGACGTGCTGGATGCGCTCGCCGCGCTTGCCGCACACAATTAACGGAATATCGACGCATGACTGTTTTCTTTATCGGCGCGGGGCCAGGCGACCCCGAACTGATCACCGTGAAAGGCCAGCGGCTAGTGCGGACTTGCCCCGTCATCCTCTATGCCGGCTCGCTCGTGCCGCCCGCCGTGCTCGAAGGCCATCGCGCGCAACAGGTCGTGGACACCGCGCCGCTCACGCTCGACGAGATCGTCGCATTGCTGGAAAACGCGCATCGGCATGGCCATGACGTCGCACGCGTGCATTCGGGCGACCCTTCGCTTTATGGCGCGATTGGCGAGCAGATCCGCCGTTTGCGTGAGCTTGGGATTCCTTATGAAGTCGTGCCGGGCGTGACGGCGACGGCTGCGTGCGCTGCGGCGCTGGGCAATGAGCTGACGTTGCCGGGCATTTCGCAGACGCTGATTCTGACGCGCTTTGCGACCAAAACGTCGATGCCCGAAGGCGAGGCGTTGGGCGACCTCGCCCGCCATCGCGCCACGATGGCGATTCACCTGGGCGTGCGGCATATTGCGCGCATCGTCGAGGAATTGCGCCCACACTATGGCGACGATTGTCCCGTGGCGGTGATCTATCGGGCGAGCTGGCCCGACGAGGAACGCGTCACGGGGACGCTCGCCGATATCGCGCAAAAGGTGCAGGCAACCGATATCGAGCGCACGGCGTTGATCCTGGTTGGGCGTGTGCTGGGCGCGGACGGGTTCGCGGATTCGACGTTGTATGGGGTAGGGAAGCGCTAGGGGGATTGGGCGATGTCGCAACTCGATCTGCACGACGTCACGCTCTGTGCCGTCGATACCGTCAATCCCGCTCTCGCGGCGCGCGCGCTCGATCTATCGCTGTCGCAGTGTCACTTCGGCGCTGCGATGCTGCTTACGCACGTAGACGTGCCTACGCGGGCTCGCCTCGAAAAAATCGCGCCATTGCGCTCGCTGGCCGAGTATTCCCACTTCATGCTCAAGCGCCTGGCCGATCATATCGCCACGCCCTGGGTACTGGTCGTTCAGTGGGACGGCTACCTACTGGACGTGTCCAGATGGAGCGAGCGCTTCTATCAGTACGACTATATTGGCGCGCGCTGGCCGGGCGCGAGCAGCGGGCAAGACGTGGGAAACGGCGGTTTTTCGCTGCGCTCCGCGAAATTGCTCAAGGCGCTCGCGAGCGAGCAGTTCGTCATTGACTCCGACGTTGGCGAAGACGTCCTGATCGGCGACACCTGGCGTGCGGCGCTTGAAACCGGTCACGGTATCCGCTTTGCCCCTGCGGACGTCGCGGATGAATTCGCATACGAATACGCGGTGCCGCGCCAGCCGACGTTCGGCTTTCACGGCTTCTTCAATATGTGGCGGCACGTCGAAGACAGCACGATGCTGGAGATTTTCGACGGGCTGGACATTCAGACGCTGGCCTCGCCCAGAGGCGTGGCCTTGTTGAAGATTTACTGCGACCTGCGCAAGTTCGGCTGCATTCGCGCGATGTATCGACGCTACCGGGCGCATATGAGCGTGGCGGACGTCGCGCACGCATTTACGCGAAATGGCTTGAGCGACGAGGCGGCGCGAGAGTATGTGAACATCTGCGAGCGCAGCTAGCGCCGGGCGCTTTCAATGACGCATCACAACGGCATGCGCAATTCTGTGCTGCCGAGCGAGATTCGAACTTATCCGAATTTTTTGAGACCTGTGGATGACTATCATCACTCACGTAATGAGTCCTGGCTCAAGGCTGTACGACGTGAGTGCGTGATTAGCTGCGGAGGACAGCCTTGGGGCCTTTCGATCAAACGGTCAGAACATGTCCCAATCGTCCCAATCGTCCATCCATCTTTGCATCATCCAGCCAGGCGGCAGCACCGCGGCTTTAGGCTTTCTCGATCAGGCGCGTTTCTTTCGCTATCAGTTCAGGCGTCTGGGCGCTGAAGTGACAATTGGCAAGAACCGCTTGCGCCACGATGCGATTAATTTCGTCTTTGGCGCGCACACCGGGTTCGATCCCAGCCTGACGCGCCGATACCGTTGTGTCCTGGTGAACCTGGAACAACTGGGCGAACACGGCGCTCAGGTTTCGCCCGATTATTTGCGCTTGCTGGCTGCCATGCCGGTGGTCGATTACGACGAGCGCAATGCCAGCGCCTACGGCGCGAGTGGCCGGGTTCCCATCGTTTCGTTCGCGCACGCCCCTTATCTGGCCACCGACGATCTTCAGCCCATCGAGAAGCGGCCCACCGATATTCTGTTTTTCGGCAGCATGAACGAGCGGCGACTGCATCTTCTGCAACAAATCGAAGCCGCTGGCTGCACGGTCAGCCTGCTGCCATTCGGCATCTTCGGCCCGGAGCGCGATGAGGAAATACGCCGCGCCAAAGCGGTTTTCAACTGTCATTTCTACGACAGCGCCCGTTTCGAGCAGGCGCGGGTATTCCACTGCCTCTCACTCGGCACGCCCGTCATCAGCGAACGCACGGCTGGCACAATGGCTGCGCCGCAGTTCGAAGACAGTGTGTTCTGGGTGAACACCGACACCATTCGCGCCTTTTTCCAGAGCGAATTTCGCGCCCCGTCATTTGCCGACGCCGCTCGTGCGCGCCTCGATGCGTTTTCCACACACGACGTCATCGATCAATACGCCGCGGCGCTCGACTACGCGCAACGTCAATTCGTATCCCGAAGCGTCGAAGCCGCGCCGTGGCGACCGGAACGCATTCATATCGGCTCGGGCAAGGACTACATGCCGGGTTGGCTCAATCTGGACATTCTTCCGCGCGCCGAACCCGATGTACTACTGGATCTGGCCGCGCCGCTTACGCTGCCAAAGCGGCTCGATAGCGCGCTGGCCGGCCCGGTTGAACTGCGCGCGGATTCGGTCGATTTCATCTACGCGAACAATGTGCTGGAGCACATCGGCGATCTGACGCAGCTTATGACCAACTGCCTGCGTCTGCTGAAAACGGACGGCCAGATGTTGATCGAGGTGCCTTACGAAAAGGCGCCCAGCGCCTGGCAAGATCCCACGCACGTACGTGCATTCAATGAGAATTCGTGGATCTACTACGCGCAGTGGTTCTGGTATCTCGGGTGGTTCGAAGCGCGCTTCAATATCGTCGAACAGCATTATCTCGACGCCAGTCTCGCGGCGACCAGCGTCGATCGCGCGCACTTCATGCGCGTGCGTTTGCAGAAAGTGGCCACGACGGCCCAGGAGCGCACGACGGCACGTGCGGTGCGTCCGGACTTTGGCGGCATTCCGGAAGACGCGCTCTAAACGAAACGGGGCCGACATCGTCGGCCCCGCCAGTTCAAGTCAGCAACCTTACGTCACTCAATGGGCGCCCGCATGTTCATGATCGGCGTGCGTATGCGGCTGCGTCAGCACGCTCACCGTCGCCAGCACAACGATATTCACGCCCAGCGCAAGAAAGCCGATATTGATGTCCTTGAGCGCATCGGGCGCGAAAGGAATCAATTGCGCGACGCTGACATGCATGACCGTGGTCAGCACGACCACCAGCACGCCGGACAGAATCCCGCAGAACGCGCCTTGTTTTGTCACGCGATTGCGTGCCGATAGACTGCAAACCAGCGCCGGGAACAACTGCGTGACGAAGTTATAACCCATCAGCAACAGCGCCACGATGGTCTCGCCGCCGTTGAGCGTGAAGCCCACCGCCACCAGCGCGATGACTGGCACGAACCAGCGTGCGAGCCTCGCCACGCGTGCATCGTCGGCCTGTTTCACCATCGCGCCGCGATACACGTCATTGGCGATCAGCGTCGATGCCGTGGTCAGGATCATCGATCCCGGCACGAGTGCGGTCAGCACGCCCGCCGCGCCAATCACGCCCACGAACCACGGGTCGAACGTCTGCAAGGAAAGGCGGAACAGCGACAAATCGATATTGCCGCCCTTGAGTCCCGGCACCTTCAGCACCGCCGCAAATCCGCAGAAAAACACGAACAGCAGGATCAACTGATAGAGCGGCAAGATCGCGGCATTGCGGCGGAAAATGCGCTCGTCCTTCGCGGTATAGACCGAGCCGAACGTATGCGGCCACATGAAAAAGCCCAGCGCCGTGAGCAGCACGGTGGACTGGAACCAGGTCACGCTCTGGCCTTTGGCGGGGAAGGTCAGGAAGCCGGGCTTCGCGGCGTCGATGGCGCGGAACATTTCCGCGAGGCTGCCGTAGTGATGAACCGGCAGATAAATGCCCAGAAACACGGCGATGGCAAGAATCATCGTGTCCTTCACCACCGAGTTCCACGCGCAGCCGCGCACGCCCGAAAAGATCACGTAAGCCGTCACCACGGCCGCGCCAATCCAGATCGCCGCCGTCGACGAGATCGCGCCATAGGAGGCCGTCGTCACGATGATGCCGAGGCCCTTCAGTTGCAGCACCAGGTACGGCACGAGCGCGAGCACGCCCACGCATGCAACCAGCACGCCCAGCGCGGGACTGTTGTACTTGCGCGCGAAAAAATGCGGCTGCGACATCAGCCGGTGCTGCTTGGCGTAGCGCCAGACCGGCGGCAGCATCCAGTACGAGAGGACGTACGCAAGCGTGCCGTAACAGAGGATGTAGTAGACCGGCGCGCCCTTGCCATACGCAAAACCGCTGCCGCCGAGGAACGTAAAGGTCGTATAGATCTCGCCCGCCATCAGCAGGAACACGAACGCGGTGCCGAAGCTGCGCCCGCCCACCGACCATTGTTCGAGACTCATGTCGTGCCCGCGTCGCGCACGTATGCCCAGATAGAGCGCGACGACCGTGATCGCCGCAATGATGACGAGTGCGCTCATGGTCGCACCTCGGCTGGCGCATCGGCGCCGGTGCGGTTGACGGGATCGAGTCGATAGACGATGGCCATGATCGCCGACGTCAGCACGACCCACATGACGATCCACGCCAGCACGAGCGGCATGCCGAGTATCAGCGGTTCGGTGCGGTTGACGAACGGCACGCCCAGCAGAATGCCGATAAAGGGTAGCGCTGCGAGCAACCTCAGTGACATGGCAACTCCTTTTTGTAAAAGGGGAACGTCGCGACCGGGTTCGAACGATTCACTCTATGCCCGTGAACGCACCCCGTAAAGCTGCCAAAAATCCCGAGTGAAGCCGGTTTTTGATGGTGCGCTGCGTCACGCGCAAGCAGGTTCCATGCGCGCGCAGCGCATTCACAGGGCACGCCGCGGGCCGATCCAGTTACACTTCACGCACCCTGGCCGCGCGGGTCAATGCGCCCCTCGCGACACCGCAGCATGCGATAACAAACCTGGTTAGTACCGTCCCGTTTTTCGGATCGAATTCATGATCGAAAGCCTGATTTCAGACATCCTGTTCGGTTTCACCGGACTTATCAGCATCATCAATCCCATCGGCATTGCGTTTGTCTTTCTCGACCGCACGGCGACGCTCACCGACGAGGAGCGCCGCCTGCTCGCCAAGCGCGTCGCCACCAACGCGGGCCTGGTGCTGCTCGTGGCGTTCTTCGTGGGCACGCCGATCCTGCATTTCTTCGGCATTTCGATGGAAGCGCTGCGTATCGGCGGCGGCCTCGCGGTGGCCGTGAGCGGCTGGCAGATGCTCAACGCGCCGGAACCGGAACCGCCCGCAGCCAGCGATCCGGCCGTCAAGCCCGTGAGTGCCTGGTCGGCGAGCGGCAAGGCTTTCTTTCCGCTGACGGTGCCGCTCACGACCGGCCCCGGCTCGATCGCCACGGCCATCGCGCTGAACGCCAATCGCACGCACAAGCTTTCGGCGTGGTTGCTGTCGAGCATCGCGTCGGTGGCGATTTCGCTGCTGGTCATGCTGGTGATCTATTACGTCTACAGCCGCGCCGCGCGTCTTGCGCACTATCTGGGCGTGGAGGGCACGCGCGTCGCCATGCGCGTGTCGTCGTTCCTGTTGTTGTGTATCGGTGTGCAGATTATCCTGACCGGCCTGACCGGTTTCCTCACGCCGATTGCCGGGCTGCATGCGGCAAATTGAGTGAGGCCTGGCGCGGCAGCGAGGGCGGCCGCCGATTCGATCGATGGAGGCAACGATGTGCCGCTGGCTTGCTTACACGGGTAATCCGATTTCGCTCGAAACCGTGCTGTTTCGCGCGCGCCATTCGCTGATCGACCAGAGCCTGCATTCGAAGCTCGGTGCGACCACGACCAACGGCGATGGCTTTGGCCTTGGCTGGTATCAGCACCCGCACGATATTCCGTATCGCTATCGCAGCGTGCATCCCGCGTGGAACGACCGCAACCTGCGCGAACTGGCGCGCGCGGTGCACGCGCCAATGTTCGTCGCGCACGTGCGCGCGGCCACGCATACGCCGGTGCAGGAGACGAACTGCCATCCGTTCCGGCACCGGCGCTGGATGTTCGCGCACAACGGGCTGATCCAGAACTTTCCACTCGTGCGGCGCGAACTGCTGCTCGCGATCGAGCCGGGGCGTTTCAATGCGCTCGAAGGGTCGACCGATTCGGAGGCGATGTTCTATCTGGCGATGACCTTCGGGCTCGAAGTCGATCCGGTGCCCGCGCTCGAACGCATGGCCGGTTTTATCGAGGCCACCGCGCAAAAGCACGGCATCGAACCGGCGCTCAACATGACGATCTTCGCGAGCGACGGCGAGCAGATCGTGGCCGTGCGCTATTCGAGCGAGCACAACTCGCGCTCGCTCTTTCACAGCACGTCGTTCAAGCACCTGCGGGAGCTTTATCCCGACGATCCGCGCATCGCGGCCGTTGGGGAGGACGCCTATTTGCTGGTGTCGGAACCCATCGTCGATCTGCCCGAAGCCTGGGCCGAAGTGCCTGAATCCACCGCGATCGTGGTGCGTGGCGCGCAGATCGAATATCGCGATTTCAAGCCGGTCGCGCCTTGATGACGCAGATGCCGAATTGGCCGCATTAGCCGCATTAGCCGCGCAATCAGCGTTGCGAGCCTGGCCACGCCACGCGTGCTGCGCGCCGGGCGGCGGCGCGCGCGAGCACTTCGTCGAAGAGCCGCACATCCACCGGCTTGACGAGGTGCATTTCAAAGCCCGCCGCACGCGTGAGTTCGATATCGGCGGCCTGGCCGAAACCCGTCATCGCGGCAAACACCGTATGCGCGAGCGCTTCCAGCGTGCGCAAATCGCGCAGCGCCGCGTAACCGTCGATTTCCGGCATGGCGATGTCGATGAGCGCCGCGTCGGGCGGGAAGCGCTCGGCCCACTCGCGCGCCTGGGCGGCGCTGTACGCCACGCGCACGTCGTGGCCCTTCAGTTCGAGCAGCATGGCGAGGCTGTCGGCGGAATCGCGGTTGTCGTCCACCACGAGCACCCGCAGCGGCAGCGATTCGTCGTGCGTGAGCACGGGCTGGCCGACCGTGCTGATGAGCCCTTCCACCGCCAGGTCCACGTGCGCCGCGTTGCCGGTGCGTTCGAGCGGCAGGCGGATCGTGAAGGTGCTGCCCGCGCCCAGCCCGTCGCTGGTCGCCGAAATCGTGCCGCCGTGCAGCTCCACCAGTGAGCGGCACAGCATCAGGCCGATACCGAGGCCGTTTTCGCTCGGGCCGGGCATCGAACGATCCTGGCTGAAGAGGCCGAAAATCGATTCGAAGGTTTCGGGCCGCAGGCCGCGTCCCTGGTCGCGCACCTGGATCTGCACGCCGCGCCCGGCCACCTGAACTTCGACGGCGATACAGGTCTGGTCTGGCGAAAACTTCGAGGCGTTGTGCAGCAGGTTCTGCAACACCTGCATGAGGCGCGTGTGGTCGCCCGTCATCGGCAACGGCGCCGCGGGCAGGATCGTTTCCACGCGCTGGCCGCGCGCGGCGGTAAACGGCTGCGCGGCCTCAAGCGCGTCCTGCACCACTTCGCGCAGATCGAGCGGCGCCTCGCGCAACTCGATCTTGCCGGAGGTGATGCGGCCCACGTCGAGCAGGTCGTCGACGAGACGCGTGAGATGGACGATCTGGCGGTCGATCAGGTCGCGCGCGCGCTCGACTTCGGGGCTTTGCGCGGTCATCAGGCGCATCGTGGCGACGGCGTTGCGCACCGGCGCGAGCGGATTGCGCAGTTCGTGCGCGAGCATGGCGAGGAACTGCTTCATCTGCTCGCTCGAATGCTCAAGTTCGTCGGTGCGGCGGCTTTCCGTCATGTCGCGCGTGACCTTGGCGAAACCGGTCAGGCGGCCGTGCGCGTCGTGGATCGCCGTGAGCGTGACGTTGGCCCAGAACATCGAGCCGTCCTTTCGCACGCGCCAGCCTTCGTTGACGCAGCGGCCCAGGTCGGCGGCGCGTTTCAGTTCGCGCTCGGGCGCGCCGGCCGCGATGTCGTCGGGCGGATAGAACACCGAGAAATGCTGGCCGATGATTTCGGCGGGCCGGTAACCCTTGAGGTTGGTCGCGCCGCTGTTCCAGCTCACCACGCGGCCTTGTGCGTCCAGCATGAAGATCGCGTAATCGCTCACGCTTTCCACCAGCAGGCGGAAGCGCTCCTCGGACAGACGCAGCGCCTCGACCTGGCGGCGCTCCGCCGTGAGGTCGCGCGTGATCTTGGCGAATCCCGCGAGCGAACCGTCGCGCTCGCGCAGCGCGGTGATGACGACATTGGCCCAGAACATCGAGCCGTCCTTGCGCAGACGCCAGCCTTCGTCCATGAAGCGGCCGTGCAGCGCGGCCTGCTCCAGTTCGTGTTCGGGCCAGCGCCGGGCGTTGGCTTCGTCGGTATAGAAGCGGGAAAAATGCTGGCCGATGATCTCGTGCGCTTCGTAGCCCTTGATGCGCGCGGCGCCCCGGTTCCAGCTCACCACATGGCCGCGTGGGTCGAGCAGGAAAATCGCGTAGTCCTCGATGGGCTGCACGAGCGCTTCGAAGCGACGCCCGCTATGGCCGTCGGAGGACAGTCCGGCATCGGGTTGCATCGCGGAGTCGGACGTGGTCATAGTCCTTTCTAATCGGTAATGAAGAGCCGGCCGGGCGCTCGCGCTGCGCCGCGTACCGCGCGGCAGCTTACCACGCGCTCTGGCCGGCGCGGTCGTACTTTTCGGCCATGGCGGGGATGCCGGCGCGCACCTGGCGCTCGGCGCGGCGCACCTGGCGCGTGAGCAGCACGACGTGTGCCGGGGCGACGCGGCGATGGCGCAGCGTCCAGAACGCGCCGCGCAGCAGCGCAAAACCGGCCGGGCCGAGCGAGCGCTGGCGCGCAAACACGGCGAGCGCGTGTCCCGTGACGGCTAGCGCGTCGCGCACCGGCAGACGCATCCACGCGACCCACGCCGAATTGCGCGCGTGCGTGCAGTGCTGCGCGCGCGTGAGGAAGCGGTAGAGCGGTTCGCGGTGCGCGAGCGTCGATTCGCAATAGACGATCGAATGCCCGGCGGCGAGCACGTCGAGCGCCGCGAGTTCCTCCGCGCCGCCGTGCGACAGGCGTTCCTCGTAGCCGCCCAGCGCGCGGAACACGGCCGTGCGCAACACGCAGGCGCCCGCCATGTAGCTCGCCAGCGCGGGGCCGGGCAGGTCGTCCTCGCCGGGGGAGGTGGCGTTGAGCATCAGGCAGGCGGGATGGATCTCGCGCTCGTCGTGGCCGACTACGCGCGCGTTGAGCACGGCCACCTGCGGATTGTCGTCGAGCCATTGCATCGCGTGGGTCAGCGCCCCGGGCGCGAACCAGGTGCTGTCGTCGCAGCAGGCCACGTATTCGGTGGGCGCGAGGGCGACGGCGCGGTTAAAGCCCGTCATGCCGCGGTCGCCCAGGCCCTGGACGATGCGCACCTGCGGAAACAGCGAGGCGAGCAGGCTGATGGTGGAATCGGTCGAGCCGTTGTCGGCGACGATCACATAAGGGTGTTCGGGTAGCGCCGTGAGTCGCGCAACGGTGTCGACGATCTGGCGCACGTGATTGCGCGTGAGCACCACGACGGTGATGCGGGAGCCCGATGGGGGAGTCGGGGCACTGGGGGCGCCGGAGGCGCCAGGAGCGGGAGCGGAGGCGTTCATCGCGGTTCCATCTTCCATCGCGTTGCGGGCGGCGCTAGCCGGCGGCCAGCAGACAGATCGCTCTGCGGGGCAGGTTTTCAGGATACGCCGATGCGGGTCGGCTTGCACCCCGCCAGAACGGCGCTTGAGGCGTGTTGGTGGCGTGCTTGTCGCGAATTCGTCTTGCATCGGCACGATCGATGCTGCGTTGCGCAAACCCCGCGCGAACGCAGCGCGAGGCGTGGCGGACGCGCTTCGGATTGCTTCACGTTCCCCGGTTTCGCGCATCGCCCATGCCCGCGCAGTCAACTTTGCTAACGTGCCCGCAGTGCGCAATCAGTGCGCGGGCACCGCCGGTTTCGGCACATTCGACGCCCGCGCCGCCGACGTGTTTTCCGAATGCGGATACATCGTGAGCAGCACGCGCAGCACGCCATTCGTCCAGCCGAAGCCATCCTGCAACGGATACTCGCCGCCGCCCGCCGACGAAGCCTTTGCCGCCGCCGCGCTCACGTCGTATTTCTCGACGAGCTTGTGCGTGCGCTGGTAATAGACGAGATTCGTCGCGATCCAGCGCGTGGCGATGGTCTGCGCGAGCGCGTTTTCGCCATAGCGGCGCAGGCCCGTCACGGCGAGATATTGCAGCGGCGCCCAGCCGTTCGGCTCATCCCATTGCTGGCCGCTTTCCACCTGGGTGGTCGCGAGCCCCCCCGGTCGAAGCAGTCCGGCGCGCACCGCGCCCGCGACCTGATGCGCCTGCGCGCGCGTGGCGACACCCGTGTAGAGCGGATAAACCGTCGCCGCCGTGAGCCGGTGCGTGAGCGTGCGGTGCACGAAGTCGTAGTCGCTGAAGGCGTGAATCTGCGGATCCCACAGCACGCGGCCGATGGCGGCGGCGCGTTGCTGGGCGCGCTCGTTCATCTGCTGCGCCTCGCTCGCGTCGCCCTGCAGGCCATAGCCTTTCGCCAGCGCGCGTTCTAGATCGACGAGCAGCGCATTCAGGTCGACGGGCGCGAGCGAGGTGATATCGATGGTCGCAAGCGTGCGGTTGTCGGCCAGCCAGCGCGAGCTGAAATCCCAGCCCGTTTCGCCGCCCGCGCGCAGGTTGCGCCACAGTTCGGGCGCGCCGCGTTGCGGGGCGGCTTGCGCGGTCAGCACGTCCTCGCGATAGGACTCGTCGCGCGGCGTGTCGCGCGCGTCCCAGTAGCGGTTGAGCAGCGTGCCGTCGTCGAGGCGCACGACGTGGCGCGTGGCCTCGCCGGGTTTGAGCGTATCGGCGCCCGCCATCCAGTAGTCGTATTCCTTGCGCAACTCGGGCAGATAGCGCACGTAGGTCGCGTCACCGTCGCGGCGCGCGACGAGCGCCACCATCTGCGCGAAAAACGGCGGCTGCGAACGGCTCAGGTAATAGCTGCGATTGCCGTTCGGGATGTGGCCGTAGCGATCGATCAGGGCAGCGAAATTATCGAGTTCGTCGCGCGTGAGATCGTGACGCCCGCTCGCTTCGAGGCCGAGCATGATGAAGTACGAATCCCAGTAGTAAATCTCGTTGAAACGGCCGCCCGGCACGACGTAGGGCTTAGGCAGCGGCAGCAGCGACGAGTAGGGCTGCTGCGCGCTGTCCGGATTGCGGCGCAGCACGTCCCAGAGCGTGTCGATGTGGCTCACGACGTCCTGATTCGGATCGGAAACGTAGTGATCTTCGCTCTGTTTCTGATCGGAAAAATGCTGCGCGACGAACTCGCGCAGCGCCGCCTTGCGCGCGTCCGGATCGGTGATGCCCGCGTTGCGCGAGCTCCAGATTTCGTATTCGGCGACGATTTTCGTAGGGGCTTCGTTGGGCACCATGTCGGCGAACGTTTTGCTGTCGGGGAAGACCTGGCCAAGTTCGACGTCGCGATAGAGCTGGCCGAATAGTTCCGAAGGCGGCCGGGGTGCGTTTTGTAAATCCTGCTGGGGAGCGGTGATTTCGGCGGCTTGGGCGGCCTGGGCGGCAGGCGCGGACGCGCCGGTCTGGGCGAACGTCGCAGGCGCCGCGCAGGCGAGCGGCAGCGCGGCGATCAGGGTGGCGGTACAGCGGCGCATGCGCGACAGCGCAGGGAACGGGCGGAAATGAGGCAAATCGGGCGGCGTGGATGACGGCATCGGCGTGGCTCGCGGTGATTGTTGGGTGGAAGGGCGCTTGCCGGCGCGCGACCGTGTCGCCGGCAAAAAACGCTGTGGCGCAGCAATTTTTGTTCCGCCCCTGAGCGTGTCGATTACTCCAAAGCGATCGGGTGGCCGCGTCATCACTATCCATAATTGGGATAGTACCTATTCTCCATATCGCGTTGCGCGATACCGCAGGCCGCAGCGAAACTTGCGCAAAATCAACACGCAAATGGAGACACCATCATGCGCACCCAGGTTGGCATCATCGGCGCGGGGCCTGCGGGCCTGCTTCTTTCCCATCTTCTGCATCTGCGCGGCATCGATTCGGTCGTGCTCGAAATGCGCAGCCGCGAGCAGATCGAATCGACGATCCGCGCGGGCGTGCTCGAACAGGGCACCATGGATACGCTCACTGAAGCCGGCGTCGGCGCGCGCATGAAGGCCGAAGGCGCGCTGCATCACGGCTTCGAGCTGGCGTTCGAAGGCAAGCGCCGCCGCATCGATCTCACCGAACTCACGGGCAAGGCCATCACGGTCTACGCCCAGCACGAAGTGCTCAAGGATCTCGTCGCGGCGCGCGTGGCCGCCGACGGCAAGCTGTTCTTCAGCGTCAAGAACACCTCGATTCACGGCATCGACACCGATGCGCCCTCGATCCGCTTCGAGCACGAAGGCGAGCAGCACACGCTGCATTGCGACTATGTGATCGGCTGTGACGGCTCGCAGGGCGTCTCGCGCGCCGCCATCCCGGCCGCGCTGCGCCAGGACTACGAGCGCGTGTTCCCGTTCGGCTGGTTCGGCATCCTGGTGGAAGCGCCGCCTTCCTCGGACGAACTGATCTACGCGCGCCACGATCGCGGCTTCGCGCTGGTGAGCACGCGCTCGCCCAATGTGCAGCGCATGTATTTCCAGTGCGATCCGAAGGACACCGTCGATAACTGGTCGGACGACCGCATCTGGGCCGAGATGCACGCCCGCGTCGATTCGGAAGAAGGCCACAAGGTGGTCGAAGGCAAGATCTTCCAGAAGAACATCGTCGGCATGCGCAGCTTTGTGTCGACGACGATGCAGCACGGGCGTCTGTTCCTCGCGGGCGATGCGGCGCATATCGTGCCGCCGACGGGCGCGAAGGGCCTCAACCTGGCCGTCGCCGACGTCCGCGTGCTGACCGCCGCGCTGGTGGCGTTCTACAAGGAGAGCCGCACCGACCTGCTCGACAGCTACAGCGAAACCGCGCTGCGCCGCATCTGGCGCGCCGAGCACTTCTCGTACTGGATGACGCGCATGATGCACCGCCTGGACGACGCGACGCCGTTCGAGCAGCGCCTGCAGGTCGCCGAGCTGGAGCACGTGACGACTTCGCGCGCGGCGGCGATGGCGATGGCCGAGAACTACGTGGGCGCGGTGGCGGTGTAAGCCGGGCTGACATGCACAAGTAGTACGCAGCAGCGGTACATACAGAAGGGGCGCAAAAAAGCGCCCCTTTTTTCATGGCCTGCGAGCGCCTGCGCGTTCAGACCCAGCCGAGCCAGCGCCACCACGTCGCGGCAAACAGCAGCAGCAACAGGTAGCCGATCACGCTCAACACCAGCCCCACGCGCGCGAACTGCTTCGCGGTGAAGGTGTCGGTGGCGAGGCACACCATGTTCTGCGGCGCGTTGATCGGCAGGATGAAGCCGAAGCTCATCGTAAAGCCGAGCAGCATGGCGATGCCCAGGCGATTGAAGTCGCCCGACATCGACTGCAGCACCGCGATCAGGATGGGCAGCATGGCCGAAGTAAGCGCCGTGGCGCTCGCGAAGCCCAGGTGGATCACGACCAGAAACGCCGCCAGAATCGCGAACGCCATGAACGGGCCGGCCGTATCCAGCCCGGTGTGATGCGCGACCAGGTCGCCGAGCCACTGGCCCGCCTTCGTCGTCAGCAGCGCAGTACCGAGGCTGATGCCCACGCCGAACACGATCACCGTGCCCCAGGGAATGCGGCTTTGCACCGTCTTCCAGTCCATCACGCCAAAGCGCGGCAACAGCAGCAGCACGAGGCCCACGTAGGTGACCGAGGTGGTGTCGAAGGGATGCAGCTTGCCTTCGGTGGCCCAGAAGCACAGCAGGCCGATCGAGACGCCCAGCAGGCGTTTTTGCGGCCCCGTCATGGGCCCAAGGTCACGCAGCGATTTTTCGACGGCTTCCTTGCCGCCCGCGATGGCGTCGGTTTCGGGCGGCAGCATCTTGAGCACCAGCACGAGCAGGATCGCCGACATCACGAGCGCCCACGGCGCGCCAGCGATCAGCCAGTCGAGCCACGTCACGCGCGCGCCCAGCATCTTGTCCATGAAGCCCACGGTCAGCAGGTTCTGCGCGGCGGCGGTCTGGATGCCGACGTTCCAGATGCTGGTCGCCTCCGCCACCACGATCATGATGCCGGCGGCGATATTCGAGCGCTTGTCCACGCCGAACGCCGAGATCACGCCGACCATGATCGGCACCACGCAGGCGCTGCGCGCGGTGGCGCTGGGCACCACGAGCGAGAGCACGATGGTCACCGCGACCGCGCCGATCAGGATGCGCCGCGTGGTCGTGCCGATCAGCGAAAGCGTGACGAGCGCGATGCGTTTGTCGAGGCCGGTCACGGTCATCGCCGCCGAGATGAACAGCGCGCCCGCCACCAGCGCCAGCGCGGAATTCGAAAAGCCCGCGAGCGCCATGCTGATCGCTTTCGAGGTGCCGTAGAGCTGCGAGGGGTCGTCGATGGTGGGCGCGGTGCCCACGAGAAACGCCATCAGCGACGTGATGATGATGGCGCTTGCTTCGTAGGAGACGGCTTCGGTGAGCCACACGACCACGGCGAAGGCGAGGATCGCCAGCATGCGCTGTCCGGCCACGGGCAGGCTGGCGGGCAGCGGCAGCAGCAACACGACGATGAGCGCGATCGCGCCTGCGATCAGGCCAAGCGGAAGGCCCGGCTTTTTCTGCGCCTGTGCGGCGCTTGCCTGCGGTTTCGCTGCATTCATGCGTTGCGCTCCCTGTAGACCGGCACGTTGCGCATCGTCCCATAACGAATCGGGGCGTGCGTTGCAGGTGCCCTGTAATGAAGCGGCAATGCAGCGACGATGACGCGACGCGCGGGAACGGCTGGCGGCGGGAGTGTGCGAAGAGTGTGCGAGGGGCGAGAGGTGTGCTGCGGGGATCGTGACAGGGCCGGCAACGCCGGCCCTCATGCTGCGCTACTGCGTGTGCGGCTCAGTGCATGACTCGACGCATGACTTCGGCACATCTGGAACGACTGCGAACTTACTGGCTGGCGCCCTTGGCAGCAGCTTTCTTTTCTGCGTCCTGGAGGTTCTGCGGGTAGTTCGGATCGTTGTTCGCGGGCTTGTAGCCTGCGTCTTCGAGCTTCTTCAGTTCGGCGTTGTTCTTGGCGCGCGCGGCCTTACGTTCGGCCTTGCGCTGGGCGCGGGCCTGCTTCTTCGCGGCGGCCTTCTGCTCCTTAGCGGTCGGTGCCGATGCCATAGCCATCGCCGGTGCCGTGGCGGCCGGTGCGCTGGCATCCTGGGCAAAGGCGGGCGCGGCGGTGCCGAGCAGGAATGCGGCAGTAGCCGCGGCGAGAGTCAGCTTGCTGGTAATGGAACGCATTGATACCCCTCTTGGTTGGTGTGTGCTGCTGGATTCAGGGTTTGTGCTGCAGGCAAGGCGAGAAGCACTCCAAACGCGGCGCGGCCTGAAACCATGAGTGCAATGAATACCGCGCCCGGCGCTCAATGTATACGATCCTTGAAAAACCCGGTAGCAAGAGCCGACCCTAACAACTGGCAACCAACGGCGAACCAACCGCGTCGCGCATTCTCAGCGCTTTTGCGTCACGCGCTCGACGATCTGCGTGCGTCTGGCCAGCGCCGCCGCGTTCAGTTGACGCACGCGTTCCACCACGGCGGGCGGCGCGCTGTCCGGACTGCCCGCGTCGAAAGGCGGTGCAGGCGCGTATTCGAGTTCGAGCTGCAGCGCCTGCGCAGCCTCGTCGCCGATCAGTTCGGCTGCGAGCGTGAGCGCGAAATCGATACCCGCCGTAATGCCGCCGCCCGTGATCAGCGAGCCGTCGCGCACGACGCGCTCCTTGACCGCGATGGCGCCGAACGGTTCGAGCAACGCGTGGAACGCCCAGTGCGTCGTCGCACGCCGTCCTTGCAGCAGGCCCGCCGCACCCAGCACGAGCGCGCCGGTGCAGACCGAACTCACATAGCGCGCGCTCGGCGCCTGGCGCCGCACGAACGCGAGCGTGGCCTCGTCTTCGAGCAGCGGGCCGACGCCGCTGCCGCCCGGCACGCAGAGCACGTCGAGTTGCGGGCAATCGTCGAACACGGTATCGGGCGTGAGCAGCATGCCGGTCGCCGACATGAGCGGCTCGCGTGTCTTCCAGACGAGCCGCACGTTCGTATCCGGCATGGAGGCGAACACGTCGTACGGGCCGCAAAGGTCGAGTGGCTGCACCTGGGGGAAAAGCAGAAAGCCGATCTGGAGCGTCATGGAAGCGCCTTGAGGTGACGGTGATGTGAAGAGGAGCGAGGGGGCGAGCCGCTGGCGGCCCGTTCATCGTCACTCTACGTGCGGGCCTGCACGCGCGAGCGCCAAAAAACGCGCAAAAACTGCCAGCGCCGCGCGCGTTTGTGCCAGCATCCGGCAAGGCGCCGTGACGGGCTCATTGGCGCGTTCACTGGCACGCTCATCAACACGCTTTGTCATTTCCACATGGATCTTCATGTCACCGTATCCGGCCAGCGCGACCTCGCCGGACAGATCTATCGCCAGTTGCGCGAACGCATCGTCGACGGGCGGCTGGCGGGCGGTACGCGTTTGCCGTCCACGCGCGAGCTTGCACAACAGCTCAGTGTGTCGCGCAAGACCACCCTCGACGTGTTCGAGCGGCTGCTCGCCGAAGGCTATCTGATCGCGCGGCGCGGCTCGGGCACCTTCGTCGCCGACACGCTGGAGCGTCTGCCCGCGCGTGCGCCGGGGCATCCGAATGCGCAGATCCGCGCGGCGCAGGAAGGCAGCCGCGCCCTGCCGGACGGAGTCGACCGATATGATCCACACGATCAGCGCGACGGCAACGCGCCGCCGTGGTGGCAAACGCAACCCGAGGCGCTCGCGCTGCCGCGTCCCGATCCGCGCCTTGCCTGCGATTTCGCGGGCGGCGTCACGGACAAATCGCGCTTTCCCTTCGACGTCTGGCGGCGCTGCATCACCGACGCGCTGCGTGTGCAGGCGCGCGGCACCGGCGCCTATCGCGATCCCGCGGGCGAAGAGAAGCTGCGGCTGGCGGTCTCGCGCTACCTCGCCTTCAACCGCGCCGTGGCCAGCAACTGGGACGACGTGATCGTCACGCAGGGCGCGCAGCAGGCGCTTGCGCTGCTCGCGCGCGTGCTGTTGCGGCCCGGCGACATCATCGCCGTCGAAGATCCGGGTTATCCGCCTGCGCGCGAAGCGTTCGCGTCGTGCGGCGCGCACGTCGTGCCGGTGCCCGTCGACGACGACGGCCTCATCGTCGACAAGCTGCCGAAGCGCGCTCGCGTGATCTACGTGACGCCTTCGCATCAGTTTCCGCTGGGCATGCCGATGAGTCTCGCACGTCGCGTGGCGCTGCTCGAATGGGCCCAGACGCACGGCGCACTCGTGATCGAAGACGACTACGACTGCGAGTTCCGCTTCGAAGGGCGTTCGCTCGAACCGCTCAAGAGTCTCGATAACGCCGGTCTCGTGGCCTACGTCGGCACGTTTTCGAAGACCATGTTTCCCGAGTTAAGAGTTGGCTACATGGTGCCGCCCGCCGCGCTCAAGGGCGCGCTTATGCGCTCGCGCCAGACGGCGGACTGTCATGGCTGCGTGCTCACGCAGACCGCGCTCGCCGATTTCATGCTCAACGGCCACTTCGCACGGCACCTGCGACGCATGCACCAGACCTACGCCGCACGCCGCGAAACGCTGCTCAAGCATCTGCGCGGGCCGCTTGCTGCATGGCTCGAACCCGTGATGCCGAACACCGCGGGCCTGCACCTGGCCGCGCGACTTGCCGCAAGCGCGGACGAAACCGCGCTGCTTGCCGCGGCGCGTGCGGCGTCGGTCGGCCTGCATGCGCTCGCGCCGTTTCATCTGGAAACACCTTTGCAACAAGGCTTTCTGTTTGGCTACGGCGCAGTCGAAGTCGAGCAGATCGACGCCGCGTTGACCTCGCTCGCCGCGCATCTCCTGCGTGCGTGACGCGCGCCCGAACGCGAAAAACGCCATACGTGTGGCGTTTTCGCAGCATCGCGGACGCGTCGCGCTGGCGCTGTGTGCATGCCCGCGTGTCTGGCGGGAGCACGTTTACCCCTGTAAACAGGCGTCATAATGCGTTCGGGAGGCGGCTTGAAACAAAAAATTTGCATCGGCGATGCAAAAGAATGACGCAAAACGCTTGCACGCTTGTAGAATCCGCCGATGAAGCATTTGCATCCCGCTGTGCTTCGTCGATTCACTGACCAACACTGGTAGGAGAAACATGCCGACTTCCGCAAAGAAAGTGGCCAAAAAGGCAGCTGCCCCGGCCAAGAAGGTTGTTGCTAAAAAGGCCGCAGCGCCCGCCAAGACGGCAGCCGCAAAGACGCCCGCAGCTAAGAAGGTCGCCGTGAAGGCGTCCGGCGCACCGTCGCCGATCAAGGACACCTTCACGAAGGCCTCGCTGGCTGCTCACGTCGCTGAGCGCGCTGGTGTCGAGCCGAAGGCAACGAAGGCTGTGCTCGCCGCACTGGAAGACACGATCCTGGGTTCGGTTCACAAGAAGGGCGCTGGCGAATTCACGCTGTCGGGCCTTCTGAAGATCGTCGTTCAGGCTGTGCCGGCGAAGAAGAAGCGCTTCGGCAAAGACCCGTTCACGGGTGCAGAGCGCTGGTTCCCGGCCAAGCCGGCTAGCGTTCGCGTCAAGGCACGCGCGCTGAAGAAGCTGAAGGACGCAGCAGCAGGCTAAGCGCCTCGCGCCGTGGCCCCGGTGGCCGCGGCTTGCGTCAGTACCCAGGAAATCCCCGTTGGCTATGCGCCCACGGGGATTTTTATTTGTCCGCGAAAAGCGAGCGGGTGCAGAGCTTTGCCATGTCCATGCGCAGATGTTATGGGACAAAGTCCTGTAGTATCAGGCAGAAAATAACGATTATTTGACAGATTGAATCTTCACTTGAAGTTGGTGCGACGGAGATTCATAAAAATCCATGTCTAAATGTTATGACTGCTTCTGAACTCAGTATCCGCCAGGTCGAAGCATTTCGCGCCTTGATGCAGGCGCGCACGGTCACGCTTGCCGCGCACGCGCTTGGCGTGTCGCAACCTGCGGTGAGCCGTTTGCTGGCCGATTTCGAGTCGAGTGTGGGGCTCGCGCTGTTCGAACGCAGGCAAGGTCGCTTATGGCCGACGTCGCAGGCGCACGCGCTGCATGCCGAAGTCGAGCGCGCGTTCAGTGGCTTCGATCGCGTCGTACAGGCCGCCGCGCAGATCCGCGAGCAACGTCGCGGCGCGATTTGCGTCGCGGCAGCGGCCGGGTTCGCTGCGGATTTCCTGCCGCGCGTGGCAGCGGCATTCGCGCATGAACATGCGGGCGTGGACGTCACGTTGCTCACGCTCGAACCGGCGCTGGCGCTCGAACGCGTCGCCGCGCAGCGCTGCGACCTGGCGATCGTGAACGAGGTCGCGCCGCCGCCGGGCGTGCGGCTCGAACGCCTGGGCCAATGGCCGATGCGCGCTATCTTGCCGCGTGGTCATGCTCTCGCGCGTAAGCGTGTCCTGCACGCGACGGACTGCGAAGGCGAGGCGTTCGTCTCGTTCGAGTCGGGCACGCCTGCGCGTCTGCGCATCGATCGCCTGTTTGCCGAATGCGCGGTGACGCGCGCGACCGGCGTCGAGGCGGATCTCGCGCAGGCGGTCGTGACGCTGGTGGAGGCGGGCATGGGGATCGCGCTGGTCGATCCGGTGACGGCGGCGGCGTTGGGCACCCGCGTCGCCGTGAAGCGTTTCGAGCCGTCGCTTGAGGTGCCGGTGAACATTGCGCGCAGCGTGCAGCAGGACGGCGCGCCATTGGCCGATGCTTTCGTCCGGCATGCGGCGGCGGCGCTTGCCCGGCTCAAGTGAGCCGTCCGGGTCAAACACCACTCAATCGATAAAACGCACGGCCAATAAAAAACCAGCCCTGGCTCGCACCGAAGGCTGGTTTGGGGCAGCGTGTGATTTCTAGCTGCGAGGTCTCGTCGCGTGGCCGGGCTTGCGCCCGGCTCATGCCGTCGATCAGAACTTGTGGCGGATGCCCAGGCTGACGATCTCTTGCGAGCTCGATGCCGAGTTGTAGCCGTACGAACCGATCGAAGCCGTTGCGTTCACGCCCGGCGTGCCCGGCTGCGTGCCGTTGGCGTGCTGGTAAGCCGCCACAGCGTAGAAGTCCGTGCGCTTCGACAGGTTGTAGTCCGCACCCAGCGAAACCTGGTGGTACGAGCTCGACGTGTCGCCTGCAGCGTGCGTGTAGATGTAGCCCAGGCCCAGCAGCAGTGCCGGGTTCAGCTGGTAGCCCAGGAACGCGCCGCCGACGTTGTAACGCTCGGTCGTCTGGAACGTCGAGTAGCCGTCCGGCTTGACTTGCACGTTGCTGTAACGCAGGCCCAGCGTGAACGGGCCAGCGACGTATTGGCCAGCAACCGAAGCGATGCCAACCGACTTCGCCGAAGCGAATGCGTTGGTGATGACGCTGCCGTCCTGGAACACGTTGTCCGACGTTGCCGTCGATGCCCAGCCGCCGTTCGTCGTCGCGCGGTTAGCCGGGTTCGACGAGTTGTCCATGCGGAAGTAGCCAGCTGCGGCGTTGAACGAGCCGATGCCGTACGTTGCCGCTGCGCCCCAGCTTTGACCCGAACCGGTCGAGCCAGCGACGCCGCCCAGTGCGTACATGCCTTCGAACTGGAAGCCGTCCAGAACCGGCGACGTGTACTTGATGGCGCTGTTGGTACGCGAGCTGTTGTCGTTATTGTCGATGTCGCCCGGCGTTGCGAACTGGCTACCGAAGTAGTTGTCGCCCGTCAGCGGCTGAACCAGGTCGACCAGCGGGTCGTACTGGCGGCCGAGCGTGACCGTACCGAATTGATCATGCGTCAGGCCAACGAATGCCTGGCGGCCGAACAGGGCGCTGTTGCCGTTGTAGCTGCCCATCTTGCCGTTGTTGATGTTGAAGCCGTTTTCCAACTGGAAAATCGCCTTCAGGCCGCCGCCCAGATCTTCCGTGCCCTTGAGGCCGAAGCGGTTACCCGACAGGTTGCCGCCGGCGAGCTGGTACAGATTCTTGTTTGCGCCTGCGACTTCGGTGTTGTGAACCCACTGGATCGATTCATCGATCACGCCGTACAGGGTGACGCTGCTCTGGGCATGTGCCACGCCGGTGACGGCCAGCAGGGCCAGCGAGAGGGTCGAGAGTGCGACTCGTTTCATCCAGAATTCTCCACGCAGATGTTTGATTTAGTTGTTGCTGTTGCGCAAAGGAGAATAACGCAGGGGTGCAAATGTCTATAACTGAAAAAAATTCAGTGTCGCGAAAAGCTGACACACACGTGTAAGGCCTTGAAATACGGGCGATTCCGCGATTCTTCCGAATCCTGAAATATCGGATTGCTGACTCTGCATTATTGTCGTTTTCGCTACAAGTCGCGAAAAGTGCAACTTCGATTTGTAAGGTGCACGGGTAAACGTGGAGCAACCAGGGGTGTGCCCTGGTTGCGCCTCGAAACCGTAGCAGTGCTCTGTATATAGAGGGCGCGCAGGAGGGGGCGCGCCGTGGCCGCGCTCAGGATTTATTGCGCGAGCTGGCGTGACGGCGGCTGGTGGTGGCGGTCACGGCGATGGCGGCGCTTGCGACGAGCAGAACCGAACTCCATGGGTGGCGCTTGAGGTAGCGGTCGGCGGCCGCCACGGTGCGACCCGCCGACACGAGCGTGAGCGCGGCGGCATAGGTGGCGCTGTCCTCGATGCGCACGACCGAGCGGCGGATCTGCAAGCCGCCGTTGCCGCTGCGGGCGAACTCGCCGCCCGTCGCACGCGCCTGGCCGATGGCGCGCAGGGGGGCGTGGGCGTCGTCTGCCGCGAGATCGGCGGCGAGGTTGGCAGCGCGGTTGCCAGCCAGGTCTGGCTCAGTGCCCGCGCCCGTGGCTTTCAGGGCCGCCGCTTCGGCGGCGACCGCGGCCGCGTAGGGCGGCAGCGTGCCGTTACCCAGCACGCCGTCCGCTTCAGTGGCGTTGTTGATCGGAACAGCGTCGGCTTTCGGCGCTCTGGCGGCGGCTTCGCGCAGCGGCGCAATCGTCGAGGCGGCCAGCACCGAGGCCAGCTTGGCGCGGCTGCCGGGCGGCGGCTCGTCGAGCCAGCCCCACGCGCCGCGCGGATCGTGCAGGCGTCCGCGCGCGGCGGAGAACTCCGCGCCCAGCAGCAGCACCGCCGCCGAGAAGTACAGCCACATCAGCAGCACCGCGAGCGAGCCCGCCGCGCCGAACGCCGTCGCCATGCCCGCATGCGCCAGATAAAGCGCGAACAGCTTCTTGCCCACCGAGAACAGCACGGCGGCGACGATCCCGCCCACCATCGCGTCGCGCCATTGCACCAGCGCATCGGGCAAAAAGCGCAGCAGCGCGGCGAACGCGACCGCGAGCACCATCAGCCCGACGATGAACTGCACAATGTTGCCGATGAACAGATAGGTGGACGCGCCCAGCAGCCACTGCCCGACGAAGGTAATGACGGCGTCCAGCACGAGCGAAACGATCAGCAGAAAGGCGACGCCCAGCACGAGGCCGAACGAGATCAGCCGCACCCGCACGAGCGCGATCACCGATGACGCGCGCGGGCCGTCCGGCGGCCACACCATATTGAGCGCGGAATTGAGCGACGAGAACGTTGCGGACGCCCCGACCACCAGCAGCACGAGCGAGATCACGGCGGCCAGGCCGCCCGCGCCGCCCGCGCGGTGGGCGTTCTGCACGATGGTGGTGATGCCCGCGGCGGCGTCGTTGCCCAGTACGTTATGCACCTGACGAAACAGTTCGCCGCGCGCGGCATCGGCGCCGAAGAACCAGCCGGCCACGGCGATCACCATGACCAGCGTGGGCGCGAGCGAAAACGCCGAATAAAAAGCGATGCTGGCGGCCAGCGACGGGCAGCGGTCGGCGATGAACTGCCGGCACGCGTCGACCACCCAGGAGGCCTCCTTGCGCGCGGCCGATTCGATCTGTCTGGAGGAAATCGTCGTCATGGTTATGCGTCCCGCGTCGGAGCGTGTTCGAGCGATGATGCAGCCAAGCCCGCAACCGATCTTGCACTGCACCTTTCGTTCGACTATAGCAATCCGGATACCCGGTTGCGCGGCGCGCGCCGGGGCGGCGCAACTCATGCGATCCGGTTCCCAAAACGTCTTATACTGAAATCACCCACAACCAGAAAGCCGAGGACGCACATCATGCTGCAGATGTCCCGGCGTCAGTTCCTCAAGGTCACGGCAACGTCGCTGGCGGGATCCAGCCTCGCGTTGATGGGCTTCGCGCCCGACAACGCGCTTGCCGAAGTCCGACAATACAAACTGGCGCGCACCACTGAAACCCGCAATACCTGTCCGTACTGCTCGGTCGGTTGCGGGATCCTCATGTACGGTCTCGGCGATGGTGCGAAGAATGCCACCGCGAGCATCATCCACATCGAAGGCGACCCCGATCACCCCGTCAATCGGGGCACGCTCTGTCCCAAGGGCGCGAGCCTGATCGATTTCATTCATAGTCCGAATCGCCTGAAGTATCCGGAATACCGGGCGGCGGGATCGAACGAGTGGAAACGCATTTCGTGGGACGAGGCGCTCGACCGCATCGCGAAGCTGCTCAAGGAAGATCGCGACGCGAATTTCGTCGATAAAACCGCCGACGGCAAAACGGTCAATCGCTGGCTGACCACCGGCATGCTGGCCGCTTCGGCGGGCAGCAACGAAGTCGGTTATCTCACGCATAAAGTGGCCCGTTCGTGGGGCATGCTCGCATTCGATAACCAGGCGCGTGTCTGACACGGCCCGACGGTGGCAGGTCTTGCCCCGACGTTTGGCCGTGGTGCGATGACGAACCATTGGGTCGACATTCGCAATGCGGACGTGATTCTGGTGATGGGCGGCAATGCGGCCGAGGCGCATCCGTGCGGCTTCAAGTGGGTCACGGAGGCGAAGGCGCACCGCAAGGCGCGGCTCATCGTGGTGGATCCGCGCTTCACGCGCACGGCATCGGTGGCGGACTTCTACGCACCGATCCGCACCGGCACGGACATCGCGTTCCTGGGCGCCGTCATCAACTGGCTGCTCACGAACGACAAGATCCAGCACGAGTACGTGAAGAACTACACGGACTTCTCGTTCATCGTGCGCGACGACTACGCGTTCAACGACGGCATCTATTCGGGCTATAACGCCGAAAAACACGCGTATCCGGACAAGTCGTCGTGGAACTACGAGCTGGGCGACGATGGCTTCGTGAAGACCGACGACACGCTGCAGAATCCGCGCTGCGTGTATCAGTTGCTCAAGCAACATTACTCGCGCTATACGCCCGAGATGGTGGAGAAAGTGTGCGGCACGCCAAAGGACAAATTCCTCAAGGTGTGCGAAATGATGGCGAGCACGGCGGTGCCGGGCCGCGCGGGCACGATCCTCTATGCGCTTGGCTGGACGCATCACTCGATCGGCGCGCAGATGATCCGCACGGGCGCGATGGTGCAATTGCTGCTCGGCAATATCGGCATTGCGGGCGGCGGCATGAACGCATTGCGCGGCCACTCCAACATTCAGGGGCTCACCGACCTTGGCCTGATGTCGAACCTGCTGCCCGGCTACATGACGCTGCCGGTCGAGGCCGAACAGGACTACGGCGAGTACATCAAGAAGCGCGCGCAACAGCCGCTGCGGCCCAACCAGCTCAGTTACTGGCAGCATTACGGCGCGTTCTTCGTGAGCTTCATGAAGTCGTGGTGGGGCGAGAACGCCACCCAGGAGAACAACTGGGGCTACGACTGGCTGCCCAAGCTCGACAAGCCCTACGACCTGCTGCAGACCATCGAGCTGATGAACCAGGGCAAGATGACGGGCTATATCTGCCAGGGCTTCAACGTGATCGCTTCCGCACCGGACAAGGCGAAAACGCTTTCGGCGCTCAGCAAGCTCAAGTGGCTTGCGATCATGGATCCGCTCGCCACCGAAACATCGGAGTTCTGGAAGAAGTACGGCGACTATAACGACGTCGATACGGCCTCGATCCAGACCGAGGTGTTCCGCTTGCCGACCACCTGCTTCGCGGAAGAAAACGGCTCGCTCGTGAGTTCCAGCCGTGTGCTGCAGTGGCACTGGCAGGGCGCGCAGCCGCCGTTCGAGGCGCGCAGCGACCTGGAAATCATGTCGGGGCTGTTCCTGCGCATTCGCGCCGCCTACCAGAAAGACGGCGGCAAGGTGCCCGATCCGATCCTCAAGCTGGACTGGCCGTATTCGGATCCGGAAAGCCCGACGCCCGAGGAAATCGCCAGGGAATACAACGGAAAGGCGCTCGCCGATCAGACCGATCCCAAGGACGCCACCAAGGTGCTCGTGAAGAAGGGCGAGCAACTGGCGGGGTTCGCGCAACTGAAGGACGACGGCACGACGTCGAGCGGCTGCTGGATCTTTTGCGGCGCGTGGACGCAGGCGGGCAACCAGATGGGCCGGCGCGACAACTCCGACCCGACCGGCATCGGCCAGACGCTGAACTGGGCCTGGGCATGGCCGGTGAACCGGCGCGTGCTTTACAACCGTGCGTCGTGTGACACCGCGGGCAAGCCGTTCGATCCCACGCGCAAGCTGATCGGCTGGAACGGCGCGGCGTGGACGGGCGCGGACGTGCCGGACTACAAGGTCGACGAAGCCCCCGATCTCGGCATGGGGCCGTTCATCATGAACCCCGAAGGCGTGGCGCGTTTCTTCGCCCGCGACGGCATGAACGAAGGGCCGTTTCCTGAGCATTACGAACCATTTGAAAACCCGCTCGGCTATAACCCGTTCCATCCCAACAATCCGCAGGCCACGTCCAACCCGGCGGCGCGCGTGTTCCCGGACGACCGCAAGACCTTTGGCACCGCGCAGAATTTCCCGCACGTGGCCACCACGTATCGCCTCACGGAGCATTTCCACTTCTGGACAAAGCACGCACGCCTGAACTCGATCATCCAGCCGCAGCAGTTCGTCGAAATCGGCGAAGAGTTGGCGCAGGAGGTCGGCGTGGTCGATGGCGGGCGCGTGAAGGTGTCGAGCAATCGCGGCTACCTGATCGCCGTCGCCGTCGTCACGAAACGCATCAAGGCGCTCACGATCGAGGGCAAGAAGGTGCATACCGTGGGCGTGCCGCTGCACTGGGGCTTCACAGGTCTGACGAAACCCGGCTACCTGACGAATTCGCTGACGCCGCCTGTTGGTGACGGCAATTCGCAGACACCCGAGTTCAAGTCGTTCCTCGTGAAAGTGGAAAAGGCATAGGGGGGAACATGGCATTTCAGTCGCTGGACATCAAACGCCTGTCCGCCACCACGACGCCGCCGCCAGGCGTGCGCGAGCCGGTGACGGGCACGGTCGCGAAGCTTATCGACGTCACCAAGTGCATCGGGTGCAAGGCGTGCCAGACCGCGTGCATGGAGTGGAACGACCTGCGCGACGAGGTGGGCATCAATACGGGCGTGTACGACAACCCGCGCGATCTCACCGAGCACTCGTGGACGGTGATGCGTTACACGGAGTACGAGAACCCGGATGGCAACCTCGAATGGCTGATCCGCAAGGACGGCTGCATGCATTGCGAGGATCCGGGCTGCCTCAAGGCGTGCCCGTCGCCGGGTGCGATCGTGCAGTACACCAACGGCATCGTGGATTTTCACGAGGAAAACTGCATCGGCTGTGGGTATTGCATCACGGGCTGTCCGTTCAATATTCCGCGCCTGTCGAAGACGGAACATCGCGTTTATAAATGCACGCTTTGTTCCGACCGCGTGGGTGTGGGGCAGGAGCCGGCGTGCGTGAAGACGTGTCCGACGGGGGCGATCGTATTCGGCACCAAGGAAGACATGAAAGTGCACGCGGCGGAGCGCATCGTCGACCTCAAGGAGCGCGGCTTCGAGAACGCCGGGCTATACGATCCGCCGGGCGTGGGCGGCACGCATGTGATGTACGTGCTGCACCACGCGGACAAGCCGTCGCTCTATCACGGCCTGCCCGATAACCCGCGCATCAGCCCGCTCGTGCGCCTGTGGAAGGGCGTCGCCAAGCCGCTCGCGCTTGCGGGCATTGCGCTCGCGGCGGTGGCGGGCTTCTTCCACTACACGCGCATCGGCCCCAACGAAACGCATGCCGAGGACGAAGAAGCCGCAATCGACGAAGCGCGGCGCATCCGTTCGCAGCGCGACGGCATTGGCGGAATTGGCGGCATTGGTGGTACTGGTGGTACAGGCGGCATCCCTCCCGAGGAGCGCAACGATGAGCGACCATGAACCGCACCTGATCCAGCGTTATACGGCCAACGAACGCAGCAATCACTGGATCACGGCCATTACCTTCGTGCTGCTCGCACTGTCCGGGCTGGCGATGTTCCACCCGGCCATGTTCTGGCTGTCCGCGTTGTTTGGCGGCGGGCAGTGGACGCGTATCCTGCATCCGTTCATCGGCATCGTGATGTTCGTCTCGTTCATGATCCTCGCGCTGCGTTTCTGGCATCACAACTATCTGGACAAAGCCGACGTGCAATGGCTCAAGCAGATGGACGACGTGCTCAATAATCGCGAGGACAAACTGCCGGAAATCGGCAAATACAATGCGGGACAGAAGCTGTTATTCTTCACGCTGGTGGTTTGCCTCGTGCTGCTGCTGGTGAGCGGCATCGTGATCTGGCGGCGTTACTTTTCGTTCTACTTCCCGATCACGGTCATCCGTCTTGCCGCCGTCGTGCATGCAGCCGCGGCCTTCGTGCTGATCGCAAGCATCGTCGTGCATATCTACGCGGCGATCTGGGTGAAGGGATCGATTGGCGCCATGACGCGCGGCTACGTCACCTGGGGCTGGGCGCGCAAGCATCATCCGCGCTGGTTCCGCGAGAGCATCAAGTAGCAACGTTCCTTAAGCGACACGTTGCAGGCAGGCCGCCTCGCCCGCAAGGGCGCGGCGGCTTTTTGCTGGCTGGACGGAGACTTTGGCCGTGACGCAACAACGCATACTCGACCCCGAACAGATTCAGACGCAGGATCCCTCTGCCATTCCGCGCATCCGCTTGCCCGAGCGCCTGACGCTCTTCAAGGAGCGCGCCGCGCGCCTGCGCAAGCTCGCAGACCGCAATCCGATTGGCGGCTATATGCGCCTCATGGCCGCGCTCGTGGACGCGCAGCAACAGGCGCTCGAACATCTCGACGCGCAAATGCCGTCGGCCGAGGCCATCGCGCACGCACAGCGTCATTCCATGCCGATCCTGCCCGCGCTGGGCGCCGGTCGCGATGAGCAATGGCGCACGGTGCTGCGCCGCCTGGCCGACCGTGTGGAAGCCGCTGGCGCCGTGACGCCCGCGCTTGCAAGCGTGCTCGACGATTTGCGCGCGATGAGCGATGCGCAACTCGACGCCCAGGCCGATGCGTTGCTCGCGCAACGATATGCCGAAGTCGCGCCTGCCACCGCGCCGTTCGTCATGGCCGCGCTGCAGACGGTGTGGACGGATCTCGCCAGCCGGCTCGACGTGAAGGACGTGCCCTATGTCGATGCGCCCGGCGTGTGCCCCGTTTGCGGTGTGCCGCCGGTGGCCAGCATCGTGCGCGTGGGCGGCGCGTTCCAGGGCTACCGCTACACGCAATGCAGCCTGTGCGCGACCGAACATCACGTGGTGCGCGTCAAGTGCACGAATTGCGATTCGACCAAAGGCATCGCGTATCACGGCATCGAGGGCAGCGACGGCGCATTGAAAGCTGAATCGTGCGACGAATGCCATACGTATCGCAAGATCGGCTACCAGGACAAGGATCTCGAATTCGAGCCGCTTGCGGACGACCTCGCGAGCCTCACGCTCGATCTGTTGATGAGCGAAGCGGGCTACCGGCGCGCGAGCGCCAATCCGCTGCTGTATCCCGAAGCCCCGGCCGACCAGTGAGGCGAGCCTGATGAGCGAAACCGTGGAGCAGGGCGCGCAGCCCGCGCTGAATGTGCTGCTGTCGCATATGCCCGCCGTGGAGCGCGTGATCGCGTCCGTCGAGGCACAACCGCTGGTCGCGCAATATGGACGCACGCAAGTGCTCGCGGCGATTCGTGCAACGCTCGACGGATGGCGGCGCGATGTGCAGGCGGGCGCGACTGCTTTCGGCGCCGATGGGGATGCGTTTTCAATCGGGCGCGTGATTGCCGATGTCAACGACGCGTTGAGCGCGCGGGCGCAAGGCAGGTTGCGTGCGGTGTTCAACCTGACCGGCACGGTGCTGCATACGAACCTGGGCCGCGCACTGTTGCCCGACGAAGCGGTGCGCGCCGTCGTGCAGGCGCTGACACAGCCCGCCAACCTCGAATTCGATCTGGCCTCCGGCAAGCGCGGCGACCGCGACGACCTGATCGACGAACTCATCTGCGAGCTGACCGGCGCGCAAGCCGCGACCGTCGTGAACAACAACGCGGCGGCGGTGCTGCTCACGCTTTCCGCGCTCGCGGCGCGCAAGGACGTGATCGTCTCGCGCGGCGAACTGGTGGAAATCGGCGGCGCGTTCCGCATTCCCGACATCATGAGCCGAGCAGGCGCGCGCCTGCGCGAGATCGGCACGACCAACCGGACACATCTTAAGGATTACGAAGCGGCGATCAGCGCGCGCACGGCGCTGCTGATGAAGGTGCATTGCAGCAACTACGCGATTAGCGGCTTTACGAAGAGCGTCGAACTCGACGAACTCGCACCGCTTGCACGCAGCCATGGCTTGCCAGTGGCGGTCGACCTGGGCAGTGGCACGCTGACCGACCTCACGCAGTGGGGCCTGCCCGCCGAACCCACCGTGCGCGCCACCGTGGAAGCGGGCGCGGATATCGTCACTTTCAGCGGCGACAAATTGCTGGGCGGCCCGCAAGCCGGGCTGATTGTCGGTAGCAAGGAATTGATCGCGAAGATCAAGAAGCACCCGCTCAAGCGCGCGCTGCGCGTGGGCAAGCTCACGCTCGCGGCGCTGGAGCCGGTGCTCAGGCTCTATCAGGCGCCGGAATTCCTGCGCGAGCGGCTGACCACGCTGCGTCTGCTCACGCGTCCCGCCGCGGAAATGCACGAAGCCGCGACGCGCGCGCTGCCCGCATGGCAACGTGCGCTGGGCGAAAGCTACGACGTGAGCATCGAGCCGATGTTCAGCCAGATCGGCAGCGGCGCATTGCCGGTGGACGTGCTGCCGAGCAGCGGCCTGGTGGTGCGCCATCGTGGCAAAGGCGGCAGCGGCCGCGCACTGCTCAAGCTCGAACGCGCCTTGCGGGCGCTGCCGCGCCCCGTGATCGGCCGTATCGCCGACGATGCCTTGCGCCTCGATCTGCGTTGCCTCGAAGCGGCGGACGAAGCGGCCTTCATCGCGCAACTCGCGGAGCTGCGCCTGTGATCGTAGGCACCGCGGGGCATATCGACCACGGCAAGACCACGCTCGTGCGCGCGCTCACCGGCGTGGACACCGATCGCCTCAAGGAAGAGAAGGCGCGCGGCATATCGATCGAACTGGGCTACGCCTACGCGCCGCTTGAGAACGGCGACGTGCTGGGATTCATCGACGTGCCGGGCCACGAAAAGCTCGTGCATACGATGGCGGCGGGCGCGTGCGGCATCGACTTCGCGCTGCTCGTGATTGCCGCCGACGATGGCGTGATGCCGCAAACGCGCGAGCACCTCGCGATCCTGCAATTGCTGGGCGTGCAGCACGGGGCGATCGCGCTGACCAAGGTGGATCGCGTGGATGCCGCGAGGCTCGCGCAGGTTCGAGCGGAAATCGCTGCATGGCTCGCGCCGACCTCGCTTGCCGATGCGCCAGTCTTCGAAACGAATGCCAGCGTGCAGGGCGATCGAGGCGTCGCGCAGCTCGATGCGTATCTGCGCGAGCGCGCGACGCACGCGCAGTCGCGCCGCGACGACGGCCTGTTTCGCCTCGCCGTGGATCGCGTATTCACGTTGACGGGGCAAGGCACCATCGTGACCGGTACCGTGTTTGCGGGCCGCGTGCACACAGGTGACGCGCTGCTGCTTGCGCCCGCTGGCGAAGCGGTTCGCGTGCGCAGCATTCATGCGCAGAATCGCGCAGCCGAAACAGGGTACGCGGGGCAACGTTGCGCGCTCAACCTTTCGGGTGTCGACAGGGATCGCATCGCACGCGGCGACTGGATTGTCGATGAGCGGCTGGCGCAGCCAGCGACGCGTCTCGATGTCGAACTGCAACTGCTTGCCGATGCGGATATTACCTTGCAGCACTGGTCGCCCTTGCACGTGCATCTGGGCACGACGCATCGCGTCGCGAACGTCGCGCTGCTTGAAGGCGACACGCTAGGGGCGGGCGCGCAGGCACGCGTGCAGCTTGTGTTCGACGCGCCTTTGCACGCGCTGCCGGGCGACCGTTTCATTGTGCGCAACGCACAGGCGAGCCGGACTGTGGGCGGCGGTCGCGTGCTGGATCCGTTTGGGCCGGCGCGCAGGCGGCGCACGCCGGAACGACGGGCGTGGCTCGATGCGCTACGGGCGTGGCTCGACGAAGGGCGTTACGATGCGCTGATCGCCGAGGCGCCGCGTGGGCTTGAGCGCAGCACGCTGATGCAGTTGACTGGCTACGACTTCACGACGCTCGCGCTGCCTGCCGATGCCGTCGTTATCGCGCCGCAAGGTCGTGCCGAAGACATGACGCTGCTCGCGCGCGAACATTGGGAGCGTCTTGCCACGCGTATCGCCGACGTGCTGGGCGACTTCCACGCGCGCACGCCCGACGAACAGGGCCCGGACGCGGCGCGCTTGCGGCGCATGGCGGCGCCGCTCGCAAGCGACACGGTCTGGCGCGCGGCTGTTGACGCGCTGGTCGAAGAAGGCCGCATCGCGCGCAGCGGGCCGTGGCTGCATCTGCCATCGCATGCGGTATCGCTCGATGCTGCGGAGGAGGCGCTGGCGGCGCGGCTGATGCCGCTGATCGCGCAGGGGCGCTACGATCCGCCCTGGGTGCGCGACCTCGCACGCGAGACGCAGCAGCCGGAAGAGAAGGTGCGCGCGTTGCTGCGCAAGCTGGCGCGTCTGGGGCGTCTGTATCAGGTCGTGCGCGATCTGTTCTATGACTGCGAGATCGTGTATGAACTCGCGCGCCTGGTTGCGCGGATCGCCGGGAGTGAGGCGGCGGGTGTGGGGGCTGCGGCGTTTCGCGATGCGTCGGGCCTGGGCCGCAAGCGAGCAATCCAGATTCTGGAGTTCTTTGATCGCGTTGGATATACTCGGTTTCACCGCGACCTTCATCTGTTGAGAGCCGACAGCCGCATGCGCGACTGGCTGTGAAGGGATGATGACAATCTATGCGTGCGCATCGAAGTCATGCGTCATGCAGCGGTTTTTAAGGCGTTTTCTGCCCAGAGGAAGGCAATCGCATCCGGTGGTGCGGCTGGACTTCAAATCCAGTTGGGGACGTCAGCCGTTCCCGGGACAGTTCGACTCTGTCTGCTTTCCGCCAGTTTCTTCAAATGCGGGCTACAGGCGCGCACGCCTTTGTGGTTGATGCGTCAGATCACACCGACTCAATACCGGTAAGAAAATAGTCCGGGGAAGCAAGCTGATTCATTTCATGAAGAATGTTCTGGTGCGCTACGGTGCGCGGGAAGCAAGCGTGTCAGTGCGATTACTGGCCATGCTCGCGTTGGGGCTGCTGCTGGCGGCCTGTCATCAGGATATGGCGCAGACGGATGCTGCGAACTCATCGGTGCCCGTCGCTAATGCCGTCGAAAATCCGGCGTCAGTGAGCGGATTGAATTACGCGTCGTATGGCGTTGCGTCTTTCTCCATAACGGACGCCGAAGGACGAAGCGGGGGCGGCCCGAATCTCGCACCGGTCAGCAAGACCGGCGAACCGAGCGGAGGCGGTTCCGATATGTGCTGCGTTTATGTCCCGCAGAAGTGGCACGACGGCATGACGGTGCATGTTAGTTGGAGGCGAGACACCCATCCCTACGATGACGACCGCAGCGGCGACCAATGGCTCGAAGCAACAGCAAAAATCCCGCCCTATGGGCCGAAACAATATAACTTCATCGTGCAGTTTCTCGATGACGACCGCGTTCGCGTCCGCGTTGACGACGGCAGCCCTTTGGAGAAGCCGGCCCCGAATGACCCGTATATCGCTTCCGGCGTGCTCGACGCGCAGGCGAATGCGCAAATGCAGGCATTGCGCGAACGTGATAAAGCTGCCGCTGCCCATGATCGACAGTTGCAGGAAAATGTCGATAAGGCAGAAAAGATGTCCGGGAAGGAGACAGATAAATGAGCGTAATTCAATGGCCAAAGCGGATGCCGGAAGCGAGTCGTCTTGGGGGAAGCGAAGGACGCTTGGGGGAGGGGCTTCCGGAAATCTGCCTCCCAAAATGGATTGCCCAAAGATGCTTCATATCAGTCTCTTTTCGACGGCACGAATAATCCCGCAGAGACCGGCAATTGAGCTGTCGCAGGCATTGGCGTTCGGATCACGAGCTCGCTACGATGCTCCTCTGGAAAGCTAATCGGGAAAGGCGGATTGGGAATGGGCATGCTGATCAACGACGTCGAGCTGGAGGTATTGCGAGAGCGCTGGTTTGAAGGCAAGTACCGAACCGTACAGGAAGCGCTCGAACACATCGTGCCACAGGCCGAATGGATGGATCTATGCAACGTCATCGACCATCCGGCCAGCAAACGGCTGGCAAACGACCTGCGGGGCGTGCAACTGCGCGCAAAGAATTTGAAGAACCTGGATCTTGGCGACAGCTTTCTCGATTTTGCGGTGTTCGATCGCAGCAGGTTCGACGGCGCGCAGTTCCAGTGGTCGATCATGAATGGTGCGTCGTTTCGCGAATGCACGTTGCGCCTGACGCAGATGATCGTCGTTTTCGGCGAGGCCATCGACTTTCGTGGTGCGACGTTCGAGCGAGCCTATATCGACCATGCGCAGATTGAAAAATCGAACTTCTCGACGGCCGTGATGCAGGGGGGCACCCTGAGCAATTCGAACGTGAAGGACTGCGATTTCTCTGGCATGCAGTTCGCGAATGGGAAGTTCGAATCGAACGACGCGCGTCGCGGAAATTTTTCGGCAGCCCGTTTCGTCGACTGCAATCTTTCGCAATCGCTGCTCAACGAGGCGCGCCTCGTCGGGACGTCGTTCGACAATTGCGATCTGAGTGGCGTCGACTTCCGGGGCGCGAATCTGGAAGGCGTGGAATTTCGCGCCAGCACGTTCTGGAGCGTGCCTGCCGATACTCTAATGGACAGAACCCGGTTCGACGATACTCCAGCGGCACGTCGCGCGATCGAACGCAGCACGGCGGCGGGCAAGGAGGGCATCGAATGGTGCGCCGTCGCGGACGAACACGGGGCCGACATGGTGAACTGACTTCGCCTGAGTTGCGGCGTTCAAGCAGAGGCAGCAGCCGGTCGGCGTGCTCGCGGTGGAGATGCAGAGGTTCGTCATTCGCCCGATTCTCTCGCGGATAAAGATGCGTGAGCCCGCAACGGCGCGACGCGCGCAGGAAACGGTACCATGCGCGTAGAATCGTTCCGTCCCACTCGAAAGCGAGGGTTATCGCCATGCCGCCTGATGCGCATCTGAGCCTGGTCGAGGTGACGGGTTTGCTGGTTGGCGGCCTCGCCCTGTTCCTGTTCGGGTTGGATCTCATGACGGGGGCGCTCAAGACGATTGCCGGCGCGCGCCTGCAATCGCTGCTCGGTTCGCTCACCGCCAACCGCTTTCGGGGCCTGCTTGCGGGCGCGGGCATCACGGCACTGCTCAATTCGTCGACCATTACAACGGTGCTGCTGGTGGGTTTCGTTTCCGCGCGGCTCATGACGTTGCGGCAGTCCGTTCCGATGATCATGGGCGCCAATATCGGCTCGACGCTCACCGCACAGATCATCGCGTTCAATATCTCCGCACTCGTGCCGTTCATGCTCGGCGGCGGCTTCCTGCTCTACGGTTTTGCCAGGCGCGAAACGCTGCGCGAGCTGGGCGGCGCGCTGCTCGGCCTCGGCCTCCTGTTCCTCGGTATCGAGATGATGGGCGACGCTACGCGGCCCCTGCGCGACTACCAGCCGTTCATCGACGCGATGCAGGACATGCGCAATCCGCTCCTTGGTATTGCGATCGGCGCGGTGTTCACGGCCATCGTGCAAAGCTCGGCGGCCACGCTGGCAATCGTGATCGCGCTTGGCAGCCAGGGCCTGATTCCGCTCGAATCGGGCATAGCGCTGATACTCGGGGCCAACGTGGGCACTTGTGGCACGGCGCTGCTCGCCTCGATTGGCAAATCGGCGGAGGCGGCTCAGGTCGGCATCGTTCACTTGCTCTTTAATGTGTTCGGGGTGCTGTTCTTCGCCTTCGTGATTCCCCAGTTCGCCGATTTCGTACGCATGATTTCGCCTTCCGCGCCCGAGCTGAGCGGTGCTGCGCGCCTCGCGGCGGAAACGCCGCGCCAGGCCGCTAACGCGCACACGGTGTTCAGCGTGTTCAGCACCTTCGTATTGATAGGGTTCGCCGGGCCCATTGCCAAGCTTGCCGAACGCCTGGCCCCGGCGCGCCGCGACGCGTGGCAGGACGCGGGCGTGCCGCGGTACCTCGATGAAACGCTGGTCGAAATGCCTGCGCTCGCCATTGCCCGCGTGCAGCTCGAACTGGCTTCGCTCGGCAAGCTCGTTCAGCTTCTGGTCGAGCATAGTGCTGCGCTGCTGGCCGAAAGCTCTACGCAGGCGCTTTCCACGGTGACGAACGAGGACAAGGCGGCGGACTCGCTTGCCACCGCCATACTCACCTATATCGGCAAGCTCTCCGATGCGGTGCACAGCGACGACGAAGGTCGGCAACTGGTGGATCTCGCGCGTATCGCGACGTGCCTCGACGCTATCCGCGACGTCGCCACGACGAGCATGCTCGCGCTGAGCCAGAGGCGTGCCGCGCAAAGCGCGGACGTGAGCGTGTTGATGAACAACGCCGAACTGTTGCAATTCGGCCGGTCGGTGATCGAGTACTTTGCGCTTGCCATGCAGACGATCACGCAGCCCCAGGCGGACGTCGTGACGCGTATCGTCAACGCCAAGCCGATAATCGAAGCGCAGTCTGACGCAGCCCGGCAGCGCATCATGTCTGTGCTGCAATTGCGCAACGAGGGCGCGGCGTTCGTTTTCCGCTTCGCGAACGACGTGATCGAACAGCTCAACGAAGTGGCGCGACTGTCGCGCGCCATCGCCAAGGCCACGCGGTGGCTGCATGATGTGAAGATGCTTCAGCATGAAGCTGCTGAGGCCGAGGTCGGGCATGAGGCGGAAACTCGGGCGTGAAGACCGCGCGCGCAACTGCGCGCGTCGATGCCCGCCTGGTTGTTGAAAGTCGAGTCACCGCTAGAGAACGTCTATCCCCACGCGAACCTACCGCGCACGCACCGCCTTCCTCGCACGCGTGCCGCCCACCTTTGCAGGCTCGGCAATGCCCTCGCACAGGAGCGTGAACGCCTGGCGCATGTACTCGCCATGCGCCTCCATGTCCGGCTCGTCCTGCGCTGCCAGTCGCACGAACGCGATGTTGGCCCAGTCGTTGACGACGCGCGCGACGAACACCAGATCCAGATCCTTACGCAACAAGCCGCGCTCGCGGAAGTGCACGAGCAAGCTTTGCGACCCCTCGACGACCGCGTCGTTCCACGCGCGGAAGACCTCGTCGGCGTCGCCGTTCAGCCAGAGCGGGATGATCTCGCGCCAGAGCGAGGCGGGGATCGCCTTGATCTGGTTGCCCGTGATCGTCATTTCCAGGTCGCAGAGCGCATCGACGGGATCCGTGTAGTCGCGCACGCGTTCGCTGGTTTCCTGGATCGCGCGATAGTCCGGCTCCTGGAGCAGGGCGAGCAGCACGCCTTGCTTGCTGCCGAAATAATTCACCACCGTCGGAGGCGACACGCCCGCCGCGTTGGCAATGCTTTCGACCGTCGTGGCGGCGAAGCCGTTCGACTTGAATACCGACAGGGCCGCCTCGGCGATCAATGCCCGGCGTTCCTGCTTTTGTCTTTCTCGTAGACCGCTCATCGGTCCCTCTGCGAAGTTTCCCGAAACGTAAGGATAAGGGAGCCAATTGACCCGAACAAATATTTATTTGACAAAAATATTTTGCCAGGAAAAACTTGTCGGCAACCAAAGGAGACAAACGTGCGGCCCGCGGCCGGCACTGCGATCTGCACGCACCTTGCGCCCTTCGCGCCCTCAACCACGATTCATCAGGATGACCTATGAACGCTCCCCAGCCTGGCCTTCGTACGACCCTTGAATTCCAGCGCGCCGATGCGGCGCATCACATCCATGCATTCGTCGACCAGAAGGCGCTCAACGCCGAAGGCCCGCGCGTGATGGTGCGCGGCGAAGGCAGTCATCTTTGGGATTCCGAAGGAAATCGCTATCTCGACGGCATGTCCGGCCTGTGGTGCACGAACGTGGGCTATGGCCGCCCCGAACTGATCGACGCCGCCACGCGCCAGATGAAAGAACTGTCGTACTACAACATGTTCTTCCACACGACGCATCCGTCGGTGATCGAGTTGTCAGAGCGGCTGTTCGAACTGATCGGCGAGCCGTTCAGCCACGTCGTCTACACGAACTCGGGCTCGGAATCGAACGAGGTGCTGATCCGCACCGTGCGCCGCTTCTGGGACGTGGTCGGCAAGCCGACGAAGAAGGTGCTGATTGGCCGCGTGAACGGCTATCACGGCTCGACCGTGGGCAGTGCGTCGCTGGGCGGCATGGCCTTCATGCACGAGATGGGCGACCTGCCGATCCCGAATATCACCCACGTCGACGAGCCGTACTGGTTCGCCAACGGCGGCGAGCTGACACCGGAAGCGTTTGGCCTGCAGGCGGCGCAGTCGCTCGAACGCAAGATCCTGGAGCTGGGCGCGGACAACGTCGGCGCATTCGTGGCCGAGCCGTTCCAGGGCGCGGGCGGCATGATCTTCCCGCCGCCGGGCTACTGGCAGGAAATCGAGCGCATCTGCCGCAAGTACGACGTGCTGCTGTGCGCCGATGAAGTCATCGGCGGCTTTGGCCGCACCGGCGAATGGTTCGCGCATCGCTACTTCGGCTTCACGCCTGACCTCGTGTGTGTCGCGAAGGGGCTGACGTCGGGCTATGTGCCGATGGGCGGCCTCATCATGAGCCGCCGCATCGGCGAGGCGCTGGTCGAAAAGGGCGGCGTGTTCGCGCACGGGCTGACCTATTCGGGCCACCCGGTCGCGGCGGCCGTGGCGCTGGCGAACCTCGATGTGCTGCAGAACGAGCACCTGGTCGAGCGCACGAAAACCGATACGGGCCCGTACCTGCAGAAGCTGCTGCACGAAACGTTCGCAGACCATCCGTTGATCGGCGAAATCCAGGGCGGCGGCGCGGTGGCGGCGATCCAGTTCGTCAAGGACAAAAGCACGCGCGAGCGCTACGCCAACGAAGCCGATCTCACCTGGCACAGCCGGTCGGTGGCGTTCGAGCTGGGCGCCATCGTGCGCTCGACGAACGGCCGGTTGATCGTTGCGCCGCCGCTGGTGATGTCGCACGCAGAGATCGACGAGCTTGTGGGCAAGATGCGCAAGGCGGTCGATGCCACGGCGCAATGGATCGCCCAGGAAGGCTTCTAAGAGGCCACCAGGCAGCACCGATGAAGACAGCCGCATGGCCCGCGCGCCATGCCCAGAAACCTTGCAGTTGGGCGTCAAATGTCAGACACGATCTATCACAACGCCAGGGTGTACACGGTCAACGAAGACCAGCCGTGGGCCGAAGCGATTCACGTTCGGGACGGCAAGATCCTCGCGATCGGCAGCAGCGAGGCGCTGCTCAACGCTGGTGGCGCGGCGCAAACGGTCGACCTCGCGGGGCGCATGGTCATGCCCGGCATTCACGACGCCCACACGCACCTGATCTGGGCCGCGCAACGCCAGCTGGAGCAGTCGTGCCAGCTCGACGATCCCCAGACGCTGGACGAGCTGGCGGCGCAATTGCGCGCTTACTGGCAAAAGCGCACCGCGCATGGGCGCGGCGGCTGGCTGTTCGGCAGCGTCTACAACCCGCTCGTGCTCACCGCCGAGGTGCTGACGCGGCAGTGGCTGGACGAGGTCATCCCCGGCGTTCCCATCGTCATTCACGACTTCTCGTACCACAACGTCATGGCGAATAGCCTGGCGATGGCGGCAGCGGGCATCGACCGCGATACGCCCAGCACGCCGCGCGGCACGGTCGTCAAGGACCCAGTGAGCGGCGAGCCGACGGGTTTGCTGCGCGAGCAGGCGTGGGCGCCGCTCTACATGGTCGCGCCAGCCGCCACCGCAGAGGAGAACGCGCTCGCGCTGCGCAAGGCCGCGAGCATCTGCAACGAATACGGCATTACGTCGGCGCAGGAAGCGTCCGCCAACCGGCCGTTTCTGGCGGCGGCGAAATACCTCGACGATTCTGGCGGCCTGCACCTGAACCTGACATGCCATATTCCCTGGGGCTCGCTGTTTCTCGCGCAATGCGAGCGCGACGAACAGGAGCGCGTGATCGCGGAGCGCGCCCGCTACGCGGGCCAGCGCGTCGACGTCGATGCGATCAAGGTCGCGCTGGACGGCACGTCGATGGCGCCGACCTTCAGCCACGTCCCGCTCGATCCGCAGACCGATGTGCCGATCACGTACAACCTGCTATTGGACTCCGACGAACTGACCACGAAGATCGGGGAATGGACGGCGCAAGGCATGATCGTCAAGTCGCACTGCACGGGCTTCGGGTCGGTGCGAATTGGTTTGGACAACTATGAACGTGCGGGAAGCGTCGCGCGCAAACCCGGGCAGATGCACGACATCGCCCATGCCCATTACGTGTCGGAGGCCGACCGTGGGCGCTTCGCGAAGCTCGGCGTGATCGCCGAGATGTCCCCGGCGATCTGGCACATTCCGGAGTACCAGCAGGCGCTTGGCAAGGCCTACGATTTTCGCACCCTGCACGAATGCGGCGCGACAATGACGGTCGGGTCGGACTGGCTGCTGCCGCCCACGCCGAATCTCTTTCCCGCGCTGGCAGGCATGCTGGAACACGGCGATGAAAGCGTGCCGTTGTCGGTGGGCGTGCGCATGCTCACGCTCAACAGCGCAGTGGCGGTTGGCCGCGATGCACAGCGGGGCAGTCTCGAAGCCGGCAAGGACGCGACGTTCATCGTGCTCGACCGGAATATCTTCGAGTCGTCGCCGCAGCAGATCGCAGGCACACAAGTGCTGACCACAGTGCTTCAGGGACAGCACGTTTTCGAACGCGCGCAGGCCTGATCCTCGCTCGCTGTACAACGGGCCCGTTCAGGAGTCGATGACATGTTTGCCAATCGCGTTCCCGTCACGCTGCTGACGGGCTTTCTGGGCAGCGGCAAGACCACCTTGCTCAGCCGCCTGCTGGCCGACCCGCGCATGCAGCGCACCGCCGTCATCATCAACGAGATCGGCGAGATCGGGCTCGATCATCTGCTGGTCGGGCGGCCGGACGACGACACGTTTTTGCTCAAGAGCGGCTGCGTGTGTTGCAGCATGAAAACCGACCTGTCCGAAACGCTCAAGTCGTTGCGACGGCGTGCCGCGAGCGGTGAATTGCCGGCATTCGAGCGTGTCGTCGTCGAAACCACCGGACTCGCCGATCCCGTGCCCATGCTGCGTCATCTGCTGGCGGACGAGTCGCTGAATGCGGCGTTCCGGTTGCAGACGGTGATTTCCACGGTCGATAGCGTGATGCCGCTCGATGCAACGCGCGACCGGCCCGAGCGCCATCGCCAGATCAGCGTCGCCGACAAGCTCATCGTCACCAAGACCGACCTGTCCGGCCGCTTCGAAGAAGTGAGGCAGACGCTGGCCGATGCGAATCCGGGCGCACAGATTCTCGATTCGCAAGACCTGGATGCGGTCATGGCGGCGCTGTTCGATCACGAGCGCTACGCAGTGGTGCGTCATCTGCCCGATGTTTCCTGGGAACGGCCGGCGAAAGGATTCGGGCGCGAGCGTCATGTGCAGCACGACTGCGTTGCAACGCTCGCATTGCGCGTCGAGCAGCCCGTTTCATGGCCCGATGTGACGTCGTTCCTTCAGCAGCTTGCACGCAGACATGGCGAAAAGCTGCTGCGCACGAAGGGCATTCTCAACGTGAAGGAATCGCACAAGCCCATCGTGATTCACGGTGTCCAGCATTATCTATATCCCGAGACCTTCCTCGACGCCATGCCCGGAGACGATAGCGCGTCGCGCATTGTCTTTATCTACGAAGGGGCGATCGAGGCGGAAATCCGCGACCTGTTCGAGCGCATCGTCGTGCGATCCGCCGTCTCGATGCCCGTATAGCCGCGGATAGTTCAATAAGCAATAAACCTGTCCGCAGCATCGCTGGTCATCGAAAAACCAGGGAAGATGCTGTTGCTTTTTTATTTTGTCGGGTGCAGGGCGCCACGCACCCCAACGTTCCAATCCTGAACGTAAAAAAACGCTATGCGGAAATCGTCATCGCAGCCGGGCTACGGGAACAAGACGGCTGCGCGCGTGTTGCCTACGATTGTCGCCATGAACACAGTCACTGCAATCGACCGCCCTGCGGGCGGACGAAGTGTTCTGCGCGAAACCATCCAATAAGCGGCTTCCAAATCATTCAGGATCCAAAGGAAACATCATGAGCAACAACATCTTCACGGGTACGATTCCGGCCCTCATGACGCCGTGTACGGCAGACCGTACGCCGGACTACGATGCACTCGTGCGCAAGGGGCGCGAGCTGATCGACCTCGGCATGTCGGCGGTGGTGTATTGCGGCTCGATGGGCGACTGGCCGCTGCTGACCGAAGCGCAGCGCCAGGAAGGCGTGGCGCGCCTCGTGGCCGCCGGCATCCCGACCATCGTCGGCACCGGCGCGGTCAATTCGAAGGAGGCGGTTTCCCATGCTGCGCACGCGGCGAAAGTCGGCGCACACGGCCTGATGGTGATTCCGCGCGTGCTGTCGCGCGGCGCGTCGCCGGCTGCGCAAAAGGCGCACTTTTCAGCGATCCTGGAAGCGGCTCCGGCACTGCCCGCCGTGATTTACAACAGCCCGTACTACGGCTTCGCCACGCGCGCCGATCTGTTCTTCGAACTGCGCGCCAAATACCCGAACCTGATCGGCTTCAAGGAGTTCGGCGGCGCGGCGGATATGCGTTACGCGGCCGAGCACATCACCAGCCAGGACGAGAGCGTCACGCTGATGGCGGGCGTCGATACGCAGGTCTTCCACGGCTTCGTGAATTGCGGCGCAACGGGCGCGATCACCGGCATCGGCAATGCGCTGCCGCGCGAAGTGCTGCAACTGGTCGACCTCTGCCGCAAGGCCGCGAAGGGCGACGTCACGGCGCGTCGCCAGGCACGCGAGCTGGAAGCGGCGCTGGCCGTGCTGTCGTCGTTCGACGAAGGCACCGACCTGGTGCTGTACTACAAGTACCTGATGGTGCTGAACGGCGACAAGGAATACACGCTGCATTTCAACGAAACCGACGTGCTGAGCGAAGCACAACGCCGTTACGCGCAAACGCAATATGAATTGTTCCGCAACTGGTACGCAGGCTGGTCGAAAGAAGTGAATGCCTGAGTTGCAAACATCGATGTAAGCAGCTTCGGCATTGCAGTACGAGAAAGCGCCCCACGTGGGCGCTTTTTGTTTGCCGGGAATATTAAGGAACTGCTGATCGCGCGGAAACGCGATTTCCTACGTGTATTCCCGAATATCGCGCGAACCCGCCGCCGCGACTATGCCGATTTCTGCATTGCCGCTGTCGATTTCCCGCAAGACTGGGCCATTTTTGGAATCTTATATTGCTCCAGCCAGTTACCGGTTACGCCGGAATGCGAGAGGCGATCAAGTGTCCGCAATGGCGCAAAGCGGGCGGGCACCGGGGTCATTCATTATTGAGGAGCACGAGAAAAATGCAATTTCAGAGGACGGCCATCTCCAGCGCGTTAGTCATGGGCCTCGCCCTGGCTGGCGCAACCTGCTCCTATGCTGCGTCGCCGGTCGACATCAAGATCGGCTTCGCTGCGCCCCTGACCGGCGGTCAGGCGCATTACGGCGCGGACTTCCGCAGCGGCGTGCAGCTTGCCATCGAGGATATGAACGCGACGAATCCGACGATCGGCGGCAAGCCCGTGCATTTCGTGCTCGACGCCCAGGACGACCAGGCCGATCCGCGTACCGGCACGACCGTCGCGCAAAAGCTCGTGGACGATGGCGTGGTCGCCGTGATCGGCCACTACAACTCGGGCACCAGCATCCCGGCCGCGCCGATCTACGCGAAAGCGGGCACGCCCGAAATCGCCATGGCGACGTCGCCGACCTACACGCGCCTGGGGCTGCCGACGACGTTCCGCCTGCTGACTTCGGATACGCAGCTTGGCAGCGTGCTGGGCGACTATGCCGTGAAGGGCCTTAAATTCAAGCGTATTGCCGTGGTGGACGACCGCACGGCCTACGGCCAGGGCGTGGCGGAAGAGTTCACCAAGGCCGCCAAAGCGGCGGGCGCCACCATCGTCGACGAGGAATACACGAGCGACAAGGCGGTGGACTTCCGCGCGATTCTCACGAAGATCAAGGCCGCGAATCCCGATGCGGTCTTCTACGGCGGCGCCGACACGCAGGCTGCGCCGATGCTCAAGCAGATGCGCTCGCTGGCGATCAAGTCGGTGCTGATCGGCCCCGACATGCTGCAGTCCGATAACCTCATCAAGGTCGCGGGCGAGTCGTCCGAGGGCACGCTGGCGGCGTCGGAAGGCAGCCCGCTTGCGCAGATGCCGGGCGGCAAGGCCTTTGGCGAACGTTACGCCAAGCGCTTCAACCAGCCGGTCGAACTGTACGCGCCATACGCCTACGACGGCACGATGGCGGTCTTCAACGCCATGAAGAAAGCCGATTCCACCGACCCGCATGTCTTCCTCACCGCGCTGAAGGCGACCAACATGAAGGGCGTCACCACCAGCGAGCTGGCCTACGATCAGTATGGAGACCTGAAGTATGGCGGCGTGACCGTGTACAAGGTCGTCAACGGCGCCTGGAAGCCGCTGCAAACGGTGGGTACGAAATAAGGCGGGAGCGACGCCTCTCGCGCCCTATGCAGAAATCGTCATCGCCGCGGGGCTGTTCGAGCAAGACGGCCACGCGGGCGATGCCTACGATTGTCGACATGAATACCATTACCGTCATCGACTCCCATACCGGCGGCGAGCCCACGCGGCTCGTCGTCGAAGGCGGCCCCGATCTGGGCCGCGGCCCGCTCGCCGAGCGGCTCGAAATCTTCCGCCGCGACTTCGATCACGTGCGTGCCGGCGTGGTCAACGAACCGCGCGGCTCGGACGTGATGGTCGGTGCGCTGCTCTGCGAGCCGCACGATCCGACCTGTTCGGCGGGCGTAATCTTCTTCAATAACGTGGGTTTTCTCGGCATGTGCGGACATGGCACGATCGGCTTGATCGTGTCGCTCGCGCATATGGGCCGCATCGCGCCGGGTGTGCATCGCATCGAAACGCCCGTGGGCGTGGTCGCCGCCGAACTGCACGACGACGGCAGCGTGAGCGTGCATAACGTGCCCGCGTATCGCTATCGCACGGAAGTGCCGCTCGATGTGCCGGGCCTTGGCCGCGTGCATGGCGATATCGCCTGGGGCGGTAACTGGTTCTTCCTCGTGGCGGATCACGGCCAGAGGCTCGAATTCGCCAATGTCGAAGCGCTCACGGACGCGTCGTGGCAGATTCGCGCCGCGCTCGAAGCCAATGACATCACGGGCGAAGGCGGCGCGCAGATCGATCACATCGAACTGTTCGCGGATTCCACCACGCCTGGGCTCGACAGCCGCAATTTCGTGCTGTGCCCCGGCAAGGCCTACGACCGTTCGCCGTGCGGCACCGGTACGAGCGCGAAGATCGCCTGTCTCGCAGCAGACGGTCATCTCGCGCCGTCCGCGACGTGGCGCCAGGAAAGCATCATCGGCAGCGTGTTCGAAGCGAGTTACGAGCCGCACAACGAGCCGCATAACGAGCCGCACAACGAGCCGCACGAAGACGCGAGCGGATCGGGCCGCCACTACGTGCGCCCGAGCATTCGCGGCCGTGCGCACGTGAGCGCGGAATCGAAGCTGATCTTCGCCGCCGACGATCCGTTCGCATGGGGCATTCGCGCGTGAGCAAGCCGTTGCATTCGAGTCCCGATGTGATCGTGGTGGGCGCGGGGATCGTCGGCGCCGCCTGCGCGCACGAACTGGCGAAGCTGGGCGCGGACGTGCTCGTGCTCGACCGCGCGGGCGTGGGCGGCGGCGTGACGGCAGCGGGCATGGGCCATCTCGTGCTGATGGACGATACGCCCGCCGAGTTCGCGCTGTCGTCGTGGTCGCGCGATCTGTGGCTCGATCTTGCGCCGCGTTTAAGCGCGCGCGAAGCGTTTGTACGCTGCGGCACGCTCTGGGTGGCCGTGGACGACGAGGAATACGATCTTGCGCGCACGCGCCAGCAGGCGCTGGCGAGCGTGGGCGTGGCGTGCACGCTGCTCGACGAGCGGCAGGTGCGCGAAGCCGAACCCGCGCTGCGCGAGGGCCTGCGCGGCGGCATGATGCTCCCCGACGACGCAGTGGTCTATGCGCCTGCCGCAGCGGCGTGGCTGCTCGCGCAGCCGGTCAAGGGGCGCGTGACGTGCAGGCTCGACACGCAGGTTGCGCGCGTGGATCGCCAGGGCGTGGTGCTGGCCGACGGCGAAGCGCTTGCGGCGGGTGCGGTGCTGCTGGCGAACGGCCTGCAAGCCGCCGATTTCCTGCCCAGCCTGCCGATGCAGGCAAAAAAAGGACACCTGATCATTACCGACCGCTATCCGGGCACGATCAGGCATCAGATTCTGGAACTCGGTTATATCAAGAGCGCGCACAACGCGAGCGGGACGTCGGTGGCGTTCAACGTCCAGCCGCGCCCGACGGGGCAGATCCTGATCGGCTCGTCGCGTCAGTTCGACAGTCTCGATGCTGCGATTGAACCGGAGATTCTCGCGCGCATGCTGCGCCGCGCCGCCGAATATCTGCCGGAACTGCCGACGCTCAACGCGATCCGCGCCTGGACGGGATTCCGCCCCGCGACGAGCGATGGCCTGCCGCTGATTGGCTCTGCAGCGCCATTCGCGGACGATCGTTTCCACCCTTCGACATGGCTCGCGACCGGGCATGAAGGCCTGGGCGTGACGACGGCGCTCGCCACCGGCAAGCTGATCGCCGCGCAGATGCTCGACGCCGGCGTTGTGTTGCCGATCGACCCGGCGCCGTACCAGCCGGCGCGCTTCGAAAAGATGGAGGCACGCCATGCCTGAGATGTTGACCCTCGACGTGGACGGCCGCAGCGTGCAGGTTGCGCCCGGCAGTTCGGTCGTCGCCGCCATTGCGCGGGCGACGGGCACGGCGGGCGTGGTGACGCGCGAATCCGTGAGCGGCGCGCAACGCGGGCCGCTGTGCGGCATGGGCGTGTGCCAGGAGTGCCGCGTGACGATCGACGGCGTGCGCCATCGGCTCGCTTGCCAGACGCTTTGCACGCAAGGCATGAACATCAGGACAGCAGGGAAAGCAGCATGAATTTCGATATCCTGATTATTGGCGCGGGGCCGGCAGGTTTGCGTGCTGCGGGTGTGGCCGCACAGGCGGGTGCGATGGTCGGCATTGTCGACGACAACGCCTTGCCAGGCGGGCAGATCTGGCGGCAAGGGCCGCAGCATCGTGCCAGGGGCCGCGCGCAGGAAGCCATCGACGCGATGCGGCGCGCCGCGAACGTCACGTACCTGAGCGGCACGCGCGTGGTGCAGGCGCTGGGTGCCGGGCAGTTGCTTGTGGAAGACGCCACGCGCGGCTTTACCATCGGCTATGGCAAGCTCATTGTCGCGACCGGCGCGCGTGAACGCTTCCTGCCGTATCCGGGATGGACGTTGCCAGGCGTGACCGGAGCGGGTGGTTTGCAGGCGCTCGTGAAGGGCGGCATGCCGGTGCGCGGCGAGCGCATTGTGATCGCCGGTTCGGGGCCGCTCTTGTGGGCGGCGGCCGTGACGGCGCGCGAGCAGGGCGCGCACGTGGCGGCGATTGTCGAGCAGGCGCCTGCCCATGCAGTACGCCAGTTCGCGGCGTCGCTCGTGCATACGCCTGCGAAGCTGATGCAGGCCGTACGCATGCGCTTCGACCTGCGTGCGACGCCTTATCTCTGCGGCGCCCATGTGAGCGCCGCAGAAGGCGACGCGAAGCTGTCACACGTGATGGTGCGTCAAGGCGATAAACACACGCGCATCGACTGCGATCGTCTGGCCTGCGCGTTCGGCCTCGTGCCGAATACGTCGGTGGGCGCGGCGCTGGGATGCCGTGTCGACGAATCGAATGGCGTGAATGCCATCGTCGTCGACGAGTGGCAGGCAAGCTCGCAAACCGATATCTATGCCGCGGGCGAATGCACCGGAGTCGGCGGCATGGAACTGTCCGCCGTGGAAGGGCGCATCGCCGCCTGGGCGGCGTTGGGCGACCGGGCGCAGGCACAGGCGCTCTTCGCGGAGCGCGAGCGTTATCGGCGCTTTGCTGCGCGCCTGCATGCGGCGTTCGCGCTTGCGCCGCAATTGCGTGGCCTGGCGACTCCCGAAACGATTCTGTGCCGCTGCGAGGACGTGCGTTTCGAGCAGGCCGCGCAGCATCGCACGTGGCGCGACGCGAAGCTCCACACGCGCTGCGGCATGGGGCCATGCCAGGGCAAGATCTGCGGCGAGGCGGCGGCATTTTGCCTGGGCTGGGCGCGTAACGGGCAGCGCCCGCCGTTCTCGCCTGCACGTATCGGCACGCTGATGGAGGCGCAGACGCCAGTTTGAAAGGCGTGAGACGGGCGGCGCGCCAGCGCCGCCCGCATTTCTTTGCAGGTGTGCAAGCGGCGGCGGCAAAGGCATAATTGTGGCGATCCTGACTTGCCACGCATTGCGATGCCCGACCTGCTCCTGCCCGCCGCCATCGAAAACACGACGCTGCCGCAGATGGTGGCGCACTTCTCGCTGCTCGAACCGCTGTTCGACGCCATGCCGGATGTGGTCTTCTTCGTGAAAGACCATGAGGCGCGCTATGTGATCGTCAACACGACGCTGGCCGCGCGCTGCGGCTACAAGGATCGCCGCGCACTGCTGGGCAAGACGGCGGCAGAAGCGTTTCCCTCGCGTTTTGGCCGCATTTATACCGAGCAGGACGAAGCGGTGGTGCGCGACAACAGCCGCTTGATCGACCAGCTCGAACTGCATCTTTATCCGGGGCGCCAGCCCGGCTGGTGCCTCACCTCCAAGGTGCCGCTGCACGACGCACAAGGGCGCGTGCTGGGCGTGGCGGGCATTTCGCGCGACCTCCAGGCCGCGGAGGGCACCCATCCCGCGTACCAGCGTCTTGCCATCGCCGCGAAATATATCCAGGACAACTACGCGCAGCCGCTGAAGCTGTCGAACCTGGCCACGCTCATCGACATGTCGGTGGCGCAGATCGAGCGTTATTTCCATAAGGTATTTCACCTCACGCCGCGCCAGATGCTGCTGAAAACGCGGCTTGACGCTGCGTCGGAACTGCTTGCAAGCGATTCGAGCATCACCGAGATCGCGACACGTTGCGGATACAACGATCACAGTGCATTCACGCGGCAATTCAAGGCGACTGTGGGCCTCACGCCGAGTCAATATCGTGCGCTGCTGCATCCTCAAGCGACGTCGTCCGAGCAATAAAATATAAAAAAGCAGACGACGGCTCTGCGAATCACGCGCGCTCAATTTCTAAGTGTTGTCCCCGATAGCGCTTATGCAAGTGATCGGTTCGCGCGTGCCCGTGACGATAATTGTGCCGATTTCGTCACGCTGGGGCACGAAAGCCCTCAAGCCTCAAACAATCTGGATAGCGATACTTCTTCACATCGACGCCGACACGGCGCGATGCATTTAACGAAGGAGATTGGCACTGTGAGCCGTAACGCTATCCGCTCGGGCGGGACGCTTCCCGCTATCCGCACGACGCAGATGTAGCGCCCCCACACGTGAAGATCCCAGGGCAAGCTGCGCTTGCCGCTTGTCCGCAATGGCCGGGCACGGGTATTCAATGCGCTGCTTGCGCAGCCACACGTCAGCTACCACACGCCCACATTCACGTTTTCGCTCCTGCATGGCAATGCAAACGCGAAACGCTCATTACTGGATCAGGAGACTCGACGATGTCCAGTCAAGGCAATTTACATCGCCCGCTGCCGGTTGGCGGCAGCACGTCTGGCGTAACCAGCGAACAAGCGGGCGAAGGCCGCTTTAAAAAACAACTGTCGCTTACCGATCTCACGTTCATCGGCCTTGGCGCGATTTTCGGCTCGGGCTGGCTGTTTGCCGCAAGCCATGTTTCCGCCATCGCCGGCCCCGCGGGCATTGTTTCCTGGTTGATTGGCGGCTTCGCGGTCTTGCTGCTCGGCATCGTCTATTGTGAACTGGGCGCGGCCTTGCCGCGTGCGGGCGGCGTGGTGCGTTATCCCGTGTTTTCGCATGGGCCGTTGCTGGGCTACTTGATGGGCTTTGTCACGCTGATTGCGTTTTCAAGCCTGATTGCCATTGAAGTGGTCGCCGCACGCCAATATGCGGCCGCGTGGTTCCCGATGCTGAGCCAACCGGGTTCGGGCAATCCCACGACTATCGGCTGGTTCGTTCAACTCGCGCTTTTGGGCCTGTTTTTCCGGCTCAACTATTCGAGCGTGAAGACCTTCGCGCGCGCGAACAACCTCATCAGCATCTTCAAGTTCATCGTGCCGCTTTCGGTGATTGGTGTGCTGTTCACGTTTTTCAAGCCCGCCAATCTGAGCGTGCATGGTTTTGCGCCCTATGGCATGTCGGGTATCGAAATGGCGGTGTCGGCGGGCGGCATTATCTTCGCGTACCTGGGCCTCACGCCGATTATCTCGGTGGCCAGCGAGGTGCGTAATCCGCAACGCACGATTCCCATTGCGCTGATTCTTTCGGTGCTGCTGTCCACGCTGATTTATGTGCTGCTGCAACTGGCGTTTATCGGCAGCATTCCGACCGATGTGCTCAAGAGCGGCTGGGACAGCGTGAGCAAGGCGTTTTCCCTGCCGTACCGCGACATCGCGCTGGCGCTCGGCGTGGGCTGGCTGGCCTACATGGTCGTGGCTGACGCCGCGATTTCGCCGAGCGGTTGCGGCAACATCTATATGAACGCGACGCCGCGCGTGGTCTATGCGTGGGCGAAAACGGGCACGTTCTTTAGCGTGTTTACGCGTGTCGATGCCGCTTCGGGCATTCCGCGTCCGGCCTTGTGGCTCACGTTCGCGCTGTCGGTGTTCTGGACGATGCCGTTTCCTTCGTGGGAAGCGCTCATCAACGTGGTGTCGGCGGCGCTGGTGCTGAGCTACGCGGTCGCGCCGATTTCGGTCGCCGCATTGCGTCGCAATGCGCCGGATATGCCGCGCCCGTTCCGCGTGGGTCGCTTTAGCATCGTCGGGCCGGTGTCGTTCGTAATCGCTGCACTGATCGTTTACTGGTCGGGCTGGAGCACGGTGTCGTGGCTGCTGGGCCTGCAGATCGTCATGTTCGTGGTCTACCTGGCAGCGGGCCGTTTCGTGCCCACGCGCGACTTGAGCCTGGCCGAACAGGTGCGTTCGTCGCTCTGGCTGATCGCGTTTTATGCCTTGATGATCGTGCTGTCGTGGCAAGGCAGCTTCGGCGGCGTGGGCAACCTCGTGCATCCGTACGACACCGTCGTGGTGGCGCTCGCGAGTCTCGGTATCTATTACTGGGGCGCCAATACGGGCGTGCCGGCCAGCAAGCTGCGCCTCGATGAGGACGACCAGTAACGCTGTGCGTCACCGCGTTGCACTTCAATCATTGATCGAACCGGGCCACGCCGGCCCGGTTGTTTTTCTGCAGGAAACACTATGACCCTGACCGGCCAGTCCTTGATCGGCGCAGCAAGCGTGAACGGCGCCAACGGCGCATTCCATGGCGTGAATGCGCGCACGGGCGAGGCGCTCGAACCCGCATTTGGCGGCGCAAGCGCCGATGACCTGGAGCGCGCATGCGCGCTCGCCGAAGCGGCGTTCGACATCTTTCGCGAAACCTCGCTCGAAGCCCGCGCCGTATTCCTGGAAACGATAGGACAACAGATCGAATCGATCGGCGACGAACTGATCGAGCGTTGCATGACCGAAACCGGCTTGCCGCGCGCGCGTCTCGAAGGCGAGCGCGGCCGCACGATCGGCCAGCTCAAGCTGTTCGCGGCGGTGCTGCGCCAGGGCGATTACGTCGATGCGCGCATCGATCCGGCGCAGCCGGAGCGCAAGCCCATGCCGCGCGTGGATCTGCGCCTGCGCAATATCGCACTGGGCCCGGTGGCGGTGTTTGGCGCGTCCAATTTTCCGCTGGCATTTTCGGTGGCGGGCGGCGATACGGCTTCGGCGCTTGCGGCGGGCTGCCCCGTCGTCGTGAAGGCGCATAGCGCCCATCCGGGCACGTCCGAACTCGTCGGGCGTGCGATTCAACGCGCCGTTGCGCAATGTGGCCTGCCTGAAGGCGTATTCTCGCTGCTGTTCGATAGCGGCATCGAGATTGGCCGCGCGCTGGTTGCCGATGGGCGCATCAAGGCGGTGGGCTTTACGGGCTCGCGTGCGGCGGGCGTCGCGCTCATGAAGATTGCGAACGCGCGTGAGGAGCCGATTCCCGTCTATGCGGAAATGAGCGCGATTAATCCGGTCGTGTTGTTGCCGCACGCATTGGCTGCGCGCGGCGAGCAGATCGCGCGGCAATTCGCGGCTGCGCTGACGCTGGGCGCGGGCCAGTTCTGCACTAATCCTGGCCTCGTGCTGGCCGTGGACGGCGAGCACCTGCGTGCATTCGAGAGCGCGGCAAGCGCTGCGCTGAGCGACGCGGCCGCGCAGACCATGCTCACGCCGGGCATTCACTCAAACTTCTGCGCAGGCGTGGAGCGTCTCGCTCACGCGCCGCAGGTCGAACGGATCGGGAGCGGTGCGCAGGGCGGTGCATACGACGCGCAAGCCGCGCTCTTTGCGACGGGCGCGCAAACCTTCCTGGCCAATCCTGCATTGCGCGATGAAGTGTTCGGGCCTGCTTCGCTGATCGTGCGCTGCGCTGACCTGAACGAACTGCATGAAGTCCTGAAGTCGATCGAAGGCCAGTTGACCGTCTCCGTGCATCTGGAAGCCGCCGATCACGACGCTTCGCGCACACTGCTGCCGACGCTCGAACGCAAGGCCGGCCGTGTGCTGGCCAATGGCTTCGGCACGGGCGTGGAAGTCGGTCATGCCATGGTGCACGGCGGCCCGTTCCCGGCGACGTCCGACGCGCGCACGACGTCGGTGGGCAGCCGCGCAATCGAGCGCTTCCTGCGGCCTGTTTCGTATCAGGACTGGCCGGACGCTCTGCTGCCGCTCGCGTTGCGTCACGACAATCCCGCGCAACTTGCGCGACGCGTGGACGGTGTGATCCGTCACGAGGACAAGCAGCATGGCTGAGCGGGACGATGACGTCGCGCTGTCGCTGGCCGAACTCTTCGCGCTGGCCCGCAAGGTGCTCGTGCATCACGGCGTGTCGGCGGCGCACGCCGATGCCATTGCGCGCGTCATCACCCAGGGGCAGCGCGACGAGTGCCACTCGCATGGCCTGTATCGGCTGCCCGGCTGTGTGCGCTCGGTTCGGTCGGGCAAGGTCGATCCGCATGCGCAGCCGATGCTGCGCGACGTCGCGCCGGGCGTGCTCGCCGTGGATGCGCATTACGGCTTCTCATTGCTGGCATTCGAGACCGGGCTCCCCGTGCTGGCCGAAAAAGCCCGCGCACAAGGGATCGCTGCCATGGCGATCAATCGCTGTTTCCATTTCTCGGCGCTCTGGCCCGAGGTCGAAGCGATTGCCGCGCTTGGCCTGGTTGGCCTCGCGATGAATCCCAGTCATAGCTGGGTCGCGCCCGCTGGCGGCACGCGCGGCGTGTTCGGCACCAATCCGATTGCGTTCGCGTGGCCGCGTGCGAAAGGGCATCCCTTCGTTTTCGACTTCGCGACCAGCGCCATCGCGCGCGGCGATATTGAACTGCACGCGCGCGACGGCAAGCCCATTCCCCCGCACTGGGCCATCGACCGCGACGGCCAGCCGACCACCGACGCGCGCGCCGCGCTCGAAGGCGCGATGCAGACGTTCGGCGGCCACAAGGGATCCGCACTCGCGGCGATGGTGGAATTGCTGGCAGGCGCGTTGATCGGCGACCTCACCAGTATGGAGTCGCAGGCCTTCGACGATGGCGCAGGGGCGAGTCCATGCCATGGCGAACTCGTGATCGCGATAGATCCCACGCGGTTTTCAGGCGCGGAAGAAGAAGTGGGGCAGGCGCGTGCCGAGCGGCTTTTCGAAGCGATTGTCGATCAAGGCGCGAGGCTGCCATCGCAACGCCGTTTCGAAGCGCGCGAGCGCAGCGAACGCGATGGCGTGCGCGTGCCTCGAAAGCTTTATAACGACGTCATGAAACTCTTTGACTAAGGCAGCAATAGCGGGGGGGTAAATCATCTGATGATTTATGCGGATTAAAGCAAGCGCACGCTTGTTCGACGTATAAAACAACAGAAATATAGGGCGATATAGATTTCCATAATGCTTGCGCTTACACTTCGCCCATATTTGTACCGATCAGTTAATTTGGTATTCTGATTTCCCCGCCGCGTTTGCTTCCCCGGCAACGAACGGCTTGTGTCAGCTTCGGCTGGCACCTTTTATTGTGCGGTCTGATCCCTGGCAGACTGGCTGGCTGCGGCAGGATCAAGACGATCATCGCCCAGATGCATTGCATTTCGCTTTCGCTTTCGGTATCGAGGCAACACGCTCAGCGTCTTGCGCCGCCGAAACTACCGAAGCCGCCCTGGCCGCCTGACGCGTTACCGCCTGTCGCCCACGCGCTGCCGGTTGTGACGTCATTGCCGGTAGCGCCGAAATCGCTCTGTGAGTTGCCCGCGAGAGCCGTATTGCGCGTTCGCGATACACCCGGACGAGCGTTAATCACCGCGCCAAAATCCGCCGAAGCCGAGGCCGCCGCGCTACGCGGCTTCGCGGCGGGCACATCGACATTCAGCGCGCGATGCGCGCCATATACATAACCCTGTTCGACGCCAAGCGCGACGCTGACCCCCGCATTGCCGCAGCCTGTGCCGATCACGACGGCTTCCTGCGAGAACGCCCCCATCGTGCCGATCCCCGTCGATACCTCGCCGCTCACGTTGACCGGCGCGCATTGGGCCGTGGCGACCACAATGCCGTCCGCTGGCACGCCGATATCGACGAGCGTCGTGCCGCCGACCATCACGTCCGCGATTTTTCCCGGTGCCAGCTCGCCATCTGTGACGGGGCCGGTCTTGACGAACTGCACGTCAATCGCGAATCCCGTCAGCCGATCCGCGTGCGGCGGCAACGGGACGCGATAGGCGGCATTGCGCGGGCCATCGTCGATACCGGCGAAACTGCCGCCGCGCGTGACGATGCGCATGCCCAATCCCGCAACGCCGGTCGCATAGACGTCGTGCAGACGCGCGCCCGATGCATCGACGGCAGGCGGCGCATCCACGCGCAGTTCACGCGTATTGCCCGGCCCCGAGCAGGTAAAAGGAATGTCCTGTACCCATCCCGCATGGGTGTTGCCGAGCACGCTACCGTCGGCGGCATTCTTCGGCACGACGATATGCGCTGGCGCGAGCGACAGTTGAACGGCGCCAGGCGCGCCGGTCGGGCGGCAGTCCGCGCGTGCGGACGACATTGCGCAGCACATCAGCGCGGTCGCGAGTAACAACATGCCGCCGTGCAGCGAGTCACGCGTGTGCGAGCGCAGAAAGCGCTGAAAGAATAGGGCGGTCATTGGATAGAGAGGAGCCTGACACGACCCCAGCGATTCTACGTCGCGAGGTTTTCAGCGGCCTCTCAGTTCCCGTGTGCGTGTCTTACCGAATCTTGCGCAACGCCATGGCGCGCAGCTTTACACAGCGCGTCGGCTTATTGCCGGAATCGCGTCGCCACGTGATCCGGAATATTCTCCGGCGTGACCACGACAACCGACGATGACGGCGAGATGGCCGACTCCGGCAGCATCCTGTGGAAGTGCATGATGTGCTGGCAAGCGGCGCGCATGTCCTGCCGAAGGTCGTGATACAGGACTGCATGGATCTTGCCCGCGCGCAGCAACTCGAAATTGTCGCGATCCAGGTCGTGCCCGATATAGACCCTGGGCATCTTTCCCTGCGCTTCGAGTGCGCGCAGGATGGCGAGGTTGCCGCCGCCCATCGAATACACCGCGAGGACTTCGGCGTGCGCGTCGAGCGCGCGCTTCACGAGCTTTTCCGTGGCCGTATCGAGGCCATGGCCGCCACTCGCATCGATTAATTCGAGCTGCGGATAGCGCGATCGCAGCGCCCGTCGAAAGCTGATTTCGCGCTCCTCCTCGCCGCGAAACCGTTCGTCGCTCATGGTGATCAGCGCATGGCCTGGCTGGCCGCCGAGCCAATGCGTGAGCAGGTAGGCCGCCGTTGCACCGGCGACGCGGTTGTCCAGCCCCGCATACGCGATTCTTCCTGAGAGCGGGATGTCGGTAAAGATCGTCACGACGGGAATGCCGCTGCGTTTGAGTTCGCCGATGGCATCGACAATCTCGGGGACGTCGCGCGCCTTGAGCAAGACGCCGTGACTGCCGCGTTGGGCAATCGCGCGCAGCGTGGCGACGACGTCCTGCGTGGTCATGGTTTCCTGCAGCAGGAAGCGCGGGCGGAACAGGGCGGGTGCAAGCGTGGGCAATTCGGCTTCGAGCGCCGCGCGGATTTCATCGGCAAAGCGACGGGGCGCTTCCACGACGACGTCGACGATGAGCTTGCGGCCCGTCGTGCCCGAATAGCGCTCCTGCTGTTCGAGTTCTTTGATGGCCTGCTCGACGCGCATGCGCGTTTGCACGCGCACGTTGCCCCGATCGTTGATGACGCGATCGACGGTCGCGATGCCCACGCCTGCCTGGAGGGCGATCTCCTTGATCAGAAAGCGGTGGGCCACGGCCTGTCCTGAACGGATGTTTTATTGATCGCACGATGATAGCCCGGCGCGCTCAAGCGCATCGATCCATGACTGTCCGTGCAGCGCGTCTTATTTCATAGCGTGAAAAAAGTGCAACCCGGCGGGCTTGAAGCGGCGTGGGAATACCCGCGTCCGGGTGCAACCCTTCAACCTAGTCACGCCACTGCCACAGTTCGATGGTGCCATTCCCTTGAACCGTGCGGCAGAACTCGCTTAGAGAGCCCAGACGCTATATATTGAGGGTTTCGCCCGAGCCCGGGCTGGTCTTGACCGTGGGTTAGCGTCCAGGCCGCGCCCGCCGTGCGATGGCTGCCGCCGCAAGGGCGGCGCGCCGACCCGGCCGGTGGCGGCGCACGACCGTAATCCTGAACTGATAGAACCGTACAAAAGAGCCTTGGAGGGCTGAGTGTGATGTCGCGCGAGCGCATGGGGGAAATACTGGAGCGTAGCCGTCTGGCGATCCGGTGGGGAGGGCTTCTCGGCCTCCTGTGCCACCCCATCTATTTTGTCGTGTGGACTTATGTGCTGCCCCAGCCTTACGACAATCTGTTCCTGCGCCTGAGCGCAGCGCTCGTTTGCATCCCATTGATTTTTCAGGCGCGCTGGCCGCAACGCTTCAATCGCTACCTGCTGATTTACTGGCACGCGTGCCTGATCTACGTCTTGCCGTTCGTCTGCACCTTCATCACGATCAGAAACGGCTTCTCCACGATGTGGATGATGACCGAAGTGATGATGATCTTCATCCTCGCGCTGTGCATCGACAGCCCGCTGCTGCTGCTCGCCTGCCTGGGCATTGGCGTGGCCACGGCCTCGGCGGCGGCGGTGCTGTCCGCGCCGTCGCCGGTCGTGCTCTCCGCCGCCTCGCAAGCCGACCTGGCGCTGCTGCCCGTGGTCGTGCTGTGCAGCATGGCCTTCAGCTACGCGGTCAGCAAGGGGCACATCTTCGTCGAGAAGAACCGCGCCTTGCAGGCGCTCGCGAGTTCGATCGTCCACGAGATGCGCAACCCGCTGAGCCAGTTGAAGCAGGTATTCGAAGGCATCGAGGCCGCGTTGCCTTCCACCAGCGCCGCGCACCGTTCGACGATGCTGTCGGCTGAAGACGCGGCGTCGCTCCATCGCCATCTCGCGCAGGGCAAGCTGTCGATCGAACGCGGTCTGCGCGTGATCGCCATGACGCTCGACGAAGTGGGCTCCAAGGCGATCCGTCCCGAACGCCTCGCGTATCTGGGTGCAGCCGCCACCACGCGCAAGGCGCTGGACGAGTACGGTTTCGCCGACGACACCGAGCGCAGCAAGGCTCGCCTGATCGTGCGCGAGGACTTCACGTTCCGCGTCGATGAAACCGTTTATCTCTTCACGCTGTTCAATCTCATCAAGAACGCGTTGCATCACATGGCCGCGTATCCGTCGGCCACGCTCACGCTGACGATCGAGCGCCACGCGGTGAGCGTGCGCGATACCGGCGCGGGCGTGCCGCCCGAAGTGCTGCCGCATCTGTTCAACCCGTTTCGCACGGCAGGCAGCACGGGGGCGACGGGGCTTGGCCTCGCGTATTGCCAGCGCGCGATGGAGGCGTTCGGCGGCAGCATCGAATGCCGTTCGGAGCCGGGCCAGTTCACCGAATTCACGCTGCGCTTTCCGGCCGTGCCCGAGCGCGAAGTCGCCGAATACGAGCGCGAGATTCTCGACCGTGCAATGCCGGTGTTCGCGGGCAAGCGCATCCTGATCGTCGACGACGACGAGCATCACCGCACCCGCACGCGGCGCGTGCTCGCGGGCCTGGGCGCAGTGGTGAGCGAGGCTGGCAACGGCCAGACCGCGCTCGCGATGCTGGGCGACAGCGAGGCCGAGCCTTCGGATCTCGTGCTGCTCGACGTGAACATGCCGGTGCTCGACGGCTACGCAGTCGCCGAAAAGATCCGCGCGAATCACGCGCATCCGAACCAGGGCGTGCCCATCGCGGGCTATACGGTGGAAGAAGGCAACGTCGCCCAGGTGCGCGCGCGGCGTGCGGGCATGGACATCGTGATCGGCAAGTCGGGCGGGGCGATGGGGCTCATCGTCGCGCTGGAAACGCTGTTCGCGAGCGGCAAGCGCCGCCGCGCCTACGGCGGCTTCGACGGGCTGCTGGGCAAGGCCATCCTCGTCGCCGACGACGACGTCTTCAGCCGCCAGGTCGCGAAGGCGGTGCTCGAACGCGGCGGCGCGCGCGTGATGGAAGCGGGCCACGGCCATGCGGTGCTGGCCTGCGTGCAATCGGACATGGCGATCGACGCCATCGTGATCGACATGAACATGCCGGGCATGGGCGGCGTCGAAGCGACGGCGTCGATCCGCGCGCGCGGCGACCGCTATGCGCTGACGCCGATCATCGCGCTCACCTCGCAATCGGACATGGAAGCGGTGCGCGAATGCATCGCGGTGGGCATGAACGACGTGCTCGTGAAGCCGGTACAGGCCGCCACGCTCTACGCCTCGTTGATGACGCACCTCGCGCGCGTGCACACGCCCACGCATCGCACGGCGAACGCCGACGATGCAGCCACTGGCGACGGCCAGCCAGCCGACGAAAACGCGCTGCTCGACGAGCGCCATCTGGACGAACTGGTTGGGCTCGATATGCTCGACCAGACCTTCCTGGACGGCATTGCGCAACTGCGCGCACTCATGGGCGAAATCGCGAACGGCGCGCGCTTGCAGGACATCGAGGCCACGCACGAGGCGCTGCACCGGCTGCTGGGCGTGAGCGGCAATATTGGTGCGAAGGCGCTGCATACGTACGGGCGGCGCATCTATCCGCCGATGGTCGAGGGGCGCTGGCCGCTGGAGCCGGAGTGGGTCGAGCGCCTAGGCGCGCTCGGCGCGCGCTCTGCTGAGGCGCTTGAAGGGTACTTCGCCTCGGTCGCGGCGCTGCGGCCGCAGTTGATGCGCTGATTACCTGCTGATTACCTGCTGATCGCGCGGTGACCATGAAATGGTTGCGCGCGAAACGATCTCGCGCGCAAACCATCACTCAATCCGACAACCTCAGGCCGGGCTGCCCGTCACCTCGTGCGGATTGCCTGACCACGCCACGGCCGCGGCACGGCTCGTCGACGTGTCGCCCAGTTTCTGGCTCAGCCACCAGCCATAGGCCACTTCCACGTTCTCCTGCAAGGCCAGCAGGTTGGTGAGCTGATCGGTAAAGATCTGGCCGATGCGGCCCACCAGGTTCATTTCCTGTTCCACCAGCTTGGTCATGGTGTTGGCGCCGCGCAGTTGCGCGCGCTGGCGGCCCCATTCAACCCAGTTCTCCAGCGTCGCGCCCTGTTGCTTGAGAAAGCGCTCATAGGCGGCGCGCTGCATGTCCAGCAGCTCGCCTGCGTAGAGATAAAGCTGGCCCGACGCCCACAGCTTGGTCGTGTCCGCGCCATTGATGGCGGCGCGCTGCGCCCAGCCTTGCATCAGCACATGCGCGCGGGCGAAGTCGCTGATGGTGGCCGCGTGCGCGGCCGGCGCGGTCTGCGCCAGGTCGAGTGCCGCCGGCAGGAACGCGGCCGACTCGGTGATCATCTGGTTCATGGAAGGCTCACATCGAAAGAGGGGGAATGAACGACGCCGTGCTCAACCGCCAAGCTGGGTCAACATGCGATGGATCGCACGAATCTGGATCGCGTCGCGCGAGTAGTAATCGGGCGCCTGCGGATCGGGGCTCGTATAGCCCCACCAGTCCCAGCAGCCATCGGGGTTCTGCACTGAGCCGTCCGAGCCCGTGGCCTGCGGGTAGAGCACGATGATGTCGTTGCTGTCGGCGATTTCGTTGTAGCCCGTGGTAGTGATATAGCGATTGCCGTAACTCACCTGGTTGAGCACGTCTTCGCGGCCATTGACGAAATTCACGAAGCCATAGCCCTGCTTGCAGCCGTGCAGCACGATATGCACGCGCGCGGGTTTGCCGTCGAGTTCGACGGCGCGCGGCAGGTACGCATAGCCAAATTCGCTCATGCTCGCCCGCGCCTCGTTACCGAAGAACTCGCGCTGGTCGAAGCGCACGATGCGCCCGGTAGGGCGCTCGGACGGATCCGCGAGACCGTCGTAGAGATGGCGCAGGATCTTGTGCGAAAGCATGCCGTCGCCGCGATTGATATAGGGCGGCTGATTGAGCGCCAGCATCGAATCTTCGGGATTGTCGGTGACGATGCAATGGCCCGCCGCCACCGTGTCGTCGAACGTGAGCGTATTCACGCCCAACTGGCGATAGAACAATTCCGTGCACTTCACGACCGTTGAGTGCACAACCGAATCTTGCGTGCCAGAAAACAGAAACACGCGATCGTCCTTGAGGTTCGCAACCGGATCGATCTTGCCCGCTTGCGCGGTGCTGCGCGCGAGGTCGGCCAGACGGTTTGCGTCCGGGCCCGCGGCGGCCGTGAGCGGGCTCATGCAGATGTATTCGGCGCTCTGCACGTAGGCGTCTTCGGCGAGCGGCGCTGCGCCGCGAAACGATTCGGCGCAGCGGAACGGGCCGCCTGCGATCACGCCCACGCCGCTGAAACTCGCCGAATGGGCGAGGTGCAGTTGCACCGTCATGAACGCGCCCGACGACAATCCGGAAATAGAGCTTTGACCTTTCATAACCGCATAACGGCCCAATTTTTCGACCTTGGGCGAAATACTGAATTGCATGATGCTGACTCCCCCGTATCAATGGCATTCCGGCTCGATGGCCGGTGTGCCGGCTGGCTGCGAAGAGGCTTGTGCGCGTGCGCCGCTGCCTCGCGAATGCCCTAGTGGTATAGGCGAGCTTGTGCAACGCAGCAAGGGGAAAATGCGAGAGCCGCGTGGCAGCGTCATCGCGCCAGTCAGCATGCATATCGGGTCTATGAAAGCGTGATGTCTTTTATGCAGTGCGGCATAAATCGTGCGAAAAATCATTTCGCATCGCTATGCATTGATATTCAATTGCGATTAATTCATGCACTAGCGCAGTGCCTTGAACTCGATATCCGGCCAACGGAGCCTGGGCAGGTGGCTTTGCAAAAACGCTTGCAGCATCTCGACCTGCGCCGCTTTGTCGGAGTCTTCGGGCCTGATGAGGTAATAGGCGTCGCCGCTGGCCACGGCGGTCTTGAACGGCAGGACGAGCTGGCGCGCTGCAATCGCGCCGGCGCTGAGCGCGAGGTCGCCGATTGAAACACCGTGTCCGGCGGCGGCCGCAGCCATGCCCTGTTCGAGCATGTCGAACACCTGGCCGCGGGTGATATCGACGTTCGCGTCGTGGCCGCTTGCTTTAAGCCAGCGTCGCCAGTCGCGGCGATCCGGCGAAGGATGAATCAGCTCGCATGCGCCGAGATTGGCCCGCGCCGCTGGTGCGAGCGCGCGCGAGCAAATCGGCACCAGCCATTCGTCGAAAAGCTTCACGTTATGCGTCTGTTCGCCGAACCGGCCGCCGCCCAGCAGGATCGCGCAATCGTAGGGCTCGCTGACGAAATCGACGGTATCGACATCCATCCAGACGCTCGCGATCTGCACCTCGAATGCGGGTTGCGTCTTGCGAAACGCCGCGAGTGCATCGAGCAACCAGCGCATCGTGAGCGTCGAGGGCGCCTTGAGACGCAGGACGTCGTCACGCGTACGAAAGAGCGTGCAGGCTTCCTCGATCTGGCGAAAGCCGCGTCTTAGCCCCGCGGCGAATATCTGCCCCTGCGCCGTGACCGTCAGCTTCGGGCCCTGGCGGACAAACAGCTTGCGGCCGAAATACGCTTCGAGCGTTTTCACATGCTTGCTCACGGCACTTTGCGTGAGGCTCAGTTCCTCTGCGGCGAGCGTGAACGAGCCGGTTCGCGCAGCGCTCTCGAACGCGCGCAGGGCATAAACGGGGGGTAGGGTCTGGGTCTTCAAGGCGGCCATCCACATGAGTAAAAGTCATGCATTCGCACAGTATTTTCCGTTTTTATCGGCGATGCCGTGCGGCAATACTATAGCTTCAAGCGCCGTATTCCCTGGCAAGACCCGCAGGGCCAATGGATCAGGCCTGCATTCATCTCAACTTTTTCTCATGAACCTCCATTCCACGCTGCTGCTCGCCTATTTCGCGGCGATCGTCCTGCTTATCGCCACGCCTGGGCCGGTTGTGATGCTCGTCGTCGGCACCGCGGCGCGGCGAGGCGTCTCGCAGGGCGTCCTGACCGCTGCGGGCGCGAATGCCGCAAGCCTGCTGTTGATCAGCCTGGCCACGCTCATGGTGTTCGGCGTGGTGCTGGTCAGCGAGCGCCTGCTCGCATGGCTCCAGCTTTTGGGTTGCGTCTTTGTTTCCGTGCTGGCGATCCGCACGCTGCATGGCGAATGGCGTGCTGGCGGTGCGTCCGGCTCCGCGCAAGCGCACGCTGGAACTTCGGCGTCGCCACGTTTGCCTGCTGTTTTTCAGGGCTTTTTCGTCGGCATTGCCAATCCCAAGGACATTCTGTTCTTCGTCGCGTTCTTTCCGCAGTTCATCGGCATTACGTCGGATTCGCGCGCGAGCCTGGCCATCCTGGCGGCGCTCTGGATCGTCGTCGATTTCTCGATCCTGAGCGCCTACATCCTGGCGTCGAGACATCCGGTGATTCATCGTCAGCAACGCTGGATTGCGGTGCTGTCAGCAGGATTTCTGCTCGCGCTGGCCATGGCAGGATTCGCCGCCGCCTTGCGCGGCAGCCTGTCCTGATCGTCGCCGATTCAACTGCCCCCAAAAGCTGCCCCTATATTCAGTTTCGTCGCGGTCGATCGCCGCAAAAAAATTTCTCGCGTCAGCCACAATATCCGTGCTGCTGAAACGTCTTCAGACGCATGGAACCGCCACCCACCTCGCACCCGATGACCGACCGAGACAGCGAAATCACCGCGACCGTGGTGCGTGAGCGCACGAGGCTCGTCAATTTCATCCGGCGTCGCATCCGCGACCAGGACGATGCCGAGGACATCCTTCAGGACGTGTTCCACGAATTCGTGCAGGCCTACCGCCTTCCCGCGCCCATCGAGCAGGCGAGCGCGTGGCTGTTCCGTGCCGCGCGCAATCGCATCGTCGATCGCTTTCGCAAGAAAAAGGAGCAGCCGCTCGCGGAGCTGGCCGGAGGCGATGACGAGGACGACGAGGAAGCGCACCGCGACCTGCGGCTCGATCTCGCGCTGCCGGCCCACGACGCCGGCCCTGAGGCGCTCTACGCGCGCAGCCTGTTGCTCAAGGCCCTGCAGGAAGCGCTCGACGAATTGCCGTCGAATCAACGCGAAGTTTTTATCGCACACGAACTGGAAGGGCGCTCGTTCAAGGATCTGGCCGAGCAAAGCGGTGTGCCGCTCAATACGCTGTTGGCGCGCAAACGCTATGCGGTGCTGCATCTGCGTGCGCGGCTACAGCCCATTTATGACGAACTGGATATTTAAAGGAGTCGGCGAATGAAGTTTCGAATCAGATGTGCGGGCAAGGCGCTGCTTGTGATCGTCGCGATCGGCGTATTGGGTTGGGTGGTCATGATGCTGTGGAACTGGGTGATTCCGGCGTTGTTCGTGGGCGCTCGCGCAATCGACTTCGCGCACGCACTGGGTTTGCTGGTGTTGAGCCGGATTCTCTTCGGTGGATTTCGCGGCCATGGCGGCGGGCGCTACCGGCGCCACTGGCGCAAGTGGGAAGCGATGACGCCTGAGGAAAGGGAGCAATTCCAGGCCGCATGGCGGGCGGGCCGCGCACGGCGCAACGGAGACGAAGCATGAGCGCGCCATCGCCTGTCGAGTGCAAGCAGCAGCCGGGCGTGATCGTGCCCGTCGTCGACCTGAAACGCTGCGAAGGCAAGGGCGACTGCCTGGAGGTCTGCCCGGAGAACGTGTTCGAGATCCGCCGTATCGACGAAGCGGATTACCGTGGCCTGGGTTGGGGGCATCGCATGAAGCTGCGCGTGCACGGGATGAAGGTTGCGTACACACCGAATTCGCAAGCCTGCCGCTCGTGCGGCCTTTGCGTGACGGCGTGCCCTGAACGGGCGATCAAGCTCGCCAGAACGGCGTAGAGCATGACGGGTTGTTCGCGGCGTCAGGGCCTTCTCGCTGTATGGTCTGGCTTCTGGTAAATGAGAATCATTGCTAATATGACGGCATTGTGCGGCGCGGATGTCCGCGAGGATGGCTCGAAATGACGGCAACGGATTGGAACGGGTTGAACCTGGGCGATGAGCACGGCACGGTGGTTCGCGAACTGGGGCGGGCGCAGCGGCGCGCGTCGGCGGTGATCGCGGCCCAGGCGAAGAAGGTCGCCGCACTGGAGGCTCAGGCGATGCGGTTGCGTGCGGCGGTGATGATCCGCGAGACCGCGCTTGCGTGGGCAAAGGAAGAACTGGCCGAGGTCAAGACGTCGATCGAAGGGCTGCCCAAGCGGCTCGCGCTCGCGCAGCAGGTACGGGCGCTGGAGGCCAGGGTTCGGGTCTTGATGCGCGGCGAGCCCAAGGTCGCGGCAGGCGCGCAACGTCAGGCGACCATGGCGCGGGACGTCGCAACGCCTTCCACCGCGCGCGGCAAGGTCGTCATGTGGATCAGCCCGGATCGCCAGCAGAACGGCGCGAGCGAGCGTGCGCTTGCGGCCAGCGGCGTGCGGCTGGTGCGCTCGAACGCCGCCGATGCCGGGCAGCTCCAGGCAGGGCTGGCGGACGCCGATCTCGTGATCTGCCAGGCGGGCTGCGTGAGCCACGGCGACTGGTGGCGCGTGCAGGACTACTGCTCGCGAACTGGCAAGCAATGCGTGCTGGTCGAGCAACCCGACGCGCTCGATCGCGTGATCGCGTCGCGCGCCAGGGTGTCGGTCGACGCCGAAGAATAGCCTGTTACCAGGCCCCGAAACCCGGCAACGCGACGCCAAGGGTTTCGATCAGCAGCACGGCGTTCAAGACCAGAATGAGGACGGTCGCGGCGATCGCGGCCACATCGGTGAGCGGCCCGTTTGCGAATTCGCCCATGATGTCGCGGCGTCGCGTGAAGCGCACGAGGGCCACCATCGGCACCGGCAGCGCGAACGACAGCACCACCTGGCTGACGACCAGCGCCTGAGTGGCATTGACGCCTGCGGCGACGACGACGAACGCAGGCGCCATCGTGACGAGCCTGCGCAGCCAGACCGGCATGCGCAAGCCCACGAAGCCCTGCATGATCATCTGCCCGGCCATCGTGCCGACGACCGAACTGGACACGCCGGAGCAGAGCAGCGAAACCAGAAAGAGCGATGCCGCGCCCGCGCCGAGCAGCGGCGTGAGCGTTTGATACGCAGTGCTGATTTCAGCGACCTCCCGGTGGTCGGCGTGAAAGGCGGCGCTGGCCATGATGACCATCGCCATGTTCACCATCCCGGCGATGGACAGCGCAACGATCACTTCCAGGTTGGAAAAACGGATCAGCATGCGCCGCTCGCGGGCCGTGCTGCTGGCGACGCGGCTTTGCGCGAGCCCAGAGTGCAGGTAGATCGCGTGCGGCATCACGGTCGCGCCGACGATGCCGGCCGCAAGCATCAATGCGCCGCCGCCTGGCAGCGACGGCACGATTGCATGCCGGGCCACCTGGCTCCACGCGACCGGCGCGATGAACATTTCCGCGAGATAACACAGGCCGATCATGGCAACGAGCGCGCCGATCACGATTTCCATGGGCCGGAAGCCTTTGTTCTCGAAGAGCAGGATGGCATAGGTGACGGCCGCCGTGATCCCCATGCCCGCGAGCAAGGGCAGCTTGCAGAGCAGCGCGAGCGCAATCGCGCCGCCCAGGAACTCGGCGAGATCGGTCGCCATGGCCGCGACTTCGCTCACGGCCCACATCGCATAGACGGCGGGCCGCGAGTAGTGCTCACGGCACAGTTCGGCGAGGTTGCGCCCGGTGACGATACCAAGCCTGGCGGACAGCGCCTGGAGCAGCATCGCGACGCCGTTGGCCGCGAGCACGACCCACAGCAGCGAGTAGCCGAACCCCGCGCCCGCCTGGATGTTGGTCGCAAAGTTGCCGGGATCCATGTACGCAATCGACGCGATCACGGCAGGGCCCACGAACAGCAGCAGCGAACGCGGCCCGCGCGGGCCGCCGGCCAGCACTTCGCGGATCGCCGTGGTTGCGCGGCCGGAGAGCGTGGCCGTGTCTGTCACCGAGTTCATCGAACCTCCCGCGCAACGCGACGCGTCAGGCGCGCAGTATTTGTTTCGTCATCCTGATCGTAGTTCGTGACCGGATGGCTCATGGCGCGTGCAACGTTATGCGCGTGCGGCGGCGTAGCGGCGCGCGACTTCCTGCCAGTTGACGACGTTATAGAAGGCGCCGATATAGTCGGGCCGCCGGTTCTGGTACTTCAGGTAATAGGCGTGCTCCCAGACATCGAGGCCAAGAACCGGCGTGTTGCCCGACATCAGCCCGGCCATCAGCGGGCTGTCCTGGTTGCCGCTGCTTTCCACCACGAGCTTGCCTTCGCGATCCACGCTCAGCCATGCCCAGCCGCTGCCGAAGCGCGTCAGCGCCGCCTTGGTGAAGGCCTCCTTGAAGGCTTCGAAGCCGCCAAGATCCGCGTCGATTGCGGCCCTGAGCGCGCCATCCGGCTCGCCGCCGCCGTGCGGCGACATCACGGCCCAGAACAGGCTGTGATTGGCGTGGCCGCCGCCGTTGTTGCGCACGGCAAGGCGCAGCCCCTCGGGCAGCGATTCGATGCGGGCGATCAGGGTTTCGACCGGCAGATCCTGAAACTCAGTGCCTTCCAGCGCGGCATTGAGGTTGTTGACGTAGGTTTGATGGTGTTTCGAGTGATGAATTTCCATCGTGCGGGTATCGATGTGCGGTTCGAGCGCATCGACCGCATAGGGCAAATCGGGCAAAACGTAGGGCATGAAAGGCTCCTTGCAGGCTGGATGATGGTTTGCAGTGCAGATCGTTTGGCGGGTGGGTCAGTGCCGTGTCGGGCCGTCGACGTTGAGCGCCAGGCAGCCCATGCGCAGGACACGGGTGACGAGGGGATGCGGCCCGTGGTGGGCCACATGCGCGATCAGGGCGAGATGCGTTTCGCGGCTATGGCGCAGCGCGGCCTCGCGCTGCGAGGCGGTGCGGCCGGCGTCGAGGATCAGCGCGATGAGCGATTCGTGCGCGCGGCACAGGTAGGTGGCGGCCGTATCCGTATCGCCGTGCTCGACGTGCAGATCGGCGAGGTTGTGGCACGAGACGACCAGAGCGGCCACGCAATCGTCGGCGCGGCCCGGCGGCGGCGCGACGAACAACTGGCGCGCGATCGACAAGGCCTGCTCGTAGCCGGCGAGCGCCGCATCGGGGCCGGTATCGCGCGCGGTGCTCAGCGCCTGGCGCGTGATGGCTTCCCACTGGGACAAACTCAAGTCTCTGGCGGGCGTGACGCCGGCTGCAGGCGTGGCAGGGTGGTGCATGATCGAGCCTCCTGTTTGCGCCCTTTACGCGGACAAGGTGTCCACGTCATCTGGCTTTGTAAATGATAACCATTATCATTTGATGTGGCCAGAATACCCGGGATGGCAGTTGGGGCAAATGTCGGCGTGCGCTGTGGGCGCGCAGTGAGCACGCAGTGAGCACTTCGGGAGCGAGCAGGGAGCGGCAGCGTGGCGCTGCCGTAGCGGTTATTGGCCGCCGGCAGACTGGCCAGCAGGCTCCGCGGTGGCCGCGTCGGCCTCGGGCGTCACGCGCAAGGTGCGCATCGATGACGCCAGCGCCTTGAGACGGCCGAAGCCTTTGCGCAGGGGACTGTCTTTCGGCAGGATCGCCGTGGCGAGCATGATGGCGCCGATCAACACCGTGGCGATGTGATCCAGGTGGCCGAAGCCCGCCAGAATCCCGCCTGCGCCGATGGCCGCCGCACAGGCCGAAAGCGCGTCGATTCTGGCGTGCCACGCACCGGCGCTCAGCACGCTGGCGGCGTGCGAGTCGGTGTCCGCGACCTTCTCGGCGGTTGCATTGAGGCGACGTGCGGTGTACTCGCGGATCGCGATGACGGGCAGCGCCGCAAGCAGCACCCAGCTTGGCGTCGCGCCGCCCGTGGTGGCGCTCGCGCTCGCATCCTGATCGGAGATGGCGCCAAACCCCTGCATCAGCAGCGCAACGCCCGCGAGCGCCGAGAGCGTCATGCACAGCGTCGCCGGGGCCCATGCGCTGACGGCGCGTGGCGTGCCGCGCAGACGCCTTGCGCCGATAAAGAGCGAAGCGAAGAGCAGCGCGTCGACGAGCAGATCCACGAACGTATGGACGCCGTCGGCGATAAGAGCCTGCGAGTCCGCACACCATCCGATCGTGAGTTGCAGTGCGAGCAGCGACGCGCTCGCGAGCGCGCTGAGACGGGCGGCGCGCACAGACGCCTGGTCACACTCCGGGCTGACGGATTGCATGCGAAGCTTTGGGCCGTGAATTTTTGAGCTCACAGCCTACAAGGCGTGGATTGCGGGTTTATGACGGCGCAACGCAAACATCAGTGAAAAATTCGCGTTGCCAAGGCGTGGGCGCAACCGTTCGCGACTTTCCCTGGACTTTCCTTATACTCGCTGCCGTGCGGGCGACAATATTCAAGTCGCCGCCGCCCATCGATTTATACCCAGGTATGAGTGCGATATACAAAAGCATCAAATTGCCCACGCACTCGTAGAATGCCGTGCAACGGCGCTTCCGTTTAAGCTTTTATCCAATTGAAATAAGAACCGCAGGATAAAAGCCGTTCCGTTTTAAAAATGGGACTCACGTGAAATTCACGTTCATTCGGAACAGGGGAGTTAGCCGTGGTGAGGTCGGATTCGCGCAGGTCGTCGTACGCGGGAGCCACGCTCGACAAGGGCGCGCCCGGCACGTGTGAAAACCCGTGGGCGCATATGGTGCGCGGCCTGCTTGCGTCGCCGGCGTCCCGGATGAGCGCGCCCCATTGTCCGCCGCGCGACCCCCGCGCGCGCGACGACGACGCCTTCAGGCGATGCACCGTCAAAGTGGAGGAGCGTTTGCCCAACGCGGCCTTTGCCTTGTCGTGGAGCGACCCTACGTGTTGCAGCTATCGCGAACAGGTCTGGAAACGTGCGACCGCGCGGCGCGCAGGCGTGTGCATGCTATCGGGCGAACCCATTAAACGCGGCGACGCGGTGTTCCGGCCGCAGGCCCGCCGCTTCAAGGTGCCTTTGAATTCCGGCGCGATGATTCTTGCCGTGTCGCTCGAAACGTGGGGCGGCAGCGTGGCCGATTGCGAATAGCAATCCACGGGTGAAACGCGGGTGATGCGTGAGTGATGCGTGAGTGATGCGCCCGAGCCAGATCCGCCGTGACAAGCCATTCGCGCGGCGCGTGTGAAACTCATTATTTGGGATTTCCGGCATTCGGTGATAATGTCGTGCAATTCGGCGCGACAAGCCGTGTCAATTCGCCTATGCTCCAGCAGAGCAGTGGTATTCTCAACGGTTCTCATTCGCCCAGCGTTATCAGCGTAGAAATAATTGTAGATGCTAAACACTGATACGGCCCGGTCAGCCCACTCTGGTGCCCATAGCATCGCGGGCGTCGTCTATGTCGTGGACGACGACGAGTCGGTGCGCAGCGCTCTCGTGAGCCTGCTGCACTCGATCGACCTGGAAGCCGAAGCTTTTCATTCAGCCGAAGATTTTCTCGCGGCGCCTAAAGGACAAGGGCCTGCGTGTCTCGTGCTGGACGTGCGCCTGCGCGGTCAAAGCGGGCTGGCGCTGCAAAAGTCGCTGTTGACGATGGATCGTGCACCCATGCCTGTGATCTTCATGACAGGCTATGGTGACATTGCAATGACAGTCGAAGCCATGAAGGCCGGTGCGATCGATTTCCTGACCAAGCCGTTTCGCGACCAGGACATGATCGATGCCGTGGTCGCCGCGTTGCAGCGCGACGCGCAGCGCCTTGAAGCGAACAGCTCGCTCATCGAAATGCGCGAGCGCTGGAATGCGCTGACGCCGCGCGAACGCGAGGTATTGTCCAACGTTGCCGCGGGCCTGATGAACAAGCAGATCGCCGCCCGCATGTGCATTGCGGAAGTCACGGTCAAGATTCACCGCGGGCAGGCCATGCGCAAGATGAACGTGCGCACCGTCGCTGACCTGGTGCGCAACATCGTTGCACTCGGCATCGACCACAGCGCGCGTTAGCGGCGCGCCATTGTTTTTCGGCCGCTATTTTTTGGGCTGAAAATTCGATGCGTATGCAACCAGATGGCGGCGGTTGACAAAATCTCGTGCTATTGCGACGGGTGTTTGTGCATGGGATAATTCCCGCATTCCACGGTTAAATCGACTCATTCACCTGAATGCGAAATTCAGCGAATGCCTTTAACTCCGTTTCCAGCTCTCAAATATCAGAACAATGATGGGATTGGCAATTGATCTCGGCGTCATGCTGGACGGGCTATTCAGCATTGCCTGGACTGCGCATCCCGACGGTCGTGTCGATTTTGTGAACCGGAAATGGTCGGAATATACGGGCCTCGACATCAAGGCGTCATCGGGCGCGCAGTGGCAGGGCGCAGTGAGCCGCGACGAACTGCCGGCGCTGCTCGACCAACTGGCCGCCATTCTGGCGTCAGGACAAGCGGGTGAAACAGCGGTGCGCCTGCGTCGCGCGGACGGCCAGTTGCGCTGGTTCGCCCTGAGAATCAGCCCCGTTCACGATACCGAAGGCAAGATCGTCCGCTGGTGCACCATCGGCGACGACATTGACGACTCGCGGCAGGCCCAGGACGCGCTGAAACGCCGCGAGATCGACCTGCAATTGATCGTGGAAAGCATTCCCGTTCCCGTCACCGTCACGTCGCCCACGGGCGAGGTCGAAGGGCTGAACCGGCTGACGCTCGACTATTTCGGCAAATCGTTCGACGAACTCAAGGCATGGCGCGGCGACGAAGTCGTGCACCCCGACGACCTCAAGGCCGCGGTAGACGGACTGGAATATTCGCTTGCCCACGGCACCACTTATAACGTGGAAAGCCGCCATCGGCGCGCCGACGGTGCTTATCGCTGGACTAACGTGCGCGGCTTTCCGCTGCGCGACATCGATGGCAGGATCCTGCGCTGGATCCTGCTTTCAATCGATATCGAAGATAGAAAGCGCGCGGAAATCACGCTGGCGGAAAGCGAGCGTCATCTCAACGAAACCATCAGCGCGTTGCCCGCTTTGATCTGGTCGGCGCGCCCGGACGGCACCGGCGAGTTTTATAACCGCTATTACCTCGAATATCTCGGGCGCACGCTGGAGCAGGTGCGCGACCACGAGTGGACAAAAGCCGTCCATCCCGACGATCTTCCCGGCCTGATGAGCGCGTGGGTCGCCATCATGGCCAGCCGCATGCCGGGCGCTGCCGAAGCGCGCATGCAGCGTTACGACGGCCAATATCGATGGTTCCTGTTTCGCACGAGTCCTTTGCGCGACCAGGACGGCAACGTCATCAAGTGGTTCGGCATCAATATCGATATCGACGACCGCAAGCGCGCGGAAGAAGAATTGCGCCGTAGCGAAGCGTTTCTCGCCGAAGGCCAGGCATTGGCGAGAATGGGCAATTTTTCGTGGCACGCCGATACGAACGAGATCGCGTGGTCGGAGCAGCTCCATCACATCTTCGGTATCGAGCCGGACGCGACAGTGACGTTGGAGCGGATCGCTGCGCACTGCCATCCCGAAGATGTGCGCATCATTGCCCAGTTCGTCGAACAGGGGCAGCGCGGCGACAGCGACATTGAATGCCAGCATCGCATTGTCATGCCCGACCAGTCGATCAAGCACCTGCACGTGATTGCGCATCGCGCGACCGATCAGCCGGGACGCCATGAATATATCGGCACGGCGCTCGATATCAGCCAGCGCCGCTCGTCGGAAGAGGCGCTCGACAAGGCGCGCTCGGAGCTTTTGCATGTGTCGAGAGTGATGAGCCTGGGCGCATTGACGGCATCGATTGCCCACGAGGTCAACCAGCCGCTCGCGGGCATTGTGACCAATGCGAGCACCTGCCTGCGTCTGCTGGCGGCCGCGCCGCCCAATATCGAAGGCGCGCAGGAAACCGCTCGCCGCACGATCCGCGACGGCCACCGCGCCGCCGACGTCATCGCGCGCCTGCGTGCGCTGTTCAGCAAGCGCAGCGCCATGATCGAAGCGGTCGACCTGGGCCATACCGCACGCGAAGTCATCGCCTTGATGCAGAACGACCTCGACCGCGCGCGCGTCATTGTGCGCACGGAATTCGCCGATCCTGTTCCGCTCGCGGGCTGTGACCGCGTGCAGGTGCAACAGGTCATCATGAACCTGCTGCGCAATGCGGCGGACGCCATGAGCGACGTGAACGAAGGCCCGCGCGTCATGTGGGTCAGAACCGAGGCCGAACCCCATGGCATGGTTCGGTTGACGGTGCGGGATTCGGGCATGGGCTTCGATCCCGGCGACACGGAACGCATGTTCGATGCGTTCTACACGACCAAGGAAGACGGCATGGGCGTGGGTCTCGCCATCAGCCGTTCCATCATTGAAAGTCAAAGCGGATGTCTATGGGCTGAGTTGCCCACGGATGGGCCCGGCGCAATCTTCGCATTTTCCATTCCCGTCTACGCGGTCTGATTCTCTCCGTTATTGCGGCGGCCAGATGCGCCTATGCGCCAGCGCGCGGGTGCGTATACATACCTCTGTATGGTGGACGCGCCCGATGGAATCGGGCATCGTAAGGCGTTTGATCCAGGGTCAAACGGCGCGCTCATGCTGATGGCGCCGCCTGTCTCAGGCAGTCTCCGCGGGGCAAAGATGCTGGTAACGTTGGTCGATGATGACGAGGCAGTGCGGGAGTCGCTTCCCGATCTGGTGAGCGTGTTCGGATATGCGGTGACCGTGTTCCCGTCTGCGGAGGCGTTCCTCGCGTCCGGCTCCCTGGAACCCACCGATTGCCTGATTCTCGACCTCAACATGCCGGGCATGGGCGGGCTGGGGCTGTTTCGCGAACTCAAGCGCAGCGGCCGCAACGTGCCGGTCATCTTCATCACTGCGCACCAGGACGAGGCACTGCGCGAGCGCCTGCTCAAGCAGGGCGCAATTGACTGTCTATACAAGCCCTTTAGCGATACCGCGTTGCTCGCGGCGCTCAAGACTGCACTGGGCGAAAGCTGAAAGTCCTTTCATCTTTGTACATCCGGATGGCTGGCGCCTATACCTGCGTATAGGCAATCCAACCAATCGCCGTATGGCGCGTGCCCCACCCGTGGTGCTAACCTGACGGCGGTATTTTCACACGTCCGATTCAAATAAAGTGTTTGAATCGACGTGGATATTATTATGGATTGCGAATTAATAAAACATGGATATTCGCAATCTGCCCTGCAGTGCCGCCCCGCAATTCATCAGGAACGTGGATCATGTCAGAACAGGTAAACGAGCGCCGACGGAAGATTCTGGGAACCAGCCTTGCTGGCGTCGCCATGGTGGGCGCAGGGCTGAGCGAGCTCGCCCGCGCACAATCGTCGCTGGCGGGCCCGACTGCCGCCTCAATTGGTGAAATTCGTCAGGTCGAGGCGAATGGCCTGAGTATCGGTTACGTCGATGCCGGGCCGAAGGACGGCCCGGTTGCGATCCTGCTGCACGGCTGGCCCTACGATATCCAGAGTTTCGCCGAGGTCACGCCGATTCTCGTGGCAGCCGGGCACCGCGTACTCGTGCCTTATCTGCGTGGCTACGGCTCGACGCGCCTGCTCTCGGCCGACGCGCCGCGCAACGGGCAACAAGCCGTGGTCGCCGTCGATATCGTCGCGTTCATGGACGCGCTGAAGGTCAAGCAGGCCGTGATCGGCGGCTACGATTGGGGCGCACGCACGGCCGATATCGTGGCCGCGCTGTGGCCCGAACGCTGCAAGGCGCTGGTTTCCGTGAGCGGTTACCTGATCGGCAGCCAGGCCGCCAATGAAAAGCCGCTGCCGCCGCAAGCGGAACTCGCCTGGTGGTATCAGTTCTATTTCTCCACGGCGCGCGGCGAAGCGGGGTACGCGCAGAATCGCCATGATTTCAACAAGCTCATCTGGCGTCTCGCGTCGCCGAAGTGGCAATTCGACGATGCAACCTACGATCGCTCGGCGGCTTCGTTTAACAACCCCGATCACGTCGCCGTGGTGATCCACAACTATCGCTGGCGTCTGGGCCTCGTGCAAGGTGAAGCGAAGTACGACGATCTTGAGAAAAAGCTCGCGCTTGCGCCTGCGATTTCGGTGCCTTCGATCACGCTTGAAGGCGACGCTAACGGGGCGCCGCATCCGCAGCCGGCAGCGTATGCGGGCAAGTTCACGGGCAAGTACCAGCACCGCAATATCGGCGGCGGCATTGGCCATAACTTGCCGCAGGAAGCGCCCAAGGCATTCGCGGACGCCATGCTGCAAGTGCAGCACCTTTAAACCGGAGACGACGACGGATGAAGTTATTTCGCTTTGGCAGCCCGATTATTGCCGCGCTGATGGTGCTCGTAGCGGGCGCGAATCAGGCCGCAGTCGCTGCGGACGCAACGCCTGCCGCATCGCCGATTTATGGCGTGACGATTCCCGAAGGCTACCGCGAATGGCAGATGATCGCGCCTGCGGCGGAAGCCGCGCCGCTCGACGAATTGCGCGTGGTATTGGGCAATCCGGTCGCCATCAAGGCGATTAAAGATGCCACCTTGCCGTTCCCGGACGGCACCATTCTGGTCAAGCTGGCGTACAAGAAAAAGCACTCGGATGACTTCGAACCGGCGACGGTGCCCGGCGCGCCCACCACGGTTCAAATCATGGTGAAGGACTCGCGCAAATACGCGTCGACGGGCGGCTGGGGTTTCGGGCGCTTCATCAACGGTATGCCCGCCGACCTGGCTCAGCATCAGACCTGCTTCGCCTGCCACGCCGCGCGCGTGAAGGATCGCGACTACGTGTTCACGCGTTACGCGCCGTGAATCGTCGCTCCGGGCGTCGGAGTGCCGAACGCCCGGAGCTTCCGGAACAACCGGCGCCTCAACGCGCGCCGGTTTGCACGGGCAGACTTGTCACGCCGCGCAGATTGTTGCGGCGATGCCATTCGAGTGCATCGATATCGACCGGACGTATCTCGGGAAAGCGTGCAAGCAGCGACCGAATGGCGACCTCCATTTCGAGCATGGCAAGCCGTGCGCCCAGGCAATAGTGAATGCCGGCGCCGAACGACAGCGATGTCGCGCCCGTCGTGCGCGCGAAGTCCAGCGTATCGGGCTGCGCGAACATGGCCGGATCGCGATTCGCCGAGCCTACCAGCATGAAAACGACCGAACCGCGCGCGAGCGTCACGCCGGCCACTGTCAGGTCTTCAAATGCCGTACGCACCAGCATCTGCACCGCGCCGTCGTAACGCATACATTCGGCGATGGCACGCGGCAACAGCGTGGGATCCTGCTGCAACGCCGCCATCTGCCGAGGATGGCGAAACAGCGCGATCATCGTGTTACCGATCATATTGGACGTCGTCTCGTGGCCCGCGATAAAGAGCAGGACTGCATTCGACACAATTTCCTCGTCGGTGAGCGTCGAACCCGCGTCCTCCACGCCCAGCATCGCGGAGATCAGGTCGTCGCCTGGTTGTGCGCGCCGCTGCTCCACAATCTCCTGAAAGTAGCGTTCCAGCGTGAGCGCCGCTTCGTCGGCTGCGCGCAGCGCATCGGCATCGAGCGGAGCAAGATCGAATGCGGCGACGAGCTGGCTGGCCGCGCCACCCAATATCGTTGCCTGCGCAACTTGAATGTTGAGCAGCCGGCAGATGATCTGCACCGGCAGCGGATAAGCAAAGTCACTCACGAGGTCGAACCCGGCTTGCGAGCCCACGCGCTCAAGCAATTCCTGCGTCGTCGCTTCGACAATCGACGTCAATTTCTCGATCTGCCGCGCGTTGAATGTCTTCATCAGCAGGGCGCGCAAGCGCGTGTGCGAAGGCGGGTTCATCATCAGCAGCGTGCGGTTCAGCGACTGAAAGACGGGTTGTGCCGTCGCTTGCGCGCCATAGCGGGCGGCAACGCTCTGCAGATAGGTCTTGCCCATGCGCGGGTCGCGCAGCAGGGCGTCCACCACTTCGAAACGCCCGGTCACGAAGGCATTCGGCGCCACCGGCAAAAGCGCCCCTGCCGCGCGAATCTTTTCATACATCGGATAGGGATTGGCGAAGAAAGCGGGCGAGGAGAAATCGGAAAATTGCATAGGAATGGTCGGGGCAATGAGCGTAGTGAGAGCGTAGCGCGCCAGTGGCGCTGCCGTCTCTTCGGGAACACGCGAAGCACGGCTTTTATTCCGTGAAATATTTTTAGAGCGAGCAGGCGAGGACGGCTAGAAACGAAGCTAGTAACACAGCGCCTCGCCGTCGATTTGCACGCTCGCGCCGCGCGTCGGCGGCTCGCGCATGTCGTGATGGACGGTGACCGCCATCGACAGCACATAGCCCTCGTTGCGCAGCGTCTTGATGTAGCGCGCTGCGCGCGCTGTGTCGTTGAGCTTTTGCCGCAGCCGGCTCACGAGCAGATCGATCGAGCGGTCGAACGAATCGGCATTGCGGCCCTGGGTGAGATTGAGCAACTGATCGCGCGTCAAGACCCGTTGCGCATGATCGAGAAACACGCGCAGCAAGCGATATTCGGCACCGCTTAGCGTCACCACCGTGTCGTCGGATTCCAGCAGATGGCGCGCGGTGGTATCGAGCCGCCAGTCGCCGAAACTCAGCACGCATGCGTCTTCCACGGGCTGAAGGGCGGGCGGCAGCATGCGCGTGCGGCGCAGTACCGCCCGGATGCGGGCGAGCAGCTCGCGCGCCTGGAACGGCTTGGCCATGTAGTCGTCGGCGCCCATTTCGAGCCCGATGATCCGGTCGGTGACATCGCCGCGGCCCGACAGCATCACGACGGGCACCATGCGATGGCGGCTTTCGCGCAGCGCGCGATAGAGCGCAAGCCCGTCTTCGCCAGGCAGGATCAGGTCGAGAAGAATCAGGTCGGGCGTGTGCCTGATGAGACTTTCATGCATTTCGCGCCCATTCGACGCGCTCGAAACCTGCATGCCGCTTCGTTCGAGATAAGTCGTGATCAGTTCGCGTATGCCGCGGTCGTCGTCGACAACCAGGATGTGGTCGATTTTTTCCATGATGGTCATAAGCGATGCTGCGGCATATCGATACCGCATGCATCAGGCTAACCCGATTGCGGAATTCGGGCTATTCCATGATGGATTGTGGCAAGCGATGACTAAGGATAGGCGCACCTATACCTTGGTATAAGCGGGCTGGAAAAGACGCAGCAGGCGTCTGCGGAAAATAGTCAGAAAATCGGCGGGGAATAATCTCACTGTTCGTGGCTTACGAAACATTACATTGCGGACACATACTAGATACATAGCCTGTTTTAAATGAGAGCCGACTTTCCGGAAATGATCGTCAACGGTTTTAGCCCGACATCGCCGGATTTCGGTATTGCCGCGTCGATATCAAGACCTCTCATAAACAGGATGCCAAAAATGCCCGAGAATACTTTTTCTCCGCTGCGCCGTACTTTGCTGGCCGCCACTGCCGCCGCCGGTGCGCTTGCGTTCTTCCCCAAAGCGATTTACGCCGCCACTGAAAACACGAAAATCCGCCCATTCAAGGCCCATATTCCTGATTCGGCGCTGGTCGACTTGAAGCGGCGTCTTGCCAATACGCGTTGGCCTGGCAAGGAAACCGTTGGCGACGAATCCCAGGGCGTGCGCCTCGCGCGCATGCAGCAACTGGTTCAATACTGGGGCAGCGATTATGATTGGCGCAAAGGCGAGGCAAAGCTCAACGGCTTTCCCATGTTCATCACGGAAATCGATGGGCTTGATATTCAGTTCATTCACGTGCGCTCGCGCCACGAGAACGCGTTGCCGATGATCATGACGCACGGCTGGCCCGGCTCGATTTTCGAACTGACCAAGGCGATCCGCCCGCTGACCGATCCGACCGCATTTGGCGGCAGCGCCGACGACGCTTTCCACGTCGTCGTGCCGTCCCTGCCGGGCTTCGGCTTTTCGGGCAAGCCGACCACGACGGGCTGGGGTTCCGACCATATCGCGCGCGCATGGGGCGAGCTGATGTCGCGGCTGGGTTACGAGCGTTTCGTTTCGCAGGGTGGCGATTGCGGCTCGGTCGTCTCGCATCGCATGGCGATGCAGCACGTCAAGGGATTGATCGGCATTCACGTCAATATGCCCGCGACCGTGCCGCCGGATATCGCTCGTGCGCTGGCGCTGAGCGAACCGGCTCCAGCCGGGCTTTCCGAAGACGAGAAGAACGCGTTCGACAAACTCAATGTGTTCTATCGTGACAATTGCGGTTATTCGGCGATGATGGTGACGCGGCCCCAGACCGTGGGTTATGCACTGGCCGATTCGCCGGTCGGTCAGGCAGCGTGGATGTACGACAAGATTTCGCAATGGACTTATAGCGGCGGCGTGCCTGAGCGCTCGTTGACGCGCGATGAAATACTCGACGATATTTCGCTTTACTGGCTGACCAATAGCGCGACTTCGTCGGCGCAGATTTACTGGGAAGATCACTCGAATAATTTCAACGCGGTGGATATTTCGCTGCCCACGGCGATCACCGTATTTCCTGGCGAGATTTATCAGGCTCCGCGCAGCTGGGCCGAACGCGCCTATCACAACCTCGTTTATTTCAACAAGGTCGATAAGGGCGGCCACTTTGCGGCCTGGGAGGAGCCGCAACTGTTTGCGCAGGAAGTGCGTGCGGGATTCCGTCCCATGCGCAAACTGGCGTAAATCAGGGCTTGGGGCTACGCGCGGGACTGAACCCCGGTAGCGCGGAACCTATACGTTCATATACTGGCGGTCACGTTCCACGTGCCCTATTCTGACGCTGCCGGGCAGGGCGTCGGCCGCCTTTCTGTTGCGCGTTCCTTCCCGTACGAATCGATTAGAACAGGAGAACGCCTATGAACGCGCACGCCATCGCCCCCGCCGGATCCTTCGACACTCGTGCGTGTGCGCTTGCGCGCTTTTCCTTCGATGCGTCGGCCCGGGCCTTGTGGGTGCTGCTCGCGCTTGCGTGTCTCTACGCGTCGTTCGCCACGCAGGCGCTCAGTTGGCGCATGCTGGTTAGCGTCGGCCTGCCGGTTCTGTTGCCTGCCTTGCTTGCGATTGCGCTTGTCGCGCTTAAAGTCGCTGAGTTGCGCATTCATCTTCAGCGTATGACCGACACGCTCGTACGCAACCCCGGCGAAGCAGCCGACACCGTTCTACCGGAGTCAATGGGGCCGACGCCAGTCGCGCACCTTGCTCGTGCCATCAATGCGTGCTCGCGCCATCGGGCGCGGCGTCAGGCGGAACTGCTGCACGTACTCGCCGCCTATGCGCACGATCTGCGCACGCCGCTCACGCGCATGAACATGCGAAGCGAGCTCGTCGAAGACGCAGCGCTAAGAGACGCGCTTGGCCGCGATCTCGCCGAAATGGCCGAACTGGTCGAGGGGAGTCTTTCGTGCGCGCGCATGCAGTGCAGCGCGGAAGAACCCATGCGCGCCGTCGATGCCGATGGCCTGCTAGATGCGTTGATTGCCGATTATCGTGACGCCGGGCGCCTCGTCAAACTCGAAGGACAGGTGGGGCGTGCGCTGGTGACGTGCCCGCATGCGCTGCGACGCGTGCTCGTGAATCTCATCGACAATGCGTTGCGCTATGGCGTGGACGTGCGTCTTTGCGTGCGCGTGGATGCTGAGCGTCTCGTGATTGCTGTGCTGGATTCCGGGCCGGGTATTGTTCCCGCGCGCCTGGATGCGGTCTTTGCGGCCTGGTATCGCGCACCGGAGACGGCAAGCGATGCGCACGGCAGCGGACTGGGCCTGGCGATTGCACGCCGCCTGACGCTTGCGATGCGCGGCGAACTTGAGCTGGCCAATCGCGCGACGGGCGGCCTGGAGGCGCGTTTGACGCTGCCGTTGTTGACAGCGTAAGCGCGCTGGCTAATTGGCTAATCCGCCGCGAGCGTGACCGTCACGATCGTCGTGCCTTGCAGGCGCTCGGCAAGATGGACGTGAGCGGGACGCTCGCTCCACCAGGCCGCGCGTTTGCCTCGCGAGCGATGGCCCAGTACGATCAAGTCGGGATTGAAGGTTTGCGCGTGACGCGTGACCACTTCGGCAATGCTGCCGAATTTTACGTATCCATTAGCCGCGATACCGATTTTCTCCAACTGGCTGACGGCGTCGCCCAGCGTCTGGCGGGCGTGCTCTTCCATATGCGTGTACGCGACATCGGAAAGCATGCCGCAGCAATTCGCGTTGGCGCGCTCGGCATCGACAATGGCGACGACATCGACGGGAGCGGACAATGCGAGCGAAAGCTGCGAGCAGCGCTCAAGCGCCGCGCGCGCTTCGCTCGTGCCGTCATAAACCAGAAGCATGCGGGAAAGGGAAGACATGGTGTGCCGATAACGTAACGGCGTCATGGCTGACGCCTGAATGAAGGTTGCGTCACCAGAACAGCCCGTTATGCGGATTTATTCCCTATCTTCGTTGCTTAGCCATCCTGTGTAGAAGGACGGGCGATCTGCTTGCCGATCTCAAGCAACTGACCGTCGTCCAGCGAACCGATCAAGGCGTAGCTGAGATTGGCGCGCCGCCAGGTCAGCACATTCATGCTTTCCACGCGCTGATGCGTCATCGTTGCGTCCGGCTTGTCGTCCTTCATCACGCACAAGGCGATGGGCAAACCGGCCTTGGGCAAATAGACGATCTGCACCAGCGGCTTGCCGTGAAAGCGCAGGCGCTGGATGCGCGTAAAGGTCAGGCCGGCAGCGCGCAGGTCGGGTATGTGGATCGGCACGCTGTCTTCTTGATGAATCTGCGCGACGACCTGCGAGGCCAAACTGGGTGCGGGTGAATCGAATGCGACCGTATCGCGCGTATAAAGCTGCTGATAGGTCACCGCCGCCGCGACCCATGGCGAAACGCCGGCCGCCGCTACGTGTTGTGCGTCGGCAGACGCGCCGCTTTCGGCGTGGGGCCAGTCGATCACGAAGCGCAATACAAATGCGCAACTGAGCGCACCCGCGGCGAACGTCATCGCGAGACGCGGCACGGAAAGGCCTGAAGACATGCGAAAGCGTGCGGCAAGACGCGAAAATACCTTGAATTTAGGGCTGGCATGAGAATCGCAGTGACTGGCTTCGTGCGCGCCGGCGTGCGCGCGACTGAGTTCAGCCAGCTCGATCTTGAGCCGCTCGGGAACGGCGGGGAGCTTCTGGTAAGCGAACGCCTGCCGATAGTTGAGCGCGGAAGCCGCGAATAGCGCCACACGCTGCGCGATCTCGGGCGATGCGCTGATCGACTGCTCTACGTCCTCGCGTTCGCGCGGCGTGAGTTCGCCGTCAACATAAGCCATGAGCAGGATGTCATCCATAGTCATGCGCCAATTTCCTTGCTGGTCGCTGCGCGTGTTGCGCGTCCTGCTTTTTTCTGTTCGCTGAACAGCGCGCCAATCGCCTGGCGTGCCCGGGAAAGCCGGCTCATGATCGTGCCGATCGGCACGTCCAGTGCTTCGGCGGCTTCGCTGTAGCTCAATCCTTCCACGGCCACGAGCAGCATGACGACGCGCTGCGTCTCCGGCAACTGCTGCACGGCCCGAATGATCTGGCCGTTCATCGCCTGTTCCTCCGGCGTCTTCGCGGAAGGATCCGGGACGGTCTCCAGCAATCCTTCGTCCCATTCCGTGCCCGAGCGGTTGCGCACGCCGCGCGCACGGACTTCGTTGAGCCAGGTGGATTGTACGATGGAGAACATCCAGCTCAGTGGCGACGTGCCCGGTTGAAGCTGGTGCGCGCGCTCCAACGCGCGCACACAGGCGCGTTGCACGAGATCTTCGGCGTCGTGCTGATCGCCCGAAATGCGCAGCGCGAATGCCCACAGGCGCGGCAGCATGGACGGCAGCTGCGCGGACAGTTCAGCAGCCGTCATCGTCCTGATTGAGTTCATGTGTCGACGATAGGGGTAAGCGGCGAAACCGTCGCCTTGACCAGAACACCCGGCGGGTGAAGGAAATTCCATCCACGACGGCTTTCGCGGCCTTCGACCAGGTGACGTCGAATCGGGCGCATGAGGCGTTGCAGACCCGTGCATTTAAACGGCGCCAGGTATCTGCTATATGTCTGATCGGACGTTTATTGAAAACCTTTGTATCAAGGCGCGAAAAGCAGATACATGGCGACACAAGTCCGTCCGCGCGGCAATGATGCGAACGCAATGGAATGGAGTGCTACGCATGAGTGTTCTGGGTCATGAGGCAAATTGATCAAGCGACGATCTCCGGCGCTTTCTTCTCTTTCATGAACACGGAATGCATATGCGAAACGAGCTCGCGGATATTCAAGGCACTCAGAAACCAGGGGCACCAGAACCCGCATTGATCCGCAAACTGGGCGCCACCGAACATCTGTTCTGGTTGATCGACCGGAATCGCCCGATTCATTTCACGCTGGTTGCGCAGATCGACCAGGTATTCGCGCCGCAAGAATGGCGCGCGGCGCTGCGCGCAGTCCAGCAGCGCCACCCGCTGCTTAGCGCACGTATTGCGATCGGCGCCGATTCGGCTCCGGCCTTTCACCACGATGTCGAGGCGCAGATTGCCTTGCGGCTGGTCGATGACGCGCCGGCGTCGTGGCAAGAGGAAGTGCGCCGGGAAATGGCCACGGCGGTGGACTGGTCATCGGCATCGCTTGTGCGCGCAACGGTTTTGCAGCGTGACGGACATTCGACCATCGTCCTGACTGCGCATCATGCGGTGCTGGACGGGCTGGGCGGTGCGTATCTGATGGAAGACCTGCTGCGAGCGTTGTCGGGCGCGACGCTCAAGGCGCAGCCGCTCGTCGCGCCGCTCGAAGGCATTCTACGAGCGCAAATGGAGGTGGCAACCGTGTCGGGCGAGATGGCGCCGGCGCCCGAGGCCAAGGCATTTCGCGCCGTTTCAGGGGCATGCCCTGACGTCGCGACGCTCGCGCTCAGTGCGCAACTGACGCACGCGCTGATCGAACGTTCGCGCAAGGAACGCACTACGGTGCACGGCGCAATTGCGGCGGCGGTTCATGAGGCGGGGCGGCGTCTGTCGCAGGGCTGGCGCGAGCGGCCCATTCGCACCGTGACGCCGATCGACCTGCGTAAATCGGTCGATGGCGTGAGCACCGCCAACGGTGTCTACATCACGCAGACCATTACGATAGACGACCGTGAGCTCGGTGCGCCGTTCTGGAATGCGGCTCGCGATGTCAAGGGACAGCTTGCTCCCGCGCAGAGTCATGAATTGGTTGTGCGCGAAACAAAAGCGCTCGATGGCTTCATGGCCTCGAATCCGTCGGTCGACGACGCAGCAGGCTTTCTCTCGCATATGCTCGCGTTCGACGTGCTGTTGTCCAATCTGGGCAGTGAGCCGATTGGCCTGGCGTACGAGGGCTTTGCGCTGGAAGCGTTGTGGGGGCCGTTCGTGAGCTCGGGTTTCGCGGACGACCAGGTCGTCGGCGTCTGCACGCTTGGCGGCGTATTGCGTCTTGCCCACACGAGCTATGACGCGATGCCGGGCTTGCTCGACGAAGTGCAGCGCGTATTGAGCGAGGCCGTGGCCGCTTGAAGCGCCAACAGGCGCGCGCCGGACAAACCGGCGCACGCCAACTGCGATCAAGCCCGCAGGATCAGGGTGCTGCGTAAAGCGTCAGCTTCGTTGCAACCGACTCGACGCCGGGCACTTTCGATGCGGTGTCCTGAGCAACCTGGTCTTGCGATTCGTCGAGAATCGTGCCTGCCAGGATGATCTTGCCGGTGCGCTTGTTGGCGAACACGGCGATGTCCGTATCGTTCAGGTCTTTGTTCTTGTACAGCGCGTCGTGTACCTGCTTCGCCAGCGCGTGGTTGGCGGCGCGGTCGGCGCGCATCTGGGCGCGAAGCTGGGCCCTGGTCGGAGCAGCCGTGTCGGCCGCGGGCGTGGCGCTCTGTGCGAGAGCGGCCGTGGAGAGCAGCACGGCGAGTGCGCCCGTCAGTACCTTGTAGCGAAGCGTCATGTAATCACCTGTTGACTTGAGGGATGAGCGGGAAGTCGTCATTGCGGGTCTTGTCCCGTCGAGAAGCATAATCTGCGGCTCCTGGCATCTCCATCAGACGTTCGGTGGCTCACCCTATACGAAAGTCAACAGGGCGTCATACGTTGGGTTGGTGGTGCGGGGTGCGAGTGAAGGCGCGAAAAATAGGGGTGTTGCAGGACGATTTACGTCGCGAGGCTGGTGGCGATGGCGTCGGCAAGATCGTTGCCCCTGACCGGCTTGATCAGGAACGCGATAGCACCGTTCTCCAGGGCCTGTTGCTGGAGTGCGGGCATGGGATAGGCAGTAATGAAGATCGTGGGCAGGCGAATACCGGCGTCGATCATGCGCAGAAACATCTGGACGCCGGTCATTCCGGGCATCTGGACATCCGATATGACGCAGTGGGGCTGCCGGTCGCCTGTTGCGTCGCCTATTGCGGCCAGCATGTCCGTTGCGGACTCGAATGTCACGACGTCATAGTCGAATGAGCGCAGGAAACTGGACAGCCCGCAGCGCACCGATGGGTCGTCGTCGACCACCCAGATCACGTGTGGCGTACACAAAGCATTTCTCCCTTGTCGTGCTGGGGCGCGGAATGGCGATGTGATTTGTGATCCGTCGCGTGTACCCGGCCCAAGCTTACAGGAGACCTCCAGTCGCCAAAATTATACGGAGGTATAGATAGGGTTAGCCGCTATCCGTGGGTAATATGCTGCAAGGATAGAGCCGCCAGGCCCGCGCCATCTCGCTCAGCCAAAGACGCTTACATAATGATTGCAAATAATCGCGCCTGCCAGGCGCGAGGCATTCCCTTGTACTGACGCCTGAAATCAGACACCGGAGGAGCTTGGCATGCCTATTCCCGAGAGCGATCGTGAATCAGGACGACATGGGGTGAACCGCGCCGTAATGGGATCGCTGTCGCCAATGAGTTTCGAGGCAAACGGCGCCGCGAATCGAATCTGCGCGGAACCCGCTGGATCCATCGTATTTGTCGTCGACGATGACGAGTTGCTTCGCGACGCGCTCAAGGGACTGCTGGAATCGGTGGGGTTTCATGTCGAGACCTTTGCCTCCACGGCGCAGTTCTGCGAGCGTGCACGCGCGGATATTCCGAGTTGCCTGATATTGGATGTGCGCCTGAAAGGCGAAAGCGGACTGGAATTCCAGAGGTGGGCGGCGGCCAATGATATTGTCATGCCCATCATATTCATGAGCGGCTATGGCGACATCGAAATGTCGGTGCGCGCCATGAAGGCCGGGGCCATCAATTTCCTGGCCAAGCCGTTTCGCGACCAGGACATGATCGAATCCGTGACCGAAGCGCTGGATCGCGACGCCGTGCGCCTGGCGAAATACCGGCAGGCAAGCGAGTTGAGGGAGCAGTTCGCGACCTTGACGCCGCGCGAGCGCGATATCGCCATGCTCGTCGCGGCGGGTTATATGAACAAGGCCGCCGCGAACGAACTGGAACTCAGCGAAATGACCGTGAAGATTTACCGTGCGCGCGCCATGAAAAAGCTGGCGGCGCGCACCACGGCGGAACTGGTGAGAAAGATTCGCACGTTGCAACTTGCCCGCGGGTAATCGCGGTTGCGGCCACGCGTGTGGTGAAAATAACCGGCAGGGCTGCATGGGGACGGTAATGGACAAGAACGCAATGCAGGTTGCGCCGATAATCGAAGGCGGAGTGGTCTACGTGATCGACGATGACGAGTCGATTTGCGAGGGCCTGTCCAGCTTGCTGCGCTCGTCCGGTTTCGTTGCCCGTACTTTTACGCGCATCGACGACTTTCTGCGTGCACCCAAAGAAGACCTGCCAGGCTGCCTGCTGCTGGACGTGCGCTTGCGCGGCGAAAGCGGCCTGAGTTTTCAGCAGAGCGCGAGCCGCTACGAAATCGACATGCCGATCGTCTTCATGACGGCGCATGGCGATATTGAAATGTCGGTGCGGGCCATGAAGGCCGGCGCGATCGACTTTCTCACCAAGCCGGTTCGCGAGCAGCGCGTGATCGATGCGGTGTCGACGGCACTGGGCCGTCATGCGGCGTGGCGCGAGCGCGCCCGCGCGGAGGCGTCGCTGCGCGCGCGTTACGACCTGTTGACCTCGCGTGAGCGCGAAGTCGTGTCGTACGTGGTGGAAGGCCTGCTGAACAAGCAGATTGCCGGCGAATTGAAACTCAGCGAAATCACGGTGAAGATTCACCGCAGCTCGGCGATGCGCAAGCTCGAAGCGCAATCCGTCGCCGATCTCGTGAGAAAAATGGAAGTGATCAGCGCCTCGCAATACGCGAACAATTGAACGTGCTGAGTGAAAGCGCTCACGCACGCGCAGCGATTAGTCTTGGGGAGACGTATGGCAGCAGGAGCGGGGCGGCTTCCGATCGCCGATATTCCGGGTTGGGAGGCGACGGGCGCCGCAGAAATTCACGGACGCATCTTGACTGCGGAAGTGCTCCAGCGCGAGGGCGACGTGGTGATGGTTCGCGTCACGACCGATGCGTGCGCGCAGCCGCTTATCGTCAAGGCGCCCTCCGAGGAACGCGGCTCTCGCGAGCTGCTCGCATCGTTCGAGAACGAACACGCCCTGCGAGTATCGATTGACGCGCAATGGGGCCTGCGTCCGCTGGGGCTGTTTCGCTCTGGCAGCCAGTTTCTGCTTACGTTGCAGCATTGCGACGGCGCGCCGCTGAGCAGCGAGATCGGCCCCGGCTGTTCGCCCGGCCGCTTCCTTGCGCTTGCGACGTCGCTTGCGGCTGCGCTCAAGAGCATGCACGCGTGCGGCATCGTGCACCATGAAGTGCGCCCAGCGAATATTTTCGCGGATACCCAATCGCGCGTCTGGATCACGGGATTTGGCAGCGCTAACCGCATTGATGGCCAACCTGTGGGCGGCAGCGATAGCGGCGTGATATCGGGCTACCAGTTGCCTTACCTCGCTCCCGAGCGCACGAGCGTCCTCAATCAGCGCGGCGACCCGCGCAGCGATCTCTATTCGCTCGGCGTCCTGCTGTATCAGTTGCTTTGCGGACATCTGCCGTTCGATGCGCAGGGGCGCGACGAATGGATCTATTCGCATCTCGTCACCACGCCGCGGCCATTGAGCCGCACGGTGCCGGATATTCGTGCGGAGATCGAATTCGTCATCAACAAGCTGCTGGCCAAGTTTGCCGACGACCGTTACCAGAGCGCCGCCGGCGTGGAGGCGGATCTCCAGCTTTGTCTGGAAGAAGCCGCCCACGGCGCGGAAGGCCCCGCCGCGCGATTCGGCCGGGCCGATCATAACGCGCCGGTGCTTTTCCCCGTGCGGACATATGGGCGCGAGCGCGAACTTGAGCAGCTTCACGGTGCGCTCGAACGTGTGCGCAAATCGGGCGAAGCCGCCGCGGTGATTGTCGAAGGCGATCCCGGCGTCGGCAAGACGTTCCTGATCGAAGAGTTCAAGCGCAATATCGGCACGGCGGGCGTGCATTTCACGCTCGGAAAATTCGATCAGTACAACGACAGCGTGCCCTATGCGGCGTTTGTCCAGGTCTTGCGCGGACTCGTGCGCCCGCTGCTGGGAAAGTCCGCGCCTGAAATCGCGCTCTGGAAACAGCGCTTCGACGAGGCCGTCGGCAGGAGTGGCGCGCTGATCGTCAGCCTGGTGCCGGAGATCGCGGCCGTGGTGGGCGCACAGCCCGAGGTCGAGGCATTGCCGCCGCAGGAAGCGACCAACCGCTTCATGATGACCCTGAAGCGCTTCCTGATGCTGTTTTCCGACCGTCAGCGCCCGCTCGTATTGATGCTCGATGACGTGCAGTGGCTCGATACGGGCACGCTCGATATCATCGATGGACTTGCGTCGGACACCGAAATTAATAATCTGCTGCTGGTGCTCGCGCATCGAAGTATCGATCCGGGCCGTTCGCGCGTGGCAAGCGAACGCCTCAACAGCATCCTGTCCGCTCGCAAGGCGACGGCCAGAATCGGCCTGTTGCCGCTGACACACGCGGACATCGTCATTCTGATTTCGGAGGCGCTGGGCGCGCAGCCCGAGGCCGTGACGCCGCTCGCTTCGGTGATCTTCGAAAAGACGGCGGGCAACCCCTTCTTCACGATCGAGTTCCTGCGCGAGTTGATGCAGGAGCGGCTGATCGTTGCCGCTTCGCCCGGCGAAGGCTGGACGTGGGATATCGACCGGATCCGCGACAAGGGCTACACCGACAACGTCGTCGACCTGCTGACGTTGCGGCTGACGCGCCTGAATGACGAGACCAAGCAGGTGCTGGCGTTCTTTGCCTGCGTGGGCGGCACGACGCGCATCGGCGCGCTGGCGCGCGTGCTGGGCGCAGATAGCCAGACGGTGCAGGAAACGCTGCAGGAGGCGGAGCATGCCGGTCTTGTCTCGCGCAAGGGCGATGCCTACCGTTTCGCGCACGACCGTGTGCAGGAAGCTTCGTACGCGCTGCTCGACGAAGCGGCGCGCGAGCGTGCACATGCACAGATCGGCGCGAGGCTGCTCAGTACGATGTCCGGGTCGCCGGGCGCCGCCGAGGTATTCGAGGTGGTCGGGCACTTGAACCGCTCGCAGCGCATCCTGTGCCGCGAAGACCTGGCACGGCTCGTCGAACTCGACGTGATGGCGGGCAATGCGGCCCGCGTGGCGGCCGCCTGGAGTTCGGCGCGCGAGTACCTGACTCACGCGCAGAATCTCATCGTGCAACGCGGCGTGAGCGCGGCGCATATCGACGTGTTTCGCTTGCAGCTCGACCTGGCCGAATGCGAGTACCTCACGGGCGACTACGCGCGCGCAACCGAAACCGCGCGCAATGCGGTTCGATGCGCGGGCAACCAGTTGCAGCGCGTGAGCGCGCGGCGCATGGAGATTCGCGTCCATCAGGCGTCGGGCGACTATCGGCGTGCGGTGGAGACGACGCTCGAAACGCTGGCGCTGCTGAAGATCGACGTGCAGGAAGCGAGCAGCGACCCGACATTCGTCGCGCAGAAGCTCGCGGCATTGCGCGAGCAATATCCGCCGCACGAAGTCGCCGCGCTGGCGACACGCGGCTGCGTGGAGGACGCCAGGCACGACGCCGTGATCGGCCTGATCGTCGATGCGATTCCCAGCGCTTATATCTGCAAGCAGGAGCTGTTTCCGCTGCTGGTCATCAAGGCAGCCGAGTTGTGCCTCGCGCGCGGAAACTCGCGGCTGGCGGGCTATATCTACGCGATTTACGCGCTGCTGCTAGTGGGGGTCTCGCGCGATTTCGAACTGGCCCTGCGTTTTTCCGAGCTTGCGCTGGCAGTCAACGAACGTCATGGCGAAGCACGCTTGACCGGCACGCTGCTGCATTTGCACGGCAACCATATTCTGATCTGGCGGCGGCCGTTTCGCGCGGCGATACCTGTCTTGAGCCATGCAATGAGCCATTGCGTGGAAGCCGGCGATTTCATTTACGCGGGCTATATCGCCTTCGAAAGCATCTGGCAGGCATACGAGCGCGGCGAGCACCTCGACGAGGTGACGCGCCTGTGCCGCGAGAACCTGCGCTTTGCAAGCGAACTGCGCAACCAGACGATCTGCGCCACGATCGAACTCGAACTGAAGTTCCTGCTGCGCTTGCAGGGCGTGGAAGCCGTCGAGGCCGTGGATTCGGACATGGCCGCCACGCCGGAACAACGGCTTGCGTTCCTGCACGAAACGCAGTTTGGTTGCGGGATTGCCTTTGCAGCGATCATGGAAATGAAGGCCGATTGCCTGCGCGGCCGGTTTGCCGATGCAGTTGCGCGCGCAAGGGAAATCGAGCCGTTGCTGGGCGCCGTGATGGCCATGCCGATCGAGGTGACCTATTACTTCCTGCGTGCGCTCGCACTCTTGCGCGTGCTGGATGACGAGCCGCAGGAAGCGCAGCGCAGCCTGATCGAGCGCGAACTGGCCGACGCCATCGGGCGGCTCAAGGCGTGGGCGCAGGGCGCGCCTGAGAACTACGGCAGCCGCTACGCACTGGTCGTCGCCGAACAGGCGCGCCTCGTAGGCGACTATGCGCAGGCGGAGCAGGAATACGAACGCGCGATCGAACTCGCGCGCGAGAACGGACAGCCGCATTACGAGGCGATGGCGCGTGAATGTTCAGCGCACTTTTACCGGCAGCGCGGGTTGACGTCGGTGGCGCATGCCTGCTTGCGTTCGGCGCGCGACGCCTACGCGCTATGGGGTGCGGACGCAAAGGTGCGCAGCCTTGAGCAGGAATATCATTTCCTGCGCGAAACCGCGCATTCCACGCGCCATGCCGCCGGTCAGGCCGCGCTGTTAGGCACGGTCGATGTGGCCGCGATGGTGCAACTGTCCCAGGCGGTGTCGAGTGAAATCGACCTCGACAAACTGGTGCACGCATTCATGCAGCTTGCAGTGCGCCACAGCGGTGCGCAGCGCGCATTGCTGATGCTCTGGTCGGGCGAGCGCCTGCAGATTGCCGCCGAAGCAGGTTACGAAGGCAATGGCATCATCGTCGAAGCCAGGGAAATGGATCTTTGCGAATCGCTGGCGCCGCTTGCTGTGATTCGCCACGTCATGCGGGCGCACGAAACGGTCGTGATCGACGATGGCACGGAGCCCAACGACTTCTGCGACGATCGTTACCTGAGTTCGGGGCGTTGCCGCTCGCTGCTGTGCATGCCCCTGTTGCGTCATGCGGGGCTGGTGGGCGTGCTCTATATGGAAAATGGCGTCACGCCTTTCGTATTCGATGCCGCGCGCGTCAAGCTGATGAATATGCTGGCGGCGCAGGCGGCCATTTCCATCGAGAATGCGCGGCTTTATTCGGAGCTCAAGCGCGAAAACGTCGAGCGCCGTCATACCGAACAGCGTTTGCGCCGCAGCGAGGCTTTCCTGGAGGAGGGCCAGCGCATCAGCAAGACCGGCACGTTTATCTGGAACACGGTGACGGGCCGCCTGCTGTGGTCGCGCGAAAACTACGAACTCTGGGGCATTGAATTCTCGTGCGAGCAGCCGACCATCGAAATGTGTCTCGCGCGCGTGCATGTCGACGACCATCCACGCTTTAAAGAGATCTTCGTACAGGCGGTCACTGAAGACGCGCTCTATCGCTTCGAATTCTCGACCGTCCAGGACGATGGCAGCTTGCGCCGCTTGCAGGTTATTTTCCGCCCCTGGTCGGGCGGTGAAAAAGGTACACGCGAATATATTGGCTCGACGACCGATATTACCGACCGGCGCGCATTTGAAGATGCTTTGCGGCGCAGCGAGATGTACCTTTCGGAAGCGCAGCGGCTCAGCAATATTGGCAGCATCGGCTGGAATGTCGATTCGCGCGAAATGACGTGCTCGGCGCAGACGTATCGCATCCTCGAAATGGACGAGCCGCTGCACGCGCATATGGGCCTGATCCTGGAGCGCATTCATCCCGACGACGTCGACCAGGTCAGGCGCGCGCTGCGCGAGGCCGAAGAGGGCGCATCGATTATCGAGGCCGAATATCGCGTGCAGGTCGCGACCGGCGCACTCAAATATCTGCGCATGGTGGCCAGGCCCATCGCGTCCGTTTCGCGCACCGTGGAGTATGTGGGCGCGCTCGCCGACATGACCGAGATTCATCAGGCGCAAAATGCCCTGCTGCGTGCGCAGGCGGAACTCACGCACGTCACGCGCGTGTCGACGCTGGGCGAACTGACGGCGTCGCTTGCGCACGACCTGAAACAGCCGCTCATGGCCATCATCACACACGGCGAGGCGGGCATGCGCTGGCTCAATCGCGCGGTGCCGTCAATCGACGAGGCGCGCAACAATCTCGCGCGCATCGTGAGCGACGCGGATCGCGCCAGCGAGGTCATCAATCGCCTGCGTGCGCTCGCGCGCAAGGAGCGCTCGAACCGCACGCCTATCGACCTGACGCAGACCGTGACCGAAGTGGTGGCGCTCGTGCGCCAGGAAATGGAGAAGCATGATATCCGCCTGCGCGTGGTGGGCGGCGACGATTTGCCGAAAGTGGCCGCCGACAAGATCCAGATTCAGCAGGTGGTGATGAACCTGGTGTTCAACGGCATGCATTCGATCCTGCGTTCGTCGGGCGGCACGCGGGTGCTGAAAATCTCGGCGGAACTGGCGGGTGCGCAGTCGGTGCGCGTGAGCGTGAGCGATTCGGGCACGGGCATCGCGGGCGATATCGTCGACAGGCTGTTCGAGCCGTTCTTTACGACGAAATCGGACGGCATGGGACTGGGGCTGTCCATTTGCCGCTCGATTATCGAGGAGCATCGCGGCTCCATCTGGGCGTTCAATAACGACGATGGCGGCGCGACGTTCTGTTTCGAATTGTGTGCGGCGGAAGCGGGCGCGGCCGACGGCGTGGCGGCGTGAGCGCTGCGACCCGTGCGTTTCGCTTCTAGCCCTGCGCCGCGATGGCGTTCTGCACATGCATCTCCAGGACGCTCCCGCTCACGGGTTTCGTGAGAAACGCGCGCACGCCCATCGACAACGCTTTGGCTTCGACCCCGGCGGTGGGATAGGCCGTGATCAGCACGAGCGGTGTGCGTATGCCCATATCGAGCATGCCCTGGTACATTTGCAGGCCCGACAGGCCCGGCATCTGAAGGTCGGAAACGATGCACGCGGTGCGGTTATACGCCAGCCAGCGCAGTACGTCGGTGCCCGATTCGAAGGTCTCGACTTCATATTCGAAAGAGCGGAGCAAACTGGCGAGGGCGACCCGGACTGACTGATCGTCGTCGACCACGCAGACGTGATGAGCGGCTGACACGCATGATCTCCTGAACAGCGATGTCGCGATGGAGCGGAATTCCAGCGCGTATCGACAGGATCGATATTAATGGCGGAATTCGTCAGGCGGAATCATACGCTTGTATAGCGTGGCGAAAATGCAGGCGTGAGGGCGCCAGACGCGCTCGCTGCGCTCAGGGTGCTTGAAGCGGCTCGGCCTTGACGGTGGCGAGGCGGGTGCCTGCAAACGGGTCGTCGCGCCAGTCCACGCCGGCGGGCTTGTTCGATGGTTTTTCCTGGGCCTTGCGAACCGAAAAATGTTCGAGGGACTGTCCTGCGCTGGTCGCCTGGACCACCCATTGCGGGGCTGCGCCTTCTCCGTCCCATCCATTGCCAAAGGCATCCCGATACTTCACCGCGAGAACACGGCGTTGATCTTCTGCGATCGATGCGGCGATCGCCTCGGGCGTGATATTGAATTCGGCCATCCTGCGCTGGAGGTAGGCCACGATGCTGTCGCGCTTTCTTTCATCCATTCTGGTTGTCTCCGCCTGCAACGAATCCGTCGTGCAGGCCGGTGTAAATCATACCTCACCAGGATAACACAAGGGACAAAGCCTACTATGCCAGGCGCATCCATTAATTATTGTGGGAAAGGTAACGTAACGGCGCATGCCGTATTCCAGCATTTGCCCCGACTCAAGAAGGCCGGCCCGGTGCCGATATGCATTAACCAAACGGTTAATTTTGACGCCGTGAACGCCGTGTTTCCAGACCTTTTCGAGCCGAAATGAAAGTCTCAACCAAGCTGATCCTTCTCGTGGGCACCGCGCTCGTCGGTGTCGTTTGCATCGCCGCGCTGACCCTGTCGCAATTGAAACAGTCGCTGGTTGAAAGCCGGCAGCAGGAAATCAGCAACCTGCTGCTGAAAGCCGAGCATCTGGCGCTTTATTACCAGGCTCAGGAAGCGCAGGGAAAACTCTCGCGCGCCGATGCGCAAAATGCCGCAAAAGCGGCCATTAGCGAGTTAAATGCCGATAGTAAAAGCTACTACTGGATCACCACGACGGACAGCATCAACCTCGTGCATCCGAATCCGGCGCTGATCGGCACGAAAACCGGCGGTAATCGTACGACGATTGGCGACCTTACCGACACGCAGGCGTATGCGCAGGGCCTTCAAAACCAGCATATTGCGCTCGTGGACGTGTTGATTCACCGCTCGGCCAATAGCCCGCTCGAACCGAAATTGCAGGGAGTGGTAGCGATTCCAGCGTGGCAATGGTGGATCGGCACGGGATTCTTTTACGACGATATCGACGCCGCGTTCTGGCGTGTCGCGCGCATCATGATCGTGATTGCCGTGCTGATTTTCGCGGTGGTCGGCACGATGGCGTGGCTCATGACGCGCAGTGTCCGCCGCGCGCTCGGCGGCGAACCTGCCGATGCCGCCGCGCTGGCCGCGCAGATCGCAGCGGGCAATCTCACGGCGCCTGTCTCGCTGGCGCATGACGACCGGTCGAGCCTGATGTACGCCCTCAACGAAATGCGCGGCCAGTTGCGCGAGCTGGTGCAGGGCATCCAGCAGTCGAGCGATTCGATCGCCACGGGTTCGTCGGAAATCGCGCATGGCAATGCCGACCTTTCGCAGCGCACCGAGGAGCAGGCCGCGTCGCTCGAAGAAACGGCCGCGAGCATGGAGCAACTCACGTCGACGGTCAAGCAGAACGCCGAAAACGCGCGCCAGGCGCGTCAGCTCGCGATGCTGGCATCCGAGGCCACGGGACGCGGCGGCAGCGCCGTCAGCGAGGTGATCGAGACCATGCAGGGCATTGCCGACGAGTCCCGGCGCATCGGCGACATTATCGGCACGATCGAGGGCATTGCATTCCAGACCAATATTCTGGCCTTGAACGCGGCCGTCGAAGCCGCGCGTGCGGGCGAAGAAGGCCGCGGCTTTGCGGTCGTGGCCGGTGAAGTGCGGGCGCTCGCGCAGCGCAGCGCGGCGGCGGCGAAGGACATCAAGGGCTTGATCGGCTCGTCGGTGGCGCGCGTCGATGTGGGTTCGGGCCAGGTCGCCGTAGCCGGTGAGCGGATGCGCGAAATCGTCCAGTCGATCTCGCGCGTGAGCGACATCATGGGCGAAATCGAAGCCGCGACGGTCGAACAGAGCACGGGCATCGAGCAGGTCAACCTGGCGGTTTCGCAGATGGATACCGTCACGCAGCAGAATGCGGCGCTGGTGGAGCAGGCGGCGGCGGCCGCGGCGGCGCTCGATGAGCAGGCGACGCGTTTGCGCTCGACGGTAGGGGTGTTCCGGATTGCCGCATAAGCGCGGCATTGCCTGCTTTCGCGGGCCTGTTGCAGCGGTGCAAAAAAAGCGCGGTCTGTTACGACCGCGCTTTTTAGCTTAAGAAACTCAGCTATAAACGGGGAAGCGCTGGGTCAATTCGGCGACCAGCCCTTTGACGCGCTCGATCGTTGCTGCGTCTTCCGGATTGTCGAGCACGTCGGCGATCAGGTTGCCGACCTGCTCGGCTTCCTTCACGCCAAAGCCGCGCGTCGTCATCGCCGGCGAACCCAGGCGGATGCCGCTCGTCACGAACGGCTTTTCCGGGTCGTTCGGGATCGCGTTCTTGTTCACGGTGATGTGCGCGCTGCCCAGCACGGCTTCTGCCGCCTTGCCCGTGATGTTCTTCGCACGCAGGTCGACCAGCATGACGTGGCTTTCCGTGCGGCCCGAAACGATGCGCAGGCCGCGCTTGACCAGCGTTTCAGCCAGCACGCGTGCGTTCTCGACCACTTGCTGCTGGTAGGTCTTGAATTCCGGCGATGCGGCTTCCTTGAACGCCACCGCCTTGCCGGCGATCACGTGCATCAGCGGGCCGCCCTGGATGCCGGGGAAAATCGCCGAATTGATGGCCTTTTCGTGCTCGGCCTTCATCAGGATCACGCCGCCGCGCGGGCCGCGCAGGCTCTTGTGCGTGGTCGTCGTGACGAAGTCGGCGAACGGCACCGGGTTCGGGTACACGCCCGCCGCGATCAGGCCGGCGTAGTGCGCCATGTCGACCATGAAGTACGCGCCAACGGCCTTCGCGACTTTGGAAATACGTTCGAAATCGATGCGCAGCGCGAATGCCGACGCGCCCGCGATGATGAGCTTCGGCCTGGTTTCGTGCGCGCGCTTCTCCAGCGCGTCGTAATCGATATCTTCGTTCGCGTCGAGGCCATAGCTCACGACGTTGAACCACTTGCCGCTCATGTTGAGCGCCATGCCGTGCGTGAGGTGGCCGCCTTCGGCGAGGCTCATGCCCATGATGGTGTCGCCCGGCTTGAGCACGGCGAAGAACACGCCCTGGTTGGCCTGCGAACCCGAGTTCGGCTGCACGTTGGCGGCTTCGGCGCCGAACAGCGCCTTGATGCGGTCGATCGCGAGCTGCTCGACGACGTCGACGTTTTCGCAGCCGCCGTAGTAGCGCTTGCCCGGATAGCCTTCGGCGTACTTGTTGGTGAGCTGCGAACCCTGCGCGGCCATGACGGCGGGCGAGGTGTAGTTCTCCGACGCGATCAGTTCGATGTGATCTTCCTGGCGGCGATTTTCGGCTTCGATCGCGGCGAAGAGTTCGGGATCGATATTCTCGATGGTTGAGACGGCTCGTTTGAACATGTCTTTTCCAGTTTCAGTGTGACGAGGCCGCCGCACTTAGTGGCTAATGGCGGCGATGTCAGCGGGTTAGGCTCTCAGGTTCTTGCGCTTTTTATGGGGCTGCGCTGCGCTGGCAGCACTGCGGCTATTTAAAGCCAGGCGGGGCGCGCCAAGATAGAACGATTGCGACAAGCCGAAGGGACGGGCGCTTATTCCACACGCTATGCGCGCGTCATTCCTCACACGCCATCACTTCCTGAACCGGAGGACGCGCGAGGCGATACGCGCTGGGCGAAGCGTCGAATTCCTTGCGGAATTCGCGCCCGAGATGCGATGCGTCCGAGAAACCGCACGACATGGCGATATCGGCGACGGTTCGATCCGAACCCGTGAGCATCCATGCGGCCATGCGCACGCGCATCTGGCGGCCATAGACATTGGGCGACTTGCCGGTCTCGGCGATGAACAGTCGTTCGAGCTGCCGCACGGACGTATCCACGCGCCGCGCCAGTTCCGTGAACGGCAGCGGATTCGCGATGTGCTGCTCCATGATGAGGATGGCGCGGCGCACCTTGGGATGCGAAGCGGGATCGAGACCGGGCGGGTACGGTTGGGGCGCGTTGCCGCGCTGCGCATCGTCGACGATCAGGATGCGCTGGGCCTTTTGCACGATCGACGCATCCAGGTGCCGCAACAGGATCGCAGCAGCCACGTCGATCGACGCCCGCCCGCCCGAGCAGGTAATGCGCCGCCGGTCGATCACAAACAGGCGGTCGGCGATCAGGCTCGATTCGGGAATCGTCGGGAAACGCTCGACAAAGTCCCAGTAGTGAAACCAGCTCACGCAGATGCGGTAGCCGTCCATGACGCCTGCACGCGCCAGCGCGAACGCGCCCGTGCAAATGCCCACGAGCGTCGCGCCGCTTGCCGCCGTGGCGCGAATGAAGCGATGCGTTGCCTCGCTGGCGGAAGGGCCGGAATGGAGCAGGCCGCCCACGACCAGCAGGTAGTCGAATGTACCGGCATCGTCGAAAGTCGCCCACGGCGTCACCTGAATCCCGCAACTCGCGCGAATCGGCGCGGGCGATTCCGCCACGATTGTCCACGTGCATCGCACGGGGCGACTCAGGTCGCCGTCGTCGCTGGCAAGCCGCAGCAGATCGACAAAGCCCGAGAAAGCCGTCAGCGTGAAATTGGGCAGCAGGACAATGCCGAAGCGAATTGGCCGTCGCGGTTCCTGGTGGTGAGGGGCGATCAGGTGAGGCATGGAATACGGTCAATCAACGAAAAACCCAGGGCGCCGATTTTCAATTCGGTATCCTATGTTTATGGGGCGAGGCACATTCGAAAACCGGTCGGCGCATGGGCGCGCCGACCGGCAGAATCAGGGAATCAGGCGAAACTCAAAGGCACTTCCAGCCCTTCCGGGATGGCGTAGTCCGTCATGTGGCGGCGCGAAAGCTCCCAGTGGGCGCGCACCAGTTCAGCGGCGCGCTCGGTATCGCGGCGCTCGATGGCGTCGATGATTTCGTCGTGCTGATGCGCTGCCTGATGCATTTCCTGCTGGGTGTTGTCGCTGGCCGGGTAGCGATAAAACGTCTTGCCCAGGCGGGCGTGATCGATCAGCAAACGGCGCAGGCTGGGCATCAGGTAATCGTTTTGCGCCATCGTGCCGATCTCCAGGTGGAACTGGTCGTTATAGAGCACCCGGTTTTCCACGTCGTTGGCGTCGATGGCCTCGCGAAAACGCTTCTGGATTTCGCGCAGTTTCGCCACGTCGGCGGCAGTGGCGTTGGCCGCCGCGAGTTGCGTCGTCGCCACGTAAATGAGCGGCGCGGCCAGGAAGAAGCTGCGCAGCGAGTGGTAGTTCATCGACGAAACCCGCGCCGCGCGGTTGGCTTCCAGTTCGATATAGCCCTCGGCGGCCATCTGGCGCATGAGTTCGCGCACAGGAGGGCGCGACAGGCCGAATTCGTCGCACAGGGCCAGTTCGTCCACCACGGCGCCAGGCTTCAGTTCCATGCTGACGATGCGTCGGCGCAGGGTCTCGGCCAGGACGGCCTTGCGGTCGGTGGGGACGTTGCTGTCGTTCTGGGATTCGTCGGGGCTCGTTTTCATCGCGATTCTCTGTCTACCTTTTGTGTACTATAAATCGCCGAGTCAAAAATCTCCAGACGACGCGCCCGCCCGGGCGCCTAGACTCGCTCCTCGATGCTTTTGGACTCGGTGACGGCACGTGTTTTAGCCGGGCGCGGCCGGGTCGCGATCCAGCACAGGATCGAGCCTGCGCACACCATTAACGCGCCGTGCCAGAACGCGTCGGACAGCGGCGCGTGCAGCAGCGTGGCGGCCAGCGCGGCGGATATCACCGGAATGAAATAGGACGCGCCTGCGAGCACCGTGGCATTCCCATGCAGAATGCCGATGTTCCAGGCCGCGTAACCAAAGCCCATCGCCGCGGCGGCCAGGAACAGATAGATCATCGCGTGCATATCGAAGTGCATTGCGCCGCCGCCTTCGAGCGCATATTTGAGCCAGAGGACGGCCGACACCAGCATGAAAAAGGGCGTGACGCCGTTCTTGCCTTTCGCGAGCCGCGCCGTCACTGTGCAATAGGCGGCCCAGATCAGCGCGCCGCTGAACGCCAGGCCATAGCTCAGCGGATTGTCCCTGACGTTCTCCAGCATGCCCGCGAGATCGATGCCCTGGTCGCCGCCCAGCACCCAGCCGATGCCCAGCATCGACAGCACGAAGCCTGGCACGACCAGCAGATTGGCCTTTTGCTTGTTGAACAGGATGGCGGCAACGAGCGTGAAAGTCGGCCAGAGATAATTGACCATGCCGACCTCGATCGCCTGCCTGCCGTTATTGGCGTAGCCGATCGACAGCGAAAGACAGAGTTCGTAGGCGACAAATAGCACGCTGCCCCAAATCAGGTAATTACGCGGAAATTGCCTGAGATTGGGGAAGCCGACCGTCAACGCGAGAAAAGCGGAGGAAACCGTATACATCATGGCGGCGCCGCCGGTTGCGCCGAGACTTTCGCTGACGCCGCGAATCAGGGCGACGATCGACGCCCACAACATGATAGCGACGAGCCCAATGAGCGTTGCCGTATCCTTTTTCATGCTTCGAACCTGCCTGGGTAAATCACTGCCTTATTGCCTTTCCCTGCGGTTTCGCCGTGGCCAGCTTGCATGGCCAGCCACGGCGAAACCGTCGAATGCCCCTGACGCGGCATCGTAATGTCGCGTCAGGCGGGTCTACGCATTCACACGGGCACGTCAATCCAGATCGTCTTGATCTCGGTGTACTGGTCGTGCGCCCAGACCGACTTGTCGCGGCCGCCAAAGCCCGATTCCTTGTAGCCGCCGAACGGTGTTGTGATATCGCCTTCGCCGAAGCAGTTGACGGTCACGACGCCCGCGCGAATTTCGCGCGACAGGCGGATCGCGTGATTCAGGTTGCTGGTGTAGACCGAGGCGGCCAGACCATAAACCGAGTCGTTGGCGAGTTCGATGGCTTCGTCGATGTCCTTGAACGTCGTGACGGACAGCACCGGGCCGAAGATCTCCTCCTGGAACAGGCGACTCGTCGACGCCACGCCGTCGACGACGGTTGGCGCCACGAAAATGCCGCGTTCCGTATCGCCGCCGAAGGCGACGCGCAGTTGCTCCGCCTGGGCCTGCTCCAGATAGGAGCGGACTTTTTCGAAGTGCGTCTGGCTGACCATCGCGCCGATGCGGTGTTCCGGATCGAGCGGATCGCCCATCTTCCATTCGCGCATCTGCACGCCGATGCGTTCGAGCAGGGCGTCCTTGACGTCCGCGTGCACGATCAGGCGCGAGGAAGCCGAGCAGTTTTCGCCCATGTTCCAGAACGCGCCGTTGACGACGTGCTGCGCGACGGCGTCCAGGTCGTCGGCGTCCTTGAGCACCACGGCCGGATTTTTGCCGCCGCACTCTAACACAATGCGCTTGAGATTGGACTCGGCGGCATAGTGCAGGAAGCGTCGGCCCGTGGCGGTGGAGCCGGTGAAGCTCACCATGTCGACGTCCATGTGCAGGCCCAGCGGCTCGCCGACTTCCTTGCCGCCGCCCGGCAGCACGTTGAAGACCCCCGCGGGCACGCCCGCTTCGTGCGCGAGTTCGGCCACGCGCAGCGCGGTGAGGGTGGTTTCCTTGGCGGGCTTCACGACGATGGAGCAGCCAGCCGCAAGCGACGGGCCGATCTTCCACGCCAGCATCAGCAGCGGGAAGTTCCACGGCAGCACCAGGCCGACCACGCCGATCGGCTCGCGCACGACCAGCGATAGCGCGTTCGACCCGACCGGCGCGGTGGCGTCATAGATCTTGTCGATCAGTTCGGCATGCCAACGAATCGTGTGGATCGTCTCGGGCACGTCGGTGTTCTGGCATTCGCGGATCGGCTTGCCGCTGTCGAGGCTTTCCATCGTCGCCAGTTCATGCGCGTTCGCTTCGAGCAGGTCGGCGAACTTGAGCAGGATCGACTTGCGGCGCGAGGGCGGCAGGGTGCGCCAGCGCCCGTCCTTGTACGCAGCGCGTGCGCTGGCGACGGCGCGATCGACGTCCGCCGCATTGCACGCGGCAATTTCCGCGAGCACTTCGTCGGTGGCCGGGTTGGTGGTCTTGAACGTTTCGCCCGAAACCGACGGCTGGAACGTGCCGTCGATGAAGGCCTGAGTCGGAAATTCCAGCTGCGCGGCGAGCGCAGCGTATTCCGTGGCGCTGAGCAGGTCGGCCATCAGACGTGGCCTCCGGTGACGGCTGCGACTTCGCGCTTGAGTTCGGTGACGATCGCTTGCAGGCGTTGCTTCTCGTCGTCGTTGAGACCCTTGAGCGGGGCGCGCACGCCGCCGCTGCGCAGGCCGACGATCTCGCAGCCGTGCTTGATCGACTGCACGAACTTGCCTTCTTCGAGGAAGTCCATCAGCGGCAGCATCGCGGACATGATGCGGCGGCCCTTCGCGAAATCGTTTTCCACGGCGCAGGCCTGGTACAGCGCGATGTGTTCGGCGGGCAGGAAATTGGAGCCTGCGCAAACCCAGCTACGCGCGCCCCATGCGAAGAACTCCAGCGCCTGATCGTCCCAGCCGCACGACAGGCCCAGTTGCGGGAATTCGCGCGCCAGCATATGCAGTTGACCCGTCTGGCCCGAGCTTTCCTTGATGGCGACGAAATTCTTCGACGCGGCGAGCACGGTGTTGAAAAACTCGCGGCCCATCGACACGCTCATGCGGCCGGGGTAGTTGTAGAGCATGATCGGCAGGTCGGCGGCGCGGTCGATCGCGAGCGCGTGCCCGGCGTTTTCCTGCTCGGTCGGCAGCGCGTAGGGCGGCGAGCCGACCAGGATCGCGTCGGCCTTGATCGCCTTGGCGGCTTTCGCGTATTCGACGGAATCTTCCGTGCGCACCGCGCCCGTGCCGATAATCAGCGCGGTGCGCGAGCCGATCACTTCCTTCGCGAGGCTGCCCAGGTCGAAGCGCTCCTGCGCGGTGTGCGCGTAATACTCGCCCGTCGATCCACCGATGATGATGCCGTGCACGCCCGCGGCGACCAGCGATTCCAGCACGTCGGCAAAGGCCTTTTTGTCGATCTGGCCGGCCGCGTCGAGGGGCGTGATGGCCGGAGTGTAGATGCCTTCAAAGTTCATGATGTCGTTCCGTATAAACAAGAATGAGGGGGATAGCCGATCGATGTGATCGGTGTTTCAGTGATTCAGCGAAGCGGCTTCCTGGAGACTGAGCGAGCGCGTTTCCGGCGCGAGCGCAAGCGATGCGGCGAGACCGACAAAGGACACGGCGGCCGCTGCATACATGGTGTTGCCGATGCCGATGCTATTGAGCGCGATGGGCACGAGCCACGTGCCGATTGCCGCGCCGATACGCGAGAGCGACGCGCCCATGCCCACCGCGAAGGCGCGAATATCGGTCGGGAAAATCTCGTTGGGATACACGAGTTGCAGCACTTGCGCGCCGCCGATCAGCACCGCATACGCGCCGAACAATACGAGAATCAGAATGGCCGATCCGTTCGAGCACGCGCCCAGCGCGAGCAGCGCAAGCGCCGACCACAGGAAGCTGTGAATCACCATCGCGCGGCGGCCAATCGTATTGATGATGCGCGTGGCGATGATGCAGCCGACCACGAACAGCAGCGTGATCGCCACCGAGCCAAGCGACTCCCATTGGCCGGTCAGGTTCAGGGCTTCAAGCACGCGCGGCGCAAACGAATAGACCGCAAACACCGGGATCACCGAGCAACTCCAGAACAGCGTGACGAACAACATGCGCTTGCCGTAACCGGAGTGCAGCAGCGCCAGCAGCGACGTCTTTTTTTCTGCCGTTTCTTCAGGCAGGTTCTTCAGCGAGAACGACGGGCCGTAGACCTTCTTGATGATGGCCTCGGCTTCCGTGCGGCGACCCTTGCTGAGCAGCCAGCGCGGTGACTCCGGCGTGCCGATGCGCACGATGAACAGCACGAAGCCGATCGCGGCGGGACTCGCCAGCACCCAGCGCCATGCGTCGGGCGCGCCGCCGCTCAGAATCAGGTTGCCGACGATATAAGCGAGCGCCGCGCCCAGGAACCAGATGATCGTCAGCAGCGCGAGGCGCGGGCCGCGGTACTTGCGCGGCATGAATTCGACCAGCAGCGAACCGGCCACGGGATATTCAATGCCCACGCCCACGCCGATCAGGAAGCGCAGCGCGAACAGCGCCTCGCCGGAATGCACCCACAGTTGCGCGAGCGAGCAGACGAAGAAGATCACGGGCCCGAAAAAATAGGGCTTTTGTCGACCAAGCCGGTCGGACAGCCAGCCGCCCGCAAAGCCGCCAACGAAGATGCCGATGAGCGCAGACGCGGCCACCATGCCCTCCCAGAAGCTGGTCAAGCCGAGCGCTGCGGAAAACTGCACCATCGCCACGCCAATGATGCTCAGGACATAACCATCCATGAGCCAGCCGCCGCTTGAGCGGATGGTCAGCAACTGATGGAACCCATTGAGCGGGACGTCCTCGATGGATACGTGATTGTTCGACATGCCAGTCTCCTTCCATGAAATGAGGCGCCATGTTTCGGGATCCGAACCATGTTTTCTGCGCGCTGTGCTTCGTATAAGGTGCGATCGGTCTCTATGTGCGGAACGGCCGTTTATCGCGTTCCTTCGCAGTCGGTTTGCGAATCAGCTTTCCAGTCCAGCCTTGCGCTGTCCCCACCAGAGCGTCGCGTTGACGCCCATCGACAGGAACGGTTCGGGCGGCGCCTTGTTTGGCCCCGAGGTCGCGAGCAGGAAATTCGTGAGTTCATTGGGCTTGCCCGCGAGCCAGTCGGCGAGCAGCGTGCCCGTCACCGTGCCGCGCGTAATGCCCAGGCCGTTGCAGCAGAGCGCGCCGTACACGTTCGGCGCGAGCTGGCCAAAGAAGCCCTTGTGGTTCTGCGAAAGCGCGAGCGAACCACTCCAGGTGTATTCGAAATCCACTTGCGGCAGCATCGGGAAGCGTCGTTCGAACGACCTGCGATGACGCTGCGCGAAACGCGCGAGATTCTGCTCTTTTGGGCGGCCGTCCGGATTGAACGAAAAGCTGTTGCGCACGAGGATGCGGTTGTCGTGCGTACGGCGCAGCGTGCTGCCGAAGGGATCGGCGGGAATCACGCCCCAGAACGGCTTGCCGCCCAGTTCGGACTGCTCGGCAGCGGTGAGCGGGCGCGTGAGGCTCGCGTAAAGGAACACCGGCAGCATCGTGCGTTCGAGAAAGCCAAAGCGCATGCCAAAAGCGTTATTCGCGAGCACCAACTTGTCGGCCACGATGCGGCCGTTGCGGTGCGCGAGCACGATTTTCTCGCCGTATTCGACGTCGGTGACCGGGGTGTGTTCGTAGAGCGTGACGTTGGGCGGCAGGCAATCGGCCAGGCCCTTCACGAGGCCTGAAGGCTGCACGAGCACCGTGCCCGGCGTAAACAGCGCCTGGCGATAGAACGACGTGCCGATGTGTTCGGGCAGCGCCGCGCCGTCGATGACTTCATAGGACTGGCCCAGTTTGTCGAGCCCGCGGCGATAGGCGTCGAGCACCGCGACGCCGCGCTCCTCCACCGCCGCCTGGTACTTGCCGGACGCGCTCATATGGCAGTCGATGCCGTGCTCGCCCACCAGCTCGCGCAGGATGTTCTGGCCGAGCAGGTTGAGCTTGAGCGTCGTCCTGGCCGTGTCGATGTCGCCGATGTAATCGTCCGCGCCGATGTCGTGCGGCAGGTCGATCGCGAAACCGGCGTTGCGCCCCGAGGTGCCGAAGCCAATCTCCTGGGCTTCGATGAGCACGACCTCATCGTCGGGGAAATTCAGCGCGAGCTGTCGGGCGGCGGCGAGGCCCGTGAAACCGGCGCCGATCACGGCCCAGCGGGCCTTCGATTCGCCCTTGTGACCCGCCTTGGGAGTGCGCGCGCGACTCGTGTGATACCAGCCACACATCTTGTCGTCCGCGGGGAGCGAGGTAACCGTATGCATTTCTAATTCCAATATCGCTTTTGAAACCCACTGCGCCTTCGGGTGATCGCGCACCGGCTACATGCGCCGTCCTTCGGGGCCGTACAGCTCGACGGCGTCTTCCAGACCGTCGGTTGGCATCAGAGTCTTCTAACGTCCAACATCGATGTATACAAATTGTAGACGGAGTATAGGATTCGATTAGGCATAGTAAAAATAAGGGTTTACGCTCTGCGATCGCGCATGGAACGGTGCAACGATGGATTAAGGGTTTTCCCTTGTGGGCGGCGGCGGGGCGGGGGCCAGAGGCAGGCGGGACGGGGCTTGGAGCTTTGCGGCAGGTGGCCAGGCATTGTCGCTGGCGTTCTACGGACGGTCGGAACGGTTCTATATCGGGCGTTTTTGGATCCCGATGATGAATGCGACCTGAAACGAATGCCTGACGATGTCCCCGAAAAAACCACGGAGGAAGACCCATGCGACAGATTGATAGCCCACCTGGCCTGATCGACGCAGCGAGCGCGGGTTACGCCAATCTCGACTCGCACACGGGCGCGAGCCCGGACTCGCACCGGCTTGCCGATGGACTCCAGCAGCGCCACGTCGTGATGCTTTCCATTGGCGGCAGCATCGGCGCGGGGCTGTTCGTCGGCTCGGGGCACGCGATTGCCGAGGCGGGCCCCGCCGCCGTGCTCGCTTATGTATTCGGCAGCCTGCTGGTGGTGACGGTGATGCGCATGCTCGGCGAGATGGCCTGCGCGATGCCCGATTCCGGCTCGTTCTCCACTTACGCGGATAAAGCGATCGGCTCATGGGCCGGCTTCACGATCGGCTGGATGTACTGGTGGTTCTGGGTGCTGGTCGTGCCGCTGGAAGCGACGGCTGCGGCCAACATTCTCAACGGCTGGTTGCCGGATGTGCCGGTCTGGCAGCTTTCCGTGCTGGTGACGGCGGCGCTGACGGTCGCGAATCTCGCGAGCGTCAAGAATTACGGCGAACTCGAATTCTGGTTTGCGATTATCAAGGTGACCGGCATTCTGCTCTTTATCGGCCTGGGCATTGCTGCGCTGTCGGGCCTGCTGCCGGCTGTGCATGTGACGCCGTGGCAGACCATGACGGGACATGGCGGATTCATTCCACGCGGCATGGCGCCGATTGTCGGCGCGCTGCTGACGACGATGTTCACGTTCCTCGGCACCGAAGTGGTCACGATTGCCGCTGCGGAATCGGAAAACCCGGCGCGGGAAATCGGGCGCGCGATTACCTCGGTCGTGTGGCGCATTTCGCTGTTTTATATCGGCTCGGTGCTGGTCATCATTTGCACGGTGCCGTGGAACGATCCGGACTTGACGCGCCTGGGCGCTTACCAGGCGGTGTTGCGCAGTTTCCACGTTCCCTATGCACAACTGATTACCGATGGCCTGATTCTCGTCGCCGTGGGGAGTTGCCTCAATTCGGCACTGTATACGGCGTCGCGCATGATGTATTCGCTCGGCAGACGACAGCAGGCGCCGCGCTTCGTGACGCGCACGACCGCCAACGGCGTGCCGGCGCGCGCGGTCATGGCGTCAAGTCTCGTGGCGTTCGTGGCGTGCGGTGCGAACTATCTCGCGCCGAAATACGTCTTCGATGCCTTGCTGTCGACGACGGGCGCGATTGCGCTGCTCGTGTATCTCGTGATTGCGGTGAGCCAGTTGCGTCTGCACAAGCGCCTGGTCGCGGCGGGCCCGTTGAAGGTCAAGATGTGGCTGCATCCGTTCCTTGGGGTGCTGGTTGTGGCGCTGATCGGCGGTGCGTTCGTAGTGATGGTGATGAGCGAAGACCACCGGCGCGAGGTGGCGGCCACGCTGGGCTGCTGTGCGGCGCTCGCTGCGGTGGGTTACCTGCGCCAGCGTCGTGCGCTGGCCAGGCATCCCACGCAGCGAATGCGCTGAATCAAGCCTTGAAATCGGCTCGAATTCGCGTCGTTCAGATAAACAGCGAAATCAGGCCGCCGATGGTGATGCCTGCCGCGACCCATCGGCCAAACGAATAGGCGTGGTTGGGGTCGGGCGGCTGGTCGGGCCGCGCGAGTCCCAACGCGCCGTAGACCAGGGAGCGCATGGGCTGCGCGTTTGCCTGGTCGGAACTTTCTGGAGTCGTTGTGCTGCCTTGAGCGTCGGTCGTGGCATCCGTCGCCTGATCCGTCGGATCGTCGGTATCGTCTGCCGATGGGTCGATTGATGCACCGGCGGACGTCCCGGTGGATGTCCCGGCGGACGCATCGTTCGACGCAGCGGCATAGCCTTGCGGCGATATCTCGACAGCGTCGTCCTGCGACGCCGGCGTGGCGCTGTTGCCCGCGTCTGTGTTTGCTACCCCGTTTTGTGTGGTGGTGGTCGTGACATCCGTATTACTGCTGCGGGTGTACGCGGCGCCGTCGCCCGCGGTCGTCGCCAAACTGCCGATTTCCATTTTTCACCTCTTTTATTTCATCGCTTTATCGCGACGCCCCGATATTCCCATGCCGCGATGCCAGACCGGCTGGCGAATAGGGCAGAGAAATGCGCGATATTCCGCAACCCATGCGCGTACACACGCGCTGGAAATCGCGACGCAGATCTGCGCGCAACGCCAGGCGTCGAACATTAATCAGGAAAGCAAAGCAGCGTGCCGTCTATGCGCGGGCGATATTCGCGCCGCGCTGGCGGACGTGGAAGACAGCAGTGTGTAAATTTGCCGCATGGCGCGACGAAGCGCTCAGGCCGCGTGCGGCGTCGGCATCAGCGCCATGTTGGCGCTGTTCTCCTGGTTGCGGCTTTCGAGCACCGCGCGCGTGACGCCCGCGCGCGAGGGCGGTGCGCAGACGCAGCACGTATAGGGCTTGTTGGCTTCACGCACCGGCCGCACGAAGCGGCCCGTGCAGGTGCCGCAACGCGTGAGCGTGAGCAGGCCGCCTTCGAAAAAGCGCAGCAGCGTCCATGCGCGCGTGAAGCTCAGCACGCGTTCGGTGTCGGCGCAATCGCAGTGTTCGAGATAGAGCCGGTAAGCACGCGTGAGCGCGTCGAGCCGGCTGCATTGCGCTTCATCGCGAAGATACAGGAAGATATTGTAGAAAAGCGAGGCGTGGATATTCGGCAACCACGTGAAATACCAGTCCGCCGAAAACGGCAGCATGCCTTTGGGCGGCGACGCATCCTTGAGCTCGCGATAGAGCCTGATCAAACGATTGCGCGACAGATTGAGTTCTTTTTCCAGCACCGGCATGCGTGCGCCAAGCTGGATCAGTTCAATCGCGCGCATGACCTCGCGCGCCTCTTCGGTGACACTGCCTTTGTACATGAAGTAGCACTCCCATGGGCAATAGTCCGCTGCCGGTTCACTTCTTCAGAAGCGTGGCGTCCATGCCTGAATTTCACGGGCGATTATAAAAGCGGGAAACCGAGCGTCAAGAATAATATTTTGGAAGTAATTGGAAGTTTCGTTAATGAAATCAAGGGCTTTTTGCATCGGGCCAAGCCCACTAAGGCGCGAGCAAACAAGGTGTTTCATGCAAACTTTCCCGCTGTGCCGAATTGGAAAGGAATAGAAATATTTGTGCACAAAAACGGCGGTGACGCGGGGTTTGTGGCGGGGCATGATGACGCCGGTGCGCCCTGGCGGTGCAATGCAAGGTAATACGGATTATTACTGTGTCTTGCAACGTAACCTTTTCACGGCCGTCTGCCGGTAAACTTCGGCTTTCCAATTTTTACGCGCGTGGCATACCTCGCCGCCGCGTGCTCGCCGGAATGCGAGCACCTCTCACTCGCTTTCTATCGATGATGCTTCCTTTTTCCGCCAGTACTCCTTCGTTCAGACACTTGCGCAAAGGTTTGCCCGGCAGCCAGTCCAGCGGCGTCACACCGGCTGCGCGCAGCGCGGCGGGTGCGCTGGCCAGCCCGCCGCGCCGCAGGCTGCTCAAGGGCACCATGAGCGTGCTGGCGCTAGGTGGTTGCGCAAGCACGCTCCTGAGCGCGTGTGGCGGAGATTATTCGGATGGCACGGGGCCACAGTTCGCGCCGACGCCCGCCGTGAACTCGGTGGCCAACTTCCGCGACGTGGGCGGCGCGGCGCCGGGGTATTCGACGAGCGACGGCGCGCACGTGCGCCGCGCATTGTTGTATCGCAGCGACGCGCTCACGCCCAATGCGGCGGATACGGTGACGCTGGAGCGCATGGCCTTCGCCTGCGTCTACGACCTGCGTACGCCCGCCGAGAACGACGCCACGCCCGATATCGTGCTGACCAGCGCGAACCGCGTCACGCTCAACGTGCTGGGTACGCCCACGCCGCGCTCATTTGCAGGTTATTCGGCGAGCGAATTGAATGCGGCGATGCTGGCGCAGTGGCGCGAACTCGTGACGGGCCGTATGCAGTGCATCGCCTATGGCGCGCTGCTCGAACATATTGCCGAGGCGCCGGGGCCGCAATTGATCGTTGGCGGCGACGGCGTGGATGTGGCGGGCTGGGCGTCGGCGTTGCTGTTGCTGATCGCGAATGTGCCGCTTGAAATCGTCGTGCAGGATTTTCTTCTGACGAATGCGTGGCGCTCGACGACGGTGGATTCGCAGAATCTCACGCCGCCTGTACAGGCGAGCTATCTGCAGGCGGCCTGCGATGCGCTGCAATCGGGCTACGGCGACATCAATCGTTATCTGCAAAGCGGCCTCGGCCTGGACGCGGTGACGGTGGGCCGTCTGCGCGCGCGTCTCGCCGTTTAATCTCGCGGTAAATCTGGAACGCCTGCGTTCAAGGCACGTAAACGCAGGCGCTTAAAGCACGGGCAGCGCGATACGCACGCGCAGCCCGCCTTCGGGGTGGTTGGAGAGTTCGCACTGGCCGCCCTGGTTGCGCACGAGTCGCGTGATGATCGCGAGTCCCAGGCCGCAATGGCCTTCGCCGCCGCGTGCTTCGTCAAGGCGCACAAAGGGCTTGATGGCTGCGGCCACGCGGTCGGCGGGAATGCCGGGGCCGTGATCGCGCACATCGATGATCCATTGCAGGCCTTCGCGGCGCGTGGAAATCTCGACCGGCGGCACGCCATGTTCGAGTGCGTTATCGACGAGATTCGAAATCAGCCGGTCAAGCAAGGTGCGCGGCATGCGAAACGCCGGCCCCGCGCGCAGGTCGAGCCTGAACAGCACGTCCTCGTCGCTGCCGGTGTCCGAATAGTATTGTTCGCGCAGCAGCGCATCCACTTCGACTTCCGGGCCGGCTTCAGGCCGCTGGCGCGCGAATTCGAGGAACTGCTGGACGATATCGTTGAGCGAATCGACTTCGCGATAAAGCTGCTGGCGCTCCACGTCCGAGCCCAGCAGCGATGCGCGCAGCTTGATGCGCGTGAGCGGCGACTTGAGGTCGTGCGCCACGCCGGCCAGCATGACGGCCTGATCGTCGTCGGCCTCGTTGAGCTGCTTCATCATGCGGTTGAACGAGCCGATCAACTCGCGCAGTTCGCGCGGCCCCTGTTCGTTCACGGGCGCGGGCCGATGGCCGGTGCCGAACGCACGCGCCGCCTGTGCGACGAGCGAAAGCGGGCGCTGCATTTGCCACATCGCGAGCAGCGCGACGAGCAGCGACATGGCGAGCAGGCCGCCTGCCATGGGCAGGACGTTGGGCGGCGGCGGCAGGTCGACGGGCGCGACGATCCACGTGGGATGGCCCGCAAAACGCACCCAGAGCGCGCCGCCGCGCTGGTGGTGCATGTCCGCGAGAATTTCGGTGCCCGGCGGGAGGTCGCGCAGCAACTGCTTGCGCAGGTCGGCGAGCGGCTCGCGCCGGGGCACTTCGAGCTTCACGTCGGCGGGCATGTTCCAGGTGGGCACGAGGTGCACGCGCAGCGCGGGCGCGAGTTCGACCTCGTTGGGCGCCGATCCGTTGGCCGCGTGCAGCATGAGCAGCAACCCGCGCTCGAAGCCTTCGACTTCATGGCGGCGCGGCTGCGGCGCGAACACGACAAACCAGCACGCCTGCACGATAAAAAGCACGAGCGCCGACATCAAGGCCATGCGGCCAAACAGCGTATTCAGCGGATTGTTCATGAACCGGCGCTAGCAGCATTGGCTACGCCTTTGCCTTCGATGTCATCTTCGCGCAGCGGCACGAATACATAGCCCTTGCCGCGCACCGTCTGCACGTAGCGCGGCTGGGCGGGATCGTCTTCGATCACGCGGCGCAAGCGCCAGATCGGCACGTCGAGGCTGCGGTCGTTGAACGGCACGCCGTCTTCGCGCAACAGGTCGTGCACCAGCACGCGCGAGAGAACGCGATAGGGATTGCGCGCGAAGATCTTCAGGAGAGCGAAGATGCTGTCGCGCAGCGGCACGCGCTCGCCGTCTCGCAGCAGCGAGCGGGTGGCGAAGTCGAGCTCGAACGGCCCGAACTGGCAGCGTTCGCGCGCTTCGGGCGCGCTGGGCGGCACCGCGCCATGACGGCGCAGCACCGTCTGGATGCGCAGCAGCAGTTCCTGCGGATCGAAGGGCTTGGCGACATAATCGTCCGCGCCGAGCGTGAGCCCGGCGATGCGGTCGGTCACCGCGCCGCGCGCGGAGGCGAAGATCACGGGAATGTCATCGCCTTGCGCGCGCAATGCGGCGAGCGTGCGCAGCCCGTCGGTGCCAGGCATCATGACGTCGAGCACGATGACCGAAGGTCGTTCGAGCTCAAGTCGCCGCGCGAGGTGGGTACCCTCGTGCAGCACGGATGTCTGGAAGCCGTGGGTTCGCAGGAAGCGGGAAAGAAGGTCGCGCACGACCGGATCGTCGTCGACGATGAGAACGTGTGGACTCATCGTGAAATTTTAATTGTTGTCGACGATTCGATGAATAGCGCCAGTGTGACTAATTCTTACCTTCGCTTACCAACGGGCCAGATCACGGCTATTTTCCCTGCGATTTCAGCGTGCTTGACGCTTACTTGACGGCAACAGCCGCTTCCTGAACCGGCGCCTGGGCCGATTTGTCAGCGGTCTTCGCTTCCGGGGCCGGAACCGCAGCCTTGGCTTTGGCGTTATTTGCAGCCTTGTTCACGGCCTTGTCCTTCGACTGTGCGATCGCTTCGTCGATCGACGCGACGCTCGTTGCGTTCGCAATGGCCTTGCTCGACGCTGCGCTTGCCTGCGCATTCGATGCCGACGGTGCGGGCACGGCAGCCGGAATGTGCTTCGCGAGCGCATCGGCGATGCGCTTCTGGCGCGCGTCGGCGGCGACGCCGCTCGGCATCTTGCGCAGGCGCAGTGCTTCGGCGCTGGCTTCCGCGTCTTCGTGCTTCGCGTCGGTGTGCTTGACGGCGGGCTCGATCCCCTTCATTTCGAGCACGGCGTCGCGCGCGGTCGGGGCGAGGTTCTGCGAGGCCACGCCGTCTTTCACGCGTTGCACCGTCGCCTGCTGGCCGTGCTTGAAGTCGCCTTCGAGTTCGGCGATGCGGCGGTTATACCAGTCCGTCACGCAAGCCTTGTCCTTGCAGTTGTGCTGGCGCCATTGCCACTGGCTCACGCGATCGGCTTCGAGCGCGGTGGAGTCGGGCGTTGCGTCGACGGCGGTTTTATAGAGCGCGGCGAGCTTGTCGTCGAGCGCGGACAGCGTCGGGTCGGTGCAGACGATGCGCTCCGACGCCGAAGCGTTGTGCGGGCAATGGAAGCTCGCCGCCTGTGCTGCCGTCGAAGCGGCAAGCGTGGCGAAGAGCGCAAGCGCGGCGGTGCTGAGGCCGCGATGCAGGGAGGTCTTTGCGCGGCGGTGGGTCAGTTCTCGGTTCATGGCGGACACGATGATGTTGAAATGGCAGGGGACGACAGGCGGCTCGTCCGGCGTCGCCACGGCGCACTGCGCCGCAAGGGAAACGATAGTCGCAGCGTCGTCGACACAAAGCCTCGCTCAACGGGGCGATTGCCAGGCCGCTTACGAATCATTTCAAATAGGGTGCGAGCGGTAAGAACTGGGGTGCGAGATTTTCGCTCGATGCCCGCCCAATGCCGCTGGCAGCAGGCGGACAGTTCAAAAATGCTTACCCGATGAGAGATTCGCGAAGAACTGGAAAGCCACTTTCAACATTGGCCCATGACTGCGCCATCGGCCGCCATGCTTTGCCGCGATGATGCACGTCGAGTCCTGCCGTCCGCGCTTGCCCGATGAGTGCCAGCGCGCCGTGCAGCCCATCGACGCGTTCTGCTTACGGTCTCCATGCTCAACGTTTTCCGCTCCTCACTTTGCGCGGCGGCGCTCGCACTCAACGGCTGCGCGTGGACGCTGATCACGGCCGCCGACGCCACCGGCTCGGTGATCCAGGCCGGTTATGCGGTCGCCTCGAATTACTCGTCGCCGAAATTCGTGACGGGACGGCCCGTGAATCTCACCGACGTCTGCATCGAGATCAATCCGATGGTGACGGCGGCCGATTTCGTGCCCTCGCTGCAATACGCGCTCGCGCAGCGCGGCGTGCGCTCGGATCTTTATAGTCCGGGCACCGAGCCGTCCAATTGCGCCGGCCGGCTGGTCTATAACGCGTCGATCGAGTTCGGGCGCCCGACCTTCAGCGACGACAGCAAGGCGTATCTTTCGACCATCAACATGACGATCTTCCTGCACAACCGTATCGCCGTCAGCGCGCGTTACGAGGTGCACGGGCTGAGCACCGACCGCTTTTCCAGCGCGACCGTGAAGCTTCAGGGCCTGATCGACAGCATGGTGGTCGACCAGACGCGCCTCGCGAGTTCGTTCGAGGCGGCTTCAAGCGGCCAGTGATCTTTCTCGCCGCATCTTTCAGGAAAGGAATGGGAAGGTAAGGGGTCTATGCCACGCGTGGCGAGTCCCTTACGATTTGCGCATGACCAATAACGTATTCCTCGTCGACGACGATCCCGTCGTGCGCGACGTCACCGCCGAGTATCTCCAGATGCGCGGCTTCACCGTCACCGCGCTGCCGTCGGCGCGCGCCCTGCAAAACAAGCTGCGTTCCGAGCGGCCCCAGGTGGTCGTGCTCGACATCATGATGCCGGAGGTCGATGGCATTACCGCGTTGCGCGAACTGCGCGCAAGCGGCGACGACCTGCCGGTGATCATGCTGACGGCGCGCAACGAGGTCATCGATCGCGTGCTGGGGCTGGAATTCGGCGCCGACGATTACGTGGGCAAGCCGTTCGATCCGGGCGAGCTGGCTGCGCGCATTCGCACGGTCATGCGCCGCCGCAGCGTGGCAAGTGCGACGGGCGCGCCGGAAAGCCGCGCGTCGTTCAGCTTCGGCCCTTTCGAGCTGGATTTCCGCTCGCGCGAACTTTATCGCGACGAGGAGCGCATTCCGCTGCGTTCGAGCGAATTCGCCTTCCTGAAGCTGTTCGTCAATCACGCGATGACGATTCTCTCGCGCGAGCAGATCATCGAAATCGTCTACGGCGAAGCGGGGAAATATCGTAACCGCAGCCTGGACGTGGCGATCTGGCGCCTGCGCCGCCTGATCGAGACCGATCCGTCCGAGCCGCGCTATCTGCAGACCGTGTGGGGCCACGGCTATGTATTCGTGCCCGACGGGGAAGTGGGCGTGGCGGAGCGCTACAGCGAATATAAGGGCGAATATAAAAACGACGTGAAAATCGAAGACGATTGACGTCAGGCGCCTGCGTTAATGTCAGGCGCCAGCAAAAAGGGCGAATCGCCGGTTAAAGCGATTCGCCCTTTTTTGCGTCCGTTGAAACCGGAGAATCAGAACGTCAGCACGCTCAGGAACATGCGCTGGAGCCAGCCCACGGTCGTGGCGTCGTTGAGCATGCCGTGGCCCATTTCCTCGATGCGGGCGTTGGCGATCTTGCCGGAATCGACGTAATTGTCGGCTTCCACATCGTTGGGATTCACGATGCCCGAAAGACGCAGGCGCTGATGCTCGCCGCTCATCGCAATGATCTTTTCGCCCGACACCACCAGGTTGCCCGTTGGCGTCTTGCTGATGATCGTCACGGCCAGCGTGCCGTTCATGCCGCTGGAAAGCGTGTGGCTGCCGCTGCCGTCGAAGCTCGTGGACGCCGAGCCGATATTGAACAGGCGTGCGAGGCGCGCCGCCGTGCCGGTCGATTGATCGGCGGCCGTGGCGGTGATGTCGCTCGAACGCTTGGCGGCGGCGGTGGCGGTATCGTTGCCGGTATAGGTCTCGGACAGGCGGATCGTCAGCACTTCGCCGATATGCTGCGCGCGCGGCGTCTCGTACAGCGCGACGGAGGTGCCCGCCTGGTAGATCGAGCCGCTCGTGTTGACGTTGAGCGGCGCTTCGGCGAGCGGCGGCGTCATCGGCGTCTCGACAATCGAGTCCGGCGTGGCGCAGCCCGAAAGCGCTGCGGCCGCAAGCGCGAACGACATGCACGACACGAACGACAGCGAATGTTTCGCCGCTTTCCGGTTCGTAATCGAAGGTAAGGAATCCGATGTAACGGAAAGGTGTTGAGCGCGGGAAGATTTCATCATTTTCGTCGGGATACGCGTAGTGGCGGGCTCGGTTTTATCGGCCTCTATAGCCAGAAGACAGCCAGACGGGATTCAGCCTTCGTCGAACTGGCTGACCTTCAACGCGCGCTCTAAGCCCTTGGGGCGCGGGCTGGGTGGTTTCAGCAAATAGGTAAGCGTGGCGCGTCCGCCATCGGGCAGCACGCAGATCGTGATGGTGCTGGCGGCGTTGTCCCAGACGAGCAACGGCACGTCGGCGGTGCCGCGCATATGCGGCTTGCCGTAGCGGGCCGCGAGCAGGTCGCGCAGGTCGAACGCGGTCATGCTGTCCACCACGAAAGACATTTCGTACAGGCGCAGCGGCTCGCCGGGCGCGTCGTGCGCGAAGCGCAGCACGTGATCGAGCGCGGGCGCTCCCGCCACGACCGCGAGCGACGGCGTCCAGCCATTCGACGTGCGGTGGGCCCAGCGGCAGGCCACATTCGGGCTGGCGTAGCTCTTGAGCATCATGCCGATGTCGCCGCCTGCCACATCGGTTTCGCACACCAGCGTGCTTTCGTGCGGCGTCGCGCGGATCATGTTCGCTTCGCGCAGCGCCGTGAGCGTAATGCCTAGCGCGATGCCGCGAAACGAGAACGGCGTATCGTCCTGCACGGCGGCACGCGTACGCGCGGCCGCGAGGCGGCGTGGCGACGGCGCAGATGATGCCGCATGCGATGGCGGCGGATTCGACGACTTTTGCTGGGCTTGCTCAAGCTCGGCCTTGTGCACGTTTTGCGTTGCTGCTGGCGCAGTAACGGGCGGCGCGGAGCCTGCTGCCCCGGCACACGCCGGCATGGCGAACGAGCCGGCGCATAGCGCACCGATGGCCCCTACCGTGCAGACAATCCACGACGCCCGTTTCATGATGCTGCTCCGCTTAGTCGACTGCCGCCGCGCACGCGTCGAACGGGATCGCCGCCGGATGTCCGACGACGGGCACGATCTTCAGCGTCGCCGAAGCGACACGGCAGGGAAATGCCACGACCGCGCAGCCGTCGAGCGGCAGCGCGAGGCTGGCAAGCAAAAGGGCTGTCGCGGTACGCGCGAAACCATTGGAAAGTTGCATGGTGGTCAGCCTGGACATTACCTGGGAGTACGACACGACAATCGACGCAGTGGTCATGCAGTGGTGTTGATGGTGTGGCCGAGCGGGCCGACCGGGGTCGGTAGCACGGATTCGGACTTGCCCGACGTGTTGCCGGCCGGTTGTTGCAGGCCGCTGGGTTTGCTGCTGCGATTGTTCGCGAGCGGCTCTAGCGAGGCCGGGCGGGTAAGGTTGCTGGAACCGATGGAGCTGGTCATGTGGGGCCTCCTTGGCACAATGAAACGAAGAGGAGGGCGCGCGCCGCCGCAGCGGCCGCCCCCGTGATGCACCGCCCGAAAATGGGTTTCGTGGCGGCGAGGGAATCTTCGCGTCAAGCGGCTTGCCATGAAGCAACAATCAAAGGGGCGCTTTACCGGAAGCCTTACGAGTCCTTTCGCGGGTATACAAATACCGGCGCGAAAGCGCCGTGCCACTGCTCGAAATGTTGCGCAACCTTGCCGCCGGTAAGGGCTGAAACCCTTACGTGGCGGGCCTTGCGCAAGCATGCGGAAAACGCATGCTTGCCTCGACAATTTATCGTTTGTGAGCCTTTCCGCGACGGCGGGATACTGCGCCAACCTCAGATGGCGACGATCAGGTTTCACATCATGCGAGCAGATTACAATTTCATTAACGGGACATTCCTCGAAACGGACGCGCAGCGCATCGCCGTCCATAATCCGGCAACGGGCGAACTCATCGCTCACGTGAGCGCCGCGAGCGCCGCCGACGCGATCCGCGCCGTCGAGGCCGCGGCCGCCGCGCAGCGCAGCTGGCGCCGCCTGCCCGCCGCCGAGCGCGGCGTGATCCTCAACCGCTTTGCCGATGCCATCGACGCCCGCTCGCCCGTGATCGGCGCGGTGCTGGCGGCCGAGTCCGGCAAGAGCGTCGCCGACGCCACCTCCGAAGCACATTACGCCGCCGAGATCCTGCGCTACCACGCGCAGTGGGCGCGCCGCATCGAAGGCGAGGTGATCCCGAGCGACAGCGCCAACGAGAATCTGATCCTGATGCGCGAGCCGATTGGCGTCGCCGCCTGCCTGATTCCGTTCAATTTCCCGATCTATTCGTTGCTGCGCAAGATCGCGCCGGCGCTCATCACGGGCAATGCCGTGGTCGCGCGGCCCAGCAACAACACGCCGTGCTCGGCGTTCGAAGTGGCGCGCGCCGCCCAGGACGCGCAACTGCCGCCGGGCCTCTTCAACGTGCTGGCGATGGATCACGACACCGCCGCCGTGCTCTGCACGCATCGCGACGTCGGCATGATTTCGCTGACCGGCAGCGTGGCGGCGGGCCGCAAGGTGCTCGACTACTGCAAGGAAAACATCGCGCGGCCTTCGCTCGAACTGGGCGGCAAGACGCCGGCCATCATCGAAGCCGACGCCGATCTCGAAGCGGCGGCCACGGCCATCGTGCGCTCCAAGACCACGCACTGCGGCCAGCTCTGCACCGCCATCGAGCGCGTCTATGTGCAGGCGTCGGTGCACGCGCGATTCGTCGAACTGTTGCGCGACAAGATGAAGGCAGTGAGCTTCGGCGACCGCGCGGTGAACGCGGATCACATGGGCCCGCTCATCAGCGAGCTGGCGCGTGCGTCGATCCACGCAATGGTCGAGCGCGCCGTGGCTGACGGCGCGAAGGTGGAAACGGGCGGCTACTTGCCCGAAGGCGCGGGCCACTTCTATCCGCCCACGCTGCTGAGCGCCTGCCGCCAGGACATGGAGATCGTGCAGGAAGAGATCTTCGGGCCGGTGCTGCCGGTGCTGTCGTACGAGACGCTCGACGACGCGCTGCGCATGGCCAACGATCACCAGTTCGGTCTGTCGTCGGTGCTGTACACGGAGCGATATCGCTCGGCGATGCGTGTCGCCAACGAGATCGAGGCCGGCGAGCTGTACGTCAACCGCACGCCCGCCGACCCGTACCAGGGCTACCACGCAGGCTGGAAGCGTTCGGGCCTGGGCGGCGACGACGGCAAGCATGGCATGCTCGAATTCACGCAGACGCGCCTCGTCGTCATGCCGTTTTAACGAAAGATAAAGACCCAACCCATTCGTTCGGATCACTGAGCGAATCTCGCACCTGCGAAAAAAGGGCGTCCGCTGCAACGGACGCCCGCTTGAAGAAACGCTGGCCGTTGCGTCGAAGGATGCAAACGAGCCTGCGGTATGGAGACAATCTTGCAGAAGTCCATCGCGAAACCTGTCGCACCCGTTGCGCCTGCGGCCTCGCCGCGCGCCGACGCCTCGTCCATCGCCACATCCGCGGGCAAAATGCAGCGCTACGGCCAGTTGCTGCTGCTTGTGCTGGCCGCGGGCGCCATCTATCCGATTCTCTATCTGCGCCAGGTCTATCAGACCACGATGCTCGATGTGTTCCACATCGACAACGCGCAACTGGGCTACCTGTACTCGGTGCTCGGCATCATTTTCTTTCTGTCGTACCTGCCGAGCGGCTGGCTCGCCGACCGCGTCGCGCCGCGCCTGTTGATCTGCTTTTCGCTGATCGGCACCGGCGCGCTGGGTCTCTGGTATTCGACCGCGCCGTCGTTTCACACGCTGCTCGTGATCTTTTGCTGCTGGGGGCTGACGACGGGCCTCACGTTCTGGGCTTCGGTGCTCAAGCGCGTGCGCATGATCGCGGGGGCGAACGAACAGGGCCGCTTCTTCGGCCTGCTCGACGGCGGGCGCGGCCTGGTCGAAGCGCTGCTCGCGACCGTCGCGCTGGCCTTGTTTGCGGCCGCAACGAGTTCGGGGCGTGGCGAAGCGGCGGGCCTGCGTCACGTGATCTTCCTGTATTCGTTCACGTGTATCGGCATCGGCGCGCTGATGAGTTTCTTCAAGGACGCCGCGCCCGTGCAGGACGATGCGCAAACCGCTGCCGATGCGGCGCAGACCAACGCACGCGGTGCGCTCTGGCGCGATCTCTCGACGCTCGCGAAGATTCCGCAACTGTGGCTCGTGGCAGCGGTGGTGTTCTGCGGCTACCAGATCTTCTGGGCGACTTATAGTTTCTCTGCGTACCTGCAGCAGGGCGAGATGCACATGACGGTCGTGGCGGCCGGCATGGTCACGACGCTCAAGCTCTGGATGCGTCCGCTCGGCGGCATCGGCGGCGGCTATCTGGGTGACCGCCTGTCGAATCTGCGCGTGCTGATCTGGGCGATGTTCCTGGCCGTCGCGGGCCTGATCGGCCTGATCGTGCTGCCGTCGCTGCGCAACATGGCGCTGCTGGGCGCGGTCGTGCTCTTCATCGGCCTTATGACTTACGCGATTCGCGGCCTTTACTGGACGCTGCTCGACTACTGCGCGATTCCCATGCGCATTACGGGCCTCGCCATCGGCCTCGTGTCCCTGATTGGTTATTCGTCGGACATTTTCCTGCCGCTCCTGAACGGTTACATCACGGAGCACTACGCGGGCATGCTCGGCTATCAGTTCTATTTCGCTTACGTGGCCGCTATCGGCACGCTCGGCGGCATTGCCGCGCTCGTGCTCAAGCGCATGTCCACGCGTATGTCCCCTTCACAACCTGCCTAATACGCCCGAACCATGAAAGTCGTTGCATTGCAAACGCACGTCGTCGCGGTGCCGCCTCCGCACCTCGGCGGCATGTACTGGATCTTCGTCACGCTGGAAACCGATTGCGGCATCCAGGGCGTCGGCGAAATTTACGCGGCTACCTTCCATCCGGACGTGATGGTGCCAGCCATCGAAGACGCGTTCTCGCGCTATCTGCTCGACCGCGATCCGCACCACGTCGAGCGTCTGTGGCGCGAAGCCTATTCGAGCGGTTTCACGCAGCGCCCCGACCTGACGATGATGGGCATTGTCAGCGGCCTGGAAATGGCCTGCTGGGACATCATCGGCAAGGCGGCGAACAAGCCGGTCTATGAACTGCTCGGCGGCATGGTGAACGAGCGTCTGCGTTCGTACACCTATCTTTATCCGAAGAACGCCCGCGGCGAGTACGACTACGACGACCCCGACCTCGCCGCCGAATGCGCCGCGCAGATGGTCAAGATGGGTTTCTCCGCCGTGAAGTTCGATCCGGCTGGGCCTTACACGGCGTACTCGGGCCACCAGCTTTCGCTGGAAGTGCTCGACCGTTGCGAAACGTTTTGCCGCAAGGTGCGCGAAGCCGTGGGCAACCAGGCCGATATCCTGTTCGGCACGCACGGGCAGATGGTGCCGTCGTCGGCGATCCGTCTCGCGAAACGCCTCGAAAAATACGATCCGCTGTGGTTCGAAGAGCCGGTGCCGCCGGGCCAGCCCGACGCGATGGCCGAAGTCGCGAAGCACACCAGCATTCCGATTTCGGCAGGCGAGCGCCTGACCACGAAGTACGAGTTCCACAAGCTGCTGGAAGCGGGCGCTGCGTCGATCATCCAGTTGAACGTCGCGCGCGTGGGCGGCCTGCTTGAAGCGAAGAAAGTGGCCACGCTCGCCGAGGTCTATTACGCGCAGATCGCACCGCATCTCTACAACGGGCCGGTTGGTGCAGCGGCGAGCATCCAGCTCGCGGCCTGCACGCCGAACTTCCTGATCCAGGAAAGCATCGGCACGTGGGGCGGCTTCCATGCGGAAGTCCTCAAGCAGCCGATCCAGTGGGAAGACGGCTACATCATTCCGTCGAAGGCGCCGGGCCTGGGCGTCGAGTTGAACATGGACGTCGTGCGCGCGCATACGCCTTACACCGGCAAGCGCCTGCACCTCCAGATGGCGAGCCAGCCGGCCGACGTGCGCGATACCTCGCCTGCACGTGGATGAGCGCGGATAGACGCGTGGGAGCATAGCGATGAATTACGACTACATTATTGTCGGCGCGGGATCGGCGGGTTGCATTCTCGCCGAACGGCTGTCGGCGTCGGGACGCCATTCGGTGCTGCTGCTCGAAGCGGGCGGCTCGGACAATTCGTTCTGGTTCAAGATCCCGATTGGCTTCGCCAAGCTGTACTACAACAAGGTGCACAACTGGATGTACTACAGCGAGCCGGAGCCGGAACTCGCGAACCGCCAGATCTACGCGCCGCGCGGCAAGGTGCAGGGCGGATCGGGCTCGATCAACGCGATGATTTACGTGCGGGGCGCGGCGCGCGACTTCGACGACTGGGCCGCGGCGGGCAATCCGGGCTGGTCGTATCAGGACGTGCTGCCGTATTTCCGCAAGCTCGAATCGCACCCGCTCGGCGATACGCCGTGGCACGGCGCGAACGGCCCGGTGCGCATCTCGCCGATGAAGGACGGCGCGCATCCGATCTGCAAGACCTTCCTGGAAGGCTGCGAGCAGCTCGGTTACGCGCGCAATGACGACTTCAACGGCGCGAAGCTCGAAGGCGTCGGCATTTACGACGTGAATACGCGTAACGGCCAGCGCGCGTCGAGCAGCTTTGCGTACCTGCATCGCGCTGGCGAGCGCCCGAATTTGAAGATCGAGCATCACGCACACGCGACGCGCGTGCTGTTCGATACGTCTGCGGATACACCGCGCGCGATCGGCGTGGAATTCATGCAGCAGGGCACGAAGCGCACCGTTCATGCAAAGCGCGAAGTGATCGTGGCGGCGGGGGCGGTCGACTCGCCCAAGCTGCTGCAACTCTCGGGCGTGGGCCCGGCCGCGTTGCTCAAGCAGCATGGCATCAGTGTGCTGCATGAACTGCCCGCCGTGGGCCAGAACCTTCAGGATCATCTGTGCGTGAGCTTCTACTATCGCTCGCGCGTGAAGACGCTCAACGATGCGTTCAGCAGCTGGGCCAGCAAGCTCAAGTTCGGCATGCAGTACCTGTTCAAGCGCACGGGCCCGTTCTCGATGAGCGTGAACCAGTCAGGCGGATTCTTCCGCACGCAGGCCGATGAAACGCATCCGGACATGCAGGTGTACTTCAACCCGCTGTCGTATCGGATTCCTAAGTCAAATCGTGCGCAACTGACGCCGGAACCGTATTCGGGCTTTCTCGTCTGCTTCAATCCGTGCCGTCCGACGAGCCGCGGCTCGATCGAGATTGCCTCGGGCAACGTGGCCGACGCACCGAAGATTCGCGGCAACTATCTGTCGACGCAGAAAGACCGCGACGAGGCGATCGCGGGCAGCCGCCTGGTGCGCAAGCTGATGCAGGCGAAGGCGCTCAAGGACATCACGGTGGAAGAAGTGACGCCCGCAGGCGAAGTCACCGACGACGCCAGCATGCTCAAGTTCTTCCGCGAACAAAGCGGCTCGATCTATCACCTGTGCGGCAGCTGTGCGATGGGCCCGGATCCGCAAACGTCGGTGGTGGATGCGCGCCTGCGTGTGCATGGCATCGACGGACTGCGCGTGGTCGATGCGTCGATCTTCCCGAACATCACGTCCGGCAACACCAACGCCGCGACCATGATGGTCGGGGAGAAGGGCGCCGACCTGATTCTCGAAGACGCAGACCGCACGATTGCTGCGCGCGGCCTTGCGGACAACGTTCAGCGGGCGGCGGCGATCTCGTCCTGAAGCCACTGCCGGAAAAGCTGGAGCGGCCTGGACGCTTTCTGTTCGGGCCGCACCACGAACCAGTAGGACTGCCGGCCATCCACATGGATGTCGCGCACCGGCGCAAGCAGGCCATCGGCCAGTTCGCGCCCGATCATGTTGCGATCGGCCATCGTCACGCCCAGTCCTTCGATGGCCGCGCGGATCGCGTGGTCGAGCAGGTCGAATTCATAGCCGCCCGAGGTGTCCACGTCCTCGATACGCGCGGCGTCCAGCCAGTGCCGCCACGTCATGTAGCGCTGGTTTTCCGCAGCCAGCACGTGCAGCAGCGTCTGCTGCGTGAGATCGACGGGGCCGTTCGCCATCAGCGCGGGCGCGCACACGGCGATATGCGACTCGTGCATCAGCAGCGAGCTTTCCAGCCCGTCCCATTCGCCGTCGCCAAAGCGGATCGCGCAGTCGAGCGCCGTCGAATCGGCGAGCGTGTCCTGCACCTGCGTCGTCAGGCTCAATTCGAGCGAGGGATGGCGCGCGTGCAGACGCGTGAGGCGCGGCACGAGCCAGCGGCTCGCGAAGGTAGGCGGCGCGTTCACGCGCAGGCGGTTCAGGTCGCTCTTTTGCTGGATCGTGCGCACCGTCACCTCGATGCGGTCGAACGACTGCTGGAGCGTGCGCAACAGCGCGCGCCCGGCCTCGGTCAGTTCGAGCCGGTGATGATGGCGTTCGAGCAGCGTTTCGCCGAGCTGTTCTTCCAGCTGGCGCACCTGGCGGCTCACCGCGCTCTGCGTCACGTTCAGCTGCTCGGCGGCGCGGGTGAAGCTGCCGCTCGTGCCTGCCGCCTCGAACGCCTTCAGGGCGTTCAGCGCCGGCATCTTTCGCTTCAAGGTCGTCTCCTCGCGGGTGGCGCTATCGCGAAAAGGCGCTGCGCCAAAACGACGGAGTATACCGGGACGCGCGGCCTCGGGGGCCGCTGCGGCCTGTGGGGCTTTTTCGACTTTTGAGGGTTTGGCGGCTTGTGGGGCTTTGGCGATTTGTGCGATTTGTGCGACCGCCCGCGCGGGCTTGCGACCGGCCGCCATTCAGCGCCGCGCCTTTGACAGCGCCGCGAGACCGAGCGTGATGGCCAGCGCGAAAACGTAAAGACCGCCGGGGCCGAGCAGGCGCATGAACAGCGACGCCAGCGTAGGCCCGGCTGCGCCGCCCAGCGAGAACACCAGCAGCAGCGTGGCGCTGGTCTGCACGCGGCGGCTTTGGTCGACGTGGTCGTTCACGTCCGAGACGATCACGCCATACAGCGTGAAGGTGAGCGCGACATACAGGAACAGCAGCGTATCGACGAGCCAGGGCACGCGCACGACGATCAGCGCCGCCGCAGCGACGGCCGCGACGAGCGAAACCACGCCGAGCGTGGTGCGCCGTCCGAGCCGGTCAGACAGCCTGCCCACGGGCCATTGCGAGAGCAGTGCGCCGATCAGCACAATGCCCATCGCGTGTGAAATATCGCCCGCCGGAAAACCGATGCGCGCGAGATAGACGGGCGTGAGCGCGTAGAAGGCGCTCGACAGCAAACCGGCGCCGATGCACGCAGGCACGCTGCGCGGCGCAACGCGTGCGAGTTCGCGCAGGCCGTCGAGCAGCAGCGTAGGGCGCTTGGGCGTGGCGAGCGGCGAGGCGCGCGCAGCCGCCTCGGTGACGGGCGGCGGCACGCTCTGCTGCCAGTCGCCGACCAGCGCGACAGGAATCAGCGAAATCACATACAGCCCGTTGACGAGCGCGTGTTCGACATTGCTGCCGGGCGCGCCCACGCCCAGCAGGAACTGCCCGGCGCTCACGCCCAGATAGGTCAGCACGAGATAGAGCGCGAACGCGCGCCCGCGCCGCTCGTTCGGCACGGCGCCGTTCACGCCGCTTTCGATCGACGTGAACACGCCGACCATGCTGAAGCCGGTCACGAACCGCAGCACGGCCCAGGCGTTGGGCGAATCGAAGGAGAGATAGCCGAGCGCGGCCAGCGCCGTGAGCGCGCCAAAACCAATGAAGGCGCGCTGCGGCCCGATCCGCCCGACCAGCGGCCCGAGTCCGAGCGCGCCCGCGATGAAGCCAACGTAGTAGCACGACTGCACCAGCCCCACGCCAAGCGCGCCATGCGCGGCCTCAAGCATGCGCAGCGAGATCAGCGTGGTGAGCAGGCTGTTGCCGCAGACGAGAACCGTGTAGCCGCCCAGCAGGCCATAGAGCGCCCGCATGAACGGGCGCTTAGTGCGTCACGGCGCTGCGTCGCTCGACGAAGCGGCGCACGTAATCGTCGGCGGGGCGCTCCAGGATGTCCTCGGGCGTGCCGCACTGGATCAGGCGTCCGTCGCGCAGGATCGCGATCTGGTTGCCGATGCGCAGCGCCTCGTCCAGATCGTGCGTGATGAAGACGATGGTCTTTTGCAGCGTCTTTTGCAGTTCGAGCAACTGGTCTTGCATTTCCGTGCGGATCAGCGGGTCGAGCGCAGAGAACGCTTCGTCCATCAGCAGCACGTCGGTGTTCGCCGCCAGTGCGCGCGCGAGGCCCACGCGCTGGCGCATGCCGCCGGAAAGCTCGTCGGGGTAGTGGTCGCCGTAATTGCCGAGTCCCACCTTGCCGAGCCATTCGCGCGCACTCGCGAGCGCCGCCGCTTTCTTTTCGCCGCGCGTGACGAGCGCGTACGCCGCGTTATTGAGCACCGTCTGGTGCGGCAGCAGGCCGAAGCTCTGGAACACCATGCTCACGCCATAGCGGCGCAGTTCGCGCAGGCCGTTGTCGTTGAGCTTGAGCACGTCCTTGCCGTCGATCAGGATCTCGCCGACGGTCGGCTCGATCAGGCGGTTGAAGTGACGCACGAGCGTCGACTTGCCCGAGCCCGACAGGCCCATGATGACGAAAATCTGGCCCGAGCCGATCGACAGGCTCACGTCGTTCAGGCCCACATTGCAGCGCGTCTTTTCCAGCACTTCGGCCTTGCCCGCGCCGCCGCGCAGCAGTTCCAGCGCGCGCTCGCTCGCGTCGCGCGCGCCAAAGATCTTGTACACGTGTTTGACTTCGATGCCGCTCATGTTCGTTACCTCTTTACGTGTTCGTAGGTACTGCGCTGGAGCGCATTACTTGGCCGGCTGGCCGCTCAGGTCGCTGGCCTTGGACGCGTCGGCGTTGCTGTCGGCCTGGTTGCGCGCACGGCGAAACGGAATGCGCGACGGCTGCTTGCCCTGGCGCGCGAGACCGCGCGTGCGGCGGCCCTGACCGTAGCCCTGGCTGATGCGGTCGATCACGATGGCGAGAATCACGATGGCGATGCCGGCCTGCGTGCCCTTGCCCACGTCGAGCGTCTGGATGCCCGCGAGCACGTCTTCACCGAGGCCGCGCGAGCCGATCATCGACGCGATCACCACCATCGACAGCGCCATCATCGTGGTCTGGTTGATACCGGCCATGATGCTCGGACGCGCGAGCGGCAACTGCACGCCGAACAGTAGTTGCGTGCGCGTCGTGCCGAAGGCGCGCGCCGCTTCGACAATCTCGCCGTCGACGTGACGGATGCCCAGATCGGTCAGACGAATCAGCGGCGGCAGCGCGTACACGACGGTGGCGAGAATCGCGGGCACCTTGCCGAGGCCGAACAGCATCAGCACCGGAATCAGGTACACGAAGCTCGGCAGCGTCTGCATCACGTCGAGCACCGGCAGCAGGATGCGGCGCAGCGTGGCGCTGCCGGCCGCCAGGATGCCGAGCGGCACGCCCAGCGCCACGGAAATGACGGTGGCGACCACCATCAGCGCGAAGGTCTGCATGAGCTTGTCCCACAGCCCGAAGCAGCCGATCAGCCAGAGCAGGCCGACGAACAGCAGCGCCACGCCTACGCGGCGCGAGGCATGCCAGCTCAAGAGGCCCACGAGGGCGAGCACGAGCAGCGGCGGCATGGCGCGCAGCAGGCCTTCGAGCGGCACGAGCACGTCGCGCAGCATCAGTACGCTGAAGTTGTGGAACGCGTCGCCGTATTGCTGCACGAACGCGGTGACCTGATCGTTGACCCAATCGGCGATCGACAGGTGGAGAAAGGGAGATCCCATGGTGAGCCTCATTCAGCGTGTGACATGTGATGCGGTAAGTGCGGATCAGGTCTTCAGACCGGCCTGCACGCGCGCCGCGACATCCGGCGTGACCCATTGCTTCCAGATTTCGGGGTGCTGCTCGAAGAAGCTGCGCGCGACCGTCGAGGCGTCGAGCTTCTTGTCGTGCATCTGCTGCACCAGCTGTTCGTCGAGCGTGAGCGGCAGGCTCAGTTTTTCGAAGAAGGACACGGCGTCCGGCTGGGCGTCGAAGAACGGCGTGGAGACCGCGACCTTCAGGTGCGAGACCTTGAACGCCGACGCGCACGGCGTGCCCTTCGGGTCGGCGATGGTGTTCCAGCAGGCGTCCGAGTAGGGCGCACCCGCGAGCTGCACGAAGTGGTACTTCGCCATCAGGCCGGCCGGTTGCCAGTAGTAAAAGAGGATGGGCTTGCCGCGTTCGTAGGCCGAGGCAATCGCCGCGTCGAGCGCGCCGCCGGTGCCGGGGCGGAAGTTGGTGTAATCGTCGCCGAGCTTGTAGGCCGACAGCAGGCGGTTGTTGAAACGTTCGCAATCCCAGCCTGCCGGGCAGTTATAGAAGCGGCCCTTGCCGGGTTCTTCGTCGTCGCTGAAAAGATCCTTGTATTGCGGCAGTTGCGCGATCGAACGCAGTTGCGGTGCGAGCGGCTTGATGCCGCGTTTGGCGTCGCCGTTGATCACGTAGTCGGGCACGTACCAGCCTTCCTTGTCGCCGCCGGGGATCAGCTCGCCGACCAGCTTCACGTTGCCGTCTTTCAGGCCGCGCGCAATGATCGGGCTGCGGCCTGTCCAGTGTTCGGCCCAGACTTGCAGGTCGTTATTGGTGAGCGCGGTTTCGGTGGCGGCGGTGGCGCCCGGCACGACTTCGGTTTTGCAGCCGTAGCCTTTTTCCAGCACCGTGCGCACCATTTCGGTCATCAGCGCGCCGCTTTCCCAGGTGACCTGGGCGAGCTTCACGGTCTTGCCTGACTGGCACCAGTTGCCTGCGCTATTGCCTGCTGCAAAGCTGCTCGTCGCGGCGCAGGTGAGTGCCAGCGCCGCGGCGAGGCGTACACCTGCTTTCGTGATTCGTTGCATGTCTCCTCCGTTCGTTGTCGGGGTCGCCGTGCGTGCCGCTGTATCAAGCGGCTTTTTGCGGTTTTTCATTTCGGCGCGAACAGAGTCTAACGGCAGCATTTTGGGTTGCGAAAGCCACGAAAAGTCATCGAAGCATTACCTGATCTCATGCCGATGATCCGGCGTCATGCCCCCATGAGATTTCATAGCTTTCAGCGCTGCGTGGCGTGTGCTGGAATTCGTCTCGACGCTCAGCCTGCATCGATAAAAACCGCACGTTGCAGCGCATCAATCAAACACTGGCACCACAGGAGACGGAGTCACTATGAAAGCCCTGGAAGTCTATATCGGCGAAGGTTTTGCAGGACCAGGCGTAAACGCTGCCCACATCAACATCATGATCGGCCCGCGCAACGGCCCCGTCGGTCAGGCGTTCACGAACAGCCTGTCTTCGCCGTCGCAAGGCCACGTGCCGTTCATGGTGGTCGCGCAGCCCAACGTGCCGGTCAAGCCCGCCACGCTCTACGTGAACAAGGCCGACATTCGCGGCGACCTGCACGGCAACGCCACGTGGGGCGCATCGCAGGCGGCCATCGCGAAGGCCGTCACGGAAGCGATGCTCGACGGCACGCTGCCGCCCGAAGCCGAAAACGAATGGTGCATCGTCACCGCGAACTGGGTGAACTGGTCGTGCGATGACCTGGACGCCGTCTACGAGAACAACTACGTCGCCTGCAAGACCGCGATCCGCGCTGCCATGAACGGGCTGCCGAAGCTCGACGACATCGCGAAGATCAAGGATCAGATCAGCAATCCGTTCTATACGCCCAAGGCCAAAGCGGCCTGAGTCGCGACTCCTCTATCAGGTGACTACGATGCAATACGTGCAACTCGGCCGCTCGGGCCTGAAAGTGTCGCGCCTGTGCCTCGGCACGATGAACATGGGCACGCCCGACTGGAAGCCGTGGATCTATAACGAAGAGCAAAGCGAGCCGATCGTGCGCCATGCGCTCGAAGCGGGCGTGAACTTCATCGACCTCGCGGACTTCTATTCGACGGGCGTGGGCGAGGAAGTCGTGGGCCGCATCGTCAAGCGCATCGCGAAGCGCGACGAGCTTGTGCTGACCACCAAGGTGGGCTATCCGATTGGCGGCGGCGTGAACAACCAGGGCCATTCGCGCAAGCACATCATGGACGGCATCGACGGTTCGCTGCGCCGCTTGCAGACCGATTACGTCGACGTTTATATGCTGCATTACTTCGACGTGAATACGCCCGTCGAAGAAACGATGGATGCGCTCAACGACATCGTGCGCTCGGGCAAGGCGCGTTATATCGGCGTCTCGACGATGTTCACGTGGCAGTTCGCGAAGATCCTGCAGGCGTGCGAGCGCTATAACTTCGCACGCCCGATCAACATGCAGCTGCAGCTGAACTGCGCGTATCGCGAGGAGGAGCGCGAAATGGTGCCGTTCTGCCAGGATCAGGGCGTGGGCGTATCGGTGTTCAGCCCGCTTGCTCGCGGCCTCTTGTCCGGCGATGCGAAGTCGGTGCGCAACCAGACCGACTTCTTCACCACGCAGATGTACGACGATCAGGTCTCGCGCGACGTGGCGCTTTCGGTGGCCGATGTGGCGCTGGCGCGCGGCGTGTCGTGCGCACAGATCGCCCAGGCGTGGGTGCTCAATCGTCCTGGCATTACGTCGATGCTCGTGGGCGCGGACACGGTCGCGCAATTCGACAGCGCGCTCGCAGCACTGGAAACGAAGCTCGACGCCGACGAACTCTATGAGCTCGACCGCAACTACACGCCGTGCGATGTCATCAACGACTACGTGACGTCGCGCATTCCGCGCGTGCCGCGCGCGTCGCGCCGCCTGGAGATCGCAGCATGATCGACGGCCTCAAGGAAACGCGCCTGCTGCGCACGTCGAGCTTCATCGACGGGGAATGGGTCGCGGGCGATACCACCTTCACGGTGACCGATCCGGCCACGGGCAAGCCGCTCGCGGAGGTCGCGCGCGCCGGGGCGCGCGAAACGCTGCAAGCCGTGGCGGCCGCCGCGCATGCGTTCCCCGCGTGGCGCGACGCCACGGCGGCGGAGCGCGCCGCGAAGGTGCGCCGCTGGGGCGAGCTGATGCTCGCGCATCGTGAAGACCTCGCACGCATCATGGTCGCGGAGCAGGGCAAGCCGTACGCGGAAGCGCTCGGCGAAGTCGGCTACGCGGCGAGCTTTCTCACCTGGTTCGCGGAAGAAGCGCGCCGTGCTTATGGCGACGTGATTCCCGCGCCGAAGAAGGGCGCGCGCATCGTCGTGACGAAGGAAGCCGTGGGCGTGGTCGGCGCGATCACGCCGTGGAACTTCCCGCTCGCGATGGTGACGCGCAAGGCCGGCCCGGCGCTGGCGGCGGGCTGCACGATGGTGCTCAAGCCGTCCGAGGAAACGCCGTTGAGCGCGTTCGCGCTCGCCGTGCTGGCCGAGGAAGCCGGCATTGAGCGCGGCGTGTTCAACGTCGTGACGGGCGATGCGCCCGCGATCGGCGACACGCTGATGGCGTCGAAGGCCGTGCGCAAGATCTCGTTCACGGGATCGACGCGCGTGGGCAAGCTGCTGATGCGCGCCGCTGCGGACAGCGTGAAAAAGGTTTCGCTTGAACTGGGCGGCAATGCGCCGTTCATCGTGTTCGACGACGCCGACCTCGATGCGGCCGTGGAAGGCGCGATGGCATCGAAGTTCCGCAACACGGGGCAGACCTGCGTGTGCGTGAACCGCTTCTATGTGCAGGCGGGCGTGCATGACGCGTTCGTCGAGAAGCTCACGGCGGCGGTGCGCGCGTTGCGTGTGTCGAGCGGCATGGAAGCGGGCGCGACGCAAGGGCCGCTCATCAATGTGGCGGCGTTGCGCAAGGTGCAGGCGCATGTCAGCGATGCGCGCGAGAAGGGCGGCGAGATCGTGTGCGGCGGCAAGGAGCACGCGTTGGGCGGCACGTTCTACGAGCCGACCATCATCACCGGCGCGCACGGCGGCATGATGCTCGCGCATGAAGAGACCTTCGGCCCGGTCGCGGCGATATTCCGTTTCGATACGGAAGAAGAAGCCATCCAGGCGGCGAACGATACCGAGTTCGGTTTGTCGGCTTACTTCTATGCGCGCGATATTGGTCGCGTGTGGCGCGTCGCGGGTGCGCTGGAAAGCGGCATGGTCGGCATCAACGAAGGGATCATTTCGACCGAGGTCGCGCCTTTTGGCGGCGTGAAGGAATCGGGTCTGGGGCGCGAAGGGTCGAAGTATGGCCTCGACGAGTACCTGGAGACGAAGTACATGATGATGGGCGGGTTGGGCTGAAGCCCGCTGTCAATGGCATCGGGTATTGAGCGTTCTCCACGCTTTGCCCCTCTGGGCGAAAGCCGCTACGTGAAAGCGTAGCGGCTTTTTTTGTGCCTTGAATCTAGCGACTTGCGGCGTGATGTCCGATCAGCCACTGACTGAAATTCTTCACCCGCACCGTCTCCTGCACCTCGGGCCGCACGTCGAGCCAATAGCCCGACGGCCCGTCCACCTCGACCTCGCTCAACTGCACCAGCGTGCCGTTCGCGAGTTCCTGCTCGATCATGTGCCGGTCTGCGACCGCGATGCCAAGCCCTGCCACCGCCGCATGAATCACCTGATCGAGCGTGCTGAATTCCAGCTCGCCGCGCGGGGCCATTTCCACGTCGAGCGCCGCGGCTTCGAGCCACGCTTCCCACACCAGCAGACGCCGGTCGATATCGAGGATATACAGCCACGGATGCTGCGCCAGGATCTCGCGCAACGCCTGCGTGCTGTCCGGCGCTTGCGAAAACTCGCGCGCCGATCCCACCAGCACATGACGCTCGCGCATCAGCAGCGTGCTTTGGCCGCCCGGCAGCGGTTCCATGCCGAAGCGGATCTGGCAGTCCTCGTTGCGCTCGCTGCCGTGCAGCGGCCCGTATTCGTTCGTGATGGAAATGCGCAGGTCGGGATGGAGCGTCTGGAAATCGCGCAGACGCGGCGTGAGCCAGCGCGTCGCGAGCGTCGGCGCGGCGTTCAGGCTCAGGAGACTGTTGGAAGGATCGGCGCGAATCGTATCGAGCGTATGAGCGATGCTGTCGAACGCGGCCTGGAGCGTGGGCAACAGGCGCTTGCCCGCAGCGGTAATCTCCAGCCGGTGGTGATGCCGCATGAACAGCGGCGTGCCCAGGTAGTCTTCGAGCAGGCGGATCTGGCGGCTGATGGCGCCCTGCGTGACGTGCAGGTTCTGCGCCGCCTTGGTGAAGCTGAGGGTACGGCTGGCTTCTTCGAACGAGCGCAGGGCCGAAAGGGAGGGAAGGCGGCGCATGCTGCAACCTCTTGATGCGAAATAGTACGGATCGCTAAATGGAGCGCGGAACGGAAAAACGCCGGCTTTACGCCGGCGTTTTGTCCACCGCAACCGTCAGAAGGAGTGGGTGATACCCACGCGGCTGACGACCTGGTTCTGCGTGCTCGACGGGTTGAAGCCCGTGATCTGGGCGTTTTCTGCGCCGCCTGCTGCGTGCTGGTACGAACCCATCGCGTAGACCGAGGTGCGCTTCGAGATCGAGTACTGCGCGATCAGGTTGACCTGGTGGTACTTGGGCGACGCGTCGGTGGCATGATCCTGGCCCATCGTGAACGTGTAGCCTGCACCCACCGTGAAGGCCGGCGTGAACGCATACGTGCCCGACAGCTCGTAGTTCTGGAAGTGCAGGTCGTGGCTGCCGTTACCCGAGGAGAAGTCCACGTTCGAGTAATTGGCCATCATCTTCAGGCTGCCCAGCACGTACGATGCGCCCGCCGAGAGAATGCCCTGGTAGCGCGCATTGGCCAGCGCGTTGCCGTAGATCGTGTTCACGTAGCCGCCGCCGCTGCCGTAACCGGCCACGGCCGAAATCGGGTCGTTGATGCGCAGGTAGCCCACGCCCGCGCTGAACGAACCCAGCGTGTAGGCCGCTGCCGCGCTATACGAAGCGTTGTTCGAGAACTGTCCGGCCTGGCCGCCGAACGAGTAGTGGCCCTCGAACTGGAAGCCTGCCATCACCGGGCTGATGTACTTGACGGCGTTGTTGACGGGGAACCCGTTGTCCAGGTTGTCCATGTCGTTCGGGTGCGCGAAGTACCAGCCGCCGTAATTGCCGTTGAGCGAGTACGGCTCGATCAGGTCGACCGTGGCGTCCCACTGCTTGCCCAGCGTGACCTGGCCATACTGCTCCGACTTCAGGCCGACATAGGCGTTACGCGAGAACATCAGGCCGCCGCCTGCCGATCCGGTTGCCGCATTGAAGCCGCTTTCGAGGCGGAAGATCGCCGAATAGCCGCCGCCCAGGTCTTCCGAGCCGCGCAGGCCCCAGCGGCTGCCAGCCGGCACGCCGCTTTGCATCTGCACCAGGCGGCCGCCGCTGCCCGGCACGAGGTTGCCGTTCGCGCCGTTGACGACGTTGTTGGCGTAGTCCACGCCGAGGTCGATGATGCCGTACAGCGTGACGCTGCTTTGCGCGTGGGCGCCTGCTGCGGCGAGCGCGAGCGGCAGCGCCGCGAGAAGTTTCTTCTTCACTCCGAGTCTCCTTGTCCGGACGCCGCTTTGCGGCGCCCATTTCTGGTTGGATGCTGACTTAGGTATTTACCTGGTATGGCGAATTAATTTGTGCCGATCCCGTTACGCGCCGAGCGACTGCTGCACCTTCGTCGCGACATCGGCGGGCACCCACGTCTTCCACATTTCCGGATGGGTCTTGAGGAACTTGAGTGCTTCGGCCTGCGCGTCGACCTTATGCTCGGTCATGTCCAGGATGGTCGTGTTCAGGAAGTCGATCGGGAAGTTGACCTTCGCGAAGAACGCCATCACGTCCGGTTCGGCCTGGCAGAAGGGCGTCGAGACACCGATCTTCAGCTGCGAAACCAGGTACGACGATGCGCACGGCTGCGTGCTGTTGGCGTCGCGCAGCGTCTTCCAGCAGGCTTCGTTGAACGGCGGCATCTTCAGCTGAACGAACTTGTACTTCGCCATCAGCGCGGCCGGTTCCCAGTAGTAGGTGAGGATCGGCTTGCCGCGCGCATAGGCCGACGAAATCGCCGCGTCGAGCGCCGCGCCCGTGCCGGGGCGGAAGTTCGTATAGCTGTCGTCGAGCTTGAGCAGCTTCAGGAGACGCGTATTCACGCGCTCGCAGTCCCAGCCCGACGGGCAGTTCAGGAAGCGGCCGCGATCCGGTTCCTCGTCGTCGGTGAAGAGAGCCTTGTATTTGGGCAGGTCGCTCACCGACTGCAGGTCGGGCGCGCTCGGCTTGATGCCGCGCTTCGGGTCGCCGTGGATCACGTAGTCGGGCACGTACCAGCCTTCCTTGGTGCCGCCCGGCAGCGTGTCGCCGACCAGCTTCACCGAGCCTGCCTTCACCGCGCCCGCGATGATTTCCGAGCGGCCCGTCCATTGCTCCGACCACACTTGCAGGTCGTTGCGCGACAGCGCGGTTTCGGTGGCGGCCGTGCTGCCTGGCACCGTGTCGGTCTGGCAGCCGTAACCGTTCTTGACGATGTAGCGCAGCACTTCACCCGTGAAGTTGCCGCTTTCCCAGGTCACGCCCGCGAAGTGAACCGGCTTGCCCTGGCTGCACCAGTTGCCTGCCGCGTGAGCGGGCATCGTGGCGATGGCGAGCGGGGCGGCAAGCAGCGCCGCCCGGATGGCGGCAATCAGCGGTCGAGTCAATTTTTTCACGACAGTCTCCTTCTATTGGAATTGTTTCGGAATGCTTCAGGTTTAGTCCGGTCGTTCGCGTTTATCTCGCTTCGCCGGAGCGGTGCGCTTGCGCGCTGTAATCGTCGGTGCTTAAGGGGGATCAGTCGTACCGGCTGTCGTGCGCGCGCGTGGCGGCCAGCACGGCTTCATCCAGTTCGATGCCGAGGCCCGGCGCGTCGCCCAGGTCGATCCAGCCCTGCGCGTCGGTTTCGATGGCGCGCGTGAGCGGGTAGTCGCGGCGCGCGGGCGTCCATTCGGGCGGGTCATAGGGAAACTCGACGAATGGCGCGTTGCCCGCACCGGCCACGACATGCAGGTTCGCCGCGAGGCCGATACCGTTGCCCCACGTGTGCGGCGTGAAGACCCGGCCGTTGGCCTCGATCTGCGCAGCGAGGCGTCGCGCCCCTTCCATGCCGAGCGAACAGACCACATCGGGCTGGTAGACGTCGAGGCAATCGTGCGCGAGCAGCGCCGCGAATTCGTGCGCTTCGCGCGTCATCTCGCCGCCTGCGATGCGCACTTCGGTCAACTGGCGCAGCCGCGCGTGGCCCGCGTAGTCGCCGCGATGCAGCGGCTCCTCGACCCAGTAAGGCCGATAGCGCTCGATCTGGCGGATCACGGCGAGCGCGTCGTCGACGCGCCACGGCGCCTGGGTGTCCCAGGGCATGCGCCAGCCTTGATTGCAGTCCACCATGATGTCGATGGCGTCGCCCGCGGCTTCGCGCACGGCGGCCAGCGCGGCGACGTCATCGGCGAGACTCGCGCGGCCAAAGCGCACCTTCAGCGCCGGAAAGCCGCGCTCCACCGCGTGCTGCGCCCAGTGCGCCATGCCGTCGAGCGAGCGATGCACGCCCGACGACGCATAGGCCCGCACCCGGCGCGCGCGGCCACCGGCCATCTGCCAGCACGGCTGGCCGAGAATCTTGCCGGCCAGATCCCAGAGCGCGACGTCGAGCGGCCAGAGGCGGCCCGCGTGGAAGCTCAGGTTGTCGAGCACCGCCGAGTGGCGCACGAGATCGAGCGGATCGGCGCCGATAAACAGATCGCGATAATCGTCGAAGCCATACATCGCGTCGCCCGAACCGATGCCCACACGTCCTTCGGTGTCCTCCACACGCACGATGGTCGCGGGGAAGGCGCGGCGCGGCCGGCTGTCCCAGGACGCCGGAAACGGCGGGTCGAGCGGCAGGCGATGCTGGCTGACCGTGATGCGGGCGATGCGATTTGTCATGGCGCGTATGGCGCCGCTCGTCGCGCTTGAAATGCAGCGCTGGGCGGCGATTGTCTCCTTGGCCTCTACAGGCGTTACCGCATCCTAGAGGGTCAATTTGTGGCACTCAATGAAGTCAATTGAAGTAAATGACAGCCTTCAATTCCCCGGATTGGGCGCGATAATGACCCAGCGGTCGCGCGGGAGCGCGGCGCGCTTCGACCCCTCGGGAAAACACCCATGAACGGCTGGATGCCCACGCTGCCTGCATTGCCACGCGGCGAACCCAAATACCGCGCGATCGCCTACGCCTACGCGCAGGCGATCAACGGGGGCCAGATGTTGCCCGGCGAGAAATTGCCCGCGCACCGGCTGCTGGCCCGCAAGCTCAACGTGACGACTGGCACCGTGAGCCGCGCCTATACGGAGCTGGAACGCTGCGGCATGGTGGTGGCGCGCGTGGGCGACGGCACCTATGTGGCCGAGCCGGACGCCGATGGCGGGCGCCTGCCGCAACGCACGCGCCAGGCGCCCGAGCCTGGCGGCGATGCGGCCGGTTTCGCCAGCGCTGCGGCAACGGGCGGCACGCCCACGCCGCCCGCGCCGGGGCGTCCCGTCGATCTCGGCCAGAACGTGCCGATGCCGACCGACGAAGCCCAGTTGCTCACGCAGACGCTGCGCGAACTGGCCGCCGATGAACGCCTCGCGGGCGAATTGCTGCTCTATCAGCCGGAGGGCGGCCGCCGCTCGCATCGCGAAGCGGGCGCGCGCTGGCTCGCGCGCATGGGCTGCACGGTGGCCGCCGAACGCGTGCTCGTCACGCAGGGCGCGCAGCATGGGCTCGCGTGCGTGCTGCGCGCGGTGCTGCGTCCCGGCGACACGATTTTCGCGGAAGCGCTGAGTTACCCCGGCATCGTCGCGCTTGCGCGGCAACTGCGCCTGAACCTGGTCGGCATTGAAATCGACGAGGAGGGCATCGTGCCCGCCGCGCTCGAACGCGCGTGCGGGCTGCTTGCGCCGCGTGCGCTCTTTTGCGTGCCGACGCTGCACAACCCGACCACGGCGACGCTCTCCGAAGCGCGCCGCGCCGCCATCGCCGATATCGCCGTGCGCCACAACCTCGTGGTGATCGAGGATCTCGTGCCCGCCGCGCTGCTCGACGCGCCGCCCACGCCGCTGGCCGCGCGCCTACCCGAGCACGGCATTGTCATCAGCAGCCTGTCGAAGGCGGTCGCGCCCGGCCTTCGCGTGGGTTACGTACAGGCGCCGCAGGATTGGGTCGGCAAGATCCTCGCGGTGATCCGTAGCGATTGCTGGATGACCTCGCCACTGAGCGCGGAAATCGCGGCGCGCTGGATCGTCAACGGCGAGGTCGACCGCCTCGTCGCGCAGCAGCGCGCCTGCGTGGACGTGCGCCAGGCCATTGCCGCCGAGGTGCTGTCGGGCTGGACGTATCGCACCGATCCCGCGAGCCCGCATCTGTGGCTGCCGCTCGCCGAGCCGTGGCGGGCCGCTGAATTCGCGGCGGCGCTGCGCCAGGCGGGCGTGCTCGCGAAGACGGCGGACAGTTTCGTGATCGGGCGCGGGTCTGCGCCGCATGCCGTGCGCCTGAGCCTGGGCGGCGCGCGTTCGCATGAAACCTTGCGCGACGCCCTGGAAGTGCTTGCGCGCACGTTGCGTAATGGGCCGGAGGGGCTTTATTCGGCGTGATTTAATCGTGGTTTGCCGCGCCTGGCCAGGCGTTTGATTCCCTTAACCATCGAGAAGCGAGCAAACCATGAGCAATGCGAAGGAAGCGAAGAAAAAACCGGCGCAAGGCAGCCAGTTAAAAACGCCGAAGGCGCAAACCGGAGCCGAAGCAGGCAAGGCCCGCCGCACCGAAGTCATGGGCGCAGCCTTCGTCGAGCGCGCGATGGGCTCGATGGATGGTTTCACGCGCCCGCTCCAGGAATGGCTCAACGAGCACGCGTGGGGCAGCACATGGCTGCGCGACGGACTCGACCTGAAGACGCGCAGCCTGTGCACCTGTTCGATGCTGGCCGCGCTTGGGCGCAGCACCGAACTCAAGGGCCACGTGCGCGGCGCGATCAATAACGGCGCGAGCGTGGTCGAGATTCGCGAGGTGCTGCTGCACAGCGCGATCTACGCGGGCGCGCCCGCCGCAAGCGAGGCGTTTCGCGCCGCAAAGGAAGTGCTGGCGGAGATGGGCGTCGAACTGCCCGAATGACGCACAGCACTTGCACTTGCACCGCAATCGCAAGGCTTACGCCGCCACGCCTTCCTCGACCTCGCGTTGCACGCTAGCCGCGAGGCCGTCCACTGCCACCGGCACGCGCCGCGCCACCGCGCACATCAACTCGTAGCCGATCGTCCCCGACGGTTCGGCCACTTCATCCACCTTCACGTTTTCGCCCCACAGTTCGACGTGCGAGCCGATGCCCGCGTCCGGGCACGGCGTGAGATCGACCGTGAGCATGTCCATCGACACGCGGCCCACCACGCGCGTGCGCACGCCATCGACGGCGATCGGCGTGCCGGTCGGCGCGTGACGCGGGTAGCCGTCCGCGTAGCCGCACGCCACCACGCCGATGCGCATGGGTTGCTCGACGGCGAAGGTGCGCCCGTAGCCGATCGTGTCCTGCGGAGCGAGCGTCTGCACGCCGATGATGCGGCTCGACAGCGTCATCGCCGCGCGCAGGCCCACGCCTTCGATGTGGCGCGCCGCGCCGGTGGGCGACGCACCGTAGAGGATCGTGCCGGGCCGCACCCAGTCGCGGTGTGCGCGCGGGTGCCAGAGCACGGCCGCCGAGTTCGACAGCGAGCGCTCGCCCGGAATGCCGGCCGTGGCGGCGTCGAAGCGGTCGAGCTGCCAGTCGACCCCGCCGTCGTCGGCGTTGGCGAAGTGGGTCATGAGGGTGATCGCGCCTATCGTCGGGATCGCGCGGGCGCGCTCCCAAGCGGCGCGATAGGCGTCGGGCTTGTAGCCGAGGCGGTTCATGCCCGAGTTCATTTTCAGCTGGATGTCGATGGGCTGCGTCGTCTGCGCCGCCGCGAGCAGCGCCAGTTGCTCGTCGCAATGCACGGCGAGGGTCAGACGATGCGCGACGGCGGTGGCCACGTCGGCAGCGTCGAATGCGCCTTCTAGCAGCAGGATCGGCTTCGTCCAGCCGAGTTCGCGCACGCGCACGGCTTCGTCGAAATCGAGCAGGGCAATGCCGTCCGCGTCCGCGAGCGCCGCGTAGATGCGCTCGATGCCGTGGCCGTAAGCGTTGGCCTTGACGACGGCCCAGACGCGCGCGCCCGCGGCGCTGCGTGCGGCGAGCTGGAGGTTGTGGCGGATCGCTTCGGGATGGATGCGGACGGAAATGGGACGCGGCATGGGCAATCCTGCGGACGAAGGTTGGAGGTTAGGCGGTTAATCCAGTGATTTGTGCAATCGTATTGATTTTCGTCCAGTTATTTTTAATGTATTTATCCAGTATTTTGGGTTTATCGACTGGGCTTGTGGTCTTTACGTCGATGCCTGCTGTTCGTGCGCCGCGTGGCGCAATGCCTCCAGCACGGTGGCGACGGCGGCGCTGTGCGGCTCGTGGCTCAGCGTACCCACGGCGGGCGCGATGGTCGTGAGCCGCAGCGGCAGCATGCGCAACTCGCGCATGGCGTCGCTGCGGGCCGCGCGCGTGGCCGACGTCACGAACAGGCACGGCATGCGTTGTGCGACCGCGCGATTGGTGTGATGAGAGGCCGATTCCATGACGATCTGCGGCATGGCGTGGCCGGCGCGCGCGAATTCGGCTTCGAGCGCAGTGCGCATCGGCGATCCCAGCGGCGGCGCGATCCACGGGAACGCCGCCGCATCGGGCCAGCTCACGCGCGTGTGTTTGTGCAACGGGTGACGATGGCTCGCCACGACCACCACTTCGTCGTGCAGCAGTTCGTCGGCGCGCAGTCCGCTGGCCAATGCCGTCGCTTCCAGCCGGCACACCAGCAGGTCGAGTTCGCGCCGTTGCGCGAGCGGCAGCAGGCGGTCGAGCGTATCGACGCGCACGTTGAGCTGGATCGGCGTGTCGTGCTCGCGCAGCCACGCCAGCACGGCGGGCAGGAACTGCTCGTCCATGTTGGGCAGCAGGCCGATCGTCAGCGGCTGGCCCAGGCCGTGGCGCAGCGCGTCGAAGGCGGGCTCGATATCGCGCAGGTCGTTGAGGATGCGCGCGATGCAGTCGAGCATCGCCTCGCCGTACAGCGTGGGCTCGACGCGCCGCGAGGTGCGCTCGAACAGCTTCAGGCCCAGCGATTCCTCCAGCTCGCGCAGCCACTTGGAGAGTGCGGGCTGCGAGATCGACGCGGTTTCCGCGGTGCGCGCGAAGCTGCGAAAACGGCCGAGCCATTCGAGCGTTTCGAGGTCGCGCAGACGCAGGCGGCGCAGCGCAACGGGCAGGGCGGCGAGGCGCGCGGCGTCGTGCGACGGCGCGGGTTTCAACGTGGGCTTTAGTGCGGGCTTTAGTGCGGGCTTCGGAGCAGGCTTCGAGGAGGACTTTGCAGCGGGCATGACCGGTCGATTCCATTCATATATCCACGGTTATGGATTATGCGCAATCTTTCATCGAATCTCACGCCGATCCGCGAATAATGAAAAGCCCCGAACAAGGCCCGCACGCAATGACGTCGGGCCACGAATGAAGGAGACGCACGATGAAAGACGGCACCAACGATGGCCGCCGCAATTTCCTCAAGGCAGCGGGCGCTGCTGTGGCGAGCGCGGGCGTGAGCGCCGCCGCGCCGGTGACGGGCATGGCCGCCGAAGCGCCGCGCGCCGCAAGCGCACCCACCGACGGCGTGCCCGCGTTTCGCCAGGCCGCCGCCGCGCCTGGGCAGGTGCCCGCGGGCTACAACATCCTCTTCATCCTCACCGACCAGGAGCGCCACTTCGATGCCTGGCCGTTTCCGGTGCCGGGCCGAACGGCGCTGCGCCGCGACGGCATCACGTTCACGAAGCACCAGATCGCGTCGTGCGTGTGCTCGCCGTCGCGCTCGACGATTTACACGGGGCAGCACACGCAGCACACCGGCGTGCTCGATAACGCGGGCGTGCCCTGGCAACCCGATATGTCGCCCGATATCCGCACGGTCGGCGACATGATGCGCGACGCCGGCTATTACGCGGCTTATCTCGGCAAGTGGCATCTGAGTTCGAAGCTGCACGAAACGGCCAGCCCCTATACCGCGCCCGTTTCCGATTACAACCACACGATCAGGGAATACGGCTTTGACGATTACTTTGGCGTGGGCGACCTGATCGGCATGGTGCGCGGCGGCTATAACTACGACGGCATCACGACCGAATCGGCGGTGAGCTGGATGCGCAATCACGCGCCGCGACTCGCGAACGAAGGCAAGCCGTGGTTTCTCGCGGTCAATCTCGTTAATCCGCATGACGTGATGTTCGTGAACACCGACCCGCCGGGATCGAAACTTCAGGACGCGAACAAGCCGATGCTCGGCAACGCGCATCCCCCCGAAGACGCGCTTTATCAGCAGAAATGGGATCGCGTGCCGCTGGCGGCGTCGCGCCATCAGCCCTATGACGAAGCGGGGCGCCCTGCCGCGCACGGTATGTTCAATGCGGCGCATGCCAACCTCGTGGGCAGCTATCCGTTCACCGACGAGCGGATTCGCGTCTATCAGGACAACTACTTCAATTGCCTGCGCGACTGCGATACGCATGTCGTGCGGCTGCTGCAGTCACTGCAATCGTTGGGGCTGGACGAGCGCACCATCGTCGTGATGACCGCCGATCATGGCGACCATGTGGGCGCGCATCAACTCGTCGGCAAGGGGGCGACGGCGTACCAGCCGCAAAATCATGTGCCGCTGGTGATTCGGCATCCTGCCTATCCGGGCGGCAAGCAGTGCGATGCGCTGACGTCGCATATCGACGTTGCGCCAACCTTGCTGGGCCTCACGGGACTCGACGATGCGCGCCGCGCGACGATCGGCGGCCCCGCGCTCAAGGGCAAGAATCTCGCGCCGTGGCTGGCCGCGCCCGAGAAGGCGCAGGTCAATAGCGTGCGCGACACCGCGCTGTTCAACTATGCGATGCTGCTTTACTACGACAGCGAATGGATGCTCAAGGAACTGGGCACGTTGCGTGAGAAAGGCGTGCCTGAGGATGAACTGCGCCGCCGCGCACTGGCGCAGCAGCCCGATTTTCGTTTGCGCGGCACGATACGTAGCGTATTCGACGGGCGATATCGCTTCACGCGGTATTTCTCGCCGCTGCAATTCAATACGCCGACGTCGCTGGAAACGCTGTTCGCGCGCAACGATGTCGAGCTATACGACGTGGCGAACGATCCCGGCGAGATGCGCAACCTGGCGATCGACCGCAAGCGCAATGGAGAATTGCTGCTTGCGATGAACGACAAGCTCAATGCCGCAATCGCCAATGAAGTCGGCGAAGACAGCCCCGATGTCATGCCGATTCGCGACGGGAAGGTGCAGGTTCAGGTGCGCGGATTTCACTGATTAGCGCACGCGGCGGGCCTCATTGCATCTTGTCGTTGATGCAGGAAGTCAGGACGTGATCGGCCCAGTTGCCATTGATCTTTAGATAGGCGCGTGCAGTCCCTTCGGTTTCAAAGCCGAGACGCGCCAGCAACTTCCCGCTGCGGATATTCTCAGGGCGATAGTTCGCCATCACTCGATGAAGCGCGCAGGTTTCGAAGACAAAGGCGAGTGCGTGCTCCAGCGCTTCATGCATCAGCCCTTTCCCCTGAGCGCTTGCCGAGATGGAAAACCCAAGGTGGCAGGCCTGAAAGGGGCCGCGCACGATATTCGTAAAATTGCATTCCCCAATTACTGACTGACGTTGGGCGTCCCGAATCAGAAGATAAAGCGCGTTGCCTTCGTGCATCTGCTGCACCATACCCGCGATTCTGCGCTGTATCGCCTCGATGGTGTAGAACACGTCGTCGCGCAACGGCTCCCATGGCTGCAAATGCTGCCGGTTATCGAGTTGATATTGCAGCAGTTCCGCAGCATCGGCGGGATTGAGTGGCTGCAAATTCAAGCGGTCGGTTACCAGGCCGGTAGGGGGAATATTTAGGGTGGACATTGTTATAAGCGCTCCTGATTCCTTGTGGTACTTGCGACGCCATTACGGGCGCGCGGGATCGAGTTGCTTATAGTAGAACGTCGTCGCACATAAGCCGCCTTCGGGCATCAGCGCATAGTCCGGCACCGTGCCCGCGCGCTGCCATCCTGCGCGCTGATAAAGCCGCTCGGCGTCGCCGCCTGTGACGGTGTCGAGCACCAGCACCGTCTTGCTCGCCTGCTGAGCGTGGGTATCGACGGCATGCATCAGCCGTGCGCCGATACCTCGCTGGCGCATCGCGCGCAGTACCAGCATCTTCGCGACATCGGCACGATGCGGCTGGTTTTCGGGCTGCGCCGTGACGAGCTGCACCGTGCCGACGATGCGGCCTTGCGCGTCTTCGGCGACCAGCAGGATGCGTTCGTTTGCGGCGACGCCGTCGGCTACGCGCTTCCAGAATGCGAGCGCCGTTTCGCGCGCGAGCGGCGCCATGAAGCTGACGGAAGCACCGCCATCGACGCAATCGATCAGCACGTCGGCGAGCGCATCGAGGCTCGCAGCGGCTTCATTCGCGCTCAGGCGGCGGACTGCGATGTCGGTGTTCGAGTCGTTCATGCAGCGCTCCTTTTTAGGTTCTATAAACCGCGGCTCAACGCTACGAGATAGCGTGCGGGCTGTCCAGTTCTTTCGCCAGCGACGTTTTGAGGATTGCCGATGCACTGGAGCGAATCACAGAAGCGCTTGAGCGGCCCAGTGAGTAACGGCGTTCGTTGAGTTGGAAATGAAAAAAGCCGTACGACATCGCACGGCTTTTTCTATTTGTCGTCGGACGATTAGCGGTAATCGAACGTGCTTGCAACCTTCGTGATCTTCCACACGCCTGCAATCTTGCGCATGAACACGACAACACCTGATTGGTTCTTTGAACCGAACATGACGGGCACCACCGCAACGTCACCCATCATCGTGACCTGACGGGGCGCAATGTGGCTCAACCAGTCCTGGTCGTCTTCGTCCTGCACCTTCAGAAAATAATCGACGTCTTCGGGCAGGCGGTTGTGTTTGTAGTCGCTCCGCAGTTTGGTGACTGTATCTTTGGCGACGTAATCCAGGATGCCCGGCTTGAGCAGCGGGAAGGTCAGGTCAGCGCCGGTCTTCAGGTACCACGTATAGAACTCGCTCGCTCGCGATTCCGGGGTGTCGGACGCGCCCGCTGCGAAGGCGTTGTGCGCTAAGGCAAGCAGGCAGAATGCAAAAATCGGGAGAAGACGCTTCATAGATCAGTCGTGACGGTAAATTTTGTACGGCGGATGCGCCGTGCGGTACGCCTGGCTGGGATAGAACCCGTTCGGCCCCGGATGCGTTTGGCGAAAATCCGAAATCCAGATATTCCCGTTGAATATTGCCATGTGACCGGCAGGGTGTCCGCTGATTGCCTGTATCACGGCAACATCGCCTTTGACCGGTGCGCCGGTAACCTCGTAAAAGCCAGCCGCTAGTAGGTTCGGGCCGTAATTCTTCGCCAATTCAGTTGACGTCACCACGACGCCGCCGAATTGAATCGCGTGTCGAACGTACTTCGCGCAGTGCCCCGTACTAGCGGGTTGTGCGTGATTAAACGCGTAAGCCGCCGCACTAGCGCCGTTATATGCCATTTAAATAATCCTTGCGAGCTGTCGAAGAGTGGCATGTATTTACCAGATTTCTGCAAACGTTGATTTGGCAGTGGGCGATTCCAGGCAGTTGCTTCGGTCAGACCTAATCCGCCCGTTTCGGGGGGAAGTATCGGTCTGTGGATCGACGCTCCCACCGCCAGGTATGCACTACCGATCGGACTCGGATACGGCGTCTTTAACACCTCCAACAACCCCGCCGCAATTTCTTCCAATACATCGCTCACAGTGTGCCGCATGATCGCGACTTTGCTCGCGCTTTCGTCACGTCATGAACCCCGCAACCAACGGCTTTCTGCTTTCTCTTTCGCTGTGCCTCGATATCGGCATCGCCAACATTGCGATGATGAACCTCGCCATGCAGCGCGGTTACTGGAACGGCTTCTGGCTGGGCCTCGGCTCGTGCTTCGGCGACCTGATTTACGCGGTGCTCGCGCTCGCGGGCATGACGGCGCTGCTGCAGTTTTCGGCCGTGCGCTGGGGCATGTGGCTGGGCGGATCGGTCGTGCTGGCGGTGCTGGCCGTGAAGATGATCCGGTCCGCGATGGCATCGGTGCGCGCGGGCTCTGTCGAGCAATCGCGCGAGGATCAAGGCTCGCCGTTGCAGCAACTCGCGAAGGGCGCGCTGCTCGCGCTGTCGTCGCCATCGGCGATTGTGTGGTTCGCGGCGGTGGGCGGCTCGCTGATCGCGCAGTCGGGCGTGAGCGGCTGGCAGGCCACGGGCAGCTTTCTCGGCGGCTTCTTCGCGGCAGGCGTGGCGTGGACTGTGGCGGTGTGCTTCGTCGCTCGCCAGGGCGGCAAGCGCTTTGGCGCGCGTGGGCTGTCGTTCTGCTATTTCGCGTCGGCGGCGCTGTTCGCGTTCTTCGCGTTCCAGGTCGTGACGTCGGGGTATCGGACGCTTATTCTGGGCGTCGCGCCATAGCAAAGCGCAGCGGGCTCACGCCCAGCGCCTTGCGGAATGCGTTGATGAAGTGGCTCTGATCGTAAAAGCCCAGTGCGAACGCGGCGTCCGCGATGCTCACGCCCGCGCGCAGCAGCCGGCGCGCTTCAATCAGGCGCAACTGCATGTGGTACTTGCCCGGCGACATGCCGAACGTGTCCTTGAATGCGCGGATCAGATGAAACTTGCTGACTTCGGCGATGGTTGCAAGCTCATCGAGTTTGACGGGCGCGTCCAGCCGTTCGCGCATGAAGGCCCGAACGCCGTCGAGGCGTTGTACGCTCACACGTTCGACGTGCGTTTGCGGGGCATGAGTACGGCCGTTAGCGAGTAAAGCCGCAGCAAGTTCCGTCAGCGCTGTGTCGTATTCGAGCGTATCCGGCTGCGCATTGCGATCTGCGCCGAGCGCACGCGTCGCGAGATAAAGATCGACGATACGCCGATGCAGCGACGTGTCGGCAAACACGCCCTGGCTGACCTCCTGCGCGCCATCACGCGACGTGAAACCGTTCGCACTGGCGACTTCAGCGAGCAATTGAGGTTCCAGGTACAACGAAACAAATTCAGTATCGCCCCGCGCGGGATCGAACGCCGAGGCCTGGATCGCGAAAGGGTTATAGACCGTCGCCGTACCTGCGGGCGAACTGAACGTCTTGCCATCGAGCCACACGTCCTCGCTGCCCGACAACGTCGCGCTGATCACATATTCGGCGTGCGTATGACGCGGAAACTCCGCCGTGCCCGAGGCCCGGATGCGCGCGACTTCCAGTGCGCCCGTGCGGTAGAACTCCGTGGTCTTGAGCATGCGTGAGCCTGGCGAGGCTATACAAAAAGCGGCGGCATTGCGCCACCGCTTGCGCGAGAAAACCTCAGGCGGCGGCGATCACGTCGATGCGCAGCGCCTCGCCGCCCGCCGCCACTTCCAGCAGGCGATCGACGTTCGGGTGCGCGCCGGGACGGTTGCGTGCGTCGGCGGTGTGCTCGGCGAATACGGCGAGACCGTGCTCCGCGGCTTGCGCGTCGAGCGAACCGAACACCCGTTTCAGGTAGTGATAGACAGCCAGCGAGCCTTGTTTGCCCGGCTTGTTTTCGATCGTCGACACCACTGCGCCCTGGCCGTTGACCAGGTCGATGCGCTCGATGCCGTCGATGGCGGGCAGTTGCGCGAGGTTGTCCTTGAAGACGTTGCCCGGCTGGATCGGTTGCGTGGAGGTAGCGGTCATTTCGGTCAAAAAGTGCCAAGTATAGTCGATCGGGTTGATGGCCCGCGCCCGTGAGGGGCGGCCAGCCGGTATCGCAGTAGAGAACCACTTCCCCGACGAGGTTAGCCAGTAATGGTTTCTCCTGGAACCAAATCGACTGGCTATTTTTGAAAAGTGCTTGAAGTAGCACCACTATTGAAATACATTGGTCTCTCCAAAACCAATTTTGTGAGACCAAGCCATGCGCCATCTCATGACTGCTCTGGCCGCCCTGGCGGCCTTCGGCGCGGCCGCCGCGCACGCGCAGGAAGTCGTTGTCATCGGCCATTCCGCGCCGTTGACGGGCCCACAGGCCGCCAATGGCAAGGACAACGAGAATGGCGCGCGTCTTGCGATCGATGAGCTGAACAAGCAGCACGTCACCGTCGCCGGCAAGGCGGTGACGTTCAAACTGGACTCGCAGGACGACCAGGCGGATCCGAAAGTGGGCGTGCAGGTGGCCCAGAATCTCGTCGACGAGAAAGTGGTCGCCGTGGTGGGGCCGTACAACTCGGGCGTCGCGATTCCCGCGTCGCGCGTCTATAGCAACGCGGGCATTCCGATGTTGCCGGTCGCATCGAACCCCGCGCTCACGCAGCAGGGCTTCAAGAACATCTTCCGGATCGGCGCGAGCGACGAGCAACTGGGCGGCACGATGGCCGAATTCGCGGTCAAGACACTGCACGCGAAAACCGCCGCCATCGTCGACGATCGCACGGCTTACGGGCAGGGCGTCGCGCAGCAGTTCGAGCAGGTCGCCAAGGCCAATGGTCTGAAGATCGTCGATCACCAGTTCACCAATTCGCAGGCCACGGATTTTCTCGGCATTCTCACGGCGATCAAGGGCGAGAATCCGGACGTGATCTTCTTCGGCGGCTATGCGGCGCAAGGCGCGCCGATGGCCAAACAGATGCGCCAGCGCGGCCTGCGCGCGAAGCTGCTGGGCGGCGACGGCATCTGTTCCGCCGATATGGGCAAGGTCGCTGGCGACGCCGCCTCGATCGTCTATTGCGCGCAGGGCGGCGTGGCGCTCGACAAGACGGCCGCGGGCCGCGAGTTCCTCAAGAAGTACCACGACACCTATCACATCGACACGCAGGTCTACGCGGTCAACTACTACGACGGCGTGAAGATGCTGGCCGATGCGATGGTCAAGGCGGGCACGACCACGGACAAGGCGAAGCTCATCGACCAGCTTGGCAAGGAAGAGTACAAGGGCGTGGCGGGCACCTATTCGTTCGACGCGAAGGGCGACCTGAAGGGCGCGCCGACCACCGTGTACGTCATTCGCAACGGCTTGCCGGTTCCGTTCGCACCGTAAACGCAGGGCAATGCGCAATCACCTGGCAGGAGAGCATCTGAATTCATGAAACCGACCCGCACCATTTCGACCGTCGAGGTTCACACCGGCGGCGAGGCGTTCCGCATCGTCACGAGCGGCCTGCCGCGCCTGCCCGGCGACACGATCGTCCAGCGCCGCGCGTGGCTCAAGGAGCACGCCGACGATATTCGCCGCGCGCTCATGTTCGAGCCGCGCGGCCATGCGGACATGTACGGCGGCTACCTCACCGAGCCGGTGTCGCCGGGGGCCGACTTCGGTGTGATCTTCCTGCATAACGAGGGCTATAGCGACCATTGCGGCCACGGCGTGATCGCACTGTCGACAGCGGCGGTCGAACTGGGCTGGGTGCAGCGCACGGTTCCCGAAACGCGGGTCGGCATCGATGCGCCGTGCGGTTTCATCGAAGCTTTCGTGAAGTGGGACGGCGAGCACGCGGGCACGGTGCGCTTCGTCAACGTGCCGTCGTTTTTGTGGAAGCGCGACGTGACCGTGGAGACGCCCACGTTCGGCAAGGTGACGGGCGATATCGCCTATGGCGGCGCGTTTTATTTCTACGTCGATGGCGCGCCGTTCGACTTGCCGGTGCGGGAAGCGGCGGTCGAGCAGTTGATCCGCTTCGGCGCCGAAGTGAAAGCCGCTGCAAACCAGGCCTTTCCCGTGCAGCATCCCGAGATTCCCGAGATCAACCACATTTACGGCACGATCATCGCCAACGCGCCGCGTCACGAAGGCTCGACGCAGGCGAATTGCTGCGTGTTCGCCGATCGCGAAGTCGATCGTTCTCCTACCGGTTCGGGCACGGGCGGGCGCGTGGCGCAGCTTTATCAGCGCGGCGAACTCAAGGCCAGCGAAACGCTGGTGAACGAGTCGATCGTCGGCACGGTGTTCAAGGGGCGCGTGTTGAAGGAAACCACGGTGCAGGGTATTCCGGCCGTAATCCCCGAGGTCGAAGGCGAGGCCTATATTTGTGGCTTCGCGCAATGGATCGTCGACGAGCGCGATCCGCTGACCTACGGCTTTCTCGTGCGTTGATGGCGATTCTCCCCGTACCAGGGGGCTTTGTGCGCGCGCCGGATCATTGCGCGCGCTTTTTTCGTTTGTCGATTTCCGTAGCGAGCCACCCCTGCCATGAAGCTGGATCTCGTTTTTTCAGAGCTTTGGACGTGTCTTGCGAACGGCACGCTGGCGGGCCATCAGCCGTTCAAGGTGATGCAGGCGGCCACGACCGGGCTCGATGGCGCGCCGAGCGTGCGTTCCGTGGTGCTGCGCCGCGTGAGCGAACCAGAGAACCTCATCACGTTTCACACCGATCTGCGCTCGGAAAAAATCGCGGAATTGCGCCGGCAATCGCGCATCGCGCTGGCGGGCGTGGATGCCACGCGCAACCTGCAAATACGCGTGTCCGGCGAGGCGAACGTCGTCGACGATGGGCCGACCAGACGCGAAGCATGGGAAACGAGCCGCCTGCAAAGTCTGGTCGTGTATCGCACCTTGCTCGCGCCGGGCACGCCGATCGATGAGCCGCGCGATGCATTCGACGACCCGCAAAAGCCGCACGACGCCGAGGCGGGTTTCGAGAACTTCTGCGTGGTCGAAGTGCGGCCCGATGCGCTGGAGTGGCTCGATTTGTCCGCTGTGGACGGACACGAGCGCGCGCGATTCGTGCGTGAAGGCGAGCGCTGGATCAGCGGGTGGATTGCGCCTTGAAGGCTCAGCCCGGTGCGATGTCGCGCTGTACGCGATGGATATGCTGCTCGACGTAAAACGCGGCGGCGTCCGCGTCGCCCGTCACGATGGCTTCGTAAATGAGGCGGTGCTCCGCCACGTACAGGCGGATACGCGCCGGATCGTAGATGCCGTCGTCCTTGATGCGCTTCCACAGGGACTGATCCATCGTGTCGGCGATTTCCTGCGCGATCTTGACGAGCAGCATGTCGCCCGTCATCACGGCTAGCTGCCGATGGAACAGGCGGTCGCTGTTGTTCCAGAGCGCGCGCTGTTCCGGATCGGCCACGTCGGTGAGCGTTTCCATCTGCTGAAGATAGTGCTCGGCGAGCGGATCGCGCTTCTTGTGGGCCGCGGCGCGCCGTGCGATGGCGGGCTCCAGGATCAGGCGCACGTCGAGCGTCGCGGACGGGCTGTAGTCGGCCTGCAGCGTGGCCGTGTCGCCGGCTGACGACGCAGCAGCGCGCGCGAGGATCTCGGGCGCGTCTTCGGAGACATAGGTACCCGAATTGCGGCGCGTAATGACGAGGCCCTCGTTCTGCAACGCGCCGATGGCTTCGCGCACCGCAGGCCGCCCGACGCCGAACATGGCTGCCAGTTCGCGCTCGGAAGGCAGGCGCGATTCGGGCAGGTAGCGGCCAGCGCGGATTTCTGCGCGCACCTTCTCGGACACCTGCTCGTAGATCTGGAGGGCGCGGAAATTCGCCGGGTAATCCGGCGTAGCGGTGGGAGCGGTGCGAGCGTCGATGCGTGCGGAAGCCATGTGGGAACCTTGCCAAGCGTTGGTCTCGAATATACCACTTAACCTCGCATGAAAAGTGATCTGGTTCTCCTTGCCGCAGTTCTTACTGAGATTTGGCGCTATTTTCGTGCCAGGTTGCGCCGGACACGCAGCATCATGGATTGATTTCTGCCCAGATGTGGTTTAATTTTGATCCACTTTTAGACCTGATTCACGCCATGTCCATGACCACGCAACTCAAATCGTTCGACGCCAGCGCGACCGCCGCGCTGTTGCCCTATCCGCAGCTCGTGCAGGTTCTGCGCGCAACGGTTCCCGATTACGCAGACGGCAAGATCGTGAGCCCCGAGCGGCTCGTCGTGCCGCTGCAAGAGGGCGGCGTGATGCTCTCCATGCCGTCGAGCGCCGCCGACATCGCCATTCACAAGCTCGTAAACGTCTGTCCCGGCAACGGCAGGCGCGGGTTGCCCACGATCCACGGTCAGGTGATCGCCTGCGACCCGGTCACCGGCGAGATGCTGTTCGTGCTCGATGGCCCGACCGTCACGGGGCGTCGCACGGCGGCGGTCAGCGCGCTCGGCATCCTGGCGCTGCATGGCGCGGCGCCGAAGGAGATCCTGATCATCGGCACCGGAAAACAGGCGGCCAATCACGTCGAAGCCTTCGCGGCGCTGTTTCCGCAGGCGCAGATTCTCGCGCGCGGCACGACGCCCGCAAGCGCGCAGCGTTTCGTGGCAGGGCTCGCGAACGTCGCGCCGAATCTGCGCGCGTTGGACGGCGACATTCCGGATTCGGTCGACGTGGTCGTGACGGTGACGACCAGCAAGTCGCCGGTTTATGACGCTCCGGCGCGTGCGGGGCGCATCGTGGTGGGCGTCGGCGCATTCACGCCGGATGCGGCGGAAATCGGCAAGGCGACCGTCGATAGCAGCTTCGTCGTGCTCGACGATCCGGCTGGCGCGAAGCACGAGGCGGGCGATTTGATCCAGGCGGGTTTCGACTGGAACCACGCGCACACGCTGGCGGACGCCATCCGGCAGAAGCTCGCGCCGGATGCGCCGGTGTTCTTCAAGAGCGTCGGTTGCGCCGCGTGGGATCTGGCGGCGTGCCGCGTGGCACGCGCCAATCTCTAAGCCGCGATTTAAGCCGCGAGCCGATCAGGGCTTCGCCTTATCGAGCGCTTCGAGGATCGCGTAAGCCGCCTTCACGCGCGCCTCGTTGGGATAGCTCTTGTTCGCGAGAATCACCACGCCGATGCGCCGCGCGGGCACATACGCCACGTAAGCCCCAAAGCCGTTGGTCGAGCCGGTCTTGTTGATGAGCGCGTCGGCCTGCGGCGCGAGCGGCGGCGTGAGCGCGTGGGCGGGCGTCGGCTTGAGGATCGCGTCGGGGCCGTTGCCGCGCGCGAGCGTGTCGAGCGCAACCGGCCACGGGTACTGTTCCCACACGAAGTCCTGCGTGAACGGCCCCGTCGTGTAGTAGCCCGTATGCGTGCAGTCGATGGCGCGCTTCCAGGCCACGTCGAGCGCCGCCATGCCCATGTTGGCGTCGATATAGCGCACGAGGTCGCCGGTGGTCGTGCGCACGCCATAGGCTTCGTCGGCGAATACGCCGGGGTTCAGGCGTTTAGGCGCGTCGGTTTTGTCGTAGCCCTGCGCGTAGTGCGCCTCGCTCGCAGCAGGCACGTCGAGCCACGTATGCGTCATGCCGAAGGCGGGCAGCAATTGCTGCTGCACCGCTTCGCGCACCGGCATGCCCAGGCTCTGCGCCGCCGCACGCCCCAGCAGGCCGATACCCATGTTCGAATAGACGCGCTGCGTGCCCGCCGGGTAGGCCGGTCGCCAGGCGCGCAGCCACGCGTTCATCTGCGCATCGTTGTTCACCGCGTCGGGTACGAACAGCGGCAACCCGGACGTATGCGTGCCCAGGTTGAGCACGCTCACGTGATCGAACACGCTGCCGCGCAGCGCGCTCAAGTAGTCGCTGGCGGGCGCGGCAAACGACAGCTTGCCTTGCGTCTGCGCATAGCACGCAAGCGTGGCCGTCACGGTCTTGGTCACGGAGCCGACTTCGAACAGCGTGTCGTTATCGACGCGCGCATGGGTTGCCTTCGACGCCACGCCGTAGTTGTAGAACGCATGCTGGCCGCCCACGCTGATGCCGACCGCCATGCCCGGAATGCCGTACTTCGCCTGCAACGGTTCGATCGCGGCGTCGACGGTGCTTTTGAAGTTGGGTTCGGCGGCCTGCGCGCCGGCCGCTGCGCAGATCAGAGCCATCACTAGCGCTTTTATCTTGAAAGTCATTTTGTCGGGCATGGTTGGGTTGAGAGCGCGTCGAATACGCTGTGTGCCGTGCATTCTCTGGCGTTGCCGCCGCATCGACAAGCGACGATAATTTGCCCCACCCACAAGCAAAACTTATGGATAGACCATGCGTCCCAATGTGCCCCTGCATGCGTTGCGCGCCTTCGAGGCGTCGGCGCGTCATTTGAGCTTCACGCGCGCGGGGCTGGAACTCAAGGTCACGCAGGCCGCCGTCAGCCAGCAGGTGCGCATGCTCGAAGACTGGCTCGGCGTGCCGCTGTTCCGGCGCTTGCCGCGCGGCCTGGGCATGACCGACGAGGCGCGCGCGCTGCTGCCCGTGCTGAGCGATGCGTTCGGCCGTATCGAGGGCGTGCTCAAGCAGTTCGAAGGCGGCCGTCTGCACGAGGTGCTGACGGTGGGCGTGGTGGGGACGTTCGCGATCGGCTGGCTGATGCCGCGCCTCAAGTCGTTTCGCGAGGCGCATCCGTTCGTCGAATTGCGGCTGCTGACCAACAACAATCTCGTCGACCTGGCGGGCGAGGGGCTGGATTTCGCGATCCGTTTCGGCGACGGCAAATGGCCCGCGACGCAGAACACGCGGCTGCTCGACGCGCCGCTCGCGGTGCTGTGCGCGCCGGGGATCGCGCAGCGTCTGCGCAGTCCCGCCGACCTCGCGCGCGAGACGCTGCTGCGCTCCTATCGCACCGACGAGTGGCTGCGCTGGTTCGAAGCGGCCGGGGTCGAGTCGTGGACGGTGAGCGGGCCGATCTTCGATTCGTCGCGGCTGATGGCCGAGGCCGCGATGCAGGGCGCGGGCGTTGCACTCGCGCCCGCGCGCATGTTCACGCGCGAATTGCAGGCGGGGCTGCTCGCGCGGCCCTTCGACATCGAAGTGCCCACAGGCAGTTACTGGCTCACGAGCCTGGCGTCGCGCGCGATGACACCGGCAATGCGCCTGTTCGAGACCTGGATCGTCGCGGCGGCGGCGGACTGAACGACGTTTAAAGCACGTTGAGCATCGCCAGCGCGGTCTCCTGCAGATGCGGCAGCACGCGCTGCACGGCGGCTTCAGGGCTTTCGTTGCCCATCGACATGTTCGTGCTCAACGCGGCGATCACGTCGCCGCCGCGGTTGCGCAGCGGCACGGCCACGCCGCGCACGCCTACCTGCAATTGCTGCTCGATGAGCGCGTAGCCATCGGCGCGTGCGCGCACGATTTTCTCGCGCAGGCGCGTGGCGCTCGTGAGCGTGTGCGGCGTGAACGGCGCAAGCTCCACGCCGTCGAGCCACGTGGAGACCGCCTGCTGATCCTCCTTGTAGGCGAGCAGCACGACGCCCGGCGAGATCAGCGGCGCGGGCACGCGCGCACCCAGCACGAAGCCCGTGGTCATCACGCGCGAGACGCCGTTGCGCGCGATCACGACCAGATCCCAGCCGTCGAGCACGCTCACGTACGCCGATTCGTTGAGCGTCGCGCTCAGTTGCTGAAGATAGGGCTGCACGGTGCGCGGCAGCCGCGCCGAATCGAAGTACGACCAGCCCACGCGCAGCACGCGCGGCGTGAGGCCGAACAGGCGTCCATCGGTATAGACATAGCCCAGCGATTCGAGCGTCAGCAGATAGCGCCGCGCGGCGGTGCGCGAGAGGCCGGTGCGCTCGGCGGCCTGGGTCGCGGTCATGCGCGCGTGCTCGCTGTCGAATGCTTCGAGAATCGCGAGGCCTTTTTCCAGGCCCGCGATCCAGTCGCGTTTGTCGAGGGTGGAGGTTTTCATGGTTCGCTTATCAGCGCAAAACGCAGCGCAAAAAGCCGGGCAAATGCCCGGCCTTTTTCATTCGACGAAATCGCGTGCCGTGGTCAGGCTCAAGCGGACTCAGGCCTGCGCGGGTTTCATGCGCGCGGCGACGATCAGCGAGATCAGGCAGCCAACCGCGAGGTACGCGGCCACCAGGTGCCACGAGCCGTTGCCCACGCCCACCAGCGCCACGGCGATGAACGGGGTGAAGCCGCCGCCCACGACGCTGGCGAACTGATAGCCCACGCCTGCGCCGCTGTAGCGGTATTCGGCGCCGAACAGTTCGGTGAACAGCGGCTGCTGCACGCTCACCACCATGTCGTGCGCGAGGTTCGCCAGCGCCACCGAGAAAATCACGATCCACAGCGTCGAGCGGGCTTCCAGCGCGAGGAAGAACGGCACCGCGCTGGCCAGGCCGATCACCGCGCCGATCAGGTAGATGCGGCGCAGGCCGAGACGGTCGGCAAGCCACGCGAAGCAGGGAATCGTCACGCACGAGATCGCGCCGACAAAGAGACCAATGCCCAGGAACAGGTCGCGCGAGAGGCCCAGGTTGGCCGTCGAATAGCTCAGCGCGAACGCCGTCACGATGTACATGGTGAAGAGTTCGGCCAGACGCAGCGCGACGATGTAGAGGAAGGCCTTCGGGTGACGCGTGAGCGCTTCGAGCACCGGCATCTTGAGCTTGCGATGGCCGTGCTCGACCTTCTCGACGAACTCCTTCGACTCGTCCATGCTCGAACGCACCCACAGGCCGATCAGCACCAGCACGACGCTGAAGAGGAACGGCAGGCGCCAGCCCCACGAGCGGAACGCTGCATCGCCCAGCAGGTGGCTCAGCAGCGCGACAATGCCGGTCGCCAGCACGAGGCCCACGCCGTAACCGACCTGCACGCCGCTGCTATAGAACGCTTTCTTGCCCTTGGGCGCGCTTTCCACCGCCATGAGCGCCGCGCCGCCCCATTCGCCGCCTACGGCGAAGCCCTGGATCGCGCGCATCAGTACGAGCAGCACGGGCGCCCACCAGCCGATCGTGGCGAAGGTGGGCAGCAGGCCGATGGCGACCGTGGACAGGCCCATCAGCATCACCGTGAGCACGAGCATGCGCTTGCGCCCGAGGCGGTCGCCATAGTGGCCGAACACCACGCCGCCGAGCGGGCGGAACAGGAAGCCCACGCCGAAGGTCGCGAAGGCCGCGAGCGTGCCCATGTTCTTGCCGATGGCGGGGAAGAATTCGGCGTTGAACACCAGCGCGGCGACGATGCCGTAGAGCAGGAAGTCGTACCAGTCGACGACGGCGCCGACGAAGCTGCCAAGCGCCGCTTTCTTCGCCTGGCTGCGTGCGTGGCGGGCGTTGGACGGTTCGGCCGCGCCCGTGGATTCGAGGGTGGGGGTCATGAGAGTGTCTCCAGTCCCGGCAGCGTTCTGTTCTGCCTGATGTTTCTGCGTTTGTGACCGCGTATGCGACGACGTATGTGACTGCCTGCCTGGTCACCTGGCTGCGTGTGGTCGGCAGCGGTGAAACGGAGCATAGGGCGGTGCACGCACCGGATCAATGCGTACAACGCGCGAAATGCGCGATTATCGCCCATAAGTGTGCGATTATCGAACGCTTTGAGGGTTAGCACGGAGGGTGATGCTCCGCGCGCGGCGCGACCGTCTTGGGTGCGGTGTACGAATTGGTTAAAATTGCCGCGCGGCGGCCGGGGGCCGCAACGCGTGGCCAGGCGCAGCGTAAGGGCTTGCGCCGCGCGCGTTCTGCACGCACTCTCTAGCTGTGTCCGCCGCCTCGTTTCATCGTTTTTATTCGACGCTTCAACGTCTGGTATCGGGAGCCTCCTGCATGTCGTCTACCCCTCTTTCCGCTTCGGCGGAGCAGGCCAATCCGCTCGGCATGGCCGGGCTCGAGTTCGTCGAATTCGCGGCGCCCGAGCCCGCGGCGCTGGCGGCGCAGCTCGCGCAACTGGGGTTCAAGGCCATTGCGCGTCATATCAGCAAGGACGTCACGCTCTGGCGCCAGGGCCAGATGAATTTCCTAGTCAACGCCGAGCCCGATTCGTTCGCCGCCCGCTATGCCGAGGAGTACGGCATGGGCGTGTGCGCGATCGGCGTGCGTGTCGACAGTGCGCGGCGCGCCTTCGAACACGCGTTGCGGCTGGGCGCCTGGGCCTATGAAGGCGAGCGCATCGGCGCGGGCGAGTTGCGCATTCCGGCCATTCAGGGCATTGGCGACTCGCATATCTATTTTGTCGACCGTTGGCGCGGCCGGGGCGGCCAGCGCGGCGGCGTGGGCGATATTTCGATTTTCGACATCGACTTTCGTCCCATCGACGTCGCCACGGCGCAAGCCGATCTCGAACACAGCGGCACCGGCCTGCAACGCGTCGATCACCTCACGCAGACGGTGGGCGCGGGGCGTATCGGCGAATGGCTCGACTTTTATCGCGACCTGCTGCATTTCCGCGAGATTCACGAAATCAACGCGAACTGGCACGTCGCGCAGGAGTCGCGCGTGATGGTGTCGCCGGACGGCGATATCCGCATTCCGGTCTATGAGGAAGGCACGCGCCGCACGGAACTCATGCACGACTACCTGCCCGATCATCCGGGCGAGGGCGTGCAGCATATCGCGCTGGCGACCGACGACATCGTGCCCTGCGTCGATGCGCTGATGGCCAGCGGCGTCGAGTTCGTCGAGCCGCCGCCCGCTTACTACGACTCCGTCGATGCGCGCCTGCCGGGCCACGGCGTCGATCTGGAGGCGCTGCGCAAGCGCCATATCCTGATCGACGGTGAAATTGGCGACGACGGCGTGCCGCGCCTGTTTTTCCAGACCTTCGTGAAGCGTCGCGCGGGCGAGATCTTCTTCGAGGTGGTGCAGCGCAGCGGCCACCAGGGCTTCGGCGAAGGCAATCTCGACGTGCTCGCGAAAGCGCGCGCGGCGCAGCAGGGCGCTTGAGTTCCGCGAAGGCCTGCTGCGCTCAGGCGGCTTAAACCGTCACGACGATCTTGCCGACCTGCTCGCCGGCTTCCATGTAGCGATGCGCGTCGGCGATCTGCTCGAATGCGAAGGTGCGATCGATCGCGGGCTTGAGCGCGCCCGACGCCAGGCCTTCCGTGATGAAGCGTTTGGCGCGTTCGAGCCGCGTCGCGTCGGTCGTGACTTCGAACAGCTCGTAGCCGCGCACGGTCAGGTGCCGGCCCAGCAGATCCATCACCGGTACGCTAAGGTCGCGCGTGTCGAGCGCACCGTACTGGAAGAACATGCCTTGACGCGCGAGCGCGCGCAGTTGATGCGCGACTTCAGGGCCGCCGACCGGATCGAAGGCGATCTGCGCGCCGCGCCCGTCCGTGAGTTCTAGCACTTGCTGAGTAAGCGCCGCGCCGCCGCCCGCGATCACGTGCTTCGCGCCCGCCTTGAGCAGCGCGTCGCGCTTCTTCTCGCTGCGCGTGAGCGCGATGGGCGTCGCGCCCACCATGTTGGCGATCTGGATGGCGGCGAGACCCACGCTGCTCGACGCCGCGCCCACCAGCACCGCTTCGCCCTGTTTGAGGCCGCCGAATTCGATCAGCGCGCCCCATGCCGTCGCATACATCATCCACGTGGCGGCGGCTTCCTCGAACGACAGCCCGGCGGGATTCTTCACGACTGCATGCACGGGCGCGTTGACGACTTCGCCATACATGCCGTATTCGATGAACGAAAACGCGGGCACCACGCTCACCGCGTCGCCGACGGCGAAGTCCTGCACGCCGCTGCCCACGGCTTCGATCACGCCCGAGCCTTCATAGCCGAGTTGCGCGGGGAATTGCGGCGCGTAGGTGTATTCGCCGCTGCGGTACATGACTTCGGCGCGATTGAGGCCGATGGCCTTGACGCGGATCTGGACTTCGCCGGCCTTGGGTGCGGGCACATCGATAGCCTCGATTTGCAGCACTTCAGGGCCGCCGATGCGGTTGAAACGGACGACGCGTGACATAACAGGCTCCTTCGATCAAACGGTTTCGAATGGACACTGTAGGCCGCAAGACGGCGCGGATAAACGCGCGACGCGATCACTCATTGTTATTCGATTAATAACAATTGGCGGCAGTTTGTTATGGGCGTTGCTGGGGCTTACGCGAGCCGCCGCGCCGCGAGTTCCGAAATCCAGTCGATGAACACGCGCACCTTGCCCGGCAGGTGATCGCGGTTCGGATACATCACGGACACTGGCTTGGGCACCGGCGCGACGTTGGGCAGCACTTCCACCAGATGGCCCGTGTCGAGATACGGTTGCAGCGCGGGCCGCAAGGCCTGCACGACGCCGCAACCCGCGAGTCCACAGGCGAGCAGGGCGTCGAAGTTATCGGTGAGCATGCCGCTGGGCAGCTTGAGCGTGACGGTCTTGCCGCCGTGCCGGAAGGCCCACTCCATCACGCGGCGATTGCGGCCGCTGAAGAAGTTCACGGCCTTGTGCGCCTGCAGGTCGTCGAGCGTGCGAGGCACGCCATGGCGCGCGAGGTACGCGGGCGACGCGCAGGTCGCCATCTGCACCATGCCGATCTGCCGCGCGATCAGGCCCGAATCCTTGAGCTCGCCGACCCGCACCACGCAGTCGATGCCTTCGCCGATCAGGTCGGCGGGCTGGTCGTTCACGCCCAGCACGATCTCCACTTGCGGATAGCGCTGCTGGAAGTCGGGCAACGCGGGCACCACCATCGCCTTGGCGAGCGCGACCGGCAATTCGAGCCGCAAGCGGCCCTTGGGCTGCGGCCGGTTTTGCGCGAATTGCGCGAACGAGGCGAAGGTGTCGTTCACGTTGGCGAGCAGTTGCACGCAGCGTTGATAGAACGCCTCGCCTTCGGCGGTCGTGCTCACGCGCCGGGTACTGCGGTTGAGCAGGCGGATGCCGAGTTCCGTTTCCAGTTGCTGCACGGCCTTGGTGACGGCGGGGCGGTGCAGCTGCAACGCTTCGGCAGCCTGTGTGAAGCTGCCGCGTTCGACGATGTTCACGTAGATCTGCATGGTTTGCAGACGATCCATGGGCGCTCCTCGGGCCGGTCGTGGATGGGGTGAGGGACTCTTGTTCGAGCCCGCATCTTCGCACGCGCGGGCGAGGGCACAGCGCCGCGTGTTGCCTGGCGCACGGATAGGCCGCATCGCATGGCGTAAGCTGTGAGCGGGCCTTTCCCTATGGCGGGGTCGAACAATGATAAGCAGGTGGCACATCTTCGGGACATGGCGCGCGACGCTTTGCGCGGCGATGCTATTTGCCGCCGCGAGCGTGACGCACGCACAGCCGCAAGCGCAGCCGCAAACCCCGGCCCCAAACCTCGCCGCCGAAGACCATCCCCCTATCTGGGTCGCGCGCTCGCCCGGCCATCCCACGCTGATCCTGTTGCCGACGATCCACGCGCTGGCGAGCGACGATCCGCGCGTGAACGCGGCGCTTGCCTCCATCGCGTCCGGCGTGCAGGCGATCGTACTGGAGACCCATACGAAGCCGACGCCCGAGGACACGCAGACGGTCAGGCGCATCGGCTTTTACCCCGCGAACGACAACCTCACCAATCACGTGAGTTCGATGACCGCCGAATCGCTCGCGCGTTGCGCACGCGACAGCGGCGCGGATATCCACGCGTTCTTCCAGACCAAGCCGTGGCTGGCGGGATTTGCGGTGCAGGCCGTGCGCCTGCATCAATGGCGCTGGGATACCGATGGCGCGAAGCACACGCATTTCGTGAGGACGGCGTCGCCGCTGGTGTTTCCTGGCATCGACGAGCGGCTCGAAACGCTGGCGCATCGCCGGCAGATTCCGCTGATTTATCTGGAGACGATGGAGCAGGGCATGCAACTGTTCGACGACATGCCCGCCGCCGACCAGGAAGCGTTTCTGGCAGGCGTTTGCGCGGGATTGCGCGGCGTGAAGACGCCGGGCGAAGTGTCATACGAATCGTTCCAGGCGGCCTGGGCCAGCGGCGACGTGACGGCGCTGGAGCATCTGGCGAACGCGCGTTATCCCGGCGAAAGCGACGCGCATTACGATTTCAGCCAGTACCTGTTCGCGCGCGGCACCGACATTTTCGCGGCCACGCTGGCGCAGGACGGCTACTTCTACGGCAAGGGGCCAATTCTCGTGGCGGTCGGCGCGGGGCATTTTTTCGGTGACCGTTCGCTGCTTGAGCATCTGCGCGAGGCCGGCTATACGATCACGCCGCCTGCCTCTTCTACGGCTCCTGCGCCACAGCTTCCGTCACCGCTGCATGAGGTCGCGGTGCGCTGAATCTTGCGTTTTGCTTTCGCCGTGCGCGCTAATTTCTTCCAGCGCCTTACCCTAAAGGTTCCATCCGCCACGCCGTTAGCCAGGATATGAAGACGCAATTCTCCAAATCCGAAGCGCAACTGATTCTCTCGATCGCCCACGAGCGGGCGGAGTATCGCGCCGCCGTCGCGGGTGTCGAACTGGAATCGGCGGCGGGTTCCGCGATCTACGACACCGTGATCTATTCGACGCTCTCCGAACTTGCCCCGGCGCTTTCGATGGAGGAATTCATCGGCTTGCTCGCACGTCCTGAAGTGCTGCACTGACGCTGGTGGAATTCATCCTGATTCCTGATCGAAGCGAATAGCCGTTCATCCGGACGGCGAACAAATAAATAGGGCACGCCGCGCTTTTGCGCCGCGTGCCCTGTTGCATTGTGGCGCTTAGAACTTCTGGCGGAAGCCCACGCTCACGATCGCCTGCGACTGCGCCGCCGACGAGTGGCTATTGCCCTTGTCCGACACCGATGCCGTCGCGGCCACCGGTTCGCCGATCGCGTTGAGCGTCATGCCCGAAGCGTGCTGGTAGCCCGCGAGCAGGTACACCGTCGAGCGCTTCGACAGGTCGTAGAGCGCGCCCATCGAGACGTTGTGGTACTGCGCTTCGTCGTCGAGGCCGTCGACGTGGCTGCCGCGCGTGTAGCTGTAGCCCGCGAACAGGTGCGTGCGCGGCTGCACGTTCCACATGCCGAACACGCCGGCGATGTTGAAGTTCGCCGTGCCCGAGTAGAGCGAGTTCGTGCCGGCCTTGTATTGCACGTTGCTGTAGTTCACGCCGACCAGCACCGCGCCGAAGTCCCACGTCGCGCCCGTTGCGATGACCTGCTGCGATTGCGCGCTTGCGTAGCCTTCGTTGATCGACGAGTTGAAGGTGCCGTCGTAGGTGCCTTGCCACTTGCCGTAGGTGGAATCGGCGAGGCTCGTCTTGCTGTTGTCCGAGCGCTCGTAGCCCACGCCCACGCGCAGCGGGCCGTTGGCGTAGCTGCCGCCCACGCTCCACGTGTTCTTGCGCTTGAGGCTGCCGGCCTGGCCGCCGAAGCCGTACAGTGCGCCGAACGTGAAGCCCGAGTAGTTCGCGCTCGTGTACTTGATCGAGTTGTCGACGCGCGTGGTCTGGTCGAGATCGTCGATGTCGCCCGGATGCGCGCCGAAGCCGCCGACCACGCTGACCGGCGCGACCGGTGCGACGAAGTCGTTGAGCGAGGTGTACTGGCGGCCCATCGTGAGCGAACCGTACTGCTTGTCGGACAGGCCCATGAAGGCCTGACGGCCGAACAGGCGGCCGCCTTGACCCGAGGTGCCGTTGCTGATGTCGAAGCCATCTTCGAGCAGGAAGATCGCGGCGAGACCATTGCCGAGGTCTTCCTTGCCCTTGAGCCCCCAGCGGCTACCCGAGAGGTTGCCGCTCGTCACGCCCACGTTCGAATGGCCCTGATACGCGCCAGCGGTGCCGGTGCGTTCATTGCTGCGGTAGGTGATGCCCGCGTCGACAATCCCGTAGAGCGTGACGGAGCCCTGCGCCGCCGCGACGCCGGCGAGCGACATCAGAATCGGTGCAGAGATCAGGTGTTTTTTCATCATGTGTTGTCTCGATGAGAGGTGGACCGCCATGATGCGGTCTCTTGTTATGCGCGCAGGAACAGGCCGCCTCGCTGAAAAACACGTGGCGGCCCGCGGCCTGCGCGCGGAAAAAAGGGCTGGATTTTACGGAGTCGTGGCGAAAGCGCCAGTGCTTTCTTTAGCGCGCGGCGCGATGCCGCGCGCTAAAACCCCTGTGCTTTAAGACCCGATTTAAGGCCTGGTTTAAAGGCCGCCTGAAGCCTTATCGCTTGAACGAAGCGCCCGGAGGCGTTTCCGGCGTGACGATGCTCACCGTCTTGCGCACCTTGGCGACATCGTCGGCGCTGACGGCCGCGCCGGTGTTGCCCCAGCTCGTGCGCACGAACGTGGCCACATCGGCGACTTCCTGGTCGGACAGACGCCAGCCGAACGGCGGCATGGTGAAGGTCGACGGCGCCGTCTTCGTGCCTTCCAGCGCGGCGCCCGAGAGCAGCACGTGGATCAGCGACGTGGCGTCCTTGCCCTGCACGACGGGGTTGCCGCCAAGTGCGGGGAACACGCGCGTGTAGCCATGTCCGTCGCTGCGGTGGCAGGCCATGCAGTTGTCGCGATAGATGGCTGCACCGCGTGCGCTTGCGTCGCCGCTTTGCAGCGCGTGACCGGCGGCGGCATCGTAGGCGTAGGGCGTTTCCTTCGCATCGCTCGACGGCAGCGTCTTCAGGTAGCGGGCCATCGCGAGCAGGTCAGCGTCGGTCATGTACTGCATGCTGTGCTGAACCACGTCGGTCATGCCGCCGAATGCCGCCGTGTGCAGGTTGCGGCCGGTTTTCAGGAACTGGACGATATCGTCCTCGCTCCACGCGCCAATGCCGGTACGCGGATTGCCGCGCAGGCTGGCGGGCACCCAGCCGTCGATCGGCGCGCCGCCTGCGAGGAAGTCGTCGCCTTCGAGATCGGTGAGCGCGAGTTCCTGCATCGTGCTCGCGCGCGGCGTGTGGCACGCGCCGCAGTGGCCGAGACCCTGCACCAGGTACGCGCCGCGCGAGACGATCGCATCGTTGTAGTGCGAGCCGTCGAACGCCTGCACCTTCGGCGCGAACATCGTGCGCCAGATGCCCAGCGGCCAGCGCATCGAGAGCGGCCAGGGAATGTCCACCGCACGGTTTTGCGCCGCGACGGGGGCCACGCCCTGAGTGAAGTACGCGTAGAGCGCCTTCATGTCGTCAGCGGACAGACGCGCATACGACGGGTAGGGCATGGCGGGATAGAGCGTCTCGCCGTTCGGGCGCACGCCTTCGCGCACGGCCTTGGCGAAATCGTCGTAACTCCACTTGCCGATGCCGGTATCGGCGTCGGGCGTGATGTTGGTCGAATAGATCGCGCCGATGGGCGTGTCGAATTTCAGGCCGCCGGCGAAGGGCTTGCCGCCTTTCGTGGTGTGGCAGGCGATGCAGTCGCCGGCGCGTGCGAGGTATTCGCCGTGCGCGATGAGCGCGGCATCGGCCTTCGCGGCGGGTGCAGCGGGGGCATCGGCGGCGCTTGCCGCGAGCGGTGCAGCCAGCGCGAACGCCGAGAACGTTGCGGCCGCAACCGTCATGCGCACGACGTTGCGCACGGACTGCTTCACGATGCGCGTGGGGAAAAGGATCGTCTTCATACGGCTCGTCACACGCTCACCAGGGGGCCGGGGTTCTTCAGGTACTGGTTACGGATGGCCTTCGCCGACCAGTAGGCAAGCGCGGCGACCAGACCCGTCGGGTTGTAGCCGATGCCCTGCGGGAACGCGGACGCACCCAGCACGAACACGTTGTGCACGTCCCAGCTCTGCAGATAGCGGTTGAGCACGCTCGTCTTCGGATCCGTGCCCATCACCGCGCCGCCCACAAGGTGGGTGGTCTGGTAGCGGCGCGAATCGAAGTGCGCGCCGAACTCGCGCGTATAGACGTTGATGGCCTGCGGCCCCATCGCCTCGGCGATCTTCTTCATCTGGCCCGTCACGTACTGCGCCATCTTGATGTCGTTGTCCTTCCAGTCGAAGGTCATGCGCAGCAGCGGCTGGCCGTACGAGTCGCGATAGGTCGGATCGAGGTCGAGGAACACATCGCGATACGACATGTTCGAACCGTGCGCATCCATCGACACCGTATGCGCGTAGTGATCCTTGACCGCCTTCTTCCACTGCGAGCCCCAGTTGGGCGTGCCCGCGGGCGTAGCGATGCCGCTGATCGGCTTGACGCCCGCCTGGTTCACCCACAGCGGCGAGCCGCCGACGAAGCCGAGCGGGCCGTGGTCGAAGTTATCGGCGTTGAAGTCGTCCACGGCCACGCCGTTGCCGCCCGCGCCGATGAACGGATTCGTGTACGTGTCCTTGTCGAAGAACGCGGTGATGGTCGAGAGGTTCTGGTACGCGAAATTGCGGCCCACGACGCCTTCGCCCGAGACCGGGTCATACGGCTTGCCGATGCCCGAGAGCAGCAGCAGGTGCACGTTGTGATACTGGAACGCCGAGACGATCACGAGATCGGCGGGCTGGAACACTTCCTGGCCCGACGGATCGACATAGGTGACACCGGTGGCGCGCTTCTTCGAATCGTCGAGCTCGACGCGCAGCACGTGGCATTTCGCCCGCAGTTCGAAGTGCTTTTCCTGCTTGAGCGCGGGCAGGATATTCAGGTTCGGCGAGGCCTTCGAGTACATGTAGCACGCGTAGCCGCTGCAATAGCCGCAGAAGTTGCACGGGCCCATCTGCACGCCGTACGGGTTCGTGTACGGCCCCGACGTATTGGCCGAGGGCAGGCGGTACGGATGCAGGCCGAGCGACTTCGCCGCATCGGAGAAGCGCTGCGCCGAGTACGTATTCAGTTGCGCGGGCAACGGAAAATTGTCGCTGCGGCGCGCTTCGAACACGTTGCCGTCGCCGACAACTTTATCGCCGACCTTGTAAGCCTGGCCCGAGGTGCCGAAGACCTTTTCCGCGAAATCGAAATGCGGCTCCAGTTCGTCGTAGCTGACGCCGTAGTCCTGGATCGTCATGCCTTCGGGGATGAACTTCTTGCCGTAGCGCTCTTCGTAATGGCTCTTCAGGCGCAGCTCTTCCGGCGTGATGCGAAAGTGCACGCCCGACCAGTGCAGGCCCGCGCCGCCCACGCCTTCGCCCGGCAGGAAGGCCGCGAGCTGGCGATAGGGCAGCGCCGTGTCGGCCGCGCTGTGGCGGATCGAAACGGTGGTCTTGGAGAGGTCGAGGAAGAGCTTCTTGCGGATGTTGTACGTGAGCTCGTCGATGGTGTTCGGGTACGCGCCGTCCGGATAGGTGTCGCGATACTCGCCGCGCTCAAGCGCGACCACGGACAGACCCGCTTCCGTGAGTTCCTTCGACATGATTGCGCCCGTCCAGCCGAAGCCGACGACGACCGCGTCCACATGAGGTTTCTTGATCGCCATTACGTGCGCTCCCCGTTGATCGAAACCGGACCGTACGGGTAGGCCTTACCGTTCTGGTTCACGAAATCCATGAAGTCGGCGCGTGCGCCGGGAAAACCGATCATCTTCCACGCGGCCATGTCCTTGTTGCCGCCGTGAACCGGATCGCAGAAGTAGCCTTCGCGCGTGTTTTGCAGCAACTGGCCGAAGAACACCTTGGCCGGCACGCCGTCGAGTTCGACCTTGCCCGCTTCGAGCGCGCCGAGCACGGCGTCGCGCGTGCTGGCGTCGAGCGCGTCGAATTCCTTGCCGTACGCCTTCGAGCAATACGCATTGACTGCCGCGATGCCCAGGCGATACAGGTCGCGCGGCACGAGTTTCAGCTGGTAACCAAGCTCCGGAATGCCTTGCTGGAACGGGCCCTGCATGTACCAGAGCGCGCCGTGCGCGTAGGGCGTATCCATCTGGCGATCGATGAACTCGGGCACGCCCGCGTCGAGGGCGCCAGGGCCCTCGGCATCGGCGGGAATCAGGCGATCGACGGCCGCGCGCAGGAAAGTCCATTCGCGGGCATCGAAGAAGCGGGGTTTGTATTCGGCCTGGGCGGACTGGCCTGCCGCGCCGGGCTGGCTGCCGCCTTGCGCGGAACCGGCAGGCGACTGTGAGCCGCCTTCGCAGGCCGCGAGCGCGCCTGTTGCCGGAACGAGCACCACCGCCGTGCGTAGGAAGCCCCGGCGTGACGTGAGAGGAGATTCGGACATGATTGGAGGATTCTGTATCAATTCGGCATGGCCTGATCCGGCCGTGCCGTTTGCGGGAACCGGCTTTTAGCCTAGGCCGCTTTGCGGGGCAATGGTAATTGGAACCGGTTCCATCATTATCGAAGAATTTTACAACAATCCATTTCAGTGTCCGTAGCGGTGGGGCTGGGGGAGGTGGTTTGGCGGGGTTTGGTGTGCGTGCTGGTTGAGGTGCGAGCGTGAGCTTTTTGCTTGTAAATCAGCGGGTTGGTAGCGTTGCGATTGGCGTCCCCCTATCTCGCGCCGATGAAGAAAAGCCGCTTTCTGGCAAGTGACGCGATGCCGCTTTTGTTGCTTTTAGGGGAAGAATGATCGCGCCGGGTTGTCAAGACGCAGGGGGATTTGTTATGCGGCCGCGATTGGCTTATTTGTCTGATGAAAATTGGAAGGCGAAGACTAGCGACGCGCGATGAAATAGCCGCTTATCGCCGCCGCTGCGACGGCAAAAGCGAGCCACATCGCGAAAAAGAGATTGGCTGACTGCGGACTCGCGTCGAACAGGCTTCCAGGCGGCTGTAATCGCCCATAGAGGTACAACCCTCCCCACGAGATTGCCGTAGCGAGGGTTGCGCCAAGCACTGCTCCAAGGAGGAATCTCAGGAATCTCATTTGAGAAAGGAAACAGGTTCGTGCAGGCAACCAACGGCTGCGAAACGATGGTTGCGAACTATCCTGTTTGAGACAACAAGAAGATTCTGAATTCGGCGAAGCAAAGTTTGGCCGCACGATGGGGCGAGCGCGAACCCATCGCCCCCTCCGAACAAACCCTAACAAATCTCAAAGTTGTTTGACAACTAAACGAGGCCGGTGCTACTGTTCAGTCCATCGACAACCCTCCCATCCAGCACGAGGCCTCATGAACGTGTCCCCGATCGTCGAGAGCGAATTCGCTTCGACCGTGATGGCGGTGCCCCCCCTGGCACGCCGCCCCGATTTCTCGCTCGACGTTGAAGCCAACGGCAAGCTCATCCGTCACATGGAAGCGGGCGGCATCCGCACGCTGCTCTACGGTGGCAACGCCAACCTCTATCACGTCGCCGTCAGCGAATTCCGCGAACTGCTGGACATGCTCGCCGACCTGACCGCGCCCGAAACGCGCGTGATCCCGGCCATCGGCCCGGACTACGGCAAGATGCTCGACCAGGCGCACATCCTCGCGCAGACGAAATACCAGACGGCCATGGTGCTGCCGCTCGCTGGCTTCACCACGCCCGCAGGCGTCGAGGCAGGCCTCACGCGCATCGCCGACGCCGCAGGCATTCCGCTCACGCTCTATATCAAGAGCGAGGACTACGTCGATGTGGACACGCTGGTGCGCCTGATCGACCGCGGCACGCTCATCGCCGTCAAGTACGCCATCGTGCGCGCCGATCCGGCCAACGACCCGTACCTGCGCCGCCTGCTGCAAAGCGTGCCGGCGTCGAAGGTGGTGTCGGGCATGGGCGAGCGTCCCGCGCTGGTGCACGTGCGCGACTTCGGTCTGGCTGCATGGACGACGGGTTCGGGCTGCATCGCCTCGCACGCCGTCATGGCGCTGCTCAAGGCCGCCAAGGAAGGCCGCGCCGATGAAGCGCAACGCCTCTACGACGCCTTCATGCCGCTCGAAACGCTGCGCGACGACATCTCGCTGATCCGCGTGCTGCACGACGCGGTGACGCTCTCCGGCATCGCCGACATGGGCCCGATCCTGCCGCTGCTGTCGCAGTCGCCCGCTGAAGCGCTGCCCGCCATCGGCGCGGCCGCGAAGGAACTGCTGGCGTTCGAGCAGTCGCTGGCGGCGGCGCACGCTTGAGCGTCCTGCAATCGATTGACCTGAACGGAGCGACCATGTCGTCTATTACCGGAAACATGCTGCTGGGCGCGCAGGCCGTGCGCGGCCAGGCAGGCGAGATGCGGGCCTTCGCGCCCGCGCTCGGCAAGGACATCGAGCCGTCGTTCGGCCTCGGCGGGAAGGCCGAGGTCACGCGCGCCTGCGAACTCGCGGCGCAGGCGTTCGACGCCTTCCGCGCCGCACCGCATGAGACCCGCGCGAAGCTGCTCGAAGCGATCGCCGAACGCATTCTCGGCATCGGCGACGAGCTGATCGAGCGCGCCCATCTGGAATCGGCGCTGCCCAAGGCGCGTCTCGAAGGCGAGCGCGGCCGCACGGTCGGCCAGCTGCGCCTGTTCGCGTCGCTGGTGCGCGACGGCCGCTGGTGCGGCGCGGTGCTCGATTCGGCGCTGCCGGATCGCAAGCCGCTGCCGCGTTCTGACCTGCGTGCGCAGCGCATCGGCCTCGGCCCCGTGGCCGTGTTCGGCGCGAGCAACTTTCCGCTGGCGTTCTCGGTGGCGGGCGGCGACACGGCGTCGGCACTGGCTGCGGGTTGCCCTGTGGTGGTGAAGGCGCACCTTGCGCATCCGGGCACCTCGGAGCTTGTCGGGCGCGCGATCCAGCAGGCGGTCGCCGATGTCGGCCTGCCTGAGGGCGTGTTCTCGCTGGTCTTCGGCGGCGGCAACGAGACCGGCGAAGCGCTGGTCGCGCATCCGGCCATCAAGGCGGTGGGCTTCACGGGTTCGCGCCGCGGCGGCCTTGCGCTGGCGCACATCGCCGCCCAGCGCGCCGAGCCGATCCCCGTCTACGCCGAAATGAGCAGCATCAATCCGATGTTCGTGCTGCCCGCCGCGCTGGCGGCGCGGGGCGAGGCGCTCGCCCAGGCTTTCGTCGATTCGCTCACGCTGGGCGTCGGCCAGTTCTGCACGAACCCGGGCCTCGTGCTGGCGATCGATTCGCCGGAACTCGACCGCTTCGTGCAGACCGCGAGCGCGGCACTCACGGGCAAGCCGTCGCAGAGCATGCTGACGGCGGGCATTGCCTCGGCGTACGACGACGCGGTGGCGGCGCGCAAGACGGCGCCGGGCGTCGAGCAACTGGCTGAAGGCACGCAGACCGACGCGCATTGCGCCGCGCTGCCGCTGCTGTTCAAGACGAACGCCCAGCAGTTCCTCGCGCAGCACGCGTTGTCGGACGAGATTTTCGGGCCGACCTCGATCGTCGTGGCCTGCCGCGACGAAGCCGAGCTCCTGCGCGTGGCTGAACAGCTCGAAGGCCAGCTCACGGCGACGCTGCACATCGACCACGACGACTACGCAATGGCCGCGCGTCTCCTGCCGACGCTGGAGCGCAAGGCGGGCCGCATTCTCGCCAACGGTTTCCCGACCGGCGTCGAGGTGTCGTACGCGATGGTGCACGGCGGCCCGTTCCCGGCCACGTCCGATGCGCGCACGACGTCGGTGGGCGCGATGGCGATCGAGCGTTTCCTGCGCCCGGTCTGCTATCAGGATCTGCCGTCGGAATTGCTGCCCGCCGCGTTGCAGGACGACAACCCGCTCGCGCTGTGGCGTCTGCGCGACGGCGAACTGGTGCGCAAGTAAGCGCTAAAAACCAGCCGAAGGCGCTTGCAGAACCGCTGCAAGCGCCTTCCTCACTGGGCCGCCGACAAGGCTTTCAGATTGGCCTCACAAAACCCTTCACGTTGCTTGACAACTTGATGTGTGGTTCGGCATCCTTTGACCGCGGCGCAGTCGACAAAAAAGCTGGCTCAAGAAGCTGGCGCAAGAACAAAGAACGAACAAAGACACTGCGGTAGCCGCGCAGAAAAAATTCCATAAACAGAGTGAGGAGATGCGATGTTCGATGGACGCTTGAAGGCTAGGATGCTGGCCGTTTGTGTGGCGGCCGTGGCGACGCTCGGCATGAGCGCGGCGCAGGCTGATCCCGTTTCCCTGAACATTGTCGACGTGGCCGGCAATCTGCAACTCACGCAGAAGGCCTTCGAAGCGTTCAAGGCGAAGTATCCGAACCTCGTCTCCAATATCACTTACACCAACGCACCCGCGCCGCAACTGCCCGGCAAGATCAAGGCAATGCAGGCCGCAGGCCGCGCCGATATCGACCTCGTCCTGACGGGCACCGACGCGCTCGCCGCGGGCATCGAGCAGAACCTCTGGACGAAGCTGCTGCCGGATCAGTCGGCGGCGCTGCCGGGCGTGCTCGACAAATATGCGCCGGGGCCGCGCAAGATGCAGGATCTTGCGCAGGGCTACGGGCTTGAAGTCTCGTATATGCCGGCGGGGCCGCTGGTCGAATACAACCCCGCGAAGGTCGCGAAGCCGCCGCACACGCCCGCCGAACTGCTGGCGTACTGCAAGGCCAATCCGGGCAAGCTGATCTACGCGCGTCCGGCCAATTCGGGCCCCGGCCGCACCTTCCTGATGGGCCTGCCGTATCTGCTCGGCGACAAGAACCCGCAAGACCCGATCAACGGCTGGGACAAGACCTGGGCCTTCCTTAAAGAGCTGAATTCGTGCGTGCCGTATTACCCGGGCGGCACGTCGGCGGTGATGAAGGAGCTGGGCGAGGGCACGCGCGACATGACCGTGACCGTCACGGGGTGGGACATCAACCCGCGCGCGCTCGGCATCGTGCCGGCCGAATTCAAGGTGCAGGCCTTCGACAACATGACGTGGGTGAACGACGCGCACTTCATGGTCGTGCCCAAGGGCGTGTCGAAGGAAAAGCTCGCGGTGCTCACGAAGCTGATGAACTTCATGCTGGAGCCGCAGCAGCAGGCCATGACTTACGACGACGGCTACTTCTATCCGGGCCCGGCCGTGAACGGCGTGACGCTCGCGATGGCGCCGAAGCAGAGCCAGGACGTGATCGCGAAGTTCGGTCGTCCTGAATATGCGAAGTGGCTCACGCAGTATCCGCACGTCCAGCCGCTTTCGGCGCAGGCGATGGTCGCGGCGTTCCAGAAATGGGATCGCGAAGTCGGCTCGCAGAAGTCGCAATAACCGGTTCATAGGGTTCAAAGGGCGCGAAGCCAGGTTTCGGCAAAGGCCTGAAACCTGGCTCTGAAAAGTGGATCACGTGGTCAGGAAGGTGTCATGAAGCATTCTTTCGATCGTCTGCGTCTGGACGCGGTATGTCGGAGTTTCACGAGCGCGGAGGGCGTGCAGCTCGCGGCGCTGCGCGGGCTCGATCTCGACATTCGCCGCGGTGAATTCATTGCGCTGCTCGGGCCTTCGGGCTGCGGCAAGTCGACGGCGCTCAACTGCATTGCGGGCCTGCAACCGCTCACGAGCGGCAGCATCTGGCTCGACGAACAACGCATCGACGTGCTGCCGCCCGAGAAGCGCGGCTTCGGCATGGTGTTCCAGAACTACGCGCTGTTCCCGCACATGACGGTGCTGGAGAACGTCGGTTTCGGCCTGAAAATGCAGGGCGTTTCCCGCGAAGAGGTGAAGCGTCGCGCGCGTGAAGCGCTGCAACTCGTGCAGCTCGTCGGCCACGAAAGCAAGCTGCCGGGCCAGCTTTCCGGCGGCCAGCAGCAACGCGTGGCGATTGCACGCGCCATCGTGATCGAGCCGCCGCTCGTGCTGATGGACGAACCGCTTTCGAACCTGGATACGAAACTGCGCATCGAAATGCGCGCGGAAATCCGACGCATTCACAGCCAGCTCGAACGCGCAACGATCTACGTGACGCACGACCAGGACGAAGCGCTGTCGATGGCCGACCGCATCGTCGTGATGAAAGAGGGCGTCGTGCAGCAGGTCGCCACGCCCAGGGAAGTCTATAGCCGCCCGTCGAACCTGCATGTCGCGCGCTTCATGGGCTATCGCAACGTGCTGCCGTTCGCGGTGAATGGCGAGCGCGGCGAGCATATCGCGATGTCGGCGTCGGGCATCACGCTCACGGGCGTGCCGATGGGCGACATCAAGGGCAACGAGATTTCCGTGGCCATGCGCCCCGAGGATTTCGAGCGCGCCAATACGGGCGACGCCAACGCCTTCGACGTCGAAGTCGAAATGGTCGAGTACGGCGGCCGCGATTCGCTGCTGCTCGCCAATGCGCCGTTCGGCAAGCTGTGGGCGCGCGTCGAGGGCGAATTCGAAGCGGGCGAGCGCGCCACGCTGCGCGTCGCGCCGTCGCGCGTGCTGGCCTATGCGGAGCGTGCCGCATGAGCACGCTCGTCACGTCGCTCACCAAAGCCCCGCGTGACGCGCGCGGCTGGCTCGTCGCGCCTGCGCTCGGCTTTATCGTCGCGCTGTTCCTGTATCCGTTCGCCTACGGCCTCGTGCTGTCGTTCAAGCCGATGAACGGCGGCGGCATGCTCGCGAACTACGTGCAGTTCTTCCACGATCTCGCGCTCTGGCCGACCGTGTTCGTCACGCTCAAGCTGGCCATTCCCGCGACGATCATCAACGTGGGGCTGTCGCTGCCAGTGGCGTTTGCGTTGCGCCGCAAGTCGCCGTACCAGAAGCTGGTGACGACGCTGCTCGTGATTCCCGTCACGCTCGGCACGGTGCTGATCGCCGATGGCATGCTGAGCTACTTCGGCCCGAACGGCTGGTTTCCGCAGGCGCTGCACGCGCTGCATCTGTACACGAGCGAAGAGATTCGTCTCACGCACAACTATTGGGGCGTGCTGATTTCGCTGATCGTGTCGGGCTTTCCGTTTGCGTTCCTGCTGACGCTGTCGTACGTGACGGGCATCGACCCGACGCTCGCGCGCGCGGCGGCGACGCTTGGCGCAGGGCCGTGGCAGCAGTTCCGCCTGATCTATCTGCCGCTGCTCGCGCCGGGTCTCACGATGGCCGCCTGTCTGTCGTTCGTGCAGGCGTATTCGGTGTTTCCTTCGGCGGTGCTGCTGGGTGCGCCGGCGGGGCCCACGCGCGTGATTTCGATTGCGGCTTCGGAAGCGGCATTCGAAAGCTACGACTACTCGCTCGCGTCGACCATCGCGATTGCGATGGGCTTCGTGCAACTGGTCGTGGTGGCCGCGATGCTCGGGGCGAAGCGCTACTTCTACTCGGGCCCGGTGAGCGGAGGCAAAGGCTGATGACCGCACATCAACGCAATGCAGCCGGCCTGCACGCGCATTCGTCGAATGCGACCAGCGCGTCCAGCGCGCCGCAAACGAAGCCTCGCGCTAGCATCCCCGACCTCCTCTGGAAAGTGATCGTCTGGGGCGGCGTGGTGTTCTTCCTGCTCAACGTGGTGCTGCTGATCGCCACCGTCGGCGTGAACTCCATCGCGACGCGCTGGTTCGGCACGCCGCTGCCGCAGGGCTTCACGCTGCACTGGTATGCGCAGGCGTGGCGCGACTTCCAGCTGGGCAGCGTGCTGTGGGTCACCTTCGAAGTGGTGGGCGCGGTCGTGCTGCTGTCCATCGCGCTGGGCGTGCCTGCCGCGTATGCGCTCGCACGCGCGCAGTTTCCGGGCAAGCGCATCTGCATGCTCGTGTTCCTGCTGCCGCTGATGGTGCCGCCCGTGACCTACGGCATTCCGATGGCCACGGCGATGTACCAGTTTGGCCTCGCGGGCACGTTGCCCGGCGTGATCCTCGCGAACCTCGTGCCCGCATTGCCGTTCGTGATCCTCGTGATGACGCCGTTCATCGAGCAGATCGACCCGAACCTGGAATCGGCCGCGCGCATCTTTGGCGCGAACACGCTGCGCTATTTCCGTTATGTACTGCTGCCGCTCCTCGTGCCGGGGATGCTGGCGGCCGGGCTGCTCGTGCTGGTGCGCACGATCGGCATGTTCGAACTCACTTTCTTTACCGCCGGCCCCGACACGCAGACCCTCGTCGTCGCGCTGTATTACGCAGTGTTCTCGACGGGCGTACGCGCGCCGCAGTCCATCGACGCCATGGCGATGATCTACATGGCGATCACGCTCGCATGGGTGCTGGTCGCGCTGCAGTTCGTCAGCCCGACACAACTCGTGTCGCGCGTGAAGGAACAACGCTAGCGTAGTCGGCCCGCGCCGGCGGTTTTATTGACACACCGCGGAAACACCTGGAGCAACGCAAGATGAGCAACAAGCGAAAGACCCCCGAAGAACTGCGCAGCCACCGCTGGTATGGCGTGAACGACCTGCGATCGTTCGGCCATCGCTCGCGCACGGCGCAGATGGGCTACAGCCGCGAGGAGTACGCGGGCAAGCCGGTCATCGCGATCCTCAATACGTGGAGCGAGATGAACCCCTGCCATACGCACTTCAAGCAGCGCGTGGAAGAGGTCAAACGTGGCATCTGGCAGGCGGGCGGCTTCCCGATCGAGCTGCCGGTGCAGACGCTCTCCGAGCCGTTCCAGAAGCCCACCACGATGCTCTATCGCAACTTCCTCGCGATGGAAGCGGAAGAGACGATCCGCTCGTATCCGGCCGACGGCGTCGTCCTGATGGGCGGCTGCGACAAGACCACGCCCGCCCTGCTGATGGGCGCGATCTCGATGGATCTGCCTACCATCTTCCTGCCCGCGGGCCCGATGCTCAACGGCAACTGGAACGGCGTGACGCTCGGTTCGGGATCGGACACGTGGAAGTACTGGGCCGACCTGCGCGCGGGCAAGATCACCGAAGAAGACTGGAAGGGCGTGGAGGGCGGCATTGCGCGCTCGCCGGGCCACTGCATGACGATGGGCACCGCATCGACGATGACGAGCGCGGCGGAAGCGCTGGGCTTCACGCTGCCGGGCTTCGCCTCGATCCCCGCGCCGGATTCGCGCCATGCGCAGATGTCGGCGAAGACGGGCATGCGCATCGTCGACATGGTGTGGGAAGACCTCAAGCCCTCGGACATCATCACGCGCCAGTCGGTCGATAACGCAGTGACGACCTGCCTCGCGCTGTCGGGCTCGACCAACGCGATCGTCCACATGATCGCGCTTGCGCGTCGCGCCGGCGTCGACCTGACGCTCGCGCAGTACGACGAGATCGCGCGCCGCACGCCGGTGCTCGCGAACATCCGTCCGACCGGCAAGTACCTCATGGAGGACTTCTATTATTCGGGCGGCCTGCGCGCGATGCTCAAGGAACTGGGCGACCTGATCGACGGCACGCAGATGACGGTCAACGGCAAGACGCTGGGCGAGAACATCGCCGATGCCGAGATCTACAACGAAGAGGTGATCTACCGCCGCGCCAAGCCGCTGATGCCCGATACGGGCCTGGCTGTGCTGCGCGGCAACCTCGCGCCGGATGGCGCGGTCATCAAGCCGGGCGCCGCTGAAAAGCGCCTGCACGTGCATACGGGCAAGGCCGTGGTGTTCAAGGACTACAACGACATGGCCGCGCGCATCGACAGCGAAGAGCTCGAATGCGACGAGAACAGCGTGATCGTGCTCCAGAACGCCGGGCCGGTGGGCGCGCCCGGCATGCCCGAGTGGGGCCAGTTGCCGATTCCGCAGAAGATCCTGCAAAAGGGCGTGCGCGACATGCTGCGTATTTCCGATGCGCGCATGAGCGGCACGAGCTACGGCGCGTGCGTGCTGCACGTGGCGCCCGAGTCGTTCATCGGCGGCCCGCTGGCGCTGGTGCAGGACGGCGACCTGATCGAGCTGAACGTGCCGGAGCGCCGCCTGAACGTGCTGATCTCCGATGAGGAAATGGCGCGCCGCAAGGCCGCCTGGGTCGCCCCGGAACCGCGTTTCAAGCGTGGCTATGGCGCGATGTACCAGATGCACGTGATGCAGGCCAACAACGGCTGCGAATTTGATTTCATGCAGCGCGACGGCGCGGGCGGTTGTAGCGGCGGTAGCGAAGCTGGCGGCGAACCCGAGATCCACTAAGGACAACGGGATTCGCAAGTGAAGGCATTGGGAACCGCGTTTAGCGGAACCCGATGCCGGAGCGGAGGAGCACTCTCGCAAAGAGATTCACGAGTAGTCAATAAAAAGCAAACTATCACAACGAAGAGATCAGGAGTACAGATGAAGAAGACCATTCTCGCTTCCACGCTTGGACTCGCCGCACTGGGCGCACATGCCCAGAGCAGCGTCACGCTGTACGGTATCGTCGATACCGGCATTGGTTATCAAAGCAGTTCGGCTGCGCTCGGCAGCAACTCGGGCGGCCACTCGGCCGTCAAGATGGTGCAGGGCGTGTGGGCCGGTTCGCGCTTCGGCCTGAAGGGCAGCGAAGACCTCGGCGGCGGCACGCGCGCGATCTTCCAGCTCGAAGAAGGCTACAACTCGGCGAACGGCGCGCAGTCCACCTCCAACCTGATGTTCAGCCGCGCGGCGTTTGTCGGCGTCGCCAACAAGGACTACGGCACGCTCACGGCAGGCCGCCAGTACGCACCGTATTACTCGCTGCTCTCGCCCTATAGCCCGACGACGTGGCTCACGGGCGCCTATGGCGCGCACCCGGGCGACCTGGATTCGATGGACACGATCTATCGCATCAACAACTCGCTCGTCTATACCTCGCCGAACTTCGCGGGCTTCACGTTCAGCGGCATGTACGCATTCGGCGGCGTGCCGGGCAGCGTCGGCGCAGGCCAGACGTGGAGCGTGGCGGCTAACTATATCCATGGCCCGGTTGGTCTCGCCGTGGGCTTCGAGCGCCTGAGCAACTCGACGAGCGGCGGCGGCGCGTGGGGCTCCAGCTCGACGGCGTACAGCAACGGCGAACCGGGCGTGTCGGGCGTGACCAACGGCTTCCAGACGGCGCAGACGCAGCAGCGCCTGGCGGTCACCGGCGGCTACGCGTTCAACTCGCAGTGGGACATTTCGGCGTCGTACTCGAACGTGCAGTACATCGCGGGCAACGGCTCGAAGTTCTTCGACACGCAGATCTGGAACACGGGCGGCGTCGTGCTGCACTACAAGCCGCTCGTCGCACTCGATCTCGCGGCAGGCTACAGCTACACGCGCGCGACCAAGGCCAACGGCATCCAGAGCGCGGCCTCGTACCAGCAGTTCAACCTCTCGCAGTACTACAGCCTGTCCAAGCGCACGGGCCTGTACTTCGTCGAGGCCTACCAGCGTGCGGGCGGCCAGACGCTGGGCACGAACGGCGCGGGCGACATCATCAACGCAACTGCCGATATCGGCGACGGCCAGAACAGCGCGCCGTCCTCGTCGCGCAGCCAGTTCGCGGGCGCAGTGGGCATCGTGCACCGCTTCTGATCTTCAGGCAGGATTTTCACGCTCCGAGGCAGGTTTGACGGCGGCACCGGGTGGTTCAATCCCGGCGCCGCCGTTTTTTCATGGGCTGAAGCGATGGCGAGCGTTCGGTCAGCTTTGGCGACATTGATTCGTCATCCTGATGAGTGTCCGTGAACTGTCGACGGTAGTCGAGCGGCGCCATCTCCTTGAATGCCCTGAATTGCCGGTTGAAATTCGCGGCATTGGGAAAGCCCGATCGCATGGCGATCACCGAAACCGGTGCTTGCGTGTCGGTCAGCATCCGGCAGGCATGGCCGATGCGAACGCGGTTGATATAACGCCCGACGCTTTCGCCGAGATGCTGAGTGAAATGCCGCGTCAACGAGCGCTCGGAAAGACCGGATGCTTTCGCCAATGTCGATAGCCGCAGCGGGCGCGCGAACTGTGTTTCGATGAGCGCGAGGACGCGGCTGATCTGGTCGGGTTCGTGACCGCTGGCCGCGCCGGTTTTCGCGTCGAATGCGCTAGGCGAAGCGAGCGGTGTGGCGGGCAACGTCGAAAGAAAGTCGAGGATATCGAGCGCGGCGTGCAGCCGTTCGCGAGGCGTCGCGCTGAGCAGGCGATCCAGATGATCGCGCATGCGCGCACCCGCGCCGTCAGCAAACGCCAGGCCGCACGCGGCGCGTCGCAACAGGTCGCACAGGCCGTTGTACTCGGGGCAAATGTCGGCCAGACGCCGTACCCACGCACCGTCGAACCACACGACGATGGCGACTTCCGGCTGCGTATCGTCGATCGAGCGGTTGGACGCCCACGTGTGCGGGAGGTTAGGCGGCACCAGCACCAGATCGTCCGCGCCGTAGCTCGCCACCGAATCGCCGATATAGCGCTTGGCCTGACTGTTCAAAGTGAGCGTGAGTTCATACGCCGGATGGTGGTGCCATTCGAAGGGAATGCGCCGCAATTGCCGGTGGTACACGCGCACCGAACAATCGTGGCCGAAATCGACAAATTCGAACGCTGCTTTCATGGCCGGATCGACGAAATCATTGGCCGGATAGTATCACGCAAGCACGGGCAGCTCGCGTACGCTCCCTCTATCGAAAACACCCATGGAGACGACGCAATGGCCTTGCATATTGACGACCTGCCGACTGCCATCCGCCAGGCGAAGCGCGAACTGCGCGCGATGCTGCCCAACTACCGTGAAGTATTCGCCGAAGTCGAAGCGGCCGTGACGAAAGAGGCCGACCGGATCGCGACGCTGCGCGACCGTGGCGAGGCGGTGATTCCGGAAATCGCGTTCAAGGACATTGTCGAAGGCCGTGTGAGCGACGCGCAGGTGGCGCTCGTCAAGCAGCGCGGTGCATGCGTGATCCGCAATGTGTTCGAGCGCTCGCTGGTGGAGCAATGGGACAACGAGATCGCCGAATACGTCGAGCGAAACAATCTCGACGCCCGCCTGCTCAATCGCGCCGAAGACAAATATTTTGGCCAGCTTGCGTCCAGCAAGCCGCAGATTTACGGCGTGTACTGGTCGAAGCCGCAAGTGCTCGCGCGTCAATCGAACGAACTCACGCAGGCGCGTGTGTTTCTCAACCGCCTCTGGCGCACGCAAAGCGAAGGGCGCGTGCATTTCGACCCGGATCACGTGCCGGTCTACGCGGATCGCTTGCGTCGCCGCCCGCCTGGTTCGGAGTCCCTGGGGTTGTCGGCGCACTGTGACGGTGGATCGGTCGAGCGCTGGATCGAGCCGAATTTCCGCAAGGTCTATCGGCACGTCTTTTCGGGCAACTGGCGCGACTATGACCCGTTCGACGCGGCATGGCGCACCGAGGTCGAGGAAATCCCGTCACCGGCGGTGTGCTCGATGTTCCGCACGTTCCAGGGCTGGACGGCGCTCACGCAGCAGGGGCCCGGCGATGGCACGCTGCAACTGGTGCCCATTGCGAATTCGATGGCCTACATTCTGTTGCGCGCGCTGCAGGACGATGTCGCCGAGGACGACCTGTGCGGCGCGATGCCGGGCCGCGCGCTATCGATCAAGGCCGACTATCACGCGCCGCTGTTCCGCGCGCTCAGCTCGATTCCGCTGATGCAGCCCGGCGACACGGTCTTCTGGCATAGCGACGTGATTCACGCGGTCGAGGACGCGCATCGCGGCAAGGGCTATAGCAATGTCATGTATATCGCGTCGCTACCCGGCTGCGCGAAGAACGATGCCTATTTGAAGCGGCAATTGCCGAGTTTTCTGGACGGCGCAAGCCCGCCCGATTTCCCGGCGGATCATTTCGAAGTGGATTTCGTCGGCCGGGCGAGCGCCGACGACCTCACGGCGCAGGGCCGCGCGCAACTGGGCTTCGATCTGTGAGCAACGGCTGTGCAGAGCCAGGGCGGCTTTAAAGCGCGTGCTGCACGGTGCGCGCCGAATCCGTGATGTCCTGGCCGAAACCGGCAATCGTGTTGCAGCCGGCCAGGCCAAGCGTCGTGGCGGCGACCAGAAGGATCGCCAGTGTGCGAATAGACATATCAACCCCGCGTTGTTATCGACTGCCGGTTGCGCGCTTTATGGCGTTCTCTGAACCGGCGTGGGCGCAAGTCTATCAGCACCTGGCGGGTTGGTGTCTTACATGAACTTCGCCGCTGGCGAGGGCGAAAGGGCGAATGGGACACGCGCCCCGGTGCGCTATCATGCCCCCCGGTATCGCAAAAAGCCCCTCGCCCAACGGCGTTCCTTCACGCAGCACCACGCATCCTTCGTCAACGATGTTCGATTTCCACCTTTCCGGGGGCGTGCTGCTCCCGCATATGCAGGCGCTCGACGCGCTGCAGCTCTGCGGTATCGCCATTGCGCTGGTGCTGGGCGGCATGGTGAAAGGCGTGACCGGCATTGGTGTGCCGCTCGTCGCCATGCCGATCCTCACGCACTTTCTGCCCGTCAAGCAGGCGGTGCTGCTGCTGTCCATGCCCATCATCCTCGGCAACATTCCGCAGGCGCTGGAGGGCGGCGAATTCTGGAAGACGGTCAAGCAGATTGCCGCGCCGCTGATCGGCACCGTGATCGGCAATGTGGTGGGCGTGTCCTTGCTGATCCGGCTGGAGCCGCATCACGCGCAGGCGGCGTCGGGGCTCGCGCTGATCGTGGCCGCGGCGCTGCTGCTTGCTTCGCCGAAGCTCACGCTGTCGCCCGCACTGGTGAAGCCGGTGGGTTTCGCGCTTGGTTTCGGCGCGGCGCTGATGGAAAGCATCGCTTCGGTGCCGGGCCCGCTGCTGGCGATGTACCTGATCGCCTCGGGCGCGACGGGGCGGGTGTTCACCAAGCAGATTGCGATTATCCTGGTGGTGTCGGTGCTCACGCTCATCACCACCTTCGGCAGCGGCGCGCATGCGAACAGTGCAGACCTGGGCATCTCCGCGCTCGCGAGCGTACCCGCGATCATCGGCATGTTTTTGATCCGGCCGTTGCGCGACAAACTGCATCCGTTGGCGTTTCGCGTCCTCGTGCTGGTGTGCGTGCTGGCGGCGGCGGTGCAGATGATCTTCACGTCGGGCGTGTTGTGATGGTGCGATTGCGCTCACACGCAGCACCATGAAAAAAGCGCCCATCTGGGCGCTTTTTCGTATCAGGCCTGGCAAGCGAAAGGACGCTTATGCTTTGCGTCCACGCTTTTCAACCGGCGTGAAATCGAAGCTTGCGAAACTGCCGCCTTGATAGCGCTGCGCCGTCGCGTCGAGCGGATTCGTTTGCGCGAGAATTTCGGCGGCCCAATCTTCGGCGTTCTGTTTAGGCTCATAGCCCAGACGCTTCGCGTCGTCGCTCGCGCCTTCCTGCACCCAGTAGCCGCGCGTGTTGTTCGACACGCCCCACACAACCGCGAAGCCGATCGATTCAACGTTGATCACGCGGTCGATCATATGGAACAGGTCTTCGTGACCGAACCACGTGCTCAGATGGCGGAATTCCGTGGGCTTGGGCAGGCAGCTGCCGATGCGCACGTTCACGGTTTCGATGCCGTGCTTGTCCCAGTAGAGGCGCGCGAGCGATTCGCCCCAGGCTTTCGACAGGCCGTAAAAGCCGTCCGGACGAAACGCACAATCGAGGTCGAGCTTGTCCTCGACCGGATACATGCCGATCGCGTGATTCGAGCTGGCGAACAGGATGCGCTGCGTGCCGTGGCGGCGCGCGCCTTCGTAGACTTCGACGAGGCCGCGCAGGTTGTTCTCGATGATCTCGGGCAGGGGGCGCTCGACGCTCGTGCCCGCCATGTGGATCAGCACGTCCACGCCGTCGAGCAGGCGGTCGACCACTGCGGGGTCGCGCAGGTCGCCGTGCATGACGTCTTCGCCGTCGAAAAGCGGTTCGAGCGGCCGGGTGCCGGCCGCGGAGCGCAGGTTCACGCCGCGCTCGTGCAGACCTTTGCGCAGGACGGTGCCGAGCTGGCCGGCCGCGCCGGACAATGCAACTTTCTTCACAGTGGTTTTACCTCACTTAAAAACGCCAAAAGCCGGCGCCCTCGCGGGCACCGGCCGATGATGGGCCGATCAGGCTTTCACGTTCTGCGCGGCCTGCAGCGAGGCGCTGGCGACATTGTCGCGCTGCTGGTTCGAGATCAGGCGCCAGGCGACGCAGGCACCGATCAGGTCGAACAGCATCAGGCACACGAACAGAGGGTTATAGCCGATCGTGCTGGCCAGTGCGCCGACGATGAGCGAAAACACCGTCGCGCCCAGGTAGCCGAACATGCCCGACAGGCCCGTGGCCGTCGCGACTTCATGCTGGCCGAACACGTCCGACGAGAGCGTGAACAGGGCGCCCGAGATCGTCTGGTGCGCGAAGGTGCCGACGCAGAACAGGGCGATGGCGGCATACGGGCTGGCGACGAGGCCCACGCAGGCCGGCCCGATCATCAGCACCGCGCCGGTCGTGATGACGAGCTTGCGCGAGGTGATCAGCGAGCAGCCGAACCAGCGGATAAACAGCGGCGCGAGGTAGCCGCCGATCAGGCAGCCGAGGTCGGCGGCAAGGAAGGGCAGCCACGCAAACAGCGCGATTTCCTTCAGGTTCATGTGGCGCACGGTGACCATGTAGAGCGGAATCCACGCACCGAAGGTCTGCCATGCCGGTTCGGCCAGCATGCGCGGAATGCCGATGCCCCAGAAGCGGCGCGTCTTGAGCACTTCCTTGAACGAGGCGCGCTTGCCGACGCTCGACTTCTGCGCATCGGTCTGGCCGGCGGCGATGTAGTCGGCTTCTTCTTTCGAGAGCTTGGGGTGCTCGGCCGGCGTCTTGAAGAACACGAGCCACAGCGCGACCCAGACCAGCGCCACGCCGCCGGTGAGCACGAACGCGAATTGCCAGTTGTACTTGAGAATGCACCAGACCACGAGCGGCGGGGCGATCATCGCGCCGATCGACGTGCCGGTGTTGAGCCAGCCGGTCGCGACCGAGCGCTCCCTGGCCGGGAACCACATGCTGATCGACTTCATGCCTGCCGGGAAGATCGCGGCTTCGCTCATGCCGAGCAGGCCGCGGAAGAACGCCAGTGCGGGCCAGCTGCTGGCGAGGCCATGCAGCATGTTGGCGATGGCCCAGCCGAACGCGAAGATCGCAAAGCCGATCTTGACGCCGACGGAGTCGAGCACGAAGCCGGCGATCGGCTGTGAGAGCGCGTAACAGGCCTGGAACGCGGTGACCACGTACGAGTACTGCTGCGTGGTCATGTGCATCGTCTGCGTGAGCGTGGGCGCGGCCACGGAAAGCGAACTGCGCGCGAGATAGTTGAACACCGTGCCGATCATGATGAGGCCGATGATCCACCACCGAACCCCTTTGAGTGTCTTGCGTTGCACTGCTCGTCTCCTGCTTGAACGGACGTCGATGCCGTGGGCGCGATGCCCGTGCTGCGTCCGGATGGATGTTGTAGGCGTGTGCTTGCTGGAGCGTAGTCGCGGGTTTGTCATGCAACCCGGCGATCCCGCTGCCGTTGTTCAGCCGTTTTTCGGTTCTCTCTACTTGGCCGTGACCGACCCGGATAGGGCCTGTCATGTAAGACATCATTCTATTTGCCGCAAAGTTGTAAAGCAAATCTTGTTTGAATGGGGATTTCCCTGGGATTCGTTGAGAGTTTGCGGGTGGTCATGCGGCAGAGGGAGCGGGGTTGCCGCGGCCGGATAAGGGCCGATAAGCCGTTGCATTGGGGCTTCTACAGGTTGTCCGATGACCGGCGGCAAAACGAGACGCAACGGGCTGGTTGACAATTTTCGTGTTGTATTACAACAATGCCGGCATTGCGCCCGATTCTGACTTTGAGGAAGCTCGGGCAACCCGCCTGCGCGACCCCGCGCGTCACAAAAATGGACGAGACACGATGAATTCCCCCGCCATCCCGTTAAGCGAACAAGCGCTCGAACAACTGCGTCACGTCTCCACGGCGACGCTCACCACCCAGCTTTTCAAGCACGGTCTGCGCAACGTCTTCATCCAGGGCGTGAAGCCGCTCGCGTCGCCCGCGCCCGGCACGCCCAATCTGGTCGGCCCGGCCTTCACGATGCGCAACATCCCGGCGCGCGAGGATCTCGACCAGTTGAGCGCGTTCCAGAACCCCGAGCATCCGCAGCGCAAGGGCGTTGAAACCGTGCCTGCCGGCGCGGTGCTCGTGCAGGACTGCCGTGGCGTCACCGATGCGGCGTCGATGGGTTCGATCCTCGCCACGCGCCTGAAGAAGCGCGGGGTGGCGGGCATGGTGTCGGACGGCCCGGTGCGCGACAGCGCGACCATCGCGGCGCTTGGCATGCCGGTCTATTGCGCGGGCGCATCGGCGCCGCTCAATCTCTGCAAGCACCACACCGTCGACCTGAACGTGCCGATCGGTTGCGGCGGCGTGGCGGTGTTTCCGGGCGACATCCTGGTCGGCGACGCTGACGGCGTGGTCGTGATTCCGCGCCATCTCGTCGAGGAAGTGGCGCAGGCGGCGACGGAACAGGAAACGCTCGAATCCTTCATCACCGAGCGCATCGAAGCGGGCGCGGCGCTGCCGGGCACCTATCCGCCGAACGAGGCGACGCTCGCCGCTTACGCCGAGTGGAAGAAGGCGCGCGCTTAAACCGTCCAGGCTGCGCCCGTCAGCGCACGCGTTCGCATGAGTTCGCCAGAGTCAAAAGTTTTCTCAATTTCCGATACGACATGCCGAAGTTTCAGGATCAGGACGTCATCGAAATCGTGCGCGGCGGCTCGCGTCTGCTGATCGCGCCGCAAGCGGGCGGGCGTTTGTTGTCGTGGCGCCTGCACGGCGCGCCCATCATCCACTGGCCCGATGCGGCCGACTGGAGCCAGCCCGCGCTGGTGCGCGGCGGCAATCCGCTGCTGTTTCCTTTCATCGCGCGACATCGCGTGGATGGTCGCATCGGCTTCTGGCGCGATGAGCAGGGCGTCGTGCGCGAGATGCCGTTGCATGGCTTCGCGCGCGACCTGCCGTTCGACGCGCAGGTGGACGAGCAGGGCGCGAGCGTGCACATGACGCTGACCGATAGCGAAGCGACGCACTCGCGTTATCCGTTTCGCTTCCGCTTCGAGGCGCAATATCGGCTGGTGGATGAGGCGACGCTCGAAGTGAGCCTGACCACGACCCACACCGATGAGGCGTCTTCCGATGCGCGTGCGCCTTCGCATATGCCTTACTACGCGGGCCATCACTTCTACTTCGCGCTGCCGCATACGCAGCGCAGCGAGGCGACGCTCGCATTGCCGCGCAACGTCTACCGCCATCAGCTAGCCGATGGCACGACGACCGCGCCGCAGCCTGGCGCGACGCGTTACAACTTTGCCGACCCGCAGATCGTCGACCGCTTCCACTGCCTCGACGGCGAGCCGCAAACGCCCGTACGCATCGACATGCCGACGCTCAATCGCGCTATCGAAATCGACCTGAAGCGTCCCGAGTCGCTGCCGTGGTACGCCGTGACGTCGTGGACGCTGGCGCCCGACGCCGATTTTTATTGCGTCGAGCCGTGGCTCGGCTTGCCCGATGCGATCCACAACGGCCTGGGCTTGCGCTGGCTCGCGCCGGGTCAGAGCGAAACGGCCACGCTGCGCATTGCGGTGAGCGCGCTCCGATAACGCGTGGAAGCCCGCGTGGCAAGAACGTTGTAAATGTGCAGAAGCCTTGCCGGATGGGGAGTTTCGTTCTGCGAGCGCCTCATATGACTTACAATCCACGACACACCTGACAACTCACCGCGTAGCACCAGACCATGGCTGAGCAGAAAGCGCCGAATATGCCGGCGCGGATTTACAGCGACATCCTGAACCGCATCATCGAAGGCGAATACAAGGAAGGCGAACGCCTGCCGACAGAGCACATGCTCGCGGAACGCTTCGCCACCTCGCGGCCGACCGTGCGCGAAGCGCTCGCGCAACTGCGCGCCGACGGCATCATCGCCACGCGCCACGGTTCGGGCACCACGGTCATGCGCCGTCCCGACCCGGACGTGCGCCGCTTCGCGCCGCTCGAAACGTTGTCGGACATCCGTCGCTGCTACGAATACCGCGTGGTGGTGGAGGCGGGCGCCGCCGCGCTCGCCGCGCAAAAAGCCGATGACGCCGACGTTGCCGCGATCCGTCGCGAGTGGGACAACCTCCAGACCATCATCGAAACCTCCGGCATTGGCGCGAAGGACGACTTTGCGTTCCATATGGCCGTTGCCCGCGCGTCGAAGAATTCGTTCTTCATCACGGCGCTCTCGGGCATCCAGGAGCAGATGGTGTTCAGCATGAATCTGTCGCGCAACCTTTCGCTGGTGAAGTCGATCGAGCGTCAGCGCATCGTGCAGCAGGAGCATCTGGAAGTGCTCGAAGCCATCCAGGCGCGCGACGCCGTGCGCGCGTCCGAAGCCATGCGCCAGCATCTGGAGCACGCGGTCAGCCGGATGTTCGGCTCGTGATCCTTGATTGAGGCCTGATTGAAAGGCGGCGCGATGCCGCCTTTTTTACGTGCTTGATTTGCGCGCCTTCTTTTCACGCAACGGTGTCGGCGCGTTTCCTTTGCGAACGTTTTATCCTGTGCTTTTCCAATGGGAAACACGATGGGTGCACCTGTTCTGCGCGCCGCCGTTGCGGCATTGCTGGCCTGCGCGTTGTCTGTCTTGCTCACCGATTCCGCAATTTCCGCCGAAGCGCACCGCGCGCATGCGTCGAACGAGCGTCCCGTCGATTCGATCGCCAGCGCGCGCATGCCGATCGACACGCCGCAAGGTCACGCTGATTTCGCGCTCGATCTGAGTGCAGACTGGAATGCGCCGCAACCCGAGGTGGAGCGGGCCGTGATCGTGCTGCATGGCCGCCTGCGCAACGCCAACGATTACTTCCGCACGGCGCAACGCGCGCGAGAAGCGGCAGGCGGCGATCCTGGCCGCACCTTGCTGGTCGCCCCGCAATTCCTTTCGACTGACGACACGCGGGCCTTTCACTCGCCGCCGGATCTCTTGAGCTGGCATAGGGACGCATGGATGGGTGGGGCGGCTGCAAAGACGGGCGCACCGATTGGCGCTTACGCCGTGCTCGATGCAATTGCGCACCGTCTAGCCGACAAACAGCGCTTCCCAAATCTCAAGACGATCGTGTTCGCGGGCCACTCGGGCGGGGCGCAAGTGCTGCAACGCTATGCGGAGGTCTCCGACGCGCCCGACGAACTCGCCCAGTCAGGCATCGACGTGCGTTTCGTGGTGGCCAGTCCGTCGTCGTATGCGTATTTCGATGCGCAGCGCCCGGTTGCCTTCGACGCCGCGAGTTGCCCCGGATTCGATGACTGGAAATACGGCATGCAGGCGCGCCCCGCGTTCCTGCGCGAACACTCGCCCGAGCAGCTGGAAGCGCGCTACGCGCAGCGCCATGTGCTCTACCTGGTGGGCGGCAACGACCACGATCCCGCTTCGGCCTCGCTCGACAAGAGTTGCGCCGCGATGGCGCAAGGGCCGCAACGTCTCGCGCGCGCAGAGGGATTTTTTCGCACGATGCAGGCGCGTCATCCCGCCGGGCTGAACCAGCAGTTCCATGTGGTGCCGGGCGTCGGGCACGACGAGGCGCGCATGCTGACCTCGCATTGCGCGCTCAATATGATGTTCGATGTGGGAAGTTGCGACGACTGACCTGCCACTGACGCCGCATTGCCGAAAGGAAACTGTCGGCGCGAAACGAAGCCAATCGGCAATATTTGCGCCCAAAAGAAAAACGGGCTTCGCGATGTGCGAAGCCCGTCTTTTTGCGCGGCTGGGACGCCGCCAGGGCATCCAGCCGATATCCTGCGTCCGGCTTAAGCGGCTTGCTTGGCAGCGCGCGTCGCTTGAGCGGCGGCCTTCGATGCTGCCTTGGTGACGGCGTCGATGTTGCTTTCGGCGATTTCGGTCGCTTGCTTGGCAGCCTTGTTCACCGAGTCAAATGCGCCTTGTGCTGCCGTGATGGCCGACTTGAATGCGGCGATCGCGCTTTCCGAACCTGCCGGTGCGTTCTTTGCCGCTGCATCGACGAGCGACTGGACGGCGCGTTGCTGCTGTTCGAACTGGCTCTGTGCGGCTTCGCTGAGTTCCGATTGCGTGGCCGAGACAATGGCGTACACGTTGCGGCCATAGGCCAGCGCCTTTTCGGCGGCGGGCTGCGCGAAGCCGGCTTGCAGCGCGAGGAAGCCTTGCGGATCCTTGGCCGACAGCGTGCGCTGGGCGTGTTCCTGACCTTCGGCGATAGCGGCGCGGGCCGTTTCGATGTTCAGTTCGGCGAGCTTGACTGCGCTCTCGAATGCCTTCGTCGTGAAGCCGAAGAGGGTTTCGAGGCCAGCTTTCTGGGTGGCGGCGAATTGTTCGGGAGTAGGCAGAGTCATGTCGTCGTTCCTGATGGGGGACCGCTACGCGTCGGTTCCGTTACGAAAAGAAGAAAACGTTCTATCGATCACCGGTTCGCGCATTGGTGCGATGCAGCAATCTGTGTCCATAATATCTCAAAACAACCGGGTGTCAAGCGTTATGTTGTGCATCGCAACATTTCAGTAAATGCTTGATTCGAATTAAAAATTCACTGACATCCGCAGCGATTCATCGGAGCAATCATTTCCGATTTGAAACGCATGAAATTTGCGCGTTGCAGGGGACTTTCTGATCGGAAACGACGCGCGTTTGTCGGTCTTCTCCGTCATGCCGCCGCGTCTCGCGTTGGTGCGCGGCACGCTTAAGCGCAGCGCTTTCGGCGCGGGTGCAGAATGTGCGCTCCCTGTCGCGCAGGCAAGCGCCAGGTCGTCCCCCCAACACAGAGTCGCGATTTAACAGAGCGCTATTGGTGCAGCAGCAGAGGTTCGCGTGCGAAGCGAACCGCACGGCGTTGCGCGGCTCGGCAATCCCAAAGGAGAGGTCACATGACTGATTCGAGCGGTAAGTCTCTCGGCAAATCCACGACGAGCGCGGGCGCACCGGCTGTCAGCGACCGCAATTCGCTGACGATCGGCGCAGATGGCCCGATCGTTCTGCACGACGTGCATTTCCTCGATCAGATGGCGCACTTCAACCGCGAGAAAGTGCCGGAGCGCCAGCCGCACGCCAAGGGCGCGGGTGCGTTTGGCGAGTTCAAGACTACCGAGGACGTCTCGAAGTACACGAAGGCGGCCTTGTTCCAGAAGGGCGCGAGCACCGAGATGCTGGCGCGCTTTTCCACGGTGGCGGGCGAGATGGGCAGCCCGGACACGTGGCGCGACGTGCGTGGCTTCTCGCTGAAGTTCTACACGACCGAAGGTAATTACGATCTGGTCGGCAACAACACGCCGGTGTTCTTCGTGCGCGACCCGATGAAGTTCCCGCATTTCATCCGCAGCCAGAAACGCCTGCCCGATTCGGGGCTGCGCGACGGCGAGATGCAATGGGACTTCTGGACGAACAACCCGGAATCGGCGCACCAGGTCACCTACCTGATGGGCGAGCGCGGCCTGCCGAAGACGTGGCGTCACATGAACGGCTACGGCTCGCATACCTATATGTGGGTGAATGCGCAGGGCGAGAAGTTCTGGGTGAAGTACCACTTCCACACCAATCAGGGCATGGAGTTCTTCACGAACGCCGAAGCCGAAGCGATGGCCGGCCGCGACGCCGACTTCCACCGCCGCGACCTGTTCGACTCGATCAAGCGCGGCGAATTTCCGGTGTGGACGCTCTCCGTGCAGGTCATGCCCTACGCGGAGGCGAAGCAGTACCGCTTCAATCCGTTCGACCTCACCAAGACCTGGTCGCACAAGGACTATCCGCTCATCAAGGTCGGCACGATGACGCTCAACCGCAACCCGGAGAACTTCTTCGCGCAGATCGAGCAGGCCGCGTTCTCGCCGGGCAATACGGTGCCGGGCATTGGCTTGTCGCCGGATCGCATGTTGCTGGGGCGCGCGTTTGCCTATAACGACGCACATCGCGCCCGTATCGGCACGAACTTCAACCAGCTGCCCGTGAACCGTCCGAAGGTGCCCGTGCAGACTTATCAGTTCGACGGTCACATGACGTTCGAGCACACCGGCAATGCGCCCACCTATGTGCCGAACAGCTTCGGGCGTCCGTGGGCCGACCAGACCGGCCCCGCCGACGATGGCTGGGAAGCCGATGGCGACATGGTGCGCAGCGCCTACACGCTGCACGCCGAAGACGATGACTTTGGCCAGCCGGGCGACCTCGTGCGCAACGTCTTCAACGACAAGCAGCGCGCGCTGCTCGTGGAGCAGGTGGTCGCGAGCCTGAGCGGCGTGCGCAGCCCGGTGCGCGAGCGCGTGTTCGAGTACTGGAAGAATATCGACGCCAATGTCGGTAGCCAGATCGAGGAGCGGGCGGGCAGCGGCAAATAAGCGGCCTCGCTGACTGGAAAGCCGGAGCGGTGCGCAAGCGCCGTTCCGGCTTTTTTGTGCCCGCTCGCGGCCGCTTCAGCGGGCCGCGAAACTGGCAATTCCGCCATTTTTCGGCTTCTGCGCTGACAGGCGCGAGGGCGCATAATGCGCGTGCGTCAACGACGGCGTCCCGCTTCAGTCACGCTTGCTGTTTGTTTTGCGCGTGCGGGGAATAAACCCTGCGCGCCGCGCGTTATCTCCTGGTGAAATCGTTACGGCCCGCCCACGTGAAAACTTCCTTCTCCGCCACATCGAGCTTTTCCGCCGCCGCGCCTGCGCAGAAATACACGCGCATCGCCGTACTGCTGCACTGGTCGATCGCCTTGCTGATGCTCGGTAATGTTGCGCTCGGCCTGACTGCCGCGCTGCTGCCCGACGGCACGCTTTCCGACGAAGGCATTCGCTTCGTGATCGACACGCACAAGTCCATCGGCATCACCGTGCTGGGTCTCGCGATCCTGCGCGTGCTGTGGCGCATCACCCACCGCCCGCCGCCGCTGCCTGCCGAATTCCCGATGTGGGAGCGCGCCGCCGCGCATGCCGCCCATATCGTGCTGTATGTGCTGATCTTCGCCATGCCGCTCACGGGCTGGCTGCACGACTCGGCGTGGGTGGCTGCGGCCTCGCATCCCATGTATCTGTTCGGGCTGTTCCAGTGGCCGCGCATCGGCTTCATCATGAATCTCGATCCGGCGACGAAGAACCAGTTGCACGAGCAGTTCGGCGCGCTGCATACGGCATGCAGTTATGCGCTCTACGGCGTGCTCGCGTTGCATATCGGGGGCGCCCTGAAGCACCAGTGGATCGATCGTCATTCGGTGCTGCGCCGGATGATGCCGTGAACGACGCAATAGCACGGAAAGAACCCAAAGGACAAAAAGGGACTGCCTTGAACGATTCGCTCGACCAGGCGCTGGCGCGCATTTCACCGCGCATTACGCCGCCGCCGACTCCGTTTATCAGCGTCGCGATCCACCTGGGCGTGATGGTGCTCTGGTGCGTGCTGTTCGCGCGCGCGTTTTTCCTGCAAGGCGTGGTCGCGTGGTCGACCGGCATCGCCTACGTGATCTACGACACCGTGCTGCTGGTGTTCGTGGCCTGGCAGGCGCGCGTGCTGCTGCGTCCTTATGAAAGCGCGAATGCGTCCGCGTCCGCGGCGTCGGCATTGCCGACGCTGGGCGTGATCGTCGCGGCCCACAACGAAGCGGGCGTATTGCCGATCACGCTCGACGCGCTGTTCGCGCAGACGCGCGCGCCCAGCCAGATCGTGATTGCCGACGATGGCTCGACCGACGGCACGGCCGCGTTGCTGATAAAGCACTATGGCCTGGCCGATCCGGGCGAAGGGCGCATGAGCGCGCCTTCCACGCGGTATCCGAATTTGCGCTGGCTGAAGCTTGCGCACGGCGGCAAGGCGCGCGCGTTGAACGCGGCGCTGTGCGCGATGGACACCGACGCCGTGATGACCGTCGACGCCGACACGCTGCTCGAACCCGACGCGTGCGCGGCGATGGCCGATGCCTTCGCGCGCCAGCCCACGCTCGTGGCGGCGGCGGGGCTGCTCACGCCGGTCTGCGGCACTACGGCGGAAGGACGTTTTTTCCAGTGGTTCCAGACTTACGAGTACATCCGTAATTTCATTTCGCGCTTTGCGTGGATGCGCGCGGACAGCCTGTTGCTGGTTTCGGGCGCATTCGCCGCTTTTCGCCGCGAGGCGGTCGTGACGGTGGGCGGCTTCGATCCGGATTGCCTCGTAGAGGATTACGAACTGATTCACCGCTTGCGCCGCTATTCCGCGCGCGAAGGCCTGGGGTGGGACGTGCGCGTAATCGGCTCGGCGCGGGCGACGACCGACGCGCCGGGCACGCTCGCGAGTTTTCTGCGCCAGCGCCGCCGCTGGTTCGCGGGTTTCCTGCAGACGCAATACTGGTATCGCGACATGACCGGCAATCGCCGCTACGGCAAGCTTGGTCTCATGATGCTGCCGGTCAAGGCTTTCGATACCGTGCAGCCGATCTACGGTCTTACGGCGTTCGTGCTGCTGCTGGGCTTCCTGTTCGATGGCCGCTTTACGATTGTCTTACCGGTGCTGGCGGTGATCGTCGGCAAGATCGTCATTGACCTCGCGTTCCACCTGTTTTCCGTGCATCTGTATCGACGCTGGAGCGGCGACCGCAAGAGCTCAAGCTTCGGCATGGCGTTCCTCGCCGCCATCTTCGAGCCGTTCTCGTTCCAGCTCATGCGCCATACCGGCGCGGCGATGGGCTGGGGCCATTTCCTGCTGGGGCGGCGCAAGTGGGGCGTACAGCAGCGCACCGGTCTGGGCACGCAACAGCGTGGCGGGACGGCGACGCAATCGCGCTGAATTCATGCTGGATGCGTGCTGACTGTGCGTTGAATGGGCGCTGAGTGCGCGCTGAGTGCGCGCCGACTGGGCAAGCGCTGCGCTTGCGACTAGACTGCACCATGATGAGGCGTCGAATCGTCATGCCGTCCGGTCGCGCGAACTCGCCTGAAAGGATGCACGGCTTCGTGCACCAATCGGGCGCGTGAATGAAGAAATAAGCGCGGGCGATCGCGTTCAGGTGATGGCATACGCCTTGCTTTTTGTAGCGTATCGCAGTGCGCGGCCCATGACGTAACGTCGTGGTTCAGGTCGCGTCGCTGCATCCACGCGCGAGAACGAGCGATGCAAGTCCATGACGAAATGCGCGACGAGGGCGCGGTGCGCCCGCATTACGGACGATTCCAGCAATGGCTGGAGCGCCAGACCGGCGAGACGATGGCGCGCAAACGCGCCGAGGCGGATCTGCTGTTCCGTCGCGTCGGCATTACTTTCGCGGTCAACGGCGATCTCTCGGGCACCGAACGGCTGATCCCGTTCGACCTGATTCCACGCATCATTCCCTCCGACGAATGGGCCACGCTCGAACGCGGGCTGCGTCAGCGCGTGCAGGCGCTCAATCTGTTTCTCCACGACGTTTATCACGACCGCAATATCGTGCGTGCCGGTGTGATTCCGGCCGAGCAGGTCTATACGAATGCGCAATATCGGCCCGAAATGCAGGGCATCGACCTGCCGCGGGGCGTCTACGCGCATATCGCGGGCATCGACATCGTGCGCGATGGACGCGACGGCGCGTTTTACGTGCTCGAAGACAATTTGCGTGTGCCCTCGGGCGTGTCGTACATGCTCGAAAACCGCAAGATGATGATGCGGCTTTTCCCCGACCTGTTCGTTCAGCACAAGGTCGCCCCCGTTGCGCACTATCCCGACCTGCTGCTCGAAACGCTGCGCTCGTGCGCGCCCGATGGCGTGGACGATCCGGTGGTCGTGCTGCTCACGCCGGGCATGTATAACTCCGCGTATTTCGAACACACCTTCCTTGCGCAGCAGATGGGGGTAGAGCTGGTCGAAGGTAGCGACCTGTTCGTAGAGGATAACTACGTATTCATGCGCACGACCAAGGGGCCGCGCCGCGTGGACGTGATCTATCGGCGCGTCGATGACGACTTTCTCGATCCGCTTGCGTTTCGCGCGGATTCCGCGCTGGGCGTGCCTGGGCTGCTCACGGCCTATCGCGCGGGACGTGTCGTGCTGGCGAACGCGATGGGTACGGGCGTCGCCGACGATAAATCGATCTACCCCTACGTGCCGGACATGATCGAGTTTTATCTCGGCGAGAAACCGATTCTCAACAACGTGCCCACCTGGCAGTGCCGCCGCCCCGAAGACCTGGCCTATGCGCTCGACCATTTGCCCGAGCTCGTCGTGAAGGAGGTGCATGGCGCGGGTGGCTACGGCATGCTGGTCGGCCCGGCGTCGACGCGCGAGGAAATCGAGGCATTTCGCGAGCGGTTGATCGCGCGGCCGGGCAATTACATCGCGCAGCCGACGCTTTCGCTTTCCGCTTGCCCGACCTTCGTCGAAGCCGGGATCGCGCCGCGCCATATCGATCTGCGGCCGTTCGTGCTGTCCGGCAAGACGGTGCAAATGGCGGCGGGCGGGCTGACGCGCGTTGCGCTCAAGGAGGGATCGCTGGTCGTGAATTCGTCGCAGGGCGGCGGAACGAAAGACACCTGGGTGCTCGAATGAGCGCCCTGGTGAAACCCGCAAAAAACCACGTAAAAATCGGAATGAAAGAGGAGCGAGCATGCTGAGCCGTACCGCCGATCACCTGTTCTGGATGGCCCGTTACATGGAGCGCGCGGAGAATACCGCGCGCATGCTCGACATCAATCTCACGGCGTTGCTGTTGCCCGGCAATGCCGACGATGAAGCGCGCACGCATCGCGCGATGCTGCGTATTTCCGAGCTCGATACGGCCTTCGACGAGCGGCACGAAAAGACGACGCGCAGTAACGTGCTGCAATTTCTCGTCGCCGATCCGACCAATCCTTCGAGCATCTACTCGTGCTTGCAGGCGGCGCGCGAAAATGCACGCGCGGTGCGCGGCACGCTGACCACCGAGTGGTGGGAAACCGTCAACGACACCTGGTTGCAGTTCTCCGAATTGTTGCGCGGCGATACCCTGGCGACGCATCCTGAGTCGCTGTTCGAGTGGGTGAAGTTCCGCTCGCATCTGTCGCGCGGCGTGCGCGTGGGTACCGCGTTGCAGGACGATGCGCTGTTCTTCACACAGCTTGGCACCTTCCTGGAGCGCGCCGACAACACCGCACGCATTCTGGACGTGCGTTTCGTCGAAGTGGATCAGGCTGATTCGCGCTCGGCGGCACGCCAGCTAGAGGACTTCTATTACTGGACGTCGATCTTGAGTTCGGTGTCCGCGCTGGAGATTTACCGCAAGGTCTATCGCGACGTCGTGACGCCCGCACGCGTGGTGGAACTGCTGATCCTGAACCAGCAGATGCCGCGTTCGCTGCTGGCATCGATGGAAGGGGTGTGCGTGAATCTCGCGATGCTGCGCACCGATGCGTCCCGTGAAGTCGAGCGCACGGCAGGCAAGCTGCGCGCCGAACTGCTGTATGCGGACTTGCGGCAGATCTTCTCGGTTGGCGTGCATACCTTTCTCACGCAGTTTCTCGCGCGCGTCTACGAACTGGGCAACCAGGTCGCCCGCACGTACCTGATGCTGCCGGTGGGCTAGCGCGATGCGAGGCCGTTCGGATTCCAGATCGATTCGTTGAAGGACATTCGCCATGCAGCTCGCGATTCGCCACGACACCGTCTATCGCTACGATGTGCCGGTGCATTACTCGATCCAGCAATTGCGGCTCGCGCCGCTCACGACGCCTACGCAGATCGTCACGCAATGGCATGTGGATGCGCCAGGCAAGCTCGATGCAAGCCGCGACGCTTACGGCAACACGCTGATGACGCTGGTGCTCTCGCGCCCGCACCGCGAAATACGACTGCGTGTGCGTGGCGAAGTGGAAACGGTGCCGCTCGCACAAGGACGCCTGACCGAAGGCGAAGGGCCGATTCCCACCTGGCACTTCACGTCGCCGACGCGTCTTACCGAGGCCGATGCGGCGCTCACGGCATTCGCGCAAAGCCTTGGGCCGCTTGACGATGCGGCGGCGATGCTTGAAGCGGCCGCACGCATCACTGAGCAGGTGCGCTACGAATCCGGCGTGACCGATGTGGCGCATACGGCCGCCGATGCGTTCTCGCTCGGTCGCGGTGTGTGCCAGGATCACGCGCATGTGATGCTGGCGGTGTGCCGCGCGCGTGGGATTCCAGCGCGTTACGTGAGCGGCTATTTCGCCCCCGGCGACGTGCCGGAAATGGCGAGCCACGCCTGGGTGGACGTCTGGCTCGACAATGGCTGGCTGACGGTGGACGTCACGCACGCGTGTTTCGCAAGCGAGAAATACTGCCGGATCGCGGTGGGGCGCGATTACGAGGCCGCGGCGCCGGTGCGCGGGCGGCGTATCGGCGGGCTGGGCGAGACGCTCGACGTCAGCGTGAAGGTGAGTGCGCTCGACGCTCAGCAGCAACAGCAGCAACAATAGTTTTCTCGTTATACGAAAGGAAACACCGAAGACGGCGCGGGTTTCTCATCAGCAACGCCGCGGCCGGAGCGTGCGAAAATCGCGGCTAGGTTGCAGACACGCACGAGCCGATTCGAAGGACAACTATGACGTACTGTGTAGCGCTTGCTGTGGACGAGGGCCTGGTTTTCCTTTCGGATACGCGCACGAATGCCGGGGTCGATCACATCAGCACATCGCGCAAGATGGCCGTGTTCGAGGAGCCCGGCGAGCGCGTGCTGGTGCTGCTCGTGGCCGGCAACCTGGCGATCACGCAGGCCACCTTGCAGGTGCTGACCGAACAGCGCGACAGCGCGCAGCCGTCGCTGTGGAGCGTGCCGGGCATGGTCGAAGCCGCACGCATCGTCGGCGAGGCGGTGCGCGAGGTGTACCGGCGCGATGCCGAGGCGCTCAAGCAGTTCAATGTCGATTTCAATTGCAGCTTCATCCTGGGCGGCCAGATCCGGGGCCAGGCCATGCGCGTGTTCCAGATCTACGCGGCCGGCAATTTCATCGAAACGTCGAGCGTCAATCCGTACTTCCAGATCGGCGAATCCAAGTACGGCAAGCCGATCATCGATCGCGTGCTCACGCCGCGCACGCCGCTCGACGAGGCCGCCAAGTGCGCGCTGATTTCGATGGATTCGACGTTGCGCTCGAACCTGTCCGTGGGACTGCCGCTCGACCTGCTCGTCTATGAGCGCGATTCGCTGCGGGTGACGCGTTACGCGTCGCTCGATCATTCGAACGCTTATTTCCAGATGCTGCATTCGACCTGGGGCGAGCGGCTGCGCCAGGTGTTCAGTGAAATTCCCGATCCGCTCTGGGCCGACGACGGCGACGTGCCGCGCCACGAACGCGTGGAATTGCCCGCCGTGCCGCGCCTGCCGCTCGACGGGCAGCGTCCGCAGTCTGCCGAAGCGCGCCCTGCCCAGACGCTCGCGCAGGGGCCGCAGCCCGCCACGCCGCCGCGCGGCACCTGAGTTTCTGTCCTTCCTGACGCGACCTGGACGCGCGGCCTTGTGCCGCGCAGGGCGGGTCGCGCGGTATCCTCCTGCTGGACGTTTGATCCGCGGCGCGCGCAGAGCCACAGAGCGCCCTTTGACCGGAACGAGGAGGCAGGCCGATGAAGCATGACGACCCGAAGGTAGAAGAGAACGAGCACCACGCGAGCGGCGTGACCGATGCAAGCGGCGCCCCGGACGACCCCGCGCGCCGCCGCGTCCTGGGCGGGATCGCGGCGGTGGGCGTGGGCCTCGCGCTCAGCGGTTGCCAGACGCCGGAGACGAATGCGGGCCTCGGCCCGCGCAGTGCGGGCGACGCGCGCGTCGATGCCGCGCTGCGCGACCAGGTGCGCCATATCGTCGTGATCTACGCGGAAAATCGCAGCTTCACGAACCTTTACGGCAATTTTCCCGGCGTGCAGACGCCGCTGTCGGGCGTGAGCGCGTCGCGCTACGCGCAGCTCGACCGTGACGGCAAGACGCCGCTCACACAGCTGCCGAAGATCTGGGGCGGACTCGTGCCGCAGGCGCAGGAACTCGACGGCAAGCGCTACATGATCGGCGAGCCGGCCATCGCGGGGCTGGCTAACCAGCCGTTTCGTATCGTCGACACGCATGGCGATCCGTTGCCGAACGGAATCATCACGCGCGACCTCGTGCATCGCTTCTATCAGAACCAGATGCAGATCAACGCGGGACGCAACGACCAGTTCGCTGCGTGGGGCGATTCGGGCGGCCTCGTGATGGGCTATTACGAGAACTCCGCCGAGACCTTGCGGCTCTGGCAACTCGCGCAGCAATACACGCTGTGCGACAACTTCTTCATGGCCGCCTTTGGCGGCTCGTGGCTCAACCATATCTATCTGATTGCTGCGCAGGCGCCGTATTACCCGAACGTTCAGTCGAGTCCGGCGAAGCACATGGTATCCGTGCTGGACGGCGACGATCCGCTCGGCACGCGCCTGAAGGTGGCGGCCAGCAGCCCGCCATCGGCGCTGGGCGGCCCGCCGAAGTTCGTCAACGACGGCGCGTTCACGCCCGACGGCTATGCGGTCAACACGATGGCGCCGCCGTACCAGCCCAGCAGCGTGCGGCCTGCCGAGGACGGCAATCCGGCCTGGGCCGACCCGTCCGATCCCCGTGTAATGCCGCCGCAGACCTTCGCCACGATTGGCGACCGGCTCTCGGCCAGGGGCGTCGATTGGGCCTGGTACAGCGGCGCCTGGCAGTTCGCGCTCGATCATCGCGACACCGGCTCCGTGCCCGATTTCCAGTACCACCATCAGCCCTTCAATTACTTCGCCAACTTCGCGCCGGGGACGACGGAGCGCGCGCGCCATCTGCGCGACGCGGGCGTGGGCGACGACCCCGCCACCAACCGCCTGCTCGCCGATATCGATGCGGGACGCCTGCCTGCTGTCACGTTCTACAAGCCGCAGGGCAACCTGAACATGCACGCCGGTTACGCCGATGTGGAGTCGGGCGACCGCCATGTGGCCGCCGTGATCGAGCATCTGCAGCGCAGCCCGCAGTGGGCCAACACCGTGGTCGTGATGACGCACGACGAGAACGGCGGCTGGTGGGATCCGGTCGCGCCGCCCACGGGCGACCGCTGGGGGCCGGGCTCGCGCATCCCGGCGCTGGTGATCGCGCCGTTCGCGAAGAAGGGGCATGTGGATCACACGTTCTACGACACGAACTCGATCCTGCGCTTCATCAGCCGTGTTCACGGACTCGCGCCGCTCGATGGCGTGGCGTCGCGCGACCGGGCTTTCGCCGCGCGCGGGCAGACGCCGCCGGGGGATCTCACGGCGGCGCTCGATCTGGCGTGACGGTATGGGGCAGACGTGGGCGGCAGGAGGTGCCGGAGGCAGCGCGCAAAATGTTGCCAATCGGAAACCTTCTGCTGAATCCGTGACTAAATCGACTAACTGCCCATCCGATCAATGAGTTGGCGCGCTAGTAAGAGGGTTATCAACAGGTTTATCCCAAGAAGCTGTGGACAACTTTTTTGCGCACTTTTTGTGCATTTTTGCTGGTGCGCGAGCGTTTATCGTTATGAATCATGGGTTTGGTTGCGATGTCCAGTACTTACCCACAAGGCTGTGAACAAAAACTGTGGACAAGCTCGGCGCCAGATTTCGGATCGGCGTCAAAACTGCTGCAATCGGCAACGCCGCAGACAATCCGCTATGCATCAGGTACTTACAGCACTCATCCCAGGGTTACGCACAGGGCTGCCAACAAATTCTGTGGATAGTCCTGCCCATCGAGTCACGCCCGGAACCTGGACGAGGCCCAGATGCTGATATCGATAACACTTGCCTTGCGCAGCTCGCAGTTTCAGTCCGATAATCGGGTTCGCAGTCAGGCTTCCCGGTTGCGTCGTTTGTGGTTTCACAGCCGGAACCAGGCAGTCTGAACAGTTCGCACCACGCATCACCGTACGCTTCGCACCACGCGTCGCGACTCATTCTCCCCGCCACTCTCCATCGCGCCGTGCTCAAGAACTCGCGCTTTGTCGGTCTCCTGCATATTCCTGGATTTTTGCCGCTTGCCGGCGCCACCCTGATGCTGGGCGTGGCCATGTCCTTCACCGCACCGTATCTCTCGCTCTTCGGCGTCGAGCGCGCCGGCATGACGCCGTTCCGGCTAGGCGTGTTCATGACCGCCATTGCCGCGAGCGGCGTGATCGCCAGCACGGCGGCGGGGCGCTGGAGCGACCGCACGGGCAAGCATCGCTTGTTGCTGCTGGCGTCGCTGTGCGCGGCCACGCTCGGGTATCTGTGTCTGTGCGTCGTGCGCGATTACCGGCTGCTGCTCGCGGTAGGCATTGCGTTCATCGGCGCGGGCGGCTGCGCGCTCTCGCTGGTGTTTTCGTTCAGCCGCGCGGCGCTGCCTGCCGCCGACGATGCCGAACGCACCTTCGCCAGCGCGACCTTGCGCACGATCCTCTCGGCGGCATGGGTGTTCGGGCCGGCGGTGGGCGCGCTGGTGCTCGCGGCCACCGGCTTCTACGGGCTGTTCCTGTTCGCCGCAGCCAGCTTCGCGCTGTGCGGCACGATCGTGTGGCGCATGCGCGAGCCGCGCCAGGATGAACATGCCACCCAGCACCTGATGACGCGGCCCACGGCTCAGGAAGTCGCGCAGGAGCGCGCCGAAGACGCCATCGCCCCATATGACGGCCAGCCGCTCACCCAGGCCGAAGTGCAGCCCGCCGTGAAGCAGCGCATCCACGACGCCGCGCCCGATGTCTCGCACAAGGACATCATGCGCGCGATCGTTGCGCTCACACTGATCGGCCTCGCGGCCAACGCGACGATGATCGTGCTGCCGCTCTATATCGTCCACGGCTTGCAGGGCTCGCGGATCGACGTGTCGATCATGCTCGGGCTGGGCGCGTTGATGGAGATTCCGATGATGCTCGCGCTCGGCGCGAAGGCGTCGCGCCTGAACAAGTCGCATTGGCTTGCGGCCTGCGCGGTCGTGCATGCGGTGTATTTCGCGGCCATGGCGGCTGCGCCTGGCGTGCATGCGCTCATTCCGATGCAGATTCTCAACGCCTTCGTGGTCGCGGTGACGTCGTGTCTCGGCATGACGTTCATCCAGGATCTGATGCCCGATGCGCCGGGGCGCGCGACGGCGCTGTTCTTCAACGCATCGCGGCTCGGTTCGATTCTGTCCGGCGTGTTGTCCGGGATGCTCGTGCAGGCATTCGGTTATCGCGGCACGTTTTTGTTCTGCGGCGTGCTCGCGCTGTGCGCGCTCGTATTGTTCGCGGTGCCAGGCGAGCAGTATCCGAAGATGGCGCGTGCGTTACGCGATTTCGTGCGCGAAAAGATGGCCTCGCGCGTGAAATAACGGTGCGCCATTTATCGATTCGATAAGCCATCCGAATCAACCGGCGCAAAAGCAAAGCGGCGCGATGAACGCGCCGCTTGGTGTTTTTTCAGGCGTCGGATTCGATCATCAAGCCGCTTCGGCCGTACGGACACGCGTAGTGTCTTCGACGGCAAAATCTTCGGCGTCCACATCGTAGCCCGACGGTTCCCAGCGCACCGAAAGCAGCGCCACCAGCCCCGCGAGCGGCGCGATCGCGATGATCCAGAACACCCGCGTATTGAGCGCGGCGGCCAGCACCGGGAACAGGAACAGCGAAACCGTGGAGCTTGCGCGCATCAGCGTCTGGTTCAGGCCGACGCCCACGCCGCGCAGCGATGTCGGGTAGCCCAGCGAAGCGAACGTCATGCTGTGCGAACCCGGCCCGATCCCCTGGCCGAACAGGAATGCCGCGAGCAGCGCGACGGCGCTCACGACCTCCAGCGTCGTCGCGGGCTTGCCGACGATCGCGAGGCCCACGAGCGCCACGAACTGGATCACGTAGCCGCAGACCGTCATGTTCCAGGCGCCGAAGCGCGGCACGGTGCGCACGGCGATCAGCCCGCCCACGAACGCAAAGCCCAGATTGAGCGCAAGCGAGGCGAGGATGGTCGTCAGCATCGACTGTGCAAGGAAACTCGAAATGATCACGGGTAGCCCGAACGCCACCGCGTTATAGGCGAACGACGAGGCCACGCCGATCACCGTCGCGAGCACCGTACGCCGCGCATAAACGCCGCGCAGCAGCGCGCCGTAGTTCTTCCACGACGCCACGCGCGCCGGTTTTGCGGCTGACTGGAGGGCTTCGGGTGCGACGTCGGCGTCGATGCCATAGGAGCGTTGCAGGATGCGCGCCGCGCCCGCCAGATCGCCCTGGTTCGCGGCCCAGACCGGCGACTCGCTGATGTAGCGGCTGCGGATCGCGATGATGATGAGCGCAGGCACCGCGCCGAAGCCGAGCGTCAGTCGCCACAGCAGATGCGAATGCGAGGCGGGCAGCGTCGCGTAGAACGCCAGCACGAGCAGATAGGAAACGCTGATCGCCGCGTACCAGACGGGGCACCACATCGCTACGCGCGCCGCTTTGTTGCCGCGGCCCGAGAGGCGCGAGAACTCGGCGAGGAAGGCCATCGCGACGGGCAGGTCGATGCCCACGCCCAGGCCCATCACGAAGCGCGCGCCGCCCAGCACCCAGGCATTGGGCGCGAGTGCGCAGGCCAGTGCGGCGACCACGAAGAAGAACATGTCGGCCATGAAGACGCGATAGCGGCCGATGCGGTCGGTGAGGAAGCCGCCGAGAAACGCGCCGACGATCGCGCCAAAGGTGATCGCCGAGGCAACGAAGCCCGTGCCCGCGGGCGAGAGCGAGAATTCGCGCGCGACGTCCTTCAGGCCGAAGGCGAGGGCGCCCAGGTCGTAGGCGTCGAGGAACACACCGCCCAGCGCGATCGCGACGACGATGCGTGCGTTGCTGCCGGGCGCGCCGCCCGCGTTGACGAGCCGCGAGACATCGGCGGCGCTGCGGATCAGCGCGCGGCCGGGGGAAGGGGAGGCAGAAGCGGGGGCAGAAGCGGAAGACATGCGGGCAGGCGGGCGGCGGCTGGAAAGTCCCGAATGCTACCGGCGGGCCGCCGCCCGCCCAAATCGTCTTTCGTAATGAGCTTATGCGGTGCGCATGCGGCCCGCATCGCCTTGAGTGAATTCCTAGTGCATATAGGTCACGCGGCGCGCGCGGTCGCTCAACTGCACGCCCGCGTCGAGCAGGCAGATGGCAAACCAGCGCGACGTCTTGAGCATGCCGCTTACGCTTTGCATCGGCAGCCAGTCGTTGAGCAACTGCACGGCGGCCTCGCTGCGCGTCGATTGCAGCAGCGCGATCACCTGGAGCAGCGAGCCTTCGTCCTTCGCCAGCTCCGACGCGCAGCGGCAGCGGGTATCGAGCGGGCGGCACGAAGCGCGGCAAAGCGTGCCCATCAGCAGGTCGAAATGGCCGATGCCTTCAGCGCCGAGTCCCGCGTCGGCCAGCACGCCGCGCCAGCTTTCGGCCTTGCCGTAAGCGTCGCAGTGCGGGCGCAGCCACGTGCGCACGGCGCGCAGGATGGTTTGTTCGGCGCTATCGGGGTGCTGGACGAAGGTGTCGTCGATCAGCGTGTCGTTTCTCGCGAAAGGGGCGGTGTAGTTCATGGGAGCCTCCGGCGAACAGGGCGGGTGCGCAAACGGGTGCGCGGATCAGCGGATCAATCCAAACAGGGCCGGCCTCGCCGGCATGGAAAGCATGATGCCCCAAAACGAAGTTAAATGCAAATGATTCTCATTTGTATAATGGGCATGCCGGATGACTGGGAATGCGCATGCGGCACCGCAGCAACACTGCGTGACGATGCAGCGCCGGTCGGCTGGCATCCGTCGTGCCGCGGGAAGGGACTGTTCCAGGCAAGCGGCTTAATTGAAGGGCCACAAGCCGCTACAGTGCCGCCCATGCGTGTTCCAGCGTCGCTGGCGCATCGTGAGAGTTCGCCCCGGCCCGAAGACGGCTGGGGCTTTTTTTTGCGTTGCCTGAAGGCGTGTCCAGCAAGCCTGGCGCGGCACCGGCGATTGCGCCCCTATGCATAAGTCATTGAGGGCAAAAGAACAAGTAAGGTATTATTCGGGCCGCGCGGTGTGACGGCGTGTCGCTTGCACAGGCGTTCAAGAGGTCGTCGGGGGCTCTTTTGAGAGCGGAGAAGCGCGGATGAGCAGTGCTTCACGTTTTTTGTACTAGCATAAAGTTGCAGAAAAACAATGACTTGTATCAGGCGCTGATCTGGAACGGGTTGTTGCGCTGCAAAAGTCTGGTATTCCGTTTACCCTCGTTAACCCTTGGACGTGTGTTGCATTTCGCCTCTCAGCTGACCGAACCATTGCAGCCAGCCTGGTCCGATTTTCACCCCGCGTTATCTTTCAGTTTGCTTGCGCGCCAGCCCGTGCGCAGACGAACTATGTGCCCCGCATTTTTAAGGTCATGTTGAAATGCAATCCGTTCCATTCCTGAGTCTGGCGATCTGGATTCCCATCCTGTTCGGCGTGGCTGTGCTGCGCCTCGGGTCGGACCGCCACCCACAGCGCACGCGCTGGTTGTCGCTGGTCGGCTCCATCGTCGGTCTGCTGGTGACCATTCCGCTCATTACCGGTTTCGACAACCATGTTGCCGCCATGCAGTTCGTCGAATTCCGTAACTGGCTGCCCGATTTCGGCGTGGCGTGGCGACTCGGGATCGATGGTATTTCGCTGTGGCTGGTCGTGCTGACCGCATTCACGACGCTCGTGATCGTGATTGCCTCGTGGGAGTCGATCACCGTGCGCGTGGCCCAGTACCACGGCGCGTTCCTGATCCTCTCGGGCCTGATGGTCGGCACCTTCGCGGCGACCGACGGCATGCTCTTCTTCGTGTTCTTCGAAGCGACCCTGATTCCGCTGTATCTGCTGATCGGCGCCTGGGGCCATGCCCGCCGCAGCTACGCCGCGGTCAAGTTCTTCTTCTTCTCGCTGGCCGGCTCGCTGCTGATGCTGGTGTCGATGCTGTATCTCTACAGCCAGGCACACACCTTCGACATGGCCGCATGGCATAACCTGTCGATGGGCCTCGTGCCGCAGCTACTGGTGTTCATTGGCTTCTTCGCGGCTTTCGCGGTCAAGGTGCCGATGTGGCCGTTCCACACCTGGCTGCCTGACGTCCACCTCGAAGCGCCCACCGGCGCGACCGTGATCCTGGCGATGCTCAAGCTGGGCGGCTACGGCTTCCTGCGCTTCACGCTGCCGATCACGCCGGACGCCGCGCACTTCTTCGCGCCCGCGATCATCACGCTGTCGCTCGTGGCCGTCGTGTACTCGAGCCTGCTCGCGCTCGCGCAGACCGACATGACGCGTCTGCTTGCGTACTCGACGATCGCCCACATGGGCCTCGTGACGCTGGGCCTGTTCCTCTTCAACCAGATCGGCACCGAAGGCGCGATCGTCCAGATGATCTCGTACGGCTTCGTGTCGGGCGCGATGCTGCTGTCGATCGGCATGCTGTTCGACCGCACCAAGACGCGCACGATCTCGGCGTATGGCGGCGTCGTCAACGTCATGCCGCGCTACGCCGTTTTCATGATGCTGTTCTGCATGGCCAATGTGGGCCTGCCGGGCACCTCGGGCTTCGTGGGCGAGTTCATGGTCATCATGGGCGCGATCCGCGTGAACTTCTGGGTGGGCGCGATTGCCACGACGACCGTCGTGATGAGCGCCGCGTACACCCTGTGGATGTACAAGCGCGTGATTTTTGGCGCGGTGGCGAACAAGAGCGTGGCAAAGCTGGCCGATATCGGCCGCCGCGAAACGCTGATCCTGGCTTCGCTGGCCGCGCTGGTGCTGGCAGTGGGCATCTATCCGAAGCCTATGACCGATGCAATCGAGCTGTCGGCAGCCAACCTCGTGACCCAGGCAGGCCGCACCAAGCAGCCCGCCGAGGACACGGCCAACGCGGACGCTGTGCGCACCGATGCCGCACGCTCCGCCTCGGAGACCCGCACGCCGCATTCGCCGACGTAAGCAGGGCAGGTGTTCACTGTAGAAGAATGACGACGCAGCGCGCGCCGTCCCGCTCACAAGGCGGTGCGGCGCGCGGTGCGTTCAACCGTTTCGGATTGTGCAATTCGGAAACAAAGCCGCTGCGGGTCTGAGTCAAGACTTAATTGGGGCATTACGTGCGTGTGTTGATGAGGCGCGACGAACCTCGCGAACGCATGCGACATAGTGTCTCACTTTTGTTTTGACAAAGATCATTTTCAGCATTCATTGATTGTCATGGATCAAAGCGGCTGTATGATTCGGGCGCGCTTCCTTTGCCGGATGTCAGGGGATGTGCCCGGAACTATTCAATGAATGAAATTCAGGCAAACGTGATGAAAAGAACAACCTTGCAAAGGTTATTGCTTCCCGTCAGCGCCGGATTGGCCATGTGTCTTTCCGGTTGCAATCTGGAAGTCCTCGACCCCAAAGGTAGCGTGGGCGTAGCGGAAAAGCAGCTGATCGCGACCTCCACCTGGGCCATGTTGATCGTGGTGATCCCTGTGATCATCCTGACGTTGTGGTTCGCGTACCGTTATCGCGCATCGAACCGCAGCGCCACCTATGCGCCGAAATGGTCGCACTCGACGGCGATCGAAGTCGTCGTCTGGACAGTGCCGTCGCTGATCATCCTGTTCCTCGCGGTGCTCACGTGGAAAACCACGCACGAACTCGATCCCTACAAGCCGCTTGAATCGAACGTCAAGCCGATCAACGTCGAAGTGGTCGCGCTGGACTGGAAGTGGCTGTTCATCTACCCGGATCTGGGCATCGCCACGGTGAACCAGCTGGCCGTTCCGGTCGGCACGCCGGTCAACTTCAGTATCACGTCGGACTCGGTGATGAATTCGTTCTTCATCCCGCAGCTTGGTACCCAGGTGTACGCGATGGCAGGCATGCAGACCCGTCTGCACCTGATCGCTGACCAGGCAGGCGACTACGCCGGCCTCTCGGCGAACTTCAGCGGCAAGGGCTTCTCGGATATGAAGTTCCGCACGCTCGCCACGAGCCAGCAAGACTTCGACGCATGGGTCCAGAAGGTGAAGGCGTCCTCGACGCAGCTTTCGATGGATCAATACGCGACGGTTGCGCAGCCGAGCGAAAAGGCACCGGTTGAATACTTCTCGACGGTGGATCCGAAGCTCTTCAACAACATCATCGCGAAGTACAACAACGGCCACGTCACGAATTTCAGTGACCCGTCCTGCGTGACCAAGGGGTAATCCAAGCATGTTCGGAAAACTTACACTAGCCGACATTCCGTATCACGAGCCGATTATTCTCGGCACGATGATCGGTATGGCTGTCATCGGCGCATTTGTGCTCGGTGGCATCACTTACCTCGGTAAGTGGAAATATCTGTGGACGGAGTGGCTGACGAGCGTCGACCACAAGCGTCTGGGCGTCATGTACATCGTGCTCGCCCTCATCATGCTGCTGCGCGGCTTCGCCGACGCAATCATGATGCGTACCCAGCTGGCTCTCGCGTACAACGCGCCGGGCTACCTGCCGCCGCACCACTACGACCAGATCTTCACGGCTCACGGCGTGATCATGATTTTCTTCATGGCCATGGCTTTCATGGTTGGCCTGATGAACATCGTGGTGCCGCTGCAAATCGGTGCCCGTGACGTCGCGTTCCCGTTCCTGAACTCGCTGTCGTTCTGGATGACGGCCGTTGGCGCCATCCTGCTGATGATCTCGCTCGTCGTGGGTGAGTTCGCCATGACGGGCTGGCTCGCATACCCGCCGCTTTCGGAGCTTGCATACAGTCCAGGGGTCGGTGTCGACTATTACCTGTGGGCGCTGCAGATCTCGGGTGTCGGTACGCTGCTGACCGGCGTGAACTTCTTCGTCACCATCATCAAGATGCGCGCTCCTGGCATGACGATGATGAAGCTGCCGGTGTTCACGTGGACGGCGCTGTGCACGAACGTGCTGATCATGGCTGCATTCCCGATCCTGACCGTCACGCTCGCGCTGCTGGGCCTCGACCGTTACATCGGTACGCACTTCTTCACGAATGACGGCGGCGGCAACGCCATGCTGTACCTGAACCTGATCTGGGCATGGGGTCACCCCGAGGTGTACATCCTGATCCTGCCGGCGTTCGGTATCTTCTCGGAAGTCGTGGCTACGTACGCCAAGAAGCCGCTGTTCGGCTACAAGGCCATGGTCTACGCAACGTGCGCGATCATGGTGCTGGCATTCGTCGTGTGGCTGCACCACTTCTTCACGATGGGTTCGGGCGCTGACGTCAATGCGTTCTTCGGTATCGCCACGATGATCATTTCGATCCCGACTGGCGTGAAGATCTTCAACTGGCTGTTCACGATCTACCGCGGTCGCCTTGAGTTCAACTCGTCGGTGCTGTGGACGCTCGGCTTCATGGTCACCTTCACCATCGGCGGCATGACCGGCGTGATGATGGCGATCCCGGGTGCTGACTTCGTGCTGCACAACTCGCTGTTCCTGATTGCTCACTTCCACAACGTGATCATCGGCGGCGTGCTGTTCGGCTACCTGGCTGGCTTCAACTACTGGTTCCCGAAGGCGTTCGGCTTCAAGCTCAACGAAAAGCTGGGCAAGCGCGCGTTCTGGTTCTGGCTGTCGGGCTTCTACGTTGCCTTCACGCCGCTGTACGTGCTGGGCTTCATGGGCGCAACGCGTCGTCTGAACCACTACGACAATCCGGCATGGCATCCGTGGATGATCATCGCCTGGGTTGGCGCCGTGCTCGTGGCAATCGGTATCGCTCACCAGCTGATGCAGCTGTACGTGTCGATCCGCGACCGCAACCTGCCGGAAAACCGCGACCTGACGGGCGATCCGTGGGGTGGCCGTACGCTGGAATGGTCGATGTCGTCGCCGCCGCCGTCGTACAACTTCGCGATCATCCCGAACGTGTCGGAACTCGATGAGTTCCAGCACCTGAAGGACACCGGCCGCGAGACCGTGGACGTCGCGAACACGCATTACACCGACATCCACATGCCCTCGAACACGAGCGCAGGCCTGTTCATCGGTTTCTTCAGCCTGGTGCTCGGCTTTGCTGGCATCTGGCACATCTGGTGGCTCATGATCGTTGGCTTTATCGGCATCGTCGGTACGGCTATCGCCTACAGCTTCCAGAAGAACGAAGGCTATTACATCCCGGCCGCCAAGGTTCGGGCAGACGAAGAAGCGCGTAGTCGCGCACTGGTCAAGGCGTTTGCTGACAAGCAACGCGGTGGCAAGGTTGAAGAAGCACTGGAGGCCAACTGATGTTGACGAAAACTGGTGCGGCCGCACTCGCGGAGCACGATCACCACGATCACCCGCCGTCACACTCGGTGTTCGGTTTCTGGCTGTACCTGATGACCGACTGCATTCTGTTCGGCACGCTGTTCGCAGTGTTTGCCGTGATGCAGCACCAGTTCGCTGGTGGCCCGTCGGGTAAGGACCTGTTCGACATCAACGGCGTCGCGATGGAAACGGCAGTGCTGCTGCTGTCGTCCATCACGTACGGCTTCGCGATGATCGGCGCGCACAAGCATCGCAAGGGCCAGGTGTTCTTCTGGCTGGCCATTACGTTCCTGCTGGGCGCAACGTTCCTGTATTTCGAACTCCATGAGTTCGCGAACATGATCGCCGAAGGCAACGGCCCGCAACGCAGCGCGTTCCTGTCGTCGTTCTTCACGCTGGTTGCCACCCACGGTATCCACGTGACGTTCGGCATGATCTGGATGGTCGTCCTGATGGTGCAGACGCTGAAGGCACCGGAACTGGGCGATCGCGAAATCCGCCGCCTGTCGTGCCTGAGCCTTTTCTGGCACTTTCTGGACATCGTCTGGATCTGCGTGTTCTCCTTTGTCTACCTTGCGAGCGTGATCTAAATGAGTGCTCATCCTATCCACGAAGAAGAAAGCCACGGCAGCTTCGGCGGCTATCTGGCTGGTTTCATCCTGGCGGTGGTGCTCACGGCAGCATCGTTCTGGGTGGTTCTGCATGGCGGCTTCGCGCCTGGAACCGCGCTGCTCGGCCTGGCCGTTCTGGCAGTCGTGCAGATTGTGGTTCACCTCGTGTTCTTCCTGCATATGAACACGTCGTCGGGCCAGCGTTGGAACGTGACCGCATTTGGCTTCACGGCCATGACGGTGCTGATCGTCGTGATCGGCACGCTGTGGGTCATGCACAACGTCAGCATGAACATGATGTCGCGTTAAGCGCATCGCGCTGATTCCGCATCCGCTGCGGGAGAAGCAAAAAAACGCCGCCTGGGTTTGCGCCCGGCGGCGTTTTTGTTTTTATGCGTTCGGTTGCCCCTGAGTGCGTTCAGTCGATAAAGCGCTGGCGCACGACGTTCGCCACGGCGTTGCCGAGTTTGTGATGCTGCTCCGCTTCGTAGTGAATACCGTCGGTCGAACTGACGCGCGCGAATTCGCCCGCATCGAGAAACGCCGAGCCGTATTTGACCGCCACGCGTTCATAGAGCGGCGCGAGCAGGCGCGACTTGGCCGCGCCGCCCGTGAAAATCTCGCCGAGAAAGCCTACTTCCTGGATCGGCGCGGGCGACATCAGCAGCACATGCGGTGTCGTACCGTCCGGCCCCGCGCGGCAGGCGACCAGCGTTTCAAGCAGCACGTCCACCGAATTGGCGACATCGGCAGGCGTGACGCAAAAGCGTGCCTTGAGGTCGTTGGTGCCGAGCATCAGCACGACCACGTCGACCGGCAACTGGCTCTCCAGGCACGGGCGCAAATAGGCGAGGCCGTTCTTGTGGCGTCCCTCGATCGGGTCGTCGTGAACCGTGGTGCGTGCGGGCAGGCCTTCTTCGACGATCTGCCAGCCGTCGCCAAGCGCGGCAGCCAGCACGCCGGGCCAACGGTCGGCAGGGCCGAAGCGTTCGAGCACGCCGGGAAGGTTCAGCGGCTTGGTGCCGTGGGTGTTCGAATCGCCAAAACAGAGCAGGGTGCGTAACGACATGGATGGCTCTCCTGGTGGTGAGTTTCCGATGCGAAATCTCCAGCTGCCGCGCGTTTTCTAGTGCGCGAACACGCGTGCCGGGCCGGTGCGATAAATCCACTTCGTGAGTCGGGAGATTACTAGACGACTGGTCTAATCCACCTGTAACATGGCAACCCATGAACGCAGCGCCAGCCGTCGAAGTGCGGCAACACATCCTCGATACCGCCATGCCCATCATTCTGGGCAAGGGTTTTTCGGCCGTCGGTCTCAACGAGATTCTCGCGACCGCGGGCGTCCCCAAGGGGTCGTTCTATCACTATTTCGGTTCGAAGGAGGCATTCGGCGAAGCCTTGCTGAAGTGCTACTTCGACGAATATGAAGAACGTCTCGAAGAACAGCTCGTGCAGCGCGGCGGTTCGCCCGTCGAGCGCCTGATGGGCTATTTCGAGGAATGGCGCGTGATGCAGTGCGCGGACGGCCCCGATGGCAAATGCCTTGCTGTGAAGCTCGGCGCGGAAGTCAGCGACCTGTCCGAGCCGATGCGCGCGGTGCTGCGCCGTGGCACCGAAGAGATCATCCGCCGCATCGCGGCCTGTATCGACGAGGGGCGCGCCGACGGCTCGCTGACCGGTATCGGCGATGCAGGCTCGACGGCGGCAACGCTTTACGAACTGTGGCTGGGCGCGACGCTGATGGAGAAAATCCGTCGCGATCGTCGCCCGCTCGACGCCGCGATGGTGACGACGCGGCTGCTTCTGAATCTGCCGCACGCCAGTTGAATCGCGAACGCATGACCCGGTCGTATCCGCAGGTTGTAGCCACAAGTTTTAACCAAAGGTCGTACTTCAAGGCGTAACCAATACGCCACATCGGCATGACATCATCGCTCGGACGTCCCTAAGCGGGCGTCTTCGTGAAGAGTCGTGTCATGCGGCAAGTAACTAGACGACCGGTCTAATTGAACGAGCGCTGAACATAGTGATGCAGCGCGAGAGACCGGTTCCATGGACGCGCAAGCGTTCCGGCATCATCGACACAAGGACACATCGATGAACGTACTGATCGTTTTGACTTCGCACGACGAACTCGGCAACACGGGCAAGAAGACGGGTTTCTGGCTCGAAGAATTTGCCGCCCCTTACTTCGCGCTGCGCGACGCAGGCGCGAAGATCACGCTGGCTTCGCCCAAGGGCGGCCAGCCGCCGCTTGACCCGAAGAGCAGCGATCCCTCGGCGCAGACCGATGCCACGCGCCGCTTCGATGCCGACGCGGCCGCAAAAGCCGAACTTTCCAATACGAAACGTCTCGCCGATATCGACGCGAACGACTTCGACGCGGTGTTCTATCCGGGCGGCCACGGCCCGCTCTGGGATCTCGCAGAAGATCCGCAGTCGATCGCGCTGATCGAAAAGACGCTTGCGGCAGGCAAGCCGGTGGCGGCTGTGTGCCATGCGCCGGGCGTGCTGCGTCACGTCAAGGGTGCGGATGGCCGCTCGATCGTGGCCGGCAAGAACGTCACCGGCTTCGCGAACAGCGAAGAAGACGCGGTGCAACTGACGGACGTGGTGCCGTTCCTCGTCGAGGACATGCTCAAGGCAAACGGCGGCAATTACTCGAAGGCGGCCGACTGGGCGCCGCACGTCGCCACCGATGGCCTGCTCATCACGGGCCAGAATCCGGCATCGTCCGAGCCGGTCGCCGAAGCGCTGCTCGCGCTGCTGGGCAAGAAGTAAGCGTCGCTTATCCCCGTTTCCTTTCGTCGACTTCAAGCAACTTCAAGTAACCCCGCGCGCCGCGACCTACGCGGCGCGTGGAGGGTTTTTTGTTGCTTGCCGCGATAACGCGTGACGAAAGGAAATCCCGATTACTCCATTCACCGTTTTTTCAAGGGCGCGAATGTCAGCCGGAATGCCGGTGCGCGCCGATCAAGGAGAGCAGTAGATGTCCGCATTGTTCGAACCGTTCAAGCTCAAAGATGTGTCCCTGCGTAACCGCATCGCCGTGCCGCCGATGTGCCAGTACATGGCCGTCGACGGCATGATTAACGACTGGCACCACGTCCATTACGCGCAGATCGCCCGTGGCGGCGCGGGCCTCGTGATCGTCGAGGCGACGGCGGTGTCGCCTGAAGGCCGCATCACGCCGGGCTGCACGGGTATCTGGAACGACGAGCAGGCCAGGGCCTTTGCGCCGACGGTCGCCGCCATCAAGGCTGCAGGCTCGGTGCCCGGCATCCAGATCGCACACGCAGGCCGCAAGGCGAGCGCGAACCGTCCGTGGGAAGGCGACGACCATATCGCCGAAGGCGACGCGCGCGGCTGGCAGACCATCGCGCCGTCCGCGATTCCGTTTGGCGCGAACTTGCCGAAGGTGCCGCAGGAAATGACGATCGACGACATCGCGCGAGTGCGCGAGGATTTCGTCGCGGCGGCAAAGCGCGCGCTGGATGCGGGCTTCGAATGGCTTGAACTGCACTTCGCGCATGGCTACCTTGGCCAGAGCTTTTTCTCGGAACATTCGAACCAGCGCACCGACGCCTATGGCGGCAGCCTCGAAAACCGCAGCCGTTTCCTTCTGGAAACGCTCGCTGCCGTGCGCAAGGTCTGGCCGGAACACCTGCCACTGACGGCACGTTTTGGCGTGATCGAATACGACGGCCGCGACGAGCAGACGCTCGCCGAATCGATCGAACTCACGAAGAACTTCAAGCGCGAAGGTCTGGACATGCTGAGCGTGAGCGTCGGGTTCTCGACGCCGACCGCGCAGATTCCGTGGGCGCCGGCGTTCCTCGCGCCGATCGCGCAGAAGGTGCGCCGCGCTGCCGGTCTGCCGGTGTCGTCGGCATGGGGTATCGGCACGCCGGAACTGGCCGAGCGTTCCGTCGCGTCGGAACAGCTCGATCTGGTGATGGTCGGCCGCGCACATCTGGCGAACCCGCACTGGCCGTATTTCGCCGCGCAGGAACTGAAGGTCGATCGCGCGGCGTGGACGCTGCCCACGCCGTACGCGCACTGGCTCGAACGCTACAAGGCGTAAGCTGCGTAGATACCGGACTTTCCGATCGGAAAGTCCGTTGACGATAAGGACATCCTGATGAGCATTTATCTCTTTGCGAGCCTCACGCCCAAGGCTGAGCACGTCGCCGACCTCGAAGCGGAACTGCGCCACATGGTGGCCGAAACGCGCAAGGAAGCGGGCAATCGCCGCTACGACCTGCTGCGTCGCGCAGATGGTGTGCCGGGCTTTCACCTCTTTGAGACCTACGTGGACGAAGCGGCGGTGCAGGCGCATCGCGACAGCGCGCACTACGTGGCGTTTCGCGGCAAGATCGGCGACTGGCTGGCCGCGCCGGTGGACGTCAAGACGCTGGTGGGCGTGGATATCGCCGCTTGACGTTGATGCATTGCTGACGCGCTGATCGCGTTCAGAAGAGAAAGCGCCGGGGCGATGTACTGCCCCGGCGCTTATTTTTTACGGCGTAAATCAAGCCGTTCTACGCATCAGTTAGCGAAATCGAGCACCACGCGGCCCTCGATTGCGCCGCGTTCCATGCGTGCAAAAACGTCGTTGATGTTTTCGAGCCGGTCAGTGCTGACGGTCGCCTTGACCTTGCCTTCCTGCGCGAACATCAGCGACTCTTCCAGGTCGAGCCGCGTGCCGACGATCGAGCCGCGTACGGTCACGCCGCTTAGCACCATGTCGAAGATCGGCAGCGGGAAGTCGCCCGGCGGCAGGCCGTTGAGCGACACCGTGCCGCCGCGCCGCACCATCCCCAGTGCCTGCGAAAAGGCGATCGGCGAAACTGCGGTCACCAGCACGCCATGTGCGCCGCCTATTTCCTTCTTTAGATAAGCCGCCGGATCGGTGGTTTTCGCGTTGACCGTGACGGTAGCGCCCAGACGTTTCGCCAGTTCGAGTTTCGTATCGTCAACATCGACGGCGGCGACGTTGAGGCCCATCGCCCGCGCGTATTGCACGGCCATGTGGCCGAGTCCGCCCACACCCGAAATCACGACCCAATTGCCGGGGCGCGTATCGGTCACTTTCAGGCCTTTATAGACCGTGACGCCTGCACAAAGTACTGGTGCGATATCGATGAAGTTCACGCCCTTGGGCAGCAGGCCCACGTAGTTCGCATCGGCTTTTGCATATTGCGCGAAGCCGCCGTTGACCGAATAGCCGGTGTTTTTCTGCTGTTCGCAGAGCGTTTCCCAGCCGCCAAGACAATGCTCGCAATGTCCGCACGCCGAGTAGAGCCACGGAATGCCCACGCGGTCGCCTTCCTTCACGTGCTTCACGCCGCTGCCCACACCCACCACGAAGCCGACACCCTCATGGCCCGGAATGAAGGGCGGTTGGGGCTTGACCGGCCAGTCGCCGTGTGCGGCATGCAAGTCGGTATGGCACACACCGCAGGCTTCGATCTTCACGATGAGTTCGCCGGGGCCTGGCTCGGGAATCGCCACTTCTTCGATAACCAGTGGCTTGCCAAAGGCACGAACCACGGCTGCCTGCATTGTCTTGCTCATCATCGGGCTCCTGTTTGCGGGGGCGCGCCGCGCAGAACTGGATGCTGGCGCAACGTTCGCCCACCTTGGTGCGCCGGCGACTGCCGGCACCGGATGCGGGGCGCAAGTGCCTCGATGAGGCGGGACTGGCACCTGCGCGCTCATGCTTTCGTGACTCTTTCAGTGTGCCAAATTGTGTGAAGGAATGCGCCGAATCTGCGCGTGTCAAATCGACGCAAATCTCCGTAAAGCGCCGATCAAGTTAATTAACGAGCGCATTTTCAATGTCATATCAGATGGCACTCCGAATCAAATGTTTGCTTTCAAAATGAAGGATTCATGGCATCGAGTGCCCGACACATTGGCCGATTACAATGGACGTTTATCCCATCGACCTGTGCGTCCGGATGCAAATAGAAGACCTTTTCCAGCAGGCACACGAGCGACATATCGCTGGCGACTTTGCTGCCGCCCAGGCGGCTTATGGGCGTATCGTCGAACTTGACCCTTTGCATGGCCCTGCGCATTTCCGGCTCGCGGTCATCGCGATCCAGCAGGGGCGCTATCCTGATGCCATCGCGGGTCTCGCGCGAGCCCTCGACATCGAGCCAGCCAGTCGGCGCTATCGCGAGGCCATCGGGCAGGCGTATGCGCTTGCGCATCGCCACGCCGAGGCCGCCGCAGCCTATCGCGCGTTGCTGGAGGAGGACGCCGCCGACCCGGATCACTGGTTCGGGCTGGCCAGCGCCTTGCAGGCGCAGGGCGCGCATCACGACGCGGCGCAGGCGTGGGACGGCGTCACGCAGCGCGATCCGCAGCGCGCCGACGCATACAACAACCTCGGCATTTGCCGCCAGTTGCTCGGCGATCCAGTGCGCGCGCAGCAAGCTTATGAACGCGCGCTTGCGGCGCAACCGGGCAATGTCGAAGCGCTGGTGAATCTCGGCACGCTGATGCGCGCGCAAGGTCAGCGCGCGCAAGCGCTGGCGTTGCTGCGCGAAGCCGCTGCGGCTGCGCCCGATTCGACAGCGGCGCTCGTGAACCTGGGCGCGTTGCTGCTCGACGAAGGCAATCCGCAAGAGGCCGCGAACGTGCTGGAACGTGCGCTGAAGATTGCGCCGCACTTCGCGCATGCGGCCTACAACTACGGCAACGCGCTGCACGCGCTTGGTCAACGTAGCGAGGCTCAGGCGCAGTATCGGCATGCACTGTCGATCGATCCGTCCCATGCCGAAGCGGCCAACAATCTCGGCAACGTGTGCCGCGAACTGGGCGAGCATAAAGCGGCCATGGACGCATTCGAGACCGCGATCCGTGCGCGTCCTGATTTCGTCGATGCCTGGAATAACGCTGCGAATCTGGAGCGCGCGCTGGGTCATCACGACAGGGCATGTGCGCTGCTGCGCAAGGCGCTTGAACTTGCGCCGGAGCATTCACCCACGCTCAACAATCTCGGCAACGTTTTAAAGGATCGCGGCGAGCTTGACGAAGGCGTCGCGTGTTTCCAGCGCGCCGTCAAGAGCGATCCGGACAATCTCACCGCGCACAGCAACCTGCTTTACGCGCTCTCGTTTCAGTCGTCAACGCCGGACGCAATCCTGGAAGAGGCGCGCCGCTGGTCGATGCAGCACGAGATGCCGTTGCGTGCACAGCGGTTTTCGCATGCACCCGCAGGCTTGCAGGAGCGCCGGCTAAAAATCGGCTATGTATCGGCGGATTTTCGTGAGCATTGCCAGGCATTGTTCATGACGCCGCTGTTGTCGAACCACGATAGAAGCCGCTTCGAGATTCACGCCTATTCGAGCGTCGTGCGACCCGATGAAGTCACCGCGCGTCTCGCGGGCTACGTGGACGTGTGGCACGACGTGCGCCATCTTGGCGATGCGGCGCTTGCCCAGCAAATCCACGCGGACGGCATCGATATTCTCGTCGACCTCACGATGCATATGGCCGATGGCCGGCCCTTGCTGTTCGCGCGCAAACCGGCGCCGGTGCAGGTCGCGTGGCTGGCCTATCCCGGCACGACGGGTATCGAGGCCATCGACTACCGCTTTACCGATGCGCAACTCGATCCGCCTTCGTTCGAGGCGCATTACACCGAACGCACGGTGCGCATGCCCGATACGTTCTGGTGCTACGACCCGCTCGCGAGCGAACCCGCGGTCAATGCGCTGCCCGCGATGAAAGCGGGGTACGTCACGCTCGGCAGCCTGAATAATCCGTGCAAATTGACGGACGCCACGCTCGAATTGTGGGCGCGCGTGTTGGCTGCGTTGCCGAATGCGCGTCTCCTGTTGATGGCCGCGCAGGGCGATGCCCAGGCGCGCCTGGCGGCGCGTCTCGCGCGTCACGGCATCGATGCGGCGCGCGTGCGTTTCGTGCCGTTCCAGCCGCGCGACGCGTATTTGCGTACGTACCATGAGATCGACCTTGGCATCGACACGCTGCCGTACAACGGCCACACCACGACGCTCGACGCGCTGTGGATGGGCGTGCCGGTGGTGACGCGGGTCGGCGCGACCTGCGCAGGCCGGGCCGGGCTGTCACAGTTGGCGAATCTGGGGCTGGATGCGCTCGCCGCATTTTCCGACGAGGATTTCGTGCAGACCGTGGTGTCGCTCGCCAGCTATTTGCCGCGTCTTGCTTATCTGCGCGCGACCTTGCGCGCCCGGATGGAGGCCTCGCCACTCATGGACGGCGCGCGGTTTGCGCGCGGTATGGAAACTGCGTACGAGGCGATGTGGCGCGAGTGGGCCGGCGCGCGCCAGGGCCCGCAGGAAACCGGGAACTGACGCAACTCAGCCGGATGGCCTAAGCCATCCGGCTGAGTTGCCGGGCCGCAAAGCCGCTGTGGGAGCGTTTCAGCACGTGCCCAACATGCTGTATAAATATACAGTAAAATCTCAAACACTCTGCCCGCCCGATCGGGCCGAAAGCGGCCGGGCCTGTCGCCCGGTTCCCACGCCTGTGATCCATCCGGAATGCCAGCGCAAGTGAGCGATAACCGATCCATCCGAATCCGCGGTGCCCGTCAGCACAACCTCAAGAACCTCGATCTCGACCTGCACACCGGCGAAATGACGGTGGTGACCGGGCCGTCCGGCTCGGGCAAGTCCAGCCTCGTGTTCGACACCCTTTACGCGGAAGGGCAGCGCCGTTACGTCGAAACCTTTAGTGCGTATGCACGCCAGTTCCTCGATCGCATGGATCGGCCGCAGGTCGATCGCGTCGATGGCGTGCCGCCTGCCATCGCGATTGACCAGACCAACCCGGTGCGCAGTTCGCGTTCGACGGTCGGCACGATGACGGAACTGAACGACCACCTGAAGCTGCTTTACGCACGTGCCGCGAACCTGTTCGATCGCGTCACGGCGCAGCCGGTGCGGCACGACACGCCGGAGACGATCTACGCCGAGCTGCTGGCGCGTACGGCGGTGGGCGATCCGCGCCTGGTGGTGACGTTCCCGGTCGAACTGCCGGACACAACGACCGAAGAGGAAGTCCAGCAATGGCTGTCCGCTAGCGGCTACACGCGCGTCCAGGCCCAGCGCGAGGTCAAGACCGCCGACGGCACGCGCAAGGTGCTCGACGTGGTGGCGGATCGCTTCCGTGTCCAGAAAGCCGAAAAGAGCCGCGTGGTCGAGGCGATCGAGGCGTCGCTCAAGCGCGGCGCGGGGCGCGTGAACATTTATGTCGTATCGGAAACCGACGCTGCGGGCGAGGTTTCCGATACGAAATCCGAGCCGCAGATCTGGCGTTTTTCCACTGGGCTGCATTGCCCCGACAGCGACCTGCGTTACGCAGACCCACAACCGGCGCTGTTCTCGTTCAATTCGGCTTACGGCGCCTGCGAAGTGTGCCGGGGTTTCGGCCGCGTGATTGGCGTGGACTGGGGGCTGGTGATTCCCGATGCGCGCAAGTCGCTGCGCGGGGGCGCGATCAAGCCGCTGCAGACGCCCGCATGGAAGGAGTGCCAGGACGACCTCATGCGTTATGCCGCCAAGGCCGGGATTCCGCGCGATACCGCCTGGGCCGAGCTCACGCAGGAACAGCGCGACTGGGTGCTCAATGGCACGCCGGACTGGAAGGGCAGCTGGCAATCGCAGTGGTACGGCGTGAAGCGTTTTTTCCAGTATCTGGAATCGAAAGCGTACAAGATGCACATTCGCGTGCTGCTGTCGAAGTACCGCAGCTACACGCCGTGCGAAACCTGCGGCGGCGCGCGCCTGAAGACGGAAGCGTTGCAGTGGCGCCTGGGCACGCAGGCAAATGCGGACGAAGTGCTCGCACCCTCCGCGCGTTTCCTGCCGCATGGCGTGGACTGGTCGCGCGCGCAACTGGAGGCGCTGCCCGGCCTCACGCTGCACGACGTGATGCTGTTGCCGATCGAGCGCATTCGCCGCTTCTTCGACAATCTTTCGCTATCGTCGGCACTCCTTGACGATGCACTCAAGCTGCTGCTCGCCGAAGTCCGCACGCGCCTCAAATATCTGTGCGACGTGGGGCTGGGCTATCTCACGCTGGATCGCCAGAGCCGCACGCTGTCGGGCGGGGAAGTGCAACGGATCAACCTGACCACGGCGCTCGGCACGTCGTTGACCAAGACGCTTTTCGTGCTGGACGAGCCGAGCATCGGGCTGCACCCGCGCGACCTGAACCGCATCGTCGAAGCCATGCAGCGCCTGCGCGACGCGGGCAATACGCTGGTGGTCGTCGAGCACGACCCTTCGGTGATGCTGGCCGCCGACCGCCTGATCGACATGGGGCCCGGCCCGGGCGAGCGCGGCGGCACGATCGTCTATGACGGCACGCCCAACGATATCCGCTCGTCCGGCACGCTGACCGGCGAGTACCTGGGCGGCCATCGCGCGGTGGCCGATGCTTCGCACTGGGAGCGTCGTCCTGTCGACGCGCAGACGCCCAGCCTGCTGCTGGAAGGGGCGAGCGAACACAATCTGCGCGACGTGACAGTGCAGATTCCCTTGCAGCGTCTTGTCTGCGTGACGGGCGTGTCGGGGTCGGGCAAATCGACGCTCGTGCAGGACGTGCTTTATCCGGCGCTCGCGCGTCATCTGGGCAAGGCCACGGAATCGCCGGGCGCGTATCGCGCGCTCACGGGCGCGGAGCAGATCACGGACGCCGTATTCGTCGATCAGTCGCCCATCGGCAAGACCGCGCGTTCGAACCCGGCCAGTTACGTTGGCGCGTTCGATGAAATCCGCAAGCTGTTCGCCAAGGCGCCACTCGCGAAGCAGCGCGGCTATTCGGCGGGGATGTTCAGCTTCAACTCGGGCGAAGGCCGCTGCCCGACATGCGGCGGCTCGGGCTTCGAACACATCGAAATGCAGTTCCTGAGCGACGTTTATCTGCGTTGTCCGGACTGCGATGGCAGCCGCTATCGCCCGGAAGTGCTTGAAGTGAAGATCGAGCGCGGCGGTCGCTTGCTGTCGGTCGCGGACGTGCTCGACCTGACCGTGAGCGAAGCCGCACAGTGCTTTGCTCAGGATGCCGAAGTATTGCGCGTGATCCAGCCGATCGTCGATGTGGGCCTGGAATACGTGAAGCTTGGCCAGCCGGTGCCGACGCTTTCGGGCGGCGAGGCGCAGCGCCTGAAGCTCGCGGGTTATCTCGCGGAAACGGCGCAGGCGCGCGGCAAGGACAAGGCCGCGGGCGGACGCCTGTTCATGTTCGACGAGCCCACCACGGGCCTGCATTTCGACGATATCGCCAAGCTGATGCGCGCGTTCGGCAAGCTGCTGGCGGGCGGTCATTCGCTGCTCGTCATCGAGCACAACCTCGACGTGATTCGCGCGGCGGACTGGCTGATCGACCTCGGCCCGGAAGGCGGCGATGCGGGCGGCGAAGTGGTCTGCGTGGGCACGCCAGACGATGCGATCGCGTGCCCGCGCTCGCACACGGGCGCTGCGCTGGAGCGCTATGAAGCCGCGCTCGGCCATGGCGTCGAACCCGTGCTGGCGGAAGAAGAGGGCATTGCGCTGCAAACCGCGATGCGCGCGGCGCAGGCACGCCGCGAAATCCAGGGCGAGGACGTCGTGCGCATCGTCAATGCGCGCGAGCATAACCTCAAGGCACTCGACGTCGATATTCCGCATGGTCGCTTCAATGTGATTACGGGCGTGTCGGGGTCGGGCAAGTCCACGCTCGCGTTCGACATTCTGTTCCATGAGGGGCAGCGCCGTTATCTGGAATCGCTGAACGCCTATGCGCGCTCGATCGTGCAGCCTGCCGGCCGTCCCGAAGTCGACGCCGTGTACGGCATTCCGCCGACGGTCGCAATCGAACAGCGCCTGTCGCGCGGCGGCCGCAAGAGCACCGTCGCGACCACGTCCGAGGTGTGGCACTTCCTGCGCCTGCTCTACGTGAAACTCGGCATGCAGCATTGCGTGCACGACGGCACGCCGGTCACCTCGCAAAGCGCCGATGCGATCGTCGCGCAATTGTTGCGCGAGCATCGAGGCCAGCATGTAGGCCTGCTTGCGCCGCTCGTCGTGAACCGCAAGGGCGTCTATACCGATCTCGCGAAATGGGCGAAGGGACGCGGCAATACGCATCTGCGTGTCGATGGCGAATTCGTGCCGGTCGCGCCGTGGCCGAAACTCGACCGCTTCCGCGAACACACGATCGAGCTGCCGGTCGGCGATCTCGTGATCGAGCCTGAAAACGAGGCTCAATTGCGCCAGATGCTCGAAACGACGCTCGAAGCGGGCAAGGGCGTCGTGCATCTGCTCGCGCCGCTCGACGGCCTCGACGACGCGCTCGGCAACGGCACGTCGACGTCGCAGATCGGCGCGGTGAAGGTGCTGTCGACACGGCGCGCCTGCCCGGTGTGCGGCACGAGCTATCCCGAGCTCGACCCGCGCATGTTCTCGTACAACAGCAAGCACGGCTGGTGCACGACCTGCGTGGGTACCGGTCTCGCGCTCACGCGCGAGCAGCGCGCCGCCTACGACGATACGGTGATGTCCGCCGACGACCGCGGCCGTGAACAGACGCTGCCTTCGGAAGAACAGGAACCCGAAGGAATGGCTGACGAGCCGTGTCCGGATTGCCACGGCACGCGCCTGAATCCCGAGGCGCGCGCCGTGACCTTCGACGAACACGCGATCGTCGAAGTCGCGCAATGGACGGTGGCGCAGACGCGTCAATGGGTCGAATCGCTCGAACTCAACGGCCGCGACGCGCAGATTGCGCGCGACGTCATCAGCGAAATTCGCAGCCGCCTGCAGTTCCTGGAGGAAGTCGGGTTGGGTTACCTGAGTCTCGATCGCGCCGCACCGAGTCTGTCCGGCGGCGAAGCGCAGCGTATCCGTCTGGCCGCGCAGCTCGGCAGCAACCTGCAAGGCGTCTGCTACGTGCTCGACGAGCCGACCATCGGCCTGCATCCGCGCGACAACCAGATTCTGCTCAACGCGCTGCGCAATCTCGGCGACAAGGGCAATACGCTGGTCGTGGTCGAGCATGACGAGGACACGATCCGTCGCGCCGATCACATCATCGATATCGGGCCGAGCGCGGGCAAGCGCGGTGGCCGCGTGGTCGCGCAAGGCAAGGTCGCCGATCTTGCTGCGCAGCCTGATTCGCTCACGGGCCGCTATCTCGCGAATCCGATCGTGCACCCGTTGCAGCCGCGCCGGGAAGTGAAGCCGGCGCGCGCGGGCCATGAAGCCGTGCCCGCGCAATGGCTCACCGTGCATGGCGGCAAACTGCACAACCTGCGCGACGTGACCGCGCAGATTCCGCTCGGCCGTCTCGTGGCGATCACGGGCGTGAGCGGCTCCGGCAAGTCGACACTCGCACGCGACGTGCTGCTGTCCAACCTGCTCGACGCCGTGGGCCGTTCGGTGCTGTCGTCGCCGGCGGAACGGCGCGCGCGCAAGTCCGCGAAGGAAAGCGCACCGAGCGCCGCTGAACGCCGTTCGAGCGTGCTCGCGCGCACGAGCGCGAAGCCGAAGCTCGAAGTCGCGCATGTGTGGCAGGGCTGCGATTCGATCACGGGATGGGAAAGCATCGACCGCGTGCTCGAAGTCGACCAGACGCCGATCGGCAAGACGCCGCGTTCGTGTCCGGCCACTTATATCGGCGTGTGGGATGCGATTCGCCGCCTGTTCGCCGATACGCTGGAAGCGCGTGCGCGCGGCTACAGCGCGTCGCGTTTCTCGTTCAATACGGGCGATGGCCGCTGTCCCGCCTGCGAAGGCCAGGGAGTCCGAACTATCGGCATGAGCTTCCTGCCCGATGTGAAAGTGCCGTGCGATGTCTGCCACGGCCAGCGCTTCAATCCGGAGACGCTGGCGGTGTCGTGGCGCGGCCGGAACATCGGCGAAGTGCTGACCATGGAAATCGACGAGGCCGTGGAGTTCTTCGCGTCGATCACGAGCATTTCGCATCCGCTGCAATTGATGAAGGACGTGGGGCTCGGCTATCTCACGCTTGGCCAGCCGTCGCCGACGCTGTCGGGCGGCGAGGCGCAGCGCATCAAGCTCGTGACGGAACTGTCGAAGGTGCGCGACGACATCACGCGGCGCGGGCAGAAGGCGCCGCACACGCTCTACGTGCTCGACGAGCCGACCGTGGGCCTGCACATGGCCGACGTCGCGCGCCTGATCCGCGTGCTGCATCGACTCGCCGATGCGGGTCATAGCGTGGTGGTGATCGAGCACGATCTCGACGTGATTGCCGAAGCCGACTGGATCATCGATCTCGGCCCCGAAGGCGGCGTGGGCGGCGGCACGATCGTCGGCGCAGCGCAGCCCGAAGGGCTCGTGAAAGTGGCGGCGAGTCACACGGGCGTCGCGCTCAAGCCGGTGCTCGCGCGCACGGCTGCCGATGCCCCGCAAACCGATGCGGCCGCGAACGGGGTTGCGAACGAAGTTGCGAGCGATGTTGCGGGCAAGCCAGAGGGCGCCAGACGGCGCGCGGGGGCGTCCCAGGGGTAACCCCGCCCGAAGGTCGGCAAAGACGCCTGCAACGGCTTTAAATGGCCTGCGCAGGCGTCAAATCGCTTGATCTGGGCAGTGGCGGCAAGGTATGATGGGTTCCGCTTGCAGCAAGCAGCCGCGCACCTTTGCGGCACATTCTGGCGAGCGGAGCAGCGGACTTCAGATCCCCTCCGACCGGCCACGGATTCCACCTCCTGGTCATCTCATCAGTGCAGCAAGGCTTCGCGCCAGAGAGCGAAGCCTTTGTCTTTTCAGGGCAGACGATTCGAAAGTCGATCGACGCCCGGCCCTTGGCGATGCGAGAGGAATTAACCGATGTTCGACCTCGACAGTGAGGCGCGCGAACGGCTCATCGTGTGGATTAAACGCCGCATGGACGAGTACGGCATTACGCTCGAAGTTCTTGAATCATCAATTGCAGAAAGCGAACGGCTTCCGAAGTACCGCGACGCATATGGCAACTCCTGGAATGGAGAAGGCGATATGCCGAGCTGGCTGTTGCGTTATAAGCATGCGGGTCAGGATATCGAGCATTTCCGCTGCTAGTGCAGTGTGGCGGGCCATTAAGCGCAAGTAACCCGACTGCCGGACACTCGTTTGGCGGATTGTGGCTTCTCCGATATTTCTTCAGTGGCGTTTTAAAATACCTTTCGGCGAATATTGCCCATTTAATCAATGGCGCTTCGCGTTGGTGCGCCCCGTGTTTGTGGCAGTGCTGTCCCGTCTTTGTGTTGAAGCCCAATAAACAGGTTCAAAAGCAGGCTCAAAAGCAGGCTCAAGCCTGCGTTGCGCAATAAGCGCCATAATCGTGCTCGCTGCGGCCTGGCGGCTGCAAGGGGGCGGATATGGCGTTGCTTGTCCTTGGGCTCGTGCTTTTTATCGGCGTGCATTCGATTCGTGTCGTGGCGGCGCCCTGGCGTGCTGCGCAGATCGAGCGCTTCGGCGTGCGTGCATGGCGGGGCGTTTTCGCGCTGGCCTCCATTCTCGGCATCGTGCTGATCGTGGTGGGCTATGGGCTCGCGCGCCGCTATCCGGTGCCTGTCTGGCTGCCGCCTCGCGGCATGGCGCACCTGACCGGGCTGCTGACCGCCATTGCGTTCGTGATGCTCACGGCGGCCTACGTGCCCGGCAATCACATCAAACGCGCGCTGGGCCAGCCTTTCGTGAGCGGCGTGGCGCTCTGGGCGTTCGCTCACCTGCTCGCCAACGGCACGCTGCACGCGATGCTGCTCTTTCTGGTTTTTCTTGTCTGGTCGCTGGTCGAAGTGCGCGCGGGCCGCAGGCGCGACCGCGAAGCGGGCGTCGTATACACGCCGGGCTCGTTCGCGCGCGACGGGCTGACCGTCGTTATCGGCCTTGTGGCGTGGGCCATATTCGCGTTCTGGCTGCATGGCCCGGTGATCGGCGTGAGACCGTTCGGCTGAACAACGCGCCGCCACAAAAAAAGAAGCCTGCTCAATGGCAGGCCTCATCAAGGTACAGCTCGGAGTTCCGCGATCAGATCGCAGTGGTAGCGATCTTAGGGCCGGTTCATGAAAGCCGCGTGAAAGTCCACGTGAAAGTCATCAAGCGGCGGCTCGCGAAGCGGTGCATCACAGGTCGAAGAACACCGTTTCGCCTTCGCCCTGCATGCGGATATCGAAGTGATAAACGATATTGCCGGCTTGCTCCGTGCGACGCGCGATCAGCGTATTGCGGCGTGCTTCGGGCACCGACGCGAGCACCGGATCGGCGGCATTCGCAGCGGCTTCGTCGTCGAAATAAATGCGCGTGAAGGTATGTGTGAGCATGCCGCGCATCATCACGATCACGTTGATATGCGGTGCTTCGCCGGCGTTTTCGCTAGCGGGTTTCACCGTACGCACGACGAAGCGCTGCTCCGGATCCGTGCCGGTGCCCGCGCGTGCGAAACCGCGAAAGCCCGTCTCGGCGATTTGTGCGCGCGACTCGGGGTAATGGCCTTGCGAGTCGACTTGCGAGAATTCCAGCATCGCGTCGAACACGGGCTTGCCGTCACCGTCGATCACATGACCCATCACCGTGATGTGCTCGCCGGGCGTTTGCGAGCCGACGACTTCGGGCGTGAACAGGCTCTTGTAGTCGAAGTTGTACTGCTGCGGGCAAAGGCCGTAGGCGAAGTACGGGCCGACAGTTTGCGAGGGCGTTTCCTTGAGTGCCATGATCAACGCTCCGTGGGGGTCTGGTTCGGGCCGCGCAGCACGATGTCGAATTCGTAGCCGAGTGCGTAGCTGTCTTCGGTGGTGTCGAGCGAGAAGCGCGAAATCATGCGCTCGCGCGCCTGCTCGGGCGTGCCCTGATAGATCGGGTCGAACGCGAGCAGCGGGTCGCCGGGGAAATACATCTGCGTCACGAGGCGCGAGCCGAAGTAATCGCCGAACAGCGAGAAGTGGATGTGCTGCGGACGCCATGCGTTGGGGTGGTTGCCCCAGGGATACGCGCCCGGCTTGATCGTCAGGAAGCGGTAACGGCCTTCGTTGTCGGTCACGCAGCGGCCTGCGCCGAGGAAGTTCGGATCGAGCGGCGCATCGTGCTGATCCTGCTTGTGAACGTAGCGTCCCGCCGCGTTGGCCTGCCAGATTTCCACGAGCGTGTTGCGCACCGGCTTGCCGCCGTCGTCGAGCACGCGGCCCGTCACGATGATGCGCTCGCCCAGCGGTTCGCCGTTGCGTGCCGCATTACGCGTGAGGTCGTGATCGAGCGCGCCGAGGTCTTCCGCGCCATACACGGGGGCGTGCAGATTGCGCAGCTTTTCCTTCAGCGGAATCATCGGCTGCGTCGGGCCGCGTTTGGTGGAGGAGCGATACGGGGGATAGACAAACGCCGGATGCGAATCGAAGTCGCGCGGCGACAGGATGGACTCGTCCATGGTGGGGTGTCTCCTGGCAGGATTTGTGGGAAGAAGTTATTTGCAGCGCGGCGCACCGTCGCATCACGTGCATGCCGCCACTTTATCCAATGCGAAAAGTTATGCAAAATGACGTTTTATCGCGTCTCGTATAACCAATCGTTATGCAAAACCGGCTCGCAGACTCACGCGTCAAATTTCGCCATCTCCAGTGCTTTCTTGCCGTTGCGCAGTTCGGCAGCGTGCAGCAGGCCGCGGAAAGCCTGTCGATTACCCAGCCCGCCGTTTCCAAGACGATCGCCGAACTTGAGGCGGCGCTCGGCGTGAAGCTGTTCGAGCGCGGCCGGCACGGCGCGCTGCCTACACGCGAAGGTCAACTTTTCATGCCGCACGCGAGCGCGTGCGTGAGTGCGCTGCGTCAGGGCGTGGCGCTGCTCGCGCGCGAGGAAGGGACGGTGGCGGCGACACTCGATATTGGCGTGCTGCCTACCGTGGCGACGGCACTGTTGCCCGCCGCGCTGCGTGGTTTCACCGGCGACTGGCCGCGCGTGAGCGTGCGGCTGGTGACGGGGGCCAATGCGGAATTGCTCGAATTGCTGAAGGCGGGCGCGGTTAGTTTCGCGGTCGGTCGGCTCGCGGATCCCGAGCGCATGGTGGGCCTGAGTTTCGAGCAGCTCTATAACGAGCCGCTCGCCGTGGTCGTGCGCAAGGGCCATCCCCTTGTCGCCGATTCCGATTCGGCACAGCCGCTCGCGCCATTTCCTACGGCTTTCCCGCTTGTCCTGCCGCCGTTCGGCACCTTGATTCGCCAGGCGGCAGACAGCCTGCTGGCGGCGTGGGGCGCGCCGCCGCTCACGTCCTTTGTCGAGTTGCTGTCGGTTTCGGTCGGGCGCGCGCTGGCGCTGGAGAACGACGCGGTCTGGTTCGTGCCGTCGGGTGCGGTCGAATACGATCTGCGCGAGGGCACGCTGGTGCGCTTGCCCTTGCCGAGTGCGGGTGGCGAAGAGCCGGTCGGCCTGATTCAGCGCACCGATACGCAGCCGACGGCGGCCGGGCGTGCGTTGATGGATGCAGTAAGGCAGTCGGCGCGCGAACGGGTCGGCGCGCAGGGTTCTGTTACAGCGAGGAAGGGGCGTTCGCGCGCAAAAGGCAAAGCGTGAATATTCACGCGTGTGGCGCGCCTGCGTTCACGCTGCCGGAAGTTTCCTTTTGGAACGCGACGGCTTGATGGTCGCATCAGGCGCAGCTGTTAAGGCCTGGGCGGCTTCCAGCGCGCCCGGCACGGTCTCGCCGGTGGACATCCAGAGCACCACGGCGTCTTCCTTGCTCGTGGACACGGCGTAGTGCCCGGTGCGGCTGTCGAAGTACAGGCTGTCGCCCGCATCCAGATGTGTGGGCGTATAGAGTTCCGTATACAGGCACACGCTGCCGCTGATCACATAGATAAATTCCTCGCCTTCGTGACGCCCCCAGTCATCGAACGCGTCGGCCGAGTGTGCCGTGATGCGCACCAGAAACGGCAACATGGCCTTGTGCGCGAGTTCCGTGGCGAGCAACTCCATCGCATAGCCGCGATACGCGTGCGGCTTGCCCGCGCCGCGCCGCGTGAGCGCGCGACGGCCGCCGGAATCGAGCTTGGGCGTGGAGCCGAACAGTTCGCCCAGATCGATCTTCAAGCCCGCGACGATTTTCTGCAGCACGTCGAAGGTGGGCGACATCAGCCCGTTTTCGATCTTCGACAGCGTCGAGCGCGAAACCCCGCACACGCGGCTGGCGTGCTCGATCGTCAGATCCTGGGCCAGGCGCGCGGCGCGGACGCGGCGGCCGAGATCCGCGGTCGATGAAGCGGCCGATTGCGTGAGCGTGGTGTCCATAAGTGGGGAACGTTAAAGAGGCCTTTTTGAGTGTTCTGGCACGTTTCCGATCATAGCAAAGCGCCGCCTTTCGGAAACATCGGCCAAACGGCTAACGTTTGCAATCGAATCGTCGATTCTGCGTGTTTTGTAGGTACTTTTTGTCGCAGCTGGGCGTTTTGAAGCTCGAATTAACACTGTTTGAAGATTGGCGCGGATCTTTGTGCCTGTCAGAAATGTCTTTCAATATAGTAAGGATGTGAATAGGCCTCGATCTGCGTCGAGGGGGCACGTAACGAACTGCATGGTGATCCTTACTGTTGATTTGAGTGACGAAGATTAAGCAAGGAGAAGCAAATGCGCGACGAACGTCTCGAACTACTGTTGGCCATCTCACGACGAACGCTAGGTGTTGAGCGCTTCGAACTGACCGGCAAGCAAACCGCTGACTACCACCTGGTGAGCTCGGAGGACGTCGGTCGCGCGCTCGAATCCGCTTATGACGCGGGCTTGATCGTCGGACACCGCATCGGCCGCGCCGAATGTGTGCAAGAGTCATAGGCGCTGCTGGCCGCCGTTGAACGCCGGGGCTCAATGCCTCGGCGTTTCCCACAAGAAACCTCCTCTGAACTATTGAGAGCCGCCAGGTTAGCCGGGCGGCTCTTTTTGCTTTTGCGGTCTGTCCGAGGCGAGTGGTTTCTATTTTTTCTTATCGGAAACCCGCGTTTGCTGGTTGTTGTTTCTTAAATGAAACTTCAGGCAACGGGTGGAGTTGAAGTGAAAATTGACGAGAAAGCCGCATGATGTGCGCTTTTTGCATGATGTCAGGCCGTCATGGGGGCAATCGATAGCCGTCTTGCTGCACCATCGCCCCCCGTGTATAGTCGGCTCACCAGAGTTTTGTTTCTTATCGGAAATAAAGGATCGGTCATGGACGCAACACGCATTCTTGCCGACCTCGGCATTTCAGAAGAGGCCAGGTCGGGTGACATCGAAGTGAAATCGCCGATATCCGGCGAAGTGATTGGGCGGGTGGCGAGCCAGTCGGCGGCGGACGTCGACGCGGCGCTGGCACGCGCGCATCAAGCGTTTCTTCACTGGCGCAACGTACCGGCGCCGCGCCGCGGCGAACTTGTGCGCCTGCTGGGCGAGCGCTTGCGGGCACGCAAGGAGGCCCTGGGCAGCCTCGTCTCGCTGGAGGCAGGCAAGATCCTTCAGGAAGGCCTGGGCGAAGTGCAGGAGATGATCGACATTTGCGATTTCGCGGTCGGTCTCTCGCGGCAACTGTATGGCCTGACGATCGCGTCGGAGCGTCCTGGCCATCGCATGGCCGAAAGCTGGCATCCGATGGGCGTGTGCGCCGTGATTTCGGCATTCAACTTTCCCGTTGCGGTGTGGTCATGGAATGCGGCGCTTGCGCTGGTCTGCGGCAATCCGGTGATCTGGAAACCTTCGGAGAAAACGCCGCTGACCGCGCTGGCCGTCCAGAAGATCATGGACGACGCCGTGCGGGCGTTTGGCGACGCGCCTGAGGGGCTCGCATCGCTCGTCATCGGCGGGCGCGAGACAGGCGCGAAGCTCGTGGCCGATCCGCGCGCCGCGATTGTGAGCGCAACCGGCAGCACGGCAATGGGCCGCACGGTCGGCGTCGCCGTGGCGCAGCGCTTTGGCCGCTCGATCCTCGAACTGGGCGGCAACAACGCAGGCATCGTGACGCCCAGCGCCGATCGCGAACTTGCGTTGCGGGGGATCCTCTTTTCGGCGGTCGGCACGGCGGGGCAGCGCTGCACGTCGCTGCGCCGGCTGTTCGTACACGAGAGCGTGTATGACGCGACCGTCGACCGGTTGAAGCAGCTTTACGCCAAGGTTCCGATCGGAAACCCGTTGCAGGCCGGCACGCTGATGGGGCCCCTCATCGATTCGCACGCGTTCGAAGGCATGCAGTCCGCGCTGCAGCAGGCGCGTGCGGAAGGCGGCGCGGTCACGGGCGGCGAGCGGGTGCAGGTCGAGGGCCTCGCCAACGGCTATTACGTGCGTCCTGCGCTCGTGGAAATGCCCGCGCAAAGCGCGATTGTCCTGAAGGAAACTTTTGCGCCGATTCTCTACGTCATGAAGTATCGCGACTTTGACGAAGCCGTTGCGGCGAACAATGCCGCCTCGCATGGTCTGTCGTCGTGTGTATTCACGACCGACCTGCGCGAAGCGGAGCGTTTCCTGTCAGCATCGGGTAGCGACTGTGGCATCGCGAACGTGAATATCGGCCCGAGCGGCGCGGAAATTGGCGGCGCGTTCGGCGGCGAGAAGGAAACCGGCGGCGGACGCGAGTCCGGTTCGGATGCGTGGAAGGGCTATATGCGGCGCGCGACTAACACGGTCAATTATTCGTCGGCGTTGCCGCTCGCGCAGGGTATCGACTTCTCGCTCGATTGATTCGCTTGATTCGCTTGATGCGATAGATTGCTGGGAAAGCAGCAAAAGGCGGGCGACGCTTGAATGCGTCGCCCGCCCGTTTCTTCATCCAATTATTTCGGATTCCAGATCAAGAGGCCAGCCGTCGCAGCGGTTCGAGCGACCAGCCATGCGGCACGCCATGCACCGCAAAGAACCACGCGGCGACCCACGAAGCGGCGATCACTATGAGATCGCAACGGCCACTGCGCCACAGGTTCAGCGAATGGCGCCGCGCGATCCACGGCACGCCAAGCGGATTAGGCCAGTCGGCAAAGAGATGGATTATGCCGCCGCATGCGAAGCCGAATGCCGGCGCGGCGATCAACCAATGCCCGAGTTCGCGATACGCGCATAGCAGCAACGCCACCCAGCCGATACCCCAATGCGTGAGCGTGCGATGCGTGATCCAGAGCTTGCGCTTCTTGCGCCACCAGGCGACTTCGAGCCAGTCGGGCGCCGTACCGCCCGCGACGCCGGCAACGAAAGCTAAAGCAGCCGCAAGGTGCCACGGGGTGTCCGCTCCCGAGTGCGTGACGATAGCGGCGGCGATGACGCCGGCGGCCCAGCCGGTGGCGTGATGTGCGGACCCAGAAGCCATGAAGCGATGTCGTGCAAAATCCAGAGAGGGCGCAATCTTCGCAGATGTGACGACATCATGACAGAGGTTTTATGCGAGTTTTTCGCTAAAAAAGCGTCGTTAGTTGCAACGAGAGAAATTAAGTCGTGCAACGCGCCACGGCGAAGCGAAATTCGGCTTCCGGCGGGTTGTCCGAACTCGACGCGCCATGCGTCACGCGGATCACCGAACCATAGCCGTTCGGGGTGAGCGAGACGAGGTAGGACGCATCCGAACTCGAACCGATCGCGAGTTCCATCGCGTTGCCATTGCGCGATTCGTGCACGCTCGACAAACGGTCTTCAAGGCAATTCGCGATCGAAGAAGGCGAGCGTGCCGACGATGCGTAGATCATCGTTTCGCCATTCGAGGCAGTGCTGGATGGCGACGATCCACAAGCGGCGACCAGTGCGAGCGGAAGGGCGGCGATGAGGCGTTGCGTGAGGGTATTCATAAGCGGCGTGACCAGGGCGGAACAGAGCGCAACGCGAGATGCGTAGCGAGTATGTGCTCATGAGTATACGCACGCGTTGGCTAACGCAGCCGCATGGAGAAGTAAAAAGATGCAACGGTGCGAGCGCTGGCCCGCATTCGCGGGAGAGTGCCAGCGCGTCGAAAGCGCGACAAAAGTTGCCGATACGAAATTGAAAGCGCACGCGCAGCCAGCGCATCAAGCGCAGAAAGAAAAAACGCACATGCGCTCGTGACGCATGTGCGTTTTTGCTGGAGCCGGGCAACGCAGCGGATTGCGTTGCTTGCCCGATCAGTCCGATGGATCCGACAACTTCGATGACGCTCGTTTTGATGCGAGCGCCAGTACGCTTTAGAAGCGGTGACGCAGGCCGACCGTTGCGGCGATCTGGTTGTTGGTCGTCGAAGGCGACAGCGTGTTGATCGCTGCGACGTTCGCGATTGCCTGACCCGAACCGTTCACGCCCATCGAACCCGAAGCGTGCTGGTACACGCCCGCGACGTAGACGTCGGTGCGCTTGCTCAGCGAGTAGTCGCTGCCGATCATGACCGTGTGCCACTTCGGGCTCTGGTCGCCGTTGCCCGTGCCGGTCACGGTGCCGTCGGTGAACGTGTACGAACCCACGAGGGCGAGTGCCGGCGTCAGGTGGTACGCGCCATTGAGTTCGAAGTTGTCCATGTGCAGGTTCAGGCCGCTCACGCCAGCCAGCGTCGCGCCGCCGCTCGACAGGCTCTGAAGGCCGTCGATCTGCGAGTGCGACCACACGAAGCCGACTTGCGCCGGGCCGTAGGTGTAGTTCGCGCCTGCGCCGAACGTGCGTTGCTGGCGTGCCGAGATGTTCTGGTCAGCCGACGCCGCGCCGCTCGTGTTGCCGCCCACGGTGCCCGAGTTGTTCAGTTGCAGGTAACCGGCCGCGACGTTCAGCGGGCCGTTGCTGTACGACGCGCCCGCGCTCCACGCGCGGCTGTTCGCGAAACCGTCAGCCTGGTTCGAGAAGCCGTACAGGCCTCCGAACTGCAGACCCGAGTAGTTGGCGCTCGAGTACTTGACTGCGTTCTTGATCGAGAAGGTCTGGGCGAAGTTGTCGTTGTCGAACGGGTGGCCCGCGAGGTTGTTGCCGAAGCCCGCGCCCGCTTCGGACAGCGGCGCGAGGTACTGGTTCATCGAGTCGTACTGGCGGCCGAGCGTCAGCGTGCCGTACTTGTCGCTTTGCAGGCCGACGAACGCCTGGCGGTTGAAGCCGCTGTCGCCGTTCTTGTAGCCGCCGTTGTTGAGGTTGAAGCCGCTTTCCAACGTGAAGATCGCCTTCAGGCCGCCGCCGAGGTCTTCAGCGCCTTTCAGGCCGAAGTAGTTGTTCGACATGGCGCCGCTGCCTTGCGCCCACATGCTGTGGCCGCCGGCATTGTTGGCATAGACGATACCTGCGTCGAGCGAGCCGTACAGGGTCACGCTGCTTTGCGCGTGTGCGCTCATTGCAAATGCACCGAGAACACCAGCGAGGATAAGGGTTTTTTTCATGGTTTTAACTCCGGACAGTACTTGGGAATCTCACGAAATGCGATTGCCGGGCAATGGCTTCCGTGGTCTGACGATTCGGGATGAAGTGTATTCCGGGGATTCCGCTGATTGGCTTTGCTACGAGCAACAATACTTTCTGAAAATTGTAATAGCCGCATTAATGCACGTAAGTATCTGCGCATAAAGGGATTTTTCTTAATCGTTAGAGATGCGACAAAATGTGACAACGATTATTTTGTTGCGCAAGTGCGACGACTCTGTCTCGCTTATGCAGCAACGTATTGCTGGGATCGCGTGATTTTTACGGGATATTTCTGCCGTTTTCTGAAAGGTACTGTTCCAGATTATGCGAACTACGAGCGTGGGATTGGGCGGTACAATTCGCTCACCCCTTGACCAAGGGTGGTCTTTTTTCATCTGTTTTACGCGGCTCTCGGGCCGCGTTTTTTTTGCGCGTTGATCCAGGTCATTAAGAGTTCGATTTGCGACGCGAAAGACAGTATTGCGAAAACCGAAATAAGCTGAATGCAGACGGGAATAGCTGCGCCTCTGTATACGTAATCGGCGATAGCGCCTCATTCGACTGGAACTTGAATGCCGACATTATCGAAATGTCAGTTTCCTGATTTCGCGGATTAATTCCAGAAGCGGCGGTGCGAATGACATGAGCGGTTCGCGAACCCGCGATGCGCGGACGACGTGGCCGCCGTCACGGCGCTTGCGGGTAAAATCCTGCCCCTGCCCACCGAAATCGGGCAGGCCCGCAGAACCCGATGGAACCCGCCATGACCGATGCTTCGCCCGCCGCTTTTCCCGACGACTCCCTCGAACCGACCGAAGACGACGTGATCCAGGATCCGCGCCTGTGGCGCAAGGACGGCTGGACGGCGCGCGTGATCAAGAACGAAGACGACGACGGCTGGGCTGTCGCGATGATCAAGGACGGCGAGCCCGAGCCCGCGCTGGTCGGCCCGTGGACGATGGGGCGCGACAAGAAGAATCCGAAGCCGCTTGATACCTCGGCGTTTAATACGCTCGTGAAGACCGCTTCGGAAGTGTTGCGCCGCCATGAGCAGCAGTTGCACGCACTGCTGCACAAGCGCATCGGCCTGCAAACCGGCGATGGCGATATCGATGTCACGCTCGACATCGTGCCCGACGAGTACGAACCCTACGCCGTGCTCACGGCGCTCGACACGTTCGGCGAGCAGATCGCGCAGGTGCGTGTCGCGCCCAACTTCAAGCTGACCAAGGCGCGCGCCGAGTCGTGGGCCGAGGGCGGATTTGGGCGCATCGAATAACGCGCCCTGAGGTCGGGCCGCTTAATGCCGACTAATCCTGCTGACAGAAGATGGCGGTCAGCAGCGGCCCGGCATGATGCACGATAGCCGTATTGCCAACTGCGTCCAGCGCTGCCTGAACCTTGGCTGTCGTGCCCACCACCACCGCGCCATAGGCCGAACGGGCAATCGGTTTGCCGTCGCCTTTCTTGAACAGTGGGTCGTCCTGCTGGAACGCCACAATCGCAAACACACTGTAGCCGTAGGCCGTCAGATGCTCGCCGTGCGCGGGCCAGAAGGCGTTGATCGAATTCTTCTCGACGCGCATGGGCTTGTCGTCGATCAGCTTCTGGTCGATCAGGCCGGACACGAAATCATGCGCCGACTCCTTGCAGGTCAGCGCATCGTCGAGCGCGGCGGCGTGGCCGGTGAGCGGCACAAATGGCAGCACCGCAAGCAGCAGGGCAGCGAGGGAAAGACGTTTCATCGGAATTCTGGCGATTAAGCATGGCGCCGATGCAGCCCTTTTACATTCTGGCGGGGCCGGCGCGAAGGGATGCACACTGTACGCGGGTTTGCGCAAGCGTGCTTGCGTAGCCGCATCGGGCTTGTCCGCCTCGATGCAGGCAAACGTTCGCCCATTCTGGAACGGACAATCCAGCGACATCGCGCTGCCGACGGTTTCGCTGTCGGTCTCCTGGCGGTAAAATTGATGCATTCTGAATGAAAATCGCTCTCATTCGGTAAATAATGCCGAGTCACGCGAGGCCTGGCTGTAACGCTTCGAAAGCTCGAAGATCGCCCTGAAAGCATGCATCGATGGCGCGGGCGTCCAATTAGAACCAGAAAGTGCAACATGAAAAACACCGCGTTCGCCGCATCGGCCTTTGTGGCCGTCGACGTATTCCTCGTCGCGTACATCGCCATGCTCGTTTACGGATTCAGCATCGCCTCGGGGGCCTGCAAGGCGCTTCAGGCTGACGCCGCCGGCATCGTGGAACTCGCGGATCTCAAGAGCGTCTGCGAGCAGCAGACCGACCCGGTGAGCTGGCTCACGCTGGCATCGGGCAGGCTGCTCCACGGCTAGAACACACGCCGCCGTCGGGGTATTGTGCGTCGCAGCAAAACACCCTTACATTTCTCGCGAAAACGACACACTTCCGGATCGGTGAGTTACACGCAAGTGTGCTAGGCCCGAGAGCATATCGAGACGGCTTACACTATACTTCCGGGTTATGACTGGAAAAGACCAACCTGCGGAAACGCTACCGCGCGCGGTACCGCTGCCGCGCACGTGGGATGCGCGCGCGGCGCGCTGGCTCGTCACGCCTCTCGTGCCGACTCGCGTTACGCCAAATCACCTGACGACCCTGCGCCTGTTGATCGGGCTCGCTGGCGCTTTCTATCTGGCGCGCGGCGATTTCCTGCACGCCAATATTGGCGCATTTCTGATCGTTTTGTCGAATTTTGTCGATCATACCGACGGCGAACTCGCACGAATCAGCGGTAAAACCAGCCGAATCGGGCATTTCTATGACCTCGCAGCGGATGCCGCTACGACGATCCTGTTGTTCCTCGGCATGGGCTATGGCCTGGGCGTCGTTGCAGCCTCCGGCGCGACTGCGGCCGAATGGCGCGTGCCGCCGGCAGTGCTCGGCGGTATCGCGGGCGTGGCCGTCGCGGTAATCTTCTTCCTTCGCATGCGGATCGAGGAAATGGCGGGCAAGGCCGGTACGCAGCAGGCTTTCGTCGGCGGTTTCGAGACGGAAGACGTGCTGTATCTGTTGCCGCTCGTCACGCTCACCGGTATCGCATCGCCGTTCGTCGTGGCCGCGTCCATCGGCGCGCCGTTGTTTGCGGCTTACGTGGTGCTCGATTATTGGCGCGTGACGCGCCGCGCGGCCGGCAAGGAAACCCGTCAGGTTTGGATCAGCAGATGAGTGTGCAAGCAGAAGAAGAACAGGCAGTAATGGCTAATGTGCGTGGCGCAGGCGGCGAAGCCGCTGCGAACGGCACGGCCGACGCCTCGATTGGCCGCGCCCTGGGCGGTCTGGACTCGGCGCGTCTGCGCGACGAGTACGTAAATCAGGGTTCGTTCCTGTATCTCTCCGAATTCCTGCCCGCGGACGCGACGCAGCGGCTCATCGACGCCGCCAACGCGCTGATGCCCGAGGTCAATCGCAATTTCATTCCGGGCCACAAGGCGGGCGGCAGCGTCAGCCGCCACACGATCGATCGCCTCCAGCCGTATATCGCCGAGCTGTACCGCTCGCCGAAGCTGATCGCCTGGCTCGAAAAGATGACCGGCGACAAGCTCCAGCTTTCGCCCGAAGACGATCCGCACGCGTACGCGCTCTATTACTACACGCGCGCGGGCGATCACATCGGCTGGCACTACGACACGTCCTATTACGATGGCCGCCGCTATACGGTGCTGCTGGGCGTGATCGACGACTCGTCGTGCATTCTCGATTACGAACTGCACACGCGCGACCAGAACAAGGCCGACGAACCCGGCGCCGTGCAATATCCGCCGGGCGCGCTCGTGCTGTTCGACGGCGACAAGCTGCGCCACCGCGTCACGGCCAGCCGCGAGGGCGAGGTACGGGTTTCGCTCACGTTCGAATACGTGACCAACCCGAACATGCGCCCGTGGCGGCGTTTCATCTCGAACATGAAAGACGCGATTGCGTACTTCGGCTTCCGCCAGGTGTTCCGCAAGGCGCTGCAGTCCGCGACGGGCGGCGCGCGCAAGACCGGAGAGCGGGTGTGAGTCGTGTCGCCATCCTGCTGCTGTCGATCGGCACAGCACTCTTTATCGCGCTGCTCGCCTGGCAGGGCCTGGGCTCGATAACGAGCACGCTGGCGGCCGCCGGCTGGGGCCTCGCGCTCGTCGCGGCGTTCCACGTCGTGCCGCTCGCGCTCGATGCGGGTGCGATCGCGGTGATGTTCCGCAAAGGCGAGCGTGTCGACCAACGCGACGCGCTGCTCGCGCGCTGGAGCGGCGAATCGGTCAACAGCCTGCTGCCGGCCGGCCAGATCGGCGGCCCGGTGGCGATGGTGCGTCAGCTTGCGCAGCGCGGCATGGCCATGCGCGACGCGGCCGCGGCGATCACCGTGAGCACGACGCTGCAAGCGGTCGCGCAGATCGTCTTCGCCGTGTTCGGCATTGCGCTCTTTTCGGCTTACGCCGCCAACGGCGCGCCGCGCGATCTCGGCCTTGCCGCGATGATCGCCACGGTCGTGCTCGGCGGCATGATTGCCCTGTTTTACGTGGCGCAGCGCCGTGGCCTGTTTGGCCGCCTGCTGCGTATCGCGGCGAAGCTGTTCGGCAAGCGCGACTGGTCGTCGCTTGCCACGCGCGCCGATGCCATCGACGCCGCCGTGACGGAGCTTTACACCGAACGCGGCCGCGCCGCGGCCAGCTTCGTGCTGAGTCTCGCGGGCTGGCTCGTCGGCACGGCGGAAGTGTGGCTCGCGCTGCATTTCCTCGGCCATCCGGTCGGCTGGATCGACGCGCTGCTGCTGGAAAGCATCGGCCAGGCGATCCGCGGTGCGGCGTTTGCCATTCCTGGCTCGCTCGGCGTGCAGGAGGGCGGTTATCTGCTGCTGGCGCCGCTCGTTGGCCTGCCGCCCGAGGCGGCACTCGCGCTCTCGCTCACCAAGCGCGCGCGCGAAATCGTGCTCGGTTTGCCGGGCCTTCTGTATCTGCATTTCAGCGAACGTAGCTGGCAACGCCGTCGCGCTCCGCGCGTCCCCGCTGTCGAAGTCGCCGATTGACCTTTTTCTCCCAAGGAACGTTGCGCATGCGCGCCATCATTCTCGCGGCAGGCCTCGGCCTGCGCCTTCAGCAACGCGCTGGAGAACAGTTTCCGAAATGTCTGCTGCAATTCGAGGGCGTCTCGCTGCTCGAACGCCATCTGCAAATGCTCGAATCGGCGGGCGTCACCGAAGTCGTGCTCGCGCTCGGCTTCCAGCCCGAGCTGGTCGAGGCGGAACTCAAGCGCATTGGCTGGCCGCACAAGGTCGAAGTGGTGCTGAACCCGCGCTTCGATCTGGGTAGCGTGCTGACGGTGCATCGCACCGCCGAGGCGATGACGCGCGGCGGCGACGTGCTGCTGATGGACGCGGACGTGCTTTACGACGAGCGCGTGTTCGCGCCGCTCGTGGCAGGCGAGGCACCGGCCAACCGGCTCCTGATCGACCGCGACTTCGAAGCGGGCGACGAACCCGTGAAGCTGTGCCTGCGCGACGGCGTGCCCGTCGAGCTGCGCAAGCAACTGGCCGTGGGCCTGCAATACGACACGATCGGCGAATCGGTCGGCTTCTTCCGCCTGAATGAAGCGACCGCAATGCGCTTTGCGCAGATCGTCGAAGGCTATGTCGATACGGGCCGCGCGAACCTGCCGCACGAAGAAGCGCTGCGCGACCTGCTGCTCGAACGCGGCGCCGAATTCGAAACGGCCGACGTCACCGGCGCGCCGTGGATCGAAATCGACTTCCCGAACGACGTGACGCGTGCCGCCGAACAGGTGCTGCCGCAACTCACGCCGGTCGCAAGTCGCGTGAAGCAGGTCGCCGAGTAATCGCGCATCGATCCTGCATCGCTGGGTAAAAAAGCCACCTCAACAGGTGGCTTTTTTGTTTGCGTTGCGCCGCTTCATCTGTTGCCGTGTCCCCGCTTTCTGCAACACGGTGCCATAATGGCAGCTTTACGCCATCAGCCGCGCTGATTGTCGTTCCTGCCCATGCCACTAGCCCTCGGCGCTTTCATCGTTCCGCTCATTGTCGCGTGCTCGATGTTCATGGAGAACGTGGACGCGACCGTCATCGTCACTTCGCTGCCCGCGCTGGCCCGCGATCTCGGCCAGGATCCCATCACCCTCAAGCTTGCCGTCACGAGTTATGTGATCGGCCTCGGCGTATTCATTCCGATCTGCGGCTGGGTCGCCGATCGCTTCGGCTCCCGCAACGTGTTCCGCACGGCCATTGGCATTTTCATGACGGGGTCGCTGCTGTGCGCGGCGTCGCGCTCGCTCGAAATGTTCGTGGCCGCGCGCTTCGTGCAGGGCATCGGCGGCGCGATGATGGTGCCGGTCGGGCGCATCATCATTTTCCGTTCGCTGCCGAAATCCGACTTCATTCGCGCGGTCAACTACCTGACCGTGCCCGCGCTGCTCGGGCCCGTCGTGGGGCCGCCGCTCGGCGGGTTCATCACCACGTATCTGCACTGGCGGCTGATTTTCTTCGTCAACATTCCGATTGGCGTGCTCGGCATCTGGCTCGCGAACCGGCATATCGCCAACATGCACGAGGAGCATCCGGGGCCGCTCGACTGGATGGGTTTTCTGCTGTCGGCAGGCGGCGCGTCGCTGTTCATGCTGGGACTGTCGCTTGTTGGCGGCGAGCTGGTTTCCAATACGAAAGCCGTGACGATGTGCGTAACCGGCGCGGTGTTGCTGGCGGCTTACTGGTTCTACGCGCAGCGCGCCGAGCGGCCCGTTCTCGACCTGAAATTTCTGCGCATCCCCAGTTTCAACGCGAGCGTGGCGGGTGGCTCGCTGTTTCGTATCGGACTCGGCGCGGTGCCGTTCCTGTTGCCGCTCGCGCTGCAGGAGGGGCTGGGCATGACGGCGTTTGCATCGGGGGCGATCACCTGTGCCTCGGCGTTCGGCTCGATCTTCATGAAGGCGATTGTGTCGCGCGTGCTGGGGCGCTTCGGCTTTCGTAACACGCTTGTCGTGAACGCAGCGATCGCGGGGGCGGCCATCGCGATCTACGGCGCGTTTTCACCGGGCACGCCCGTGTGGCTCATCTGGTTCATCGTGCTGGCGGGCGGCATCTTTCCTTCGCTGCAATTCACGGGCCTCAATTCGCTGGCTTACGCCGATATCCCGAGCAAGGACATTGGCCGCGCCACCAGCGTGGCGAGCGTGATCCAGCAGGTCTCGCTGGGCCTGGGCGTGACGATCGCGGGGATCGTGCTGCAAGTTTCGCATCGGCTACAAGGCCATTCGACGATCGTGTGGTCGGACTTCTGGCCGGCGTTCCTGGTGGTCGGCCTGTTTTCGGTGGCGTCGATTCCGGTCACCTTGCGGCTGCCCGCCAATGCGGGCGACGAGATCGCGCGCGGACGGCGCGGGTCGGCTTGAACGGAGGCATTCAAGCGCTGCGAGCTATCGGAGGATGGCCGGATCGCAAACGATTTCTGTGCGTGCTATAAGCGTTGGGGCTGGGTCACAAGCCTGGTGAAAGCTGGGCAAGTACGCGTTATACGATGAACCGAATCATGGAGGTCACTCAATGAAGCTGGTCGATAGAACGAAAATTTCCGCTGCCGCTCTCGCACTCGTTTCACTCTCCGCTTTGTCCGCGGGCTTTCTCGAAGCCACGCCGGCCTTCGCCAAGGACACGCAACAACATCCCGCCGTACTGAACGCCTCGGCCGTTGCCGTCGCCGACAAGTACGCCGCCGATGCCGCCGAACAGATCTTCAAGGAAGGTGGCAACGCCGTCGACGCGGCAGTTGCCATCGCCTTCTCGCTCGCCGTGACGTATCCCGAAGCCGGCAATATCGGCGGCGGCGGTTTCATGACGCTCTATGTGAACGGCAAGCCTTATTTCCTCGACTATCGCGAGCGCGCGCCGCTGGCCGCCACGCGCACGATGTACCAGGACGAACAGGGCAACGTGATCGCCGGCAAGAGCCTTTATGGTTACGACGCCGTGGGCGTGCCGGGCACGGTCGAGGGCATGTGGGAAGCGCAGAAACGCTTCGGCAAGCTGTCGTGGAAGCAGGTGCTGCAACCCGCCATCAAATACGCGCGCGACGGCTTTGTCGTCGACGAGCTGCTGGCGAAGCGCCGCGAGGAAGCGTCGAAGGAATTCGACGGCAAGACCAACTTCGACCAGTACTTCGGCAACATGAAGGTGGGCGAGAACTTCAAGCAGCCCGATCTCGCCAGCGTGCTCACGCGCATCGCCAATCAAGGCGCGAAGGACTTCTATGATGGCAAGACGGCCGACCTGATCGCGGCCTCGATGAAGGGCCACGGCCTCATTACGAAGCGCGATCTGCAGGAGTACAAAGCGGTCTGGCGCCAGCCGGTCGAAGCGAAGTGGAACGGCTATGAAGTGATCACCGCGCCGCCCCCGAGCTCGGGCGGCGTGGGCCTGGTGCAACTGCTCAAGATGAAGGCCGATCTTGCGCCGCAGTTCAAGGACGTGCCGCTCAATTCGCCGCAATACATCCACTTGATCGCGGAAATCGAAAAACGCGTGTTCGCGGATCGCGCGCAATACCTGGGCGACCCCGACTTCTACAAGGTGCCGGTCGCGCAGTTGACCGACGACGCCTATATTGCCAAGCGCGCCGCCGAAGTCGATCCCGACAAGCCTTCCGACACCAAGAGCGTGCAGGCGGGCCTTGGCACCTCGATGCCGGAAAAGGCCGAGACCACGCACTTCTCGGTGGTCGACAAATGGGGCAATGCGGTGTCGAACACCTACACGATCAACGGCTACTTTGGTTCGGGCGTGGTGGTGCCGGGCGCGGGCATCGTGCTCAACGACGAGATGGACGACTTCTCCGCAAAGCCGGGCGTGCCGAACATGTTCGGCGTGGTCGGCAGCGACGCGAATGCGATCGCGCCGAAGAAGCGCCCGCTGTCCTCGATGTCGCCGACCATCCTCACGAAGGACGGCAAGGTGTCGCTCGTGATCGGTACGCCGGGTGGCTCGCGCATCTTCACGTCGATCTTCCAGGTCATCAACAACATCTACGACTTCAAGATGCCGTTGAAGGACGCCGTGGGCGCGATGCGTTTCCATCATCAACTGCTGCCGCCCAACACGATCTTCTGGGAGCCGTATGAGCCGATCAACGGCGACCTGGCGAAGGAAGTCGAGGCCAAGGGTTATGTGCTGAAGGGGCAGGACTTCAACGGCGATATCCAGGCAATCCGCATCGATGGCGACACGCCTGAGGCTGCCGCCGATCCGCGCGGCCGCGGCGTGACGCGGGTGGTGCAGTAAGCGGACAAGCATCGCCGGTCAATGCTACCGGTTGCGCGCGCACCTTGTTGCCGATGGGAAATATTTGCCGTACGAGTTTTCCTGAAATTCCTTGGGCATAGGGTGCGCGTGCGCTTCGAGCATGAAAAGTTCGCATGAGATGCGCGTTTGTCCTTTTTAATGAGGATCCCTGTGCCGCATGCATCGCGTAATATGCAATCTCCGGCGACGTGAACACCTAGCCGGCGTGTGTTTGACTGGGCAGCTTCGGCTGCCCATTTTCTTTTCTTCTCCTGATTTTCCCTCGTGTTGCGTGCGCGCACGGCGCCTTGAGTTCGCCGAAACCGCTCGATAAGCTTTAGCGGTTGTGGCGCCCAGCCGCCGCATGTGCACAGGGGCGTTGGCCCCGTTATTGCGCCACCTGGGCTGCCTCGTCACCCGTCAATCGCACTCCAACGCAGAGCACTTGCGCCGCGAATGTATCTGACAAGCCGCGAACTGGCGTTGCTCGCCGACGCTTTCAAGCTGCTCGCCGACCGCACCTTGCCGGAGGATGTGTTGCGGCTCGAAGTGGGTCGGCGCCTGCTCGACTTGCTGCGCGCGGACTTCCTCGGTTCCTATGTTTGGGACGACGCCCAGCGCATGTTCACGAACCGCGTCGCCATCAATATGTCCGCCGACAATCTCGGCGATTACGAGCGCTATTTCCAGTACCGCGATCCACTCACGCCGCGCCTCCAGCATCGGCGAACGGCAGTGCGCGTGACCGATGTGGTCGCGCACGACGAACTTGTGCAGACCGAGCTGTTCAACGACTTTCTGCGGCGCGACGGTCTGCACTGGGGCATGAATCTGTTCGCGTGGGACGGCGACACCAACATCGGCGATCTGCGCATCTGGCGCGGTGCGCACCGCGAGAATTTTTCCGATCACGAACTGGCGATGCTCGACCTGATCAGGCCGGCGTTTGCGGCTGCGTTGGCGCGCTCGCGCAGCGAGGCGGGCCTCGCGAAGGCATTGCCTGCTGGCGCGACGGGAGAACCGGCGGAGGGTGACCCGCTTGCCCGCCTGACGCGGCGCGAGCGCGAAGTCGTGATGCTGGCCGCTGAAGGGCTGCTAGACAAGGAAATCGCCGAGCGGCTCGGGATTTCCTATACGACCGTGCGTACCCATCTCGACCGGTCGTTTCAGAAGCTGGGCATCGGCAATCGTTCGCGGCTCGCGCGGCTGCTGAAATAGCCGGAAGTTGGCGATCGGAAACGTGCGGCTTACTGCGTGGCCTGCATGTCTTCCTGGGCTGCTTCGATCAGGTTCAAAGCGGCCTGTGCGTCGCCGATGCGTTGCACGGCGAGCAGCGCGAAGCGCGCGAGAAAGAGCGGTGCGTTCGCTTCGCCCAGGTTTGTCATGGTCTTGCAGAGCCGCGTGTAGACGGCGTCGAGTTCGCTGTCGGTCATGGTGTTCTCCGGTTTTGTTGGGTGAGCGTGCTCAGGCGTGCAGTGCGCGTTCGAGCGCTTCTCTGGCCTGCTGCGCCAGCTTTGCACCGTTGCCTTGCCAGCGGCCAAGCACGTGGCCGTCGGGGCGCACGAGATAGAGCGTGTGCGCCGTTGCGCCGTACATTGGAAACAGGCGGCCTGTATGATCCCAGCCGCTTCGCCGGGTGGTATCGGCGGGTGCTTGTCGCGCGATCGGCACCAGTGCGATTGGCGTGTCGCAGGAGGTTTCAAGTGCGGCCAGCTCGGGCGTGATGGTGCCGTCTTCGCTGAAATAAAACGCCGTGAAATGCGGGCCGACCAGGTCGGTCACGTGGCCAGCGCGCACGTCGCCGCCATCGACGATGCTGATGGGACACTCCGGTAGCACCGTGCCCGGCGCGGGGCCGTTCGCGAGCGGATCGGAAACCGCGTTGAGCGGCGAGTCCCTGTACGCAATCGCCGAGGTCTGGCGCGGGTTGATCAATGAACGCACGCCGGGATGACGCGCGGCGAGGCTCAGCACCGCCGTGCGCATCAGTTCGAATGCGAACGAGGGCGGCGCCATGAATTCGGTGCTTTTGGTGCCGTAGCTGAGGTTCTCGTGCGCAGCGAATACGCGCTCGTCGGAATAGCTGTCGAGCAGTTGTTCGTTGGCGCGTCCGTTAATGACATACGCGAGTTTCCACGCGAGATTATCGGCGTCGTCGATACCGGAGTTCGCGCCGCGCACGCCGAAGATCGGCACGAGATGCGCCGCGTCGCCCGCGAACAGCACGCGCCCATGACGATAGCGCTCAAGCGTCAGCGCATTGGCCTTGTAAATCGTGATCCAGATGGGCGACCACGCAGCGGTCTCGCCCATCATGTCGAGCAGGCTTTGCACGCGCGGCATTACATTGTCGGGCTTCACAGCGGACTCTGCGTCTTCGCCGTCGCGCAGTTGATAGTCGATGCGCCAGACGTTGTCGGGCTGCTTGTGCACGAGCACCGTCGAGCCGGGATTCGACGCCGGATCGAAATACGCGAGGCGTTCTGTGGGCCGCGCGCTGTCGAGCAGGATATCGACAATCACGTAGCGGCCCTCGTAGCTCGTGCCCGTGAGCTTCAGGCCCAGTGCCTCGCGCACCGTGCTGCGTCCGCCGTCTGCCGCGACGAGCCAGTCCGTTCGCGCTTCATAGTCGCCCGCGGGCGTCGAAAGCCTGAGCGTTGCGCCCTGGGCGTCGTGCTGCACGGCGCTCACTTTGGTGCGCCAACGAATATCGATGAGATCCGCGTGGCGCTCTGCAGCGTCAAGCAGGAATTGCTCGATGTGGTACTGCGCGAGATTGACCATCGGCGGCAGCTTCTGGTTCTCGTCCTGCGGCATCGTGAAGTGCAGGACTTCGTCACGGCGATAGAAGCTGCGCCCGCCAGTCCACGGCAGGCCTTTGGCGAGGAAGCCGTCGAGTGCGCCCAGGCGTTCGATGATTTCCAGGCTGCGTCGCGAGATGCAGATGGCGCGGCTGCCGTGGCATACCGATTCGTCGGCTTCGATCAGCACCGAGCGCACGCCGTGCTTCGCAAGGCCCAGCGCAATGGCGAGCCCGACCGGGCCGCCGCCGACGATCGTGACCGCGTGTCGCTGCGTTTCGCGGCCATCGGCGAGTTCGGGCAGGCGGGCGTCGTACTGCTTCGCCTCGAAGGGATAGGGCTTGAATGTGACGCTCATCGCGCGTTGTCTCCGATCGGAAATTTTTGTTCGCGCGGCGTGGAAGAGGGGAAAGGGGCAAGGGACGCCGCGCGGTGTTGCGACGGAGTATCGCGTGTGAGGAACGTGGCGCTGTCCTCATTTTGGGTACAGCGCGATGGCGGAAGAACGGAGCGGGGCCGCGATTCGCGACTATCGCGACTATCGCGATTCGTTGGCGAGGCAGAGCGCGAAGAGCTGGCGCTGGCTCGAAATGCCCAAACGCTGATAGGCGCGTTTCTGGTAGGTCACGACGCTGCTGGGTTTCACGCCCATGCAGTCGGCGATTTCTGCGGCGCTATGGCCTTCCAGGACGCCGCGCAGCGCATCGAGTTCGCGCTTCGATAATTCGGGGCAAAGGCTGCGCAAGCGCGCGAGCATCAGTTGCGGAATCCCCAACTGGCTTTGGCCGCGCAGCGCGTAATGATGTTTCGTGGCCTCGCCGATCAGGGGCGCGAGCGACTCGACCAGTTCGACTTCGCCGGGCTGGAAATTGCCCGCGTCGCGTTCGCGGTAGAGGTTCACAGAGAGCCAGATATCGGCGGCGGGCTGCATGAGCAGGGAGAGCCGATCGGAAACATTGGGCGTCGCGTAACAGGTCTGGCGGTAGCCATCGTGGGCGATGTCTTCGCTCGATTGCCAGTGCAGCACGAGCGATGAAGCCGCCGTGTCCCTGCTTTCGCCGTCGCCGGTGACGATGCGCTGGTTGCCGTCCAGCGCGTAAAAGAGGCGCGCGTAGGTGTCGGCGACATCGCGCAGGAAGCGGCCGCCGCGATGGTCGGCCACTGAAACCGTGCGCGGCCGGTTGCCGAATTCGTACGCGAACACCGTGCATTGCGATACCGACGTGGCCGGGCCGAGCAGATTCAGCACTTCCGTGGCGAGCGCATTGGCGTTGTCGCCGCCAATTGCGGCGACGAGGCTGGTGACGCGGGCCAGGTCGAATGAGCCGGACGCGCTCGCAGGGCGCGTCCGGTCGAGACGCCAGTAACGCATGTTTCGTAAAGGAAGTCGGCGGAGAACGGTCTTCGAGCGTAGCACCGAACCGGCGCACCGCGTTAGCGCGCGTGGGCAGGGAAAGCACTAGCGGCGTCTGGCAGCATTGATCGATACCCGTTTAGCTGGCGCGGTCTACGGCTAGGCAGCAAGCAAGAATTCGCCCACTTGCGGTAATCTCCGTACTTGCGCCGAAATGGCGCGAATGTTTCCTTTCTTCTCAGGTCGCTTCAAGCCGGAAACCCCGCCATGTGGACTCTCCCCAGCGCCATCCCGCCCGATTTTGGCACCGGGGCGGTATTTCTCAGCGTGCTCGTGACACAACTCGGCGTGCCGGTTCCCGCTGCGCCGGTACTGATCCTGGCGGGCACGATGGCGGCGGGCGGGGAAGCCTCGTATGCGAGCCTGTTGCTGGCGGCGGTGGTCGCGACCCTGTTCGCGGATTCGCTCTGGTTTACGGCGGGCCGCCTGCGCGGGCGGCGCCTGCTCAACGGTCTCGTGCGTTTTTCGCTGTCGCTCGATACGACGATCCGTGTCGCGCGCAACGTGTTCGAACGCCACGGCGCGCCGATTCTCGCGGTGGCGAAGTTCGTGCCAGGGCTGGGGCTGATGTCCGCGCCGCTGCTCGGCACGACATCAATGGACGTGCGCATTTTCCTGCTGTGGGACGCCATCGGCGCAACGCTCTGGGCGGGCACCTGGCTGATCGGCGGGGCGGCGCTGCATACGGAAATCGCGCGTTTTGCGATGTTCGTGCGCGCCAACGGCTGGACTATTTTCGACGTGCTCGCGGTCGCAGGCGTGCTGTTTCTCGCCTGGCGCTGGGTGCGCCGTCTGCAGTTGCGCCATTGGCTCGCCACGCACCGCATTTCGCCCGATCAGCTCGACGACATGATGAAATCCGCGTCGCCGCCGATCGTCTTCGACGCGCGCCCGCAGGCCGTGCGTGAGAAAGAGGCCTATCGCATTCCGGGAGCGCAGCCGCTCAATCTCGATTCGAGCGAGGCCTTGCCCGCCGAGTTGATCGCGCGGCCCATCGTCGTGTATTGCGTGTGCCCGAACGAGGTGACGGCCAAGCGCATCGTCAACCGCCTGCGCGACAAGCACATCTATCACGCGCACGCACTTCGCGGCGGGCTCGATGCGTGGGAGCGGCGCGGTTATCCGGTTGAGCCGCTGTCGTCGGAATTCCACCGCGCGCATGGGCTGGTGGACGAAGAATTCGAGGCCGAAGCCGCGCAGGAATTCACCGTACGCGCGAGCCTGTCGAAGTAAGCGCGTGACCTCGTGCCATGCGACGGAGCATCGTCGCATGGCATCGCCATCAATCCGGCAGTCAGCGCCAATCAGGCGCTATTCACGCTTCACGCACGCTGGCGGCGCGATCCGCCGCCGACATTCTGGCCCGCATCGCGCGCCATCTGTGCATATCCCCACACCGACAGCAGCGTAAGTACGCCCGCGCCCAGGAATGCGAGGCGGAAGTCGTCCAGCGTGAAGACGTGGCCGCTTGTTTCGCCATGGAAACTCGCGGCGACGCGCAACGCCAGTGCACCGAACGCGATGCCCAGGCCATTGGTCATCTGCGCCGCCGCGCTCCAGAGCGTGCTGGCGGCGCTCATCTGCGGCTGCGCGACGTCGGCGTAGGCGAGCGTGGCGAGCGTCGAGAACTGCATCGAGCGCGTGACGCCATAGACGAACACCACGATCAGCACGATGGCGAGGGGCACCTCGGGCGTCAGCAGCCCGCAGGCGATCATCGACAGGCCCGCGATCGTGACGTCGACCATGGCCACGGCGCGAAAGCCCCAGCGTTCGAGAATGCGCGTCGTGAGCGCCTTCATGCCGAGATTGCCCAGCGCGCTCGCAAGCAGCAGCAGCCCCGATTTGAACGCCGACAGCCCGAAGCCGATCTGGAACAGCAGCGGCATCAGGTAAGGCGCCGCGCCGATACCGATGCGCGTGATCGAGCCCGTCACGACCGTCACCGAAAAAGTCGGGATTTTCAGCGTGGAAACATCGACGAGCGGCGTGGGATGGCGTCGTGCATGGACAAAAGCGATTGCGCCGACCAGCACGCCCGCCGCCACGAGCGCCGCCGCGCGCCACGGATTCTCGCCGGGCTGGCTTGCGAGTTCCGCGCCGTAGAGGATGGCCGTGAGCGCTGCGCCGCTCAGCACGAGACCCACGACGTCGAGCGGGCGACGCTGCTCGCCGCGCAGGTTCGGCACGATCGTTGCGATCGCAACGAGCACCGCAAGCCCGAACGGCACGTTGAGCAGGAAGATCCAGCGCCATGACGCATAGGTCGTGATGAACCCGCCCACCGGCGGCCCGACCACGGGCGCGGCGATCGCGGGCCAGGTGATGGTGGAGATGGCCTGCATCAGGCGGCTCTTGTCGGTGCTGCGCACGACGATCATGCGGCCGACCGGCACCATCATTGCGCCGCCCATGCCTTGCAATATCCGCGCCGCGACGAACTCGCCGAGGTTCTGCGAGATGCCGCACAGCACCGATGCGACCGTGAACGTGACCACCGCGCCGAAGAACACGGTGCGCGAGCCGCAGCGGTCGGCGACCCAGCCGCTCGCGGGGATAAAGATGGCGAGCGCCAGCATGTAGGCCGTGACGCCCAGGCTCAGGCTATTGGGCCCGACGCCGAACGAGTGCGCCATCTGCGGCAGCGCCGTGGCGATCACGGTGGTGTCGAGGTACTCCATGAAGAACGTCGCCGCGACGATATAAGGCAGCCAGCCGATGGCGGCCGCACGTGCGGATCCCGGTTGCGCGGTGTCGTTCATCGCGCCGCCTCGGGCGAGGCCGCTTGAACGTGCTTGAAACAGGCGTGAAAAGTCATGGTGCATCGGATCAGAAACAAACGAGGCCACAGTTTCCGATACGAAAGGTGCCTCTGTACAGCCTTCGGCGAATGTCCAGGCGGCTGGAAGATCGCGTCGGCCTCGGGGCAGCCCCGCCAGGACGCGCGTACACTCATCGGCGCTTCTTCAACGCACGATTTGTGGAGGATAGGAAATGGAACACCGTTTTCTGGGCGCATCGGGCTTCAAGGTGCCGGTGCTGAGCTTCGGCACGGGCACGTTCGGGGGCAAGGGCGAATTCTTCGAAGCATGGGGCGCGACCGACGTGGCCGAAGCGAGCCGGCTGATCGACATCTGCCTCGATGCGGGCGTCACGATGTTCGACACCGCGGACATCTATTCGCGCGGCGTGTCCGAGTCGGTGCTCGGTGAGGCGCTCAAGGGGCGTCGCGATAAAGCGATCATCTCGACCAAGGCGACGTTTCGCTTCGACGATGCCGATGCCAATAACGTCGGCTCGTCGCGATTTCATCTGAAGCGCGCCGTTGACGCCGCGCTCAAGCGTCTGCAAACCGACTACATCGACCTGTTTCAATTACACGGTTTCGATGCGAAAACGCCTGCGGAAGAAGTGCTTTCCACGCTCGACGAACTCGTGCGCGCGGGCAAGATTCTCTATACCGGCGTATCGAACTTCTCGGGCTGGCACCTGATGAAGTCGCTCGGCGTGGCCGATCGTTATGGCTATCCGCGCTACGTCGCCAACCAGACCTATTACTCGCTGATCGGGCGCGACTACGAATGGGAGCTCATGCCGCTCGGTCTCGATCAGGGCGTGGGCGCGGTGGTGTGGAGCCCGCTCGGCTGGGGGCGCCTGACCGGCAAGATTCGCCGCGGCCAGCCGCTGCCGCAGACGAGCCGCCTGCACAAGACCGCCGAGCAGGGGCCGCCGGTACCGGACGACTACCTGTTTCGCGTGCTCGACGCCATCGACGAAATCGCCGAAGAAACCGGCAAGACCGTGCCGCAGATCGCGCTGAACTGGCTGCTGCAACGGCCGACGGTCGCGACCGTGCTGATCGGCGCGCGCGACGAAGCCCAGCTACGCCAGAACCTGGGCGCGGTGGGCTGGAACCTCACGAAGGAACAGGTCGCGAAGCTCGACGCGGCGAGCGCCGTGCGACCCGTCTATCCCTACTGGCATCAGGAAGGGTTCAGCGAGCGCAATCCGTCGCCAGTCTGACGACGTTGCTGTGCGCCGCGCCGCTTATTCCGATTCGGCGGAACGCAGGATTTCCGCCGCGCCAAGGTGGATCGCCAGCGCGTAGAAGTCGCGCTCGGCGAGATTGGCGGCCTTGGCGATGGCCATGGCGCGGTCGTGGTCGTGCGGGTGCAGCAGCAGTTTGACTTCGATCTTGGCGGGCGGCTTGAGGCTGAATTCCACGGCACATCTCCTTCGGTAATCGGGCGCATTGCCCGTGTCGGGTGCGAAGCCCATTACCGGCCGCCAGTGCGCGCGCGAGCGCGAGCCGTCTGCCGTGGCGCATGCCGCGGCGGGTCGAACGGCGATTGACGAGGAGTGGGCCTGAGTTTCGGGCCGGCCGCGACTAAAACGGCGCGGCGGCGCGATGCGCGTGCCGGCGTTAGCGCGGCGCGGGCGATCGTCCTGCGACTGCAAAAGAAACCAGAGAAACCAGAGAAACAAATGGACTGCGGGTGGTACGGGTCGTACGGATGATGCGGGTGTTCGGTGTCTTGTACGGCGGATACGGCAGGGAAGCACACTGCATGGGTAACCAACCTCCGGAATTATTTTTCTGCTGCGGCTGGGCACCGCATATGGTACGGACGAGAGTATAGCCAGATCGCAGTCTAGGGTAAACACCTATATCGTTACCTGGGCGTCAATTCATTGTTGCGGCAAATGAGAAGGTCGAGCGCCAATACCGGGCGACGCCTGTGCGGCGTGGCCCGGTGCGGTGTGATGCGCTTTGACGCGATGGGGGATGCAGCGAAGACGGGCGGCCAGGCCGCCCGTGGGCGGTTTAGCCCGTGGTTTCCTTGCGCAGGCGCGCGCGCGCCTCGCCGAGCGATTCGAAGCGGCCGTGCGTGTCGTCGAAGATCGACACGGTGCCCTGGCCGATGTCGTACACCCAGCCTTGCAACTGCAACTGGTTTTGCGCCACGCGGGCCGCGACGGCCGGATGAGTGCGCAGATGCGTCAGTTGCAGACGCACGTTTTCTTCCACCAGGGCCTGCACGATCTGGTTTTCGTCCAGGCCGCGCGTCTGCACGACGCTGCGCGCCGCTTCGGCGTTGCGCAGCCAGGCCGTGACCGTAGGCATGCCGGCGGTGGCCGCGCCACCCGACGCCAGGCCCTTCATCGCGCCGCAGTCGGTGTGGCCGCACAGCACGATCTGCTTGACGTTCAGCGCCATCACGGCGAATTCGACGACTGCCGACACGCCGCCCAGCATTTCGCCGTAAGCCGGCACGATATTGCCGATGTTGCGGCAGACGAACAGCTCACCGGGGCGCGCCTGGGTGATCATTTCCGGCGACACGCGCGAGTCGGCGCAGGTGATGAACAGCGTGTGCGGCGCCTGGCTGTGGGCGAGGCTGCGGAACAGATCCTGATTGCCCGGGAACACCTGATGAGTGAACTCGTCCACGCCGTCGAGGAGGTGCAGCAGATCGCAGCCGCACGATTCGGAGTGATCGTCGTGCGAGTGGTTATGGTCTGGCATGGAAGTTTCTCTCTCTATCATGAATCGACACAATCGAATGGCAACAGCGGAAGTTTACGCTGGGCCGCCGTGTTTCGCTTCGGAAACAAGCGGACGGGCGTGCGTTTTTTCCGCGTTTCCGGTTCTCGCCGTGGAGCGCGAACCGGATGCTGCATGTGCATTCGAAGGCGTATTTTCTCACGCGCCCTGCGTTCCCTGCATCACATCAAAAGCTATGTTCCGCATCGGTGCACGCGGGTGCGTGGGCATTTGTCATACGACCGGCCAGTCGGTTGCAGGCGCTTTTGCGCATGGCTCCGACGCCGGGCGGGCAGCATTGTACGCGACGCGGCGATTTATGCGAGCGGGGGTTTCCAGAAGGAAACTGGGCGGCATCGACGGGCTGGCGGGCGGATTTCTCCCGTTCCATCGAATTGATCTGGATGGCGAAATAATAATCGCAATAAAAAAGCCTGCCGCGAGCGTGCGCGACAGGCTTCATTGGCACGGCGCAGCGGATCAGGATTCCATCGCGGGTTGCGCGGTTGCGGCGCGTCGGCGCGGCATGAAGTACCACACGCCTGCGACCACTTGCAGCACGATGAGCGCCGCCCAGACGGCCTGATGCGCCACGACCGGATAGTGGCCGTCGACGGCGCTCCAGTGGCCGAGCGCCGCGCCGACGGCGATTTGCGTGACGAAGATGCCCACAAAGATCACCAGCGTGAAGGTCGTGTTGACGCGGCCGATCAGGCGCGCCGGGAAATACTCGGCGAGCACGGCATAGGTGAGGATGCCGGTACCGCCCAGCGCACCGTAGGCGGCCCACAGCAGCGTGGCGGGCAACGGCACCCGCGCGGCGAGCAGCGCCTGGACCACCACGAACAGCGCCATGGTCACGCCGGAAAAGCGCGCGACGTTGACGCCGCGCCGCTCGAAGGCCCGCGCGAGCGCCCCGAAGCCGATATTGCCGACGATGAACGCGCCGCCCAGCACGGACACCAGCGACGCCGCGCGCGAGGCCACGTCGACGGTGCCTGCGGGCGTCACGTCGCGCAGGAACGCGCCGACCCAGAGCGATTGCATCGCGTAGAACACCGTCTGCGTGAACGCCGAAAACGTCGCCGTCTTCCAGAATGCGTGGCTGCGCAGGATGTGCGCGGTGCCCTTGAACTGCTCAAGCACGCTCGCCTGATGATGGGTGTCGCGCGCGCGCGGCCCGCCGATCCAGATGATGGCGGCGACGGCCGTGGTGAACACGGCCAGGCCGAGGCTGATCGAGCGCCACGGCGCGATCGTCAGCAGCCACGAGAGCGGCGCGCCCACCGCCACGCCGCCAAGGCCGCCTACGGCCATCACAAGGCCGTTGACGAGCGTGAGCTGGGCGACCGGAAAGTGCTGGGCCGTGGCCTTGAACGCGCCGCCCAGGCACACGGAAACGCCCACGCCCACCAGCAGGCGGCCGACCATCATCGCGGCCATGCTGTGCGAAAGCGCGAAGACGAGCGCGCCGGCGGCCGCCACCAGCATGACGCAGGCCGTGACGCGGCGCGGGCCGAAATGGTCGAGCAACACCCCGGCCGGAATCTGTGCCCCCGCGAAGCCGAGGAAGTAGAGGCTCGTGAGCGTGCCGAGATCGGTGGCGGTGAAGCCCATTTCGTGCGTCAGGAACGGCGCGAAGCCGAGGTTGACGCCCCGGAACAGATACGAGACGAAATAGCCGAGCGCGAAGACGGCGAATACGCGCAATCTGAGAGCGGTCATGATGCGGACGGTCGATGGGCGGTCGGGCGGCAAGCGAATCTGCCGGGCAAGGTTTCCAGGCCGGTTTTCCAAACCGGGTTTGCAAACCGGCGCGGCCCGAAAGCGTTTTGAATGGCTGGGACACGATTATTGGCGAAAGCCGGGCATGAGGCCAGCGAGAGATTTCAGCCGCGATTGTGAGTAGAATTTGACGTCATGTCCCGATCGCTCCCTCCCTTGCAGGCACTGCGCGCGCTAGAAGCGGCGGCCCGGCGGCGCAGTTTTAGTCGCGCGGCTGAAGAATTGCATTTGACGCACAGCGCCGTGAGCCACCATTTGCGCGCGCTCGAAGCGGAGCTGGGCGTCGAGCTGTTTCGCCGCGCGGGCAGCCGCATGATTCCCACGGCGGCAGGCGCGCAACTCGCCGAGCGCGTGCGGCGCAGCCTCGACGATCTGCGCGAGGCGCTCGACGCCACGCGGCCCGGCGTGAGCGGGGTGACGCGGCTCGAACTGAGCGTGATGTCCGATTTTGCGTCGGTCTGGCTGATTCCGCGTCTGGGGGACTTCTACGACCGGCATCCCAACGTCGATCTTTCGCTACGCATGCACGCCGACGTCACGCCGCCCGACCCGTATCCGTTCGATATCGGCATCTGGCATCGGCGCGTGGACGAGCCTGGCTTCCAGATCCGCAAACTGCTCGACGACCAGGTGGTGGCGGTGTGCAGTCCCACGCTGCTCGCGCGCTATCCGGACTTTCGCATCGAGGATCTGGCCGCCATGCCTTTGCTGCGCTTTTCTCGCCGCTCGTGGCGCGACTTCTTCGAAGCCGCGGGCGTGGCCGGCGACGAGCCCGAACGCGGCCCGGTCTTCGACGATGCAGGGTTGCTGCTGCAGGCGACGGTCGCGGGCCAGGGTGCAGCCACGGCGCGCCTGCAACTGGCGCGCGGTTTCATCGAGCGCGGCCAGTTGGTGCAACTCGGGCAGGCCCGCATTCCCGCTTCGCTCGATTACTACTTCACCTGGCGCGAGGGGCATCCCCGCGAAGCGGCGATCCAGCAGTTCTATCGCTGGGTGAAGGCGCAACTCGCCACCTGATGCGATGGCTCACACGTGAACCACGCATGAGCCTCCTATGAACTACACCGCGCGCACTTTTTTCTTTCGTGAGTAAATGCGGGTAAAACCTGTGTTGGGGTTTGTCAACGCTGCGTGAATGACATGCGTTGCTGGTCGATAAGGGCGCAGTAAAAGCACGCACTCAGGAAGCACAAAGGTTGCAAAGCAGGATGCAAAACGCGCTTGAATGAATTGTGCCAATCCGGCTTATTCACGCTGCATGCACCGGATTGGCGCGTCCTTAAACGCTATTCAATAACATTTGATTGAAGCGGTTGTCCTGGCATGCGGGACGGCGTGCGGGCGCGGGTTTGCCGGTCGCGGCGATTCCTCTGTGGAATCGAAGCATTTCACCCACACTTGAATAGTCATAGCGGCAGCTTTCGCATCAGACTCGTAATAAATAGAGTATCGTTAGAGCCCAATGTGCCTGGCAGGGCGAATGGACGGCAATGGCCGCAATGCCGGCAGCGTGGTTTCGGTAGTGAAGGGTGTGTAGCGCAAGGGCCCGGTTTCCTATTGGGCCGTCAAAAAACTGTGACAACAGGAGAAACTGCATGAAGGCAATTCAGGCGTTCAAACTGGCAGCCGGCACGATGCTGGTCGCTGCTTCGCTTCACGTCTATGCGCAGGACGCCGCCAGCGCGCCCGCAGCCGCGCCGACCGACAGCGCCAAGGCCCAGGTCAAGGAATCGAAACAGCAACTGAAGTCGGCCAAGGCTGCTAACCGTGCGCTCTCGCGCAAGGTTCGCGCTGCACTCGCGAAGGACAAGGACATCAGCGTGGCCAACATCACCGTGCGTGCCAAGGACGGCGCCGTGATCCTGCAAGGCACCGTGCCCGAGCAAGGTCAGGTTGACCACGCCACGGACGTGGCGAAGGGCGTCGCTGGCGTGACGTCGGTGAAGAACGCACTGACGATCCGTCCGGTCGGCACCTGATCGCCGATGCGCGACACGCGCCGGCCGCTGCGCGCGGCGGGCCAGTGTCACGCAGCGTCAAGGCCGCACAGGCAATCCGCACAGCGGGTTGTCCGTGCGGCTTTTTTTATTGTCAGGGCTCGACGTATTGCATCTTTGACGATTCGCCCAGCAGCAGCGCCTCGTTCGCATCGGCGGCCGCGCGCAGATAGTCCCAGAGCGACGTGATGCGCCGCAATTTGCGCAACTCTTCGCGACTGCATAGCCAGAAGCGCCGCGTCACCATGACCTCGTCGGGCAGGATGCTCGTGAGTCGCGGATCGGGTTCCGCCATGAAACACGGCAGGATCGCGAGCGCGCTGCCTTGCAGCGTCGCGTGATATTGCGCGATTACGCTGGTGCTGCACAGGCTTGCCGTCACGTTGGGCGCGGTGCGTTCGAGGTAGAGCAGTTCGTGGCTGAAGGCCAGATCGGCGACGTAGTTGATGAACGCATGCTGGCGCAGGTCTGCCGCCGAGCGAATCGGCTCATGCTGCGCCAGATATTCAGGTGTCCCATACAGTCGAAGACGGTAGTCGCATAGCTTCGTATAGACATACTGGCCGCGTTCGGGGCGTTCCAGCATGATCGCCAGATCGGCCTCGCGTTTCGACAGGCTCACGAAATGCGGCACCGGCAGCAGGTCGATCGACATGTCCGGATGCTTGCCGGTGAAACGCGCCAGTTGCGGCGCGAGAAAGAAGCAGCCGAATCCCTCCGTCGATCCCACCCGCACATGCCCCGAGAGCGATTGCGCACCCAGCGCGAATTGTTCGCTCGCCGATTGCACCGTGGTTTCCACGGCATCGGCATACGCCAGCAGGCGCTGGCCTTCCGCCGTGAGCACGAAGCCGCCCGAGCGCGACTTGTCGAACAGCACCGTTCCCAATGCGGCTTCCAGTTCGCGCACGCGCCGCGCGACCGTGGTGTGATCCACGCCAAGTCGCTTTGCGGCAGCGCTCGCACGCTGCGTGCGCGCCACTTCGAGGAAGTAGCGCAAATCGTCCCAGTTCAAAGTCTCCATCTGTCCCGTTGTGTTTTTTTGCATATCGGATGGGCTTTTTCGTCTCTATGCCGTGGATATTCGAATAACTATACTCGTTAGCAGACCGCTTCATAAAAGCTTTCCAGCCGCTACGGCAGACGGTCGCCTACTATAAAGATGGAGACAAACGATGCACATGGAGTCCACCCCCCAAGGGGCGGCTGTGGCCGTTCCCGTTTCTGGACAAAAGCGCCGCGCGCGCGATTATCTGATCGCCGGCTGGGCCAGCATGGCCGGCACGACGATCGAGTGGTACGACTTCTTCCTCTACGGCACCGCCGCCGCGCTCGTCTTCAACAAGATTTTCTTTCCCACGCTCGATCCGATTCTCGGCACGCTTGCCGCGTTCGCGACGTATGGCGTGGGCTTCATTGGCCGACCGATGGGCGGCATTGTGTTCGGCCACTTTGGCGACCGTATCGGGCGTAAATCGATGCTGCTCGCCACGCTCCTGCTGATGGGCATTCCGAGCATGGTGATCGGCCTGATCCCCTCGTATGCCAGCATCGGTTACTGGGCGGCCGTGCTGCTCGTGGCGATGCGCTTTTTGCAGGGCATGGCGGTGGGCGGCGAGTGGGGCGGCGCGGTGCTGATGGCCGTTGAACATGCTCCACCGGGCCGCAAGGGTTTCTTCGGTTCGCTGCCACAAACGGGCGTGGGTTTCGGCCTGATTCTTTCGTCGATAGCGATGGCGGCCGTCACCTCGCTACCCGAAGCAGACCTGCTCTCATGGGGCTGGCGCGTGCCGTTTCTCGCGAGCATCCTGCTGGTGCTGGTCGGCTGGGTGATCCGTGTGCGGGTGCCGGAATCTCCCGATTTCGAGCGCGTGAAGCGCGAGGGCGAACCGGTCAAGGCACCGGTGCTCGAAGTGTTCCGTCGCCAGCCGCGTGAGCTGCTGACCATCATCGGCGCACGCACCGCTGAAAATACCTGGTTCTACCTGGTAGTGGCTTTCGCACTGGCCTACGCTGCGAACCAGCTCAAGATTCCCAAGGTGCAGATCCTGCACGCGATCACGGCGGGCGCAGTGCTTTCGCTCGTGACGATGCCGTTCTCAGGATGGCTCAGCGACCGTATCGGCCAGAAACGCCTGTTTCTTGCGGGTCTCGTGATCATGGCGCTGTTCGCCGCGCCGTTCTTCACGATGCTGGAAACGCTGCATCCGGCGACGGTCTGGTGGGCGATGGTGCTGGGCGTGGGCGTCGTGTTCCCGATTCTCTATGCGCCGGAATCGCAGCTTTTCGCCGCGCAGTTTCCTGCAGAGATCCGCTATTCGGGCATTTCGGTGTCCGTGCAGGTGGCCGGTGTGCTCGGCGGCGGCGTCGCGCCGATGATCGCAACCGCGCTGCTTGCCTACGGCGGCGGCAAGCCGCATTACGTGGTGGCCTATATGGTCGCGCTGGCCGTGATCGCCTTCGTCTGCACGCTGATGATGCGCTCACGCCACGATTGAATAATAAGCAGCAATCCTATGTAATGGGACGAGGCGCGGCCAAGGCCGGATCGTTCGAACCTTTGAGAGAGAGTTCAAGATGAACGCAGTCACCCAGGCATCCAACGCACATGTGTCGACCGTCAAGCTGCTGATCGACGGCGAATTCGTCGAATCGAAGACCACGGAATGGCGCGACATCGTCAATCCCGCCACCCAGGAAGTGCTGGCCCGCGTGCCGTTCGCGACGGTGGCGGAAGTCGACCAGGCCGTGCAGAGCGCGCACGCTGCGTTCGCCACCTGGAAGAACACGCCGATCGGCACGCGCCTGCGCATCATGCTCAAGTTGCAGGCGCTGATTCGCGAGAACATGTCGCGCATCGCGCAAACGCTCACGGCCGAACAGGGCAAGACGCTGCCCGACGCCGAAGGCGATATCTTCCGCGGCCTCGAAGTGGTCGAGCACGCATGTTCGATCGGCACGCTGCAACAGGGCGGTTTTGCGGAGAACGTTGCGGGCGGCGTCGATACCTACACGTTGCAACAGCCGATTGGCGTGTGCGCTGGCATCACGCCGTTCAATTTCCCCGCGATGATCCCGCTCTGGATGTTCCCGATGGCGATTGTCTGCGGCAATACCTTCGTGCTCAAGCCGTCGGAACAGGATCCGCTCTCGACCATGCAACTGGTCGAACTCGCGCTCGAAGCGGGCGTGCCCAAGGGCGTGCTCAACGTCGTGCACGGCGGCAAGGAAGTCGTCGATGCGATCTGCTCGCACCCGCTCATCAAGGCGATTTCGTTTGTGGGCTCGACGGCGGTGGGCACGCATGTCTATCGCCTCGGCAGCGAGCATGGCAAGCGCGTGCAGTCGATGATGGGCGCGAAGAACCACGCCGTCGTGCTGCCCGACGCGAACCGCGAACAGGCCATCAATGCGCTCGTCGGCGCGGCATTCGGCGCGGCAGGCCAGCGCTGCATGGCGACTTCGGTGGTCGTGCTGGTCGGCGCGGCGCAGCAATGGGTGCCCGAGCTGATCGAAAAAGCGAAGACGCTCAAGGTCAACGCGGGCCACGAGCCGAAGACCGATGTGGGCCCGGTCGTCTCGCGCGCGGCGAAGCAGCGCATTCTGGGCCTGATCGAAGCGGGCGTGAAGCAGGGCGCGACGCTCGCGCTCGATGGCCGCGACGTCAAGGTGCCGGGTTACGAGAGCGGCAACTTCGTCGGCCCGACGGTCTTCACCGATGTGAAGACGGACATGGACATCTACACGAACGAAATCTTCGGGCCGGTGCTGGTGGTGCTCACGGCCAATACGCTCGATGAAGCCATCGCCATCGTCAATGCGAATCCGTTCGGCAATGGCGTGGGCCTGTTCACGCAAAGCGGCGCGGCGGCTCGCAAGTTCCAGAGCGAAATCGATATCGGCCAGGTGGGCATCAACATTCCGATTCCGGTGCCGGTGCCGTATTTCAGCTTCACGGGTTCGCGCGGTTCGAAGCTCGGCGATCTCGGCCCCTATGGCAAGCAGGTCGTGCAGTTCTACACGCAGACCAAGACGGTCACGGCGCGATGGTTCGACGACGCGACCGTCAACGACGGCGTGAACACGACCATCAGCCTGCGCTAACAGGCTCCATAGCAAACCGAATCGCGAACCGAATAGCGAACCATCGAGGGAGAGTCGCTCATGAAAATAGGTTTTGTCGGGCTGGGCCATATGGGGGCGCCCATGGCGCTCAATCTGCTCAAGGCCGGGCACACGTTGACTGTGTTCGACCTGAGCAAGGAAGCGATGCAGACGCTGGCCGATGCGGGCGCAACGAAAGCCGCGTCGCCCAAAGCGGCCGTGAGCGGCGCCGAGTGGGTCGTCACGATGCTGCCCGCCGCCGCCCACGTACGCAGCGTCCTGAGCGCCGAGGACGGCGTGCTGGCGGGCATTGCGAAGGGCGTGACGATCATCGATTCGAGCACGATCGATCCGGCCAGCGCACGCGAGTTCGGCAAGCTGGCCGCCGCGAACGGCAACAGCTTCGTGGATGCGCCGGTGTCGGGCGGCACGGGCGGCGCGGCGGCGGGCACGCTCACCTTCATGGTGGGCGGCAGCGCGGCGCTCTACGAGAGCGTGAAGCCGGTGCTCTCGGGCATGGGCAAGAACATCGTCCATTGCGGCGACACGGGCACCGGGCAGGTCGCCAAGATCTGCAACAACCTCGTGCTGGGCGTGACGATGGCGGGCGTGGCGGAGGCGATGGCGCTGGGCGAGGCCCTTGGCATCGACGCCAAAGTGCTGGGCGGCATCATGAATACGTCGACGGGCCGCTGCTGGAGCTCGGACACGTATAACCCGTTTCCCGGCGTGATCGAGACGGCGCCGTCGACGCGCGGCTATACGGGCGGCTTCGGCACCGATCTGATGCTCAAGGATCTGGGTCTTGCCACCGACGCGGCAAAGAGCGCGCATCAGCCCGCTTTCATGGGGGCGATTGCGCAGCAGCTTTATCAGGCGATGAGCAGCCAGGGTGACGGCAAGCTCGATTTTTCGGCGGTCATCAAGCTGTATCGCGGCTCGAAGGGATAAACGTCGAGCAGCGAACAGGCAAGCGGCGCGGGCGGATCGTTTTCCGCCCGCGCCGCTTTATTTTCAGGCCCGGTCGATGGCGGCCATGCGCGCTTCGATGCGCGCGAGCAGGCGCTTGAACCACGCATTGAGCAGCGTGTTGGACGTCGCCGCGAGCGTCGAGCACGCGAGAATCCGGTAGACGTCGTTGCGCGTGAGCTTCGAGGGCCGCGCGGGATCGAGCCAGTCCTCGTTGGCGACCAGCAGCTCCAGCGTCTCCAGGCCGATCAGGATCGGCCACAGGCACGCGAGGCGCAAACGCACCGAAAGACGCGGCAGCGCGAAGGTGTAGTCGATGGCTGCGCGGAAGTGATCGAGCGCGATGCGCACGAGGCTGAACATGAGCGGGCGCGCACGCGCCGAGGTGCCGGGCTGCAGCAGGTCTTCGGGCGTAAGCGCAGCCTGCGCGAGCATCGTCGTGGGCAGATAGCAGCGACCGATGCGCAAGTCCTTGCCGCAATCGCGCAGCACGTTCACCAGTTGCAGCGCCTTGCCGAAGCGCACGCCGCGCTGGTACATCGTCTCGCGCAGCTCGGGCGCGAGCGTGCCCGGCAGATGCATATACGTCATCTTCGTCCAGAACTCGCCCACGCAGCCCGCCACCAGATACGTGTAGCGGTCGAGCGCGTCCCAGGTGCCGAGCGCGGCCACCTGGCCCGAGCGTTCGTCGGGGAAAGTGTGCAGGTCGAACTCCATGCCCTCGGTGAGCGTCGTGACGATGTCGCGCACGGCCGCACGATCGGCGTCGTCGAGCTGGGCCAGCACGTCGAGCGCGCCGCCAAGCGATTCGAGCAGCAGCTTTTCGTCCGACTGCGCCTGCTGGCCCGCGACTTCGCTGGCGATGCGGGCGAGGGCGTCGTCGTTCTGCGCGCCGTTCTGGCTCGTGCCGTTTACGCGTTCGCGGAACGCCAGCAGCAGCGCGAGGCGCTGGGCGGGCGGGATCAGCGAGGTATCGGCGATGGTGTCGGCGGCGCGCGCGAGCAGATACGCCTCGCCCACGGGATCGCGCATGCCGGGGGGCAGCACGCGCATCGTGAGGTAGAACGAGCGGGAAACGCCCTTGAGCAAGGGGCCGAGCAGGAAGGCCCGATTGGAATTCTGCATGTTGGTTGGGGCAGTGAAGCGGCAGCGGCATTGTAGCGTGGACAAGGGTAAGTCCCTGACAAGGCACCCCATCGACGCACCGCTTTCGCGCCGATGCGTCCCCATACTCCGCCGGTTACGCGCATTCATCCGGATGTCTGCAAGGTGTTTGGACTCTGTCAGCGTTGGTAATCCATCTCATTACTGTGAATTTCGAATTCCGTTCGCCGCGCGAGCGCCTCGCGCGCAACTGAAAGGCGGCGCAGCCCCGCTTGCCCGGTCGATTCGCCGTTTTTGCGCTTCCTGCGCGTAGCTCCACGCAATATTGATGAAAGTAATCCGCGTAACGTCCGGGTAATTCCCGGGCGCGCCGCGCCCACTAGACTCCGCCGATGCTTTTGTCACGGAGTGCCGTTCATGTCCACGTCCACGTCACTTGCCATCGATTCGCTGCGCGGTTTCGAGCTGACCGCGGACGGCCAGTATCTGATGGTCAACGGCAATCAGCCGGACAGCGTCGCGCTGCATTGCTCCGTCCTGCACGAGATGCTGGCCGCACTGTCCAACGCCATCGGCCGTTCCGAGCGCATTCGCCACAAGACCGCGAGCGTGAAGTTCGCCATGCCCTGCGAGGCCTGGGAGGTGGGCCGCGAGAACGGCGCCGTGCAGCATCTCGTGGTGAGTTTCCGGCTGCCGGGCGGCGCGGAACTCTCGTTCCGGCTTCACCCCGCGCAGGCCGCGCATATGACCGAGGTGCTGTCGCTCGCGACCGGCCTGGCCAAGCCGCTGCGCCCCAACGGGATGCGCATGCAATAGCCCGCTCATAACACGACGCACGCGTCTTGACGACGTGCGCCCGATTCGTCACGCGCTGGCGCGGCCTGCCGCGCCGCGTCTCTCGCGTCGCGCCGGTTTGCGCGGCGTATTCGTTTGTCTTCGCTGGCCTACTTCTCGATCTCCCGCATGACGGTTTCATCTTCTACGCGCTACGCGCGCGCGCTGACCTTCGCCGGCTTCGGATTCGGCATCGCCGCGACCGCGCAAGCCACCGAGCCCTTCGTGGTCCAGGATATCCGCATCGACGGACTGGCGCGCATCGAGCCGGGCACCGTGTTCGCCTACCTGCCGATCAAGCAGGGCGACACCTTCTCCGACGACAAGGCGTCCGACGCCATCCGGGCGCTCTACGCCACGGGCTTTTTCAGCGACGTGCGCGTCTCCGCTGAAGGCCGCACGGTGGTCGTGCAGGTGCAGGAGCGCCCGGCCATCGGCACGATCGACTTCGCGGGCATCCACGAATTCGACAAGGACAACCTCACCAAGGCGCTGGGCGCCGTGGGCCTCTCGCCGGGTCGCAGCTTCGACAAGGCGCTCGTCGACCGCTCCGAGCAGGAGCTCAAGCGCCAGTACCTCACGCGCGGCTATTACGCCGCCGAAGTGAAGACCACCATCACGCCGATCGACCGCAACCGCGTGGGCCTGCTGTTTTCCGTGGTCGAAGGCCCGAGCGCGAAGATCCGCCAGGTCAACTTCATCGGCACCAAGGTGTTCAGCGAGAGCACGCTGCGCGACGAAATGCAGCTCTCCACGCCGAACTGGTTCTCGTGGTACACGAAGAACGATCTGTACTCCAAAGAGAAGCTGACGGGCGACCTGGAGAACGTGCGCTCGTACTACCTGGATCGCGGTTACCTGGAGTTCAACATCGACTCGACCCAGGTGTCGCTGTCGCCCGACAAGAAGGACATGTACCTGACGATCTCGGTGCATGAGGGCGAGCCTTATACGATTTCGAGCGTCAATCTGGCGGGCAACCTGCTCGATCGCGAGGCGGAATTGAAGAAGCTGGTCGGCGTGAAGGCGGGGCAGCGCTTTTCGGCGCAGAAGCTCAAGGACACCACCAAGGCGCTGGTCGACAAGCTCGGCGAATACGGCTACGCGTTTGCGACCGTCAACGCCGAGCCGCAGATCGACCAGCTGCATCACACCGTCGCGCTCACGCTGCAGGTCGATCCGAGCCGCCGCGTCTATGTGCGTCGCGTGAACGTGGTCGGCAATACGCGTACGCGTGACGAAGTCGTGCGCCGCGAGATGCGCCAGCTCGAAAGCTCGTGGTTCGATTCGAACCGCCTTGCGCTGTCGAAAGACCGTATCAACCGTCTCGGCTATTTCACCGATGTCGATGTGAGCACGGTACCCGTGGAAGGCACACAGGACGAAGTCGACGTGGACGTGAAGGTGACCGAGAAGCCCACCGGCACGCTGTCGCTGGGCGTGGGTTACGGCTCGGGCGAAGGGCCGATCATTTCGGCGGGGATCTCGCAGGACAACGTGTTCGGCACGGGCAAGAGCCTGTCGCTGAACGTCAATACGGCGTCCACGTATCGCACGCTGTCGGTCACGCAGGTCGACCCGTATTTCACGGTCGACGGCATCAAGCGCATCACCGACGTCTACTACCGCACGACCGAGCCGCTCTACTATTCGAGCACGAATGACACGAGCTTCCGTATCGTCTCGTATGGCGCGGACATGAAGTTCGGCATTCCGTTCTCCGAGACCGACATGGTGTATTTCGGCCTCGGCATCGAGCAGGATCGCCTCGACATCGACTCGGAAACGCCGCAGACGTACAAGGACTACGTCGCCGATTTCGGCCGCGTGTCCAACACAGTGCCGTTCACGGTGGGCTGGTCGCGCGACAACCGCGACAGCGCGCTGGTGCCGAGCCGCGGCTACTTCGCCCAGGCCAACGCCGAAGTCGGCACGCCGGCCGGCACGGAATACTACAAGGCCGATGCGCAACTGCAGTACTACTACTCATTCGCGCGCGGCTTCGTGCTGGGGATGAACTTCCAGGGCGGCTACGGCAACGGCATGGGCGGCAAGCCGTATCCGATCTTCAAGAACTACTACGCGGGCGGTATCGGATCGGTGCGCGGCTACGAGTCGGGCTCGCTGGGGCCGCGCGACACGTCGACCAATGACCCGATCGGCGGCTCGAAGATGGTGGTCGGCAATATCGAGCTGACCTTCCCGCTGCCGGGCACCGGCTACGACCGCACGCTGCGCGTGTTCACGTTCCTCGACGGCGGCAACGTGTGGGGCAGCGAGGGCAGCAGCACCGGCGCGAACGGCCTGCGTTACAGCTATGGCGCCGGTCTGGAATGGATCTCGCCGATCGGGCCGCTCAAGCTCGACCTCGGTTTCCCGCTCGTCAAGCACGCGGGCGACCAGTACCAGAAGTTCCAGTTCCAGATCGGCACATCGTTCTGAGCGAGGTTGCTCAGAAGTCGATCGTCGAAGTCAGCTCGACCGTGCGGCCAAGGCCCACGGCGATCTGGTTCGAACCCGCCGCGCTCCAGTAGCGCTTGTTGGTGGCGTTCTCCAGATTGGCCTGCACGGACACGCGCTTGCCATGCACGCGCGTTTCATAGCGCAGGCCCGCCGTGAAGAGCGTATAGCCGCCGATCCACGCCTGGTTCGCGCCGTTCACCGCGCGCGGCCCGGTGTAGTAGAGGCCGCCGTTGACGGCGAGACCCGTGAGCGCGGGCACGCGGTATTCGGCGAACAGGCTGGCCGTCACGTGCGGGGTGTTCTCGGGCACCTTGCCGAGCAGCGTCGGGTCGCTCGATTCGGTGGTCTTCGCATCGAGATACATCGCCGAGGCCGACACCGACACGTTACGCACCGGCTCGCCCTGCACCGAGAACTCCAGGCCACGATAGCGCGCCATGCCGTCAAGCGTGTAGACGTTGCTGGTATTCGTTTCCGCCGACGGTTGGCGCAGGTTGAACAGCGCGACCGACACAAGCGTGTTGCCCGGCAGGCGCGTGCGCACGCCCACTTCTTCCTGGCGGCTCACTGCGGCGGGCAGGATCTGATACGCGTTCGAGGCCGTTGCGGGCGCGCTGCCCGGCGATTCGAGCGCTTCCACATAGCTCGCATAGACGCTCGTGTTAGGCGTCAGGCGATACGTAATGCTGCCCGAAGGCGAGGTGCGGTTGATGTTCTGGCTCGGCGTGCCGGCCTGCGAACTCGTGTACTGCGAGTAGCGCACCGCGCCCATCACTTGCAGGCGCGAAGTCAGGTCGATCTGGTCGAACAGGTACAGGCCGCTGTTGCGCACGTGCTGCGCGTAAAACGCCTTGCTGGTAGCGCTTTTCGTGAGCTTCGTAATGTCGATCGGATCGTAGAGGTTCTGCGTCGCCGTGTACGTGTAGGTCGTGAAGTCCGGCTGGAACAGCCAGTTTTGCGTACCGCCCACGGTCACGGTGTGCGTGAACGGGCCGGTCTTGAAGTCTCCGTTGACTTCAAGACGCACGTTCTTGTTCTCGTACATCTGGCCGTTCTGCTGGCTGCCCTGCAACGTGCCGGTGCCCGTCGCCACGTTGTACTTCTGGAACACCCACGCCCAGCGGTCGCGCCGCGTGATCGACTGGCCGATCGAGAAGTTCGCGCTCCAGTGATCGTTGAACGTGTAGTCGGCGCGCACGAGCTGCGAGGTCGCGCTTGCGTAGGTCGGGCGGTTGTTCGGCACCAGCAGGCGGCTCGGATCGGGCATCGCGGGCAGTGTGATGACGCCGTTGACGGCGGTGAGCGGCGCAATGCCGGCCTGCTCGACGACTTTCGTTTCGATGTGTTCGAGGTCGTATTGCAGCTTGAGCTGGCTGTTGACGCGCCAGTCGAACGCCGCGCTCACGAACTTGCGATAACCGCGGTCGCCGTCGATGGGCGTCTCGACGTGCTCGTCCATCGCGTTCACGCGCAGGCCGAACTGATCGTCCGGCCCGAAGCGGCGCGCGATATCCACGGCCGCGCCAATCGATCCATTCGAATCGCCGAGTACGCTCAGGCTCGTCACCGGGTCGCTGCCCGCGCGCTTCATCACCATGTTGACGATGCCGGCGGGCACCGTGAAGCCGTAGTAGAGCGCCGACGCGCCCTTGAGCACTTCCACGCGTTCCTTGTCTTCCATCGGCATCCAGATGTTGTTGTCGATGGGGAGCAGGCCGTCGATGTAGAAGCTCGAACGGTTGTCCAGCGCAATGCCGCGCACCGAGAGGTTGTCGTAGGCCAGGCCGTTCAACTGCTGGCGCGAGACGCCCGCGACGTTGCGCACGGCGTCGAACAGGCCGGTCGCGCCCTGGGCGTCCAGCAGGTCGCGCGTGACGACGTTCACGGTGGCCGCTACGTCGAGCGCGTCCTGGCCGCGGTACTGGCCGGTTTCGACGCTTTTCGGCGCGAAGCCCTGGGTCTTGCCGCTGGTGATCTTGATGGGCGCGAGCTGCGCGCCGGGTTGGTCGCCGGATTGGGCGTCGCTGCTCTTTGCATCAGCGGCGCTGGCGCTGGCCGCGACGGCGGCGTCCGCCTGGTCGGTCTGGGCGACCTGGGCAGCTTCGGCAGCGAGCGCGGGCAGGGCCGCGAAGCCGCTTGCACCGATCACACCCGCCGCGAGCAATGCGTTGATCAATCTGTTGCGGCGGCCATTCGGCCCCTGTGCGGCATACGACATCGAACCCAACCCCTGTTTATGTGCCCGACGCGCGAGTCCGCCCGGCCATCACCGGCAAGGCGGTGCGTGGGCCGAGATCATGTCTCGCGGGTCAAAGCTGTTTGAAAGGCCGTAATATTAATGCGAATCATTCTTATATGCGAATGTAATATTTATGTCGGCAAGAAGCGTGGGGTCGCAACAACAGTGGGCGAAACGTCGCGGGGAAGTCGTCAGATCAGCAATTCAAGCGAGTGATAGAGCCGCCGCCGCTCCGGATCCTGCGAGGCCTCGCCTGCGCGGATCGCCTCCTTGAGGCAATCGAGAAAGCATTCGGCAGCGGCGGAGAGCGGCACGCCGCGCCGCGCGACCACGCTCACCACCGTGCGGTCGACTTCTTCCTTGAGCGTGAGCGCGCGCAGGTTCTCGCGGGCGACGCGCGTCTCGACCAGTGGCCAGGGAAAGATGCTCACCATGTCGGTGTTCATGATGAGACCCATCGCCACGATGAACGAATGCGCCAGGTGCACCGTGCGCGGCAGCGGCAGGCCGTGGCGGCGGAACACGTCGTCGGTGACCATTTCCTTGCTGGCCGGATCCCAGTTGAGCAGCCATTCGCTGTCCTGCAGTTCCACGAGCGAATGCGCGTGCGCGAGCGGATGGCCCTTGCGCACGACCACGGCGGATTCGGTCGCGAAAATCGGCGTCTGCGAAAACTCGCTGTGCAGCGACGCGAGCCCAGGCTTGCCGAGCGAGAAGTCGAGCGTGCCGTCACGCAGGCGCGGCATGACGATATTCAGGAGTCCCTCGTAGAACTCCAGCTGCATCCCGGGCATGCGCTCGCGAAAGCGCGTGACCGCGTCCGGCAGGAAAGAGAGCGCGAGCCACGGCGTCACGCCGATCGACAGCTTGCCGCCGCCGCTGCCACGCCGTGCGTCGAGTTCGTCCTGCGCGCGCCCGAGCTGATGGACGATCGCGCGAGCATGCACGAGCAGCGCCTGGCCGGCTTCGGTGAAAGCGATGCCATTGGCGTTGCGCGTCACGAGCGGGATCTGCTGCTCGGCTTCCAGCTCGCGCACGGCCTTGGTGGCGGCCGCCGGCGAGATGCCGAGCGCGCGTGCCGCCGCGCGGATGCTGCCGGTGTCGGCCATGGCGACGAGCGCCCGGAACTGGTGGAACTTCATGAGGGAAAACCCGGGTGAAAACCTGCGGTTGTCGGGCTAACCATTTTAGGGCTGTCGGCGACAAATCGGCGTCATTATCCTGAAGCCATCAGGCAATCACCCGCATCAGGAGACGACGGATGAACACGATGGCGATCCCCCCCGCAATCGCAGCGATCGAAGAGGAAATGATCGCGCTGCGCCACGCGATCCACGCTCACCCGGAACTCGGTTTCGAGGAGTTCGTGACGAGCGATCTCGTCGCGCAGAAACTCGCCGCGTGGGGCTACGAGGTGCATCGCGGGCTGGGCGGCACGGGCGTCGTCGGCACGCTGAAACTGGGCAACGGTGCGCGCCGCCTCGGCCTGCGCGCCGACATGGACGCCTTGCCGATCCACGAAGCCACCGGCCTCGACTACGCGAGCCGCATCCCCGGCAAGATGCACGCATGCGGCCACGATGGCCACACGGCGATGCTGCTGGCCGCCGCGAAACACCTCGCGCAGTCGCGCACCTTCGACGGCACGTTGCACCTGATTTTCCAGCCCGCCGAAGAAGGCCTGGGCGGCGCGAAGCGCATGCTCGACGAAGGTCTGTTCGAGCGCTTTCCGTGCGACGCCGTTTTTGCGATGCACAACATGCCGGGCTTCCCGACCGGCAAGCTGGGCTTTCGCGCAGGGCCGTTCATGGCGTCGTCGGACACGGTCATCATCGACATCGATGGACGCGGCGGCCACGGTGCGGTGCCGCACAAGGCGATCGATCCCGTGGTGGTGTGCGCGAACGTCGTGCTCGCGCTGCAGACCATCGTCTCGCGCAACGTGCCGCCGCTCGACATGGCCATCGTGACCGTCGGCGCGATTCACGCGGGCGACGCGCCCAACGTGATTCCGCAGACGGCGCAAATGAAGCTCTCGGTGCGCGCGCTGCGCCCCGAAGTGCGCGACCTGCTCGAAGCGCGCATCACGGCGCTCGTGCATGCGCAGGCGAGCGCTTATGGCGCAACGGCGCGCATCGATTATCAGCGTCGCTATCCGGTGCTGGTGAACGACGCGGAAATGACGGCCTTTGCGCAGGACGTTGCGCGCGACTGGCTCGGCGACGATGGCCTGATCGACAACCTCGATCCGCTCACGGGCAGCGAAGACTTTTCCTTCCTGCTCGAACAATGCGCGGGCAGCTACCTGATCATCGGCAATGGCGACGGCGAGGGCGGCTGCATGGTGCACAACCCGGGCTACGACTTCAACGACGATTGCCTCGCGACGGGCGCCGCGTACTGGGTGCAGCTCGCCGAGCGTTTTCTGCGCGCCTGACGCGCCGCGCAACCGAGCCTGTCATGAGAGCAGGCGAAGGCGCTTGAGCGCCGACCCTGCCCAGGAGGACACACACGATGAACGCCAGCACTCTGCACACCGATCCGGACGCCGCCTCGCACGCCCCAACACGGGTATCGCGCGCGAAGGCCATTGCCGCGATCACGCTCGGCAACGGCCTGGAGTTTTTCGACTTCACGGTTTATAGCTTTTTCGCCACGACCATCGGCACGCTGTTCTTTCCGGTGCATGGCGCGCTGAACCAGTTGTTGCTCGCCGTCGGCAGCTTCGGCGTGGGCTTCATCGTGCGGCCGATCGGCGGCGTGATGATCGGTGCGTTCGCCGACCGCGCGGGCCGCAAGGCCGCCATGACGCTCACGCTGTGGCTGATGGCGCTCGGGTCGGCGCTGATCGCGTTCGCACCCACGTATGCCCAGATCGGCCTCGCGGCGCCTGCGCTGATCGTCTTCGCGCGGCTCGTGCAGGGCTTCGCGGTGGGCGGCGAAGTGGGCGCTTCGACGGCGATGCTGCTCGAATACGCCGACGACCGTTCGCGCGGGTTCTACGGCAGCTGGCAGTTCGTGAGCCAGGGCCTCAACACCGTGTGCGGCGCGCTGTTGGGCGTGGCGCTGTCCACGGCGCTCACGCCGGCGGCGCTGCACAGCTGGGGCTGGCGTGTGCCTTTCGTGATCGGCATGCTGGTGGTGCCGGTGGGCGTGTATATCCGCCGCCATCTGGACGAAACGCTGGAACACGCCGAACCCGTCGATGCCGATACGCCTGTCGCCGTTGCCGCGCGCCCGCTGCGCGAGATCTTCGCGCATCATCGCACGGCGCTCGTCGCGGGCGTGCTCACGACCATCGGCGGCACGGCGGCGAACTACATCGTGCTGTTTTATATGTCGACGTATGCGATCAAGATTCTGGGTCTGCCGATGTCGGTGGGCATGAGCGCGGCGCTCGTGGCCGCGCTTGTGACGGCGTTGTGCTCGCCGTTTGCGGGGATGCTGTCCGACCGGCTCGGGCGCAAGAAGGTGCTGGGCGTGTCGCGCGTGCTGCTGATCGCGGTCATCTATCCGGCTTTCATGCTGATTCATTCGGTGCCCACGGTGCCCGCTGTATTGGGCGTGGTCGCGGTGCTGGGCGCGATTGTCGCCTTCACGGCGGTGCCCAATATCGTCATGCTCCCCGAGCTCTTTCCGCAGTCGATGCGCGTGACCGGCATGTCGATCGTCTATTGCGTGGGCGTGTCGATCTTCGGCGGCTTCGCGCAGTTCTTTGCGACCTGGCTCATCCAGCTGTTCGATAACCCGCTCGCGCCTGCGTGGTATCTGATCGGCTGCGGCGCGGTCTCGCTGGTCGCGTTGCCGTGGATTCGCGAACCGGCGGGACGTCCGCTCGATTGAAGCGCCAGGCGCAAAACGCGAGGCAGAGGGCGGATTACAGGCGGCTAAATCAGGTGGCGCTCGCTATGGATTCCTGGCGCGCGCCACATGTTTCTTTACGCGGCATTTGCACGCGGCTTTCTAGAATCGAGTCATGTCCAACAACACGGCGCGCCGGCTCTGCTGGCATGCGCCTCGCGCTTATGGCTTCGCTCTTGCCGCATCGCCCTGGTTCCCCTCGCACGCTTGCCCCGCGTGCGCCTCGTGCAACGCTGGCTAAACAGCCCGGGGCATCGCGTCACGTGACGGTGCAAATGGTGGTGCGCGTCGCCACCCAGGATGCCCAGCTCGCGCGTTGCCTGCTGCATGGGCTGCTAGGCGCCGCGCTGGGCGTGCACACAATCGATATCGACCACCGTAGCGAGTGCGCCTGTCTGCATGTCGAGCTCGAACGCGCGCGCGTGCCCGACGCGATGGCGCTGCTGATTCGCACGTTGCCAGGTGCGGAGTTCGGCTCCATTCGTCGGCTTGATAGGCGTCGATAAATACGAATTGCATTTCTTCAACAGGCTGTCAATTTATCTCAAATGTTTGCAATCCATATATCAGCGTTTATTGCTTTGATCGCAACACATGATGTGATTATTTCTCAGTCTGCATTTAACCTTGACTAACAATAAGGATGGCTTGCTTTTAATGGGCAGTGTGATCGTTCGCCCTGAAGAAACGCAGTAAGATCTGCTCCGAGCTTGAGGCGGCGCAGCACGTCCTGCTTTTGCAGGATTCGCCTGAGGTTCGTCGGTCCAGCGTAGATCGTCGATAACGGAGAAAAGCATGACATGCGGATATCGGGTAGCACGTTTGTGCTTGTCCATGGGTTTGGTGATCGGGGCCGCTGCGTGCCACGATAAAACACCGGTTGCGTCGGCGCCTCCGCCGGCCAACGTTGATGTAATGAACGTCGCGCTGCGCGACGTTCCCGTTGTATTTGATTATGTCGGTCAGACAGAAAGCTCCCAGCAGGTCGAAATACGCGCACGCGTAAGCGGCTTTCTTGAAAAACGCATTTACGAAGAAGGCTCGATGGTTCATCAAGGGGACGTCATGTTCCAGATGGATCGCAAGCCGTTTCAGGCCGCACTCGACGCAGCGCGCGCCGAATATGCGCAACAGAAGGCGCGGCTCGACACCGCGCAGGCCAATCTCAATCGCGTCAAGCCGCTCGTTGCCAAGAACGCGTTGAGCCAGAAGGATCTCGACGATTCGATCGGCCAGCAGCAAGCGGCCGCGGCCGCGCTCGAACAGGCGCGCGCCAACGTCACGAGCGCGTCGCTCAATCTCGGCTATACGACCATCACGGCGCCGGTCACGGGGCTGTCGAGCTACGCGAAGAAGCAGGACGGTTCCTATATCGACGCGTCCAACAGTCTGCTGACTTACGTGGCGAAGCTCGATCCCATGTGGATCAACTTCTCGCTTTCGGAAAACGAGATGCTGACTCTGCGCAAGCAGACGGCAAACGGCACGCTCAAGGTGCCGGAAATGGGCAAACTCGAAGCGCAAATCGTGCTTGCCGACGGCAGCACGTATCCGTATACCGGTCGTATCGCGTTCGCCGATGCTTCGTTGAGCGACAAGACCGGCACCTATCTGATTCGCGCCGAGGTGCCGAACCCCAAGGGCTCGCTGCGCCCCGGCCAGTTCGTGCGGATCAAGCTGCACGGCGCAGACCGTGCAAACGCGATAGCAGTGCCGCAGAACGCGGTGATTCAGGGGCCGCGTGGGGCATTCGTATGGACAGTCGATAATGACAACAAAGCACAGCAGCGTTCGATCGAAACCGGCGAGTGGAACGGCAACGACTGGGTGGTGAGCTCTGGCCTGCATGCGGGCGATCGTGTCGTGGTGGACAACACGCTGCGGCTCATGCCGGGCGCGCCGGTCAATCCGCATGTGGTGCAGGCGCCTGCGAACGCGGACGCGGGCGGTGCGGAAGGTGCGGCTGACAACGGCGGTGGTGCAGCGGCCGCGAGCGGCGCTGTGAATGCCACCAACGCCACGGCTGCGGCCGGCACCAGGACGGCGACGTCCAGCGCCACGGCCAGCAACGCTTCAGGCTCGACGCCGCTCTACTTCACGAGCGGCAGCGCGAGCCTCGACGCGCAATCGGCGTCCGCGCTCGCTGCGGTTGCGCAGCGCCTTGCCGCATCGCCCGATTCGCATGTCGTGGTTTCCGGCTATGCCGATGCGACCGGCTCCGCTGCGCAGAACGAACGTCTTGCCCACGCGCGCGCCGACACCGTGCGCTCGGCGCTCATCGTCGCGGGCGTGCAGGACGCTCGCATCGAAATGCGCAAGCCCGCTCGTGTGGTGGCCTCCGACCCGGCCGACAAGTCCCGACGCGTGGACGTGACCCTCTCGCCCGCAGCGGGAGGCTAAGCGATGAAGCTTTCTCACTTTTTTATTGACCGGCCGATTTTTGCGTCGGTGCTGTCGATCATCATCGTGGTCGCCGGCTTCGTGTCGCTGCTCAATCTGCCGATTGCGCAGTTTCCTGACATCTCGCCGCCGCAGATCACGGTGAGTGCGACCTATCCGGGCGCGAGCGCGGATATCGTCGCGCAGAACGTGGCCGCGCCGATCGAGCAGCAGGTCAACGGCGCGGACAACATGATGTACATGAACTCGTCGAGCTCCTCGACGGGCAACATGACGCTGACCGTGTATTTCAACATCGGCACGGATCCGTCGCTCGCGCAGGTGGACGTGCAGAACCGCGTGAACCTCGCGCTGCCTACGCTGCCCGACGCCGTGACGTCACAGGGCGTGTCGGTGCAGAAGCGCTCGTCGGCGTTCATGATGGTGGTGGCGATTTATTCGCCCGACAACGCTTATGACCAGGCCTACGTCGCGAACTACGCCAACGTCTATGTGCTCGACGCGCTCAAGCGCATTCCGGGCGCGAACCAGGCGAGCATTTTCGGTTCGGCGGACTACGCGATGCGCGTCTGGCTCAAGCCCGATCGCATGGCCAAGCTGGGCATCACGGTCTCGGATGTGCAGAACGCCATCAGTAACCAGAACCAGCAGTTCTCAGCCGGGCGATTAGGGCAGTCTCCAACCGATACCCCCGTGCAGCAGACCTTCCCGGTGGCGACGAAAGGACGGCTCACCGAACCGTCGCAATTCGACGACATCATCCTGCGCGCGGCGTCGGGCGACGCGGCCATCGTACGTATCAAGGATATCGGCCATACGGAACTGGGCGCGAAGGACTACTCGCTGCGCGGCCGCTATAACGGCAAGACCGCCACGCTGATCGCCGTCTATCAGCAGCCGGGCGCCAACGCGCTGCAGGTGGCCAAGCAGGTGCACCAGACGCTTGAGCAACTGTCGAAGAACTTCCCGCCGGGCCTCAAGTACGAGGTCGCGCTGGATACGACGGAGTTCGTGCGCGAGTCCATCGGCGAGGTCGTCCACACGCTGCGCGACGCCGTGATCCTCGTGATCATCGTGGTGTTCATCTTCCTCCAGAGTTTCCGCGCGACGCTCGTGCCGATTCTCGCGGTGCCGGTGTCGATCATCGGCGCGTTCATCGGCATGGAGGCGTTTGGCTTTTCGATCAACATGCTGACGTTGTTCGGGATGGTGCTCGCTATCGGTATCGTCGTGGACGATGCGATCGTCGTGATCGAAAACGTCGAGCGCAACATGAGCGAGTTCAAGCTGCCGCCACGCGAGGCCGCCAAGCGCGCCATGGACGAAGTGAGCGGGCCAGTGGTCGCGATCGTGCTCGTGCTGCTTGCAGTGTTCATTCCGGTGGCGTTCCTCTCGGGCATCACGGGGCAGCTCTATAAGCAGTTTGCCGTGACGATCGCGGTGTCGGTGGTGCTCTCCGGCATCTGTGCGCTGACGCTCTCGCCGGCGCTGGCCGCCATCCTGCTCAAACCGGGCGAAACGACGAAGAACCGCTTTTTCCTCTGGTTCAACGACAAGTTTGCGAAGCTCACCAACGGCTATGCGAGCTGGGTGCAGACGGCGATCCGCCGTGTGGTGCTGTCGATCGGCCTGATCGTCGTGATGATCATCGCCACGGGTGGCCTCTTCAAGTCGATTCCCTCGTCGTTCCTGCCGGTGGAGGACCAGGGCTATCTGCTGGGCGCGGTCGTGATGCCCGATGCGGCCAGCCTCGACCGTACCGGCGACTTGTCGAAGAAGGCCGAGGACTGGTTCGCGAAGCAGCCTGCCGTGAGTTCGGTGGCGGCGCCGATTGGCTACAGCCTGATCGACTCGCAGTACAAGTCGAACGCGGGTGCGCTCTTTATTACGCTCAAGAGCTTTAGCGAGCGCGGCAAGAACGGCTCGGCGGAGGACTTGATCCGCGCATCGCAGAAGTACTTCTCGACCTTCAAGGAGGGCGCGGTCGTGGCGCTCAATCCGCCGTCGATTCCGGGTCTCGGTACGACGGGCGGCTTCGAGTTCTGGCTGCAATCGACGGGCGAGGGCAGCTATCAGGACCTGGAGCAGAAGGTTCGCGCGATGATGGCAAAGGCACGCCAGAACCCGGCGTTGCGCAGCGTGAATTCGACCATCAACACGAGTTCGCGGCAGTTGCTGGTCGAAGTAGACCGCGAGCGCGCGGAAACGATGGGGGTGCCGGTTCAGGATGTCTATACGGCACTGCAAACGATGTTCGGATCGTCTTACGTCAGCCAGTTCCCCAAGGGCAGCCGGCTGTTCCAGGTGATCGTGCAGGCAGAGCCGCAGTACCGCACGCGTCCCGACGACATCCAGCAGCTTTACGTGCGTAACCGTTCCGGCGACATGGTGCCGATCAAGGCCATGGCGACGGTGCGTTTCGTGCCGGGCCCGGACATCGTCAATCGCTTCAACAACTTCCCGGCGGCCAAGATCACCGGCGACGCGGCTCCTGGCCATAGCTCGGGCGAGGCGATCGCGGCGATGGAAGAAATCGCTAAGGAGACGCTCGGCGACGGCTATAGCTATGAATGGAGCGGCCAGGCTTACGAAGAGAAGAAGGCAGGTTCCACGGCGGCGATGGTGTTTGCGTTCGCGCTGCTGATGGTGTTCCTGATTCTCGCGGCGCAGTACGAGAAGTGGTCGCTGCCGATTGGCGTGCTGCTGGCGGTGCCGTTCGCGTTGTTCGGCGCGTTGGTGGGCATCCTGATACGCGGCATGGAAGATGACGTGTATTTCCAGATCGGCTTGACGGTGCTGATCGCGCTCGCGGCGAAGAACGCCATTCTGATCTTCGAGTTCGCGGTCGAAATGCGCGAGAAGGAAAACATGTCGCCGTACGATGCAGCCATCGCTGCTGCCAAGCTGCGTTTGCGGCCGATCATCATGACCTCGCTCGCGTTCATCCTGGGTTGCGTGCCGCTGGCGATCGCCAGCGGGGCGTCGGCGGCGAGCCGGCGCTCGCTCGGCACGGGTGTGATCTTCGGCATGCTCGGCGCCACGCTGATCGCACTGTTCTTTATTCCGATGTTCTTCTGGGGTCTCGAAACCTTGTCGTCCCGCAAGAAGTCGAAGGCGCAAGCACCGATGTCGCCGCCGGCCGTGCCGCCTGCGCAGGAGGGTTGAAGCCATGAACCCTAAACTCAAGCGAACCTGGTTTCCCGCCTGGCGCCGCACTGCACTCGCCGCGAGCGTGCTGTGCCTCGCGGCCTGCGCAGTCGGGCCGGACTATCACCGGCCGACGGTCGACACGCCAGCGACCTACCGTTTCGCCTCGGGAAGCGGCGAAGTGGTCGATCCGTCGCTCGACTGGTGGAAGCAGTTCAACGATCCCGTGCTCGACGGCCTGGTCGAAAAGGCACTTGAGCAGAACAAGGATCTGGGCATTGCGGCCGCTCGCGTCGAAGAGTATTACGGCAAGTACGTTGTGACGCGTGCGGGTCTGTTCCCGCAGATCAACGGGAATTTCGGCGCGACGCGCAGCCGTGGCGTGCCCGCACCCGGCTATCCGCCGTTGGTCGGCAACCAGTTCCAGCTGCAGGGAACGGTGTCCTGGGAACTCGATCTGTTCGGGCGGCTGCGGCGTCTGACCGAGGCTGCGCGCGCCAGTTATCTCGGCACGCAGTCGGCGCAGCAGGCCACGCGTATCGCGATCATCGCCAACGTGGCGACCAGCTATCTGCAATTGCGCGATCTCGACAATCAGCTGACGATTGCCAACGAGACGCTCAAGAGCCGCGAAGGCTCGGTGAGTCTGTTCGAGGAGCGTTTCGCGGGCGGCGTGGTATCCCAGTTGCAGGTGAGCCAGGCGAAGTCCGAGTACGAATCCGCGCAGACCTCGGTGTATTCGATCCAGCAGCAGATCGCACAGCAGGAAGATGCGATTTCGCTGTTGCTCGGCCAGAATCCAGGGCCGATTCCGCGCGGCAAGCCCATTACGCAGCTTTCCGCGCCGGCAATTCCGGCCGGGTTGCCGTCGACGCTGATCGAGCGCCGGCCCGACATCCTCGAAGCGGAGCAGGCGCTGATCGCGGCGAACGCGTCGATCGGCGCGGCGCGCGCGCAATATTTCCCGGATATTTCGATTACGGGGCTATTCGGCGCAGCCAGCACGGCGCTTTCCGGGCTGTGGACAGGGCCGGCGCGCGTCTGGTCGTTTGCGGGTGCTGTCACGCAGCCGATTTTCCAGGGCGGCGCGATCGCGGGATCGGTGCATGAGGCCGAGGCGCAGCATCAGGAAGCGCTGTTGAGCTATCAGCAGACGATCCAGCAGGCGTTCGCCGACGTCGAAAACGCACTCGTCGGCGTTGCGCGCACGCGCGATCAACTCGACGCCACGACGCGTCAGGTGGCGGCGCTCTCGCAGTATTCGTCGCTGTCGCGCGACTTGTACGAGGGCGGCTACACGAGCTACCTCGAAGTGCTGGACGCCGAGCGCAGTCTCTTCTCGGCGCAGATCCAGCAGTCGCAGTTGCAGGATCAGCAGCTTGCGCAGATCGTCAGCCTCTACAAGGCGCTCGGATACGGCTGGACGCCGAAGACGAGCGCAACCGCAGACGCCAAAGCCGCGCCGCAGTCATAGCGGGATTGAACCGTGTCGATCGCCTCGCGCCGCCGTAAATGGCGGCGCGAGGCGTTTTTGCATGGCGTTTCCGCTGCGCGTTTTTATCGTCTCAGGGCGCGTCAGAAACCAGATAGCGCAGCGATTGCGGCGCGGGTCGGCCGATTTTGGCGATCTGCTGCGGCTTGCGGTCGGTGCGGGAGATTTTCTGCACCTGCTTGGCGGCGCCTGCGCCGGGCGTCGCCGCGTTGCCTTGCGCCCACGCCGAGGCGCTGATCGACGTGGCGCACGCACACAGCGCGACCGTCGCGAGCGTGGACATCAAGGGGGATGAGATCTTCGAGACCATGGGAACGCTCCCGCCTGTGCGCTGGCGGGGGCCGGCGCTGCGTTCCTGAGTATGGTTCGACGAAAACGCCGCCGCCTCCATCGTTTGATGGAGAAACGTGCGGCGAGTTTATGCGGGCAGTTTCAGTGCGGCGTCACGCAGGGTCAGTCGGCGGCGCGGCGGTCGGCGAGTGCGAGCTCGCAATCCTTGAGCACCTGAAGCACGAGCTTGGCCTGATAGTTGAGATCGTCGGTGTCGAGAATTTCCTCGACCGCGTCGCGCGCCCAGGCGGCGTCCACGAACCAGGCGTGCTGCTTGGCGATCTCCTGGGCGACGGCGGTGAGCCGCGCGATGGCGAGCCAGTCGGCCTCTCGCGCGTGGCGGTCGAGCCACTTGTGCGCGGCCTGCACGTGGAAGGCCGCATTGGGCCAGGATTCGTTGAGATAGTACGCTCCGAGGCTCCCGCAGGTGAGCCAGCAGAGCAATTCCACGCGGTCGCGCGGACTCAGGTGGTGGCGTACATCACTCATGGCGACGCTCGCGAAGGTGACAGAGTTCGATTGACGGGCACTTGTGCGCTACGACTCCGGTAACCCAACGATATCACGGGTTACACACTCTGTCAGAGCAATACACGTGCCTCATCGCGGGCTACAGGGATAGCGTCGCCTGGCTGGGCCTGGTATGCAAACCAGGACTGACACCAGGGAGACAATTGCGGCCAGGATGCGCGAGCGGATCAAATCCGCGAATTCGCCCGAAGATTTAAAACGTCCGGCCGCTCGCGTGTGCGAGCCGGGCGGCGGCGTCGGTCGCGCCCATGCCGTTGGCGACGTCGAATGCGGTATTGCCGGCGCCGTCCTGCGCACGCGGATTGGCTCCGCGCGACAGCAGTTGATCGACGATATCGACGCGGTTGAACATCGCCGCGATCATCAGCGCCGTGCGGCCGTCCGGTGATGCGCCTTCCACGTCCGCGCCGTTGTCGAGCAGCGCGCTGATCACTTCCGCATAACCCTTGTAGGCCGCGCCCGCGAGCGGCGTCTGGCCGCTATCGTTGCGCAGGTCGGGATCCGCGCCGCGCTGCACCAGCGCGCGCACCGCATTGGCGTGGCCGTGATAGCTCGCCAGCATGACGAGGCTATCGCCCTTTTCGTTGCGCAGATTGGGCGGCAATCCCTGGTCGATCAGCGACGCGAGCGTGGCGGCTTCCCCGCGGCGGGCCGTATCGAATACTTCGTGCGCGAAGTCGATGAGGCGCGGGTCGATGTCGTCGCTGGGCGGCTGGTGTGCGGTCACGGCAGGCTCCTTTTCCCGGGCACGTGAAGGGCGTGCGGGCGTCTGTGCATTGTGGCGCAATTGCGCGGCGGGTGCGCGCAAGCGATGGCGCAATGAAAAACGGCGCCGCGTGCAGGCACACGCGACGCCGTTTCAGCCAGGGCTCATGCCCGATGCTTCAACTCGCTGCAGCTGACTTCAACCTGCTCAAGGCACGAGCCACAGCGCAACCGCGTAGATCACGAGCGACACCGCGAACGTCACGGCCGTATAGCCCATCACGCGCTGGATGCGAATGCCCGCGATGGCGACGATCGGCACGGCCCAGAACGGTTGCAGCATGTTCGAGACGTTTTCGGCCATCGCCACGCCCATGGCGGTGCGGGGCACCGACGCGTGCAGGCTTAGCGCAGCCGGCAGCACGAACGGCCCTTGCACGGCCCAGTGGCCGCCCGCGCTCGGCACCAGCAGCGTGATGATGAGCGAGCTCAGGTAGCTCCAGATCGGCAGCGTGACGGGCGTGGCGATCGTCACGAAGGCCTTGGCGATCATCGACGCGAGACCCGTGCCCTTCATGATGCCCATGATGCCGCCATAGACGGGGTACTGAAGCAGCATCGAACCGGTCTGGCGCGCGGCGCGGCGGATCGCGTTCGCGTAGGCGATCGGCGTGCGCTGCAAGGCGAGACCGATCAGCAGGAAAATCAGGATCGTCGTGTTGATGTCGAGATCGAAGCCTTTTTCGCTCCATTCCATCGCCAGGTAACCCACGCCCAGCGCGAGCAGCAACAGCGTGCCGAGCATCGACTGTTCGAGGCGCGTGGCGAACGAGGGCGACTCGTCGACACCCGCGTCGGCGCGCGCGTGCGGGTCGTCGCTGGGGGCGTTGTCTTCGCTTTCCTTGCTCTGGTTGAAGGCCACCACGTCTTCGGCCTTCGGGTGCATGCGAATGAAGATGAAGGTCATCACGACCACTACGAGCACCGTCGGCACGAACACGAACGGCGCGAACACCGTCTGCGCGAGCGGCACGACCTGGCCCGTGGCCTTTTCGACCAGATTGAGCGCGTTGCCGTGCGATGCCTGCGACAGCGCAATCGAGCTGGACAGACCGCTGTTGCAGATCGACCACGCCGAATAGCTGCCAGCGACCAGCCACGCGAAGTCCACCTTCACGCGCCGCGCGATTTCGCGCGACAGCAGTGCGCCGACGATCAGGCCAAGCCCCCAGTTGAGCCACGCCGCGACGGCGACGACCGGGAACACCAGCAGCGCGGCGCGCGCGGGCGTTTGCGCGCGGGCGGCGAGTGCGCGCAGGCCGCGTTGCACGACGGGCGCTTCGGCGATCGCATAGCCGGTCGCGAGAATCAGGATCATCTGCAACGCGAAACCGAGGATGCCGAAGGTGCCCGTGTACCAGGCGTCCAGCAGCGTCGGCACATTGCCGTGCGGCGCGAAGACGAACGCGATGACGGCAACGAAGGCGGTCAGGCAGATCGAGAGGACGAAGGGATCGGGCATGACCCGTTCGAACACGTAGACGAGGGCGGCGACCACGCCGCGCCCCTTGACGGATTGCGCTTGCGCGCCGGGAGTGTTGTCTCTTTTCATGCTGTTATAGCTCACGCAGCGTGTGGCAGTTTGTGGCTGTCTCTAGCTGTTGCTGGCCGGTGTGCTCCGGATTGGCGTGCGTGTGCGGGCGGCCCGGCCCCATGCGGCCGCGCTGGCAGATGGCTGGTTTAGCGGACTGGCAGTCGGTCTTCGAGCGTGGTGGTCGGGAGGGCAGTTGCGGCGCTCCTCCAGGGCGCGAGGCGTGATGCCCCGGCGCAGCGGGTTCGTATGCGACTCGCGCGGCAAACAAAGGAAAGCTTTGCGCTCGCGAGGCGGCCAGGCCCGTTGTTGTTATTAGATGTTCGATATAAGAACATCGTTTCGTTTATCGAACCGGCCAATAGTCGCCTTATGCGATGTGAATGTCAAGCCGCAATGGCGTGCGCACACGGCGATTTCACGGCGGATCGACGCGAAATCGCTGCGAATTGAATGCTAATTGAAAGAATTGGGTGCGCGGGAATTGCGCAGGGGCGCCCGGAAACCGGGGCAGCGATCCCGCTGCAGAGCGGGCGGGATCGTGCGTGATACAGCGCTTCAGGCCGGGATGCCCAGGCAGAGATCCCGGCGCGACGATCAGCCTTTACGGTCGTCGTCCTTGCCTTCGTCTTCTTCCTCGTCCTCGTCCTCGTCGTCGTATTCGTCGTATGCGTCGTCATCCTCGTAGGCGGCGCTGCTGCCCAGCAGGAATTCGTCGACGAGCGGCGCGAGCACGCGCGCATGCACATTCGCGAGGTCGTGGCCGCCGCCGTTCACCACGTCGAGCTCGGAGTTCGGCAGGAGTTCGAGCAGGCGTTCGCCGACCGCGAGCGGGCTGACCGGATCTTCGTCGCCCCACAGCAGCATGACCGGCTGCTGGATATAGGCGAGCTCGCCCGTGAGGTCTTCGCGCAGCGTGAGGAACCAGTCCGGCATTTGCGGGTTCTTCGCAGCGAAATCCGCACGCCAGTCCTGCGCGCCGAGCGCCTCGGTGTCGAGGCCGCCCGAGGTCACGGCCAGCACGATGTGCGTGACGAGCGCCGTTTTGGCGAGCGCCGCGCGCAGTGCGATCACGCCGCCCATCGACTGGGCGATCAACGCGGTCGGCTGGTCGATCTGCTGGACGATCTTGCGCACGAGGTCTTCGAAATTCTCGACTTCGGGATCGGCGGGCACGCCGCCGAAGCCGGGATATTCGGCGAAACGGTGCGTGGCCGTGTGCGTGAGCTGCTCAGCGAGCGGTTGCCAGAACGCCGGGTCGCCCGAAGCGCCGGGCAGGAACAAAAGTTGGGTCGGTGCGTGCAAGATGGTTCGCCGGATGCGCGCAGGGTCGCGGGGCGCGGCGGTGCGCCGGAACCTGCGCGGGGTTGTGAGATTGGATAGCGGCCGATCTTAGCACGCTGCCTGCATGTCAACTTCGCGCCAACTCCGTACCAACCCGGCGCCAGCCCCGTGCCGTCCCGGCGCCTTGCCCGGCGGGCCGCTGCGTGGGGGACGGTACAATGTGCCGCGGCCAGCCTGGCCGCTTCGTCGCGGACTCCTCGCGACGCCGCCTAATTCCCGATCGAAGACCATGCAAAAAAAGCCGGCCAAAGACGCGTCATTGCCCGCCTACGAACAGATCAAGCGTCACGTACTCGCGCAAATCGAGAGCGGCGCGCTCAAACCCGGCGACGTCGTGCCTTCCGAAACGGAGATGGTCAAGGAATTCGGCGTGGCGCGCATGACCGTGTCGCGCGCGCTGCGCGAACTGATGGCCGACGGCGTGCTGAACCGCGTGCGCGGCTCGGGCACCTACGTCGCGCCGCGCCAGTATGAATCGACGATCCTGCAGATCCGCAATATCGCCGACGAAATCGCCGCACGCGGCCATCGCCACGCAGCGCGCGTGCTGGCGCTCGAAGCGAGCGACGATGCCAGCGCGATCGCCGCGCTCGAACTCGACGCCGGCCCCGTGTACCACTCGCGCATCGTGCACAGCGAGGAGGGCGAGCCGATCCAGTATGAAGATCGCTACGTGAATCCCGAAGTGTTTCCCGAATACCTGGAGCAGGACTTCACGGTCGAAACACCCAATCACTATATGGTGCGTCTTGCCCCCATCCAGCGCGCGGAATTCCGCATCTACGCGCAGAAGCCCGATGCGCGCGTGCGCCAGTACCTGGAAATGGAAATCGGCGAGCCCTGCCTGCTGCTGCTGCGCCGCACCTGGGTCGGCCGGCACGTGGCGACGTCCGTGCGGCTCTGGCATCCCGCTTCGCGCTTCCATCTGGCCGGCACGGTCTGATATCTCCTCTGCATTCCCTCCGCTTGTCTAGTCAATGAGCGCCGCCTCTGGCGCTCGATTCCCGTCCTGACGTCCAAAATACCCCGCGAAATCGCCAGGGTATCTACCTACGCTCGTTTTATTGAAACGAGTTGTATATACAACTTAACGGCGATAGACTAGTTCTCACGTTGCCGCGACACCGATGCAACCCGGTCGCGCCAGTCCTTCCTTCCCGAGACGAACGAACGCCATGAACCATCCCAACTTCACCGATCCCCGCCTCGACCCGTCCCGCACGATCCGCGCGCCGCGCGGCAGCGAGAAGGTCTGCAAGACCTGGCTGGCCGAAGCCGCGTACCGCATGCTCCAGAACAATCTGGATCCGGAAGTGGCCGAGCATCCGCACGCGCTGGTCGTCTACGGCGGCATCGGCCGCGCCGCGCGCAACTGGGAATGCTTCGACCAGATCCTCGCCTCGCTCAAGGACCTGAACGAAGACGAAACGCTGCTGATCCAGTCGGGCAAGCCGGTTGGCGTGTTCCGTACGCATGCGGATGCACCGCGCGTGCTGCTCGCGAATTCGAATCTCGTGCCGCACTGGGCCACGTGGGAACACTTCCACGAACTCGACCGCAAGGGCCTCATGATGTACGGCCAGATGACGGCGGGCAGCTGGATCTACATTGGCTCGCAGGGCATTGTTCAGGGCACCTACGAAACCTTCTTCTCGGTGGCCAACCAGCATTTCAACGGCGATCCGAAGGGCCGCTGGATCCTCACGGGCGGCCTCGGCGGCATGGGCGGCGCGCAGCCGCTGGCGGCGACGATGGCGGGCTTCTCGATGATCGCGGTGGAATGCGACGAGACGCGCATCGATTTCCGCCTGAAGACGCGCTACGTGGATCGCAAGGCAAAGACCATCGACGAAGCGCTTGCCATCGTCGAAGAAGCGAAGAAGACCGGCAAGCCGGTTTCCGTGGGCCTGCTGGGCAACGCGGCTGACGTGTTCGCGGAATGCGTTGCACGCGGCATCACGCCGGACTGCGTGACCGACCAGACCAGCGCGCACGATCCGATCAACGGTTACCTGCCGCAAGGCTGGAGCGTCGAGCAATGGCGCGAGGCGCAGAAGGTTGCGCCCGAAACCATCGTCAAGGTGGCGAAGCAGTCGATGGCCCACCAGGTCAAGGCGATGCTCACGCTGCAGGAACGCGGCGCGGCCACGCTCGATTACGGCAACAACATTCGCCAGATGGCGCTGGAAATGGGCGTCGAAAACGCCTTCGATTTCCCGGGCTTCGTGCCGGCGTATATTCGCCCGCTGTTCTGCGAAGGCAAGGGGCCGTTCCGCTGGGTCGCGCTTTCGGGCGATCCTGAGGATATCTACAAGACCGACGCGAAGGTCAAGGAACTGATTCCGGACGATCCGCACCTGCACAACTGGCTCGACATGGCGCGCGAACGCATCGCGTTCCAGGGCCTGCCCGCGCGTATCTGCTGGGTGGGCGTGAAGGATCGCTATCGTCTGGGCCAGGCGTTCAACGAGATGGTCAAGAACGGCGAGCTGAAAGCGCCGATCGTGATTGGCCGCGATCACCTGGATACGGGTTCGGTCGCCAGCCCCAACCGCGAAACCGAATCGATGAAGGACGGCTCGGACGCCGTGAGCGACTGGCCGCTGCTCAACGCGCTGCTCAACACGGCAGGCGGGGCATCGTGGGTCTCGCTGCACCACGGCGGCGGCGTCGGCATGGGCTTCTCGCAGCACTCGGGCGTCGTGATCGTCGCTGACGGCACGCAGGCTGCGCACGAACGTCTGGGCCGCGTGCTGCACAACGATCCGGCCACGGGCGTGATGCGTCACGCGGACGCCGGCTACGAACTCGCGCAGCAGACCGCGCGTGAAGCCGGTCTCAATCTGCCGATGCTGGGCCGATGAGCCGCACGCCCGCACCGCAAGCCGAACACGCCGCGCGGCTGACGCTGCTGCGCGGTGCGGACCTGGTGGCGTCGCCGTGGAAGAACGGCGGCGGCGTCACGCGCGAAATCGCGCTGGGTGGCTCGCCCGAGGCGTTCGCGTGGCGCGTGAGCGTCGCCGATGTCGCGCAGGCCGGGCCGTTTTCGCGCTTCGATGGTGTGGCGCGCACGCTCGTGCTGCTCGAAGGCGCGGGCATGGTGCTCGACGAAACGGGCGACAATGCGCGTACGCACGCGCTTATGAAGCCGCTGGATGTCGCGCGCTTCGACGGCGAAGCGCCAATTTCCGCGCGCCTCATCGACGGCGCCACGCGCGACTTCAACCTGATGGTGCGTCGTGACGTTGCGCGCGCAACGTTCGAGATCTGGCGTGAACCTGTTAAGCGTGACCTGGTTTGCGAGGCGTCGCTGCTTTATTGCGCAAGCGGTGTCGTGAACGTACGCGTGAATGGCGGCGAACACGTCCCGCTGGCGGCTGGTGATACGCTGCGCATCGACACCACGCTTGCGGCGCGCACCCTGCAAATCGAGACCGAAGGCGAGGGCGCGTTGCTCGCGATCGCCCTGGAGTCCATCAAGCCATGAACCAGACAGTCTGGCATCACCTGAATCTGTGCGCGCAGGGCGACCCGCGCGACACCCTGCAAAATGCGGCGATTGCCGTGGAAAACGGCGCGATCGTATGGATGGGCGCCGCTTCGGCATTGCCCGAGCCGTTCGCGCAATGGCCGCGCGAGGATCTTCAGGGCGCGTGGGTCACGCCCGGCCTTGTCGATTGCCATACGCATCTCGTGTACGGCGGCCAGCGCGCCGACGAATTTGCGCAACGCCTCGCGGGCGTGAGCTACGAAGAGATCGCCCGCAATGGCGGCGGCATCGTCTCAACCGTCCGCGCTACGCGCGCAGCGAGCGAGGAATCCCTGTTCGCGCAATCGGCGGCGCGTCTCGAACCGCTGCTCGCCGAAGGCGTCACGGCCGTCGAAATCAAGTCGGGCTACGGCCTCGAACTCGATGCGGAGCGCAAGATGCTGCGCGTTGCGCGTCAACTCGGCGAGCGTTATCCGGTTACGGTGCGCACGACGTTTCTCGGCGCACATGCGTTGCCGCCCGAATTCGCGGGCCGCGCCGACGCTTACATCGACGAAGTGTGCGAACGCATGCTGCCGGTGCTGGCCGACGAAGGCCTCGTGGATGCCGTCGATGTGTTCTGCGAGCGCATCGGCTTCACGATTGCACAGAGCGAGCGCGTGTTCGAAGCCGCCGCGCGCCGCAACCTGCCGGTCAAGATGCACGCCGAGCAACTGTCGAATGGCGGTGGCGCGGCGCTCGCAGCGCGTTATCGCGCGCTTTCCTCGGATCACCTGGAGTTCCTCGATGAAGCTGGCGTGGCCGCGATGAAAGAGGCGGGCAGCGTTGCCGTGCTGCTGCCGGGCGCGTACTACTTCATCCGCGAGACACAACTGCCGCCGCTCGATCTGCTGCGCCGGTACGAAGTGCCGATTGCGATTTCGACCGACAGCAATCCGGGCACGTCGCCCGCGACGTCGCTGCTGCTCATGATGAACATGGCGACCACGCTGTTCCGCATGACTGTCCCTGAAGTGCTGCAAGGCGTGACGCAACACGCGGCACGCGCATTCGGCGATGCCGAACGACACGGCACGCTGGCCGTGGGCCGTCCCGCCGATTTCGCGGTGTGGCAGGTGCAGTCGCTCGCCGAACTCGCTTACTGGATCGGCCGCCCGCTTTGCACGCGCGTCGTGCGCGGCGGCAAGACCGTCTTCGATCGCACTTTGTTCGCTCATTGACCGCATGAACCACGACACGAACATGAATGCTTCTTCGCGCGCGCTGTTCGCGGCGCAGGCCTGGTTGCCGCAAGGCTGGCAGCGCAATGTGCTGCTCGAATGGGACAGCGCCGGCACGCTGCTGCGTGTGCAGTCCGGTCTGGAAGCCGCGCCTGCGGGTGTCGCGCAGGCGTCGGGCCCGGTATTGCCAGGGATGCCTAATCTTCATTCGCATGCGTTCCAGCGCGCAATGGCCGGACTCACCGAATACCGCGCTAATCCCACCGACAGCTTCTGGAGCTGGCGCGACCTGATGTACCGCTTTGCGGCGCGCATCACGCCCGACGATCTGGGCGCGGTTGCGCGCTGGCTCTACGTGGAAATGCTGAAGGCAGGCTACACCTCGGTCTGCGAATTCCACTATGTGCACCACGCGCACGACGGGCAGCACTACGCCAATCCGGCCGAACTCGCGCAACGCGTCGTCGATGCCGCGAGCGAGACCGGCGTCGGCATGACGATGCTGCCGGTGCTCTATCAGTACAGCGGCTTCGGCTCGCGTGCCCCGCGCGACGATCAGCGCCGCTTCATCAATACGCCCGAGCAGTTGCTGGGCATTGTCGAAACGCTGCGCGGCGCACGGCCCGAGCATGGCGCATTGCGCTACGGTGTCGCGCCGCACTCGCTGCGCGCGGTATCGGAGGCGTCGCTGCGTTCGCTGCTGAACGGACTCGATGCGATGTCGCCGGGTGCGCCAGTGCATATTCATATTGCCGAACAGACCGCGGAAGTCGAGGCCTGTATCGAGACCGAAGGCGCCCGCCCGGTGCAATGGCTGCTCGATCGTTTCGACGTGGATGCGCGCTGGTGCCTCGTCCACGCCACGCACGTCGATGATCAGGAAACCCAGGCACTTGCGCGCAGCGGCGCAGTGGCCGGCCTGTGTCTCACCACCGAAGCAAATCTTGGCGACGGCATCTTTCCGGCGCATGACTATCTCGCGGCGAACGGCGTGTTCGGCGTCGGCTCGGACAGCCATATCGGCGTGGACTGGCGCGCGGAACTGCGCCTGCTCGAATATGGCCAGCGTCTCGTGCGCCGTGAGCGCAACGTGCTGGCCGCGTCGCAGCAGGCGAACGTGGCAGACCGGCTGTTCGACGCCGCGCTGGCGGGCGGTGCGCGGGCGACCGGGCGACACGTGGGCGCGCTCGAAGCGGGCGCACGCGCCGACTGGATCGTGCTCGACCCGCAGCATCCCGATCTCGCGGAAAAGGCACCGCAAAGCTGGCTCTCCTCGGTCGTCTTCTGCGAGCACGGCGAGACACCGGTGCTGGACGTCTACACAGGCGGCGAGAAGGTCGTGGCAGGCCGCCGCCATCGCGATGAAGCACGTCTGTACGCGGACTATCGCGCGGCGCTGGCGCGGCTGCTTGCGGCTGGTTGAGCGCACAACTAATAACGGAGCGACTCATGACCGATCTCTACACCCTTGAGCGCGGCGATGCGCCGTTGCTCGTCTCGATTCCGCACCTCGGCACGGCCATTCCCGAGGCATTGCGCGGACAGTACACCGATGTTGCGCTGAGCGTCGCCGATACCGACTGGCACCTCGATCGCCTTTACGCGTTCGCGAAGTCGCTGGGCGCGACGATTCTGGGTGCCCGTGTCTCTCGCTATGTCATCGACCTGAACCGCCCGCCTAACGACGAAAGCCTCTATCCGGGCCAGACGACCACCTCGCTCTGCCCGACGGAAACGTTTCGTGGCGAGCCCATTTATCGCGACGGTTGCGCGCCCGATGCGACGGAGCGCCAGCGCCGCGTCGAAGCCTACTGGCAGCCGTACCATCAGACGCTGCGCGCGGAGTTGCAGCGCCTGCGCGGCCAACACGCGAACGTGCTGCTGTGGGAAGCGCATTCGATTGCGAGCGTGCTGCCGCGATTGTTCGACGACAAGCTGCCGGACTTGAATATCGGCACGCAGGAAGGGCGCACGACGCACGCTTCGGTGCAGGCACAGGCCGAAAAGGCAGCCGCAGAAAGCGCTTATACGTGGATCGCGAACGGGCGCTTCAAGGGCGGTTACATCACGCGTCACTTTGGCGCGCCGCAGGACGGTGTGCACGCCATTCAGCTTGAAATGTGCCAGTCGACTTATATGGACGAGCATGCGCCGTTCGACTATGTGCCGTCATTGGCTGGGCGTGTCGAGCCGGTGCTGCGCAAGATGGTGGGCGGTGCGCTGGATGCGATTCACGCGCTCAACGCTGCGGGCTGATTGCGAGTAGTTGGACGCAACCCCAAAACAAAAGGCTCTGGATTAATAATCCAGAGCCTTTTTCGTTAAGCAAAACTGCTATTTCATTTGTGCTCGACCGGCAGGATCAGCCGCTCCGGCATCGTCTGCGGCGCGCGGCGCATCGTGACGTAGTAAATCACGCCAGGCACGATCAAGCCGAGAATCCACGAGATATCCGTGCCACCCAGCGCATCGACAAAAGGCCCCGTATAAAAGCTCGTGGAAATGAAGGGCATTTGCACCAGCACGCCAAGCACGTAGATCCCGATGGCCTTGCCGTTCCAGCGGCCGTAACGGCCATTGGGGTCGGACAGCGCGGGCACGTCATAACGCGATTGCGTAAAGCAGTAGTAATCGACGAGATTGATCGCGCTCCATGGCGTGAAGAACGCAAGCAGGAAAAGAATGAACGCCGTGAATTCCTTGAGAAACGAATGGCGTCCGGCGAGCGCCACGAGCGTGGACAGACCTACCATGCCGATGATGTAGACAAAGCGGTGACGCGTGGAGATGGCACGTTTCGCGCGGAACGCGCTCACGACGGTCGCCATCGACATGAAGCTGCCGTACGCATTGAGCGTCGTGACGGTCAGCTTGCCGAAGGCGATGCTGAAATACAGCATCGCAGCCACTGCGCCGCTGGCCCCCAGGCCGACGATATACGCGACTTCGTGATGGGCGAATTCATGCCCGGCGAGTGCAGCGGCAAAAACGCCGAACACCATCGCAGCCTGCGCGCCAATCACCGAACCAGCGCCGACCGCGAGAAAGGTCTTGGCGGGCGAGGTCGAGCGCGGCAGGTAGCGCGAATAGTCCGCGACATACGGGCCAAAGGCGATTTGCCACGACGCCGAAAGCGACATGGAGAGCAGGAAGCTCGCCATCGTGAAGTGCCGGTTGGCCAGCAGCGCGCCAATGTCGTGATGCGCGAACAGTTGCGCGAACATGTAGCAGAACGCCAGTACGCCAATCACGCTGGCGACGCGGCCCACGAAGTGAATCGAGCGATAGCCGAGAATCGTCAGCACGACGATCAACGCGGCGAACAGGCAGATGCCGGTCGTATCGGAAACAGACAGCAATTGCGCCGTCGCCTGGCCCGCGAGCACGGTGCCGCTCGCGGAAAAGCCCACGTACATGAGGCAGACGAGCACGATAGGAATGGCGGCGCCATGGACGCCGAACTGCACGCGGCTGGAAATCATCTGCGGCAGGCCGAGCTGCGGCCCTTGCGCACCGTGCAGCGCCATGACCGCGCCGCCAATCAGTTGTCCAATCAATAGCGCGACGAGCGACCAGAACACGTCGCCGCCAAGCACGACCGCAAGCGCTCCCGTGATGATCGCCGTGACCTGCAGGTTGGCGGAGAGCCAGAGCGTGAACTGGCTGAACAGGCTGCCGTGGCGTTCCGCATCGGGAATGTAGTCAATCGTGCGGGATTCCAGCAGCTTGCGGCCTTCCGGCTCTAGCCTGGCGACGGATTCGGGAATAGCCACGCGCGGCTCCAATGGATAGCGGGGGAGATGACGCTCGTCAGAACGAGCGCAGGGATCGTCCAATCATGTTGTATAGACAACTAGCGCGAAATTGGGGATTACCCCTGAGCGCGATGCTGTGCCTGCGCATTGTGCGCTGCGTTTCGCATCGGAAAAAAATGATTGTGCGAGTGCTGCGGCCTTACAGCAGCCACTCGATAGGGAGTATTGAAAAGAACCACACAGCCAGGCGCGTGCTCCAGCGCGAGTTTGGCTCCGTGTCGTAACGCGTGGTTCCGTCCGCGGTCTGGCGGATCCAGTAGAGTGAGCCGCCTGCGTCGAGTTTCGCTTGATAGGCGAGTTGCGGCACCTGGTTCCAGAATGCCGTTTCGATCTTGCCCGCAAGTGAGGGGCTTTCGATCACGAGACCCAGTTCGGTATTGAGGTTGGCGGAACGCGGGTCGAAATTGAGCGAGCCGACGAAAACACGCTGACCATCGACGGCGAAGGTCTTCGCATGAAGACTCGACCCGGAACTGCCGAACGCGCCCGGCGCCTGTTCCCGGGTGGTCTGCGTGCCCGCGGCGCGACGTAGCTCGAACAATTCCACACCGCCTTCGAGCAACGCTTTGCGGCGGCGCGCGTAGCCCGCGTGCACGGGCAGCACGTCGGTTGCTTCGAGCGAATTCGTGAGCACGCGCACTGTCACGCCGTTTGCGGCAAGTTGCGTGAAATACTGCGTGCCCACCTCGCCAGGCACGAAGTACGGCGAAACCAGGTCGAGTTCGCGCTTCGGCTCGCCCAGGATGTCGCGCAGCTGGCTGAGCACGAGCGATTCCGGCGCGGCCTTGCCTTGCGCTTTCGCGGGATCGTCGCTTACGAGGCGCGTTGCCGCCCATTCGAGTGGCAGCGTGCCGTCCAGCAGGCGGCGCACATCGGTCTTTTCCTGCAAGGCCGCAATGAAGGCCGCCGCCGAGGGATGGGTCTGCACGGCCTGCGCCGCACGATCGAGCGCTTCGAGCTGTGCAGGCTGCGGCGCGGGCAGGATCTCGTGAGCAGGCCATGCCGGAGCGCTCGACCAGTAGCGGTCGAAATCACGCGCGACATCGCTGGCGGCGGGGCCGATGGCGAGCACGTCCAGGTCGGCGAACACGACGCCATCCGTCGCGCCAAAATATTCGTCGCCGATATTGCGGCCGCCCAGGATCGTCGCCATGCCGTCGGCGGTCATCGACTTGTTGTGCATGCGGCGGTTGAGGCGCGAAAAATCGGTAAGGAATCCAATCGATTTCGGGCGCCGGACGGCAAACGGATTGAACAGCCGAACCTGGATGTTCGGGTGTGCGTCCAGAGCCGCAAGCGTGGCGTCGAGCGAAGAGGGAATGCCGTTGTCGTCCAGCAGGAGCCGCACGCGCACGCCGCGGTCAGCGGCTTCGCGCAGCGCTTCCAGCAGCAGCGTGCCGGTGAGATCGTCGCGCCAGATGTAGTACTGCACATCGAGCGTGCGCTGCGCCGTGCGAACGAGGTCGACGCGCGCGGCAAAGGCCTCCAGCGGCTTCGCAAGCGGGTCGATGCCGCTCAGGCCCGGATGCGCGGCGAGTTCGCCTGCGATGGCGGCGCCCAGCGGCGTGGTTTGCGCCTCGCTGACGCCCAGCGCAGTCGAGGCGGTGCGTGGGCCCGGCGTGGGCAGCTGGCAGGCCGTGAGCGTCAGCGCGCAGAGCAACGGCAAGGCGCGCACGCACGGCGTTCGGTCGAAGCGGGCAATCGACAGGTAGGGCGATCTTTGCATGGAGCGTGCGCGCGGAAGTTGGCGTTAGCTTACGCGAATGCCTGCGGCCTTTGCGCGAGCGTGCGCCGCTGCGACGGCCGAGCTATTCGCGCAGCATTTGCGCGAGCGTATTGAAGAGCACCGTGCGCCGGTTCGCCTTTCGATGAATCATGCCCACGCTGCGCAGAAATGGCGGCTGGCTCAACGCGATGAGCTTCAGGTTCGGATCGTCGCGCCAGTTGCCGTTGTGCAGCTTGGGCAGCACGCTCACGCCCACATCGTTGCGCACGAGCGAGACGATCGTTTCAATCGAGTTGAGTTCGAGATATTCCTGCGGCTTCATGCCAAGCGTGCGCAGCGCTTCGTCGATCACGGCGCCGGTTGGCACGCGCCGGTCGAAGCGCAGGAAGCTGCGCTCGCGCAGGATGCGGCGGGCGTCGTGGCCTTTGGTCGAGCGGCTGGTCACGAGCACGAGCGGTTCTTCGTACAGCAGCGTCCACGCGAGCGATTCGTGCAGCGTGCCGTCTGCATTGCCGACCACCACGGCGACGTCGACTTCCCCTGTCTGCACCATCTCTGCAAGCTCCGCCGAGCGCGCGGAAGTCAGCCGCACGTCCAGTTCGGGATGGCCGGTCTTGAGGTGCGCGACGGCGAGCGAAAGCGCGCCGATCACCGACACCACCGCGCCGACGATGACCGAACCGCGCAAGGTGTCGTCGGCGCTGGCCGGCAGTTCATCGATCAGTTCGAGGATGCGCTCGACCTTCGCGCAGATGTCCTGTCCTTCGCGCGTGAACGCGACCTGGCGCGCGCGGCGGTCGAACAGCTGGCGTCCGAGCGCTTCCTCCAGGCCGCGCATCTGGAGGCTGACGGCCGCTTGCGTGAGCGCCGTGTTTTGCGCGGCAAGCGCGAACGAGCCGCTACGCGCGACCGCCTGCAAGGTACGCAGCATTCGCAGGGAGAGCATGGAAGAAATATTTAAGTATCGAAAACAAAATATTAATGTTTTTTTGCGTGCGCCTTCAAGATAATCACCAGGTTGACCTGACCGACGCGCCCGCCCTGCGCGGCGCCGTGCTCCGACCCATTCGACCGATACCGTCATGACACGCTTCAACTGGCACAACCCCTATCCGACGCCGCGCCTGCCGGTGTTCGCGCGTAATGTCGTTTCGACTTCCCACCCGCTGGCTGCGCAAGCGGGCTTGCGCATGCTCTGGCAAGGCGGCAACGCCGTCGATGCCGCAATCGCGGCGGCAGCGGCGATCACGGTGGTCGAACCGGTGTCATGCGGTCTGGGCGGCGACGCCTTCGCGCTCGTCTGGGATGGCGCGCGTCTGCATGGCCTGAACGCATCGGGTAACGCGCCGGCGGGCTGGAGCCTCGACTATTTCCGGCGCAAATATGGCGAAGAACACGGGCTGGCCAGACAGCCCAAACGCGGTTGGGACACGGTGACGGTGCCCGGCGTGATTGCTGGTTGGGAGGCGCTGCACGCGAAGTTCGGCTCGCTGCCGTTCGCAGACCTGATGGCGCCCGCCATCGAGATTGCCGAGCGCGGTTACGCGGTCGCCAGCATCGTCGCGCGCAAGTGGCAGGCCGCCGTGCCGGAACTGCACGATCAGCCGGGTTTTGCAGACACCTTCATGCCGCGTGGCCGCGCGCCGGAGATCAGCGAGCATGTGCGTCTGCCAGGCCACGCAGCGACCTTGCGACGCCTCGCCGAACTTGGCCCGCGCGCGTACTACGAAGGTGAAATCGCCGAGCGCATCGCGGCGTTCGCACGCGAAGGCGGCGCGGCGCTCACGCTCGACGATCTGCGCAACTATCGCGCTGAATGGGTCGAGCCTATTTCTAAGCGTTATCGCGGCTATCGCGTGCATGAGATTCCGCCCAACGGGCAGGGCATCGCGGCGCTCATCGCACTTGGGATCCTGGAGCAATTCGACGTGGCTTCGCTGCCCTGTGACGGCATCGAATCGCAGCATCTCCAGATCGAAGCGATGAAGCTCGCATTCGCCGACGTCTATCGCTATGTTTCCGATCCGAAATCGATGGAAGTGACGCCAGAGCAGATGCTCGACGACGCGTACCTGAAGTCGCGCGCGAAGCTGATCGACCCTCAGCGCGCGACGCAATTCGACTTCGGCATGCCGCGCTCCGGCGGCACGATCTACCTCAGCGCCGCCGACGAGCGCGGCATGATGGTGAGCTTTATCCAGTCGAACTACATGGGCTTCGGTTCGGGTGTGGTCGTGCCGGGAACGGGCATTGCCATGCAGAATCGGGGCTGCGGATTCTCGATGGATCCGGCCTCGCCGAATGTGGTCGACGGCGGCAAGCGCCCGTTCCATACGATCATTCCTGCGTTCCTCACGCAGCAAGTCGATGGCCGCGATGAAGCCGTGATGAGCTTCGGCGTAATGGGCGGCGACATGCAGCCGCAAGGCCATTTGCAGACAGTCGTACGCATGCTCGATTACGGCCAGCAGCCGCAGGCCGCGTGCGATGCGCCGCGCTGGAAGGTGAACCGCGACTTCACGCTCGATATTGAATCGACTTTCGATCCGGGCACGGCGCAGGCGCTCCAGGCGCGTGGCCATGAAATCCAGGGTATCGACGATCCGTACATGGATTTCGGCTCCGGCCAGTTCATCTGGAAACTCGATCGCAACGACCCGGAACGCGGCTACGTCGCGGCGAGCGACACGCGACGCGATGGCCTGGCCGCTGGTTTTTGAGCGGCGCTTAACCGGCGTTCAATGGCACTCGAATTTCGATTGCCTACTAGACTGAACGTATTGCAGAGCAGTGCTATATTTGCGCGGGCCGTTGCGGTGCAGCAACGAGTGATGCTTACGTTTTGTCAGGTGGCGGAGAGTTAAATGGCAATCGAATACCGAGGCTTTCAGATCAATGTCGATACGAAAGCGGACGCGACGGACACGCAATGGCTGTGCCGCGCGGATATCAAAGGCATGGAAGACAAAGTGCGCGACGTGGCGCTGCCTGCCGTCGAGCTGGAGTTTCCCAAGCTGAAGATCGACGTGCTGATGGTGGTTAGCATGGTGGAGCACAAGGCGCGTCAATCGATCGACGACTGGCACACTGCGCATCCTGCGGCTGCCTGAATGCGCTGATGGATGTAGCACGGTAGAACGAAAAGGCCCGTAAGGGCCTTTTTGCTTTGCCGCATGCAATCAGTCGCGTCCCACGATATTGCGCGGTACACCCGCGTGGAAAGCCACGATGTTGTCGATGAGTTGATCGGCGAGCGCCTGCATGGCTTCGTCGCTGGCCCATGCGACGTGAGGCGTGAGAATGAAACCCGGGTGAGCAAGAATCGCCTGGAACGGATGTTGTGCAGGCAACGGTTCCTGCGATACGACATCGAAGCCCGCGCCGGAAATTTGCCCTGATTGAAGCGCATCCACCAGCGCAGCTTCATCCACGAGACCGCCGCGCGCCGTGTTGATCAAAAGCGGACGGCGCTCCATACGTTCGAAAGCCGCCGCGTCGATCAGGTTACGCGTGGCCGGAGTTAGCGGACAGTGAAGCGAGATGATGTCGCTTTGCGCCAGCAACGTATGCAGCGGCACGTAATCTTCATCCAGACCCACGCGGCTTCCATGCGCCGCGAACAGTACGCGCAAGCCCAGTGCACGCCCAATAGCCGCAGTCGCCTGCCCAAGCGCGCCCGCGCCGACGATCCCTAGCGTCGAACCCGCCAGGTTTCGGATCGGAAAATCGAAGAAACAGAACTGTCCCGATTCGAGCCAGCGCCCCGCGCGCACTGCTTCGCGATAAGCGACCAGGCTGCGTCGCAGCGCGAAAATCAATGCGAACGTGTGTTCCGGCACGGTGTTGAGCGCATAGCCGCGGATATTGCTCACGACGACGCCCCGCGCGGCGCAGGCGCCCAGATCGATATTGTCGGTGCCGGTGGCGGCCACCGCGATCATGCGCAAACGTGGCGCCCTGTCGAGCGCTTGTGCCGTGATGGGCGCCTTGTTGGTGATGACGATGTCGGCGTCGCGAATACGTTCTGCGATTTCCTCGGGCAGTGTGCGTTCGTGCGTTTGAAGCCGGTGCGCGAACGGCAGGGCGTGCAAGCGGGTTTGGGGAGAAAGCGTGGCGCGGTCGAGGAAAACGACACGCAAGGGCGCGGCCTGATCGGTCATGGGCGATGAAGGAACAATGAGCGGAAGACGCACGCATTGTGCGGCGCACGCCGCAACGGTGGTTTGCTCAATGCGCGACACAAGTTTCCGATCGGGAAATTCGCATTGAGCCTTTCCATTTGCTCAACCCCGATTGAGCAACGATCGATTATCAAGGCGACCGATCACGCCTATGATGACGTCCAGAGTCAAAACCAGTCTGGAGACAATCATGTCACGACCCCTTTCGGGAATTCGCGTCCTGGAACTTGGGCAACTGATCGCGGGCCCGTTCGCCGGGAAAATGCTCGCCGAGTTCGGTGCGAACGTCATCAAGGTCGAGCCGCCGGGCAGCGGCGATCCGCTGCGCAAATGGCGGCTGCTGCACGACGGCACGTCCGTCTGGTGGGCGGCACAGTCGCGCAACAAGCAGTCGCTCACGCTCGATCTGCGCTCGCCCGAAGGGCAGGACGTGATCCGCCGTCTCGTATCGGAAACAGACGTGCTGATCGAGAATTTTCGCCCCGGCACGCTCGAAGGCTGGGGCCTGGGCTGGGACGTGCTTAGCGCGATCAATCCGGGCCTCATCATGCTGCGCGTGTCCGGCTACGGCCAGACTGGCCCGTATCGCGACCGGCCGGGCTTCGGCGTGGTGGCGGAAGCGATGGGCGGCCTGCGCCACCTGAGCGGCGAGCCGGAGCGCACGCCCGTGCGTGTGGGTATTTCGATCGGCGATTCGCTTTCGGCGCTGCATGGCGTGATCGGCATTCTGCTTGCGCTGCGTCATCGCGAGCAGCAGGGCGGCAAAGGCCAGGTCGTGGACGTCGCGCTCTACGAATCCGTGTTCAACATGATGGAGAGCCTGCTGCCGGAGTATTCGGTGTTCGGCGCGGTGCGCCAGCCGGCTGGCAGCAGCCTGCCCGGCATCGCGCCCAGCAATGCGTACCGTTGTCGCGACGGCAAGTACGCGCTGATCGCGGGTAACGGTGACAGCATCTTCCGCCGTTTGATGGAACTCATCGAGCGTCCCGATCTGGGCGCCGATCCCGCGCTTGCGGCCAACGATGGCCGCGTCGCACAGGTCGCGCGTATCGACGAGGCGATTGGCGAATGGTGCGCGCATCGCACGCTCGACGATGTGCTCGCCGCGCTCAACGAAGCACGCATCCCCGCGGGCCGTATTTACGACGTCGCGGATATCGCAGCCGATCCGCATTACCACGCACGCGAGATGATCGTCGAAGACCGCTTGCCCGACGGCACACCCATCCAGGTGCCAGGCATCGTGCCGAAGCTCGATGCGACGCCTGGCACCATCGAGCACAGCGCTCCGCAACTCGGCGAGCATACGGATGCGGTGCTCGAATCGATCGGCGTCGACGCAACGACACGCGACGCCTGGCGCGCGCGCGGCGTGATCTGAACAGGAGGCCCACACCATGACGACCCAGACCCATCGCTTGTACCTGAACGAAGTCGCCACGCGAGACGGCTTCCAGAACGAGGCTGTCTTTATCGATACCGACGAGAAGATCGCGCTGATCGATGCGCTGAGCGCATGCGGCTACGCGAAGATCGAGGTGACGTCCTTTACCTCCCCGAAAGCGATTCCCGCGCTGCGCGACGCGGAGGCCGTGATGCACGGCATCGCGCGTGCGCCTGGCGTGGTCTACACCGTGCTCGTGCCGAACGTGCGCGGCGCGGAGCGCGCGCTGTCGTGCAACGTGGACGAAGTGAATCTCGTGATGTCCGTGAGCGAAAGCCACAATCGCGCCAATCTGCGCATGACGCGCGAGCAATCGTTCGCACAACTCGTCGACGTGATCGATGCAGTGCGCGGCGCGGGCGTGGCGATCAACGTCTCGCTGTCCACGGCGATGGGCTGCCCGATGGAGGGCGACGTGTCCACATCGACAGTGCTCGACTGGATGGCGCGTTTCGCGGAGCGCGGCGTGTATGGCGTCACGCTGTGTGACACGACCGGCATGGCCTATCCCAGCCAGGTGCGCGAGTTGTGCGAGCGCGCGCGTGCCCAGTTCGGCGCGCTGGAGTTGACGCTGCATTTCCACAATACGCGCGGCATGGCGCTCGCCAATACGCTGGCGGCGCTCGACGCGGGGATCGTGCGCTTCGACGCGTCGCTTGGCGGCCTGGGCGGCTGTCCGTATGCGCCTGGCGCGACGGGCAACGTCTGCACCGAGGAGCTGGTTCACATGCTTGAACTGGACGGCTACGATACTGGCGTGAATCTCGCCGCTGTGCTCGATGCCGCCGCGCGTCTGCCCGCGCTGATCGGCCACGATGTGCCGAGCCAGCTTCTCAAGGCCGGACGCCGTACCGATCTTCACCCGCTGCCGGCCAGCGTGCAGGGCATGCCCGAGCAGCGCGCATTCTCATAAGGAGTGAATCAATGGCATTGATCGATCATCTCGACCATCTGGTACTGACCTGCGTGGATCCCGAAGCGACAAAGCACTTCTACACCGAGGTGTTGCAGATGCAACTGGAGACCTTCGGCGCGGGACGCCTGGCGTTTCGCTTCGGCAACCAGAAAATCAACCTGCATGTGCGCGGCGCGGAATTCGAGCCGAAGGCGCATGTGCCCGTGCCTGGCGCGCTCGACCTTTGCTTCATCGCCGCGGTGCCGCTAGACGCAGTGATTGCACACCTCGACAAGCTCGAATGGCCCATCGTCGAAGGGCCGGTCGAGCGCACCGGCGCGACGCAAAAGATCCGTTCGGTCTACGTGCGCGACCCTGACCTGAACCTCATCGAGATTTCGGAACTGATCTAGGACGCGCGTTTCCGATCGGAGAAAAAGTTTTCCTGGTTTTCGTGCCGATCTATCGTGGCTTGCCGGGGGGCGCCGGCAAGTCGTCGAAGACATGGGCCAGACGCTACGGCCCATGCACGGACGCGCCGCGTGCGCGTCCGCCTCTTCCGTTTCCTCCGCCTCTTCCTCCTTGCCTGCCCGCTATCCCTCCTGAACCGTTTCCTGATGGAAACTCGCGCCGCAGGCATGCCGCGCCGCCGCTTTCATACGCGCGCCGTATGCCGCACAATGGCCTGTCGCTTCAGCCTCGCTGGCAAACTTCGTTGGCAAACTCCATCCCGGGCATCATGGTCAATCCGCTTCATTTCGATCTGCAATCGCTGCGCGTATTTCTGCTCGTCGCCGAACACGGCAGCCTGACCAAGGCCGCCGAGCACGGCCAGCTCACGCTGTCCGCCGTGAGCAAGCGCATCGCGGAACTGGAGAGCGTGACGGACTGCGCGCTGTTCATCCGGCGTGCGCGCGGCGTCGAACTCACGCCGGCGGGCATTGCGCTGCTCGAACATGCCAGCCGCGTGATCGACCAGGTCAACCGCATGGCGAGCGAGATGGGCGACTACGCGGCCGGCGTGCGCGGCCACGTGCGCATGTGGGCCAATACGTCCGCGATCGTGCAGTTCCTGCCCGTCGATCTCGCGGGCTTTCTCAACGGGCATCCCGGCATCAAGGTGAGCCTGGAGGAACGCCTGAGCCATGAGATCGTGGAAGCGCTGGGCGCGGGCAAGGCCGATATCGGCGTGTTCGCGGACAACGTTCCGGCGCCGGGCATTGAGCGCCGCCTGTACCGGCGCGACGAACTCGTGCTGCTGGTGCCGCAGGGACATCGCTTCGCGCAGCAGGACGTGATGCGCTTTGCCGATACGCTCGACGAGGACTATGTGGGCCTGAGCGACGGCAGTTCGCTGCTCGCGCGCATGACCGACGCGGCGTTCGCCGCCGAGCGCTCGCTCAAGCTGCGCATCCAGGCGTCGAACTTCGACGGCGTGTGCCGCATGATCGAAGCGGGGCTGGGCATCGGCATCCTGCCGCGCGATGCGGTAAGCGACGAGCGCGGCAAGATCGGCGTTTCCAAAGTGAAACTGGCGGACGGCTGGTCGACGCGCACGCTTTGGGTCGGCATAAAAGCGGGCAACACGCCGAAGTCGGATGTCGCGAGCCTGTTCGACTATATGTCTGCGCGTAGCTAAAAACGCGGTTGAAAACGTAAAAAGGCCGGGCGAACCCGGCCTTTTTCACGCTGACGCACCACGCAGCGCGACTGCCTCAAACCGGATTGATCTCATCCTGGCTGCGGCGCGTCGTGAGCGGCCCGAGCAGCCGCAAGGTCACCGCCACGATCGCCAGCGCCGCCGAAATCACGCCGAACATCGCTAGCGGGCCGTGCTGCGTGAGCACGGGCAGCAGGATAAACGGCAGGGCGCTGCTGACGATGCGCGAAAGCGAATAGGTGCTGCCGATTGCCGTCGAACGCACGCTCGCGGGGAAGATTTCCGCCTGATAGACGTGGTAGGCGTTGCTGAACACGTTGGATGCACAAGTCGTCAGCACGCCGAAGCAGATGATGATGGTCGGACTGCTGGAATACGCAAAACCCAGTCCAAAGAGCGCAATCGTCACGAGCGAGGCGATCACCAGCGTGCGCCGCTCGATCCAGTTGAGCAGGGGCACCGAAAGCAGCGACCCGATCGGATAGCCAAGGAACGAGAGCGCGACGAACAAGGTGCTGCCCGTCACGTCGAAGCCGCGGCTTTTCACGACCACGCCCGCAAGCGATCCGAAGCCGTAATAGCCGAAGCCCTGAAACAGGTGGAAGATCACCAGCATCACATAGCGCTTGTCGTAAGGCGCCTTGCCGAGCACCGCGATGCGCTCGCGCAGGCTCAAGGGATGCTTGCGCTCGCCGGCCTGCTCGAACGCGGCGGGCATGGCGACACCGGCGCTGTCCGCGAAGCGGCGCAGCGTGGCGTGCGCTTCCTGCGTGCGGCCTTGCGCGAGCAGCCAGCGTGGGCTTTCGGGCAGACGGTGCTTGACGGCCAGCACGAACACCGCGCCCAGCCCGCCAAGCGCGAGAATCACGCGCCAGCCCGCAATGTCGCCGTAGTGCAGGGGATTGAGCCACACGGCCAGGAAGCCCACGATCGGCACGGCAACATAAGAGGTCGTATAGGCCCATGCGGCCAGGCGCCCGCGTCGATCCTTCGGCAGGATTTCGGAGAGATAGCTGTCCGCCACTGGATAGATCGCGCCCACGCCGATGCCGGTGAGAAAGCGGCACAGCACGAGCATGCCCGCGTTGACCGAGAACGCGCCCAGCAGCGAGAACGCGCTGTACCAGACGAGCGTGAACAGGAAGGCACGGCGTCGGCCGATGCGGTCTGCGAGACTGCCCAGGCACAGGGAGCCGAAGAACATGCCGATAAACGCCGACGCCAGCAGCAACTTGAAATCGGTGCTGTGGCTGTCGAGTCCATATTCATTCTGCAGCGCGGAGCCGATTGAACTGACGAGAAAGATCTCGTACATGTCGAAGAAGAGGCCGATGCCGACGACCCACACCACGAAGCGGTGCAGCGCGCCCACCGGCATGTCGTCCATGAACGCGCCGAGCGTGGTGCCGCGCGGGGCACGGTTTTGAGAGGCGCTGCTGGCGCCCGCGGTGGGGTCGCCTGGGGCCGCGTGGCCGCCCAGATCCAGAGGTTGGCTGTTCATCGTGTCTCCTGGTGTAGGTATGCCGCGGCTCGCTGTGGCCGACGGTGGACGCGCGCACGCAATGACCGGAACGAAAGCGGGGACGAATCGCGGGGCGAATCGTGATCGGGTCGTGCGGCACTGTCGCCTGATACCAGTGTCGGCGATTTCCGCGTGAGCGAAAATTGAGGATGGATCAAGCCTCCTTTCTTGCCGGGAAAGCCTGTGATCGTGTCCCGAAAATCCATGCGCCAAGCCGGAATCGGTGCAATATATTGACGCGCATCACTGTTTCGCGTGGCCGCTTAACGGCGGCTACACGCCGTAAGCCAGGCTGTACGGGCTTATAACGACCCCAATAAGTTGTCTATGTGAAGATCGCTATGGGATCGTATGAGCCTCAATGCCAGAATGCGGGCCGCTTAGCAAGCCGCGACACTCTGTCGCCCTTGTGAGTCGCGCACGCACCTGGAGGTCCCCTCATGAAAAACCACGGCCTGTCACGGCGGGGTTTTCTCAAAGCCAGCATGCTGGCGGGCGTGGCGGTATATGTGGCGCCATTCGGCAGCCGCGCATTCGCTGCCCTGTTCGAAGAAAAACTCCTCACACCGGTCAAATGGGATAGCGCCACCGGCGCGCCCAAGTTCCGTATCGACGGTATCGCTAAAGTCACGGGCTCGAAAGTCTTCGCGCGTGACGTACGCGCTGCCGACATGCCTCACTGGCCGCAGCAGCAGGCCCATGCGCTGATCCTGCGCACGACCCAGGCCGACCGCCTTTACGAAGGCTTCGACCTCGGCTTGCTGGGCGACGATCTCAAGCCCGACCGCGTCGTCACCGCCGACGATCTCGCGCGTGACGGCCTCGCGTTTCCGGCCTTCTATGGCGACGACATGCTGCTGCCCGCGGGCAAGACGCCCGCCTACCTGGGCCAGGCGGTCGCCATCCTGATCTATCACGACTTCGCGCGTTTTCGCTTTGCGAAGAACGTGCTCAAGTTCCGCGACGACGTGATCCGCTACGGCGCGCAGACGGGCCCGCTTGAGCGCGATCCGTGGGGCACCTTCCGCTTCGTGCGCGTGGGCGGCAAGACCGCCTATGACGACGACGTCTATTCGAGCCTCAAGGACGCGCCGATCTTCCCGAGCATGATGCGCAAGCACGCGCCGGTCTGGCCGGACGGCAACGAGCACGGCAAGCTCGACGAGCAGGGCATGTTCCACGCCGGGCGTATCGCCGACGAACTCGATCATCCGTCGGCGGACTGGCTCGTGTTCGATCGCGAGTACAACACGCAGTCCGTCGATACCGCCGCGCTTGAGCCCGATAACGCTAACGTCTGGTACGACGCCGCCACGCAGTCGCTGCATATGGTGGTGCCCACGCAGTCGCCGCTCGAAGTGGCGGACGCCGCTGCGGGCATGGTCGCGAAGTGCCGCTTCCCGGTGAAGCAACTGTTCCTGCACCCGTGCTACACGGTGGGCTACGGCTCGAAGGATCACTTCAACGTGCCGTATTACGGGCTCGTGGCCGCGCTGTATGGCGACGGCCGGCCGGTGCGTTTCGCCAACGATCGCTACGAGCAGTTCCAGACCGCGATCAAGCGCCACGCGTTCAAGATGCACTACCGCATTGCCGTCGACCGCAAGACCGGCATGCTGCAGTCGTTCAAGGGCGACTTCGAGGCCAACGGCGGCGGGCGCTGCAACTTCTCGCCTTCGGTGGCGATGGTGGGCGCGACGGCGGCGCAATCGATCTATTACTTCCCGAAGAACGACTTCGCGGCGGTGGCGATCGCTTCGCGGGCAATCGATGCGGGTTCCGCGCGCGGCTACGGCACGCTGCAAAGCATGGCGGCGACGGAAATGGCCGTCGACGAAATTGCCGCGCAACTGGGCGTCGATCCGATCGACTTCCGCATCAAGAACGCGCTGCGCTCGGGCATGAAAAACACCCAGGGTGCGATTCCCGCAGGCGCGATCCGCGTGGACGACGTGCTCGAACGCGCGAAGGCGCATCCGTTGTGGACGCAACGGGCGAAGCGCAAGACCGAATACGAAGCAGCCAATCCCGGCAAGCGCTATGGCGTCGGCTTTGCCTGCGTGCAAAAGGACTTTGGTACGGGATCCGAAGCATCGCTGGCGAAAGTCGAGATCGACGAGAACGGCCATATCTCGCTGCAGCATACGGGCGCGGAAATCGGCACGGGCATGTCGACCTCGCAGGCCGTGGCGGTGGCGAAGTGGCTCGGCAAGCCCGCGGCGGACATTCGCGTCGCCGTGACGGACTGGCCTGACCTGCCGGTGGTGACGAGCGGCGACCCCTACATGATGAGCCAGGCCGACCAGGACAAGGCCAGCGCCAATCCGCGCTGGACGCCCAATATCGCCTCGCCGTCGAGCGCCACGAACTCCGCGTTCTACTTCACGCATAGCACGCGCGAAGCGGCACGCGCCGTGTTCCGCTTCGGCCTCTGGCCGGCTGCCATGGCGATCTGGGGGCAGGGCATCGGCGGCGGCCAGGCTGCGCCGCTCGTGGTGCGTATCGAGGACGCGCGCTGGGTGGACGGCAAGCTCACCGCTGCCGGGCTCGAACCGCTGCCGCTTGAGCAGGTCGCGAAACAGGCGCATGCAATGGGTCTCGCGACGGGCGCTGCCGTGCACGTGTTCAACCGCTGGCAATGGGCGGAAGCCGAGTTCGATATCGGCGCCGGTACGCTCGAACGCATGCCGATCGACGCGCTTTCGCTGCGCTACGGGAAGGGCGATGGTAACGCGGCGGGCACGGCATCCGTTGCGCCCACAACGTTGCCCGTCACCGCGAACGGCTACCGTGTGCTCGACCGCAAGCGCGTGTTCATCCCGCCGATGAGCCGCAACAATGCGGCGGTGACCTATTACAGCGCGGTCGGCACGCTGGTCGAGCTGGCCGTGCACGAGGCGAGCGGCAAGGTCGAACTGCTCACGCATCACTCGATCATGGAGTGCGGCAACCAGATCTCGCCGCAACTGGTCTCGGGCCAGTTGCAGGGCGGCCTGGCGATGGGCATTGGCCACGCGCTGCACGAGTATCTGCCGCTGTACGAAGACGGCCCCGGCAACGGCACATGGAATTTCAACCGCTACCAGCTGCCGCGCGCGTCGGACGTCGCCGTCTGGTCGCAGAGCGGCGAAGTGTTGCCGCCGCTGTCCGAAACCGATCCGCCCAAGGGCATTGCCGAAGTGGTGATGATTCCGGTCGTGGGCGCGGTCGTGAACGGCATCGCGCACGCCATCGGCCATCGTTTCACCGACCTGCCGGTGACCCCGCAAAAAATTCAGGAGGTGCTCGCATGACGCTGCCCCAATCCGCTGCTTCCGCGGTGAGCGCCAGCGCCGCCGCAGCCTCTGCTGCTTCTGCACCGCAAACGCAGACACAAACGCAAACACAAACGCAAACGTCCGCTCCAGTCGAGCGCCCGCTGGTTCAATACAAGCCGAAGGCGCTCTCGCTCACGATCAACGGCAAGGCAGTCGGCCCGATGCAGGTGCCCGAAGGCCTCATGATGATCGAGTTCCTGCACGAGTACGCGGGCCTGACCGGCTCGCGCCTGGGGTGCGGGCAGGGCGTATGCCACGCGTGCGTGGTGATCCTCGACAAGACCGACGGCACGAGCGAGGAAATGCGCACCTGCATCACCGGCGCGCATTTCTTCAACGGCCGCACCATCCGCACGGTCGAAGGCCATGCGAAGCGCAATGACGCCGGCGAAGTCGTCGAACTCTCGCCGATCCAGCAGAAGTTTCTCGAACACTTCAGCTTCCAGTGCGGCTACTGCACGCCGGGTTTCGTCAACGCGGCCACCGTGCTGATCGAACGCCTGAAGCGCGAGCCGGTCGCGAAGGCCGATGTCGAAAGCACGATCCTGAGCGCACTGGACGGCCATCTGTGCCGCTGCACCGGCTACGTGCGTTACTACGAGGCCGTGAAGGACGTCGTGATGACCACGCCAGGTCTCGTGAAGGACGCAGCATGAAGCGCGCCCTCATTGATCGCCTCGTGCGCGGTGCAGTGCTCGCTGCATGTGCGCTGACGCTCGCGGCCTGCGGGCAGCACGAATCGCCGGATTCGAATGCGTCCAGCGCCGCGTTCACGCCGACGCCTGATCAGGTCGCTCATGGCCGCTATCTGGTGAAGGCCGCCGACTGCGCGGCCTGCCATACCTCGCAGGACGGCGCGCCGTTCGCGGGCGGCGTGAAGATCGCCTCGCCTTACGGCGCGTTCTACGGCTCGAACATCACGCCCGACAAAGCGCATGGCATTGGCGACTGGAGCGCAGACGACTTCTGGCACGCGCTGCACGACGGCAACGCGCGCGGCAAGCGCCTGTATCCGTCGATGCCGTACACGTCCTACCGACAGCTCACGCGCGCGGACTCGGACGCGATCTACGCCTACCTGATGTCGGTGAAGCCGGCGCCGGTGGCCAACCACGAGCACGACCTCAAGTTCCCGTACAACCTGCGCTTCGGCATGGCGTTCTGGGACATGGTGTTTCTCAAGGATGCGTTGCCCGACGCGTCGAAGGGGCAATCGGCGGACTGGCAGCGCGGACGCTATCTGGCCAACGCGCTGGGCCACTGTGCCGAATGCCATACGCCGCGCAATTTCGCGGGCCAGCTGGTCGATGCGAAGCCGCTCTCGGGCGCGGCGCTGGGGCGTGTGATCGCGCCGGATATCACACCGGCGGGTCTCGCCGGACGCGGCTGGACGGCTGCCGATCTGCAGACCTTCTTTAGCGTAGGTATCGCGCCGCAAGGCTCGGCGTTCGGCGAGATGTATCCGGTCGTGCACCTGAGCACGCAGTACCTCTCGAAGGACGACGTGCGCGCGCTGAGCGTCTATCTGCTCGGCGATACGCCGCCCGCGCCGCAGCCGGTGGCGGCGGTGTCCGCCGACGGCGCGGCGCTGGCGGCCGGTCGCTCGGTGTATCTGGCGGTCTGCGCGGGTTGTCACGGGCTGGCGGGCGAGGGCAAGCCGCACGTCGCGGTGCCGATGAACGGCAACTCGACGCTGCGTCAGGCCGATCCGCACAACCTGCTGGTCGCGATGCTCGACGGTATCGATACGCAGAAGTTTGCGGGCGTGGAGAACATGCAGGCGATGCCGGCGTTCTCGTCGACCTTGAGCGACGACGAACTTGCGCAACTGGCGAACTATCTGCGTGCGACCTGGGGCGGCCAGGCGGCGAACGTCACGGCAAACGACGTGAAGGCGCTGCGTTGAAATAGCGGCGGCAGGACAGCGTCGCTGTCCTGCCGCTACGCTTTAACGGCGCAAATACCGCTGCGCCAGCGCTTCATAAAGCGGCGGCGCAAACAGCTTCGACACCTGGCTCGCAATCAGCGCAGTCGCCATCAACGAAAGCACCAGCGCGTGCCCGTTGATCATTTCAATCACGATGACGAACGCCGTGATCGGACTTTGCGTGACGGCGGCCAGGTAGCCCACCATGCCGAGCGCAATCAGCATCGGCAGTTGCATCTGCCCGAACACCATATGCAGGGCGTTGCCGATTCCGGCGCCAATTGCCAGCGAAGGCGCAAACAGGCCGCCCGGCGTGCCCGGCAGATACGATCCCACCATCGACGCCATCTTGAAGAGCGGATACGCCGCGCTAAACTGCGAATGCCCTTCGAGCATGCCGCGCGCCTCCGCGTAGCCGCTGCCGAACAGATGGCCGTGACTGGCCACACCGAGGACAGCGATAAAGAGTCCACACGCCGCGCCGAACACAACCGGTCGTTGCTCGCGCAACGAAAGCAGGCGAGCGGGCATCCAGCGCGGCGTATTGAGCAACAGCCAGCAGAAGATCCCTCCTGCGATTCCCGTCAGCACGCCCACGAGCACGACCGCAGCCGCGAGCAGGTCAGGAAAATGACCGTCGATGGCGATAGTGCCGAAATAGACGTAATTGCCTTGCAGCGCGAGCGACACGATGCCCGCGAAGATGATCGCCGTGATGAGCACGCCGCTCGTGCGCTGCTCGAAGCTGCGGGTGAGCTCCTCGATGGCGAATACGACGCCCGCGAGCGGGGCGTTGAACGCCGCCGACAGGCCGGCCGCCGCGCCCGCAAGCGCGAGCTTGTGTTCGAGACCGACCCCATAGATGCTGCGCAGACGCGCCGGATAAAAGCGCCGCAGGCTGAACATCAGCGCGGCGCCCACATGAATCGTCGGGCCCTCGCGGCCAATCGTGAAGCCGCCGAGAATCGCCAGGAACGACAGCACGATCTTGCCAACGAGGATGCGCAGCGTCAGCAGGCGGGGCCCGAGCGTGCGAACGTCATGCAGCGTGGCGATGACCTGCGGAATGCCGCTGCCTTCCGAGCCGGGAAACCAGCGGCGTGTGACCCAGACGCCCAGCGCCGCGACGGCGGGCGTGACGATGAGCGGCAGCCAGGCGGCGTGCGCGCACATTTTCAGGAACAGGTCGAAGCCAAAGTCAATGAGCCGCGCATAAAGCACCGCCACGAGTCCGGTCGCGACCGCGCCCAGCCAGAACACGCCGAAATACAGCCAGCGCCGCTGGCTGCGCTGAATCGAGCGGCGATCGATAAGGGTCAGGATTCGCATGGGCGCGCGGAGAAAGAGCGATTTATGGCACATTGTGACATAAATCGCTCTGGCGTCCGAAAATCCCGTGCAGAGGCTACCCGGCGTGCTCGCCGAAGACCCAGTGGAACGCGCCATAGAGCGCCTTATGCTGGGCCGCGAGTTCCATCAGGAAAGACTCGCCCGTGGGCGTGAGATGCACCTGCACCTGGCGGCGGTCGGAGGGATCGGGCTTGCGCGCGACGAGTCCTGCCGCTTCGCAGCGCGATACGAGCGCAGCCGTGCCGTTGGGTGCGGCTTGCAGACGCTCGGCCAGTTCCCCCACGGTCGCCCATTTGCGGTCGGGGAAGCCGCAGACGTGCAGCAGCAGTTGATATTGCAGCGTCGTAATGCCCGCGGCGTTGGCGATCTCTTCCGACGCGCGCAGGAATTTGCGCAGGTCGTAGCGGAAGGCCGACATGGCTTCGAGATCGTGCTTGTTCATGTGCGCTCCTGATTGCTTGACTGGCCGCAGTGGCGACAGCCGGTCGCCAGGAGGTTACCACGCACATGAAAACAAGCGCTTCAGTCTCTGAGAACCAGCGGCATCAGCGTCGCAATGCAGATGCCCAGACCGACCACCGGGTTGCCGAACGCGATCAGCGTCATGGCGGCAATCGAACCGAGCACCGCGAGCACATCCAGGCGCAGGCGCGCCAGGCGTCGGCTTTCGATCGACATGAATCCTCCTCGAATGAGTGCCGAAATCAAGGCAACCATGCTAGCCATCTGCGCATCAAAGGTGCGCTTTATTCAGCGGCGAGAATGTAAACGTGCCGTATAAGGCAACGTTTTTGCGGGTGTCCCTGCGATTTTTACGCCTGCTTTACGCGAAGCCCGATACGCTGGTTTCATCGACACAACGCACGCATCCCGTGCCCGATCGCATGCAACTCGCACACTCCTTCGCCGTTCCCGAAACGCGTACCGCTACGCAACGTTCGAGCGCCACGGTCTTGCCGTTCCGTACGCCGCGCGCCTGGTTCGATATTGCGCTCAATGGCAAAACGCTGGCCGAATCGCGCGCCCACCTGGCGACGCTGCTGCACTCGGCGCTGGGCGTCTATGTCACGCGCACCGCGGAACGCGGCGATTCGATCGTGGTTCGCATCGACATCGCGCCGGAGGACTTTGGCTTCACGTTGCATACGCTGCTGGGCGTGGTGCCGGAGGCGACGATCAGCGCCTTGCGCGCGCGTACCGACGAGGAGAAAAACTGATATGTACTCCGGAATCTGGTTGCCGCTGGTGACGCCGTTTCGTGACGGCGAAGTCGACGTGCCCGCACTCGAAGCGCTGACGCAGCGTCATGTGGAACGCGGAATTGCGGGGATCGTCGCATTGGGGACGACTGCGGAAGCGGCGCTGCTCGACAGCGGCGAGCGCAACGTGGTGATGCAGGCGATCACCGCAACCGTCGCGGGGCGCGTTCCGGTCATCGCGGGCGTGGGCGGGATCGACACTGGCGGATTTGTCGACGAGATTCATCGTCTGGAAGTGTGGGGCCTCGCCGGTTACCTGGTCAGCGCGCCCGCGTATCTGTGCCCCGACCAGGCGGGCCTGCTCTGGCATTTCCGGCAGGTCGCGCAGGCCACCGAGCGCGATATCGTGCTTTACGACGTGCCGCATCGCACCGGTGTCGGGATCGCGGAATCGACGGTTGAACAGTTGCTGCGCCTGTCCAATATCCGCGCGATCAAGGCCTGTGCGCGCGAGCGTTTCGCGGCGTTCGGCAAGTTGCCCATCGCGCTGTTGTGCGGCAACGACGATGCGTTTCTCGACTGCCTGCAAGCGGGCGCAACGGGCGGCATCCTGGCGAGCGCCCATATTTGCGCCGATCTACTAGCTGAAGTGCAGGCGCTGTTCCTGGCCGGAAAAGAGCGCGACGCGAGCTGCCTGTTCGCACGGCTCGAACCCATTCTCAAGCTGCTGTTTGCCGCGCCCAATCCGAGCGCGATCAAGGCGATGATGGCGCTGGACGGCGGCGTGTCGGCACAGACCCGCATGCCGGTCACGCCCGCCGCCGGATCGCTGGTGCGCCGACTGGACGCGGCGCGCGCAGTGCTGGAAGAATTGCGCTCGGTGTCGATCAGCTAGCGCGTCGTCGCCGTCGCGGTTGTTGCCGACGCAACGACACGCTGGCGAGCGTTCGCGATATCGTCGCTCACCAGCAGCGCGACGGATTCCGCCGTCGCCGCCGACAGCGTCCAGCCCAGGTGTCCGTGCCCCGTGTTGTAGAAGACGTTGCGCTGCCTGCCGCGCCCGACCCTCGGCAACATGCTGGGCAGCATCGGACGCAGTCCCGCCCACGGAATCACGCGGGACGTCGAAATCGACGGGAAGTGCGTGCGCGCCCAGCGCACCAGCGGTTCGATACGATCCGAGCGGATATCGCGATTCGCACCGTTGATTTCTGCCGTGCCCGCAATCCGGAAACGATCCGCGCCCAGCCGGCTCGTGACGATCTTCGCCGCGTCGTCGAGCAGGCTGACCCACGGCGCGCCTTGCTGGCTGGCCGCATCGTCGAGACAGACGGTGATCGAATAGCCCTTCACCGGATAGACGTTGACGTGGTCGCCCACTTGCGCGGCGAGGGCGCGGCTGCCCACGCCCGCGCAGATCACCACGCGATCGAATGTGGAAACGCAGGGCAGTGCATCACGCGACGTAGCGATCGAGACCGTGCCGTTGTGCGCATCGCCGATTGACTGCACCGTGGTGTCGTACTGGAACTCGACGCCAAGACGTTCGCAAGCCTGCGCGAGACCGCGCGTGAACTTGTGAATGTCGCCGGTCGAATCGGATTCGGTAAAGAAGCCGCCGTGGAAATCGCCTTGCAACGTGGGCTCGATTGCCCGTATTTCATCGGGCGTTACCGCACGCCGATCGAGGCCGCCTTCGCGCAACAGCGCATTCACCCTGGTCGCTGCGTCGAATTCCTTGCGCGTTGCGTAGAAGTGCAGAATACCGCGCTGCTCGTGATCGAATTCGATCGATTCACGTTTCGCAATCGAGAACAGATGCTCGCGCGCGGCAATGGCAAGGCGCACCGTGTCGATCGTATTGCTGCGGTAATTCGGAATCTGGCGCAGAAATTCGCCGATCCAGCTGTACTTGTGCCAGTTGGGACGCGGGTTCATGAGCAAAGGCGCATCGCGCCGCGTCATCCAGCGCAGGCCCTTGAATACCGTGGCGCGGCTGTTCCAGACTTCCGCGTTGCTCGCGGAAAGCTGCCCGCCGTTGGCGAACGAGGTTTCCATTGCGGCGTAGCGGTGACGATCGATGACGGTGACGCGATGGCCGCGCCGTGCGAGCGCATAGGCGGTGGTGACGCCGGTAATCCCGGCGCCGATGACGGCAATTCGTGACATGACAGAGTCCAGAGAGCATTGACTGCGTTAGGCATCGCCGGCCGGTTGCAACCGGCGCCAATGCCCCATCTGTCCATGTACCTGAGAGTTTCGCCCGCGCGCTTACGACGCGCGTGGCTCCCCTTCGGTGGGCGCCATCGTTGCAATGCGCCGCTCTCCAGATGTTCCGGCTGCGTGGTCCTTTTGCCTGAGAGTTTCCGGGGCGGTTGCTCCGTCGGCGTCGTTCCGGTAGGACGATCTCTTCCATGCAGCGTGTGAGAACGGGACAAGATTAGCCGTGTGCCGCGCGCGCGGCAACCATTTTTCAAAATTCGGTCTGCGATATTTCGCACGAGGGTTTTGCCTGATTGAGCCTCGACAGCGTGCTAAAGCCGCACGCGCTTGCGGTTAAACTGCGGCTTGCCGTCTGTCCCTCCCACTGTCCAAATATGAAACTGCATCAACTGAGAGCGCTCGCCGCCGTTGCGGAAACCGGCAGCATCCTGGAGGCGTCGCGCGTGCTGCACGTCACGCAATCGGCGCTGAGCAAGGCGCTCAAGGAACTCGAAGGGCAGGTGGGCGCGACGCTGTTCGTGCGCTCCAGCAAGGGCGTTCAATTGACTGCCTATGGTCAGCGGCTCGTCGGCCATGCGCGGCTCATCAGCGAGAACGTGCGCCGCGCCCGCGACGATATGGAGGAAATGAAAGGCAACGCGATCAGCGAAATCCGCATCGGCGTGACGCCCGTCACCGCGCTGCTGCGCCCGCTGGCCGATTGTCTTTCGGCATTCAGGCGCGATTATCCGCAGGTGCGCCTGCGCATGCTGGAGATGCGGCCGAACCAGCTGCTCGAACAGGTTCGCGAAGGCACGCTCGATTTCGCGCTGACCTCGCAGCGCATGGCGCCCGACAGCCTGCTCGACTGCACGCCGGTCGTGAGCATGGCGACGCTGGTGGCGGCGCGCAAGGGACATCCACTGAGCGCCGAGCGCTCGCTGGCCGCCTTGAGCGATGCCGAGTGGATCGTGCTCGATCCGCTTGCGGACGCGAGCACGCCTTTCGTGCAGGTCTTTGCCGATCACGGCCTGCCATTGCCCGCACGCGTGATCGAATGCTCGTCGATGTCGCTCGCGCTGGCCATGTGTTCACAGATGGACACGCTCATTCTGCTGTCCGCGGAATCCACGAGCAGCCGTTTCATGCGTGAAACGATGGACTTTCTCGAACTCGACGAATGCCTGCCCGCGCGCGCAATTTCGCTCGTCACGCGCGACCGCCATACGCTACCGGGCTCGGCGGAGCGCCTGCATGACGCCATTGCCGACGCGTTGCGCGACTACGACCCCACAGGTCTGCTGAGTCTCAAGCCGTGACGCCGCTATAACCGGACGTCAATGGATTGAAAATCCGTCACTTGTCGCGTTGATTTTGGCAACAAACACTGGTTTCCGGTGCTGCATGCCGCTATCCGATCGCTCCGACAAGAGGACGTCAATGAATGAACTGCCCCACGCGCTGAACGACGGCGTGTCCGCCCTGAGCCATGCCCTGGGTCGCGCCGAACCTCAGGCTGAACCTCAGGCCGAGCCCGTCCGGCGCGCGCCCACGCGACGTGCCATCGTTGCTGCCTCCATTGGCAACGGGCTGGAAATGTACGACTTCACGTTGTACAGCTTCTTCGCCGTGACCATCGGCAAGCTGTTTTTTCCGACTGGCAATGCGCTCACGTCCTTGCTGCTGTCGTTCGCGACCTTCGGGGCGGGCTTCCTGATGCGCCCGATAGGCGCGGTCATCATCGGCAATCTCGCTGACCAGCGCGGACGCAAGGCGGCGCTCACGCTGACCATTGCACTGATGACCGCGGGCACTGCATTGATCGCGCTCACGCCCAGTTACGCGAGCATCGGTGTGAGCGCAACGATCCTGGTGGTGATCGGGCGCTTGTTGCAGGGCCTGTCGGCGGGCGGCGAAATCGGCGCGGCCTCCGCGCTGTTGATGGAGTCGGGCAGCAAGTCGCGGCGCTGCTATTACGTCAGCTGGCAGGCCGCTACGCAAGGCGGCGCGGCGCTCGTGGGGGCGCTGGCAGGCGTCGCGATTTCCGCGTCGCTGTCGCCCGAAGCGCTGCAGTCGTGGGGCTGGCGCCTGCCGTTCCTGCTGGGCCTGCTGATCGCCCCGGTCGGCATGTATATCCGCAAGCATCTGGAAGAAACGCATACGCGGGCAAAGCCCTCAGCAATGAGCGGCGTGGGCGCGGTGTTTCGCGAGCACGCCCGCACGCTGGTCATCGGCACGTTCCTGATGACGAGCACGACGTCGGCGATGTACGTGATCGTGCTTTATATGCCGACGTATCTGGTGCGCACGCTGCACATGCCGCAGGTCACGGCGTTCGCGGCGACCTGTGTGTCGGGCCTGACGATGCTGGTGCTCGCGCCGATATTCGGCCGCCTCGCCGATAAACTGCCGCGCCGCAAGCCGCTGTTGATCGCCAACAGCATGCTCTCCATGCTGATCGTGATCCCCAATTTCACGCTGCTGTCGTCGAGGCCGGGCCTGCCGCTCGTGATGATGTGCGTGGCGATCTCGGGCACGTTGATGTCGATTGGCACCGGCGCGGGCACGGCGATGATGATGGAGGCGCTGCCGCGTCATCATCGCGCCACGGGCATGTCGATCATGTACAGCTTCGGTGTGACGATCTTTGGCGGCTTTGCGCCGCTGGCGGTGACGTGGCTCATCAGCGCGACGGGTAGCCGGATGGCGCCTGCCGGATACCTGCTGTGCGCTTCGCTCATCAGCTTTATCGCGCTGCTGCTGTATCCCAGCAATCCGGGCCGCGATTAAGCGCTCGCGCCGCATCGATCCCTCCAAAACTCGAATTCCTGCCATGAACCAGCGCGAACCTGCTTCTGTTCCTCTTTCTGTTCCTGTTGCCGTGCCTGCCGCCATCGAGGCTTCGGCACAACGTTTTGCCGCGATTCGCCATCGCATTCACGCTCATCCCGAGCTTGGCGCAGAGGTGCCGGATACCGCCGGTCTCGTCGCGCAACTGCTGGCCGAGTGGGGCTACGACGTGCATACCGGCATTGGCGGCCACGGCGTGGTGGCGCAGTTGAAAGTGGGCGAGGGCGCGCGCCGGATCGGCCTGCGCGCGGACATGGACGCGCTGCCGATGCAGGAGCGCACCGGCCTGCCGTACGCGAGCACGGTCGACGGCCGCATGCACGCGTGCGGCCACGATGGCCACACGGTGACGCTGCTTGCCGCCGCCGAATATCTCGCCGCCACGCGCGCCTTCGACGGCACCCTGAACCTCATTTTCCAGCCCGACGAGGAAGGCCTGAGCGGCGCGCTCGCGATGATGAACGATGGCTTGTTCGAGCGCTTCCCGTGCGACGCCGTCTACGCCTTTCACAACGCGCCGGGGCTGCCGGTCGGCAAGGCGGTTGTGCAGGCGGGGCCGCTGGGCGGCTCGTCCGATCGCGTAACGGTGACGTTTCGCGGCAAGGGCGGCCACGGCGCGATTCCGCATCGCGCGATCGATCCGACGCTGGCCCTGTGCATGACGGTGGTGGCGTTGCAGGGCATTGTCTCGCGCAACGTCGCGCCGGTGGATGCGGGCGTGATCAGCGTGGGGCAGATCTCGGCGGGCAGCACGTATAACGTGATCCCCGAGACGGCCACGCTGAAACTGACCGTGCGCGCGACCGTCCCCGCCGTGCGCGACCTGCTTGAGACGCGCATTCGCGCCGTGGTGGAGCATCAAGCGATGTCAGCAGGCGTGCAGGCGGAGATCGTCTACGAACGCATGGTTCCGGCGATCATGAACACGGCCGCCGAGGCGCAGGTCGCGCGCGCGGCGATCGCCAGCGTGCTGGGTGCGGACAAGGTCATTCAGGTTCCGCCGTCTACGCAGATGGGCAGCGAGGATTTCGCGTGGATGCTGGAGCGCATGCCGGGCTGCTATTTTTCGCTGGGCAACGGCACGGGCGAGTGGGTGGGCTGCTCGCTGCACAACGACGGCTACGACTTCAACGACGAAGTGATTCCGCTTGGCGCGGCCTGCTGGGTGGCGCTCACCGAGTCGTACCTGCGTAGCGACAGCTAGGCCAGCAAGCGCGGATCCACGGAGTCCGCGCGAAATAATTAATTCGGATAGCAAATTAAATAAGAACCGTAAAACCCGGAGATCTTTTCATGTGTAATCGCGCAGTCGCAGTGACGGTGGGGATGGTGGTGACGGGGATGCTTGCAGGCACGGCGCACGCACAGTCGAGCGTCACGCTTTACGGCGTCGCCGATGTCGGCATGGTGTTCAATTCGAATGCGGGCGGCAAGCAGCAATACGCGCTCGCCAGCGGCAACGCGAGTTCGAGCGTCTGGGGGCTAAAAGGTGTCGAAGACCTGGGCGGCGGGTTATCAGCGATCTTCACGCTGGAGAACGGCTATAGCGCGACCACGGGAACGATTTCGCAGAACGGTACGTTCTTCGCGCGGCAGGCATTCGTCGGGCTTTCCGGCAACGCAGGGACGCTGACCTTGGGCCGCCAGTATTCCCCCGCCTACTGGTACACAGGCTATCTCACGGCGGGCGGCAGTTGGGCCGGGTCGGGCGCGGGCTATGGCGCGCACCCCGGCGACGTCGATAACCTCGACACCTTTGCGCGCGTCAACAACTCGGTCAAGTACACGACGCCGAGCTTTTACGGCTTCTCGCTTGCCGGCATGTATGCGTTCGGCAACCAGGCGGGATCGATCGCGACCAACCGCATCGTTGCGGTGGGCGGCGGTTTTGCGCGCGGGCCGCTGAAAATCGGCATCGGCTATCAGGACGCCGACCGCCCGAACTTCTCTTTCTTCGGCAACAAGGCGAACGACAGCGCAACCGCGAACAATATCTATAGCCCCGTTTATGCCGGGTTCGCATCGGCGGGCGCACAGAAGATTTTCTCGGCAGCGGCGGCTTACACCATCGATCAAGTCACGCTGGGCGCGGCCTACAGCAATACGCGTTTCACGGATCTAGGCACGGTTGCGGTAACGGGGCTTAGTGCGGCAGAGAAGGCATTTCGCGGCACGGCGATCTTCAATATCGGCGAGGCCAACGTGAAGTTCCAGGTAACGCCCGCGTTAATGCTGGGCGCGGCTTACTCGTACACGCAGAGCAGCGGCGTGACGCACGCGCACTATCAGCAGGTCGATCTCGCGCTGGACTACGCGCTGTCCAAGCGCACCGATCTCTACACGATGGCGTTCTACCAGCATGCCAGCGGCACCGATTCGCGCGGCCTGCCGGCGGTCGCCGCGCTGGGTGGCGTGACGGCTTCGCGCACCAGCATTCAGACGCTCGTGACGGCGGGGATTCGCCACCGGTTCTGAGCGGCGCATCAACGCGCACGGATCTGCTCGAAAGGCCCGTGCGCGTTAGCGTTAGAAGTTGTGGACGAGGCCGACGATTTCGGTCGTGATGTTCCTGCCCGCACCCACGGCGATGCCGGGGCCCGCCGCGTCCGTGACGGTGAAGGCCGTCGTCCCGTGATTGCGCACGCCTGCGACGCCCGCATAAAAGCCGGTGCGCTTCGAGAGCAGATAGTCGTAGCGCAAGGCCCACGACAGCGCGTGACCGTCGCCGCCCGAGCGCAGCCAGTACTGGCCGAAGCTTGCGAGCAGCGAGCCGCCCACGACATGGCGGATCAGCGCGTTCACTTCGTAGAAGTCGTGATTGGGCGTTGCGTAGGCGCTGGAAATCGAACTGCTCACGCCGGTCGCGTTGCGATGCATCTGATAAAGCGCGGCGGTCTTCACCGCGCCGAAATCGTACGAAGCGCCAATCAGGTAATAGCGGCCCGTCGCGACGGGCGTGGTCGTCGTGAGCGTGGCCGTTGGCGCGAAGCGTTGCTGCAGATAGTCGATATCGGCGGAAAACGCGCCCGCCTTGAAGTTCACGCCTGCCGACAGCGTGTCGCCCAGCGACGCCGGCACGCCGCTCGATCCGTTCGCGCCGCGCGCGTAGAGCGCCCTCAGCGTGAAGCCCGCGAGGTCGGGCGAGGCATAGCGCAGCGAGTTCGCCGTGCGCGCGACCGGCACGAACACGTAGTTGTTGGTCGCGTTGCCCCAGGCGAGCGCGTTGAGCTCGCCGATCGAATAGGTCACGTAGCTCAGGAACAGCGGCGTGTAGTTGTTGCCCGCCTGGATCTGGCCGAACGGGCCGCGCACGCCGATCCAGGCCTCGCGGTTGAACAGCGCCGTGGTGTTCGCCATCGCCCCCGAGTTCGCGTTGAAGCCGTTCTCCAGCTTGAAGACCACGGTATAGCCCGCGCCCAGATCCTCCTTGCCGAAGAAGCCCCAGCGCGACGGCGCGACGGAGCTCGACGCCTCGCGCACGACGGTCTGGCCGCCCGTATTGGCGACCTGGATCGCGGTATCGATGATCCCGTACAGCGTGACCGACGACTGGGCGTGAGCGCTGGACGCGCCCAGCGCGGCGGCGGCCGTGACCAGGGCCGTGGTGGCGAACGGTGCAAATTTCATCTCGTCTCCTGAACGGTGCCGTCGAAATGCGGCACTCTCTGGAAACAGGAGTTTTGTGTACGAGCGAGCGATGGTCAATAAAAAATATACAAAACTATCGAAAACGCCAGGTTGTGTATTCGATCATCGAAAAAAGCAAACAGGCGTGCGAACGCCCGCCCTGGCGCGCCAGGAGGCGCGCGGAGGGCGTTTTCCAAAAGGAAAAAGGAGGCGGGCAGTGCGCGTCAGCCGTGGGCAGGCTTAGCGCGAAGGCGGAAACAGGTCGGCGTCCGCGAGGATGATGTCCGCCGTCTGGCGGTAGTGCGTCGTGAGGAGCTGGATGGCGAGCGCGGCGTCGCCCGCCACGACGGCGTCGAGCATCGACTTGTGCTCCGCGCCCTCATGGCGCTTCGGGAACACGCGCCGCACCGAAAGCTGACGGTAGCGGTAAAGCTGGTCGGCCAGTTGCTCGCAGAAGCTGATGAGCCAGCGCGACTGGCAGCCGCCGATCAACGCGCGATGAAATTCGCGGTGGCGGCGCTCCCACTCGGGGTTCTCCTTGTATTCGCTCTCGCTGAGCGAGCGCGGCACCTTGGAGAGGCGGTGGTAGGCCAGCACGACATCCTCTTCCCATTCGACGGAGCGGCTCGCGAACGCCTCGCGCAGTGCGACTTCCTCCAGCCAGCAGCGCGTCTTCGTAATCTCCTGGAGATCGCTCGCGCTGATGCCGGCGACCGCGAACCCGCGCTGGTCGCGGCGCTCGACCAGGCCGTCCGACGTGAGACGGTTGAGCGCTTCCCGCACCGGCGTCTGCCCGGCCTGATACTGGTCGCACAGGAACTCGATCTGCAACTTGCGGCCCGGTTCGAGCTTGCCGTCGAGCAGGTCGGCCCGGATGCGGTCATACAGGTTCGTGGCCAGCGTGGCGGCGCTCGCGCCGCCCGCGCCCGCGGGTGTCGCGGGGTAACTCACTGTGCGGGACAAGTTCACACCTCTGTCATGTTTCGTTTGCGGGAAAGTATATCCGATCCGCGCATCGTTCCCGTCGTCCGGCGATGCCATGGGGTTTTCCCGATGTAAATACACAAAATCATCGACATTGTTGTTTTGTATATATTATGATCGGCAGCAGATCGAATCGCAGGACGACTCGCAGGAGACTCAAGAGATGGAGACGTTGACGCTGGAGCAGACCAACCGTATCGCCGCCGCCGCGCTGGGCGCGGCCCGCCGTGACGGCTTGCGCGCCATGGCGCTCGTTGTGCTCGACGAAGCCGGGCACGTGAAACTGGCGACGCGCGAGGACAACGCCACGCCGCTGCGTATGGAGATCGCGCACGGCAAGGCGGCGGCCGCATTCGGCATGGGCGTCAACACGCGCACGCTGCATGAGCGCGCCACGGGCAACCCGGTGTTCTTCAGCGCGATTGCGCCCGCGACCGGCGGCAAGTTCATCGCCCAGACCGGTGCGGTCGCGATCGTCGCGGCGAACGGGCAGGTGCTCGGCGCGATAGGCGCGAGCGGCGGCACCGGCGACGAGGACGAGGCCATCTGCATCGAGGGCCTGCGCGCAGCGGGCCTCGCGCATCGTTGAGGCAAGCCGCGCCATGCAAGTCACTCAATCCGCTCAATCTACTTACCGCTGCGCCTGTCACGGCATCGACGTGCATGCGCACATCGTGCCCGCAGCATTTCCCCGTTACCTGGGCGCAAAAGTACCGCGCGACTGGCCCTCGATGCAGCCCGCGCACGCGTGCCATCGCCATGTGGTGATCGACGAGAAGATCTATCGCACGGTGTCCGACCTGTGCTGGGACACAGACAAGCGACTTGCCGACATGGACGCGCAGAACGTGGCGATCCAGGCGATCTCGCCGATGCCCGAGTTGCTGTCGTACTGGATGGAAGCCGCCGACGCGCTGCCGCTGCTGCAATACCTCAACGACACCATCGCGAGCATGTGCGAGGCGAGCGCGGGCCGCATGGTCGGTCTGGGCGCGGTGCCGTTGCAGGACGTCGATATGGCGATCCGCGAACTCGAACGGCTGATGCGCATGCCGGGCTTCGCGGGTGTGGAGATCGGCAGCAATATCAACGGTGCGCCCATCGGCGCTGCGCAGTTCGAGGCTTTTTTCGAGGCTTGCGAGGCACTGGGCGCGGCGGTGTTCGTCCATGCGCTGCGGCCAGCAGGCAAGGAGCGCCTGGTCGGCCCCGCGCAACTCGTGCAGGCGTTGGCGTTTCCCACCGATGTGGGTCTTGCCGCCGCATCGGCCATCACGTCCAACTTGATCGTCAGGTATCCGAAGCTTCGCATCGCCTTCAGCCACGGCGGCGGGACACTGGCTTCGCTGCTGCCGCGCCTGGAGCAGGCGAGCCAGGTGTTCGCGCCGCTGCGCGAGTCGCTGGTGCTTGCGCCGCGCGAGCAGGCGCGGCGCCTCTGGTTCGACTCGCTCGTGTTCGACGCGCCCACGCTGCGCCATCTCGTCGAGACCTTCGGCGATACGCGCTTGATGCTGGGCACCGATTATCCGTTCGCATTCCGCGAGCGCGACCCCGTAGGCGGCGTGCAGGCGCTCGGCCTGGACGCGGCCGCCACGGAGCGACTCATCTATCGCAACGCCCGGGAATTCCTGGGCATCAGGAATGGAGCATGACATGACGCAGTGCCTCGTCACTGGCCTCAGAGGCATCGAGATCGGCGTGCCCGATCTCGAACTGGCCGCGCGCTTCTACGCGGACACCTGGCATCTCACCGAACTCACGCGCCGCCCGGAAAAAGTCTATTTTCGCGGCACCGGCGCGGCGCATCACATCCTCACGCTTACGCAAAGCGAGCGCGCCGATGTGCGTGCCATCGAGTTCAGCGTGGCCGACGCGGCCGATCTGGATGCGCTCGCTCAGTCCATCGTCGAGCACGGCGGCCAGATCGTCTCCGGCCCTGCGCCGACGGACATGCCGGGCGCCGGAACGCTGCTGGAAGCGCTCGACCCGCAAGGGCGCGTGCTGCGCTTCATCGCGGGCGACCGCAGCCACGCAAACACGGAAAGCGTGAAAGACCGTCCCATCAAGATCACGCACGTCGTGCTCAATTGCGAGAACGTGGCCGTGGCGCAGGCGTTTTTCGAAAACGCGCTGGGCTTCAGGCTCTCCGACCGCACGCGCATCATGGCCTTCATGCGGTGTTCGAGCGACCACCACAGCATCGCGCTGGCGGACGCGCAGGAAAACAGCCTCAATCACATTGCCTTCGTCATGCCGGATCTCGATTCGGTGATGCGCGGCGGCGGGCGCATGAATGATGCGGGCTATCCGATCGAGTGGGGCGTAGGGCGTCATGGCCCCGGCAATAATGTATTCGCATATTTTCTCGGGCCATTCGATTTCGTCATTGAATATACGGCCGAAGTGCAGCAGGTGGACGACTCCTATCCCACCGGCGGCCCGGACGACTGGAAGTGGCCGCCGGGACGCATCGATCAATGGGGCGTGGGACGCAATCCGTCCGACAAGCTGAAGACCGCGCAGAAGACGATCTTCTTTCGCCCGCAAAAGGCTGAATAAAGAATAGTTCGGATACCAGATCAACCTAATCGAATCACAGAAAACATCATGAAACTCGTTACGTTCCGATCGGGCGACGCTACGCGTCTTGGCGTCATCGACGGCGACGATGTCGTCGACCTCAACAAGGCCGATGCATCCGTGCCCGCCGACCTGCGCGCGGCGCTCAAGGCCGGCGTCGACCTCAATGCCGCCGCGCAGCGCGCCATCGCCAGCGGCGAGCATCGCGCGCCGTATGCCTCGCTCGACCTCGCGCCGGTCGTGCCGGAACCCGGCAAGATCGTCTGCCTCGGGCACAACTTCTACGATCACGCGAAAGAAGGCGGCAATCTCAAGCCGGTCTATCCGCTGATCTTCTTCCGTGGCGCGTCGTCGCTGATCGCGCATGAAGACCCGGTGGTGCGCCCGCGCGTGTCGGAAAAGCTCGACTACGAAGCGGAGCTCATGATCGTGATTGGCAAGCGTGCGCGCCACGTCAAGCGCGAAGACGCGCTCGATTACGTGTTCGGCTACGCCTGCTTCAACGATGTGTCCGTGCGCGACTACCAGAAGCGCACGTCGCAATGGACGATCGGCAAGAACTTCGACGGTACGGGGTCGTTCGGCCCGTGGCTCGTGACCGCCGACGACCTGCCGCCGGGCGCGGAAGGCCTGTCGCTGCGCCTGATCCTCAACGGCGAGGTGATGCAGCAGGCCAGCACGAGTGACATGATCTGGGGCGTGGCCGAGACCATCGAGCTGCTCAGCGAATGCCTCACGCTCGAACCCGGCGACGTGGTTGCGATGGGCACGCCTGCCGGCGTGGGCTGGGCGCGCCAGCCGTCCGTGTGGCTCAAGCACGGCGACCGCGTGGAAGTCGATATCGAGCGCGTAGGCCGCCTGCAAAACACGGTGCAGGATGAACAGGACGCCGTGAGCGCATGACGATGGCGGCGAACAACCATTATGAAGTGGTCGTGGTCGGCTTCGGGCCGTCCGGTGCGGTCGCGGCGGCCCTGCTCGGCCAGCGCGGACGCAAGGTGCTGTGCGTCGACCGCGCCCGCGAGGTCTACGACAAGCCGCGCGCCATCGCCGTCGATCACGAAATCATGCGCGTGTTTCAGGGCCTGGGCGTGGTCGAGCGCATCGCCCAACACGTCGCGGTGTTTCCGCCTTCGGAGTATTACGGCGTCGATGGCCAGCTGATCAAGCGCATCGACACGGTGCCCAAGCCCTGGCCGCTGGGCTACATGCCGACGATGGTGTTCACGCAGCCGCCGGTCGAAGCCGCGCTGCGCGAGCACGCAAGCGCCTATGAATCGGTCGAGGTCGCGCTGGGCACGGAACTCGTGAGCTTCGAGGAAACCGCGCAAGGCGTGACGGTGAATCTCAAGGACGATGCGGGCAATACGCGCACGGTCACCAGCGATTACCTGATCGGCTGCGACGGCGCGTCGAGCACGGTGCGCACGCAACTCGGCATCGCTTACGAAGACCTCGTGTTCGACGAGCCGTGGCTGGTGGTCGATGTGCGCGTGAACGAGAGCGGCATCGCGAAGCTGCCGAAGGTGGCGGTGCAGTATTGCGAGCCGTCGCGCCCCTGCACCTATATCGTCGGGCCGGGCGGGCACCGGCGCTGGGAAATCATGCTCATGCCGGGCGAAGACCCGCGCGACATGCAGACCGAGGCGCAAGTCTGGAGGCTGCTGTCGCGCTGGCTCACGCGCGAGGACGGCGAACTGTGGCGCGCCGCGAGCTATCGCTTTCACGCGCTGGTCGCGCAGGAATGGCGGCGCGGGCGGGTGTTCATCGCGGGCGATGCGGCGCATCAGCAGCCGCCGTTCATTGGCCAGGGCATGTGCCAGGGGATCCGCGACGTGGTCAATCTCGTCTGGAAGCTCGACGCGGTGATGCAGGGCGACGCGCAACCCGCGTTGCTCGACAGTTACGCCGAGGAACGCGGCCTGCACGTGCGACGGCTTACCACGCGCATCAAGGAGATCGGCAAGCTGATCTGCGAGCGCGACGTGACGGCGGCGCGCGAGCGCGATGCGCGTCTGTTGCGCGAGGCGGGCGGCCAGGTCAAGACGATTGCGCGCCAGGACATCGTGCCGAAGCTCGAAGCGGGATTGCTCGCGAGCACGCAGCACGCGGCCAATGGCGCGCTTTTTCCGCAGCCGCGCGTGCTGCATGGCGACGGGGCGAACGATGGCGCGTTGCTCGATATCGCCGCGGGCGGCAAGTGGAGTAATTGGCGCGTCGTGACGCTGGGCGGCGAAATCGTCACGGACGCGGTGCAGCAAGGCGCAAAGCGTATCGGCGCGCAACTCATCGAGCTGGCGCCAGACGGCGACGTGCAGCACGCCGCCGTCCTCCCCGATACACACCGTGTTGCCGAAATCGAAGGCGTCCTCGCCGCCTGGTTCCAGCGTCACGAGTGCCGCGCGGCGATTGTGCGCCCGGATCACTACGTCTATGGCGTAGCTGCCGATGCAACGGCGCTTGCGGCGACGCTCGCGCAACTGGACGCGGCACTGCACGGCTGACGTACCTGCATCGCGGGGCGCTCATAGCAGCGTCCCGCGTGCGCCCACCGGTCAATCGCCCACAAGAGGCGGTGCCGGATCAATCACAACATGGAGACAACCTTGGCAACCTCGATCAATGTCAGGGAGGAGCTGGCGCACGCGCGCATCGGCGGCTTCCATCTGCGCTTCGCCGTACTCGTCGCGTTCATCATGTTCTTCGACGGGTACGATCTCTTCAACGCTGCCTATGTGATTCCGCTCGTGCGGCACGCGTGGCAACCGTCGCCCGCGATGATCGGCATGATGCTGGCCAGCGGCATCGTCGGTCTGTCGATTGGATCCGTGTTGCAAGGCGTGATCGCGGATCGCATCGGCCGCCGCAAGGTCATGCTCGGCGCCCTCTGGACGCTCACCGCCGCAAGCGGGCTGCTCGCGACTGTGGTGCATTCCGCCGTGGCCTTCGCGCTCGTGCGCCTTGTGCTGGGCACGGCGCTGGGCATGGTCACGCCGCTCGCGCTCACCTGCATCAACGAATGGGCGCCCCGGCGCAACGCCAACACTTTCGCTACGTGGGTATTCCAGTTCGGCTTCTCGGCGGGCGGGATTTTTGCGGGCATCGCGGGGCTGACGCTCACGCCGCATCTGGGCTGGCAATCGCTGTATTTCGTGGGCGTGCTGTCGGCGTTCGTCGCGCTGGCGGCGTGGCGCTGGCTGCCGGAATCGGCGCAATTTCTCGCGCTGCGTGGCCGTACCGACGAGGTGCGCGCATTGCTGGCGGCGGCGCGGCCCGAGCGCGCGGACGTCTATCGCGGCGCCACGATCCAGTCGATGCGGCCCGCCTCGCGCACCGGTTCCGTCGCCGACCTGCTCTCGCGCGACTATCGCCACAACACGCTGGTGCACTGGATCGCGGGCGCGCTCAGCCTGTTCTGCATTCACGGCCTCACGGGCTGGTTGCCGGCGCTCGTGGTGGCGGGCGGCGGCGCGGTGTCGTCCGCGTTTGGCTACGGCACGCTTGTGATGATCGCGTCGGTGTTCGGCGGGATCTCGATGGGCTGGCTCGCGGATCGCCTGCATAGCCGTATCCGCGCGATGGTCGTCGGTTATCTCGGCGCGGGGCTGTTCATGGCGGCGCTGTCCGTGGCGCTGGGCAAGCCGTTTGCGATGGTGCTGGTGGCGGGCGCGGGTTTCTTCGTGTTCGGCGCGCAGGCGGTCATGAACAATTACCAGGCGATGTGCTATCGCACGGAAATTCGCGGCACCGGCATGGGCGTGGCGGTCGGGTTGAACCGGATAGGCGGGATACTCGGGCCTGTTATCGTGGGCGTCGTCGCGTCGATCAATCCCGATCCGATGTGGACGTTCGCGCTGTTCACGCTGGCGCTCGTGCTGGCCGCGGGCGTGATCGCGCTGGGCCGCGCCGAGATCGCCGCCATGCCCGCCGAAGCCGGACAGGAACGCGCGATCGATGCCGGGCAAGGCCATGTAAGCCACGATCCCGGCGTGGCGGGGTAAGGTTGCAATGTGCCCACGCCTATGAGCGTGGCGCGTATGCCTTGTGCAAGCACGTTTGTGCATGACTGGATAACGCCAGGCCGCCCGACGAGGCGGCCTTTTGCATGGAGACGCGCGCGATGCGCTTCAACAGACTGGACTTGAATCTGCTCGTCACGCTCGATGCGTTGCTCGACGAGCGCCGCATCACGCGCGCGGCGGAGCGTCTGAACCTGAGCCAGTCGGCGATCAGCGGCATGCTCGCGAAGCTGCGCGAGTATTTCGACGATGAACTGCTCGTGCCTGTCGGGCGCAACCTGGAGCTCACGCCGCTCGCACAGGAACTCGTGCAGCCGGTGCGCGACCTGCTGCTGCAGGTGCAGACCATCGTCGCCATCGACCCGGCCTTCGAGCCCGCGCAGGCGCGCCGCCACTTCAAGATCGCCACCTCCGATTACGTGATTAACGTGCTGATGCGCCGCCTGATTCCGATGATCGAACAGAGCGCGCCGCACGTGACGCTGGAATTCATGCCGCAAGTGGAGGATTCGGCGGAAAAGCTGCGGCGCGGCGAATACGACCTGCTCATCATCCCCGAGCCGTTCATCGCGCCGGATCATCCTCATCTGCCGCTGTTCGACGACAGCTATACGTGCGTGGTGTGGTCGGGCAACACGTCGGTCGGCGAGCGCCTGGGCGTGGAGGAATTCGAGCGTCTCGATCACGTGGAGGCGCTGCTGGGCTGGCCGCGCGCACCCACTTACGACAGCCGCTTTATGGAAGCGCAGGGTATCAGGCGGCGTGTGCGCATCACGACTTCGGACTTCAGTTCGATTGCGCCCGCGCTGATCGGCACCCAGATGGTTGCGACGATGCACCGGCGTTTCGCAGGCGAACTCGCGAAGTTGCTGCCGCTGCGGCTGGTCGAGCCGCCGCTGGCGATTCCCGCCGTGCGCGAGTTTCTGCAATGGCACGAGTATCGCGAGAAAGACCCGTGCCATCGCTGGTTGCGCGAGCGCCTCGTCGAAGCGGCGGGGGCGCTCGCGGGTTGAGCGGCATGGTGGCCGGTTAGAACTTCACGAAGAGATTGAGCCAGAGCAGGTCGCCTTTGGCGGTGTTGCGTGCATAGACCTGGTGCTGCCAGGCGACGTAGCCGCCGTACTTCTGCGTGCCCCAGCCAAGCTGCGGGCCCACGGCGACATCGCGCACGCGATAGCCGTCGCTATCGACCACATTGCCGTTGAGCGTGTCGTTGGTGAGCTGGTTGTGCCAGTAGCCGCCCACGCCCGCGAAGAAGCCATAGGGGAGGTGATAGTTGAGCGCGTAGTCCAGGTCGGTTTCGATACCGGATTTATAGCCATCCGAATGGTTCTTCGCGTTGAAGATCACCTTGAACATGCCGCTCAGTTCCCAGCCGCGCGCGAAGAACCAGCTCGCGGCGTAGTCGGCTTGCAGCGCGTAGTAGTTGCGGCCCACGTTGACGGCGCGCGTCGCTTCGTAAGAGCCGGTCGGCAGCACCGCGAGCAGCGAGACCATCTGGTGAAACGTCGGGCTGTGCCAGCCGATCGACGGCCCGAGCGAGGTGTCGCCGATGCCGCTGTTGTGGCCGTTCGCGTAGAGCGAGCTGAGCGTCGAATCGACATAGGCCGAGGCGACCTCGAACGCCGTGTCGCCGCCCGCGATCTTGAAGTTGTCGAAGACGTGCAGGTAGCGCAGCGAGTGCGCCTGCACGCGCAGGTTGCCGTCGGGCAGCGAGTTCTTGCCGTCGTTGTTGGGGAAGCTGCTGGCGTAGACCCAGGTGTTGTAGTTGAGCAGGTAGTCGCCGGGATCCTGCAGCACGCCCGAGGCGATGGTCTGCACGCCGATCGGCACCACGGTGCCGCCGCCTTCGGTGGCGTGCGCCGTTGCTGCGAGGCAGGCCGATAATGTAATAGTTTGGAATGCGAAAGAAGTGAGCGTTTTCAAGGCCGATGTCTCCATGTCTTTGTTGTGTTGTTTTGTGTTGTGTTGTGAGCGTGGGTTGTCTAGTGACGCCGCATGAAATCGATGAGCGTCTGCGCCAGCGTGTCGTCGACGGTATTGATCGCTTCCAGCTGGGAGAGATGGTTGTGTCCGGCAATCACGGCGACGTCCGGATCGAAGCCGTGCTGCGTGACGAGGCGCGCGAACAGTTCGCCCGCCTGAACCTGCATCTGCGGCGGATCGAGTTCGGCCCACGTGACGAGCAGCGGAAACGGCGCGCTGTCGATCAGCTCCACCGTGGACATCGCCGGATAGCTCGCGAAATCGCTGCCGAAATAGGCTTCGTTGCGCGGATCGGGGCTCGGGACGCCGAACTGGCGGCGCGCGAGTTTTTCCAGCTGCACGTTGTAGACGCCGGAAACGAGCAGCGCGGCGCGCGGCGCGGGCACGTTCGCGGGGCGCAGGCTTTGAACCAGCGTGGCGGCGGCCACGTGCGCCGCGCCTGCCGATTCTCCGGCCACGTAGATGCGCTGCGGATCTGCGCCCAAAGCTTCGGCGTTCGCATAGGCCCAAGCCCAGGCGGCCGCTACGTCCTGCGCGCCTGCTGGCCAGTGGTTCTGCGGGCCCAGGCGGTAGCTGGGCAGCACGGTCACGAAGCCCGAGCGCGCGAAGCGCCAGCCCACGTTGGCGCGCTCGCGGCGGTCGCCGCGCACGAACCCGCCGCCGTGTACGAACAGCAGCAGCGGGCGGCCTTTCGCGACATGGGTGTCGTCGGCGTCATGACCATCGGGCTGCGCAGCCGGCAGATAGACGTCGAGCTTCTGCCGCTCGTCGTCGCCATAGGCGATGTCGGCGCGAAGCTGCGCGCCTTCGCGCGATTGCGTCTCGCGAAACGGCGCGTACCAGCCTTTCACCAGCGGCGGGTCGATCACTGCGCCGGTCGTGCGGATCAGCTCGGCAAGCTGTTGTGCGGTGGGGAGTGCGTTCTGGCTCATCGTCTTGAGTCTCGATTGTTGGGGCGTTACCGCGCGACGCGCAGGGCGTGCGGCGTCTTGTGAAAACGCCCGTCTTTCATGATGGCGGCGAGGCGCTGCTTGTCCTGGAGGATCGCCACATCGACGCTCGGGTCGCCATCGACAAGCAGCAAATCGGCGAGATAGCCCGGCGCGATGCGTCCGAGTTCGCCTTCCAGGCCCATCAGCTCGCCGCCCAGCGCCGTCGCCGCATGCAGCGCCTGCGCGGGCGTATAGCCGAACAGCTCGACGAACAGTTGCAGGTCGCGCGCGTTGCGCCCGTTCGGATTGAACGGGAAGCCATAGTCGCCGCCCGGCAGCACGCGCACGCCACGGCGGCGCAGCTCGGGCACGAGACGCTGTTGCAGCTCGCGCACTTCGGCGGCGCTTTCCTTCATGTGCTTCATGTCGAAGTGCGGCGGCGGCACTGCGTCCAGCGTCGCCTGGATGATGCCGATGGCGGGCGCGACGAAGATGCGCTCGCGCGCGGCTTCGAGCATGTCGAGGGCTTCTTCGTCGGCGTACGTGCAGTGGTAGAGCACGCGAAAGCCGTTGCGCAGCGCCATCTTCACGGCCTCGCCAGCCTGGGCGTGCGCGGCGAGCCATACGTTCGATTCAGCGGCTTGCTCGCCTGCGGCGCGCGCTTCTTCCTCGGAATAGAGCAACTGTTGCGATGCGCCAGGTTGCAGCGCGTCCTCGCCCGACAGCAGGAACTTGACCGAGCGCGCGCCCATTTCCGCGCACGAGCGCACGAAGGCGCGCACGGCATCGGGGCCGACGCCGTGCGGGTCGACTTCGCCGGGATTGAGCGCCTGCTCGTCGGCGGCGACGGGCGGCGTGCGCTCGATCGACGACGCCACAAGGCGCGGGCCCGGCATGCCGCCGCTTTCGATCTGCTCGCGCAGCGCGACTTCGACACGCTTGCTCAACGAGCCCGCCGAATACGCGCTCGTGAAACCGTGATCGAGCAGGATGCGGGCGTTGCGCGCGGTCGTGAGCACGAGTTCCTCGGGCGGCAGCGCCATGCCGGGCACGAACTTCTCGACCGAGCTGGGCCAGGACAGATGCGCGTGCGCCTCAACCTGGCCGGGCATCAGCGTCGCGCCGTTGCCGTCGTAGATCTCGTCGTGCGCTTGCGCGAGCGAGGGCGCGCCGGGTGCAGCGAGCGCGTCGATGCGGTTGCCTTCGATGCGCACCTGCGAGGGAAAGGGCGCGCTGCCGCTGCCGTCGAATACGCGAACGTTGTGGAAAACGATGCCTGCCATTTTGGAGCCTCAAATAAGGTGCGAATGCGGAATTGCGGGGGGGCGAAAAATCAATGCGCCGGGGGGAGATCGAGGCGCGTCTGCGCAACGCCGAGCGCTCGCAGACGGCCAAAACACAGAAGACTGACGAATGCGATGCAGACGGCTGCAACGCCGAGCGCGCCAAAGCCGAAGCGCACGATCAGCATGCCGCCAAGCAGCGGCCCGACCGCCGAGCCCGCCATCAGCATCGCCGGGGTATAGGCGACGGCGCGGCCCGTGGCGTCGAGCTTTGCGAGCAGGCCGAACAGGAAGGTGTGCGTGAAGATCATCGCGAACACCCACAGGCTGGCGGCGAGCGCATAGGGCGCGAATGCCGGGCTGTTGGCGAGCACGAGCGCGAGCACGCCTTGCGCGAGCGGCCCGGCCAGCGCCACGTTGCGCGCGTCGAACCGGCGCTGGAGCAGCGCCGCAAGCACCGGCGGCAACAGGTTCACGAGGCCGACCGCGACCAGCACCGCGTTCACGTGCGCCTCGCCGAAGCCGCGCGCAAGGCCGATGCGCTGCGCGAAGCTGAACACCATCGCCTGGTTGATCGCCATGAACACGATGCCGGCAATGGCGCTCCAGCAGCCGCGTTCGAGCGGCGCGCGGCGCGTTGCACGGGGACTCGCGACACGCTGCGCGACCTCGGTGCCTGGCAGGCTGGCAGGCCACGCAACGGCCAGCGCGATGCACGCGACGAGCGACAGCCCGACGAACACGCCGAACAGCAGCGCGCCGCCCTGCGTGCTCACCAGCGGCGGCACGGCGGCGAAGTAGACGACGCCGAACACGGCGAGCGCGAGGTGCCCCATCGCAAAGAGGCGATGCGGATTGGCGGTCTTGCCAATCGCGCCATGCACGACGGACAGGCCGCAGCCAATGCCCGCGCCCGCGATGGCGTGCGCCGCGAGCATCGTGCCGAACGTCGTGGCCTGCGCCGCAAGAGCGAAACCGGCTGCCGCGACGGCAAAGCCGGGTGCGGCGGCAAGACGTCCTGGCAGGCGCGCGATCAGCGGCGCGACGCATACGGAACAAAGCACGGCGCACGCGAGATAGGCCGTGGCGAGCGCGCCCGCGCGCTGGGCGTCGAAGTGAAACCAGTCGATGAGGGTGTTGACCCAGACGGGCAGCGCCACGAGATCGATCATTCCCGCGACGTGGGCAACCACCAGTGCGCCATTCGAACCTCGGCGTGGGGGCATGTCTGTCTCCATTTGTTTTGATTTCGCGCAAAGTGGGGCGCGTCGCGAAAGTGTAAGGAGACATCGCCGCGCCAGCCCGCGCGTTTTGCGATGCGACGTATCGCGATTTGCGAGGGTTCGTGCGCCGCCGGTCGGGCAAGCTCCTGAGCACGCCGTGAGATTCGGCGTGATCGATTCGAAAACAAGACAATGGAGACGGAGATGCCCAGGCACCTCGGAGGCGGGCGCGCGAGTGCGCCCCGTATGCGCGCTCGCGCGAACTATGGCGTAACCCCAGGCTTGACCCACGGTATGACGCTTGCAGCAGCCCTCGCGCTCGCGGCCTGCGGCGGCACGCTCGGCAGCGCGGACAGCACCACGCCGTGGCCCGCGAACGTGAGCGCGGCCAGCTATCTGCCCGATACGGGCAACGTGCGTCCGGTGAAAGTGGTGAGCGTGTCGGGCTCGGTGACGGGCGCGGATTCGCTGCTCACCGGCGGCGCCGTGACGTTGAAGTACGTGGCGGGCGGCGCCGCGCCGACCGTCGTGCTCGACTACGGCCACGAAGTGGGCGGCCTGCCGGTCTTTGGGATTGCGGCGCAAAGCGGCTCGCCGACGCTATCGGCGACCTTCAGCGAAAGCCGCACCACGGCGACGACGGGCGACGTCAGCGCCGGGTTGACCGTCTCGGTCGATCCGCAGCGCACGAGCCTCTTTCCCATCAGCGCGACGGGCACGCTCAAGTCGAGCGCCGTGCAGGGCGGCGAGCGCTACGAGACGCTCTCGCTCGCCACGCCCGGCGAAGTGACGCTCAACAGCGTCGCCATTCAATCGCTTTACGCCGCGCCCGCGTCGGCTGCTGCGGCTGCCCCAGCCACACTCGGCAGCTTTGTTTCCAGCTCCGATACGCTCAACCGCATCTGGACAGCGGGCGCGTACACCGTCGAAATGGATCGCCTGGCCGCCAACGCGCTGCCGCTCGCATGGCAGGTCTCGGCCGAAGGCACGACGATCGGCAGCACCGGCACGGGCATTGTGCAAAAGAGCGGCGGCTGGCCCTCCGACTACGCGATGGCCTTCGACGTGCGCGTGAACAGCAACAGCGCGGGCTGGACGATGCGCGACTCGGGCAATCTCACGAGCCTGCGCTTCGTGCTGCATTCGGCGAGCGACACGCAAGGCACGCCGAATACGCTCGAACTCGATGCCTACAGCACCTTCGCGGGCGGCGCCGTCAAGCTCGGCGAGTTGCCGGTATCGGCGGGGATTGCGACGGGGACGTGGCATAGCGTGAGCACGTCGCTGAGCGGCAATACGGCGAGCGTGACGCTGGACGGCACGAATCTGGGCACGCTGGACGCGTCGGGCGCGGCGTCGGTGCTGCTCACCAACTACGGCAGCGCGGGCTTTTTCAACCTGCCCGCAAGCCAGGCCACCTACCGCAACCTGGCGATCACGGCGAACGGCGCGTCGCTCTATGCGAACACGTTGATGACGGCGAGCGCGCTCGATGATTTCTCGGCGAATACGAATGCGTTGCCCTTGCTGATCGATGGTGCGAAACGCGACCGGACGGTCTGGTCGGGCGATATCGCCGTGGAAGCGCCGACGTTGTTCTACACGTCCGCGCAGTACGATGCCGTTGCGGGATCGTTACGTCTGCTCGGCAGTTATCGACTGGCAAACGGCGAAGTGTCGACCACGCATAGTCCGCAAGACCCGCTGATTTCCACAACTGCCGATGCGTATGGTTCGTCGAGTTTCTATTCGACGCAATACTCGATGTATTTCGTCACCGCGCTGCACGATGATTACCTGTATTCAGGCGACGCCACGCTGCTGGCGCAGCAATGGGCCGCCGCGCAGGGCGAGTTGAATTACCTGCAGACGCAGGTCGATTCGAATGGCTTGATTGCGGTCGATGCGAGTAACGCGCAGGACTGGCTGCCGGATTTTGCCAGCCCGGTCACGGGCGAAGTGGCGTCGACCAATATGTTGTACTACCAGGCATTGACCGATGCCGCCGAGCTGGCCACCGCGATGGGCGATGCGAGCACGTCCGCCACTTATGTTCAGCGCGCCGCTGCGTTGAAGCAGGCGATCAATTCGCGGCTATACAACCCGGCGGGAGGGTATTACGGCATGAGCGCGACCAGCATGGGCGCCGTCGCGCAGGACGCCAATGCGCTGGCAGTCATCACGGGCGTCGCGCCGCAAGCGCGCGCCGCGACCGTGCTCGCCAACGTCGCGCAGAAGCTGGCAAATCCGTACGGGCGCCTGGCGTTTTCGACGGACAGCGGCCGTACCGCCGTCGTCAGTCCGTTTGCGAGCGACATGGAAGTGCGTGCGCGCATGGCAAGCGGCGACACGCGCGGCGCGCTGAGCCTGATCGGCACGCTCTGGGGCGCCATGGTCGCCGATGGCGACCACTACACGGGCACCGTGTGGGAGGCGCTCGGTACGAATGGCCTGCCGGTGAGTTCGCAGACGAGTCTTGCGCATGGCTGGTCGTCGGGGCCGACTTCGGCGCTCTCGCGCTATGTGCTCGGCGTGCGTCCCGTTACGGCAGGCTTCAGGCAGTGGCTCGTCAAGCCGCAGACCGGCGACCTGCAATGGGCCGTGGGCGCCGTGCCGACGCCATCCGGGGCGATTTCGGTGAAATGGGGCCGCGCGCAGAACGGCGCGTTCAGGATCGATGTGAGCGTTCCGGCGGGCACGACGGGGACAATTGCATTGCCCGCTGGCGGCACGGTCAAGGTCAACGGCATTGCCACGGCGGCTTCGACATCGTCGGATCTCGATTCCGCAGGCGTGGCGTCCGATGGGACTGCTTATCAATATCTCAACGGCATGCAGCCGGGGAGCTATTCGATTGTCGTGGGTGGATGAGTGAGGGAAAGGGTGGCGCATGGCGCCATCTGCTTCCCCTTGACGATGCGCACGCGTGCAGCGTGCGATCACGAATGCGCGTACACCACCGAGTCCAGGTAAGCCAGCTGGCCGTCGTTCTCGGCCTGGATCAGTTCCTGGTAGACCTGGGCGCGCGTCTTCTGCGCAACGGGCTGGCCATACGGCGGCACCCACGCGCCAGCGGCGACCTTGACCTGCGTGGCCGTTTGCGTGGCCGGGGCCGCTTGCGGCGCGGACTGTGCGTGTGCGAGAGCCGAAACGAGCAGCGTGGCAGCGATACCGAATTGAATAGCGATCTTCATGACGTTCCTTTAAATATCAGGGGAGGGCAGGGCGCCCACGGAAGCCACGATAGCCGAGGCCTGGCTACACAAGCCCAGCATTAACATGAAGAGAAATTCATATTGCCCCAATCAGCGAGCCCGCCTGATTCGCGCCGGTATGAAAATAAATTTAAGTTCACGCAATATCGGCTTGTGTCGAGGCCGCGTGCCGGATCAGGCCTTGCGAACGCGTTTGAAGAGCGACAGCAGGATCAATGGCAGAGGCAGGGAAAGCAACAGAATCCAGACGAGGACGTAGACCGACTGCAGGCCGTCGTTCTGCAGATTCACGAACAGCTTCACGGGAATGCCTTGCGGGAAGTACGAGAAGACGGCGGCGATGCCAAACTCGCCGATGATTCTCACCCACGCGATCATGGCGCCCGTGGCGATCTCCCGGGCCGCGATAGGTAGGCTCACGCACCAGAATACGCGCCACGGGGTGCAGCCCAGATCCTGCGCGGCTTCTTCCAGTGTCGGCGGTATGTTTTCGAATGCCGTTCGGGCGGACACGACGAAATAAGCGAGTCCGCCATATATCTGCGCGACGATAAACGATGCCGCGTTATTGTTGAGCGACATGCCCAGGCCGGAGAGCCACTCGCCGACTGGCCCATAAGGGCCGTACGCGCAGACCAGCAGGATCCCGGTTGCCAGCGAAGGCGTGAGCAAAGAGACCAGCACGAGCGTCTCGGCCATGCGGCCCGCCCATCCGCGCGCCCTGGCCAGCCAGACCGACAACGGCGTGCCAACGCCGACGATGACCACGAGCGCGCAGGCGCTCAGCACCAGCGACACGCGCACGGCTTCCCAGTCGCCGTAAGCGGCCTTGAATTGATGCCAGTGAGTCTGGCCAACCAGGGCAAGAAATGGGACGACCAGAATGACGAGCGCGGGAAGACTCGCCGCCCAGCCGAACAGACGCTGTCGGTTCTGGCTGGATGCGGAAAAAGACGGCGACATGGCCTTAACGCAGCACGTCACCCTTTGGCTGTCCATATCCGCGCTGTTTGAAGATGGACTGTCCTTGAGGACTCAGCGCAAACGCAGCGAACTTCTTCGCTTCGACGGGGTTCGGCGCATTTTTCAGCACCGCCACATAGAACACCAGGGGTTGTGGCGTGATTGGCTTCAACTCGCCAGCGGGATTGCGGATGTTGAAGGAGACTGTGTTGTACCAGTCCTGCGCGTAGGCGGGATTGCTGAGATTGATCTGCTCCGGCAACGGGATATAGGGCAGCCCGGCAGATTTAACGGCGCTCTCATAGCCCGACGAGGCATCCACCTGGCCCGCTTCCAGTCGGGTCAGCAAGCCGCCTTCCGCGAACACTTCCTGCGGATTCTCCGTGTCGCCGAGCAGCTGTTTTTCAAGGCCCGGTTGCTGGTAATAGCGCTCGGCCAGCTTCATCGTGAAGATGATGTTCTGGCCTTGCGGATCGATCTTCGGATCCGTTCGCCCGAAGCGCAGCCCCGGTTGCGCGAGGATCCGCCACCAGGGCTGGCCGCCCGCTGTCTGGCTCGCCGCAAGCTGCTTCGCGTAAGCGCTCTTCGGGTTGTAGGCGATCACCATGCTGGTGCTCGCAACGGGAATCGCTTCGTCGATCAGTCCTGCGCGCTTCAGGATATCCATTGGCCCGGGCGTAATCGAAAAGAACACGTCGGCGACGAGTTGCTTCGAGGCCAGAAGCCGCGCCATGCCATAAGCGCCTTCGCCCTGGCCCTGGTACTGCACGTTGTTCTGCGCCGCAAAGGCGGGGCCAAGCCCCTTATCCATCACGACACCCATCGAACCGGCGTAGGTGACTCTGACCGCTTCATCGGCGTGCGCGCTTCCCAGCGGCAGCGCCAGGACTGCCGTGGCCGCGATCGCCGCAATACTCGATTTCATGCTTTTTCCTTATGCCGTGTTCTTCAGGTGAGGCTTTCAGCCGCTGTCGAATGTAGCGTGGCGGCAATCGTCGGGACGATTACAGTTCGAGGCATTTGTGTGGGCCACAGTGTCGTCGCGATGCAGGCGTTTGCCTCTGATCGCGCAATGTCTATAACCGATCGGGCATCAAGAAAGTGTCAAGAAATAAGGTTTTTTTTCGTTTTAAGGCTATGCATTTTTCTCATCGCCTCATGAGAAACAAGACTTGGACGTGTGCCGGTTTTGTGGCTACATTTCGACGCCTTCAAGTATTGGATTTAAATATGCCAGGTCGACTTCACGCAAACATGAAGATCGATTTAAACAGTGAAATGGCGGATATTCCTGAAGCCTTGCAGCGATATGATGCGGCGGATCTATTCTGTTATCTCGTCTCAGGCCGCCTGGCACCGCTGGCATCGCTGGAATCGAAACATCATGGAACATGACAAGAGGCTTCGCCCCCAGCGACTCGTTTCGAGCTGCCGGAACCCGTATACGCGCAGGAAATTCCTGAAACTCGGTGCGTCCGCACTGGTGGTGGGCATTCGCCCCGAACTGGCGACGGCGAATACCCAGCCGAAAATCGTCGGCGTCAGGGTGTGGCCCGCCGCGGACTATACGCGCGTCGCGATTGAATCCACGCAGCCGCTGGAAGTGAAGGAGCATCAACTCGGGACACCTGAGCGTCTTGTCGTCGATCTTCAAGGCTTGACGCTCGACCAGCGCCTGCGAGATATCGTGGCGCAGATTCATCCGGACGATCCGCATATCAAAGGCGTGCGCGTGGGGCAGTTCACGCCGGACACCGTGAGGCTGGTTGTCGACCTCAAGGGCGCCGTGTCGCCAAAGGTGTTCTCGACCGCGCCCGCGGGCCACTATGCTTACCGCTTGATGGTCGACCTTTATCCGCCGTCTTCATCGTCGCCATCGCCATCTACATTGCCATCGCAGCAGGTCGCGCATGAAAACCCGGCGAAGGCTTCACATGCACCCGCGTCTGCCGCCCGCAAACTGACGGTCGCCATCGACCCGGGCCACGGCGGCGAGGATCCTGGTGCGATTGGCGGAGGGGGAACCTACGAGAAGCACGTCGTCCTCGATATCGCGCGCCGTCTGCGCGAGCGCATTCGCGCCAGTGACAACATGCAGGCCATGATGACGCGTGACGACGACTTCTTCGTCCCATTAGGCACGCGTGTCGCCAAGGCGAAAGGCGCTGGCGCGGACTTGTTCGTGTCCATTCACGCCGACGCTTTTACGACATCGGCTGCGCACGGCTCTTCGGTTTTTGCGCTGTCCGAACACGGTGCGTCGAGCGCCGTCGCGCGCTGGATCGCGAAGAGTGAAAACAATTCGGACGCGGTAGGTGGTCTCGACCTGAAAGTCGCCGACCGTCATTTGGCGCCGGTGCTATTCGACATGTCGACGACTCAGCAAATCAACGATTCGCTCAAGTACGGGGCATTCGTTCGCGACGCGATCGGGCAGGTCAATCACCTGCACGGCAGCGGCGTCGAACAGGCCGCCTTTGCGGTGCTGAAAGCACCGGACATTCCGTCGATTCTGGTGGAGACGGCTTTCATCAGTAATCCGGAAGAAGAGAAGAAACTCCTGAATGCCGAGTATCGGCAAGAGATGGCCGATGCGATCTTCAATGGCATCCAGCGATATTTTGCGAGCAACCCGCCTCTGGCGCACCGCGTCCAGGTTTAACGCACGAACCGCAGCCATGCAGGCGGCGAGAGTGGTTGCCGCGCCGCTCACGATATATGCGCAAAAATCATTGATTAAGAAAAATAAGTAACAAAGCGCATGCATCAACCGGGATACCATTCGGGTAATCCCGTAATACACGCATTCCAGGCCGTACCCATGAATACCGCTGCAAGCTCCGCTTCAACCTCGACTCCTTCCAGCAAGCCCCTCGCGTTCGCCCTCGTCACCGTCCTGACTGGCGTCGGCGCGGGCCTGAGCGGCATGGCGCTCGCGCTATTGCTTCACGCCGTACAGCACCTCGCGTACGGCTACAGCATCGGACAGTGGGTGGGACACGAAAGCTTTCTGGAAGGCGTGAGCGCCGCGTCGCCGATGCGCCGCGTGGCCGTGCTCGCGCTCTGTGGCGCGGTCGCGGGCTTCGGCTGGGCCGCGCTGTATCGCTATGGCCGGCCGCTGGTCAGCATCCGCAAGGCGGTGGGTTCTGCCGATCCGCGCATGCCTTTCGTGAGCACGACGGTTCACGCGCTGCTGCAGATCGTGACGGTCGCGCTAGGCTCGCCGCTTGGACGCGAAGTCGCGCCGCGCGAAATCGGCTCGCTGTTCGCGGGCCGTCTTGCGCATCGTGCAGGGCTCACGAGCGCCGACTGCCGTCTCATGGTGGCGTGCGGCGCGGGCGCAGGCCTCGCGGCGGTCTACAACGTGCCGCTGGGCGGCGCGGTCTTCGTGCTTGAAGTGCTGCTCGGCACGTTTGCGCCGCGCGCGCTCATCGTCGCGCTCGTGACTTCGACTATTGCCGCGATGGTGGCGTGGAGCGGTCTGGGCAACGAGCAGCAATACCTCGTCCCCGCGTTTGTTTCCAGCAGCCCGCTGATGATCTGGGCCGCCGTTTGCGGGCCGCTGTTCGGGCTTGCTGCATGGGGTTTCGTCAAGCTGACCTCCAGTGCGCGGGCGCACGCGCCGCGAGGCTGGACGCTGGTGGCGTGGTCGATCGTGAACTTCGTCGTGATCGGTGGGCTGGTCGTGGTGTTCCCGCAGCTTGCGGGCAACGGCAAAGGCGCCGCGTCGCTGTCATTTGGCGGCGATCTCACGATCGGCCTGGCCGCTGTGCTGCTCGTGCTGAAAGTCGCCATCGAAGCGTCGAGCCTGCGTGCGGGAGCGGAAGGCGGTCTGCTCACGCCCGGCTTGACCAATGGTGCGTTGTTCGCCGTGGTGCTCGGCGGCGTGTGGAGCCATTTTTTTCCGGCGCTCGCACCGGGCGCATGTGCGCTGATCGGCGCGGGCGCGTTTCTCGCGGCTTCGATGCAAATGCCGCTGACCGCCGTGGTGCTGATCGTCGAATTTACGCATGCGAATCACAACCTGTTGTATCCGCTGTTGCTTGCGGTTGCGGGGTCGGTGATGACGTTTCGCGCAATGCCCGTCGTTCTCGCTTATTTGCACAATTTGCGCGTCCCCGCGCAAATGCCTGAAAAGCAGATCGAGCGTACGAGCGCCTGATCATTCCTCGAACTGTTGCGAACCCAATGTCATCTCGCCAGAACGCTGCTGTTGCGCTGTGCTCGATCAGCGCGTTTATCGCCGTGTTTGCCCTCGCGGCATTGTGCTACGCGTTTTCCGGACGCGTAGCCGTTGATGCGATATCGAAAGATAATCGGTTCGTCGCCTGGTTCTTGCATACCACGTATCAACGTTCGCTCGACCGGCAATCGGCGTCGGTAGTGGTGCCCGCTTATCTGGCGACACCGGAACGTATCGAGGCCGGTGCAAAGCTCTATGATCGGCACTGCGTCTATTGTCACGGCGCGCCAGGCGTGCCGCCCGATGCTATTGGCGCGGGTATCGCACCCAAAGCCCCCGAATTGCTCGCGGCTTCGCGCAAGAATAATCCGCAATCGACCTGGTGGGTCATGCGGCATGGCGTGAAGATGACCGCGATGCCTGCATTCGGAAAATCGCTCCCAGACAGCGAATTATGGAATCTCGCCGCTTTCCTTCAAGCCGGGAAAGGCATCGACGCCGGTCACTACGCAGCGTTGATTAAATAAGCCCAGGCAGGGACGCGATTCTGGTCGCGTCCCTTCAGGCTATTTAAAAGTTGTGCCGCAAGCCCGCAACAAGCAGCAGCTGGTGACCGTTCGCGGAAGGCGTCACGTTGAACATCGACGCATTGAAGACCGTGTTTCCACCGCCGCCGCTCACTGTCTGGTAGAGGCTTTCGAGGTACACGTCCGTGTGATGGCTGAAGCGATAATCGGCCTGCAGGATCGCTTCGTGCCACTTCGGGTTCAGGCTCGAATCCGATGCGTCGAAGTGACCGTCCGTGTAGGTGTACGACGCGGCGAGACTCAATGCCGGAGTGACGAAATAGCGCCCGTTGATTTCGAAATTATCGAAACTCAGCAGGTCGCCTACGAGCGGCACGAGATTGCCGCCTTGCCAGACGCTGCTCACGTCGCGCGTCGAAGAGTGAGTCCAGACGACACCTACTGCCGCGTGGCCAAACGTGTAATGCGTGCCCAGACCCCAGACGCGTTCGCGCCCGCCCGTGATCGTTGCATCGCCGTCGCTGTTGCTGATTGCGCCATCCGCATTGAAATTGGCCGTGCCCGCAGAGCGGTCGGTTTCGCCGTAGCTGGCGACCAATGCGAGCGGGCCATTCTCGTAGCGCGCGCCAAAACTATAGGCGCGATTGTTGGCGAATTCCCCTGATTCATTGGAGAAGCCATACATCGCACCGAGTGTCAGCCCGCGCCAGGTCGGACTCACATAGCGAACCGAATTGCGGATGCTGGTGTGACGAATCATGTCGTCGTTATTGAATGGGTGAGAGGCGAGGTTGCCGCCCCAGCCGCGTCCTTCGGCGCTCAGTGCGGACAGCCACTGCGACATGAAACTATATTGACGTCCGACAGTGAGCTTGCCGTCCGTAGCGGAGGACAGGCCGACATACGCCTGACGGCCGAAAATATCGCCGGTATTGCCGAGCTTGCCATTCGTGCTGGAAAAACCGTCTTCGAGTTGAAAGATCGCGAACACGCCACCGCCTAGATTCTCCTTTCCTTGCAGGCCCCAACGCGAAGCATGCGTGCCGCCGCTGTCCATTTCGACGCCACTTGTGCCGCGGCCCGCTGTGCCGGTCGCCATGTTGTTCGCGTAGATCAGTGCGGTATCGATCGTGCCATATAAGGTCACACTGCTTTGCGCGTAGCTATGGCTCGAAAACACGGCAAGCACCGCTGAGGCCAGGATTAATTTTTTCATGTCTAGAGTCTCACTTCGCCGGAACCAGAACCTGGATCGGCCTGGTTCGCTATATCCAGGTAGATATAGCGAAGGCGAAAAATTTGGCGCCCGATGTGCGCCTTAACAAAAAAATCACAAAACCATCAATTCAATGACGAGTCTTTCTTTAACAAAAGATTCAAGATAAATGATTCCTGAAAAATGGATTTCGCAATTGCAAAAAGTTTTTAATTTGCGATCCGGATGTTAAGCGGCCGAGTCGAGCAATTAGCGGTACAGTCGCGGCCTTAAAAAAGAAGTACAGTTCAGCGAGGAAAAATCATAATTTTGCATGATGGTTTCGTTTCGAATATTTGAATATCTTTTGGAAACGTGAGGCCCTAACATCAATTTCAAGGACGACGACATCCACGAACGAATGAAGCGTCCTGAAGCTAAGAGCCCGTTTTCATCACTTGTATTCAGGTATTTGCCAGGAGCTATCCATGACCGATTTGTCCCGACGAAAAATGCTGGTAGGCGCCGCGGCGGGCGCCGCAGCGCTTGGTGTTGCCGCGACTGCCAAAGCCGCGACGTTCGGCAATCCGGATCGTCCGCCGGAAGGCCGGATCAACGCTAAAAGTCCTACCAGCCTCGACGATCCGGGGCCGCAGAACCCGACGCTGGCCAACGAATTTCCCGATTTCCAGAATCCGCCTGCGACCGATATCAACGGCATGGATCTCTTCTGGGCCTCGTTCAATAATGCCCATAAGCGCTATCAGAATGGCGGCTGGGCGCGCGAAGTCACGCAGAACGACTTCGCCATTTCGGAAGACATCGCAGGCGTCAATATGCGCCTGTCGCAGAACGGCATTCGCGAGATGCACTGGCACCAGCAGGCCGAGTGGGCCATCATGCTCGAAGGCGAATGCCGCATCACGATTCTGGACGAGCAGGGCCGCTGCCAGGTCGCCGATGTGAAGAAGGGCGATCTCTGGTATTTCCCGCCGGGACTGCCGCACTCGCTGCAAGGTCTGGGGCCGACGGGCGCCGAATTCATGATCGCCTTCGATAACGGTAAGTCATCCGAATTCAATACGCTGCTGGTGACCGACTGGATCGCACATACGCCGCCCGAAGTGCTCGCGGCGAACTTCAACGTGCCGCAGGACGCGTTCAGGAATATTCCGACCGACAACCTGTGGATTTTCCAGGGCGACGATCCCGGCCCGCTCGCGGCGGCGCAGGCAGCGGTCAAGTCGCCGCTCGGCGCACCGGATTTCCCGTTCGTGTTCTCGCTCGGCTCCATGAAGCCGTTCAAGGAAACGAAGGGCGGCACAGTGCGTATTGCAGACAGCCGCAACTTCAAGGTGTCCACCAACATCGCCGCTGCGATGGTGACGATCAAACCGGGCGGGCTGCGCGAACTTCACTGGCACCCGAACGCGGACGAATGGCAATACTGGATCCAGGGCGAAGGCCGCATGACGGTGTTCGATACGGGCCCGAAGGCCGCCACGGCGGATTTCCGTGCAGGCGATATTGGCTACGTGAAGAAGAGTCTTGGCCACTACATCGAAAATACCGGCGACACGGATATCATCATGATCGAGGTCTTCAAGGCCGATCATTTCGCCGAAGTCTCGCTGTCCGACTGGCTCACGCACACGCCGCCGAAGCTGGTCATGGAGCATCTGAACATCACGGAAGACGTGCTCAAGCGCTTCCCGAACAATCGGCCCGATGTTCTGCCGGCGTGATGTCTTGATGCATTGAATGACGCCCACGCCCTGTAAAAAGGGAGTGGGCGTTTGAACGCCGCCGGTAGCCGGGGTTGATTCAGGCTGCGGCTGCGACCTGCAAGGCAGGGAGCGTTGCGTATCGACCCACAGTCGGACGGGCAATGAGCGCGGCGCCTTCTTCCAGCAGAAAAGACCTGAACGCCTGCGCGACGGGCGACAGCGACTTACCTGTCATTCGCGCGATTTTCAATTGGCGGATGACCGGCAGCCCGACGACATCGAGTACGGCCAGCATCTGCGCACGTACTTCCAGCTCGATTGCGGAAGCCGGCAGGAAGCTGATGCCAAGTCCGGCCATGACGGCCTGTTTGATGGCTTCGGTGTTGGGGATTTCGGTTGTGTCGGTCAGCGAGTCGAGCACGTCCGGCATGCTGCTTTCCATTGCCGAGCGCGTATCGGAACCTTGCTCGCGCAGCACGAAACGCTCGCCGCCAAGTTCCGCGCGCAAGATCCGTGGCTGGCGCGCGAGCGGATGGTCGGCGGCCGCGATCACCACGAATGGCTGCGGTGCGAAGCACTCAACGGCCATGCGGCTGTTGGTCGGCGTTTCGGACATGATGGCAAGATCGATTTCATTCGCTTCCAGCAAGCGTAGCAATTCGTCCCGGTTTCCGACCTTCAATTCCAGCTTCGCGCCCTCGTTGCGCCGCCGGAATTCGGCAATCAGGCGCGGAAAGAAGTAGCCGCAAGCCGTCACCACACCGATCTTGAGGCATGCTCCTGAGCGCCCCTTCATCTGCGCAAGAATCTGTTCAACCTGGTTGAACCGGTCGATGATTTCGCGAGCATGCCGCGCCATTTCCTTGCCCGCGTCGGTCAGAAAGATTTTCTTTCCCAATTGTTCGAATAAGGCCACACCGGCGTGCTCCTCCAGGTTCTTTATCTGGGTCGACACTGCGGGCTGGGAAAGATGCAGCTCGATTGCTGCGCGCGAGAAGCTCAAACGTCGAGCAACGGTTTCGAAAGTCTTGAGCTGACGTAGTGTTGCATTTTTCACGGTAATTGGCCTCGAATTCTGGAGCAATCGCCTCGTGTCGAATCGGGGCGATCGGTACGTCGAACTTGCACGCCGCAGCATAGAAGACCCGTCCGCGAACGGCCATGTTCGCAAGATTGAAGAATGTTCATTTTCGCTACCCGGAATTCCCTGGCATTACATCTGTAACGCAGGGGCGCGTTTATGCAATCAATGCGCAACTGGCAATGACGAAACTCCACAGCTACGTCGATACGCGCCGTGCGCGGCGTCGGCTATGTACCCGATTGATCGTCGAAGCGGAGAACCATGATGCGCATTCTTTTTATCGGCCCAAACACGCCCGAATCGGAATGGCTCTGCAAGGCACTGCGCGAGAGTGCGCATAGTGTCCTGTGGAGCACGAATTTTGCTGCTGGGATTCGCGGCGCTCAGGAAGAAACATTCGATGTGGTGATGATCGTGCCGCAGGCGTCGGCGCCATTGGCGGGGTTAAGTGAGGTCGTCAGCGATATCCGCCAGGTGTCGCCGGACGCCATATTCGCGCTCGTCGTGAGGGAGAGTTCCGCAGCAGAACGGGCGGCTTTTCTGAGGAGCGGTATCGATATGTGCTTTGCGAAACCATGGTCGTTCGTCAACATGCACGAAAAGATCCTGGCCCTGCATCGCTCGGCAACGCACGGCCGACGCGGCGCGCATGACAGCGAACCACGCTTGAGGCTCGACACGCAGACTCGCGAACTGGTGGATGGTGCGGCCAGACTGGCGGTCACGAAACGCGAATTTCTGGTACTCGAATGCCTGCTCAGGCATTTCGAATCGCCCGTCAAGCACGAGCAGATACTGCGCTACGCGTGGTGCGACGAAGACGAAAGCGATATCGCCACTATTCCACCGCTTATCTGGCGACTGAGGCGCAAGATTCAGGGCCGCCTTCCGGACGTCGCCATCGTGACGGAGCAGGCGTGCGGATACAGGCTTGCCCATCGCCGTGAATCCCCAGCTCTGCCTTTTCGCGCCGAAAGCACGACGATGGCGCATCGCGCATACGTGTGAGCGCCAGGCCGCATTCGCAGATCAACGCGCGATCTTGCTCCATTTGAAACTGCCGAATTGCAGCTTGTCCTGGCTGAATTCAGCGCGGCGTCGCCCGGCACTCAGTTGCTGGGTGACGATTGCATTGACCTGTTGCAGCCGCTTTCCCGCAATCTTGATGGCGCGGATGGGGGCGATGCTCAACTGGAAATCGTGCACGGTGACGAGGGTCTTGTAGTTTTCGATGCCTTCCGGAGAAAATCCCCAGCCTTTACCGGCCAGGCCGTCGCGCAACGCGGCGGAGAGCGCATTCTGGCACCCGAGCACATCGGCATGCGTCAAGCGTCCGTAACCGGCCTCCGCAAGGAAACTGGTCACGAACATCAAAGTAGTCAGCGCCTGCGCCGCACCGAGCCAACCCCGGCCCGTGCGCATCGCCTCAAGCGAGACGTGATAGCGCAGCGAGAGTGCATCGGCGCTCGCCGCAGGCAGCGGCAAGACGGTCTCTGGAGTCTTCGTCATTGGATCCCTCGGATAGCCGGAAGCCGGCGCTGGCGTTGTCTGGAAACGAAATGGTATCCAGACGATGCGGGCTGGCGAATTTCCGTCGATGAAAACTTATTTAATGTCTCCTCGCCCAGTATTCGGGATGAAAACTATTTCACGATTTTAAAAGCAATAAAAATCGAGTCCAGGACTACGATTCATGTCGTCAACTATTCGGAATGAAACCATGAAACTCAAATACCTGGTATCCCTGACGTTCCTTGCCGTGAGCGCCTCTGCCGTGGCTGCGCCTCACCTGACCCCTCAGCAGTGCAACGACTATCCCTTCAAGCCACTGAAAAAAGAGGTGACGCATGCCCAGCTGGAGCAGGAGCTGGGAGAGCTGGAAGCCGTGGGATATCAACCGTCCGATGACGACAACGAATATCCGCAGGACTTGATGACTGCACAACACCGGCTTGCACGCGAATATGCGCGCGATTGCCGTAGCTCGATCGCGGCGCAGCAATAGCTCAAGCGGTGCTTTCAGGTTGCAAGAACCTGATTCAAGGCGCGTGCAATGTCGATTTGCTGAAGCGGCTTTCGCAGCAGCATCCGCACGCCGGCCTCGATGGCCTGCTTTTCGAGTTCTGGCGTGCCATAGCCGCTGCACAGGAACACCGGAATCGCAGGGCGAATGCGCAGTATGTGCGCGGCGAGTTGCAGCCCGCTCATGTCGGGCATCGTCTGGTCGGTCATCACGGCGTCGAAGCGTTCAGGGTGGTGCGCAAACGCTTCCCATGCGGCGCTGCTCGATTGAAAGCCCACCGGCTCGTAACCGAGTTCGGCGAGCAGTTCTTCCGCGAGACTGACGAGGGCGGCTTCGTCGTCGACAACGAGCACCACCTGGCCGTCGCCGTGGGGCAGCATGGCAGGTTCGCGGACGACGTCGTGAGCCAATTCAGTGCTTAGAGGTAAATACACGTCGAACCGGCTTCCCTGGCCAGGCGCGCTGGTGACGGACACCGCGCCGCCGTATTCGCGCACGATGCTGTCGACCAGCGACAGGCCCAATCCCGTGCCTTCACCCGCTTTGCGTGTGGTGAAGAACGGATTGAAAATCCGCTCGATCAAGTCCGGGCTCATGCCCGCGCCGGTGTCGGCCACGCCAAGTTTGACATAGTCGCCCGCAACGATCGGCCCACTGGTGAGGCTCGCCGCCGTTTCTATGTACGCGTGTTCGAGCGTGACGGTGAGCGTGCCGCCATGCGGCATCGCAAGCAGCGCGTTGCTGCAGAGATTCATCACAACCTGATGGAGGTGCGTCGTGTCACCCATCACGACGACGTCGCCCGCCTGCAATTTCAGGGCGATTGCGATGCCAGCAGGCAGACGCGCTTCAAGTAGTTCGATGGTTTCCGCGACGATGGGCGAGAGACGCACGGGCAGGCGCGCAACCATGCCGCTGCGGCTAAAGGTCAGGATGCGTTCGACCAGGCTGCGGGCGCGGTTGCCTGCATTCATGACCTGTTCGATGTAGCGATGCTCGGGCGCCTGCGTGTTTGATGCATTGAGGGCGCGCTCGCCGTAACCGAGGATCGCGCCCAGGATGTTATTGAAGTCGTGGGCGATGCCACCTGCGAAGGTCCCCAATGCTTCGAGTTTCTGCGCCTGCATGAGTTGCGCCTCCAGGCGGCTGCGCTCGATTTCCGAGAGCCGGCGTTGCGTCACGTCTTCGAGCGTCGCCACCAGCACATCCTCGTGTTCTTGCGAGGAGTGTTCGAGTCGATATTCCGCCGAGGATACCCGCGCGACGCTGACGTCGGCCCAGATAATGCTGCCGTCACGATGCATAAAGCGTCTTTCGAAGCGCGTGGTCACGGTATTGCCGTGCATCAGCGTGGCGACCTGCTGTTTAATCTCGGCTGCGTCTTCGCCATAGACGAGATCGATGGCGTTGCGCGTAGTGAGCTCGAATGCGCTGTAGCCCACCATGCGCTGAAATGCAGGGTTACTCGCGATGAAGCTGCCTGCGGTTCGCAGAACGACGACGCCTATTGGCGCATTTTCGAAGACCGCTCGCCAGCGTTGTTCGCTGGAATGCAGGCGTTCGGCGAGCGTCTGCTGGCGACGCAGTTGCCGGGTCAGCGCCAGCGCCAGCACGGCGACCAGCAGCGAGATGGAGCCGGTGCGCACGATCGCGTTGATGAAGCTGTCGTGCCAGTCCGCGAGGACGACCTGGCGATCGCGCGATACGGTTACGCCAAGCGGAAAACCGCTGACGGCGCGATGCGCAGACTGAAGGTCTGCGGCGCGGACGCCATCGGGCTCGCGTGAGAAGGCCACAACGGGCGTGCCGTCGTCGAGCGAGAGTTTGATCAGCGTGCCGCGGCCCAGGTCGATTTCGCGGTAGAAGCGCTCGAAATAGTTGTCTTCAACGAGCGCCCGCACAGCGCCCTGGAAATGCCCCGAAGCGTCCCATATGCCGATCGCAACGGCGAAGGTGGGCTGGCTGTCGGCGAGGCTCCTGAGCGGCCCGCTGATGACTGTCGCGCCGGGCGGCGCATGCTGGATCTCGCGGAAATACGCGCGCGGCGCAATATCGATGTCGGGCTGGCCAGCAGGCTGGGAACTGGCAATACGATTGCCGGCCGCATCGAACAGGCTCAATTCGCGGATCTGTGGAACGTCGGCGACTTCGCGCTGCAGAAAACCTTCAATCGATTTGTCCGGTGCCTGGCGGCGTTGCGGCACGGTTGCGGTCACGCTCGTGCGGCGCAGGATCAGTTCGATTTCCTGCAGCGAACGCGCGGTCTGCTCGGCGAGTGCACTGGCGATACTGGCGAGTTCGCGGCCGTTGCCCGCAAGCGCCAGGTTTCTCGCACGCCAGCTGTCCCAGGCTGAGGCGACACACACGCACACCACGATGACGCACGCACCCACCGGGACGAGCCATCGCCAATGATTGCTGGCTATCTTGATCTTCGTGAACTCGGTGGGTTTCATGTCGGCGCAATCCGGTGCCGGTAGTGGAGTAAATCGTCGATCACAGCGACGAGAGCTGCACCGTGGAAAGGCTTGGCCAGCACCCGGGCGACACCGAACTGGCGCGCCGTTTCGGCTTCCATACCGGGGCCGACAAGGAAATAGCCCGATGTCGCCACGACCGGCGTACCCGGAAAGGCGCGAATGAGCGAGGCGATTTCGTCGCGCGCCTGCGTTTCCGGGCAATTCAGGTCGATGACAATCGCGCCCGGCGCATTCGCATGATGATCTTCGGCAGACCCAAGCCACTGACGATCCATGACGCGGTATCCCGAGTCCTGAAGCCAGAGAGAAACCAGGCCGAACATGGCCAGGTCGCTGTCCAGCACGAGTATGTTCCTTGAACCGGCCATATTGTAATCCCCGTCGAGATCCTGCGATTGCACCCGGTTCGCCGGGGCCCGGTCATGATTTAAATGGCCGGTCATTGCAAGGTTGTTTCATGAAATTATCCGATCGTTTCATTTGAAACAGAGGGGTGGGCGTCCGTGGATCTGCAATCTGTGTTTCAAATGAAATGCAGGCGTGACGCCGTGAAACGAAGCGGTAACCCTCGCACTTTCAAATAGGGTCTATATCGAATCTTTTTCGTAAGGAGGCTTTATGGGCAGCCTGAGTATCTGGCATTGGATCATCGTGCTGGTTATCGTGTCGCTGGTGTTTGGCACTAAAAAGCTGCGCAATATCGGCGGCGACCTGGGGGGCGCCGTGAAGGGCTTCAAGGATGGAATGAAAGAAGTCAATGCGCTGCCCGAAGCCATCAAGGCGGAGGCAGGCGATGCGCAGCGCGAGGACGCCGCCGCGACACGGATGTCGTGACCGCATATGGATCGCGCGACAAGCGCCACAGGAGTTCGGTATGCTTGATTTTGCACTGTCCAAAATGGCGGTGATTGGCGTCGTGTCGCTGGTGGTGCTCGGGCCTGAGCGGCTTCCCCGTGTCGCGCGCACGAGCGGTGCGCTGCTCGGGCGCGCGCAGCGCTACATCGCCAGCGTGCGCGAAGAAGTGACGCGTGAAATCGAACTCGCGGAAATCAAACAGGCCGCGCAAGAAGTGGCTTCGTCGGCGCGTTTGCTGGAATCGTCGATTCGCGAGGGCGTTGCCGGAATCGAAGCGGACACGAACGTTCATACGGTCGTGAAGCCCGAAATCTTGCCGTCGGCGGTAGCGACGCCCGGTTGGGAACCGCCGCCTGTGCGAAATGATGAAGTTATCGCGCAGACGCTGGCCCGACGCCGCCGCTGGCGCAGCAGGCAGGTGGCGTTACCACAGTGGTACAAGCGGGCCTCGACGCCGCGGCGCAAGGTGGCGTCCGATGCCGCGCGTGCTGCCTTGTCGCCAGCCATGGCCGCGCCGGGAGATTTCGCGTGAACGAAATCCAGTCCGTTATTGAACGCGAATCCGAATCGCTGGTTTCGCACCTCGTCGAATTGCGCACGCGGATCGTGCGCGCGGGAATCGCGGTGATGGTGCCGTTTCTTTGTCTGGTTTACTGGGCCCCGAATATTTTCCGCTTGCTCGCGCGGCCGCTGATGGAAAACCTGCCGCATGACGGGAAACTGATCGTCACGGACGTGACGGGGTCGTTCTTTGCACCGATGAAGGTCACGCTGCTGGTTGCATTCATTATCGCGCTGCCTTTGGTGCTCTACCAGATCTGGGCGTTTATCGCGCCCGGACTTTACCAGCACGAAAAGAGGCTGATTGCGCCACTTGTGTGCAGCAGTTACGCGCTGTTTCTAGCTGGAATGGCATTCGCTTATTTCGTGGTGTTCCCGAATATCCTGCGCGTGATGGCCCACTATAACGCCCCATTGGGCGCGGCAATGAATACCGATGTCGACAAGTACCTTGGCTTTGCGATGACGATGTTTGTTGCGTTCGGCGTGACGTTCGAAGTGCCGGTCTGCGTCGTCCTGCTGGTGCGGATCGGTCTGGTAACGGTCGCGCAGTTAAGAGCGAACCGGGCCTATGTCGTCGTGGGGGCGTTTGTTGTTTCCGCCGTTGTGACGCCGCCGGATGTGTTTTCGCAGTTGATGCTTGCGGTACCCCTGATCGCCTTATATGAAGTCGGGATCGTTGCGGCGCGACTCTTTGCCCGCGCCCGACTCGATGATAAGGCCTAGACCGGCAACGCTAAACTCTACTAATCGATACGCAGCGCAGAGATCCCGCCGGTCTTTGCGCTGTGCGCCGTTTACCGCGTTTAAATCGACACGGAGCGGATCTTTTCGACCTGGTCGAAAAACACGTAGCCTGCGCCTCGAACGGTCTTGATGTAGCGTGGATTCGACGGATCGGCCTCGATTTTCCGGCGCAGACGCAGAATCTGCACATCGATCGAGCGGTCGAATACATCGTCGTACATCCGGCTCGCTTCGAGTAACTGGTCGCGCGTCAGGATATGGCCTGGCGCAGCAAGAAAGGCCGTCAGGAGCGAGAATTCGCCGTTCGTGAGCACGATGGCCTCGCCGGACGGCGAGACCAGGCGGCGCGTGCCGGTATTCAATTCCCAGCCGTCGAAGCGATAAGCCCGGGTATCGGCACTGCGTCCCGTCGTCATGGCCGTTGCAGCGGTGAGCGACGAGCGCCGCAGCACGGTGCGGATTCTCGCGAGCAGTTCGCGCAGGCTAAAAGGCTTGGTCAGATAATCGTCGGCGCCGAGTTCCAGCGCCATGACGCGATCGGCTTCATCCAGCCGCCCAGTGACGACAATGATCGGCAGCGAAGAGGTTTCGCGCATGCGCCGTGCGATCTGCGCGCCATCTTCGTCGGGCAGTTTCAGGTCGAGAATCACGAGGTCGAGCGCATGTTCCTGCAACGCAGTGGCCAGTTCCGCGCCATTCGACGCGCTCGTCACCCGGAAATCGTTTTCGCTCAAATAATCGCCGATGAGTTCCCGCATGGCAGGGTCATCGTCCACGACCAGAATATGGGCCAATGTCGGCATGCGCTCGCTCTGGTTGTCTGTCGAAAGGCTCAAAACAGGACAGGCGCCGCCATCCCTGGGGATCTCGATGAGACCCCGGAATGGTCGGCGCCCAGCCATGCTCCTTGCGGAGCTGGCAGCGTCATTTTACGCCGTCGGCAAACCGGGAATGGCGCAGCCAAACGTCTGGAGAATCAGCACGGCATTGAGCATGAGCACCACGGTCGTGCCCGCGAGCGCGGCGTAGTGGACGACGCGGCTATTGGCGAATTCGCCCATGATGTCGCGACGGCTCGTGAATACGATCAGGGCAATCATGGGCACCGGCAGTGCAAAGCTCAGGACAATCTGGCTGTAGACCAGCGCATCGGTTGCATTCATGCCCAGCGCAATGACTGCAAATGCGGGGATCATCGTCACCAGGCGGCGCACCCAGACGGGGATCGGGAAGCCCACGAAACCCTGCATGATCATTTGCCCGGCCATGGTGCCGACCACCGAACTGGAGATGCCGGAAGCGAGCAGCGAAACCAGGAAGACCGCAGCCGCGCCTGCGCCGAGCAGCGGCGTGAGCGTGCGATAGGCGGTTTCGACTTCGGCAATATCGGCGTGGCCGGCATGAAATGCGGCCGCGGCCATCACGACCATCGCCATATTGACCATTCCCGCAATCGTCAATGCGATCACGGTTTCCTTATTCGAAAAGCCGAGCAATTTGCGGCGGTCTGCATTGTTTTTTGCCGGTGCGCGATTTTGCGTGAGTCCGGAATGCAGATAAATGGCATGAGGCATGACGGTCGCACCGAGAATGCCGGCGGATACGGCCAGCGCATGACTCGACGCCAGCTGGGGAACGAGCGTGCCGTGCACCGCCGCGACCCAGGAGACGGGCGCGACAAACATCTCAAGCAAATAGCACAACGCAATGATCGCAACGAAGGCGCCAATGGCGAGTTCGATGGGCCGATAGCCTTGCTGCTCCATGAGCAGGATCGCATAGGTGACGATGCCGGTGATAACCATGCCTTCCACCAGCGGAAGGTGCAAAAGCAAGGACAGGCCAATTGCACCGCCGAGAAATTCGGCAAGATCGGTGGCCATCGCGGCAATTTCGCTCACGGCCCACATTGCGTAGACGAGATTGCGCGGCAGTTGCTCGCGGCAGATCTGCGCAAGGTTTTTTTGCGTGACGATGCCAAGCTTTGCCGATAAGGCCTGAAACAGCATCGCGATGATATTGGCGCACAGCACCACCCAGAGCAGCGAATAGCCGAATTCGGATCCGGCCTGGAGATTGGTGGCGAAATTGCCGGGATCGACATACGCAATGGAGGCGATCACGGCGGGCCCGGCAAACAGGAGCCGCGACAGCACGCCTTTTTTCTTTCCCGCAAGCACGTCCTGAATGGCGCGCGTAGTTCGCTCGGTCAGCCCAACAGGTTGTCCGGTGCTCATGAATCCCGTCCCTCATCAAATTTGGAAAGTGCCGTACGCGTCCAGGCAGGGCGCAGGCTCGCAGTCGCGCGCTGATTGCCGGGCGAAGCGCGACGGCGGATTCAGCTGTCCAGCAGAATATCGAGGGAGGGGGGGCGCGTTGAATGCCGCAAGGATTAAAGATCCTTCATATTGGGCGCGGCGTGCTGGCGTCTTCGTTTCTTAACGTTTTCTTGACACCTGTTTTCTTACTATTGCAAATGATTTTCATTTGCGACTTATTGGCGAGAACAGGATAACAACATGGTGTTTAGTCGGGGAACGCGGGGCCGGCAGTCGGCGCTGTTGACGAATCCGCTGTTGACGAATCTATTGAGCGCGACGGTGGGCTGTGTTGCCATGGCGAGCGCGCACGCGCAGACCGCGGCCAGCGCGCCGCCCGCCGTGGTGGCGGATGCGGCGGCCGCATCGGGTGCATCGGGTGCATCGGACGCATCGGCGGTATTGCCCGCCGTGAAGGTCAGCGGACAAAGCTCGCCGTATCAGACGAAGTATCTGGAATCCGATCAATTCACGGCGCCGCTGCTCGATATTGCGCAGAGCGTGGCGATCGTTCCCAAGCGCGTGCTCGACGAGCAGCAGGCGCAGAGTCTTCAGGACATTCTCAAGAACGTGCCGGGCATTACCTTCACGTCCGGCGAGGGCAACCTGGGCTGGGGCGATATGTTCACGATTCGCGGCTTCTCCGGCGAACAGAGCATCACGATCGACGGTCTGCGCGATGCGGGGCTGGCGAGCCGCTCGGATACCTTTGACGTCGAACGCGTCGAGGTCTTCAAAGGCACAGGCACGATCGAATCGGGCGTGGCCGCGCCTGGCGGCAGCGTGAATCTCGTGACGAAAGAAGCGCATCTGGGCGACGCGTACCATCTTTCGACCACGCTCGGCAGCGCGCGTTATCGGCGCGTAACGGCCGATCTGGATAAGCAGATCGGCGAGCATTCCGCGCTGCGCCTCAATTTGATGCGTCATACGCAGGATGTCGATGAGCGCGCCAATGTTCACGATGATCGCTGGGGCGTGGCCGGATCGCTCGCGATGGGTCTCGGCACGCCGACGCGCGTGACGCTCGACTATTTCCATCAGCAGGACAACAACGTTCCCGATACGGGCGTACCCATCGAGCGCGGTACGGGCGGCAAGACGTTCCCGGGCGTCGCGCGCAATGCGTGGTATGGCGACCCGAACCTGTACAAGGATCATTCGACGACCAACCGCGCGACCGTCAAGATCGAACACGATTTCAACGACAACACGCGCATTTCGAATATCACCCGCTGGGAGCAGACCGATCGCACCACGGTGCTCGCGCCCGCGCGTTTCAATTCGACGAGCGGCACGTCGTACGGTTATACGGGCACGGGATCGCTGGTGACGAGCGGCTCGGGCATTCTCTCGTACAGCGGCGCGACTGCAGACGCGAATCTTTCGCCGCTCGCGGTCTTGCGCGGCAATAACTACGGTACGTCGAAGCGTTACGACATTCTCGCGAACGAGACCAATCTCAACACGTCGTTCGACACGGCTGGGTTGCATCACGACCTGGTGATTGGCGCGGAGTTTTATCACGAGCGTTATGGCGACCTGCCGCGCAGCGTGCTCGCGCCGTCGACGAATCCGGTCATGGATCTCACCAATGCGTATGGCACGTCCATGGGCGGCGTGGAGACGATGGAGGGCACAACCGGCGATTACGCAGCGGTCAACGATGCGGGCGTCTATCTGCGCGATACCGTCACCATCACGCCTAAGTGGATCGTGGAAGGCGCTGCGCGTTATGACCGTTTCTGGGTCAAGCAGGTGAGCGGCGCGGCCAATGCGCATTCGGTTCTGCACAGCAGCGATGGCGCGTTCAGCGGGCGTATCGGCGTGACTTACAAGCCGTTGCCGTTCGGCAGCATTTACGCGAGCTATGCGCGCGCGGCGCAGCCTTCGGCCGTCGGCGCGACGACCAACAACACGATTTATGGCGCGACGTCGGCAGCGACGGCGAATCTCAAGCCGGCCGTCGCGCAGACCTACGAACTGGGCACGAAGTGGGACTTGCTGAACCAGCGTCTCTCGCTCACGGGCGCACTGTTTCGCACCGAACTCAGCGATTCGTGGGACTACGGCGATACGACCTCAAGCGTGGTGCGCGAATTGCCGCCCAAGCGCGTCGATGGCATTGAAGTGGGCGTGTCGGGGAACATCACGGAGAAGTGGTCGGCGTTTGCGGGCGTAGCGGCAATGCGCGGGCGCATCACGAAGGGCGTCAACGAAGGCCAGCGGCCCGCCAATGTGCCGAACGCCACTTTCAATCTGTGGACGACCTATGCGGTGACGCCGAAATTCTCGGTGAGCTATGGGCTGCAATATGTCGGCACGCGTCGCTATACGGACAATGAGTACGTAGGCGGCCAGAACAACAACAGCAGTACCGTGAGCGGCGCGAACGGCACGCATCCGGCCTACGTCTACGATGCCGAGAAGGCTCCGGTTTTCTGGCTGCATTCGCTGGCGGCGCATTACACCGTCAACAAGAATCTTTCGCTGGGCCTCAACGTGCAGAACCTGTTCAACAAGTTCTATTACTCGGCGGTGGGCGCCTCGCTCGATGGGTTCCAGCTCTATGGCGTGCCCGGTGCGGGCCGCACGGTGCTGCTCTCGGCTGACGTGCGTTTCTGATCCTGCAGGTCGAGCGGCGGCCCGCACAGAGTGGGCCGCCGCATTGCGTTTTTCAAAGAGTCGAAAATGATCGTGGAAATTCCGGGCGTATTCAGCCCGCAGGAAGCGCAGGTGCTCGTGGAGAAGCTGCGCGCGACGTCGTGGATCGACGGCAAGGTCACCGCAGGCGCGCAATCGCAGCGCGTCAAGCACAACCGGCAACTGGACGGCGATAATCCGCTTGGCCGTGAAATCGGCGATGAGATCATCAATCGCCTGGCCAAGGATGCGGTGTTCATGTCGGCGGCGCTGCCAAAGCGCATCTATCCGCCATTGTTCAATCGTTATGGCATGGGTGAATCGTTCGGATTCCATATCGACAATGCCGTGCGTGGCATTCGTGCGTCACGCGAGCGCGTGCGCACTGACCTTTCCGCCACGCTATTTCTCTCCGATCCCGAAAGCTACGACGGCGGCGAACTCGTCATTCGCGATACCTATGGCGAGCAGCGCGTGAAGCTCAAGGCCGGCAGCATGATCCTTTATCCGGGTTCGAGCGTGCATAAGGTCGAGCCCGTCACGCGCGGCGAGCGCATTGCTTCGTTCTTCTGGATCGAAAGCCTGGTGCGTGACGACGCGCAGCGCAGCGTGCTGCTCGATATGGATGTGGCGATTCAACGGCTCACGCAGCAGGAGGCGAGCGAGGAGTCGCTCGTGCAGCTCACGGGCTGCTATCACAACCTGCTGCGTATGTGGGTCGATTGCTGATGTTCAGAGGGTTGCTGGCGGCGCGAGGTCGATGTGAAAGCGCGCGCCGCGTCCCGGCTGGGAGTCGAGCGTGACGCGCCATCCCTGATGGTCGCAAATGCGCTGCACGAGCGACAGGCCGAGGCCCAGGTTGTCGATGCGCGCCGCGCCGCCAGTTATGAACGGCGCGAAGATGTGGGGTGCGATATCGGCGGCGACGCCCGGGCCGTCGTCCGTCACGTCGAAGCTGCTGGCCCTCGCGCGAATCACGATCTGCGTGCCGCTGGAGGCATGCTGGAGCGCGTTGCGAATGAGGTTGGACAGGGCAATGCGCACCAGTGCGGCGGGGAAAGCCGGGTCGGCTGACGAGTCCGCTGTTTTGTCGCGTTGTGTGTCGTACTGCGCGAACAGTCGCAAGCCCAGTCGTTCCGCGCGGCTGCTCCAGTGCGCGCGTTCCTTTTCGACAGCATCGGCAATCGTGCTGCGCGAGAATCCGCTCGCATCGGAGGAGTCGCGCGCGAGCATCAGGTACGCGGCGAGCTGCTGATGAATGTCGAGCGACGCTGTGTGCACGCGTTGCAGTTTCTGCTGCTGGATGGGCGTCAGTTCGGGATCGTCGAGCAACAGTTCGCAGGAGCTCGATATCACGGTGAGCGGCGTACGCAGTTCGTGGCTGACGTCGGCGGTAAAAAGCCGTTCGCGTTGCAGCGCCATTTCCAGCTGGTTATAAGTGGCGTCGAATGCCGCTGCGAGCCGCCCGATCTCATTGCCGGGATACGCCTGGGCAATCTGCGTCTGTGGCGGCAGTGCGGGACGCTTGATGACCTGTTCGGCAAGACCGGCGAGCGGGCGCACGAGCCGGCGCGTGACTGCGCCACCCAGCAGAAAGGCGACAAAGAGGCTCGCGCCCACGCAGACCACGGTGAGCCAGTGCGAGCGCACGCGCCGCTGTTCGAATGCTGTGTAATCGCGCAGCAGCATGTAGCGCACACCGTCACGGTCGTCGGCCATGATGTGCCAGTCGCGATCGTCGTGCTGGATGCGCGTGAATCCCGGCTCGACCTGGCGCAGCCAGGCGGGGAAGGTCTCGCTGCCGGGTTCGCCGTGGAAGAAGCGGCTGCCGCGCCCGACGTCCTTGCCCGCGAGATATTCACCGCGTACGCGATCGAGCGCCATGCCCATGTCGATCTGCTGGAGGTGCGTTTCGAGGCGGTTCACCGTCCACATCGAAACAAGCGAAAGCAGCGCGCCCACCAGCACGGCGACGATCAGGTACGCGAGCACCAGTTCGCGTGCGAGCGTGCGCTGCGTGGCGCGCGGCGCTGGCCCGGCCTGCTCAACCGGCATGGCCCGCACCGCCCTGGAGTTGATAGCCCACGCCGTGCACCGTATGCAGCAAGGACTCGTTGAAAGGCTTGTCGATCACCTGGCGCAGTTGATGGATGTGCGTGCGCAGGCTGTCGCTATCGGGCGGCGAATCGAGCCAGAGCGCTTCTTCGAGGCGCTGGCGCGAAACGACGGCGGGACTCTCCTGCATGAGGATCTTCAGCACGGTCATGGGCGCGGGCGGCAGGCGCAGCGTGACGCCCGCGCGTGAGAGGGCGCGCGTATCGATGTCGAGCACGAGATCCGCGACCTGGAGCGTGCGGGCGGCGGCGCGCTTGCGCGGACGCTGGAGCAGCGCGTTGACGCGCGCGGCGAGTTCGGCGAGCGCGAAGGGCTTGATGAGGTAGTCGTCGGCGCCTGCGTGAAAGCCGGTCAGGCGTTCATCGAGCGTATCGCGAGCCGTCACCATGATGATCGCGGTATCGCATTGCGCTTCGGTGCGAAGGCGGCGGCACAGCTCGTAACCGTCCAGGCGGGGCAGGGAAAGGTCGAGCACGATCAGGTCGTACTCGTTGCGGGTCGCCAGTGCGTAGCCCTGCATGCCGTCGAGCGCGCAATCCACCAGATAATTTCGGGCCCCCAGATAACTGGCGATATTGCCGAGAATATCGGGGTCGTCTTCGATTGCGAGAATACGCATGTTGCTTTGTTGCTAATAATCGGTGGAATTCAGTATGACGGATTTTATCAGCGGGCCCGCTATTTTGCCGCGACGATGCGATCGCAAAGAACTCCTTAGTGTCATTTGTTGTTGATGACCTCGCATGCAGGCGTGTCTTGACGTTTTCTTGACGCGACATCGTGGACACTGTGCGCCGGAGTCGCAACGGCTTTCTTAAATGCGGGGGCGAGAAGATCAGTTTTACTGATTAATTTAGGCGGCGCTGATGCATGGTCAGCTATTCGAGTCAGGAAGGCAGGGTTGCGCGACCTGACAGGAAATGGCCCCGTTTAATCGCCCATTTGGGCTGGCTCGCCCGCTGCGGCCGTCCGATTTCCCGGCCAGATGGCCCACCAATCAGTGGCCGAACGTCGAGTGGAGCCCTTTCACCAGCAGCCGAAAGGGCTTTTCATATTGCGAAATTCGCACGAAATTTTCGCGCCGCCCGCTTTTCGTCGCTTGAAAACCTGTTTTGCATTGCAAAAAATGCATTCTATCTCGTTGAAAAATAACGAGAAATTATGTCTTATGTCTTATATAAGAGTTGGAGGGAAGGCGGTACTATTTAGTCATGGAGTTCGCTTCGACAGACGCAGCGAAACGCCCAACTAACCAGTCAAACGCGCTTTCCTCCCAGGAGATACTCATGTCCCAATACCAAGACGACATCAAGGCAGTTGCCGGTTTGAAGGAGCAACAAGGCAGCGCCTGGAATGCGATCAATCCGGAATCCGCTGCGCGCATGCGTGCCCAGAACAAGTTCAAGACGGGCCTGGACATTGCGAAGTACACGGCGAGGATCATGCGCGCCGACATGGCCGCCTATGACGCCGACCCGGCAAAGTACACGCAGTCGTTGGGCTGCTGGCACGGTTTCATCGGCCAGCAGAAGATGATCTCCATTAAGAAGCACTTCAACACCACCGAGCGCCGCTATCTGTACCTGTCCGGCTGGATGGTGGCCGCGCTGCGCTCCGAGTTCGGCCCGCTGCCCGACCAGTCGATGCACGAGAAGACCTCGGTGAGCGCGCTGATTCGCGAGCTGTACACGTTCCTGCGTCAGGCCGACGCCCGCGAACTGGGCGGCCTGTTCCGTCAACTGGACGCTGCGCAAGGCCCGGCCAAGGCCGCCATCCAGGAAAAGATCGACAACCACGTGACCCACGTCGTGCCGATCATCGCCGACATCGACGCCGGTTTCGGCAACGCTGAAGCCACCTATCTGCTGGCGAAGCAGTTCATCGAGGCGGGTGCTTGCTGTATCCAGATCGAAAACCAGGTGTCGGACGAAAAGCAGTGCGGCCACCAGGACGGCAAGGTCACCGTGCCGCACGAGGACTTCCTCGCCAAGATCCGCGCGATCCGCTACGCGTTCCTCGAACTGGGCGTGGACGACGGCATCATCGTGGCGCGTACCGATTCGCTGGGCGCGGGCCTCACGAAGCAGATCGCCGTGACCAGCAACCCGGGCGACCTGGGCGACCAGTACAACTCGTTCCTCGATTGCGAAGAGCTGTCGGCTGACGAACTGGGCAACGGCGACGTCATCATCAAGCGCGACGGCAAGCTGCTGCGTCCCAAGCGCCTGCCGAGCAACCTGTTCCAGTTCCGTTCGGGCACGGGTGAAGCGCGTTGCGTGCTGGATTGCGTCACGGCCCTGCAAAACGGCGCCGACCTGCTGTGGATCGAAACCGAAAAGCCGCATATCGCACAGATCGGCGGCATGGTCAGCGAAATCCGCAAGGTCATCCCGAACGCCAAGCTGGTGTACAACAACAGCCCGTCGTTCAACTGGACGCTGAATTTCCGTCAGCAGGCCTATGACGCGATGAAGGAAGCAGGCAAGGACGTGTCGAAGTACGATCGCGCAGCGCTGATGAGCGTGGAGTACGACCAGACGGAACTGGCGACGCTTGCCGACGAAAAGATCCGCACCTTCCAGGCCGACGCATCGCGCGAAGCCGGTATCTTCCATCACCTGATCACGCTGCCGACGTATCACACGGCCGCACTGTCGACCGACAATCTGGCGAAGGAATACTTCGGCGACCAGGGCATGCTGGGTTATGTGGCTGGCGTGCAGCGCAAGGAAATCCGCCAGGGCATCGCCTGTGTGAAGCACCAGAACATGTCGGGCTCGGACATCGGCGACGACCACAAGGAATACTTCAGCGGCGAAGCAGCGTTGAAGGCCGCAGGCAAAGACAATACGATGAATCAGTTCTGATTCCTGTCGTAGCCAGAAGCGAAAACGCCAACCCGTGCGGGTTGGCGTTTTTTATTGCTGAAAAAACGGCGCGGGGCGCAATCAGCCGCGGTGTCGCGGGCGCGACGAACCCGACGAGCCGCCGCCTGTCGACGAACCCGTCGTGCTGCCCGTCGTGCTACCAGACGTACCACCCGTCGAGCCGCTGGTTGAACCACCGGACGTCGAAGAAGCCGGCGTGCCCGAGTAGTAGCTGGAGCCCAGCTTGGCCTTCGTGGTATCCGAATTGACGCCGAACTGCGTGAGGCTCCAGCGCTTGCCCGTGCTGACGTCGCCCAGATAGAGCTGGTAGCCGCCTGCCGTGGTCGACGAGAAGAAGACGTAGTTCGTGCCGTTCACCGGGCCCGCATCGTCGTTGTTGCTGATGCAGTCGTTGATGCTCAACTGGTTCGGCGTATCGGACGGATTGGTCTTCGTATAAAGCTGATCCAGCTGTTGCGAGGCGTTGTTCCATTTCGTGTAGAACACCGTACCATCGGCGCGCACGACCGGGTAGTACGTGCTGATGCCGCTCACCGCGTCGAACGGCACCGTGGCGCCCGTTGCGATGGTTTCCTCATAGAGGCCGAGGTTGGCGCCCCCCGTTCCTTCCGAGAACAGAAGCTTCGTGCCGTCCGGCGTCATGTACGGCATCGAGTCCTGCGTCTTGTTGTTCGTGATGTTGATGACCGACGTGAACTGCGGAATGCCGCTGGGGTAGGAGAGCGTACCCTGCATGACGTTGGCGCTGTTCTGCTTGAAGATCACCGTCGAGCCGTCGGGCGAGAACTTCGGGTCTTCGTTGCGCGTTGCGCCCGTGCTGTTGGTCAGGCTGTACGGGGCGTGGCTGCCGTTCGTCGGCCACATGAAGACATTCCACGCATTGTTCTGGATGCCCATGAAAAGCAGCCATTTCCCGTCGGGCGAGAAGCTGGCATTCATCGGGTCGGTGATGCCCCACGACGCATTGCTGACCTGCGTGAGCGTACGTGCGCTGAAGTCATAAATGAACAGCTGGCTCGTACCGTCGCCGTAGCTGACGTAGCTGTGATACACCAGCTTGCCGGTCAGGCTGCTGGGGAACGATGCATTGGATTGATTAGGCGGATTGCTGACGCAGGCTGCGTTGCTTTCGCTGGCGAACATGGCGGCAAAGAGGCCGATGGCGAGCGTGAACGGAATGGATCTCAGCTTCAACTACTAGTACTCCTAAAATATGTATGTAGTGTGAAATTCGATGGATCATCGCGTCTGCGCATGCGTGCGCGACGCGTCAAGCGACGACATGGGCCGCAAGGCCACTGCCCGAATGGCTTCGCAATGGACTAGAGACGACGATTCGCCAAAAAGACCGGAGCGCAGATGAGACGGGCTGAATTCACGGCGAGTCCCAACGACAGGGACTGGCGAAATGAAAGCTCCCGTGGGAGACAGGGAAAAATTCCCTTACAGGTCGAATGATGTATCGACATACTTCGAGGAAGCCAAATTATGCCCGCTCAATCGTGAAAAAAAAAGAAACCAGAAGGAAAGATAAACGGGGCCGCGCCCCATGCCACATGGCGTGGAGTGTAAATTGAGCGCAGTAGAAGGATTAATTTGGGGCCGCTCCCTTGCGGGGGCGTTGGGGCAGGAGCAGTCAGTCTTCGCGTGGGCAAGACTCACTGCGCAGAGCGTGCTTTAGCGGTTGCGTTGATGCGCACGATGCGATGCACCAGCGTCGGCAATCGCGCTGCTTCAATGCGCTTATCGCGGCGCATTTTGGTCGTGGCAGCCTGGGCATTACAATTTCAGGCCTTGCTCCAACACCATTACACCAACCATGACGAATCAAGACATTCAATTCACGCCCGACGCCGACCCGGAATCGATTTCTTCCGACGTGGCGGCATTCGGCGGCGTGCTGATGAGCACGCAGGTTCCCGTTCGGGCTGACGGCAGCCTGGAGCTAGGCGATATCGAGGCACAAAGCACCTGCACGCTTCAGGCGCTGAAGAACGCTCTCGAAGGTGCGGGCAGCTCCATGGATCGCGTCCTGCACCTGACGATCTACCTGACGGACATGGCGGATCGGGCGGCCTTCAACGAGGTCTACAAGCGATTCTTCAAGAAGCCCTGGCCGGTGCGCGCTGCAGTAGGCGTTGCCGCACTGGCGGTCGAAGGCATGCGTGTCGAAGTCACCGCAATGGCGGCTGGGCCCAGCAAGGACTGAGTGGGCGCGAGGCCTGCCGGGCGAGTATTGCGCCGTGCGCCGTTCGATATTTTCGGCAGGCTTCCGTTGACGTGCAGATCGGGTGCGCCGGTATCAGCCGCCGCCTTTCTGCAATTTCGAAAAATAGTCGAGTGCGAAAAGGCGGAAGCGCTCGACTGCCGCATTGTTCTGCTCCTCGTTCCAGACGAGATCGAGTTCGGCCCACGCATCCGTGCTCCAGAGCGGCCGGAACACCACGTCGCGAAACCCCAGCTCACGTGCCGATGCGGGCACGATAGCCATGCCGTGTCCCGCGCGCACGAGCGCGACGATGCTATGCGTCTGGTCGATGAACTGGACGTGACGCACGCGCACGTTGGCGGCGGTGAGCAGCCCCGTGATGCGGTCGTGAAAATACTTGCCGCCATCGGGCGAATACATCACAAAGGCTTCGTCCGCCAGGTCGCGCGCGGCGATGTTGCGACGCCGTCCTGCGAGCGCATGTCCCGCAGGCAGCGCGAGCAACAGCGGCTCGCGTGACAGTTGCCGATACACCAGGCCCCGGCTCGCATACTGCGAGCGCATGACGCCCAGGTCGATGGCGCGCGTTTCCAGCGCCCGCACCTGCGCGCTCGACACCATTTCGCGCAGCACCACCGTAATGCCGGGCAGGTGCGTGCGCGCCGCCGCGAGCAACGCGGGCACCATCTGATACCCCGAAACCGCCGTGAAGCCAAGGCTGACCTGCCCCGCGTCGCCACGCGCGACACGCCGCGCCGAATCGGCGGCCTGATCGGCGAGGCGCAGGATGCGCAGCGCGTCGTCGTAGTAGATACGGCCCGCCTCGGTCAATTTCACGCTGCGGCTATTGCGCTCGAACAGCACCAGCCCCAGCGCTTCTTCAAGCAGATGGATCTGCCGGCTAAGCGGCGGCTGCGTCATGAAAAGCCGTGCGGCGGCGCGCCCGAAGTGCAATTCCTCGGCGACAGCCACAAAACAGCGCAGGTGATTGAGGTCGACGTTCATTTCAATTGTTGTATTGATCGATGCTGAATATAGCTTAGACCTCAATCAATCGCCTGCCTATACTCGATCTCACTCAATTCACTTAACGCCCCCGTCCGTGACGATTTCAGCCGCTTTGCAACGAGGAACGCCCGCATGACCTTCGAAGTGTTACTGATCAACCCGGTGATCCCGATGCTCGACGAGGCGTTGCGCGCCCGTTACACCGTCCACCGCCTCTACGAGCACGCCGACAAACAGGGCTGGCTGCGCGAGGTCGGCGCGAATATCGAGGGCGTCGTCACGGGGGGCGCGAGCGGTATCGACAACGACACCATGAGCCGCTTGCCGAAACTGCGCATCGTCGCGATCAACGGCATCGGCACCGATGCGGTGGATCTGGACTACGCACGCGCTCGCGGCATCCACGTCTCCACGACGCCTGGCGTGCTGACCGACGACGTGGCCGACCTCGCCATCGGCTTGCTGCTCGCGGCGACCCGGGGCTTGTGTACAGGCGACCGCTACGTGCGCGATGGCCAATGGGTGGCAAAGGCGCCGCTGCCGCTTGCCCGCAAGTTCAGCGGCATGAAACTGGGCATCGTCGGTCTTGGGCGGGTTGGGCGCGCGATTGCCGCGCGCGCTGCCGCGTTCAACTGCGAGATCGCTTACACGGATCTGCGCGCGATGTCCGATGTGCCGTACCGGTTCGTCGACGACCTGCACACGCTTGCGAGCCAAAGCGACGCGCTGGTGCTCGCGGCGTCGGCGGACAACGCGCAAGGGATCGTCGATGCGCGCATTCTCGACGCGCTCGGCCGCGACGGCTGGCTCATCAACGTGGCGCGCGGCAAGCTCGTGAACGAAACCGACCTGGTGCAGGCGCTCGCGGACAAGCGCATCGCGGGCGCCGGTCTCGATGTGTTCGTCGATGAGCCGAATGTGCCCGCGGGGCTGCTGTCGTTCCCCAACGTCGTGCTGCAGCCGCATCGCGCCAGCGCGACGGTGCAGACGCGCGAAGCGATGGCGGCAATCGTGCTCGAAAGCCTTGAAGCGAGTTTCGCGGGGCGTCGTCCGGAGACCAGCGTGACGCCTTGATCGACGCCACGCGCGCCAGGTGAAAAACCGCCGCGCGCATCAAACCGGCAGTGCAAAGCGCGCCGGGACACCATCCCGAAACAGGGAGGAGACACATGGAAGCCTTCGATATCGCCGCCGCGAAAGCGTCCCGTTCGTCGGTCGAGCAGGGCCGCATCGGGCACTTTCGATACTGTATTCTGGGCCTGATCTTCTGCGTCACGGTGCTCAACTACGCCGATCGCGCCACGCTGTCGATCGCCGGCACCTTCGTCGCGAAAGACCTTCACCTCACGCCTGCGGCGCTCGGCGTGGTCTTTTCCGCATTTGGCTGGGCCTACGCAATCGGGCAGATTCCGGGCGGCTGGCTGCTCGACCGTTTCGGCGCGCGGCGGGTCTATGGCGCGAGTATCCTGCTCTGGTCGTTCTTCACGATGTGCCAGGGAACGGTCTCGATCTTCGGTTCCGTGGCCTCGGCAACGGCGGCGCTCTTTGTGATGCGCTTCATGCTCGGCCTTGTCGAATCGCCTGCGTTTCCGGGCAATGCGCGCGTGGTGGCAGCGTGGTTCCCGACTGCGGAGCGCGGCACGGCCAGCGCGCTTTTTAATTCGGCGCAATATCTCGCCGTGGTGATTTTCACGCCGTTGATGGCGTGGTTCACGCATGCATTCGGTTGGCACTACGTATTTTTCCTGATGGGCGCGCTGGGCGTGGTAGCGGCCTTGATCTGGTTCGCGACGATGCACGAGCCGTCGACGCATCCGCGCATGAGCCGCGCGGAACTCGACTACATCGCCGAACGCGGAGCGCTCGTGAACCTCGATTCGCGGCGCAACGACCAGGGGGGCGCACGTCGCCGCTTCACGCGCGCCGAGATCGCCACGCTGTTCACCGACCGCAAGTTGTGGGCGCTCTATATCGGCCAGTACTGCATCACGGCGCTCACGTACTTCTTCATCACATGGTTCCCGATCTATCTCGTGAAGGAACGCGGCATGAACATCATGACCGTGGGCCTTGTCGCGGCGTTGCCAGCCATTTGCGGATTCTCGGGCGGGGTGCTGGGCGGCGCGTTTTCGGACTGGCTGATTCGCCGTGGCGTGTCGATGTCGGCCGCGCGCAAGACGCCTTTCATGATCGGCATGGTGCTGGCGACGACGCTCATGGCCGCGCCGTTCGCGAGCTCCGACACCGCCGTCGTCGTGCTGGTGTCGCTGGCATTCTTCGGCAAGGGGCTGGGCGCGGTCGGCTGGGCGGTGCTCGCCGATGTCGCGCCGCGCGAAATGACAGGGCTCAGCGGCGGGGTCTTCAACGGGATCGGCAACGTGGCGGGGATTGTGACGCCCATGGTGATCGGGTTCGTGGTCGCGACGACGGGGTCATTCGACCGCGCGCTGTGGTTCGTCGGCGCGCATGGAGTCGTCGCGATACTGGCCTACGGCGTGCTGGCGGGGCGCTTCGCGCGCGTCGAGCTGCCTGTGAGCGCGCGCGCGTGAGCGTTGTGGCGAACGTGTTTTGCGAGGGCCGCGCATCCCAGGCCCGTAGTGAGCCTTCGACTTCGGATGCGCGGCGCTCAGAGCGTCAGGACGAGGCTTTCACCAGCTTCACGATGGTCGGTGCGCCATTCACGTTTTCCACGCGCACCTTGACCTTCTCGCCCGGATGCGCGCCCAGTACGATCGCGGCGTCCTTTGCCTTATAGGCCATCGTCATCGCGGGCATGCCGATGTTGGCGAGTTCGCCATGCTTGAGCGTCACCATGCCCGATGCTGCATCGACCTTGACGACTTCCGCGTTGCTCAAGGCCGTGTCCGATGCCGGCTTCGATGACGATGGTTTCATCTGCATGTTCATGGCACCCATGTCGTCGCCTGCGAGCGCATACGAAGCGTAGGCGCCGGTTGCGCAAGCAAGCAGAACGGGGATGAGGAAGCGCTTCATTGAGTTTCTCCTGGGGTGAGGGAAGGCACTTGCGTGCCGGAAGGTACTGCGTGGGATGAAAGGGTTGGGTGCGCCTGGGCGAGCCTGCGCGCGCGCCGGCGTTGCAGCAGGTACCAGGCGGCGGGAATGACGAACATGGACAGCAGCGGTGCCGTGACCATGCCGCCGACCATGGGCGCTGCGATGCGCTGCATGACTTCCGATCCGGAGCCGTGGCCGGTCATGATCGGAAGGAGCCCGGCCAGCACGACCGCGACCGTCATCGCCTTGGGCCGCACGCGCAGCACGGCGCCTTCGCGGATCGCGTCCACGAGCGTGGCTTCGTCAAGTGGCGCGCCTTCGGCCAGACGGCGATCGAGCGCGCTCTTGAGGTAGAGCAGCATGACCACGCCGAACTCGGCGGCCACGCCCGCAAGCGCGATAAAGCCCACCGAAGTGGCCACCGAGACCGCATGGCCGAGCGCCCAGATCAGCCAGAAGCCGCCGACCAGCGCGAACGGCACCGTCGACATCAGCAGGGCCGCGTCGGCCGCCGAATTGAAGGTCAGGAAGAGCAGCAGGAAGATCACCGCGAGCGTGACCGGCACCACCATGCGCAGCTTCGCGGCAGCGCGTTCGAGGTACTCGAACTGCCCCGACCAGGCGATCGAATAACCGGGCGGCAACGTCACCTTCTGCGCGACCGCGCGCTGCATCGCCTTGACCGCCGATTGCAGGTCGACGTTGCGGATATCGACATAGACGTAGCCGGACAGGCGCGCATTCTCGCTGCGGATCATCGGCGGCCCGTCGTCGATCTGGATGCGGGCGACGTCGCCCAGCACGATCTGCGCGCCGCGCTCGGTCACGATCGGCAACTGGCGGAGGTTGTCCACCGAATCGCGGATCTCGCGCGGGTAGCGCACGTTGATCGGGAAGCGCTCGCGCCCCGCGATGACTTCGCCGACATCGTCGCCACCCACCGCCGACGCTACGACCGACTGGATATCGGCCACCGACAGGCCATAGCGCGCCGCCGCGAGCCGGTCGATGTCCACGTCGATGTAGTGGCCGCCGTTCAGCCGCTCGGCCAGCGCCGAGGTGACGCCCGGCACGGTCTCGACCGCGGCTTCCACCTGCGTCGCGATGCGATCGATGCCGCCCAGTTCCGGGCCGGAAATCTTCACGCCCACCGGCGTCTTGATGCCCGTCGAGAGCATGTCGAGCCGGTTGCGGATCGGCGGCACCCAGACGTTCGAGAGGCCGGGAACCTTCACGCGCGCATCGAGTTCGTCGACCAGCTTCTGCGGCGTCATGCCGGGCCGCCACTGGCTGCGCGGCTTGAACTGGATCGTGGTCTCGAACATTTCGAGCGGCGCGGGATCGGTAGCGCTATCCGCGCGGCCCGACTTGCCGAAGACCGTCGCCACCTCCGGGACGGTCTTGATGAGCCGGTCGGTCTGCTGCAACAGCTCGGCCGCCTTGTCCGCCGAAATCCCGGGCAGGGCGGTCGGCATATACAGCAGGTCGCCTTCGTCGATCAGCGGCATGAATTCCTCGCCGAGCCGCGACACGGGTATCGCCGTGAGCGCCAGGGCGCAGGCGGCGAGGCCGATCACGAACCAGGGTCGACGCAGCGTCGCTTCAAGCAGCGGACGATAGGCGCGTACCAGCACCCGGCTGATCGGATTGGACGCCTCGCGCGGAATGCGCCCACGGATCAGATAGCCCATCAGGACGGGCACCAGCGTCACCGACAGCCCGGCAGCAGCGGCAATCGTGTAGGTCTTCGTGAACGCGAGCGGCGAGAACAGCTTGCCTTCCTGCCCTTCGAGCGAGAACACAGGAATGAAGGAGAGCGTGATGATCAGCAGCGAGAAGAACAGCGCCGGGCCGACCTCCGCGGCGGCCTGGGCGATCAGTTCCCAGCGCTGCGCCGCCGTGATCGGCGTATCGGGATGCTCGTGCTCGAACGCCTCGATGTGCTTGTGGGCGTTCTCGATCATCACGATGGCCGCGTCGATCATGGCGCCAATGGCGATGGCGATGCCGCCGAGCGACATCAGGTTCGCGTTCACGCCCTGGTAGCGCATCACGATGAATGCGGCGAGCACGCCGAGCGGCAGCGACAGGATCGCGACGAACGCGCTGCGCAGATGGAACAGGAACACGGCGCAGACCAGGCCGACCACGATGAACTCTTCGACGAGCTTGTCGGTCAGGTTGCCGACCGCGCGTTCGATCAGTTGCGAGCGGTCGTAGGTCGTGACGACCTCGACGCCGGGCGGCAGCGAGCGCTTCAGGTCGGCGAGTCTCGCCTTGACCGCGTCGATCGTCGTCAGCGCATTCTTGCCGGAGCGCATCACGATGACGCCGCCCGCGACTTCGCCCTGGCCGTTCAGCTCGGCAATGCCGCGGCGCATCTGCGGGCCGATCTGGATGCGCGCGACGTCGCCGAGCAGGACGGGGGTTCCCGCCGCGTTCGTGCGCAGCACGATGTGTCGGAAATCGTCGAGCGTTTTCAGGTAGCCGGACGAGCGCACCATGTATTCCGATTCGGCCAGCTCGACGACCGAGCCGCCCGATTCCTGGTTCGCATTCCTGATGGCCTGCGAGACGGCCTGCGGCGTGATGCCGTAGGCGCGCAGCCGGTCTGGATCGAGCACGACCTGGTATTGCTGCACCATGCCGCCGATACTCGCGACTTCGGACACGTTGGGGACGGCTTTCAGCTCGAACTTCAGGAACCAGTCGTTGAGCGCACGCAACTGTCCGAGATCGTGCTGGCCGGTCTTGTCGACGAGTGCATATTCGTAGATCCAGCCCACGCCGGTCGCGTCGGGGCCGAGCGAGACTGTCGCGCCCGGCGGCAAGCGGCTTTGCACCTGGTTCAGGTACTCGAGCACGCGCGAGCGCGCCCAGTACGGATCCGTCTTGTCGTCGAACAGCACGTAGACGAAGGCGTCGCCGAACGACGAATACGCGCGGATCGTGGTGGCGCCAGGCACGCCGAGCAGTGTCGTCGTGAGCGGATAGGTGACCTGGTCTTCGACCACCTGGGGCGCCTTGCCTGGGTACGAGGCCTTGACGATTACCTGGGTATCCGAAAGATCTGGCAACGCGTCCAGCGGCGTGTGCTGCACCGAATACACGCCCCATGCCGTGAGCAGCACCGTGGCGAGCAGGACAAGAAGGCGGTTGCGGATCGACCAGCGAATCAGGCGCGCGATCATGGCTGGTCTCCCAGCGGCTCGACCTTTGTGAGCTGGTAGCCGCTGTCGGTTTGCCGGAACGCGAAGCGCACGGTTTCGCCCGTATGGATATCGGCGAAGGCGTCCGCGGAGGGCTTGCCGAACGCCATGGTCATCGCGCTCCAGTGCAGCGCAGGCACCGGCTGGTGCGAGAGCGTGATGGTCTCCGGCGTGATTTGCTCGATTTTTCCGGTCGTTTCGTAACCTGGTGCGGTGCTCGATGCGGCGCTTGAGGCGGCTTCTGCTCTGCTGGCCCCGAGACGCGGCAGCACCGATTTCAGGCTCGCCTCTGAATCGATCAGGAACTGGCCCGATGCGACGACCTGCTGGCCCTCGGTCAGTCCGGAGACGATCACCGTATTGCTGCCCGCATCGCGTCCGATCGCGACCTCAACGGGGCGCATCTGTCCGTCGTCGCCGCGCACGATGACGAGCGAGCGCTTGCCTGTCGTGATGACCGCTTCCGACGGAACTACGAGTTGCGTCGACGGCGACGCGGAACTCACGCGCACGCGCATCAGCATGCCGGGCGTGAGCTTGCCCTGGGCGTTGTCGATCTCCAGGCGCGCCTGGAGCGTGCGGCTGTCCGCGCTGATGCCCGGCAGGATTTCCCGGATGCGGCCGCTGAAATGCTGGGTGCCGTCCGCGGCGGCGGTCGCATCGACGCTCATGCCGGGCCGCGCCTGCAAGGCCAGCGACTCGGGAATTTCGACGATCAGCCAGAGTGTCGTGAGGCCCGTGATCTTCGCGATGGTCTGGCCGGGCGTGACCATCGCGCCTTCGCGCACGTTCAATTCGCTCAGCACGCCGGTTTCGGCTGCGGTGAGCGTGAGGTGCGTCTGCACCTGGCCGGTGCGATCGAGCGCGGCGACCAGCGCATCGGGAATCGAAAGCGCTTTCATGCGCGCACGCGCCGCCGCGAGCAGCGACGCGTCCATGCCGGAGCGCCGCAGCGCGAGGTACTCCTCCTGCGGCGCGAGCCAGTCAGGCACATAGAGCGATGCGACCGGCGCGCCTTTCGCGATGTGCTGCAAGGGCGCGTTTGCTTCGAGCCGGTCGATGTAACCGGTCACGCGCGACTGCACGACATCGGCGCTCGATTCGTCGAATTGCGTCGTGCCGATCGCATCGAAGCCGTCAGGGGCGTTCACGCGTTGCACCGTCGCGTAGCGCACGCCGAGGTTCTGTTGCAGCGTCGGGTCGATCTTGATGCCATCCGGGCCGGCCGCGTCGGCGTAGACCGGCTGGAGCTGCATGTCCATGAAAGGCGACTTGCCGGGTTTGTCGAAATGCTGGTTAGGCACCATCGGGTCGTGCCAGTAGAGCACCTTGCGGGCGGCGCCTGTATCGCTGTGTTCGGCGCTTGCCGATGTTGCAGGCGACGCATGGCGGCTGCCGGCCACATAGCCTGTGCCGAGCAGCGTCGCACCGGCGGCGAGCGCCGCCACGGCGCGAACGAGGGGTTTCGGGTTCATGGTTGTTCTCACGGATTGGCGGCGAGTGCGGGCGGCACGACCTGGTATTCGAGTTGCGCCCAGGTGAGCGCAACTTCGCGTTGCAGATCGAGCACCTGGAGTTGCGCGTCGAGTTGCGCGCGTCGGGCGGCGAAGGTCTCGGCGAGCGAGCCCGTTCCTGCGCGGTACGCGGCAACGGCGAGATCCACGCGGGCGTCGGCGGCCGGCAGGAGGGCGCCCTGCAAACCGGCAATGCGCTCGCGGCCGCTGGCCAGCGTCGTCGCCAGGGTCTGGATATCGGCTTCGACCTGGCGCTGCGTGTCCTCGTAGGTCAGGCGCGCCCTGGTGGCCAGATCGGCTTTGCCTGCGATGTCGCGATCCTCGACGCTCGAACGGTGGATCGGCAGTGGAATGCTCACGCCCACGGACACGAAGCGCGAGTTGCCGCCGCCTTGCAGATACGAGACGTTCCACGTCCAGTTGGGGCTGCGGCGGCTGGCGGATACGGCTTCATCTGCGTCCGCGACATGGATGTCCGCGGCCGCTGCGATCAGCGCGGGTTCGACGCTGCGCAGCTGCTCGACGGGCAACGTGGCGACGGCCGACTGCAGGGCGGGCGGGTCGCCCGCGACATCCGCCACGGGGACGGCAGTCCAGCGCGACAGCGCGATGAGCGAGGTCTGGAAACGCTGGCGGGCCTTGAGCAGGTCGTCGTTGGCCTGCGCGCGCATCAGCCGGGCCTGGGTGACGTCGGTTGCCGTCGCTTTCGCGCCGCGATACGAGGCCTCGGTCGCGGCCAGTTCGTGCGACATGTGCTCGACCAGCGCCTCGCGCAGCGTGACGGCGCGCTTCGCATAAGTGACGTCGAGCCATGCGCTGGCGGTGCGCTCGCGCACTTCGGCAAGCTGGGCGAGATAGCCGGACTGCTCGCGCTCGGCCATCTTGCCGGCGAGGTCGGACTGAAGCGCGCGCTTGCGCGAGGACACCCATTCCTGCTCCACGCCGACGCGGCGCATCGTCAGGATGTTCTGCCCGATCGTAAAGGCCTGATTGCCGTTGATGGGCAGCGTGTCGATGCCCGCCGTCAGCTTCGGATTGGGTAGCTGGCCTGCGCTGACGATGGATTGCGTGCTGGCCTCGACGGAAGCCTGGGCGGCCTGGATGGCGGTGTTGCGCGTGGTCGCGCTTTCCAGCGCGGCTTCGAGCGTCAAGGCCGGGGGATAGGCCACGGCATTGGCCACGGTAGAGGCCACGGTAGAGGCCGGGGTCTGCGCATAAGCGGCCAGGCCGTGCGCGAGCGACAGCGCGAGCACGAGCGCGCGCGGCCGCAGCCTGCCGCGCCGGTATGCCGGCACGGCTTTGACTGGTTGCATGTTGAACTCCGTTGGGTCGAGCCCGTGCCTGCCGTCAAATGGCTGATGCGGCCGGTGAAGGCCTATGAATCGGCAGGAGGGCTCACGCCCCGCGTTGGGGCGACATCACCGCCAGTTGGCGGCGTACCGGATGGGCGGAGTCAGAGCGCGCGAGGCGGGCGCCACAAGCCGTCGGGGCTGCGGGCGGGGCAAGCCTGCGTGTAGTGGAAGCGCAGTTCGCTGACGCGTCCTGCGGGACGCGAAACAACGGGGAGGGAAACCGGGTGGTAGAGGCTGCCGGCCTGGCATTGGGCCGTCATCTTGCAGAGCGTGCCGGCGGACTTGCCGTGGCCGGTGGCCGGGGATTTCATGGCGTCGCAGCCGGGCATGGCCTGCATGCCGGTGTCTGCGGTATCGGTGCTCGAAACCATTGACGTCTGCATCGGACACGGCCCGGCCAGACCGCTGGCTGCCAGCCCGGAGAGGGGCAGCATCGCGCACAGCAGCAGAACGAGGAGTGTCCGGAACCATTTCATCGGGAGCCAGTATAGCCGACGATCCAGGCGTTTTGCGCTGCAAGGTGGGGGCTGGCGACGATCGCGTCAGGGCGGCCAGAAATGCGAAACCCGGCAAGGATGCCGGGTTCGTTCATGCGCAGGCTCTTGATCAGCACTCGCCTTTCTTGGCGTGTCCGGGCGGGCAGTGCCAACCCTTATCGTGATGGTGGTGCCTTTCCCACTCGTCGCGCTGCCAGTAGCGGTGGCCGTCCCAATAGCGGTCGCCATGCCAGCCCGGCGTCACAACGACGGCGGCAGGCTGGGGGGCGACGACAACGGGCGCTCCCACGTTGATGCCCACGTTGACATCGGTCGCATGCGCTGCACCAGTCAGTCCGAGTGCGACGGTTGCGAGCGCCAACCGTGCCAATACCTGTTTCTTCATCGAGTAGTTCTCCCTGAATTGCGTGTGTTGGAGCCGGATTTTGCTGAACGACGAACGATACCCAAAAGCAGGTTGCCTCGCTCGAAAGTTGCATGCCGGGTTTGCCCGTCTGCTGACCCGAGTCGGAAACAACGCAGACGCGACTTCACACTCCGTCCTCGCGAGGCGTCGAATCGAGCGGCGCGCCGCGTCCGATTTTCGCCATGCGCCGGGCCTTCTCGTTGAGGATCTGGTGGCGGCGGTGGTCGGTCATCTTTTTCCAGCCGCGCGCTTCCTCGCGTGTGCGCAGGCAGCCGGTGCAAAAACCGGTCTTGCCGTCGAAGGCACAGAGTTCGATGCAGGGAGACTTGACTGCCATGGCCTTACTTGAAGTAGCTGTGCACGACTTCGATCAGCTGCTCGGTGCCGCTGCCGTGCTCGTCGGCAGGCTCTGCATCGACGAGGTGCGTGCGGATATGGTCTTCGAGCACCACGGCGAGCAGACCGTTCATCGCGCCACGGCTGCTCGTGATGAGCTGCAGCACGTCCATGCAGCCACGTTCGTCTTCGAGCGCGCGCTCGATGGCTTCGACCTGGCCTTTGATCCGGCGTACGCGGTTGAGCAACTTCTGTTTATCGCGAATCGTGTGACTCATGCCTGATCCCGGTGGAGTGAATGTCCGGGCCCGAGGCCCGCAATTGCAAAGTCGAAGATGTTAACCGCATTCCGCTCGAATCCGCATCTCAATCGACGATGCCGCCACGCCGGCGCGCTGTCCGCCGCTCAGGCCGCAAGCGCGGCGATGCCCTGATAGCCGACGAACAGGCCGACAAGCATGATCAGCGCGCCGGAGAAGTACGGCGCCTTGCGCGCGAAATCGCCGAAGCCGCCCCATTTTTTCGACACATGTTTCACGCTCAGCGCGGCGAGGGTGCCGGAGGCCACCATCGTGAGCGCAAGGCCGATGCTGAAGCACAGCACGAGCGACGCGCCCAGCGCGAACCGCTTGAGTTGCAGGCACAGCAAGAGCACGGTGATGGATGCCGGGCAGGGAACGAGGCCACCGGTGAGGCCGAACATGACGATCTGGCCGGTGCTGACGTCGCGATTGGCGAAGCGGCGGCGAATATCGTTCGCGTGAGCGCGCTCATGGGCATCCTGATATCCGGTCGATGCGATATCGAGGCCCGAATGATCGTGCGTGTGCCCATGCTCGTGGTCGTGGTCGTGGTCGTGATCGTGATCGTGATGATCGTGGTCGTGATCGTGGTGATGCGAATGAGCGTGCCGATGCTCGCGCCAGGTGCGCCAGATCATCCACGCCGCGACGCCGACGATCAGCACGGCCGATGCCACCTGGAAATAGGGCTCGCTGGCCGTGGCATTCCAGTTCCGCCCGAAGTACATACCGGCCAGTGCGATTGCCCACACCACGGCGGTGTGCGAAAGCGTAGCCGACAGTCCCAGCAGAATGGCCTGCCCAACGGTGCCGCGAATCGCGACGATGAACGCGGCCATCATGGTCTTCGAATGGCCCGGCTCCAGGCCATGCAGCGCGCCCAGCAGGATCGCGCTGGGGATGAACAGCCACGCACTGGATGCGCCTTGTGAAAGAAGGGTGGAGAAGTCCGTCATGCTGTTTTCCTTGTTCCTTGCGTGAGTCCGCGTGGACTGTGTACGTCGCGTCGATGCTGCGTATGAGATAGGGGGGTATACTATACGAAATAGGGTGAGGGGGTATACTAAATTCTCGTCGCGATGGAAACGACGGGATCGCCAGGCGCATGACTCCGACTAGCTTGTTAGCATTCCGAAAAGTATTGGGCGAAGATCGATGCGGTCGCGGTCGCGGTCGCGGTCGCGGTCGCGGTCAGGTCTGGCGACGCGAGTGATCGCCGGGCTGCGCCGCATGGAAGCTGGCGCAGCCGGACAATCATGGTGCTTCTGGAGGGAGAGGTCGAAACTCGAAAGCGAGAAAGGTCAAGGCAAGAGCAAGGCGGCTTGCCGCATCAACGTAGGCTTGATTCGCTAAAGACTCACGCACCGAAATCCCGCGTAGACATACTGATATCTCGGCTGAAACCAGTTTCGGAATGTCGGCCGCAACATGCAGGCCGCGGTGCGCGAGGATCCGCCTTTCATCGCGTAGTGCTGCCCGTCGAAGAAGTTCGCCGAATATCCTTCGTAAAACGGAAACGCCTCGAAGCCAGGCAGCGGCCCAAATACCGTCGACGTCCATTCCCAGCCATTTCCGTACAGTCCTTCGACGCCCCAGGTGCTCGCGCTGTCCGGCGACGCGTCCACGGCCACCGGGTTCCAGTTGCGGAAATCGAAGTTATCCGTTGCGCAAGGCAATGCGCCATGCGCCGCGCGCTGCCACTCGGCTTCGCTGGGCAGGCGGGCGCCACGCCAGCGGGCGAATGCGGTCGCTTCGGCGTGGCTTACATAGACGGGCCACGACAGCGGCAGCGGAATGTCTTCGAACATCGTCCGCAGGCGCCATGATCCGTCCTCGTCGCGTATCCAGAAGACCGGGTGCTCGATGCCTTCGGCTTCCTTCCACGCCCAGTTGGCCTCGTCCCACAATGCCTTGCGCCGATAGCCGCCATCGGCGACAAAATCGAGGAAAGCGCCGTTGGAAACCATATAGCGGTCGATCTCGAACGCCGGCACTTCGACCTGCTGCTCGCCGAACTCATTGTCCCAACCGAAGATTCCGCGTTCGCGCGTCATGCCCAGTTCGGTGCGTCCGGCCGGCACGCTCACCATTGCAGGCTTCGCGGCGTAGAGATGATCGGCAAGTTCCCGGCTGCCCTCAGGCGCCAGTTTTTGCGCGAACGGCAACTGGTGGAGCATGTAGGCGAGCGTTTCCACATGCATGAGGCGGTGCTCGATCGCCACATTGAGGAGCTGGGCCGGCGTGTCGTGCTGCGGCGCGTCAGGCGGCAAGTCGAGCGCGGCGAGCTGTTCGTCGATGCGCAGGCGGGCGTCGCGCGCGTAATCGCGCACTTCCGTCATGCCCGGCCAGTCGGCGGGCGTGTCGGTGGGAAGCTGGCCATCGATGGGATCGATGCCGAAGGCGAACAGCTGGTCGAGCCTGGCATTGGCCGACGGAATCTGGAACAGGCGCTGGTCGAGCAGGTTACGGTCGAATGCTTCGAGATGGCCGATATAGAACACGATCCGGTTGCGCTCGCGAATCGGGCGTTCGTACAGGAACTCGGGCCTGACGATATCGAAGAGGGCGTCGCTGGCGGCGCGGGCTTGAGCGAGCCGGGCGGCGAGCGTTGGCGTGAGCGGGAGCTGCATTGCGGCGAGTCTCCATACAGAGCGGTGTGTTTGAGAATGTAACCGCTGCGCAGGAGTTGTGCCAACGCGCCTTCATCTGCAAAAGCGAACGCGCCGCCAGGAGAGGCGGCGCGCTGCACAAGGTCGGGGATGCGCCTTAGAGGTGGCGCAGGCCTTCGAGATCGATGATCCGGATGAGCTTGCCCTGGGCGTCGATCAGGCCACGCTTTTGAAATCTTGACAGGGTACGGCTGACCGTTTCGAGCGTCATGCCGAGGTAGCTGCCCATGTCCTCGCGCGTCATGCGCAGGTTGAATTCTGCGTACGAGTAGCCGCGCTGGCCGTTGCGTTCGGACACGTCGAGCAGGAAGGCCGCGACGCGCTCGTCGGCGGACAGCGAGCCGAGCACCATCATCTGCGACGATTCGCGGATCAACTGGTCGCTCATGAGCCGGTGCAGGCGATCCTGCATCGCGCCGGTTTCGCGGCACATGTGCTTGAGCGCCGAGTAGGGGATGATGCACACGGAACTGTCCTCAAGCGCCACGGAACTCCAGGTGTGGAAATCGGTGCTGATGCCATCGATGCCCAGCGGGTCGCCCGCGAGGCGCAGTCCCGTGACCTGCTCGCGGCCGTCGCGATGGGCCATGACCGTCTTGAGCGAGCCGGAACGCACGGCGTAGAGCGTATCGAACGCGTCGCCCGCGCGATAGAGCGACTCGCCGCGGCGCACGCTGCGCGCATTGCAGATCAGCGCTTCGAGTTTCGGCAGGTCGTCAGGCGCCAGGCCCTGCGGCATGCACAGATGCCGCATTGCGCAACTCGAACAGCGCGCCGTGGTGCGCGGACTGGCGGTGGGGGTGCGGCCGGAGCGGCGCACGGTGGTGTGAGTAACGACGGTCGGGGTCAGCATCGGCTTGCTCCTGTAATCGGTTTCGGAGCATTCTTGACCTGGTTTAAATCTTAAAAACGGCGGCAAAACGCCGCGCTTTTGAGATGCCGCCGCTTGCGCCTTGTCAGAAGCCGCTTTCGCGGAAAATGATCAGGCGCAAGTGGGTGACGAAAGGCGCGAATCGGCGGCTTATCTTTTTATTCCGCTTCCGTTGCGGCGATGCCGGCGGCGGTCGGGATCAGCAGCACGGGCAGCGTCGACTGGCGCACGCAGCGCTCGGCCACGCTGCCGAGGATCAGGCGCTGAAAACCGCGTCGTCCATGCGTGCCCATTACGATCAGGTCGGCGCCCTGCGCTTTTGCGGCGCTGAGCACGAGCGAGGGGACATCGTCCAGCGAGGAAGCTTCGCCCGTCACCATGGCGCCTTGCACGCCCCGTTCGCGCATCGCCTTGTCCATGTCCTCGGCGAGTTCGTTGCCCTGGGCGATCATCTGGTTGCGCAGGATCGACGGATCGTAGCCCGGCGCGTCGAAATACATCGGCGTGTTTTCGACGACGTAGAACGGCTGGAGCGTCGAGCCCATCGCTTTCGCCAGGTCAAGCGCGGCTTCGAACGCGCGGCGCGACGTTTCACTGCCGTCGACCGCGACCAGAATACGTTTGTACATGGAACCTCCGCTAGGGTTGAACGGGGATGCGCACCGCTGGAGCGTGCGCTGGCGGCCTTGCCCGGCCAGAATCGATCTCTGCTGAGCTTAAAGGATCGGCTGAAAAGATGCAGTGCCGCTGTATGAAATGTGGAAGACAGCTGAAGGAGATCAAGCGGGCTGTGTCGGAGGGCCACGTTCATTTTCTGACGGAATAAAATGTCAGATTGCCTTGAAGGTCGTGGCGCCCGCTACGAGGCAGATCGATTTAGTCCGGTTGCGTCAGCAACGTCTGGCCGTTATCGTTGCGTCTCTTTCGCATACCCGCGCCGCAGCAATCCTACCCGTGACTTCTACCCATTCCCCCTTGCCGTTTCGCGACGCGCTGCTGGCCATGCTTGGCATCGGCCTCGTCAACATGCTGGTCGCCCTCGACCAGACCGTCGTCAGCACCGCTTTGCCGTCTATCGTCGCCGAACTGCACGGTTTCCAGTATTACGCATGGATCGCGAGCGCCTATTTGCTGGCCTCGGTCGTGACGGTGCCGGTGTTCGGCCGGCTGGGCGACTATTTTGGGCGCAAGCGTTTTGTGCTGGCGGCCGTGATCGTGTTCACGGTGGCTTCGGTGCTGTGCGGACTCGCGACCGACATGCGTTTCCTGGCGGCGGCGCGCGCGTTGCAGGGTGTGGGCGGCGGGATGATGGTGGGCACCGCATTCGCCTCGATTCCCGATCTTTTCCCGGATCCGCGTGCGCGCGTGCGCTGGCAGGTGGTGATGGCGGCGGCGTACGGCATCGGCACGGCGGCGGGGCCCTCGCTGGGCGGCTGGCTGTCCGAGCATTTCGGCTGGCGCTCGACCTTCATGGTGAATCTGCCGGTGGGTGCGCTGGCGCTGTACTTCATCTGGGCGCATCTGCCCACGTATCGGCCCGCGCGCACGGGCGAAGTGCGCATCGACTGGACGGGCGCGGTGCTCGTCGCGCTCGTGCTGGGCGGCTTTCAGACCGTCATCGAAGCGGTGCCGAAGGACGGGCTCACGACCGGCAATCTCGTGCTGATCGTGCTGGTCGCCATTGGCGCAGCGGCCTTGCTGATCTGCGAGCGGCGCGCCACGCACCCGATCATTCCGCTTGATCTATTTCGCGATCCGCAACTCGTCACGCTGTTCACCCTGTCGACGCTGTCCGGCTTCGTCATGTTTTCGCTGATCTTCTTTGCGCCGCTGTTGCTGCAAGGCGGCTTCGGGCTGTCGCCGCAGGAGGCCGGTCTGCTGGCGACGCCGATCGCGGCGTGTATCGCTCTGGGCAGTCTCGTCAACACGCGGATCGTGATCCACCTGAAAAAGCCGACGGCCATTCTGAGCGTCGGCTTTGGGCTGCTGGTGGCGGCTTCGGTGGGGCTGGCGTTCACGACGCGCGGGACTGCTTATATATGGCTCGAACTCTCGATGGCCGCGGTGGGCGTCGGGTTGGGTTTTATCCTCAACAACCTGAATATCTTCGGGCAGGAGATTGCCGGGCGCGAGCGCTTCGGCATTACCACGGCGCTGCTGCAATCGACGCGCATGGTGGGCGGCATGCTCGGCACGAGCATCGTGGCGACGATCGTGAATGATCGCTATGCGGCGGGTATCGGCGATGCGCTTGCGGTACTGGGGGCGCCCGGCGCCGCGCGCTGGCAACCGCAACTGTCGGATCCGCGCGTCCTGATCGATCCTGCGCTGCGCGACGGCCTGACGCTCCATATGAAGCAAGCGGGGCTCGACGGCGCGGCGCTGATCGAAGCGGTGCGGCACGTGCTGGTGGACGCCATTCACCTGGGCATCGGCTTGACGGGGTTTGCCGCACTGGTTGCGGCATTGTGCGTACGGCGCATTTCGCACATCCGGTTCAGCCGCGCCGCCGCGCCTGCACCGGCTGAATCCGAATAACTGTCGTTTTTATTTCACTTGTCATCCGTGTAAGCGATCCGCCCGCTGCGGTGGTTTCGGCCACCTTTGGCACAATTCGTCAGACAAAAGTGTAAGCTAGCTGACGGGTGCCGCGGATCGCGACACGAAAGACAAGCTCGCTGCCGCCGCATCCGGCGGCGTCACGCGGCGTCAAGCAGCGTCGGCCATCTGGCCGAACAGCGCGTTGCGCGTTTGCGTGCTCACGGCAATTTCCAGTGCGACGGCGTTTTCCACGCCGATACGAACCGGCGCGCCAAGGCGTCCAACCTCGATCCCTGTGCGGCGCAGCATGCGCTCGATCGGCGTCGTCGTGACCGTGACATAGCGCGAGATCCCCATGCGGTCGGCAAACCAGACCAGCGAATGGATCGCGCGCATCGTCACGTCCGCAAAACCGAAAGCGTGTTCATTGCTGGATTCGATGGCAAAGCGGCTGAGTTCCCAGATGTTGCGCCCCGTTGGCGCATCTTTGCCATGTAGAAGCTGCGGAAAGGTGTCGCGCAGCATGTTGGGGCCCTCGGTGGGCATGAGACGCCAGCAGCCCCGCACCTTGCCGCCTCCATCCTGGATCAGCATGTAATGGGGCCCGAGCGCGTCGTACCCGTCGATTTCCATGCCGGCAATGGTGGGAATGTCCCAGCCCATGCGGTCGCGGAAGACCCGCGCACGCAGCCGGTACATCTCGTTGATGTCCTCGTTGTCGAATTCCTGACGCAGTCCGATCCGAATCGCAGCTTGCATGACAACTCTCCCTTTTTGGTGTGGAGGGGGCAGCGGTATGGATCGAAAGCTATGCGTATTGGATATAAAAAAACACCTATCCAGATAGGTAGGTGCGGAGGGAGGGGCATGTCTGGAGAATGGCTGTGCGGCGTCACTCAACAGGCATATCTGACAGCGAGATACAAAATGGAACTTCTGGACAATCAATGGCAGGCGGGCACGAACTCCCTTCACAATGCAGGGGACCTCTCGTCGGTAATCGACCGTGTCCTGATCATCGCGTATCGGAAAAAGAAGAAGGAGAGCCAGCGCCGTTTCTGGGCGCGGTTTGGCGTGACGCAGTCGCGCGGTAGCCGTTTTGAATCGGGCGCGGAAATTCCGCCGCCGGTTTCGATTCTGCTGGGGCTTTACTTCAACAAGACGATTTCCGACGGCGATCTGGGCCGTGCCGAGCGCGTGCTACGCCGCCCGGACGTGCCGTCGTCGATGATGATGCTTAGCCCGGGTCAATAAGACCCATCTGGGTTGCAATCACGGCCGCCGCGCGCCGTGAATTCACGCCGAACTTCCCGCGAATGTTCTTCATGTGGAAGTTCACGACTGCTTCGGAGCAGTTGAGAATGTGCGAAATCTCCCAGGTGGACTTGCCAAGGGCAGTCCACTTGAGGCATTCCTTCTCGCGCGGCGTAAGTTTGGGAATCATCGACTGAGCGTGATCGCTCAGATGGCGCTGGCTGGTGTCCAGCACCAGATCGCGCAGCAGCACCAGATTTGGCAGCGCCCGGTTGACGTCCTGCCAGAACGAGTCCGACGGACTCGCATCATTCACGAAGCACAGCATGCCCGCCTCCTGGCGCGGGCCATGGATCGGCAGGGTAATACCTGCCGCAGGCCATGGGAACGGGCTTCTTCATACATCGTTTGCTGCTGCTCGGTAGCAAACAATTCCGGCGACCAGATCAGCGGGGACGACCGCGTTGTGCAATGCGCAACGGTCGGGTCGAAATACGCCATGTTGTGGTCGTTATAGGACTGCCGCCAGGCGGACGAGTAATTCGTGCGGATAAACGCGTCTTCTAGCCGCATGCCCGGGCGCGGCAGGATCGCCAGCATGACCTGGCCGAAACCCCACGAACTGGCGAGCTGAGACACCGCGTCGAACCACGCCGAATCCTCGGGTGCTTCGAGCACGGAAGACATCTGCTCAATGAAATGTAGAGGCACGTCAAGACTCTCCATCGGCGGTGGGCCAGACCGCAGGCGTCGCACGGGCGAAATGCTGCTGCCCTTGCTAGCCTCGCTTCTTATGATGTAACAATTTATCACTAAATTCTGCAATGATCGTTTTTATCCCCCAGAGCCACGGGTTTTGCGCCAGGGATTTGCCCGGCCTCTGGGGAAGTCCCTGACGCGAAATCGGTCGTTTGTGAACAAAAGTGCCGATTTCGGGGGCTCTGCGACCGCTTACATCCGCCGAAGACGGAAATGCATTGCCGCTTTCATTACCGATTTCGCAAATCGCTAAATCGTAATTGGCAATAATTGTTAAGGCCCAAATCGGCTTAGCGGAACAAGTGGTCAAAATCGCCGCGTGCATTTTTTTGCACGCGGCGATTTTGTTATTCAATACGCATAAAATTTCGACATTCGAAATCTTTTCGCGGTAAACGCAACACACCCGTATGACGAAATGTGGCTGTCATACGGGTGCATTGAGGGTGCATTGGAGGGCCAGGCGCAATCGTGCGGCAATGCATCAATTTTTGCGGTGCAACTCGAAGATGCGGGTGGGGCGCAGATGATTCATCGCGTAGTGCAGCCGCCCCGGGCTGCGCCGCTGCACCGGCACGCCGGAATCGGCTAGCTGACCTTCCAGCTCATAGGGCATTTCGGGCGCGGTCATCCCCAGGTCGACTGCCTCGAAATTCGTTTGCGGCGCAAACGGCATGCGATGCGCAAGACCGCGGCTGTCGAAGCCAGCCAGACCGTCGGCGCTTTCAGGCACGCTGTTGTCGAGCGACGCATTGCTCGTGGTGACCTCGTCCGGGCCGATTGGACTCGCACCAGCAAGACGCGCGGCTTCCCGGTTCTTGCCATCGGTGTCGACGGTACTGTCATGAGTGCGGTCGTTGTGCGATTCCGCGCTGCGCGGTGAGGCGGTTGAGGCAGGCATGGCCGCTGGGCGACGGGTGCCATCGGAAGGAGCCATAGTCATGTCCTCCATGAAAATGACGACAAGAAAGTGTCTGCTGGAACCTCTTACCCGACGCCGCGCAAGAGGCGTTCCAGTGCGCCTGCTGCAAAGCCAAAAAAACGGCGGAAATGCAAGCCCGGCCGCCAGGAAAACGCTTCCAGCCGCCGCGGATTTTTTTCGTTGGATCGCCGTATTTCCTCGGAGTATGATCCTCTTTCAACGAGTTGGCGCGCTTTAGATAGACGGCCCCTAAAGGGCCGCGCTGTGGCTTTGCCGCACGATCCTGTACGCGCCTACGAAAACGGACAAGGCAGTCAGGGGCGGACGAGACACATGCACTTCGACGCTGCATTCACGCATCGCGGTTACTTGCTCAATTGCGCGCCGGCGCGCGCTGGCGACGGCACGTATCAACCCTATGTGGTGATCTCGCGCTCGAGCGACGGCGAACTGGTCGCCAACCGTTTTTTCCCCGCCGAGCTGCGCTTTCCCGACGAGGCCGCCGCCATCGCCCATGCGCGCGACTGGGCCGTGCGCTGGATCGACGCGAGCAGCGTCACGCTCTGACTCCGCCAGGCCGGCCAAAGGTGCCTTCGGCGAACTCTCCTGAAAAGCGGTAACCTCTGGGGTCGATACACTCTCATGTGACGCGCATGCGCCGCGTCGCAGCATCACCATGTCAAATGCCGATTTCCCCAACTGGGGGCTCGAACAGATCGTCGCCGATCTGCGCGCGTCGCGCGAAGAACGCCATCGCACGCGCCATCCCCTCGGCATTCGCGAGCTGCCTTCGCGCGAAGCCGTCGTCAACATCGTGGCGGGCCTGCGCGCCGCGCTCTTCCCGACGCACTACGGCGCACCCGATCTCACCGACGAAAGCGTCGATTACTACGTCGGCCATACGCTCGAAAGCACGCTGCGCCTGCTCGCCGAGCAGATCCGCCGCGCGCTGCGCTTTCTGCCCGAGAACGCCGACGCCAGCGACGATGTCCTGCGCGCACGCGCCTTCGAGGTCGCGCGCGAATTCGGCCATCAACTGCCGGATATCCGCGCGCTGCTGGTGAGCGATATTCAGGCGGCTTTCACGGGCGACCCGGCCGCGCAGCACATCACCGAAATCCTGCTCTGCTACCCGGGCGTCTGGGCGATGACGCATCATCGGCTCGCGCATGCGTTGCACCGGCTGGGCGTGCCTCTGCTCGCACGCTTCATCAACGAGATCGCGCATTCGGCGACGGGCATCGACATTCACCCCGGCGCGCAGATCGCGTCGAGCTTCTTCATCGATCACGGCACCGGCGTCGTGATCGGCGAAACGGCGATCATCGGCGAGCGTGTGCGCGTCTATCAGGCGGTCACGCTGGGCGCGAAGAGCTTTGCGGCCGATCTGGACGGCACGCTCGTGAAGGGCAATGCGCGCCATCCGATCGTCGAAGACGATGTGGTGATTTACGCGGGCGCGACGATTCTGGGCCGCGTGACGATCGGGCGTGGATCGGTGATTGGCGGGAACGTGTGGCTCACGCACAGCGTGCCGCCGGGCAGCAGCGTGCGGCAGGGCAAGATCCGCGAGATCGAGCGCGGCAACGAAGCGCCCTGAAAGAAAACCCCTTGTTTTAAAGGGTCGCGCGGGACGTTGCCGAGGCAGCGTCCCGCGCGTGTCTGCTGTTTCCGTTCTGAAAAGCGCAGTGAAAATCAGGTATTCGGCACGCTCATCACGCCGGGGCTGCCGACGATCGAGAGAAACTCGCGCCGCGTCGAAGGATCGCTGCGGAAGGTGCCGAGCATGCGCGACGTCACCATCGTCACGCCCGCCTTGTGCACGCCGCGCGTGGACATGCACTGGTGCGCCGCTTCGAGGATCACGCCCACGCCTTTGGGCTGAAGCACTTCGTTGAGCGTGTCGGCGATCTGCGCCGTCATCTTTTCCTGGATCTGCAGGCGCTTGGCGAAGGCGTCGACGAGGCGCGCCAGCTTCGAGATCCCCACCACGCGATGCTCGGGCAGATAGGCCACGTGCGCGCGGCCGATGATCGGCACCATATGGTGTTCGCAGTAGCTCTCGAAACGGATGTCCTTCAGCACGATCATCTCGTCGTAACCGTCGACTTCCGAGAACGTGCGCGACAGGATTTCGCGCGGATCGTGCTCATAGCCCGCGAAGAATTCTTCATAGGCGCGCACGACGCGCGCGGGCGTATCGAGCAGTCCTTCGCGCGAGGGGTCGTCGCCGGCCCAGCGCAGCAGCACACGCACGGCATCTTCCGCCTCTGCGCGCGAGGGGCGCTCGACGCTCGCGGGCGCCGCGGCGATAGTGGTCTTCGACTTACGTTTCTTCGTCTTTTCTGCGTTCTTTTCGTCGCTCATGCATCGGCTCCTGTCAGGTGGGCCACGCCGCTGCGACGCGCACCACGAACGCGCATTGTTCCATGATTCGCGCGCGTCCGCGCAGCTTCACTGCGCGCTCACCTTATTTGGGCTTACAGGCGCCTCGTCGGGCCTCGCCGGGCCTATTTGGGCCATTCATCCATCGCATCGTTGAACAGCTCCGCGACGACGCTGCGCAGCCACGCGCCGCGCGGCGTATTGTGAAACTTGCGATGCCAGTGCTGCTTGAGATCGAAGCGCGGCAAGGGCAGGGGCGGCTCCACGAGCGTGATCGACGCGTGCTCGGATACATAGGCGAAGCCGATCGCGTGCGGCACCGTCGCGATCAGGTCGGTGCGCGTGAGAATGAACGGCAGGCTCATGAAGTGAGGCGTTTCCAGCACCGCGCGGCGGCGCAGGCGGTTCTTCTCCAGATAATGTTCAAGCACTTCCTGGCTGCGGCCTTCGGCGCGCACGACCGCGTGGCCGAGCGAGAGGAACTGTTCCGTCGTCATCTTCTTGCCCGCGAGTGGGTGGCCGCTACGCATCAGGCAGATGAAGCGGTGCGTGAAGAGGCGCTGCTGGAAGAAGTTGTTGCCGCCCAGATCGGGGAAGAAACCCACGGCCAGATCGACGTCGCCCGATTCCAGCCCGCGCTCGACCTGGTTGGGCGGCAGCGAAACCGAGCGCAGATTCGCATTGGGCGCGCGCATCGCGAAGAGTTGCAGCAGTCGCGGCAAGAACACGATTTCGCCGACATCGGACAGCGCAATCGAGAACGTATGCGTGCTGGTGGCCGGATCGAAGTCCTGCGCTTCGAGCATGCCTTTCTCGATGCGCACAAGCGCGTCGCGCGCGGCCGGGATCAGGCCGAGCGCACGCGGCGTCGGCTCCATGCCGCGCGAGGTGCGCACGAACAGCGGATCGCCGAAATACTCGCGCAGCTTGCCGAGTGCCGTGCTCACGCGGGGCTGGCTGACGCCTAGCCGTTCGGCTGCGCGGCTCACGTTGCGCGTCTCTTCCATCGCGACGAGATAGGGGATCAGGTTCAGGTCGAGGTCTTGCATGGAGCGGCCGGACGGAAAGCGACGGAGAAAAGACGGGCAGGAGCACTATGCCGAAACGGGATAAACCATAGTCGACGAATCCAGATTCCGGATATTGGGGTATGTGCGCAGAGACGGCCGCATCGGGTTGACCCCGCCTTGACAAGCGCACATTCACACTCCGATAATGCGCTGGACGTTCGCTAAACGAATCAGTGTTCGTATATAGAACTTTTCGCGATCGAGTGGCGCGGGCTTTCCGCGAGGCGCATCGCTTTCAGGAACAGGCATGATCAACAAGATTTTTGATTCGCTTCAAGCCGCCGTCGCCGGCATCCAGGACGGCGCCACGGTCATGATCGGCGGCTTCGGCACGGCCGGCATGCCGGCGGAACTGATCGACGCGCTGATCGCGCAAGGCTCGAAAGAGCTGACGATCGTGAACAACAACGCCGGCAACGGCGACACGGGCCTGGCCGCGCTGCTCAAGGCGAAGCGGGTGCGCAAGATCATCTGCTCGTTCCCGCGCCAGACCGACTCGTACGTGTTCGACGGCCTCTATCGCGCCGGCGAAGTCGAGCTCGAACTCGTGCCGCAAGGCAACCTGGCCGAGCGCATCCGCGCGGCGGGCGCCGGTATCGGCGGTTTCTTCACGCCCACGGGCTACGGCACGAAGCTGGCCGAAGGCAAGGAAACGCGCCTGATCGACGGCCGCCACTATGTGCTGGAAGCGCCGCTGCACGCCGACTTCGCGCTCATCAAGGCGTACAAGGGCGATCGCTGGGGCAATCTGGTCTATCGTAAAACGGCGCGCAACTTCGGCCCGATCATGGCAAGCGCGGCGAAGGTCGCCATCGCCCAGGTCTCGGAAGTCGTCGAACTCGGCGCACTGGATCCCGAAAACATCGTGACGCCGGGCATTTTCGTGCAGCGCGTCGTTGAAGTGCCGCAGGCCGCGCATCAAGCGCTGCAAGCCGGTCAGGCCGCCTGACGCTACGGAGTTAAGCAATGAAACGGTTGAATCGCGACGAAATGGCTCAACGCGTGGCTCAGGATATTCCTGAGGGCGCCTATGTGAATCTCGGCATTGGCGTGCCGACGCTGGTGGCCAACCACCTCGATCCGAGCAAGGAAATCTTCCTGCACAGCGAGAACGGTCTGCTCGGCATGGGCCCGGCACCGGCCCCCGGCGAAGAAGACGACGAACTCATCAACGCAGGCAAGCAGCACGTCACGCTGCTCACCGGCGGCGCGTTCTTCCATCACGCGGACTCGTTCGCGATGATGCGCGGCGGCCACCTCGACTACTGCGTGCTGGGCGCGTTCCAGGTGTCGGTGAAGGGCGACCTCGCGAACTGGCACACCGGCGCACCCGATGCGATCCCGGCAGTCGGCGGCGCGATGGATCTCGCGCTGGGCGCGAAGCAGGTCTTCGTGATGATGGAACTGCTCACGAAGCAGGGCGAGAGCAAGCTCGTGAGCGAGTGCTCGTACCCGGTGACGGGCGTGGGCTGCGTGGGCCGCATCTACACTGACCTCGCGGCTTTCGACGTCACGCCGGAAGGCCTCGAAGTGCGCGAGATCTATTCGGATATCGACTTCGACGCGCTGCAGAAGCTCGCAGGCGTGCCGCTGATCGACGCGACGCAGAACCGCCGCGCGGCATAAACTACCGCAACGCGCTCTACTCGCATGTGACTTCAGCGTGGCGCGGCGTCTGGCGGCAATCGTCGCCGGGCGTCGCGCCATCTGCATTTGTGCCCGCGCGAAACCCGCGCAGTGCGCATCCAGACTTTTTTCATATCGATCCATGATTGAACGCCTCACGAGCCTGATCTGCGGCACCGAGCCGATGAACGCCGTCTGGTCGCCCGACGCCACGCTGCAGCGCATGCTCGACGTGGAAGCGGCGCTGGCGCGCGCCTCGGCGATTCATGGCGTGATTCCGCACAGCGCCGTGGCCGCCATCGTGGCGACCTGCAAGGCCGACAAGCTCGATGCCGAAGCGCTTGCGCGCGACGCCGCGCTTGGCGGCAACCTGGCGATTCCGCTCGTCAAGCAATTGACGGCGCGCGTGAAGGACGCCGACCCCGAAGCCGCGAAATACGTGCACTGGGGCGCGACGAGCCAGGACATCATCGATACGGCCACGGTGCTGCAACTGCGCGATGCGCTGGTGCTGATCGAAGGCGGTCTCGACGCGACCTGCGCGAAGCTCGCCGATCTCGCGCGTGCGCATCGTGCGACGCCCGCTGTGGGCCGCACGTGGCTCCAGCAAGCGCTGCCGATCACGCTCGGCCTGAAGTTCGCGCAGTGGCTCGACACGCTGCTGCGCCATCGCGAACGCCTGGCTGCGCTGCGCGAACGCGCGCTGGTGCTGCAATTCGGCGGCGCGGCGGGCACGCTCGCGAGCCTGCGCGACGCCGCTGCAAACGTCAGCGCCGAACTCGCCAAAGACCTTGGCCTTGCGCAGACCGCGCTGCCGTGGCACACGCAGCGCGACCGTATCGCGGAAGCCGCGTCGTTCTTCGGCATGCTGATCGGCACGCTCGGCAAGATCGCGCGCGATATTTCGCTGCAAATGCAGACCGAAATCGGCGAACTGGGCGAGCCGGCCGCAGCAGGCAAGGGCGGTTCCTCGACCATGCCGCACAAGCGCAATCCGGTGGGCTGCGCCGCGGTGCTGACCGCCGCCACGCGCGCCCCGGGCCTCGTCGCCACGGTGTTCGCGGGCATGGTGCAGGAGCACGAACGCGCGCTCGGCGGCTGGCAGGCCGAATGGGACGCGCTGCCCGAACTCGCGCGTCTCGCGGGCGGCGCGCTCGCGCAGATCGAACAGATCGCGGGCGGCCTCGAAGTGCGGCCCGAACGTCTCGCGGCCAACCTCGACGTCACGCACGGCCTGATTCTTGGCGAGGCCGTGATGCTCGCCCTGGGCGACCGCATCGGCCGCCTCGACGCGCATCATCTCGTTGAGCGCGCATCGAAATCGGCGGTGCAGTCGGGCCGCACGCTTTACGACGTGCTGGCGGCCGAACCCGCCGTCACGCAACACCTGGACGACGCGCGCCTGAAGGCGCTGCTCGATCCCGCCAATTACGTGGGCGAGGCGCACGCCTTTGTCGACGCGGTGCTCGCGCTGTACGAGGCATCCGCGGCATCCGTGCAGCGCACGCCTCATTCTTCATCGCAGACTCATCAGGAGTAACCGCATGCCTTACGCAGCCGTCAATGACACGCAGCTGTTCTATCGCGTCGATGGTGCCGAAAACACCAACGCGCCGTGGCTGGTTCTGTCGAACTCGCTCGGCAGCGACGTGTCGATGTGGACGCCGCAGCTCGTCGAATTCTCGAAGCACTTCCGTGTGCTGCGCTACGACACGCGCGGCCACGGCCACTCGGCCGCGCCGCAAGGCCCGTACACGATCGAGCAACTGACTGGCGACGTGATCGGCCTGCTCGACCATCTCGGCATCGCGCGCGCGCATTTCTGCGGCGTGTCGATGGGCGGCCTGACGGGCGTGGGTCTCGGCGCGCGTTTCGCGAGCCGCATCGACCGTCTCGTGCTGTGCAACACGGCCGCGAAGATCGGCTCGCCGCAAGTGTGGGAGCCGCGTGCGGCGAAGGCCCGCAACGAAGGCATGCTGGCGCTGGCGGACGCGGTGCTGCCGCGCTGGTTCACGGCCGGATTCATGGAGCGCAACCCGCTCGTGATCGCGCAGGCGCGAGACGTGTTCGTGCACACGGACAAGGACGGCTACGCGGCGAACTGCGACGCGCTCAACGCCGCCGACCTGCGCGGCGAAGCGGCTTCGATCCAGGCGCCGACGCTCGTGATTTCCGGTACGCACGATCTGGCTGCCACGCCCGCACAGGGCCGCGAACTGGCTGAATCGGTGCAGGGCGGCCGTTATGTCGAGCTGAACGCCTCGCACATCTCGAACGTCGAACTGACCGACGAATTTAACAAGGTACTCCTGAACTTCCTGCTGGAGTCGAAATGAACGAAGACGATCGCTACGAAGCCGGACTGAACGTGCGTCGCGCCGTGCTGGGCGACGCGCACGTCGATCGCTCGATCGCCAACCGCACCGAGCTGACCGAGGAATTCCAGAAGCTCATTTCGCGCTATGCGTGGGGCGAGATCTGGACGCGCGAAGGCCTGCCGCGTCATACGCGCAGCCTGCTGACGATCGCGATGATGGTCGCGCTGAACCGCAACGAGGAACTGGCGCTCCATCTGCGTTCGGCGAAGAACAACGGCGTGACGCGCGACGAAATCAAGGAAGTGCTGCTGCAGACCGCGATTTATTGCGGCGTGCCGGCGGCGAATTCGGCATTCCACCTCGCCGATACGATCTTCCGCGCGGAAGACGCATCGGCTGCCGACAAGCCGGCCTGATCGGGCTTGAATCGGGCGTAAATCAGGGCACGCATTGCGCGTGCCCTTAACGTGCTTATTCGGCGGCGTCGTGCTCCGCCACATACCGGCGCAGCACGGCGAGCACCGCCGCATCTTCGGCGCGGCTCGCCTCGTCGCTGGCCGATCCCGCTTCGTCCTCTTCGCCCAGCAGCGCGGGCGGCGCCGCGATCGTCTCGAACTCGCGGCCTTCGCGGAACACGCGGATCGCGTGCGTTGCCGCCGTGTATTCGGCCACCCAATGGACGCCTTCGATATGCGCGCCCACGCGGATCGGTGTCTTCATCGCCATGCCTCCCGCCTTGCGGTTTCCCAGACTCGAAACGATACGCCGATGCCGCGCGCCGTGCGCGAACGATGATCGGACGATAAGCGAACGTATCTGGGCGCGCCGAAAGCAAAACGGCCCGCTCGAAGCGAGCGGGCCGTTTCACCGGCTTGAAACTGCGTCAAATCAGCGACGGGTTACTGCACCTTCGCCAGCACTTCACGCACCGTGCCGAACAGGCGTTCGATCTCTTCCTCGGTGATGATGAGCGGCGGCGAGAACGCCAGGATGTCGCCCGTGAAGCGGATCAGCACGCCCGCTTCGAAGCACTTCACGAACACCTCATAGGCGCGCGCGCCCGGTGCGCCGTCGCGCGAATCCAGCTCGATGCCCGCGACCATGCCGAGGTTGCGCACGTCCTTCACATGCGGCGCATCGCGCAGCGCGTGAGCGGCGGCCTCGAACTTCGGCGCGAGGCTGTGGGCGCGCTCGAACAGGCCTTCGCGGCGATACAGGTCTTGCGTCGCAATCGCAGCGGCGGCGGCCAGCGGGTGCGCCGAATACGTGTAGCCGTGGAACAGCTCGATCGCGCCGGGCGCACCGCTGTTGACCACCGTGTCGTGGATCGTGCGGCTCACGGCCACGCCGCCCATCGGCACGGCGGCGTTGTTGATCGCCTTGGCCATCGTGATGATGTCGGGCGTGACGCCGAAGTATTCGCTCGCCGTGGCCTTGCCCAGGCGGCCGAAGCCCGTGATGACTTCATCGAAAATCAGCACGATGCCGTGCTTCGTGCAGATCTCGCGCAGGCGTTGCAGGTAGCCTTGCGGCGGGATCAGCACGCCCGTCGAACCGGCGACCGGCTCGACGATCACGGCGGCGATGGTCGAGGCGTCGTGCAGCGCGACGATGCGTTCGAGGTCGTCGGCGAGATGCGCGCCCCATGCGGGCTGGCCCTTGGTGAACGCATTCTGTTCGAGATTGTGCGTGTGCGGCAGATGATCGATGGCGGGCAGCAACTGGCCCGAGAACGTCTTGCGGTTCGCGCCGATGCCGCCAACCGAGATGCCGCCGAAGCCCACGCCGTGATAGCCGCGCTCGCGGCCAATCAGCTTGGTGCGCTGGCCTTCACCGCGCGAGCGATGGTAGGCGAGGGCGATCTTCAGCGCCGTATCGACCGATTCCGAACCCGAGTTCGTGAAGAACACGCGATCGAGCCCCTCGGGCATGATCTCGGCGATCTTGCTGGCGGCTTCGAAGGCGAGCGGGTGGCCCATCTGGAAGGTCGGCGCGAAGTCGAGCTTGCCCGCCTGTTGCGCAATCGCCGCGACGATTTCCTCGCGCCCGTGACCGGCGTTCACGCACCACAGACCCGCGCTGCCGTCCATCACTTCACGGCCGTCGGTCGTGCGGTAATACATGCCCTTGGCCGATTCGAGCAGGCGCGGTGCAGCCTTGAACTGGCGGTTGGCCGTGAACGGCATCCAGAACGACGACAGATCGTCGATGACGGGGCGCGAAGTCATGAGTGTTCTCCTCCAAAGTGGTTGGACAGAATGTAGCGTCCGGGCTTGAAGCGCGGCATATACAGTCTCTATACTGCCCTGATAACCGTGCTGGACAATCTGGCTCAACTGTATTGGTCGGCGCGCTCTCCGGCGCTTACATCCCTATGATCGAATTCGAACTGGAACGCGGCCGCGGCGGCGCCGCAACGCTCGTCGAGCAACTGGTGCGGGCCTTTGCGCAGGCCATCGAGGCGAATTCGCTGCGGACGGGCGCGCTGCTGCCATCCGTGCGTCAACTGGCGCAATCGCATGAACTGTCCACCTATACGGTGACGGACGCCTACAACCGCCTGGTGTCGATGGGGCTGGTCGTGGCGCGGCGGGGCTCCGGTTATCGCGTGGCGCCGCGCGAAACCGCCCCACGACCGAGCGCGGCGGTCTGGCAGCCGCCCGCGCTCACGGCCACCTGGCTGCTGTCCGACGTATTCGCCGATCATTCGGTGCCGATCAAGGCGGGCTGCGGCTGGATGCCGGGCGAGTGGATCAACGAAACCGGCCTGCATCACGCGTTGCGCGCGACGAGCCGCGTGCCTGCGGCGCGCCTGGGCGACTACGGGCATCCGTATGGCTTCGCGCCGCTGCGCGAGCGGATCGCCGCGCAACTGGATCGCCAGGGCTTGCCGGTCGAAGTCGGCAATGTGCTGCTCACGCAGGGCGCGACGCAAGGGCTCGACCTGATCGTGCGCACGCTGCTGCGCCCCGGCGACGCGGTGCTGGTCGAAGATCCCGGCTACTGCAACCTGCTGCAGATTCTCAAGCTCGCCGGTCTCACGGTGCATGGCGTGCCGCGCACGCCTGCGGGCCTCGACCTCGACGCGCTGGAGCAGCAGGTCGCCGCGCATCGCCCCAAGGCCATCTTCGTCAACACGACGCTGCAGAACCCCACCGGCGCGACCTACACGATGGCGAACGCGTTCCGCCTGTTGCAGATCGCGGAACGCGAGCGCATGTGGGTCGTGGAGGACGACGTGAGCCGCGAACTCGCCCCGACGGGCGCGCCGCTGCTGGCCGCGATGGAAGGGCTGCGCCGCGTGCTGTACGTGAGCGGTTTTTCGAAGACGGTGACGCCGTCGCTGCGCTGCGGCTACGTGGTCGCCGAGCGCGACGTGCTGCGCGAACTCGCGCGCGCGAAGATGGCGGTGGGGCTGACCTCGTCGGAGACGATCGAGCGCATCGTCGACAAGGTGCTGGTGGAAGGGCGCTACACGCGCCACGTCGAGATCGTGAACGAGCAGTTGAAGACCGCGCATGCGGCGTTCGAGGATCGCATCGATGCGCTTGGGCTGGAGCCGTTTTGCCGGCCGCGCGCGGGCCTGTTCATGCTGGTGCGTTTGCCGGTCGAGGCGTCGCGTGCGAGCGCGATTGCGACCGAGGCGCTGCGCGACGGCATCTGGCTTGCGCCCGGCTCCTACTTCCGGCCCGACGACGCGGCCAGTGCCTGGTTCCGCTTCAATGCGCCGTATTCGCTCGACGATGCGCTCTGGCGGTTCATCGAGCGCATCGGCAGGACGGGTTGAACTGACAGCGCGGCTCAGCGTTGCAGCAGGTGCGCGAGCAGCGGATACATCGACGCGACCAGCGCCAGCGCCATTGCGATGTTGAAAGCGCGCAGGCGTCGCGGATCGGCGAGAAAGCGCCGCATGCCGGTGCCGAATGCGGCCCACACGCAGATGCAGGGCAGGCCGACCACGTAGAACACCACGGCCATCGCCACGGTATTCAGGCCGAAGTCCGTCGACAGGCGGATCGTGGTGGCGGCCGTGAGCACCATCATCCACGCCTTGGGGTTGATCCACTGGAACGCGATGGCTTCGTGAAAGCGCATGGGGCGGCGCTCGCCGGTCTTGAGCTTGATGTCGCCCGACGTGCCGATCTTCCATGCGAGCCACAGCAGATAGGCCACGCTCGCGGTTTCCAGCACCGTGTAGAGCACGGGAATGCGCCGGAACACCTCGCCCAGCCCGAAACCCACCGACAGCATCAGCACCACGACGCCCGCACTGATGCCCAGCATATGCGGCACCGTGCGGCGAAAGCCGAAATTGACGCCGGAGGTCAGCAGCATCGTATTGTTGGGGCCGGGCGTGATGGACGTCACGACCACGAACAGCATGCCTGCGGGCAGCGCGCTGAGCATTTCGGGCAGCATGGGCTAAAGGCTCCAGAGAAAGGACGGAGATCCTGACGAATCGTTGTCGAGCCAGTTTAGCGACAGGTGTCTGTACAGTACCGGTACAGATTGACAGTTGGAAGCCGGTACGGACTAGCCGACGCAATGGCAGACTGTCATGCTGCTTTCCGCGCCCAATGATCCGCTCAAACGATCAGCTTCGAGCCGTAGGCGTCTCCGGCAGCGATATCTCGATGCCCCGGCGATGCAGCGCCGAAAGGACGTGATACACGGCTTTGAAGCACATCACCGGCAATACCGCGCGCCAGCTTCCCCGCAGGTTGCCGGCCAGCAGGTTGACGATGCCGTCGCGCATCCACAGACGGTTGGAGGGCGCCATGAACAGCGTGCGCATGACGGGATCGTTCACGCGGTAGATCAGCCAGCTGATCCTGTCCATGGCCTGCGACAGTTCCTCATTGGCGGCTTGCGCCAGCTTGCGGCCGCGCGCCGGATCGTCGAGCCAGACGTCCGCCACTCCGGCGCCGAGCTCTCCGCCGGTCATCGCCATCAGTACGCCGGTCGAGAACATCGGGTCGACGAAACCGTAAGCATCGCCGATCATCAGAAAACCGTTGCCATTGCCCACACCCGCGCGATAGCTGTAGTTGGCCGTGCTATGGACGTCCGATACGCGCTGGGCGCCCTGCACGCGGGCCGCGACGGTTGGGCTTGCCGCGATGCGTGCGGCGAGCAGTTCGGCAGGCGTGCCCTTGCGTTCTTTCCACGCTGATTGATTGCCGACGAAGCCAATGCTCATCGTGTCGTCGGGCAGCGGGATCAACCAGAACCAGCCGTCCTCCGCGAGATGGATGCTGATATAGCCCTCAAGTTCGCCTTCCCGGCGCGCGACGCCGGTGTAGTGCGCGTAGACGGCTGCCGTGTTGTTGTACTTGTTCGAGGTCTTGACCTTCATTTGCGACGCCAGAAACGTGTCGCGTCCCGAAGCGTCGAGCACGTAACGCGGACGCCATTCGCGCAGCTCGCCCGCTTCGTTCTGGGTCGTCACGGTATGGCGCGCGCCCGATTCGTCCAGGTCGACCGCTGTGACGCGGGCGCGCTCGAAACACCGCGCGCCCAGCGTGGCGGCGCGCTTGAACAGCACGGCGTCGAAGTCCGCGCGCCGCACCTGCCACGCGTGCGTGCGATCCTGGTTCAATGCGTGAGCGAACGGAAACGCGCAGCTGCGGCCCGTACGGTCGGAGACGAATTCCGCACCTGGCTTGTGGACGCCGATCGCGCGCACCTGCTCCAGGATGCCGAGCCGCTCGAAAATGTCGAGATTGCGCGGCAGCAGGCTCTCGCCGATATGGAAGCGGGGATGCGCGTCCTTTTCGACAAGGACGACATCGCGTCCCTTCATCGCCAGGAAGGCCGCGGCCGTGGCGCCGGCAGGGCCGCCGCCGATAATCAGCACGTCGGCCAGGTTCGAATCGCTTTGCGGGGAGTTCATTGCACGGGCTTCCATAAATTGGCGTATTCAACGCGCAAAGCTAAAAGAGACTCGGGCTTGCGAGTCAGGCTATTGATTAGTCACCCTGATCGTTTCCGCGATTCAACGCAGAGCGGACAGCGCAACCGTGACCGAAAATGCGCCGAGTATGAGCGAGGCGCTGCGCAGCAGGTACTTCGGCATGCACGCGCCCGCGCGCCCCGCGCCGATCTGCGCGCCCACGCCGATCCAGAGCAGCCCGACCGGAAACACGAGGGCGACAAACAAGCCTGCCGCTTCGAGCCAGGCCGTGCCGCTCGTGAAGGCGGCCTTGGGAAAAATCGTCCCGCCGAACAGAATTGCTTTCGGATTCAGCAAGGTGGCAAAAAACAGGTCGCGCATGCCGATCACGCGCTGCGTGCCATCGGCGAGTTCCAGCGTCGTGTTCCACAGGCGCACCGCAAGCCAGGCGATGTAAATGGCGCTCGCCACGCGGATCACGGCGGGAAGCCAAGGCAGGCCATGCGCGAGCGTCGTGAGGCTCATGCCCCAGAACGTGATGGCGATGACATAGCCGCACGATTCCGCGAGCGTCAGGCGAGCGGAGCGGCGCAATCCGCTGGTCAGTCCTGCGGTGGCCAGCAGCGTATTGGTGGGGCCGGGCATGATCAGCACCAGAAGCACGCCAGCGAGGAACAAACCAGGGCTGTGAAGTGGAGTCATCGTGTTGTCGGCAAGCGCGTCGCTGCCTGGACATGAAATCTGCGGAAGTGGCGGGCGGCAACGCGGGAAATGGGGCGCGCCGCGTGGAGCAATTTGCGTTCCCGATCGGGGGCTGAAACAGGCTGATCGGCTAGCCGACGACCTGCGGCGAACGATCGCGGTATTTTGCCATCGCGTACGCCTGGCGCGCACATGCGCCCTGGGTTTCAGGCAAATACCTGATTTATCGGAAGATTGGTTTTTTCAATCAACCGGCATTGCGCAGATCGACGGGGTTGCAACATCATTCATCAATCGTCTGCAAATTACGTGTAACTTCCTGTTAAAAACAGGGATTCAACATTTTTGACGTTTTTTAAGTTTCGCTTAAGAATCGTCCATTAGTCTCGGTGCCTTCGCTCATCGGCGCTGCAACGGTGCCGGTGTCTCTTCGAAAGTCGCGCGTCGCGCGCGCGGCTTTCTGCCAAGTATTTCCGTACCCAGTAGATGCCCAAGCTCGTATCGACGACATCTTCGGGAGTCGCGGGCAAAGCGTTCATCGTGGCCGCTCTCAGCACGGCCTGCACAGCATGGCTTTCGCACCAGATGCCGAGCCAGTCCGTCGATGTCTCGCTGCATGCATCCGACGACCTGCCCGAGCAACTGGCGCGCCGTGCTTCCGCACCTGCCGCCGCTGTCCCTGCCCCCGTTCCCGCTGCCCTTCTGGTTGGGCCGCCCGCACCCGCTTTTCGCGTCGAGACCGTGCAGGTCACGCACAGCTTCTCCGAAGCCGCCGACCAGTTGGGCATTGACGCCGCGACCACGGCGAAGCTCGCGCATGCGCTGCAAGGGCGTCTCGACTTCCGCCGCGACCTGCAGCCCGGCAGCGAAGTGCGCTTCGTGTTCCGCAACGACGCGAGCGCTGCAACGGTCGCGACTGCATCGAAGACGTCGGACGCCAATGACACGCCGGTCGCGATGCGCATTTCGACGGGCAAGGAATCGCACGACCTGTTCCTGTTTCGCAAGCTCGACGGCAAGGCGTTCTATTACTCCGCCGACGGCAAGCCGGCCACGCCGACCTTCCTGCGTTATCCCGTGAACTTCACGCGCGTGTCGTCGGATTTCTCGCCGCTGCGGCTCGACCCCGTCACGCATCGCTGGGCGGCGCACGAAGGCGTCGATCTCGCCGCGCCCATCGGCACGCCCGTGCGCGCGACCGCGCAGGGCACGGTGACGTTCGCGGGCTGGGAACTTGGCTATGGCCGCGTCATCAAGATCAAGAATTTCGGCGACTACTCGACGACCTTCGCGCATCTTTCGCGTTTCGCGAAGTCACTGAAAGCCGGAGCGCAGGTGAAGCAGGGCGACGTAATCGGCTATGTCGGCAAGACCGGCTGGGCGACCGGCCCGCATCTGCACTACGAGGTGCACGTGGACAATGTGCCGCAAGACCCGCTGACCGTCGACCTGCCCGTGCGCACCGCGCTGGACGGCGACGACAAGCAGCACTTTGCGCAGCAAGTCCAGAAGATCGCGCCGCTGCTTTAAGCGCGCGTCGAGTTGCGTAATTCAGGCGCGTAATACCGCCGCGCAATTCAGTTGCGCAATTCAAGCCTGCAATTCATGCATGCACAGCGGGCGCGTTCAACGATCGATCGCGCTCGTCCGTTTCCTGCCTGCCCGCTTCGGGCGGGGCATTGCGCGCCCGCCGTCATTCTCCGCTTCATCGATCTCGACGTCGCTATCGGGATCTTCCGCGCCGATGCGTGCGCACGCACGCAAATGCTCCAGCGCAAGCGCCACCGCGACGCGGTTCACGCTGTCCGCGCGCCAGTACATCGACACCGATCCAAAGCCCGTCAGCCGCATCGGCAGCACGCATAGCGCGTTGAGCCGCGCAAAGCGCATGGCCGCGCGATGCGAGGCCACGCCCAGCAGTTCGGTCTGGTTGAGCAGCGTGACGTTGAGAATCGACGAGTTCGATTCCACGCAATGACGCGGCAGGCCGCGTCCCGCCGCCGCGAGCGCTGTCTCCAGCGCCTTGCGCACCGGCGTGCCCTCCGGCCAGATGATCCACGGATACGCGAACGCATCGTCCCAGCCAATCGCACTTCGTGAGGCGAGCGGATGCTCCAGCCCCGAGACGAAATTGATGCGCTCGCGATAGAGCACTTCGCCTTCGAGCAGCGGGTCGATGGCGTCGCTGGACGTGCGTCCGACCACGATATCGAGTTCGCCGCGCACGAGCTGCGGCATCATCAGGTTCATGGTGCTCTCGACGAGGCGCACCTGTGCGCGCGGCAAGTCCTTCACGAGCCGCGCGACGGCCATCGGCACCGTATCCGCCGCCGACACCCCCGACGTCCCAATCGCCACCAGCCCGCTGCCGCCATCGCGTTGCGCCGCGAGATCGTCGCGTGCGCTGTCCAGATGGCCGGCGATGCGCCGCGCGTGCGCGATCAGCGCCTCGCCATAAGACGTGGGCCGCAGCCCGCGCGCGTGCCGCTCGAACAGCGGCAGGCCGATGTCCTCCTCCAGTTCCTTGAGCCACTTCGACAGCGCGGGCTGCGTGGTGTTGAGCGCTGCCGCGGACTGGCTCAGGTTGCCCGTTTCGCCGACCTTCAGCAGCAATTCCAGATGCCGCAGCCGCAGCCGATGAGTCCAGTCCGTCATGTCGCGCGCCCCAAGGTATATCCAGAAATATATGGATGAGATGAATTTGTCATTTTACAGGGTATGGCTCGCGGATCTATAAATTCAATCGTTGCAGATCGAATCCGGCCGCGCGAGAAAAACGACAGACGCGCGCCGATATAAAGGAGACACCGATGTCGACGGTACAGAACGAATCCCGCGCCGCCTATTACGAGCGCATCGCGCGCCAGCAACTGTCCCCGCTGTGGGAGTCGCTGCACACGCTCGTCTCGGCGTCGCCGCAACCGAAGGCGCAGCCCGCGCACTGGCAATACGCGCAGATCCGCGAACTGGTCATGCAGGCGGGCAGCGTCATCAGCGCCGCCGAAGCCGTGCGCCGCGTGCTGGTGATGGAGAATCCCGGCCTGCCGGGCAAGTCGGCGGTCACGCCCAATCTCTACGCCGGCCTGCAATTGATCCTGCCCGGCGAGATCGCGCCGAGCCATCGGCACACCCAGTCGGCGCTGCGCTTCATCGTGGAAGGCAAGGGCGCGTGGACGGCCGTGAACGGCGAGCGCACCACCATGCACCCGGGCGACTTCATCATCACGCCGTCGTGGACGTGGCACGACCACGGCAATCCTTCGCTCGACGAAGGCGGCGAACCGGTGATCTGGCTCGACGGCCTGGATATTCCGCTGGTCGCGCATCTCGATGCGAGTTTCGCCGAGAACTTCCCCGAAGACACCCAGCCGCTCACGCGCCCCGAAGGCGACAGCTTCGCGCGTTACGGCAGCAACATGCTGCCGGTGCGCCACAAGGTGAGCGACCCGACTTCGCCGATCTTCAGTTATCCGTACGAACGCAGCCGCGAGGCGCTTGACACGCTTTACCGCCACGGCGATCTCGACGCATGGGACGGTGTGAAGCTGCGTTACGTCAATCCCGCCACGGGCGGCTGGCCAATGCCGACCATCGCCACGTTCATGCAGTTCCTGCCGAAGGATTTCCGCGGCCGCACGTACCGCAGCACGGACGCCACCGTCTACAGCGTGGTCGAAGGGCGGGGCACGGCACATATCGGCGACAAGGCATTCGAATTCGCGCCGCACGATGTTTTCGTTGCGCCCTCGTGGACGCCGGTGCGTCTCGACGCCGACGAAGACTGCGTGCTGTTCAGCTATTCGGATCGTCCGGTCATGGCCGCGCTGAACCTGCTGCGCGAATCGCGCAGCTGATCGGCTTTTATTTCCGGCGCCGCCGCGCCATTCCTTCATTTAAACGAGTATTCAGAACATCATGGCATTCGTCTTCACACCCGAGGCACCCGTTGCCGTTCCCGTCGCCGGTTCAAGCGACCATTTCGCCGTGCGCCGCGTCTATTGCGTCGGCCGCAACTACGCAGCGCATGCGCGCGAAATGGGCTTCGATCCCGACCGCGAACCGCCGTTCTTCTTCTGCAAGCCCGGCGATTCGATCGTGCCCGTCGCCGATGGCGAAACGCTCGAACTGGCCTATCCGGCACAGACGTCGAATTACCACTACGAAGCGGAGCTGGTCGCGGTGATCGGCAAGAGCGGCGCGGACATCGCCGTCGAGAACGCGCTTGAATACGTGTGGGGCTACGCAGTCGGCCTCGACATGACGCGCCGCGACCTGCAAATGAAAATGCGCGAAATGGGCCGTCCTTGGGAAATCGGCAAGGCTTTCGACCGTTCCGCGCCGATGGGCCCGATCCATCGCGCGAGCGAAGTCGGCCATTTCGAACAAGCCGGGCTCTGGCTGACCGTTGATGGCGCAACGAAGCAGAAAAGCGATGTTTCGCACCTGATCTGGTCGGTAGCGGAAACGGTTGCGTATCTCTCGAAGTTTTTCCGCCTGGAACCGGGTGACGTGATTTTCACGGGCACGCCCGAAGGCGTAGGCCCGGTCAAGGCGGGCGAGACGATGAAGGTGGGCGTCGAACGCCTGGGCGAACTGAGCGTGCGCGTGGTCTAAGGCAGCAGGAGTATCGATCGTGGAGCTTTACAGTTTTTTCAATAGCTCGACGTCCTGGCGCGTGCGCATTGCGCTCGCGCTCAAGGGACTCGACTACACCACGCTGCCGGTGAATATCCGCACGCTCGCGCATCGCGAGACGCCGTATGTGAGCGAGGTGAATGCCTCGGCGGCGGTGCCCGCACTCGCGGACGATGCGTTGGGCGCGGGCGGCCCGCTCGGGCAGTCGCTCGCGATCATCGACTGGCTCGATGCGCGGCATCCCGAGCCGCGCCTGATTCCGGCTGATACGTTGCTGCGAGCTCGTGTGCTCGAATTCGCGAACCTGATCGCCTGCGATATTCACCCCATTAACAATCTGCGCGTGCTGCGCTATTTGCAGGACGTGCTGAAGGTCACGCCGCAGCAGAAGGACGACTGGTATCGCCACTGGATCGCCGAAGGCATGGCGGGCGTCGAGCGCCTGCTCGTGCGTGCAGGCAACCAGGGGCCGTGGTGCTTCGGCGCGCAGCCTACGCTGGCGGATTGCTGCCTGATTCCGCAGATCGGCAACGCCTTGCGCATGGGCTGCGACCTCAAGGCGTATCCGCGTGCGCTGGCGGTGTACGAGCATGCGCAGGCGCAGCCGGCATTCATTCAGGCGCAGCCGCAACGGCAGCCCGACTATATCGCGTGATCCGGTCAGAGGAGACATTGACATGAGTACAACGAATCAAACCGGGCCGCGCGTGATCGTGGTGGGCGGCGGCATTGGCGGGCTGGCGGCGGCGCTCGCGCTTGCACGCCGCAACGTGCGCGTGCTGCTGCTGGAGCAGGCCGAAAAGATCGGCGAAATCGGCGCAGGCATCCAGCTCGGCCCCAATGCGTTTCATGCGCTCGACGCGCTGGGCGCGGGCGATGCGGCGCGCGAGCGCGCCGTCTATACCGACTGCCTCAACCTGATGGACGCGACCGACGCGAGCGAAGTGGCGCGCATTGAAACCGGCGCACGTTTTCGCGAGCGCTTCGGCAATCCGTATGCGGTGATCCATCGTGCGGACATTCATCTGTCGATCCTCGAAGCGGTGCAGGGCAATCCGCTGATCCAGTTCCGCACCAGCACGCAGGTGCAGTCGCTCGAACAGGACGAGCGCGGCGTGACGCTCACCGACCAGCACGGCGAGCGTTACCGCGCCGATGCAGTGATCGGCTGCGACGGCGTCAAATCGGCGATCCGCGCGAAGCTGATCGGCGACGCCGCGCGCGTGACGGGCCACGTGGTCTATCGCGCCGTGGTGGAAACGCAGAACATGCCTGAGGATCTGCGCATCAACGCGCCCGTGGTGTGGGCCGGCCCGCATTGCCACCTCGTGCACTATCCGCTGCGCGGCGGCCGCCAGTACAACCTGGTGGTGACGTTCCATAGCCGCGAACAGGAAGAGTGGGGCGTGCGCGACGGCAGCAAGGAAGAGGTGCTGTCGTATTTCGAGGGCGTGCATGAGAAGCCGCGCCAGATGCTCGATCGGCCGACGTCGTGGCGGCGCTGGGCGACGGCTGATCGCGATCCCGTCGAGCGCTGGAGTTTTGGCCGTGCCACGCTGCTCGGCGACGCCGCGCATCCGATGACGCAATATATTGCGCAGGGCGCGTGTCAGGCCCTTGAGGACGCCGTGGCGCTGGGCGCTGCCTTCGAAGCCGCTGACGGCGACTTCGAAAAAGCTTTCGCGATCTACGAAAAGGCGCGCATTCCGCGCGCGGCGCGCGTGCTGTATTCGGCCCGGGAAATGGGCCGTATCTATCACGCGAAAGGCGTCGAGCGACTGGTGCGCAACGCGCTGTGGGACGGGCGCACGCAGGAGCAGTTCTACGACGCCTTGCAGTGGCTCTATGGCTGGCGCGAAGAAAACTGCTTGCAGGGCGCGCTATAAAAAAATCAACACGGCGCGAACAAATTCGCGCCTGTTGCCAGCCGTGCACCGTTTTCGTCTTCAGAGTGGCCGCTTTATGGACTACAGTGCGAGAGCACGCAGTCACGCGTGACGTCCACCAAGGAGCACAAGCCATGACGACCGGGCACGGGCAACACCCCTCATCCGTCGTGACGCTCAAGAGCGCCCACGACTTCGACGCGACGATCGCCCGTATCAGGACCGCACTCGATGGTGTAGGCGCCGTCGTGTTCGCCGACATAGACCAGCGCGAGGCCGCCGCGCTCGTGGGCATGGAACTGCGGCGCACGCGGCTGATCCTGTTCGGCAATCCCAAGGCAGGCACGCCGATCATGGCGGCCAATCCGCATTCGGCGCTTGAATTGCCGCTGCGGCTCGTGGTGTGGGAGGACGATACCGGTCACACCCATGTGGACTATCGCGACGTCTCGCAGACTCTCGGGCCGCTCTACGCCATTGCGCCCGAATTGCTCGCGCCGCTGCAGCGTATCGCGGGGCTGTTGCAGAACACGGTGCAGTAGTACGTTGCGCCCTTCGTCCAGCGCTTAAAGAAATCGCTCGTGTGGCACCCTGTAACCAGGCAGGACGGGGGCTGCAAGGACGCATGCCTGCACAAGGTTAACAGGCAATAGACCGATCTGCGCCAGCGCGATCACGTTGGTTGCGTGCGCATCGTTCTGCGCCGCTATCGAGGCTCGCGAGTTTCCTGTTGACGCTGGAAGAAAACGGGCTGCCGCGTCCCGAGGCCGCGGCGCTAGAGGCCAGTCCGCATCGACGTGCCACGCAGGGAATGTCCCATGCTTTCCGCGGGAAAAGGCCCGCAATCGACCCGCGCCCGGCACACGCAAGACGCATAGCTTGGCGCTGCCGGTTTCGCAGCGCTAGAACACCCTGAATGAAGGCGTTTCGCGAGTTTGCGACAACGCCTTCATATCCCGATCTTTACTGCCCGAAATAAATGTCGCAGTCCGAACGAGGCCAGCAGGCCTTGCCGATGCGATGACCCGATGCGCTGCGCGTATCGGTCATGCCGCCATACGACATATCGGTGCCTGCCTGGGCGGACGCGTTTGCATCGTTAGTCATCATCTGGTGCGCGCGTTCCTGCGAAACGGGCTCGTCTTTCGCCTGGGCCGTGCCCGGCGCGGTTGCGCTCGCCAGTGCCACGAAGGCGGCGAGAAACGCCAATCGGATCTTCATTTCCACACTCCTTCTTGAACGCCGGGGCCGCATCACGCGCCTCGCAGAACGTGACGCGACAAGACGCAATGCCCGGCGCGCGCACGGCATGCATTGCCGCGCCGTGCGCGCTCTCGAGGAAGGCCGGAATGCCGGCGCGATCGCCAGGCTGCCGAACGTGTTAGCTCAAGCCTTACAAAAGGCTTTTAAAAAGGCCTTACCAAAGGCCTTACATAGAAGGCCCGCCTCCGCCGGATCGGGAGGCGGCGCAGCGCGGCGCGGCGCAAGAAGAAGGGGATGGAGCGGGCGCGCAGAGAACGTCCACGCTGCAATTCCAGTTATAGCTCGCGCGCGGACGAGTGCAAAACGCCTCCTTCCCACATGTTGTTAAAACTTCCCGATGCTTTCTAAATTGAAATGAAGCGAAAGCTTAAGGAAATGGAATGGTCGCCGTGTAGTCATGTTCGGATGTTGTAATTCGCTCGCCCTGATGTCTGGCGCATTACCTGAAACGCGCTCAATACGAAAGGCAGCCCCACACGTCTGGTATGACGCGTCCAGGACTCTAAAACCAACTCGAAGAATCGATGGAGCCCAACAACATGTATCGCCGAGCATTACTCGCCGTGCCGTGCGCTGGCCTTGCCGCCGCACTGTTCGCGTGCGGCAGCAGCAACTCGAACAATGGGTCGTCCGCTACCGCGGCGGTGTCCGCGCAAGACGCTCTTACGACCGCTACGCCGATCAAGCATCTCGTGGTGATCTATGGCGAGAACGTCTCGTTCGACCACTACTTCGCGACCTACCCGAACTCGACGAACCCGTCGGGCGAGCCGGCTTTCACGGCCGCTTCGGGCACGCCGAGCGTCAACGGCCTGACGGGTACGCTCCTCACGTCGAACCCGAACTTCACGAACACGGCCAACGGCACGAACGCAGCGAACCCGTTCCGCCTGGATCGTTCGCAGGCCGCCACGGCTGACCAGAACCACGCCTACACCGCCGAGCAGCAAGCCGGCGACAACGGCGCACTCGACCTGTTCCCGAAGTACACGGGTAACGGCACGAGCGGCGGCGCAGGCGCCTTCGGCACGAAGGGCCAGGTGATGGGTTACTACGACGGCAACACCGTCACGGCGCTGTGGAACTACGCGCAGAAGTACGCGATGAGCGACAATGCGTGGACGACGACCTACGGCCCGTCGACGCCGGGCGCACTCGAAGTCGTGTCGGGCCAGACCAACGGTCTTGAGCTCGTCAACTCGTCGAAGCAGCCGGCTACGGCCACGACCTCGTCCTACTACATCCAGGACGGCGTGGGCGGCCTCACGATGATCAACGACGTCGATCCGGGCTACGACACCTGCTCTAGCACGACCGACTCGGGCATGATCAACGCGCTCAACATCGGCGACCTGCTGAACGGCCAGAAGATCAGCTGGGGCGGCTTCATGGGCGGCTTCAACCTCCAGACCGTGAACGCCAACGGCACGACGGGTTGCAAGCGCAGCACGACGGCCACGGCCGTCAACGCAGCAACGGCCGACTACATCCCGCACCACAACTGGTTCCAGTACTTCAAGTCGACGTCGAACCCGCAGCACACGCGTCCGAGCTCGACGGCTGCGATCGGTTCGAGCCTCGAAACCGACGGCAAGACGGCTGAGCCGGCCAACCACCAGTACGACACGGATGACTTCTTTGCCGCTGTGAAGGCCGGCAACTATCCGTCGGTGAACTTCCTGAAGGCTCCGGCTGCACAGGACGCGCACGCTGGCTACTCGGATCCGCTCGACGAACAGGCGTTCGTCACGAAGGTCGTCAACTTCCTGATGCAGCAGCCGGACTGGAAGAACACGCTCGTCGTCGTGACCTATGACGATTCGGACGGCTGGTACGACCACCAGTACATGGCGCCGGTTCACTCGTCGCTGGCAGCAGCTGACCAGCTTGGCGGCAACGGCGTGTGCGGTTCGGGCACCCAGCCGACGGGTATTGCAGGCTCGCCGGTCAACGGCCGCTGCGGCCCGGGCACGCGTATCCCGTTCGTCGTGATCTCGCCGTATGCGAAGACGAACTACGTCGATCACACGTTCATCGACCAGGCTTCGGTGGTTCGCTTCATCGAAGACAACTGGCTCGGCGGCGCACGTCTGGGCGGCGGTTCGTTCGACGCAGCAGCCGGCGACCTGCGCGGCATGCTGAACCTGACGGGCACGCCTGTCACGACGCCGCTGTACCTCGACACGGCGCTCGGTACGCAAGTGAGCTCCGCACCGGCGAACTGATCGCTGCCCGGCGCGAGACCTGGTTGCGCGCGCATCGATCCAGTCGATCCGATGCGTGCGTGCACCCGGTCTTCGCGCCGGGTTTTCGCCGTTTATTCAGGCCGGTTCGGGCAATACGAACCGGTACAGGTAGAGTCCGACGCCGTGTCGTGCGCCATTGGTTAACACCGGGTGCCCACGGCTTTCGGCATTTTTGTCCCGCCAGGAAGAACGCTTCATGTCCGAGCTTTCCGCATCGCCCACCCCGTCTTCGCCCACGCCGCGCGCGAATGCGAAGCCCGCGCGCCTCGTGCTGCGCGCCGCCGCGGCCATCGTGGTCGCCGCGCTGGGTTTCTGTGCCTACGCCGCCGCGTTTCCCGCCGATGTGCCCGAGAAAGTGGGCGAGGTCGTCGAGAACCTGACCGGCGCGAATCCGCATCCGGTCGTGCTGCAGCGCCTGCCGGTCGCGCCGCTTTCGGCGATGGCGCAGCTCGGCAAGCAACTCTTTTTCGACCCGACGCTTTCGGCGTCGGGCAGGCAGTCGTGCGCCTCGTGCCACAGCCCCGATCATGCATATGGCCCGCCTAACGGCCTCGACGTGCAGAAGGGCGGCCTGGCGATGACGCAGCAGGGCTATCGTCCGCCGCCTTCGCTGATGTACCTGTATCGCCAGCCTAATTTCAGCATTGGCCCCGATGCGGGCGAGAACGACGACGCACCGACGGTCGCGCAACAGGCGAGCGCAGCGGCCAATGTCGTGAAGTCGCAGAAGACGGCGGGCGGCGCTTCCACGTCAGTGGAAATGGTGCCGCAGGGCGGCCTGTTCTGGGACGGCCGCGCCGACACGCTCCAGCAGCAGGCGTATGGCCCGCTGCTCAATCCGGTGGAAATGGCCAACACGAGCGTCGATACGGTTGCCGACAAGCTCAAGAACGCGCCGTACGCGAAGCGATTCACCGAACTGTTCGGATCCCGAATCTTCGACGATCGCAAGCTGACCGTGGCCGAAGCGATGTTCGCGATCTCGCGCTACCAGGTGGAAGATCCGTCGTTCCATCCGTATAACAGCAAGTACGACCGCTGGCTGGAAGGCCGTGCGCACCTGAGCCAGGCCGAGCTGCACGGCCTGCGCCTTTTCAACGATCCGGACAAGGCCAATTGCGCTGGCTGCCACTTGTCGAAGCCGGGCAAGGACGGCCTGCCGCCGATGTTCACCGATTACCAGTACGAGGCGCTGGGCGTGCCGCGCAACACGAAACTCGCGCAGAACAAGGATCCGAAGTTCTTCGATCTGGGCGTGTGCGGGCCGTTCCGTTCGGACTTCAAGGATCAGACGCAATATTGCGGCATGTTCCTCACGCCGACGCTGCGCAATTCGAGCACGCGCACGGTGTTCTTCCACAACGGCATCTATCACAACCTCGACGACGTGATGGCGTTCTACAACGAGCGCAATACCGATCCGGGCAAGTTCTATCCGCACGGCGCCGACGGCAAGATCGACAAGTACAACGATATTCCGCCGCAGTTCCAGAAGAACGTGGACGTAACCGACGCGCCGTTCGACCGCAAGTTCGGCGACAAGCCCGCGATGACCGCCGATGAAATCCGCGATATCGAGGCGTTCCTGAAGACGCTCAACGACGACCCGCCCGCGTCGAACTGAGTCTGCTGCCTTGAACAACGTCCCGAGCCTGCGCGGCGCGGGACGTTGCATCCGGTCATTGCGTGGCCGAAAGCGCTTGCGGTGCTTCAAGGAAGCTGGCGATGGCCGACATCGTCGGTGCTGGCGCTTCCTCCATCAGCCAGTGTCCGGCTCCCGGCACGACCACGGCCTGCACGTGCGTATCCACGAGTTTCGCCTGATCGACCAGGAACGTGCCTGAGGCCTTTTCACCGGCGACCACGAGCATCGGCATGGTCAGCGGCGTTTGCGCAAACGCCGCGAAATCCGTCGCGTCCTGGCCGAACGCGTGGAAATACTCAAAGCCCGCCTTCATCCGGCCAGGACGTGCATAAGCGGCGGAGTAGTATTCGCGGTCTGCTTCGGATAGCGAATGATCTGGCGTCGCGGCGAAGTCGTTCCAGAAGTGCTCGAAGTACACGCGTTCGCGTCCGTGGACGAGTGCGAGCGGCGTGGCGCCGTAGAAGTTGAAATGCCATTTGTCGCGCAACAGGAAGACCTGTTGCCAGTCGCCGACGCCAGGCAGGAACGCGTCCATCAGCACGATGCTTTGCACTTCGTCGGGATATTGCGCGGCGTACGCATAGGCCACCATCAGGCCGATATCGTGGCCGACGAGTTTGACCTTGCGATAGCCGAGCGCATGAACCATCGCGTGAATGTCCTGGGCGAGCGCTTTCTTGTCGTAGCCATTCGCAGGGATCGCCGAATCGCCCGCGCCGGGCAGGTCGGGCGCGATGACCGGGCCGCTGGCGGCAAGGCGTGTCATGAGCGGGCGCCACATATGGCTCGTTTCGGTGTAGCCGTGCAGCAGCACGATGGCGGTGGCGTCGCTCGATTCGCGATCCGCTTGCTGACCCGCCTGGAGATAGTGCAGGCGCAGGCCGTTCGCTTCGATATCGTGGGCGGCGATCGTTGCCGGTGGCGTAGCTGCCTGGGTGGTTTGTGCGACGCCAGCGAGCGTAGCGACGCTAGCCAGAGCGACCGCGGCGCGTTTGAAAGTGGAAGACAGGTTCATTTACGAGGCTCCAGAAGAAGCGGTCGATGGAATGTTCGACACGTTGGAGCCCATGATGGACTTCGATGCAGCGCCTGCCGTACGAGGTTCGCGATGAAGATATTCGAAATAATCGAATAAGTTGGATGAGGCCAATTTCATTAGACAAATAAGCGCCAGGTCGTGGAAAATCCGCGCGGCACAAGCGCACGTCGCGCCGCCACGACAGTCATATTTACCCGATAGACGAAGCAGTTCTCTACACGGAGCGCCATCCTCGCGCGGCAACCTTCCCGCCATCGCGTCCATCGCGAGCGAGTTTTCCCTTTTTGCCAAACGTTTGCCACCGGGCTATCAAGTCCACGTAAAAATGGCCGAAAACGCGCTTGTAGCCATGCAACTCTGGAGAATGGGACGTGAAGCGCGTTGTCTTTTTACTCGCCGTACTGGCCATGACTGGCTGCGCGCAATTGCGTCCGGCCGATACGGCGCAGGCTGGCAAAGCCGCCGTGTCGAATGCGATCCTGCGCTTCGATATTCCCGCTGACGCACTCGGTGCGCGCGACCCGCAACTGAGCGCCGTGCTCGCCAAGGCGGGGGCGCTGGCCGCCGCGCAAAAACATCCGGCCCTGATCCGCGTGACCGCGCTCGGCCAGGATCTCCGCTATATCAACGAAGCGATCTGGAAGGGCGTGCCGGTGCACCAGGCCAACAAGCCGGTACTGGAGAACCTGACGGCCGGCGCGAACCAGACGTACAGCGTGTCGATCGAGCCGCTGCAATCGGGAGGCTGACGCCATGCGCATGATCGCTTTCGCCGCCGCCGCGTGGCTCCTTTGCATGACCGCCACGAGCGCCTGGGCAGGCCAGGCGGATGCGGCTGGAACCAGCCTGCAAGCTTCGACGGGCTTTTCCGCATCGCCGTCCACCGACAAGGTTTATCCGCCACTTCCCACGCTTGCCATGCTGCCGCCTTCGGCCAGCGCGGGCAGCGATGACGATGATGCGCCCGCGCCGCGCACGTCGTCGCGCAAGAAGAAGCTGCACCCGCATGACCTGCGTCCCGTCGGCCCGACGGCGCGCCTCGTGGTGTCCGATGCGTCGCGCACCTACCTCAAGGACATCGAGCATCAACTCGACGTCGCACTGGCGCGCTAATTCAGGAGATCCGGGCGATGTCTGAAAACAACTCACGCAAGGCGCGTCGCGCGCGTATCGGCGCGCTGGCCAAGGTGGCCACGGTTGCAGCGGCGGCGATGGCATTCGGTGCCTCGACGGCGCAGGCCGCGACTGCTGAAAACGACTGCTTCGAAAAAGCAGGCGCCTACCAGGGCGTGAATCCGCTCGTGCTGCGCGCGGTTGCCTGGCGTGAATCGAAGGGCGACGCCGCAGCCGTGAACCGCAATACCAACGGTTCGATCGACGTCGGCCAGGCGCAGATCAATTCGATTCATTTCCCGGAGCTGGCGCGCCAGGGCATTCCGCATCGCGCACTGACCGACCCCTGCGTGAATATCTTCGTGGCTGCATGGCTCTTGAAGCAGAAGATGGTGCGCTATGGCAATACGTGGCGCGCAATTGGCGCGTATCACTCGGAATCGCCGGGCGAGCGCGATTCGTACGCGCGCAGCATCCAGAAGATTCTCGTGAGCTGGGGCCAGTTGCAGCCTGGCCGCTGAACGGCGGATTGACCGGAAGCGCTATTGCCGCTCGTGCGCGAGGTGGATCGTCACGATAATCGACGCGTCGTCGAGCGCTTCGAGCGCGTGCGCTTCGCCCGTATTCAGCAGCAGCATGTCGCCCGCGTGCATGGTGCGCGGCTCGCCATTGATAAACAAGCGGATCACGCCTTCAACGCAGAGCACCGTGATTTCGCCCGGCGCGCGATGCTCGGGCACGCGCTTGCCCGCTGGCAGCACGATGCGAAGGACTTCCAGGTGTGAGGCGCGAATCAGCGTGATCGTTTTCGCGTTCTTGAGCGCGGCGCCAAGTGGGCGGACGTCGAAGACCTCGCCCGGTGCGGCATGAGGAATGGCCATGACGGTTTCTCCACCAGGACGGCGAGACCGGCGCGCGCGAGCACGCCCAGTCCGCCGCCTGATCGCTTACACGGATGCTTGATCCAATTTAGCTCGCGAGCGTCGCATTCAAAGAAATTTTCGCGTTGTTCGCGAACAGTTTGGAGACCGGGCAATTTTCTTTCGCACCGGTCGCGAGTTTCTCGAAGGTCGCCTGGTCGATGCCCGGAATCTTTGCGGTCATGTCGAGCTGGCACGCCGTAATCGAGAAACCTTCGCCGACTTTTTCGAGCGTGACCGTCGATTTCGTTTCGATGCTGTCGGCTTTAAAGCCGGCTTCGGTCAGGAACAGCGAAAACGCCATCGTGAAGCAGCCCGCATGCGCTGCGCCGATCAGTTCTTCCGGGTTGGTGCCGGGGCCGCCTTCGAAACGCGAGGCGAAGCCATACGGTGCGTCGCGCAGCACGCCAGTCTGGGTCGAGATGCTGCCCTGGCCGTCCTTGATGCCGCCGTGCCATTTGGCGCTTGCCGTCTTGTGCATGATGTCTCTCCGCGATGAGTGGGAACTACAGCGAATGAAGCGCGCAAGCAGCATGCCGCGCGCGGGGGGAAGGTAATTCGTCTGCGTAAATGCGTCGATGGCGATGCGCGCGATACTGCGCAGCGGCCCGGAAACAGTAAACAGCATTGTGGCGCGTGCCGTTCGCTCATGTCGCGAACCGTGCCTTCGTATAGGCAGCGGGCTGACAGGCGATGGGCGTCGCGACCGCGCCAGGCCGGGTTGTCCGATGACCTCGACGCATTGACGCTCAGCCGTCCAAGCCTTGGAGGGCGTGTTCAAACGCCGCTCGTTCACACGGTTGTCCGACGACGTATAATGGAGCGCAACCCGCATACCAAGGAGAGGACGATGGCCGATCCGCTCGCCGCGCCCATGCTCAACCGTCCACCCCGCAATCGCAATCTCGCCGAACACGTCGTCCATTACGTCAACGAGCAGATCGCCTCGCGCGCACTGAAACCCGGCGACAAGCTGCCGACCGAAAGCAGTCTCATGACCTTATTGGGCGTGAGCCGCACCGTCGTGCGCGAAGCCATTTCGCGCCTGCAGGCAATGTCCGTGATCGAGACGCGCCATGGCATCGGCAGCTTTGTGCTGGAGCCGCGCCGCGAGCCGCTCGATCTCGACGTCGTGCCCGCGAGCACGCTCAACGACCTGTTGTCCGTGCTCGAACTGCGCATCAGCCTCGAAACCGAATGTGCAGGTCTCGCCGCCCAGCGCGCCAGCGAGCGCGATCTCGCGAATATCCGCACGGCGCTCGATGCGATTTCCGCGGCCACGCGTAGCGGCGGTGACAGCGCGGGCGCCGATCTCCAGTTTCACGTTTCCGTGGCGCGCGCGACGGGCAATCGTTATTTCGTCGATATCCTCACGCAGATGGGCGCGGCGCTGATCCCGCGTCATCGCATCGACTCGGCCGGCATTGCGCACAGCGACCCGAAGGCATACGCCGAACTCGTGAACCGCGAGCATGAGAGCATCTTCGAAGCCATCGCGCGGCAGGATCCCGAAGGCGCGCGCGCCGCGATGCGCATGCACCTGTCGAGCAGCCGCGAAAGGCTGCGCCGCGCAGCGGCGGCGGCAGGCGAAACCGCTTAAAGCACGCAAGCCCATATAAAACCGGCGGCCAGATGCTGAACATCTGGCCGCCGGTTTTTTTGTGCGTGCCGTACGCCGAGTCCGGCTTTATCCGCGCACGATCTCGCCGTTCCTGCGGCGCCACAGTTCAAGCGGATTGCCGTCCGCGAGCGCCTCGGGCAGCAGACCCGCCGGGAAGTCCTGATAGCAGACCGGGCGCAGGAAGCGCTCGATCGCGCTCGTGCCCACCGACGTCGCGCGGCTGTCGGACGTCGCCGGGAACGGGCCGCCGTGCACCATCGCATGCGTGACTTCGACGCCGGTCGGGAAGCCGTTGACGAGCAGACGGCCTGCCTTGCGTTCGAGAATCGTCACGAGGCGCTGCGCGGCGGGCAGGTCGTCGTTGTCCATCTGGATCGTCGCGGTCAACTGGCCTGCGAAGTGTTCCGCCACCGCCAGCAGCTGCGCTTCGTCCTTGCAGCGCACCAGCGTCGAGGCCGGGCCGAACACTTCGTCTTCGAGCGCGGGCTGGGCGAGGAACGTCTGCGCATCGGTGACGAAGAGGGCGGCGCACGCCTGGTTCGGGCCGCTCTCGGGCTGACCCTTGGCGAGCGCATTTACGCCAGGCGTTTGCGCCAGACGCTGCGCGCCTTGCTCATACGCCGTGTGGATGCCCGCCGTGAGCATGGTCTGCGCGGGCTTGCCGCCTAGCGCGCCCGTCGCGGTCTCGACAAACTGCGCGAGCGCCGGACTGTCGATGGCGATGGCGAGCCCCGGGTTCGTGCAGAACTGCCCCGCGCCCAGCACCAGCGAATCGACGAAACCCTGCGCGATGGCCGCGCCGCGTGCGGCGAGCGCCTGCGGCAGCAGGAACACCGGGTTGATGCTGCTCATCTCCGCGTAGACGGGGATCGGCTCGGGGCGCTGCGCGGCGATGCGCATGAGCGCCGTGCCGCCCGCGCGCGAACCGGTGAAGCCCACGGCCTTGATCGCCGGATGCGCGACCAGCGCCTCGCCCACCGTGCGGCCCGCGCCGACGATCAGCGAGAACACGCCTTCGGGCAGGCCCATGTCCTTGACCGCCTGCTGGATCACGCGGCCCACCATTTCGGAGGTGCCCAGGTGCGCGCCATGGGCCTTCACGACCACGGGGCAGCCAGCGGCCAGCGCCGCGGCCGTGTCGCCGCCCGCCACCGAAAACGCCAGCGGGAAGTTGCTCGCGCCAAACACCGCGACCGGGCCGACAGCAATCTTTTGCAGGCGCAGATCGGAGCGCGGCAGCGGCTTGCGATCGGGCAGGGCGGAATCGAGCGTCGCCGTCAGCCACAGACCCTGACGTACTTCCTGCGCGAACAGCTTCAACTGGCCGACGGTGCGGCCGCGCTCGCCTTCGAGCCGGGCTTTGGGCAGACCGGTTTCCGCGTGCGCGCGCTCCGTGAGTGCGTCGCCGAGCGCGGCGATGCCGTCCGCGATGCGTTCGAGGAAGGCCGCACGGGTGGCGAGCGGCAACTTGCGATACGCGTCGAAGGCGGCGGCGGCCAGCTCGCAGGCCTGCGCGACGTCATCGGCGCTGCCGGTGCCGAAGGACGGCGTGGGAATGTCCTCGCCGGTGGTGGGATTGAAGGCCAAAAGGGGCGGGTTGGCGCCGCGCACCGCACGGCCTCCGATCAGCATGTCGCCGGTGATCTGCATGTCTTCTCCTGACGCGGTTAGATGAGTTATGTCATCGTACAACATAAGTCTTCCGCGATACAATCGCAGCCGCATAAGTCACTGATATGACCGCAGAATAAGCCAATAAAGGGTAAACACCACATTGGAGTTGTCCGATGACTTGGCTATGATGTCATCAGACAACGTACCACGGTGCCCGGCACCGACAGGAGACAACCTCGATGTCCGCTTCCCCCACCCGCTACGACGAGCTGCTGGATTCAGCCAGCGCCAAGGTCAAGCGGCATATCCTGCCGCTGTTCCTGATCATGTTCATCGCGAACTATATCGACCGTGTGAACGTCGGTTTCGCCAACACCCATATGGAGGCCGATCTCGGCCTGTCGGCGGCGGCTTATGGGCTGGGCAGCGGGTTGTTCTTCATCGGCTACGCGCTGTTCGAAGTGCCGTCGAACATGCTGATGCAGAAGTTCGGCGCGCGCGCCTGGCTCACGCGCATCATGGGCACGTGGGGCATCGTCGCCGCCTCCATGGCTTTCGTGCGCAACGACACCTCGTTCTATCTGCTGCGCTTTTTGCTGGGCATCGCGGAAGCGGGCTTCTTTCCCGGCGTCGTGTATTACTTCGCGCAGTGGCTGCCGCAGAAGGAGCGCGGCAAGGCCGTGGCGATCTTCCTGGCGGGGTCGGCCTTCGCTTCGGTTCTTTCGGGGCCGATCACGGGCGCGCTGCTGTCGGTGCGTGGCCTGGGCCTCGCAGGCTGGCAGTGGATGTTCCTGATCGAAGGCGCATTTTCGATCGCGCTGTGCGCGGCCAGCTGGCTGCTGCTGAAGTCGCATATCCGCGACGCGCACTGGCTCAGCGGCGAGGAGCAAAACGCGCTGGAAACCTACCTGACGCGCGAACAGGCCGAACGCGAAGCCGCCACGGGCGCGCATGTGCCGGTCATGCGCCTGCTGCGCGACCCGCAGATCGTGCTGTTCTGCTTCCTCTACTTCGCGATCCAGTTGACGATTTACGCGGCCACCTTCTGGCTGCCCACCATCATCCGCAAGATGGGCGGGCTGACGGATTTCCAGGTCGGTCTCTACAACGCGATTCCGTGGATGATCGCCATTGTCGCGATGTACTGCTTCGCGCTGCTTTCCGCGAAGTATCGCCATCAGCAACGCTGGCTCGCGCTTACGCTGGTCATTGCCGCGTGCGGGCTGTTTGCTTCGACGTCGGCTAACCCGGTGTTCTCGTTTGTCGCGATCTGTTTCTCGGCGATCGGCTTCAAGGCGGCTTCGTCGCTGTTCTGGCCGCTGCCGCAGGGCTATCTCGACGCCCGCGTCGCGGCTGCCGTGATCGCGCTGATCAATTCGCTCGGCAACCTGGGCGGCTTCTTCGCGCCGGCCACGTTCGGTTATCTCCAGCAGCACACCGGCTCGATCGCCGGTGGCCTCTACGGCCTGGGCGTGACCTCGCTGATTGCCGCCGCTGCCGCGTTCCTCGCCCGCAACAAGCCGTCGCGGCGCGCGTTCACCGACGAAGCGGACTCTGTCCATCGTGGCGCACACTAACGCCTTTCGCCACGACCGTTAAGGACAACGCTCATGCAAGACCGCTACTTCGTCTACGTTTCGAACGCCAACGACGGCGAGATCGACGTGCTGCATCTGGACGCCAACGCCGGCACGCTCACGCCGCACGCACGTACGACCATTGCGCCGACCGTCATGCCGATGGCGCTCGCGCCGGATCGCCGCCATCTCTACGCCGTCACGCGCGGCAGCGACCTGCATCTGTATCGCTACGAGATCGACGCGCGCAACGGCACGCTCACGGCGCTGGGCCGCGCGCCGCTCGATTCGAGCTTCGCCTATCTGTGCGCCGATCCGCTGGGCCGCTTCCTGCTGGGCGCGTCGTATGGCGAGCATCGCGTGTGTCTGTATCGCACCCAGGACATCGAAAACGGCCAGGGCGCGCCGCTGCAAACCGTCGAAGGCATCCAGAACGCGCATGCCGTGATCGTGACCGCCGATGGCCGCTTCGCCTATGCGTCGTCGCTCGGCAGCGACCGCGTGTTCTGCTTCGCGCTGGAAGAGGAAGGGCGCCTGCGCGAGATCGGCACGGTAGACCTGGGCAAGGGCTTCGGGCCGCGCCATCTGTGCCTGTCGCCCGATCAGGACACGCTCTACGTGCTGAGCGAGTTCCGCGCGACCGTGGCCGCGCTGGCGCGCGACGAGCAAAGCGGCGAACTCGTGCTGCGCCACGTCTCGCCGCGCGCCTCCGACCTCGCGCACCTGAACGATGGTTTTGCGCGCCCGAGTTCGTCGGATCCGGTGCAGCCCGATCCGGCCGAGCTGGCAAAACTCGTCTGGGCCGCCGACATCCATGTCTCGCCCGATGGCCGCTTCGTCTATGCCTCGGAACGCACGACGAGCCGGCTGCTGACCTATGCCGTGCAGCCCGACGGCTCGCTTGAGTACGCCGGTTCTGTCGATACCGAAACCCAGCCGCGCGGCTTCCGGCTCGACCCGACCGGCCGCTTCGCGGTGGCCTGCGGGGAGAAGTCGCCGCATGTGTCGCTCTATCGCGTCGACTTGCGCAGCGGGGCGCTCACGCTCGCCGCGCGCTGCGCGGGCGGCCACGGCGCGAACTGGGTGGAGATCGTCGCCGCACCTTGATTCGCTTCGATTGATTGACTGGCGCATGACATTCGCAGGACTCCAGAATGCGCCGCTTTTTAACAGGTAATGCTTTCATGACCACACAAAACGTCTCGCCGAATGCGACCCCTGTCGTGACCGAACTGCGCGTCGTGCCCGTTGCGGGCCGCGACAGCATGCTGATGAACCTCTCCGGCGCGCATGGCCCGTTTTTCACGCGCAACGTCGTGCTGTTGCGCGACAGCGCCGGCAACACCGGCATCGGCGAAGTGCCGGGCGGCGAGGCGATCCGCAAGACGCTCGACGATGCGCGCGCGTTCGTGGTCGGCCAGTCGATCGGCAATCTCCAGGCGGTGCTCAACACGGTGCGCAAGCAGTTCGCGGATCGCGACTCGGGCGGCCGCGGCCTGCAGACCTTCGACCTGCGCACGACGATTCACGCCGTCACCGCGCTCGAAGCGGCGCTGCTCGACCTGCTCGGCCAGCATCTGGGCGTGCCGGTCGCCGCGTTGCTGGGCGAAGGCCAGCAACGCAGCGAAGTGGAGATGCTGGGTTACCTGTTCTTTATCGGCGATCGCAACAAGACGGATCTGGCGTACGCGAGCGGCGCCGATGGCCGCGACGACTGGGAGCGCCTGCGCACCGAAGCGGCGATGACGCCCGAGGCCGTCGTGCGCCTGGCCGAAGCCGCGAAGGCGCGTTACGGCTTCAACGACTTCAAGCTCAAGGGCGGCGTGCTGGCGGGCGATGCGGAAATGGAAGCGGCCACGGCGCTGGCCGAGCGCTTCCCGGAAGCGCGCGTGACGCTCGACCCGAACGGCGCGTGGTCGCTGGCGGAAGCGATCCGTCTGTGCCGCGACAAGCATGACGTGCTGGCCTACGCGGAAGATCCGTGCGGCGCGGAAAACGGCTACTCGGGCCGCGAGGTGATGGCCGAGTTCCGCCGCGCGACCGGCCTGCCGACGGCCACCAACATGATCGCCACGGACTGGCGCCAGATGGGCCACGCGATCCAGTTGCAGTCGGTCGACATCCCGCTCGCCGATCCGCACTTCTGGACGATGCAGGGTTCGGTGCGCGTCGCGCAGATGTGTAACGACTGGGGCCTCACGTGGGGCTCGCACTCGAACAATCACTTCGACATTTCGCTGGCGATGTTCACGCATGTGGCCGCCGCCGCGCCCGGCAAGATCACCGCAATCGACACGCACTGGATCTGGCAGGACGGCCAGCGCCTCACGCGCGATCCGCTGCAGATCGTCGGCGGCAAGGTGCAGGTGCCGCAGAAGCCGGGTCTTGGCATCGAGATCGATCTCGACGAGCTGGAAAAGGCGCACGCGCTTTATCAGCAGCATGGCCTCGGCGCGCGCGACGACGCCGTTGCCATGCAGTACCTGATTCCCGACTGGAAATTCGACAACAAGCGTCCGTGCCTCGTGCGCTGACCGGCTTCGCCTGAACACACTCATCAATCAATCGACAGGATCAACACCATGACCACCCCGCAAGAGCTCAAGCAAATCGTCTCCGAAGGCCTGCTTTCGTTCCCCGTCACCGACTTCGACGCGCAAGGCAACTTCCGCGCCGACACCTACGCCGAGCGCCTCGAATGGCTGGCTCCGTATGGCGCGAGCGCGCTGTTCGCGGCGGGCGGCACGGGCGAATTTTTCTCGCTGACGAAGAGCGAATACTCGCAGGTCATCAAGACCGCGACGGAAACCTGCAAGGGCAAGGTGCCGATCCTCGCGGGTGCGGGCGGCGCGACGCGCGTGGCGATCGAATACGCCCAGGAAGCGGAGCGCAACGGCGCGCAGGGCATCCTGCTGATGCCGCATTACCTCACGGAAGCGTCGCAGGAAGGCATTGCGAAGCACGCAGAGGAAGTCTGCAAGGCCGTGCCGAAGATGGGCGTCATCATCTACAACCGCGCCAATTCGAAGCTCAACGCGGACAACCTCGAACAGCTCGCCGAGCGTTGCCCGAACCTGATCGGCTTCAAGGACGGCGTCGGCGATATCGAGTCGATGGTGACGATCCGCCGCCGCCTGGGCGAGCGCTTCTCCTACCTGGGCGGCCTGCCCACGGCGGAAGTCTACGCCGCAGCGTACAAGGCGCTGGGCGTGCCGGTGTACTCGTCGGCGGTGTTCAACTTCATCCCGAAGACGGCGATGGACTTCTACCGCGCGATTGCGGCCGATGACCACGCAACGGTCGGCAAGCTGATCGACGAATTCTTCCTGCCGTACCTCGCGATCCGCAATCGCCGCGCCGGTTACGCGGTCAGCATCGTCAAGGCGGGCGCGAAGCTGGTGGGCCACGACGCAGGCCCGGTGCGCGCGCCGCTGACCGACCTGAACGAAGAAGAACTCGCGCAACTCGACGCGCTCATCAAGAAGCTGGGCGCGCAGTAATCGCGCAGTAGTCGCGAGGGATTCGCAAGGCAACAGGCCCGCGAGCATGGACGGCTCGCGGGCCTGTTGCGTTTGGGAGCGTGCGGTTTGTTTTCTGCTTTAGCGACTGAATCATGGCTGGCTGCCATGCCGCGATATTGCGCAAGCGCAAGTTTTGACAATCGCTGGCTGTTCCGAATAAGAGATATCTGTAGTTTGTCGCTCCGATCCGTTTCCGCCTGGGGCAACACCATGAATCAACCAATCTTCAACCCGTCGGGGGACGTCCCGAGTGCCGTTCAGCCCGCGCCGTGGCCCGCGCGCGTGTCGCCCGGCAGCACCCACGATCTCGAAGCCATGCATCGCCAGGCCGTCGACGACCTTGCCGGCTGCGAGCAGGCGATCGCCCGTCTGGAGGCGGAAGCCGCCCAGGCGCACACCGACAGGCGTGCAGCCGGCATCAGGGTGAAGCGGCTAGGGGACTTGATGGACGAACTGCGCGGGATGCACGCCGCGCCGGCCGCAGCGGCGGTGGGGAGTTTCGACCCGGTCGCCGAAGCCGGGAGTCAGTCCGCTCAGCCAGTTCGGCCAGTTCGACCCGTGCAGCGTTCGCGCGAGAGGCATCTTGTTGCGATGGCCGCTGTGGTCGTGCTCGTGGTCGCAGCCGCGGCAGTGCTGGCCGTTCAGACCCGGTATGACGGCAACTGGCACCGCTTCGTGGATCACGCGGCAACCCGCATCCAGTCGGGCGCCGTGTCGTTGCGCTGAAGGGGTTGGCCGAACGTGTTAGCCGAAGGTGTTAGCCGGATCGGGTGGCGTCAATGCCCGGCAGTGTCGCCGAACAGGTCGAAGTTGCCCTGGTCGGCGTTGGCGGTTTCGGGGGCGGCGGTGCGCTTGCGCTGTGCACCTTTTGCCTGGGCCCTGGCCTTGCGCGGCTTGCCGAACAGGTCGTCCGGCGTGAAGCCGAATTCGGCGATGGCCGAGCGGGCAGCCGCGAGCGCTTCTTGAGCCGCCTCGGCGTGCGCCGCTTCGATGCGCGCATCGAGGGCGCGTTTTTCGGCGAGCAATTCGAGGTAGGTAGCCATCTGCGGTCGGGTCGGGTTGGGTGAAGTGGAGCGCCGATTTTACGCCATGCGCCGCGCCACGTGTCAGGTCGCCACGCCCGGAAGACGCCGCGGGGCATAGGGTTTGCTACAGCCGACGGCTGTGCGCACTTTTCCCCTACGCCTCTCATGACTGCATTTTCACTGCTGTTCCGGCGAAGTTTCCTCGCCGCCGCCCTGTGTCCACTTCTCATGACGTCAGGCTGTGCCTGGTTCGGCCCGCATATGCTGCGCACCGATCAGGTCGATTACGAACGTGCGCTCGGCGACGCGAAGAAACGCGAAATGCTCGCGACCATCGTGGGCCTGCGTTATGGCGACTCGCCGTCGTTCGTGGCGGTCAGCCAGATCATTGCGTCGTACACCTTCGAGGCCAACGCCGCCGCCCTGGCCGAAGGCGGTTCGCGCAACGCGGGCACGAGCTACGGCCAGGCGAGCGTGGGCGCGTCGTACTCGAATCACCCGACCTTTACGTTCACGCCGACCACGGGCGATGCGCTCGCGACCGGCTATATCCATCCCTTGCCGACCGAACTCGTGCTGCCGCTCGCCGATAGCGGCGTGCCCGTCGACCTGCTGCTGCGCCTGTCGGTGCAGTCGATTGGCGGCCTGCAGAACGCCGCGCCGCTGGGCGGGCCGACCAGCGACGGCAATCCCGCCTTCTTCGAATTGCTGCGCGCGCTGCGCCGCCTTCAACTGGCGGGGCAACTAACGGTCAGCTACAAACAGGACGACAAAGATCACCGCGGCCACGTGACGATGAGTCTGGGCGCCGATGGCGCGCCGCCAGAATCGGCCGCCGATCTCGCCGAGGTGCGCCGCCTGCTGCATCTGTCGCCCGTGGTGCGCGAATATCAGGTGGCCTACGGGCCCGCATCGGGCGGCAACGGCCACACGATCAACATGGTGACGCGCTCGCTCATGGGCATCCTGAGCAATCTGGGCGCGCAGATTGCCGTGCCGGAGGCCGACGTCTCGCGCGGCGCGACCATGGCGACGGTTCATCTCGTCGGTGGCGAGACGCGGCCCACGATCGTCGTGCACGTCGGCAGGAAAGCGCCCGCCGATGCGTATGCCAGCATCGATTATCACGGCGCGACCTACTGGATCGACAACGACGATTTCGATTCGAAATACGCGCTCACGGTGCTGCAGAACCTGATCGCGCTTTCGCAGGCCAACCAGGATCAGAAGGCGCCGATCCTCACGGTTCCGGCAGGCTAAAGATAGAAGGCGAGCAGCGCGGTCACGAGCGCCGCGCATCCCAGCAGCAGCGCCGCGAGCCAGAGCGACGCGCGGCGCGGCACGCGCGTCGTTGCGGGCAGGGGCTTGGTGCCCGTCACCATCGGGCCCACGAGGTGATGGCCTTTCACGAGCGCGTACAGGGCGATTGCGCAGAGGTGCAGGACGACGGCGGCGGCCAGCACGTCCCAGCCCACCGCGTGAATCGCCGATATCGCGTTGGCGATGGCGGCGGGCACGATCTCCGAGAGCGGGCCTTCATCGGCGACATCGTTGTTGACGTAAAGGCCGCTGAGCGTTTCGACGAGCAGCAGCGCGAGCAGAAGCAGCACCATCCAGCCACCCGCAGCGTTGTGGCCGACCTGCACGTCGGGCTCGCGCCGCGCGAGGTGGCGCAGGTGCCGCCATGCCGCTTTGGGCGAGGCGAGGAAACGCGAAAAGCGCGCGGTCTCGCTGCCGCAGCAGCCCCACAGTAGACGGAACAGCACAAGTGCGAGCAGCGTTTCGCCGGCGCGTACGTGCAACTGCATCCAGTTCATGCGTTGCGAGAGCCACGCGATCGCGACCAGCGCAACGGCGAGCCAGTGAAAGAGCCGCGTGGGCAGATCCCATACGCGCACGCGCCGCCAGTCGACGGCGGGCGGCGTGGGGGCTGGCGAGGGCGGTGGGCCCGGTTCGATCTCCATACCGATTCTCCTTGCGCGCCCGGCGCCACGTGGCGTCGCTGCGCGCTTTCGGCCATACTTTCGGCAGCCTTTCCGATCGTGCGAAGCCGCAGCGCCCAGCGTAGTCAGCGTTCTCAGCGTATCCAGCGTACCAACAGCCCAGATGAACAAAAACCGACTCGAAGCATTCAGCGATGGCGTGCTCGCCATCATCATCACCATCATGGTGCTGGAACTCAAAGTGCCGCACGGCGACGACATCACGGCGCTCGCGCCGCTGTGGCCGACTTACCTGAGCTACGTGCTCAGCTTCATCTACGTGGGCATTTACTGGAACAACCATCATCACATGATGCACGCCGCGCGCAGCGTGAACGGGGCGGTGCTGTGGGCGAACCTGCACCTGCTGTTCTGGCTCTCGCTGCTGCCGTTCACGACGGGCTGGATGGGCGAGAACCATTTCGCGCGCTGGCCCACCATGCTGTACGGCTTCAATCTGCTGCTCTGTGCGATCGCGTACGTCGTGCTGCAGGCGACGCTGGTGCGCTATCAAGGCCTGGAAAGCCCGCTGGCGCGCGCGCTCGGACGCGACCTCAAGGGCAAGGCGTCGGTGGTGGGATATCTGCTGGGGATCGTGCTGGCGGCGCTGGACTGGCCGCATATCGGCGCACTGTTTTTCGTCGCCGTCGCTCTGCTGTGGCTGATCCCCGACCGGCGCATGGAGCGGCTCGTGACGCTCGCGCAGGAACACAACGAAGAATAGAAACGCAAAGGGCGCGGGCCGTGAAAGCGCCGCGCCCTCGGGTGACGTCAAGCCACCGGTTTAGCCCGCGACTTAGCCCGCGAGATGCTTGCGCGTGGCCAGTTCCTTAGCCTTGGCGATATCGGCCTGGATCACCGGCAGACCGGCGCTGGCGGCCTTCTTGAGGCCCGCGTCGCGACCCGAGGCGATTTCCGCCTGGAACGCCGAAAGCGTCTTCTGCTGGCCGCCCAGCGCGACCTGTTCGATATAGGCCTTGTCGAAATCGGCGCCGCGCAGATTCTTGATGCTGTCGATCACCGCAGTGTCGGGATCGTTGCGCGGCACGTCGACGCCACGCGGGCTGGCGGCGCGCATCGAGTCCGAGAGCTTCGAATAATCGGCGACGAGCTGTTCCGCGAAGGCCTTCACTTCACGGTCGGTCGAGCGCGAGTCGGCGATGCGCGCGGCGTCGCGCTGGGTCGCGACGGTTTGCGTGCCGTCCGAGATGAAGCTCTTGTCGGCGGCGTGCAGTTCCGGCGACGCGGCAGAGGCGGCGGGAGCGGCGGTCTGTGCATGGGCGCTCATCGAGAGTGCGAGGAGACCGACAGCGGAAGCACTGGCAAGCGTTGCAAGCGAGAGGCGAATCATAGGAACTCCTGTTCTGCGTGAAATGCCACGCAATTGGTATCGGTAAACACATTCCGGTTCAACGGCACGACCGTTCGGCGGTTTTGCCGCGCAACGGTCTGAGGAATTCTAGGAAGTCAGCGCGTGTACAGGTGCAACGACGGCGTCGCTTCTGTAACGGTTGGTAAGAAGACGGGTAATTCGCGGCACAAGGCAAGTGGCGAGCGGCGATTTCATCGCAATGTCATATGCCGATGCAACGGGCCTCTAAAAGGCCGCTACGCATGGCGCATGCAATGGCACAATGGCCGCTTTCCCGTCTTCATGCCGTGCAACGGGCGCGGCAAGATCAGCAGGACTGAACGTCCGGGCAGAACAAGTCAACTATTCGAGCATGAAACCGAGCACGCACCCCATGGCCGGCAAAGGCAGGCGTTTCGTCGAACGCATCTGGCGCCTGCGCATGGTGGGGCTGGCGCTGGGCTTCTTCTGCGTGGCCGCGGTTTTCGCGCAGCAGGGGCGTGGCGCGGTGCTGTGGTCGCTGCTGGTCTTTCATGGTTTTATCTGGCCGCACGTGGCGCGCCGCGCCGCGCATGCCTGCGTCGTGCCGTATCGCGGCGAACGCTTCAACCTGATGATCGACGCGGCGCTGGGCGGTTTCTGGGTCGTCGCGATGCGCTTCGATCTGCTGCCCAGCGTGCTGATCCTCGTGATGCTCAGCATGGACGACATTGCTGCGGGCGGGCTGAAGCTGTTCCTGCGCGGTGTGCTCGCGCATCTGGTGGGGCTGGCGGCAGGATTCCTCACGCTCGGCTTCGCGTTCGAGCCGCAAACGCGTATGCCGACCATCGTCGCGTGCCTGCCGATCCTGATTGTCTATCCCATTGCGCTGGGCTGGAGCACGTACCGCATATCGAAGAAGCTCGCGGAGCAAACGCGCACGCTCGAAGGCCTGAGCCGTACTGATGGCCTCACGGGCCTGCTCAACCGGCGTCAATGGGAAATCCTGCTCGCCGATGAATTCGAGCGTTGCCGCGCGACGCGCTATGCGTCGTCGCTATTGCTGGTGGATCTCGATCATTTCAAGGTCGTCAACGACACGCGCGGGCACCAGGCGGGCGACGCGGTGCTGTGCGCATTCGCCATGTTATTGCGCGAGCATTTTCGCGTGAGCGACTGCATCGGGCGTTATGGCGGCGAGGAGTTCGGCGTTGTGTTGCCGGGCGCGACGCTTGCCGAAGCGCGCTCGGTTGCCGAGCGTTTCGTCGCCACGGTGCGGGAGAAGAACAAGGAAGCGGGCGGGCAATGCCCGTGCACGGTGAGCGTCGGCGTTGCGCAATGCGACGAATCGATGATGGATCACGCGGCGTGGCTCAAGCTGGCCGACGCGAACCTTTATCGCGCGAAGATGACGGGGCGTGACCGCGTAGTGACGGCGTAGTGACGGCATAGGCGCGCTTCAAAAAATTTTGAAACGCGCCTGGGCGATTGATTAGCTTGCCGAACTATCTATCAGGATTACGGCAGCGAAATCGTGAGGTTGGCCGATTGCGGTCCGAGCTTCACGATATTCGTGTACGGCGCGAGCGTACGCACCGTGCTGTCGCGCAGCCAGGTATTGAGCCCCGTCCACGCAAGAATGCCCACAAGCGCAAACACCGCGCCGATGCTCCAGAGCGGCACTTCGCGCTTGAGGCGGTGCGCAACCTGATCGGGCAACGGCCAATGCGGCGCGAACGGCGCACGCTTGCCCTTGATATGCGAGATTTCGTCGCCCACGCGCGCCGTGAGATAGGCGAGCTTTTCCGGCCCTTCGAGCATGTACTTGCCCTGGAAACCCAGCAGCAGGCACATATGAAACACTTCGAGCGATTGCAGGCGCGCGGGGCCGCGTGCGCGGCAATCTTCCAGATACTGGAAGAACTTCTCGCCCGCGAGTTGCTCGCCGAACAGCGCGAGCTGCAACGGACGGCGTTCCCAGTCCGAGCGGATCTTGAACTGCGACGACAGCACCGATTCGTCCACCGCCGCGCAGAACGCGAACTTCGCTGCATAGACGTCTTCGGCGGACGCATTGAGCTTCTTCGCGCCGCGTTCGAAATCGCCGAGGAACTGCTGCACGCATGCGCTGAATTCAGCGGCTTCGCCAGGCTCGCGGCCGTTCTTCAACAGAAACAGCATGAAGAAGCCGTCGTAAAGCAGGTCGAGCAGCGAACGCACCTGATAGGCGGGATCGCTCGCCGGCATTTGCGGCGCGAGGGACGGCGGCGGGGCGTCGCCAAAGAGGGAAGGCGCGTTGCTCATGACGTCACCGCAATCAGTTCGAGTTTGAGATCGTTAATGCCCGAGGGCGTGTACACCATCGCCGATTGCGCCTGGATCATGCGCTCGTAGAGCGCGCTGCGCGACTCCAGCGCGAAGTAGCATGCGCCCGGACGCACGGGAATCGCGGGCGGCACTTGCGGCGTGTAGACGAGGCGCACGCCCGGCATGGCGGACAGCACGAGCTTGTCCACGTCGTCGGGCGCGCCCACCTTGAAGCGGGCGGGCACGGCTTCGACCAGGTCGACGGCCTGCATGTCGGCGGATACCGCCAGATAAAAGGTGGTTTTCTCGTCGATCTTGCCGGAGTCGAGCCGGCCGATATGGAACGACGCACGGACTTCTTCCAGCACGATCAAGAAGTATTGCGTGGAGATCACCGTCTCCAGCAGGTCGCGCAGGATCGCATCCAGACGCGCGAAACCGGGGCCCGGATCGTCGTGACGATAGGCGGGCAGATCGGCGAGCGTATGGTTCTTCGAGAACGTCAGCAACTGGCCCGCGAGACGCAGGAGTTCCTGATACAGCCGCTCCGGGTGCAGCGCCGAATGCTGGTACAGGTGCGCGAGCGTCGCGAATGCGCCGCTCGCGGTGTGCAGCAGCCAGAACGAGGCGATATCGCCCGAGCGGAATTCGATGATGTTCTTGGTCGGCTCGCGATGGAAACCGTAAAGCGCATTGACCTTCGCCTGCAAGGCGTCGATCAGGCGGCGCAGGCGCTGGTGCAGCAGCGGCGACGCCTCGATCGCGAGGCTCGGCGGCACGAAGCTTTCGTCGGCCTCGAAACCCGAGGACGCCGTGCGGCGCACGCGCATGACCGGTACCGACAGCAGCTGGTCGCGCGGCTCGGTGTGCGCGACGAGTTTCACGTTGTTCTTGAGGAACGTGATGTCGGCTTGCGCAGCGTCCGTGTAGTGATCGGTCACACTCGCCTGGTCGCTGACGTAGCGCGCAACGAAACCTTCGTTGCGGTCGCTCACGTAATTCGAGCCGCTTTCGCGCACCTGATGCAGCGCGAGATAAAACGTGAATTCGTTGATGCCTTCGGGCAGCGCGTCGAGCGCGACCGGCGGCGGCAGGTCGTCCGCCTGCGGCGCGGAATAGAGCGTGCCGTCGGGAAACACCAGCGACAGTTCGCTCAGGCGCAGAATGTTGCTGCCGAGCGAATCGTGATCGATGCGGATCGAACGCACGCCCCAGTTATATGGCTGGATCGCCTGGATCGATTCGAAGAGCCGGGCTTCGTGATAGGCGTCCTGCCGCTGGAAGTGCTGAGGTCTGAGAAACAGACCTTCCCCCCAAAGCACTTTCGAGGAATAGCTCATGATGATTCAGCTTATGCGTCGATCTTGTCTCGCCATGCGTGCCGGCGGACTGATTGGTTGGTTGAAGTGATCCCGTGTTTGCTGCCGCTTATTGCCGCTAACCGTCGTTTCTACTTCGACTGTTTTGCTGCCTGTCCTGCTTCTTTACTGCACGTCTATTGCATCCCTATTGCGCACCTGTCGCGTGCTTCTGGCCCGCTTTATAGCGCCATTGGAAAGCGACGATAGAACGGCCATTCAGCCGCACGATATCGAAGAAAGCAGATTGAGCGGCTGCGCGGTTTGTGTCGCATCGACCGGTATCACCGTGCCGCTCGTCACCGTCATGGCGCAGTTGTGCAGCCCAACCATTATGCCGGATTTCTCCGATTTCGCAGGATCGAAAGCGAATTTCCAGCGCTGCATTGCAGGATCTCTGAATAGCGCGACGATACCGAATGCCTGCGCTTCACGCGAGACCTTTTCCGTGGCGTTATAACGCTGGCCCGGGATCAGCGTGATTTCGCGCACGCTCAACAAGTCTGCGCCCAGCGTGGTTTTTTCCTTGGCCGGATCGGTAAACGTGTCGAACGGCGCCTGCTGGAACGAAGTGGGATCCTTGAGCGCGTAGAGGCGAACCACTAGTGCGAGCGGCTTGTTGTCCGTGGCAGCATTGAGGTTGCGCGCGGCGTACAGCGTGATGCCCAGATTGCGCGGCGGCTTTTGTGCGTCCGGTACGTCGGGTTTGCCAATGCCTACGATTTGCAGGGCGGCGGACGCTGCGCTGCCGATTGCGGGCACTGCCGCTGCGCAACCGCCTAGCAAGGCGGCAGCAGAACAAAGCAAGGCCGTGGTCGATGCAATTTGAATAATGCGCGCGGTCATTTTTATCGCGGGCCTCAAGCCCGACTCTCCAGCTTCGTTAAATACGCAGGGTCACGGGTAATGCGAAGTGCATTGCTAATGCACATTGTTTGAGCATTATCCCCGTGATGCTCGCTTTAATAAAATGCGGAAAACTTTGCTTCTCTGAATGCAGCTTCAATCAGGTATTCCGGAAATAATTGCCTTATTTTCCGCTCGGGCGCATGCAGCCGGCTTCTAAACTTCCACTCAACTGCCTTTTTTCTTTCTTTGCCTTTTCAAACCCAGTTGAATTATAGAAAATTGGCCTGTACTATACCCGCGCGCTGGGGGATAAGTAAAACTCTGGCTTCTCTCCTTGAATTAAAAATCAAACGGCGGTGAAAGAACGATGAAAAAGCGGGTCTTTTCGATGCTCACGGGGGCTGTGATCGCTTGCGGCGTAATGGCAGGTTGCACCACCCCGGCAAACACTCTCTCCGCATCGCCTGACGCATTCAATAAGGCGCTCGCTGACGCAGATGCGCTGTCGAAGGCGGGCAATCAGGATCAGGCTCTCGACGCATATCAGAAGCTCGCGGCCGCCGATCCGACGCGTGAGGAACCGTGGTCGCGCATCGCGCAGGTCCAGTTCCAGCAACAACACTATGGTCAGGCGATCGTCGCGGCGCAGGAAGCGCTGCAACGCGACCAGACCGATCGCGGCGCGAAGAGCGTGCTCGCGGTAGCGGGTCTGCGCGTGGCGACGGAGTCGCTCGGCGAACTGCGCCAGGATGCGTCGCTGCAAGGCGATGCGAAGTCCGACGCCCAGGCGCTCGCGAAGCAACTGCGCGACACGCTTGGCGAAGATTCGCTGTTCCCGCCCGAGCAGAAGGCGAAGACGTCGTACAAGCGCCGCCCGATCAAGAAGATCGCAAAGAAGGCGCCGGAAGCCGCCGATACGGCCGCTGCCGCCGCTCCGGCCACGCCTGCCGCACCGGCAGCGCCCGCCGCGACGGCGCCTGCCAAGGCAGCCGGCAGCGCAGCCGACCCGTTCAGCGCACTGCGTTAAACGGCGGCGCGGATTACACGCTACGTAGCACCAGTCGATAACAAGAAGCAGGGAGCCGACGATGGCCAAGAAAGAAAGCATCCAGAAGCGCTTGCAGAAAGTGCGGCCGCCGCGCGTGCAATTGACCTATGAGGTCGAGCGCGGCGATGCGATCGAAGTAAAAGAACTGCCGTTCGTCGTCGGTGTGATGGGCGATCTGGCCGGTCAATCGGAAATCGAGCAGCCCAAGCTGCGCGACCGCAAGTTCATCAGTATCGATCGCGATAACTTCGACGACGTGATGAAGGGCATCGAGCCGCGCGCGGCGTTCCAGGTGGAAAACCGCCTGAGCCCGGAAGGCGGCAAGTTCGCGGTCGACCTGCGCTTCAAGTCGATGGCCGATTTCAGCCCGGACGAAGTCGTCGCCCAGGTCGAGCCGCTGCGCCGCCTGCTGGAAGCGCGCTCGAAGCTTGCCGACCTGCGCAACAAGCTCGCGGGCAACGACAAGCTTGAAGACCTGTTGAGCGAAGTGCTCTCGAACACGCAGCACCTGCAGACGCTCGCGGGCGGCACGCGCACGGAATCCACGGACGCGCCGTCGGCACATCCGGCTGACGACGAACCCAAGGGCGACTGAGGCGGGGCACCATATGAACCAGCAAACTGCAGCCGCGCAAGGCGCGGCGTTCGACGACACGCAAACCGAAGTTTCGTCCTCGCTGCTCGACGATATTGTCGAAAAGAGCAAGGTCGCGAAATCCGATTCGGAGCACGCGCGCGCCAAGGATCTGATCGGCGAACTCGTGCATCAGGTGCTGGACGGCACCGTGGTCGTCTCGAACAACCTTTCCGCGACCATCGACGCGCGCGTGGCCGAGCTCGATCGCCTGATTTCGGCGCAGCTCAGCGCCGTGATGCATGCACCCGAGTTCCAGCGCCTCGAAGGTACGTGGCGCGGGCTCGATTATCTGTGCAAGGAAAGCAATACCGGCCAGACCATCAAGATCAAGGCGCTGCACGCACCGAAGCGCGACGTCGTGCGCGACTTCAAGAACGCGGTCGAATTCGACCAGAGCGCGCTCTTCAAGAAGGTCTATGAAGAAGAGTTCGGCACGTTCGGCGGCGCGCCGTTCGGCACGCTGATCGGCGACTACGAAATCACGCGCCAGCCCGAAGACATGTACTTCATCGAGCAGATGTCGCATGTCGCCGCGGCCGCGCACGCGCCGTTCATCGCTTCGGCTTCGCCGGAACTGATGGGCCTTGAATCGTTCGCCGATCTCGGCAAGCCGCGCGATCTCGGCAAGGTGTTCGACACCGTCGAATACGCGAAGTGGAAGTCGTTCCGTGATTCGGAAGATTCGCGTTATGTCGGCCTCACGTTGCCGCGCTTCCTCGGCCGCCTGCCGTTCAACCCGAAAGACGGCGCGACCGCGGAAGGCTTCAATTTCGTCGAGGACGTCGACGGCACCGACCACAGCAAGTACCTCTGGTGCAATGCTGCGTGGGCATTCGCTGCGCGCCTTACGGCCGCGTTCGACGACTTCGGCTGGTGCGCGGCGATTCGCGGCGTGGAAGGCGGCGGTCTCGTTGAAGACCTGCCGACGCACACGTTCAAGACCGACGACGGCGAAATCGCGCTCAAGTGCCCGACCGAAATCGCCATCACGGACCGTCGCGAGAAGGAGCTGAGCGACCTCGGCTTCATTCCGCTCGTGCATTGCAAGAACTCCGACTACGCCGCGTTCTTTGCCGCGCAATCGGTGCAAAAGGCCAAAAAGTACAGCACCGACAGCGCCAATGCGAACGCCGTGCTTTCCGCGCAATTGCAGTACATCTTCTCGGTTTCGCGCGTGGCGCATTACCTGAAGGCGATGATGCGCGACAAGATCGGCAGCTTCGCGTCGGCACAGAACGTCGAGGTGTTCCTGAACCGCTGGATCTCGCAGTACGTACTGCTGGACGACAACGCGAGCCAGGAGCAGAAAGCGCAGTTTCCGCTGCGCGAAGCCTCGATCCAGGTTGCGGAGATTCCGGGCCGTCCGGGTTCGTACCGTTCGGTTGCGTTCCTGCGCCCGCACTTCCAGCTCGACGAACTGTCGATCTCGCTGCGTCTCGTGGCGGATCTGCCGAAGCCGGCCGGCTCGTAAAGCGACTCGAATCACGGGAATTCGACACAAGAAATCGTTGCAGCGGGGCGTTGCGTAGTACGGCAATGCCCTGGAGCTGCACAGACAGGCCGCGTGGGTCAACCGTCGTGACTCACGCCGCCTGACGCATCCAGCGCAGGCTTCGACGGTATTCGGGTCTGACGTTTGAGTTGCGGTCCATCTGGCGGGCAGTCATCGCGCCTGTCACCGCCGTACACACCACCTTTATGGGGAGCGATACGTTATGAAGGACATCTACCTAAAATTCGGTAATCCTGCGATCAAGGGCGAGTCGCAGGACAAGGATCATGCGAACTGGATCGAAATTGATTCGTGGAATCACTCGATTCTCCAGCCGCGTTCGGCAACGGCTTCGACGGCAGGCGGTCACACGTCCGAGCGTTGCGAGCACGCCGACATGCGTTTCACCAAGGACATCGACGTCGTCAGCCCGCTGCTGTACCAGCACGCTTCGGGCGGCACGACGTTCGACGAAGTCACCATCGACTTCATGCGTTCGGACGGTGAAGGCAACCGCATCAAGTACCTTGAGGTCAAGCTCAAGTACGTGATCATTTCGAGCATCACGCCGTCCGTGGTGGGCGAAGGACTGCCGAGCGAAGAGTTCTCGCTCAAGTACGCTGCCGTGCAGTGGAAGTACACGCAGCAGAAGATCGGCGGCAACCAGGGCGGTAACGCTCAGGGTGCATGGAGCCTGACGAAGAACGACAAGACCTACGCGGTCTAAAGTCGTAATAGCCCGGACGGTGCGCGCGATTCAACCCGTGCGCGCCGCTCGGGCTTTTGCCTTGAATGGCGCCGCGTGCCGGCGTCATATCGATCGATGAAGCGATTCGAGCCTAGTTTTTTCGACAAGTTGTTCGACGACGAACCGCACTCGCCGGCGCCTGCCGCGATGCGGCAATTGTCGCTGGACGAATTGAAAGCCACGGTTGCGCGCGACCTGGAGTCGATTCTGAATACGCGTATCGCGATGACGGAAGAGATGCTCGCGCAACTGCCGGAATGCCGCAAATCGGTGCTCACCTATGGGCTCAGCGATTTCGCGGGGCTGAGTCTCGCGAGTCATTACGACCGGGCGTTTATCTGCAAATCGATCCAGCAGGCCATCGAGCGGCATGAGCCGCGCCTGCAACGGGTCAACGTCTCGCTCGAATTGAATTCGCGCTCGACCAGCGTATTGAATTTTGCCATTCAAGCATTATTGGTCGTCCATCCGGCCGAAGAGCCGGTAAACTTCGACGCATTGCTGCAGCCATCGACGTTGCAGTATTCGGTCTCGCGCGCACGCGCAAAGACATAAGCAAGGCCGCGCCCGGCGCCGCGTGACGATGCGGTCTGGACGAGGGGCGGCGCAAAGCAGTTTCTGGGGGGCGGGGAATCGCGATGGAAGAGTTGTTGCCGTATTACGAGCGCGAATTGTCGTTCCTGCGACGCTATTCGCGCGAATTCGCCGAGCGCTACCCGAAGATCGCGGCGCGGCTCGCGATGACGGGCGAGCATTGCGAGGATCCGCACGTCGAACGCATGATCGAATCGTTCGCGCTGCTGGGTGCGCGCATCAACAAGCGGCTCGACGACGACTACCCCGAATTCACCGAGGCGCTGCTCGAAGTCCTCTATCCGCATTATCTGCGGCCCTTTCCCTCGTGTTCCGTCGCGCAGCTCGGCACCTCGGCGGCGTTCAGCCACCTGACCGCGCCCGCCGTCATCGCGCGCGGCACGGAACTGAAGTCGCGTCCCCTGCGCGGCGTGCAGTGCCGGTTCCGCACGGCTTACGACGTCACGCTCGCACCCATTCGCGTAGCCGAAGCGCGTTATATGCCGGTGGCGATGGCGCCAGTCTCGATCGTGTTGCCCGGCGACGCGACGGGCGTCATTTCCATTACGTTTGAATCGACTTCGCCGCAACTCGATATTGCCGCGCTGAAAGTGCCGAAGTTGCGCGCGCACCTGAGCGGCGAACAATCGTTTATTGCCGCGCTCGGCGACTGCCTGTTCGTCAATGCGATTGGCGCGTGGGTGGAGCCGGAGCGCTCGGGCCGCTGGACGGCGCTGCGCGAATTGCCGTTCGTCCAGGCAGGTTTCGGCGAAGACGAAGCGCTGATCGATTTCCCCGCGAAATCGCATCCCGCTTACCGCCTGCTGACCGAATATTTTGCGTATCCGGCCAAGTTCGATTTCGTCGACTTCGATCTTGCGGCCATGAGCGCTGCGACGGGCCGCTGCCATCGCATTACGCTGCATGTCGTGCTCAAGGAAGTGCGTGGCGATTCGCACGAGGCGCGTCTGCTCGATACGCTCGCGGCGCATCATCTGCGCCTGTTCTGCACGCCGGTCGTGAATCTCTTCAAGCAGCACGGCGAGCCGATCCGCCTCAATCATCAGGCGATCGCCTATCCCGTGATTGCCGAAGCGCGTCGTGCATTCGCCTACGAGGTCTATTCGATCGATACGGTGAATCTCGTGCAGCAGCGCGCCAACGAAGAAACGGTGGTGGAATTCCGGCCGTTCTATTCGCTGCGTCACGGCGAGGCTGCGCGCGCGGGCCATTACTGGTTTGCACGCCGCGACGAATGGGTTGCGCAAAAAAGTCCCGGTTACGAAACCGAAATTTCGATTGTCGATATCGACTTCGATCCGGCCGCCGAGCAGACCGATACGTTGAGTCTCGAACTCACCTGCACGAACCGCGACCTGCCCGCGGGCCTCGCGGTGGGCCTGGAGGGCGGCGACCTGTTCATGGAAGGCGGCTCGCTGACCAACCATATTTCCCTGCTCGCCCGACCGACGCCGTGCGTGCGTTTCGAGCGTCGCCAGGCGGCACATTGGCGCCTGATTTCGCATCTCTCGCTGAGCCACGTTTCGCTCACGGGCGGCGGCGCAGGCACGCTCAAGGAAATGCTGGCGCTGTACGACATGCGCCGCTCGGCGGTGTCGTCGCGCCATATCGACGGCATCGTCGACGTGGAGCAGCGGGCGGCCGTGCAATGGCTGCCCGGCAAGCCGTTCGCCACTTTCGTGCGCGGCGTGGAGATTCGTGTGACCGTCGACGAGGATCATTTCGTCGGCACGAGCCTTGGCACCTTCGTGCGCGTGCTCGATGTGTTCTTCGGGCTTTACGTTCATATCAACAGCTTTGTTCAACTGGTGGTGATTTCCGAACTCACCGGCGAGGAGATCCTGCGATGCAAGCCCCGCAGCGGCGAATCGATCCTGGTGTAATCGAGCGCCTGCTCGACGAGCCGCACCGCTTCGAGTTTTTCCAGGCGGTGCGCCTGCTCGAACGCTGGTTCGTCGACAAGGCCCAGGATCGTCAGCGCGATGTGCTCGCGCAGCGCGTATCGTTTCGCAATACGCTGTCGCTGGGCTTTCCGCCGAGCGAAATCGAACAGGCGACTTCCTACAATGACGCGGGCGAGCCGCTCGCAGAAAAGGACGCGCGCGATGCGGCCATCGACGCCGGGCAACTTGCCAGGGTGTCGATTACGCCAGCGTTTTTCGGGCTGACGGGTGGGCAGGGCGCGCTGCCGCTGCACTATACGGAGCAGTTGATCGCGCGCGAGCAGATCAAGCGCGACCGCGCCGCGCGCGAGTTCTTCGATGTGTTCTCGAATCGCGCCACGGCGCTGTTCTACAACGCGTGGAAGAAGTACCGCCTGCCGTTTCATTACGAGCTCGATCGCGACGAGCGCTATTTGCCGTTGCTGCTCGCGCTCGCGGGCGTCGCCAACGACGAATCGCGTGACGGTCTGCACGAAGGCCGTGGCGCGCTGTTCGACGAGGCCATCGCGGGACATGCCATCGCGGCGCGCCATCGGCCGGTTTCGGCGGCGTATTTGCAGAACACGTTGTCCGAGTATTTCAACGTGCCGGTGCGTATCGAGCAGTTCGTCGGCAAATGGTACGACGTGCCGCCCGACCAGCTTTCGATGCTCGGCCAGCGCAACGTTGCGCTGGGCGCGACGGCGCTCGCGGGGCAGCGCGTCTGGCAGCGCGACATGCGCGCGCGTCTCGTGATCGGCCCGCTATCAAGAAAGGATTACGAAGCATTTCTTCCCGGCGGCGAGCGTGCGATCGCGCTCGAACGCATGCTGACGCTGCTCGGCCGCGTGACGCTCGAATACGAGGTGCGGCTCGTGCTGCGACGCACGGAAGTCGGGCAGAGCCAGCTTGGCGGCGGATCGCGGCTTGGCTGGGACGCGTTCCTCTGTACGCATGCCGCCGACCGCGACCGCGCCGACGCGCATTACGAATTGCATGTCACCCATTGACGCCTGAACCGAATTTCGCCCGGAACGCCATCACGACATGAGCACGCCACTCAAGACCCTGATTACCAAGCTCAACACGACCTGCCGCCTCGCGGCCGAACGCGCGGCCAGTTCGTGCCTGTCGCGCGGGCACTATGAAGTCGATCTGGAGCATCTGTTTCTCGCGCTGATCGAGGAGCCGGCCAGCGATCTGGTGTGTGCGCTGCGCGCCTCGCGCATCGATGTGCATGCGGTGCGCGCCGATCTCGAACGCGAATTGCAGAGCCTGAAAACGGGCAATACGCGCACGCCGGTGTTCTCGCCGCATCTGATCGCGCTGTTCGAGCAGGCGTGGTTGATCGCGTCGCTCGATACGCAGATTGGGCGTATCCGTTCAGGGCATTTGTTGCTGGCGTTGCTGAGCGCGCCCGACCTGGCGCAGTTCGCGCAGCGCATGTCGAGTCGTCTGGCCGAGGTGCCGGTCGCCGAACTCAAGCATCGTTTCGACGAGCTGACCGAAGGTTCCGTGGAAGCCGCGCCGCGCGATGCGGAGCGTGGCGCGGCGGCGCAGGAAGAGCAGGTGCACGACCCGATTGCGGCCGGCCCTTCGAAGACGCCCGCGCTCGACACCTATACGACCGATCTCACGCAGCGCGCGCGCGAAGGCCGCGTCGATCCCGTGATCGGGCGTGAAGGCGAGATTCGCCAGACCATCGACATCCTGATGCGCCGCCGCCAGAACAACCCGATTCTCACGGGCGAGCCTGGCGTCGGCAAGACGGCCGTCGTGGAAGGCCTTGCGCTGCGTATCGCCGAAGGCGACGTGCCCGAGCCGTTGCGCAATGTCGCGCTGCGCGTGCTCGATATGGGTCTGCTGCAGGCGGGCGCGAGCGTGAAGGGCGAGTTCGAAAACCGCCTGAAAAGCGTGATCGACGAAGTCAAGAAGAGCCCGCAGCCTATCGTGCTGTTCATCGACGAAGCGCATACGATCATTGGCGCGGGCGGCCAGGCTGGCCAGAACGATGCGGCCAACCTGCTCAAGCCGGCGCTTGCGCGCGGCGAACTGCGCACGATCGCGGCCACCACCTGGAGCGAGTACAAGAAGTACTTCGAAAAGGACGCGGCGCTCGCGCGACGCTTCCAGGTCGTGAAGATCGAAGAGCCCGGCGAAACGCTCGCGGCCGCCATGCTGCGCGGCATGACGGCGCTGATGGAGCGCCACTTCAACGTGCGCATTCTCGACGAGGCGATTACCGAGGCCGTGCGTCTTTCGCATCGCTATATCAGCGCACGCCAACTGCCGGACAAGGCTGTGAGCGTGCTCGACACTGCCTGCGCAAAGGTCGCGCTCGCGCATAGCTCGACGCCAGGGCTGATCGACGACGGCAAGCGCCATATCGAGCGCATCGATGCGGAAATCGCATCGCTCGAACGCGAAGCGGCAAACGGCGCGGCGCACGACGAACGTCTCGCGGATCTGCGCGCGCAACGCGCCGAAGCCGCCGCCGAAGTCGCCGAAGACGAAGCGCGCTATGCGCAGGAACGCGAACTCGTGACGCAGATCGCGGCGCTGCGCAACCGTATCGACGCGGCGCGCGAAGAGGGTGTGGAGGGTACGGCGGCCGATCTCGCCCGCGACGCTGACGCCGCGCGCGAAGCGCTGCCCGCGCTGGTCGCGCAACTGCATGCGTTGCAGGGCGACGGCCCGATGGTGCCGCTCCAGGTCGACGGCCACGTCGTCGCCGAAGTGGTGGCGTCGTGGACAGGCATTCCGCTGGGGCGCATGGTGAAGGACGAGATCAAGACGGTGCTCAACCTGAGCCCGCTGCTCTCGGAGCGTGTGATCGGCCAGGATCATGCGCTCGACGCGATTGCGCAGCGCGTGCGCACGGCCAACGCCAGCCTTGAAGATCCGAACAAGCCGCGCGGCGTGTTCATGTTCGTGGGGCCGTCGGGCGTAGGCAAGACCGAAACCGCGCTCGCGCTCGCCGATATTCTTTACGGCGGCGAACGCAAGCTCGTGACCATCAACATGAGCGAGTACCAGGAAGCGCATAGCGTGTCGGGGCTGAAGGGCTCGCCGCCGGGTTATGTGGGTTACGGCGAGGGCGGTGTGCTGACCGAAGCCGTGCGCCGCAATCCGTATTCGGTCGTGCTGCTCGACGAAGTCGAAAAGGCCCACCCTGACGTGCTGGAAATGTTCTTCCAGATCTTCGACAAAGGGACGATGGACGACGCCGAAGGGCGCGCAATCGACTTCCGCAATACGCTCATCATCCTGACCTCGAACGTCGGTTCGCAGGCGGTGATGCAGGCCTGCCTGAACAAGCCCGCGGAAGAACTGCCCGACGCCGACGCACTCGCAGAACTGTTGCGCCCGCAACTGTACAAGACCTTCAAGCCCGCGTTTCTCGGGCGCATGAAGGTCGTGCCGTATTACCCGATTTCGGACGACGTGCTCGCCGAGATCATCGAACTCAAGCTCGAACGCATCCGCCGGCGCATCGAGGCGAACCATGGCGCGGTGTTCGAGTGGGACGATTCGCTCGTCGACGCCGTGCTGGCCCGCTGCACCGAAGTGGATTCGGGCGCCCGCAATGTCGATCACATCCTGAACGGCACGCTGCTGCCCGAACTCGCGCAGCAGGTGCTCGAACGCATGGCGCAAGGCACGGCGCTGCAGCGTGTGAGCGTGCGTGCGAACGAGGCCGGTGAGTTCGAATACACCGTGAATTGATTATGTCGACCGATTACACCGCGCTGCTCGCGCCCATCAATGAAAGCTCGCCATGCGGCGAGGATATGCTGTTTTCTGCCGACTTCGATGCGATTGCCTACGCGCGCCGCTTCGACGATCCGTCGCTCGACCAGGGCGAGTGGGTCACGGAAATCAAGGAAGCCGATTGGCCCTTCGTGGTCGAGCGTTGTTCGGCGCTGCTCGCCACGCAGACCAAGGATCTGCGCGTGGCGGTGTGGCTGACCGAAGCGCTGGCGATCCAGGAGGGCGTGCCCGGCCTCGCGCAAGGTTATGCCGTGTTGACCGGCCTGATCGAGCGTTACTGGGAGCAGGTGCATCCCTTGCCCGAGGGCGACGATGTCGAATCGCGGCTGGGCAACGTGGCGTGGCTCGCGGGACGTTCGGCGGAATTGCTGCGCGCCGTGCCGCTCACGCAATCGGACATGGCTTTCAGCACGCTGGACTGGGACGTGGCGCAACACGTCGCGCAGGCCGTCAAGCGCGATCCCGAGAACGCCAGCGACATCGCGCGCGGCAAGCCTTCGGTCGAGCAGATCGACGCGTCGCGCCGCGCGACGTCGCGCGCGTTCTACGAGAAGCTGCTAGCCGAGTTCAAGTCTTTCGAGAAGGCGCTGGCCGCGCTCGACGACGAACTGGAGCGCAAGGCGGGTGATTCGGCGCCGAGCTTCCGCCAGGCGCGCGACGCGTACGAAACGGTCTATCGGCTTGCGGAGCGCTTCGCGCGCGACGTGGGTGTCGATCCGGATGCGGCGCTCAAGCAGACCGAACCTGTGCAAACGACGCAAGGCGGCCAGAGTGGCCAGGGCGGTGCAGCGGCTGCGCCCGAACGTACCGAGCCGAGTTTCCTGACGCCATTGCCCCACGAGGATTTCGTGCAGCCTCCGACCCGCGTTTCCAGCCGCGCTCATGGCGGCATTCAGAGCCGCGCGGACGCGGTTTCGCAACTGCGCGCCGTGGCCGATTATTTCCGCGCCACCGAACCGCATAGCCCCGTGGCGTACCTCGCCGACAAGGCCGCCGAATGGGCCGGCATGCCGCTGCACGAATGGCTTGCGACGGTGGTGAAGGACGACGGGACGCTCTCGCATATCCGCGAGATGCTGGGCGTGAAATCGGAAAGCTAAACCGAAGGCGACAAAACTCCGTGAGCGATCATCCTATCTATATCGTCGACCGCGACGCTACTCTGGAAGAGGCACCCGAGCTCGCAGCCAGGGTCATGCAATGGTTGGAAGAGCAGGGAATCGCTGCTCCTTCAGCGGACGCGGAAGTCGCCTTTTCTCCGGCGACACATTGCGCGGGAGCCAATGCAAAAGACTGGGTTGAATGGCTGGATCAATTCAACCGGTGTGGCGTCAGGGCGGAGATTGAGCGCCAGGTATTTCATGCCGGAGGCAATGGCATTCAGGGGCTGGAATGCCCTCAATGCCAGACAGTCCACGATCCTGATGACGTCGATTGGAGCGAGGCGGTGGGAGGATGGTACGAAGAACGGGATGATCGCCTCGCGTGTCCAGCCTGCGAAAAATCATCAAGCATTACCGATTGGCGGTTCTCCGAGATGGAATGGGGATTCGGCAATCTGGGATTCGCTTTCGATGGTTTTGGGGTCGAGCAAAAGCTTGCCGATGCAATTGGCGAGGTTCTCGGACATCGGGTCGTGATGGTGTTTCAGGCAATTTGACGGGGCACGAGAGAACGCCAGGCGCCCAAAAAAAACAAAGCCCAGGGATTGAGCCCTGGGCTTTTTTTACGCCGCGTGAATTCAAAGACCCGCGCGGAATTCAATGCGCCGATTGCGCGCGCGTCCGTCCGTGGTGTCGTTCGACGCGACCGGCTGATCCGGGCCGACGCCGTTGGTCGTCAGTTGCTGCGGCGAAATCCCCTTGGCAACGAGATAACCCTTCACCGCGTCCGCACGCGCCTGGCTCAGCGCGATATTCGAATTACGGTTACCCGAATTGTCGGTGTGGCCGATGATTTCCACCGTGCGCGTGTTCATCTTCGCAAGCACGGCAGCCATCTGGTCGAGAATCGCGCGGCCTTCGGGGGCGAGCGTGGCGCTACCCGTTTCGAATTCGATCGTGCGGTTCGCCAGCGTCTGGTCGAGCAGGCCCTGCTCGGACGCGCTCACGCGCAGGCCATTGCGGATCGTGTAGGTGGGGTTCAGCGCGTTCGCCATGTCGCTGGCGATCTGCTGGCGTTGCGCTTCATTGCCCACTTCACCACGCACGTCGATCTGCGTGCCGTCGATCTTCAGTTGTCCTTTGTGGATCTGCTTGAGTTGCGCGCCAATCAGCTTCTGCACGTTCGACGACCAGTTGGGCGGCGTCGCCACGTCGCCCACTTCGATCTGGTCGACCACGTTGCCTGCGCCATAGGTGTCGCGCAGACGTTGCAGCACGGCCGCGTGGGTCGCTTCGTCGGGCACCTTGCCGCCGGCTACGACCTGACCCGGCGTCGCGTCGACCGGTGCGGGCGTCGAGGTCGCGGTGCTGCGCGGGGCGGAGGCCGACGGCGCGGCGGCGTTGGCTTGCATGCCCGCGTTCCCGGCAGCGCCAGCGCCCGAGGCGGGCGGAATCGTCCCGCTGACCGTCACGCCGTTCGAGCCGATGGGCGAGACACGCGCGGGGCTGGCGTCATCGGCCCATGCCACGGTCGAGAACGAGGCGAACGCGCCGAAAGTCAGCGCCGCCGCTGCGGCCAGGCCGCTGCGTTTAGCCGCGGCGGCCATTGACCGGCTCCCCGATGAACACTTCGCGGAACGTGTCGATGGCGACGCGCAGCGAGAGTTGCGGTTGATCGAGGTAGCTGACGAGTTTGCTGATGCCATGGTCGCTTTGTGCATGATCGTCGACCCACTCGGGATCGTCGATATCGATGTTGTGTGCTGAATAGGTTTGCGGATCGACCACGCTATGCAGGGTCTTCGCGGACGCGCCGTTAAAGCCGATGATGAGCCGCTCGCGCTGCGCGATGGTGCCGAGAAAAATCGCCAGTTCGAAATCGGCCTTCGATACGAACGGTGCGATCAGTTCGAGCCAGAACGCGCCCACCAGGCTGCGATAGAACGGATCGGTCGGCAGCGGCAGCGTGAGACCGCGTTCGAGATGCGCGGTGCCGCTTTGCATCACCGGGCGCAGCAGCGAGCCGAGCGCGAGCATCGCGCCTTTGAGGCGCACCGGATGGCCGCTGTTCAGCAGCATCTGTTCGAGGCCCGAGAGCGTCTGGTGCTCGATGAAATCCGCGAAGGTGCCGTCGTGCGGATTGCCCGAGCCGCCCACGTCGACCGGCACATAGGTTTCGCCGAGCGCCTGCAACGCGCCTGCGGGCTCGCTCGTGCCCAGCAGCGGCTGCATCTGCGAGGACACGCGCGACCAGAGGCGTGCGAAAGCCAGCGGGCTGCGCGCGAGAAACGCGAGCGGCTGCTCGACTTCCAGCGCGGTGGCCGCGAGGAACGGGAAGCGCCGCGACGACTGGTCGTGGCTCGCGACCATATGGCCCGCGATCGCCAGGCGGCTTTGCGAGCCGAGGAACGCAAAGTGCATCGGCTGCGCTTCTTCGTAGACGATCTTCCAGCGCGGATCGTCGGTGAGCATGTTCATCGCTTCGGCGATCCAGTTGTCCAGCGTCTGGAGCAACTGCGGATTGTGCGCGCTCTTCACGAAGTCGCCGCGCGACGGAATTTTGCCGAAGTAGGCGATCTGCGCCTGAACGGTTTGCGTCATTGCGCAACTCCCTGCGAGTTGGTTGAGCCTGCAACGGTTGCGGGCGCCGTGGCTTGCGGCGCGCTCGTGGCGGCCTGCGCGTCGACACTCGCGCTGGCGCCCGACGTGTTCTGGGCGCTTTGTGCCCCTTGTGCACCACCCCCCGCGCCGACGCCGGCGATCGACGACGGCAGCTGCACGCCCTTCAGGCCCTGCTGTTGCGGCGCATCGCCGCTCGACGCCGTGGGCTGCGAGGTGCTGATGATGCGCATGCTCATCGACACCGATACGCTGCCTTGCGTCCACGTCAGGTCGAAGGTGCCGTCCGGACGGCGGCTGCGTTGCGCCGAATTGATCAGCTTCTCCAGACCGTAGCGGCCCGGCTCGTTGACGAGCTGGATCGTGCGGCCGTCGAAGGTGGTCGCCGACAGCGTCGCGCCAGGCGAGCCGTTCGGGTTCGGCCACACGAAGTTCGTCCACTGCGGCGGCGTGTTGCGGTAGCGCAGCTGCTGGCCGTCGATCGCGATCGTGTATTCGGTCGTGCCGCTCGAAGGCTGCGGCAGGATCTGGAACACGGTCTGCGGCTCGGTCGAGCCGCCGCTTGCGCCTGCTGCGCCGCCCGCGAGCGGTGCGACCCAGCGCGCAAAGCCACCCGTGAAGTCCGGCGTGAGCGCGAGGCCCATGTCGCCCCAGGTGCGGGCGGTGAGCGTGTCGCCGCGGCGAACCGCGAGCGGCCCGAGCGTGGTGCTCACGAACTTCGAGATCGCGCCATCGGGGCCGAACATGCCCGCGATTTCGCTCGCGCCGGCTTCGACCTTGGCCGTGCCCGCGAACGGGTACTTGCTGGCGAGCGACGCCTGGAACGGCTGGTACACCTGCGCGTTCCACACCTTGTTCACTTCGACGCTGGCCGGCTGGATCACCACGGCGTAGGCCTGCATGAGCGGACGCACGAGCAGGGGACGCAGCGCCTTGCGCTGATCGTCGGTCAGGCCCGTGAGCATCTGCTCATCGACGAACTTCAGCGAATCCGAGAGTTCCGAGCCGTTGCCGTCGAGCGTCTGCTGCATCAACTGACGCGCGCCCGGGCCCGGATCGCCCTGGTTCTTGATGGTGTTGAAGCGCGTGCGCACCTTCGAGAGCGAATCCATGTAGCCCTTGAGCATCGAGCCGTTGTCGTGCGTGACGACGATGCGGCCGAGGCCCGCAAACGCCTGGCCGACCGGGCCCATCGGGATCTCGACCGGATTGCCGTTGATGTCGATGTTCGCTTCCATCTTGCCGCTGGTCGCGCGCGAGAACAGGTTTTTGAACCAGCCCTTGATGCCGCTTTGCGCCTGCTTGATGGTGGTGTTGACGAGCGACGGGTTATCCCACGACGTCTGGTCGTACGCGGTTTCGAGGATCTTGCGGATCGGCGAATCCTGCGGGTCGCCCAGGCGGTTCATCGCATCGACGGCCTGGCCGAAGCTGCCGAAATCCTGCACGGCGATGCCCTGCATGAACTTCTGCCAGTGCTGCGCGTATTCGGCCTTGTACATGCCCACGAGCGTCTTCTGGATCTGCTCCGGGCTGCCTTCGAGCGTGAGGTCGTCGGACGCCGAGGTGTTGAGCACCCAGTCCTTCGCCTGAAGCTCCTTGGTCGCCGCATCGCGGATCGCGGGCTGCACGTACTGGAACCACGCTTCGCGCGTGAAGGTGCCGGGGATCGCGTAGCTGCCCGCGACCAGCGCCGTATTGCCGTCGCCGACGATACGTGCAACCGTCATCGGCGCGAAACGCGTGGAGGCGCGCGCCTTGATCTCTTCATACACGCGCTGGCGAGCCGGCATGCCGCGCACCACATGACGCAGGTTTTCGCGCGTCTGGTCGATGAGCGAGAGGTTCGCGTCGACCATCGGCCAGTCGTCGTCGTTCACGCGCGCGAGGTAGAACGTGATCATGCGCTCGGCGCTGCGGATCATCTCGTCGCGAGGCATGTTGCCGCGATTCTGTTCGAGCCAGCCGCGCCAGAAGCGGGCGATCTGGTCAGTGAGGTGAGCGGTCTCGACGTGGCGCTTGTCCGACAGCATCAGGTACGTCTTGAGCGCGTTGTAAGCGTCTTCCACGCTGGAAGGGGAGGCGTCGCTATACAGGCCGCCCTGGCTCGTGTTCGCCATGGCCGCGTGTGCGGAAACCGGCACGGCGCCCGAATCGGGCGTGTGCGTCATCGGCGCGAGCTGGTCGGGATGTGCGTCGACGTCCTTGAGGAACGATGCGAGATTCTGCGAGACCGGCGTGAGCATGATCTGGCGCACGCCGTTGTAGTACTCCTCAAGCAGATGCTGTTCGACGCGATCGCCCTGATACAGGCCGAGCGACACCGCGAGCGGCTTGTCGCGGCGGAACTGTTCGAGCTGATCGATACGGTCTTCCAGAATGTCCATCGCCTGCAGGCGCGATTGCAGGTCGTTGCGGTTCTGCTGCAGACGCTGGACGTTGTCGAGATCGGCCTGGACGTTCGCCACCAGCTGCTGGTTATTGACGGCCGACCATGTCCAGCCGCCCAGCGCGAGCGCGAGCGCCGCCACCACGCCGAAGAACGTCGCGTAGCGCAGACGCGTCTTGGCCGGGCTCGCGAACTGACGCACGGTCTGCTTGTCCGCGAAAATCACCTTGGAAAACAGGTCTTTCAGGAAGAAACCGTTCTTGGAAAACGCGGGTTGCGCCTTGGGCAGGCCTTCGGCGGACAGGGCAAAACGGTTGGCGATGCGCTGCGCGGCGGCGCTGTTGGTTTCGCCTTCCTGGAGCGCGCTCGTGAAGTAGAAGCCACGGAAAATCGGCTTGTACTGGAACGGGTTGTTCTCGAACAGCGTGGCGAGGAACGCGCGCAGCGCCGGCTTGATGGTCGAGAATTCGAGCGGGAAGCTCAACTGGCCAGGCGTCAGCGCGTTGCCGCGGCTGATCGACATTTGCGCAATGCTGATTTCCTTGAGGCCTTCGTACAGTTCCTCGAAACGCTCGTCGAATTGCGCGACGACATCGCGCTTTTCATCGGGTTCGTAGGGCAGGGTCGCGCCCCAGACGCGGTCGTATTCGTGGCGGTCGTTGGCGCTGAAGAATTCGGTAAAGCCCGTGATCAGGTCGACCTTCGTGAACATCACGTAGACGGGCGCGAATACTTCGAGTTTTTCGGTGAGTTCCTGCACGCGCTGGCGCAGGTTCTTCGCGAGATTGATGGCGAATTCGGGGCGATTGCCGGTGAGCTCCGCAATGCTCGCGGTCACGATGATGCCGTTGATCGGCGCCTTCGGACGATAGCGCTTGAGCAGGCCGAGAAAGCCGAGCCATTCGCCGCGATCTTCCTCGTGAATCGAATAGCGCCCGGCGGTGTCGAGCAGGATGCCTTCAGTCGTGAAGAACCAGTCGCAATTACGCGTGCCGCCGATGCCATGCACGATGGCTTCTTTTTTATCGGCGAAAGGAAATTGCAGGCCGGAATTGATCACCGCGCTGCTTTTGCCCGCAGCCGGATTGCCGATGACGATGTACCACGGCAGTTCGTAGAGCGCCGAGCCGCCGGAAAGCTGGCCGATCTTCGAGGTCTTGATGGTCTTGACTGCATCGGTCAGGCGCGTGCGCAGCGCGTCGAGCTCGGCCTGGGTGCCGTGTGCTGCTGCGGCGGCGGGCGCCTCGACCTGGGCCTGCTGTTCCAGCATGTCGCCCAGTTTTCTGTTGGCGCGGCGCACGCGAATGCGGCGCACGATCCAGACGATCAGCCAGAGCCCGATCAGCACGCCGAGCACGACCGCGACCCAGACGAGCCCGATTTGCAGCGTGTCGGCCGCGATATAGAGCACGGCTGCCAGCGCAATGAAGCCGATGATGGAAAGCGTGCGCTTATGAGTCAACACGTTGAGGAAGCGTTGCATATGCCGGTCAGGTCCTGATGCTTTGAGTGCTGTTCTGGTGATTCATGCGTGACGATGTGGCCAGGTGGCGAGACACGCGGCGGGCAGGGCGCGCGCGTGCAGCCGGTCATGTGCTGTACATGACCGGCTGGCGAGGTGAAAAACGTGAGAGGCCAGGGAAGGAATGGTGCGAATGGCGCAAATGATACGAATGGCGGAGTTTCCTCAGCATGTCGCTCAAAGCAATGAAAGAACGCCCCATATCCATCCTCTTTATTGTCCGCTTTGCGTCTTGCTTCGGCCCAATCTGCATATACGCATGCATGCTTATCGGCTGCCGGTTACATGCGCATGTCATTTTGCGTTTGCCGGTTTGCGTCCCAGCACGAATCCGGGCTTGTGATATTCGACGTGCCCGAGGTCCATCATTTTCCATCGGCCGCCCCATGTGAGGCCGACTTGTTCCGCAACCTGCCCATATAACTGATAGCCGCGCATGGCCCACGGATCTTTTTCTGAAATGACGAGCTTGCCGTCGCGCAGGAATGCGTTATCGGCCGCGAGACCGTATTGGTGATAGCTCTGGAATGCCGCGGCATTGGTCACGCTGCCGCCCATTCTTGCCAGCCGGTCCTGCCGATCGGGGCTGCGATAACCTTCCAGCAAAGCCATTTCGTAACCGTATTGCTCGCGCATGATTTTATAAACGAGCAACAGACGCGTACGGAAATCTGCATCGAGCAGATTCCAGTCGCGGCTCGCGTCCACCAGGGCCGGGCGAATCTGCTCGACTTCCTGTGTGGCGAACACCTCGGGCGGCAATGGCGGCGGTGGAACAAGCTGCTCGCCATTGAGCAGTGCCGCGATTTTTTCATCGGGCACACGAGGCGTGTCATCGTATTGGAATAACTGGTGGCCGCGAAGCGCAATAGCGATCAGCGGCGGCGTCGCAAGAATACCTGTCGTGGACAAAATCAGCAAGCGCCGCTTAATCAGCAAATTTTGCATATCGACCATTGTCGATTGGGAATATTTTGCCGATTTAGAAATATGCTTTCGCGCATGTATGGAACTCGCGGAAATACGTCGCGTGATCACATTATGCAGGTTGAATACGGCGTCGAAAAAAGACGCCCGCACGCCCGGCAGCAGCAGAATTGCGGCTATCGGCACGGTAATGACGAAATAGACTACGAGTGCAATGGCAACCAAAAGCGACCCCGTGAACTGAGGCAATTGTTTTTTGTAATGCTTGATTTTAGAATCAGGCCTGCCCGAACTCGGGCCGACACGTATTATTACGGCGAAACAGGCCCGATTCAATGTGCACGATCCGAATGAGACTCTAAAGTAATGAGTGTGCCGGACAATTCCCGACCCAAAGCTCCACCCAGTCTGCTTGCCGATGGCCCTGGCAAGCCGGCCGGCGCACCTGCCAGCGGCAGCACGCCGAATGGCTCCCGCATCCTCGCAAATCTCGAAGGGCGCGTGGTGCCGCCTGCATCACCTGCCAGCAAGCCGCAGCGGTCTTCCAAAGCCGCTGGCCTGGTGGCGCTGCTCGTGATTGGCGCGGGCGCATTCGGTGCATGGCACTGGATGTCGCGCACGCCGTCCAGTACGTCGGGCGTCGCGGCGACAGCGGCCAGCGTGCCTGCCGTCGTGGCGGCTTCGGCTGTGGCCGCATCGCATGCGGTCGTTGCGAGCGCACAGAAAAGCGCGCCTGACGAAGCCTCCGCGTCACAAGCGGCCACAATCGTCGCCGACGACGATGCAGCCAAAGGCAGTGACAGCGATCGTCTCTCGCGTGCGCTCACGGACGGCGCCGCGAGTGGCGCGAGCGCGACGGTTGCGCCTCTTGCCGCCGCTGCGCAAACAAAGGCCGTGCAGCAGTCCCAGACGCCTGAAAAGAGCACGGCAAAGCACAAGAGCGCCGCCGAAGCAAAGCAGGAGAAACAGGAAAAGCAGGAAAAGGCGAACGCGCACAAGAACGAAAGCAAGACGGCCGTCGCACAAGCGAAGGCGAAAAAGGCGCCGGCCAACGGCAAGCGTGACGATTCCGACGCCGATCTGCTCGCCGTGCTGGTTGCGCGCACCAAGCCTGCCGACGCGAAGCAAGGCAGCACGCATGGCTCGAAAACGGCCGCCAGGGCGACCGACGCCAACGCGTCGTTGGCCCAGCAGGTCAAGGCGTGCAGCGAACGCGGTTTCTTCGAGGATCAACTGTGCCGCTGGCGCGTCTGCGACGGCCATTGGGGCAAGGATCCAGCATGCCCGCAAGCGGCGAAAGCCAGTAACGAACATTGAGGCCGTGACGGTGTGTGCCAGCACCGTTGCGTGGCTTGCCGGAGGATCGCAGGATTCTTCGGCATGCCAGGCAATTTGCGGAGTGACTGGGTAGCGGGCGGCAGCCTTGTTGGCCGATCTGCTTGATTTGACATAATGCAAATTATCGCAGTTTTGAAACTGTGCTAAATAGAGATGTCGTCCTTGGCGACGCTCAAGAATCCGTTGCGTAAAGCCCCAGCAGGTTCGCGCCGCCCTGTATAACGCCGAGCTTGCCGCCGATTTCACCGACTCCGCATCCCATCGACTTCAGCAGGTTTCATGGACGAAAACCGACGCCCAATCAAATCGCGCTCCAACACGGCCATCGTGGCGCTGGCGAAGTTCCTGGCCAGCACGAGTGTGACGCCCAACCAGATTTCCTGCGCGAGCGCCGTCTTTGCGGCAATCGGCGCGGTCGCGCTGTTGCGCATCGACAGCGTGATCGACCTGATCGTCGCAATCGTGTGCATTCAGTTGCGCTTGCTCTGTAACGTCATCGACGGGCTGGTTGCCGTCGAAGGCGGCAAAAAATCGATCTCCGGGCCGATCTTCAACGAGTTCCCGGATCGCATCGCGGACAGCTTTTTGCTGGTCGCCGCCGGTTATGGCGTGGGCTTGCCGTCACTGGGCTGGGCTGCTGCGCTGTTCGCGGCGCTGACCGCCTATGTGCGCGTATTCGGCGGCTCGGTGGGCGTGCCGCAGCGCTTCATTGGGCCGATGGCCAAGCAACATCGCATGGCGCTGCTCACGCTTGCCTGCGTTGCGACGATCGTCGAAATTGCGCTGCATCGGCATCCTGTCTGTCTTGCCGTGGCGCTGGCGATCATCGCTGCCGGCAGCGCGATGACCTGTGCGACGCGCACGCGCGCGCTGGTGCAGGATCTTCATAAGGTCGCGGAGGACAATCCCCATGCGTAACGTGATGCAGCGCTGGCTGCTGGGTGTCGTGCGTCTCGTCGTGGGCGCGCGCGGGCGCTACGCGAGCACGCCGCCGACGGCGCGCCAGACGATCTATTTCGCCAATCATTCGAGTCATGTGGATACGCTCGCGATTCTCGCGGCGTTGCCGCCCGATCTGCGCGCGAGCGTGCGCCCTGCCGCCGCGCGCGATTACTGGGACGCGTCGCCCGCGCGCCGCTTCATCGCCAATCGCGTACTGGGCGTGGTGTACGTGACGCGCAAGGGCGAAGGCGACGACCCGCTTCAGCTCGTGCGCGATGCACTGGCGTCGGGCTGGTCGATCATCATTTTCCCCGAAGGCACGCGCAGCCAGACCGGCGAAGTCGGCCCTTTCAAAAGCGGGCTTTACTGGCTCTCGCGCGAGTTTCCCGAGGTGCAGCTCGTACCCGTGCATCTTTCCGACCTGATGCGCGCCATGCCCAAGGGCAAGCTGCTGCCGGTGCCGATCAATTGCAGCGTGTCGTTCGGCGACGCGGTGCCCGGGGCTGCGCAACTCGAAAAAGAAGCATTCCTCACCATGGCGCGCGACGCCGTGATCAAACTTCAAAATTCGGTACGGGGATAAGCATGCCGCACGTATTCTGGATCACGATTGTGGGCGTGGTCGGCCTGCTGTGTTTCTTTACCGTGGTGGGCGCGGTGCTGCGCATGAAGTTCGGCTCGGCCAATTCGACCGTTGCCAACATGAACCAGCGCATCGCCGCATGGTGGGTCATGATCGCCGTGGTCACGGCAGCGCTGTGGCTGGGGCCTTATGCCACGCTGTTCCTGTTTTTCATCTGCTCGTTCTTCGCGCTGCGTGAGTTCATCACGCTCACGCCAACCAAGCCCGCCGATTACTGGTCGCTCGTGCTCGCCTATTACGTCGCGCTGCCGGGCCAGTTTCTGCTGGTCGCGCTGCACTGGTACGGGCTGTTTGCGATTTTCATGCCGGTGTATATGTTCTTCGTGCTCTCGGCGGCGGAGGCTTTTTCGCAGGACACCGCCGAGTTTCTCGAACGCAATGCCAAGATCCAGTGGGCCCTGATGGTGTGCGTGTATTCGTTCAGCTACGCGCCCGCCCTGCTCCTGTTGCCGCTGCCGCACTACTTCGGCAACAACGGGCCGCTGCTGCTGTTCTTCCTGCTGGTCGTGCAATCGAGCGACGTGTTCCAGTACGTGTGCGGCAAACTCTGGGGCAAGCGCAAGCTCTCGCCGCTCGTGAGTCCGTCGAAGACGTGGGAAGGCCTGATTGGCGGCGGCGCGCTCGCCATCGCGCTCGGCACCCTGCTGCATGGCCTCACGCCGTTCAATCTGTGGCAGGCGGCGCTCATGTCCGCCGTGACGGTGATCGGCGGCTTTATCGGCGGGCTCGTGCTGTCGGCCGTCAAGCGTTCGATGGGCGCCAAGGACTGGGGCGTGATGATCGCCGGGCACGGCGGCATGCTCGATCGCATCGACTCCATCTGCTTTGCCGCGCCGATTTTCTTTCACCTCACGCGCTATTTCTTCGCGACGCCAACCTGAGGCCCGCTGCGGCGCGACTCCGGCACGCACAGCGTCATTACAGGCTATAGACTGTATTTTGCATTTACAGCTTTTGGGTTGTATTTTGCATTTACAGTCTATAGACTGTAAGCACGCTGTTTGCCCCATTTCCCCTGCCGGAGCTTCGCGTGGACTACCCGCTCAAGACCGTCAGCCAGTTGCGCCCCATGCTGCTCGGCTTTCGCAAGAAAGCCGGCCTGACCCAGCAGGAGCTCGCGCAGCGGCTCGGCATATCCCAGCAAAGCTACGCCGCATTCGAAGCCAACCCCGCCGCCGCAAGCGTCGATCGCCTCTTTCACGTATTGCGGCTGCTCGCGGTCGACATGCTTCTTAGCGCCGGCGCAACGCCAGCCGAAGCGGCCCCGCGCGCAACCGCTATCAGGAAGCCTGCCGCGAAGAAGGTGGCGGCAAAAAAGGCGAAGACTAAAACGGTTGCCAGCAAGGCCGCAAAGACCACGAAGGCCGCGAAGCGCCCGGAAGCCGTGAAAAAAGCGCCAGAAAAAGCATCAAAACCCGCCGCCCCGCGCAAGGCCGCCGCCAGGTCGACGCAACGCGAGGACTGGTAAATGGCGCGCGCCCGCCTGACGAACCGCCTCGACCTGTGGATGAACGGCCTGCCCGTCGGCTACTGGGAAATCGTGCGCGGTGTCGAGAGGCTCGTGTACCTGCAAAGCTGGCTCGATGACGAGCAAGGCCGCCCGCTCTCGCTTTCGCTGCCCTTCACGCCGGGCAACCAGCCCTTGCGCGGCCCTGTTGTCACCGATTACTTCGACAACCTCCTGCCCGACAGCGAACGCATCCGGCGGCGCATCGCGGCCCGTTACCGCACGGCGGGCATCTCCCCGTTCGAGTTGCTGGCCGTGCTGGGGCGCGATTGCGTCGGCGCGCTGCAACTGCTGCCGGCGGGCGAAGAGCCGGTTGGCCTGGAGTCGATCGAAGGCCGGCCGCTCGACGAAGCCGCCATCGCCCGCCTGCTGCGCGAGACGACGTCCACGCCCCTGCTCGGCGTGCACGAACCCGTCGACGACCTGCGGCTCTCGATTGCCGGTGCGCAGGAAAAAACTGCACTGTTGCAGCGTAATGGCCGCTGGCTGCTGCCCACGGGCAGCACGCCCACCACGCACATCTTCAAGCTGCCGCTCGGCCTCGTGGGCAACATGCGCGCCGACATGCGCACGTCGGTCGAGAACGAATGGCTCTGCGCGAAGATCGTCGCCGCGTTCGGGCTGCCGATCGCGCCATGCGAGATCGCCCATTTCGAAGACATGAAAGCGCTCGTGGTCGAGCGTTTCGACCGGCGCATGGCGCGCAACGGCCGCTGGATCGTGCGCCTGCCGCAGGAGGATCTGTGCCAGGCCACCGGCACGCCGGGCATCGTCAAATACGAGGCCGATGGCGGCCCCGGCATCAACGCCGTGATGGCGGTGCTGGGCGGCTCATCCCATTCGAAGGACGACCGGCGGCATTTTTTTCTCGCGCAGATGCTTTTCTGGCTGCTCGCGGCCACCGACGGCCACGCCAAGAATTTCAGCATCGCGCATCTGCCGGGCAGCCGTTTCGTGGCCACGCCGCTCTACGACGTGCTGTCCGCGCATCCGATCATCGGGCGCGGCCGCAACCAGCTCGCGGCGCAGCGTGCGAGTCTTGCGATGGCGGTGCGCGGGCGCAACGCGCATTACCGTATTGCGCAGATTTTTCCGCGTCACTGGATCGCGCAGGGACAGCGCGTGGGATTTACCGTCGAGGAAGTCGAGCAGATGATGGCGACGCTCGCGCAACAAACCGAGCGGGTCATCGATGAAGTCGGCGCGCAACTGCCGGACGATTTCCCCCTCGATGTCGCCGAGGCGATCTTCGCGGGCATGCGGCGTCAGGCGCGGATTCTGGAAGGCGCGGCTTAGCGGCCTGGGAAGCTCAAGGCTCAACGCACAATGCCACGCAAAATAGCGCCGGTCGTACTGACCGGCGCCTGATCGGGATCTAAGCCCCGCGTAGTGACGAGCTTTGACGAGCTTAGTGATGACGCTTCGTCATGTCCTTGGCGGCTTCCTTCATGTCGCCATAGTTCTTGCGTGCTTCGCCTGCGGCCTGTTGCAGGTCGCCCTTGAGCTCGCGTTTCGGGTTGTCGGTGGCGCGGCCCACAGCTTCGTTGACCTTGCCCTTGATCTTTTCTGCCGTGCCCTTCACCTGGTCCTTGTTCATGGCGCTTCTCCACGTAAAAGCGACAGTTGCGTCGCGACGTCTTCTCTAGCGCACGGGCCGTGCCCACGAAACCGGCAATCCTCCAGGTGTTCAGCAAATGAACGCTTTTACGACGCCCGCCGCGTGGCAGCGGGCGATCCAGCGCCGGGAACTATTCCCGATTGCGACGCTGGCCCCGATTCCCTAACGTCACGGCTTTGTGGCGCCTTCGTGGCACCTTTGCAGCACCGCGCCGCCACTTCCCCGGCATTCGCCCGAGACCAACAGGAGTCAGCATGAGCGTTACCTCTTCCACCCGCCTCCTCGACAATGACAGCTGGCACGGCCGCGTCTTCACTGGCGAATGGCGCACCGGCACCTCTGCCGCCGACGTGCTCGAACCGGCCACGGGCGAGCGTCTCGCGCGCATCGGCATGGCCGACGCTGCACTGGTCGCGGCGTCGTCGAAGGCCGCGTTCGATGCGCAGCAGGCCTGGGCTGCATTGCCCTACGACGAGCGCGCCGCCGTCCTGCGCCGCGCGGCCCGTCTGGCCGAGGACGCCGCCGACGAGATCGCCGGCTGGATCGTGCGCGAAAGCGGCTCGACGCGCGGCAAGGCAGCCGCCGAAACGCACGTCACCATCAAGGCGCTGCACGAAGCCAGCGCGCTGCCGTCGCGTTCGGCGGGCGAAGTGCTGCCGTCGGCGCCGGGCCGCCTGTCGCTGGCGCGCCGCCGCCCGCTGGGCGTCGTCGGCGTGATTTCGCCGTTCAATTTCCCGCTCTACCTGGCGATGCGCGCGGTGGCCCCGGCGCTCGCGCTCGGCAACGCCGTCGTGCTCAAGCCGGATCCGCGCACCTCGATCTGCGGCGGCTTCACCATCGCGCGCCTGTTCGAGCTGGCCGGCCTGCCCGCGGGCGTGCTGCATGTGCTGCCCGGTGACGGCGCGGCGGGCGCGGCGCTCACGAGCGATCCGCACGTCGCCATGATCCAGTTCACGGGTTCGACAGGCGCGGGCCGCAAGGTCGGCGAAGCCGCGGGCCGCCACCTCAAGAAAGTGTCGCTGGAGCTGGGCGGCAAGAATTCCCTGATCGTGCTCGACGATGCCGACATCGATCTGGCCGTCGCCAACACGGCCTGGGGCGCCTATCTCCACCAGGGCCAGATTTGCATGGCGACGGGTCGCGTGCTCGTGCAGCGCAAGATTTACGATCAATTCGTGCAAAAACTGGTAGCGAAGGCCTCGGCCCTCACGGTCGGCAACCCGGCCAAGGGCGATGTCGCGCTCGGGCCGATCATCAACGCGGCGCAGCGCGACCACATCGCCCGCGTGCTCGCGGACGCGCAGCAGGCCGGTGCGCGCGTCGAAACGGGCGGCGGCTATCGCGACCTCTTTTTCGAGCCGACCGTGCTGAGCGGCGTCACCCAGGACAACCCGGCGTTCAACGAGGAAATCTTCGGGCCGGTGGCCGTGGTCGTGCCGTTCGACACCGACGAGGACGCCATCGCGCTTGCCAACGACACGGAGTACGGACTGTCGATGGCCGTCGTGACCGCCAACGTGGGCCGCGCGCTGCGCATGGGCGAGCGCCTGCGCACGGGCCTGCTGCACATCAACGACCAGACCGTGAACGACGAAGTGATCAACCCGTTCGGCGGCGTCGGCGCGTCGGGCAACGGCACGAGCATCGGCGGCCCGGCCAACTGGGAAGAGTTCACGCAATGGCAGTGGCTCACCGTCAAGGGCGAAGCACCGCTCTACCCGATCTGAGGAGGCACGCATGAGTACAGCCATCACAGCGGTCGTCGCGCGCGCCAAGGGCGAGCCGTTCACGATCCAGAAGGCGCGCCTGCGCGACCCGCAGGACGACGAGGTGCTGGTGCGCGTGGTCGCCACCGGCCTGTGCCACACCGACCTGATCGTGCGCGACCAGTTCTATCCGGTGCCGCTGCCCGCGGTGCTGGGCCACGAGGGCGCGGGCGTGGTCGAGCAGGTCGGCCCGAACGTGAAGAACCTCAAGCCCGGCGATCACGTCGTGCTGACCTACGGCGCGTGCGGACACTGCCAGCCCTGCGTGGGCGGCCACGGCGCGTATTGCAGCCACTTCTTCGGCCTGAACTTCGGCGGCGGCGATCTGGAAGGCCGCACCGCCATCGAGGACGAAGAAGGCCGGCCGCTGCACGACCACTTCTTCGCGCAGTCATCGTTCGCAAGCCACGCGCTGGCCCGCGAGAACAACGCGATCAAGGTGCCGCAGGATGCGCCGCTCGAATTGCTGGGGCCGCTCGGCTGCGGCATCCAGACCGGCGCGGGCGCGGTCATCAATTCGCTGAAGGTCACGCCGGGCAGCCGCTTCGCGAGCTTCGGCGCGGGCGCGGTGGGACTGTCCGCCGTGATGGCCGCGCGCGTGGCGGGCGCATCGACGATCATTGCCGTCGATGTGGTGCCGTCGCGGCTCGAACTCGCGAAGGAGCTGGGCGCGACCCACACGGTCAACAGCCGCGAAGTCGACATGGTCGAGACGATCCGCGAGATCACCGGCGGCGGCGTGGATTTCGCGCTGGAATCGACCGGGCATCCGCAGGTGCTGGCCGGTGCAATTGAGGCGCTCGGCACGCTGGGCGCAATCGGCGTGGTGGGCGCGCCGCCGCTGGGCACCAAGGGCGAGTTCGACATCAACAGCCTGCTGCTGAACGGGCGCACGATCCGCGGCATCGTCGAAGGCGACAGCGTGCCGCAGCGCTTCATTCCGCAACTCGTCGAGCTGTATCAGCAAGGGCGTTTCCCGTTCGACAAGCTGGTGAAGTTCTACCCGGTCGAAAGCATCAACGAGGCCGCCGAGGACAGCACGCGCGGCGTCACGCTCAAGCCGATCCTGCGCTTCGCGCACGCGTGAGCGGCCTGAAACGCCTGCGGCCGGACATCCGGTAATCCCCCCGCTGCTGCGCGCATGGCGGCTGCGGTATGCTCGCAGTTCCCGGCGCGGGCCGTTGTGAGTCGTCGCTCGACGCGTAGCTCGATTTGTAGCGGCCTGCGCCCCGGACGGGCGGCATGGTGCCCTTTAAAACGGCATCGTGCCGCCCGTCCTTGCTTTTGCCGCCTTCGATCCGGCTCGAAGATTCGTTTCGATTCGTTCCGATTCGTTCCGTTACCCATCGCATGAAATCGCCTGAACGGGAGCCCGCATGAACAGCAAGTCCGCGCCTCAATTCCCGGCGGATCCCGTGGCGCAAAGTGCGTTGGCTCAATTGCATTCGGTTCGCGAACGTTTCGGCGGCGGCGAGCATCTGCCTGCCGCGCTGACGCCAGGATTGCTGCCCGATTCCGTCGCGCGTTCGTGGGCGCGCTCGCGCGATGCGGGCGTGCGGCCCTGGCAGGCGCCCGAATACGAACTGCTGAAGAGCGCCCGCAGCGTGCGCGAATCGCACGAAGACCGACGGCTTTACAGCTGCGTCGTCGACGAAATCGAACAGTTGTGGGACGCGTTCGGCGGCGACGACTGGACGATCTTCTGCGTCAATCCACAGGGCACGGTGATCCACGCGCGCCGCAGCCCCGCCTGCGACGACGACCTGATCCTGCCGATCATCGCGGGCCGCCGCATCCTCGAATCGCACATCGGCACCACGGCGCCGAGCTGCGTGCTGCACGAGGGCATCGAAGTGACCGTCGCGGGCGGCCAGCACTACCTCGACGAATTCGAGCGCGCGTCCTGCATCGCGGTGCCGCTCTACGGGCTGCACGGCGAAGTGATCGGCGCGCTCGACCTGACCGGCACGGGGCAGCGCGATCTGTCGCAGATCCGCGAGCAGTTCCGGCTTGCCGCGCTGGCCGCCGAGCAGCGCCTCTTTGCGACCTTACGCGGCTGCCATCTGCTGCGCGTGCAGCACGATCCGCGCTGGCTGGCTACGCCGCTCGCGGGCGTGCTGGCCGTCGAAGAAGACGGCACGTTGCGTGGCGCGAGCCGCGTGGCGCGGCGCATGTTCGGGCTGGCGCATGGCGTGCCCCTGCCCCAGCTTGCGCTGCGCGATCTGTTCGACGATGCGCCGCTCGCGCAGTTGAGCCGCCTGCTGCGGCCGCAGCGCAATCCGCTGCGCGTCGCGCGCGCGGACGGCAGTCATGTGTGGGTGCAATACGCACGCGCGCCGCTCAACCGCAGCACGGCGCGGCGCATGGACATGCCGCTGGCGACGGACGGCGATTTGACGCCTGCGACGCCCGTGGGCGGTGCGCAGAACGGTTCGACGCTGGAGGAGCAGACCTTGATCGCCGTGCAGAACGCCATGCGCGAGCATGGCGGTAACGTGGCGGCGGTCGCGCGGCAATTGCGCGTGTCGCGCACGACGGTCTATGCGCGATTGAAGCAACTGCGCGAGACGGGAATGGAGACGGGGTTGTTTGGTGAGGCGCAATAAGCTCTAAGCCCACTGCGTACATAAACAGAAAACCCCGCGCAGCCCGATCCCAAAGAACCGAACCCACGCGGGGCGACCTGCGCAACGCAGCGTCACGCTACGCGGCGTACCTCATCAATCGTGCGCCATCGCGCGTTCGACGCTGATCTGCGACGGCATCATGTTGACGTTGGCGTTATGCATGACCCACAGCGACAAGCCGACGATCACCGCAATCAAAAACGCTGTGCAGATGAAAATGCCAGTGTTCGCACGCTGGCTGCGCGCCGCGCCAATATGCAGGAAATAAAACAGCTGCACGACAAGCTGCGCGACGCACAGCACGACGATCGCCGTTAAACCCTGCGCGGGCGGAATCACGTGAAACATGACCACGCCGAATGACGCGAGCGTGAGCACGAGCGACAGCACCGTGCCGATCATGTAGCCCTTGAGGCTGCCATGCCCGTCATCGTGGCCGGCAGAATGAGAGGAATGAGAGACGTGGGAATGACTCACAGCATGCCTCGCAGATAAACAAAGGTGAAAACGCAGATCCACACGAGATCCAGGAAGTGCCAGAAAAGGCTCAGGCACGCGAGGCGGCGGCGCACCGTGCCGGTCAGGCCGAACTTCCAGGTCTGGTGCATCATGACCGCGATCCACAGCAGCCCGGCGCTCACGTGCAAACCGTGCGTGCCGACCAGCGTGAAATACGCCGACAGATACGCGCTCGTATGCGGGCCTGCGCCATCGGCGATGAGCTTGGCGAACTCGTTGATTTCCATGCCGACGAAGCCCGCGCCAAACAGGAACGTGATCACGAGCCAGAAAATCACCTGGCCGCGCCGCTGCGCGTGCAGTCCGAGCATCGCCAGACCGAACGTGACGCTGCTCGCGAGCAGCAGCAGCGTTTCGCCGAGCACGTACGAAAGCTCGAACAGTTGTTTCGCACCGGGGCCGCCTGCCGTCGCATTCGCCAGCACGCCGAAAGTGGCGAACAGCGTCGCGAAGATGAGGCAGTCGCTCATCAGGTAGATCCAGAACCCGAACGTGGTCTTGGTGCCGTCGTCGTGTTCGTGACCATGGCCATGATCGTGGCCGTGATGTGTCGTTGCAGCGTGAGCCATGACTTACGCGACCTCCTTCATTTCCAGTGTTTTTTGCGCGGCCTTGAGCTGCTGGAAGCGGGCGTTTTCGATGCGCTCGACTTCGGCAGCCGGCACCCAGTAATCGACGTCCTGGTTATAGGTGCGCGCGAGGAACGTGCCGATCATGCCGATCAGGCCCAGCGCCGCGAACGGCCACATATGCCACACCGCGGCAAAGCCGAACACGAAGCTGAACATCGCGATGACGAAGCCCGCACCGGTATTGCGCGGCATGTGGATGTCCTCGTATTTCTGCGGCTGCACGTAGGCAATGCCCGCTTCCTTGTTGTCCCAGTGCTGTTCCATCGACGTGATCTTCGGCATCACGGCGAAGTTGTAGAACGGCGCGGGCGAAGCCGTCGCCCATTCCAGGCTGCGGCCGTCCCACGGATCGCCCGTGACGTCGCGGCTCAGGTCGCGGTCGCGCACGCTTACATAAAGCTGCACGATCAGCGCCAGGATGCCGAGACCGACGAACACCGCGCCCACCAGCGCCACCACGAGCCACATATGCCAGCTCGGGTCGGAGTAGTGGTTCATGCGGCGCGTCATGCCTTCGAAGCCCAGGATATAGAGCGGCGTGAAGGCGAGCCAGTAGCCGATCAGCCAGCACCAGAACGACACCTTGCCCCAGAACTCGTTGAGCGTGAAACCGAACACCTTCGGGAACCAGAAGCTCACGCCCGCAAGGCAGCCGAACACCACGCCGCCGATGATGACGTTGTGGAAGTGCGCGACGAGGAACAGCGAGTTATGCAGCACGAAGTCCGCGCCCGGCACGGCCAGCAGCACGCCGGTCATGCCGCCCACGGCGAACGTCACCATGAAGCCGATCGTCCACAGCGTCGCGCTGTGATAGCGGATACGGCCGCGGTACATCGTGAACAGCCAGTTGAACAGCTTCACGCCCGTCGGGATCGAGATGATCGTCGTCATGATGCCGAAGAAGGCGTTGACGTTCGCGCCCGAGCCCATCGTGAAGAAGTGATGCAGCCACACGAAGAACGACAGGATGCCGATGGAGGACGTCGCGTACACCATCGACTTGTAGCCGAACAGCGGCTTGCCCGAGAACGTGGCGATGATTTCCGAGAACGCGCCGAACGCGGGCAGGATCAGGATGTACACCTCGGGGTGGCCCCACACCCAGATCAGGTTGATGTACATCATCGCGTTGCCGCCCAGCTCGTTCGTGAAGAAATGCATGTCGAGATAGCGATCCATCGTGAGCAGCGCGAGCGTGCCGGTCAGCACCGGGAACACCGCGACGATCAGGATGTTGGTGATGAGCGCCGTCCACACGAACACCGGCATCATCATGAGCTTCATGCCCGGCGCGCGCATGCGCAGGATCGTCACGATGAAGTTGATGCCCGAAAGCGTCGTGCCCAGCCCCGATATCTGCAGCGACCAGATGTAGTAGTCCATCCCGACGGTCGGGCTATAGCCCAGCTCCGAGAGCGGCGGATACGCGACCCACCCCGTCGCCGCGAAATCGCCGACGAACATCGACACCATCACCAGCACCGCGCCCACCACGGAAAGCCAGTAGGACAGCGAGTTGACGAACGGATACGCCACGTCGCGCGCGCCGATCTGCAGCGGCACGACCACGTTCATCAAGCCCAGGATGAGCGGCGTGGCCACGAAGAAGATCATGATGACGCCGTGCGCCGTGAAGATCTGGTCGTAGTGATGCGGCGGCAGGTAGCCCGCCGCGTCGTTATAGGCGATGGCCTGTTGCGCGCGCATCATGATGGCGTCGGCGAAACCGCGCAGCAGCATCACGATCGCGAGAATGATGTACATGATGCCGATGCGCTTGTGATCGACGGACGTCAGCCATTCGCGCCACAGATAGCCCCACTTGCCCGCGAGCGTGATCGCCGCGAGCAGGGCCAGGCCGCCGAGCGCCACGACGGCGCCGGTGCCCATGATGATGGGCTCGTGCCAGGGAACGGCATCGAGCGTGAGTTTTCCGAACATGATGTGATTACTCCGCTGCCAGGGGGGCGGGCGCGCGAGCGCCGCTTCGATCAACGCTGCTATTCAGGGTGAGCGCCGGAATGCTGGTTCCGGCGCCTGTGCTTGTGGCGGTGCCCGTGCCGCAGATCGGGTTGCCGTGCACGTCGCGCATGTACTTGTCGACCACGCCTTCGAAGAGGCCAGGCGCCACGTTCGAATAGAGCGCGACCGGCGCCTTTTCGCCCGGCACGGCGAGCTGCTCGTAAGCGCCGCGGCTGAGCATCGCGGGCGACGCCTTGGCGCGCGCGATCCAGGCGTCGAAGTCGGCGCGGCTGGTAGCGAGCGTGTCGAAGTGCATATCCGAGAAGCCCGGGCCGCTGAACGCCGCCGAACGTCCCGCGTAGGTGCCGGGCTGGTTCGCGATCAGGTGCAGCTTCGTTTCCATGCCCGACATCGCGTAGACCTGGCTGCCCAGTTGCGGGATGAAGAACGAGTTCATCAGCGATTCGGCGGTCAGGCGGAACGAGACCGGCGTATCGACGGGAATCGCCAACTGGTTCACCGATGCGACGCCGTAATCCGGATAGATGAACAGCCACTTCCAGTTGAGCGCCACGACATCGACGCGAACCGGCTTGACCTGCGACTCGATCGGCTTGTACGGATCGAGCGAGTGCGTCGTGCGCCAGATCAGCGCGGCGAGCGTGACGACGATGATGCACGGGATCGTCCAGACCACGATTTCGATGGCGGTCGAATGCGACCACTTCGGCGCGTAGGTGGCGCCGGTGTTGGACGCACGGTAGCGCCACGCGAACCAGAGCGTGAGCGCGATCACCGGAATCACCACGAGCAGCATCAGGCCGAGCGCGATGAGGATGAGGTTTTTCTCCTGCATGCCGATGTCGCCTTTCGGATCCATCAGCACGGAGCTGCAGCCGCCGAGCAAGGCAAGCGCGCCCGTCGATGCGAGCGGCGCGAGGCGGCGCAACAAGGCGGTCGTGCGTGTGGGTGGTTGAGGAAATGATGGAAGTGGCGGGTCGGCTTCGACGGCCGGTCTTCTTCGTTTGGGGAAGTTGCGCATGTCGGGTTCCATGGTTGACGATCGCGCAAACCCATCCATACCTGCCCACATCGCCTTCGCGCCTGCGCCGTCAGGACGCCGGGCAAAGACCCATACATAGCCTATATGTATGGATTTACGCGCTTCGTGTCCGCATGCTAGAGTAAGACATGACACATACATCTGCGACAGAATGACGCGAAAAGACCGCATCGATCCGGACAAGAAAGACGCTGCTTCGGCGTGGACGGCGGCGCTGCAAGGCGGCGACGGGCCGCGCTATCTGCGGCTGGTCGATTTCATCGAGCGCGCCGTGGCCGACGGCACGCTCTCGCCCGGTGAGCGCGCGCCCGCGCAGCGCACGCTGGCCGACCTGCTCGACGTCGACCTGACCACCATCACGCGCGGCTTCAACGAGGCGCGGCGGCGCGGGCTGATCGAGGCGCGCGGGCCGCTTGGCACTTTCATCGCCGCACCGCGCGCGGAGCTTGCGCAGCGTGTCGACCTGAGCATGAACATTCCGCCGCCGCCGCAGGGGCTCGACGCGGACGCGCTGCTGCGCGAGGGACTGTCGCGCCTTTTGCTGCGCAGCGACGCCGACCTGCTGATGACGTACCACGTCGGCGGCGGCGCGGCGGCCGATTGCGCGGCGGGCGCGAAGTGGCTCGAACCGGTGCTGGGCAAGGTCGATCCAGCGCGGCTGGTGGTCTGTTCGGGCGCGCAGTCGGCGCTGGCGGCGCTGATTCTCGCGTTCACCGCGCCGGGCGACGTGGTGCTGAGCGAGCCGCTCGTCTATCCGGGGCTGCCGCACGCGGTGGCGCAACTGGGGCGGCGACTCGTCATCGTGGCCACGGACGCCGAAGGCATGCTGCCCGACGCGCTCGATGCCGCGTGCGGCCTGCACGGCGCGCGCATGCTTTACCTGAACCCCACGCTGCAAAATCCCACCGCCGCCACGCTCTCCGAAGCGCGCCGCCGCGACCTGCTGCGCGTGGCGCAGCGCCACGGCGTGCGTATCGTCGAGGACGATCCGTACTGGCGTTTCGCGCCCGACGCCCCGCCGCCGCTCGCGCGCATGGCGCCCACGCAGGTCTGCTATCTCTCGACGCTTTCCAAGACGCTCTCGCCGGGACTGCGCACCGCCTTCCTGACGTTGCCGGACAGCACCGCGCATGCACGCGTGCTCGCCGCGTTGCGCTCGTTCTCGCTGATGGCCGCGCCGTTGACCAACGCACTGGCGATGCAGTGGATCGAAGACGGCGTCGCCGACGCGATCTTCCAGGGCGTGCGCGCGGAGGCGCAGGTGCGCCAGCGCATGGCGGCGCAACTGCTCGGGCCGGCGGCGGGCGAGAACGCCGGGATTCACCTCTGGTACGCGCTGCCGAGCTACTGGCACGCGCGCGAACTGGCGGCGGCGGCCAGCACCGAAGGCCTGGCCGTCGCGCCCTCCACGGCTTTCGACCAGGGCGGCGGCGCAGCCAACGCCATCCGCATCTCGCTGGGCGCGGCGGCGGATCGCGCGCAGTTGCAATCGGCGTTGCGGCGTCTGTCGGCGCTGCTCGCCAACGACCGCTCGGCGCAGGCGCAGGTGATTGTCTGAGCTGGCATCGCGCTTGCTTGCTCTTCGCGTTTGACCTGCGTATGACCCGCGGGTGACCGGCTGACCGCCCCCGCCGTCACATTGGCGCAGACGCTGTCACGCGGCGCCGGTACACTCGTCGAATCGGTTTTCTGGATCGCGCCACGGGCGCTTATTTTTCGGGAGATGAAAAGATGGCCAACGACAAGATGTTGCAGCAGATGCGCGATAAACCCGGTTTCATCGCGGCGCTTGACCAGAGCGGCGGCTCGACGCCGGGCGCGCTCAAGCAATACGGCATCCCGGAAAGCGAGTACAGCAGCGACGCCGACATGTTCCGCCTGATGCACGAAATGCGCGTGCGCATCATCAGCGCACCGGCGTTCACGGGCGAGAAAGTGATCGGCGCGATTCTGTTCGAGCAGACCATGGACGGCCAGGCGCACGGCAAGCCGGTGCCCGCGTTCCTCTGGGAAGACCGCGGCGTGGTGCCGTTCCTGAAGGTCGACAAGGGGCTGGAGAGCGAAGCCGACGGCGTGCGCCTGATGAAGCCGAATCCCGGCCTCGACGCCCTGCTCGATCGTGCCGTGAAAGCGGGTGTTTTCGGCACCAAGATGCGCTCGGTGATCGAGCGCGCGTCGGCGTCGGGCATTGCGGCGATTGCGCAGCAGCAGTTCGAAGTGGGCGCGCAGATCGTTGCGAAGGGTCTCGTGCCGATCCTCGAACCCGAAGTCTCGATCAAGGCCCCCGACAAGGCCGAAGCCGAAGCGCTGCTGCGCGACGCGCTGCTCAAGGGTCTGGACGCCCTTCCCGCCTCCAGCAACGTCATGATCAAGCTGACGATTCCCGATGTGGCCGACTTCTACAAGCCGCTCATCGATCACCCGCGTGTGGTGCGCGTGGTCGCGCTGTCGGGCGGCTACTCGCGCAGCGACGCCTGCGAGCGCCTCACGCACAACCACGGCATGATCGCGAGCTTTTCGCGCGCGCTCATCAACGACCTGACGAAGCAGATGAGCGACGCCGAGTTCGACGCCACGCTGGCGGCGAGCATCGACGAGATCTACACCGCCTCGGTGCGCAAAGGCTGATGGTTCTGCGCTCGATCAGGAAAATCAGGCAATCGCGTTGGTATAAGTTGCGGTAAGTTGATCGAAGGACAGCTAGGGTCATATCCCGGCTGTCCTTTTTCCTGGACGGTTATACTGTGCGCCTCCCATCGTTCACGACGCGCACTGGCCATGAGGCGCCTACTCTGCCTGCTTGCCTTGCTGCCCGGCCTCGTGCATCACGCATCGGCGCAGCAGGCTCCCCCGCAAGGGGACGACAAGAAACTCCCCACCTATCTGACCCAGAAGTTCGGGCTGGCGAAGGAAAAAGCCGCGCAGATTTCGGAGGCGGTCACTACGGCTGCCGCCAAGTATTCGCTGCCACCGGCGGTGCTGCTCGCCATCATCTCGGTCGAATCGAGGTTTCACGAGAAGGCGCGCGGCGGGAACAACGCCACCGGGCTGATGCAGGTCGTGCCTTCGGCGCACCGCAATCTGCTGCGCAACGTTAAAGACCTCACCGATCCCGATGTCAATATCGATGTGGGCTCATCGATTCTCTACGGCTACAAGCGCGCCGCGGGCGGCGACCTGGATGCGGCGATGAAGAATTACGGCGGATCGAAGGCCTACGCCGAAAAGATCCGTACGCGCGCCGCCGAATTCAGCCGCGTGCTGGACAGCGCGAGCGGCACGTCTGCAGCGGGTGCTGTGGGTGATGCGGATAGCGACGACGCAGCCACGAACTTCAGCGGCGCGTTTTCCGCCATTATCGCGGCGAGCGAGGTGGCCGCGACGGTTGCGCAAGGCGCGTCGGCCCCGGCTTCGTCCGGGCCTGCGCAGGCGACTTCCACCACTTCCGCCGCTTCGGGCGCCGATCCGCTTGCCGGACGCCACAATTCGCGCTCGCGCGAACGCTGAACCGGTTTAAACCGAACGTGAAAAAGCCGCCCGGCGAGTGAACCTCGCCGGGCGGCTTTTTGTATCGTCGGAGCTTGAACGCAGCGCCTGGTCGGCGCCGGGCGCTTAAGCGTCGGCTGCGGGCGTGGCGCCTTCGTTGCCTTGTGCTTCGGGCTTGGCTTCGGCTGCGTCGACATTAGCAGTGTCGGCGGCGTTGGCAGCGGCTTCGGCAGGAGCGTCAACTGCGGGTGCGGCGGGCGCTTCGGGAGCCGCGGGCGCTTGTGCAGCAGCTTCCGGTTGCGGTGCCTTCGCGGCTTCCTGTGCCTTGGCTTGTGCTTCGGCCTTGGCCTTCTGGCGCACGAGCGCGGCGTTGGCGCGGCCGACGTGCGACGGATCGATGCCCGGGCCTTCCGACACGCTGCCGTCCAGTTCGAAGCGCGAGCCGCCTGCGGCGACGCGCTCGTGATAGCGCGGATGATTCACGTGGCGCTTGAGCACGGCGACGATCAGCGTGCGCTCATAGTCGGGATGCTTCGTGACCAGGTCTTCCGCGACGCCGATCTTCAGCGGCAGGCGATCGCGGAACGCCGGGTACAGCTTTGCGAATACGTTCCAGACCGTGTTGAGCTGGCGGTTGCGCTCGATGCGCGCCTTTTCGGCTTCGCTCAGGTTGGCCAGTTGCTGCGGCGCGCGCTGCGGGCGCTGGCGGTTGTTGGTGCGCTCGCCACGATCGCTGCGCTCGCCGTCGCGCGGGCCGCGCGACTGGCGCGGCTTGCCGGCCTGACCCTGGGCGTCCTGCGGCTTGCCGCCTTCGCCCGCGGGCTTGCCTTGACCTTGACCCTTCGCGTGCTGCGCACGGCCGCGGCCGCGCGCCTCGTCGGCGCCTGCCGGACGAGGGCCCTTCGGCCCCTTGTGGCCGGGCGCGCCCTGCGCGCGACGCTGGCCTTGTGCGCCTTTCGGTGCGCCCTTGGGCGCGTGCTTGCCTTGCGGCGACTGCGCCTGTTCTTCGGGCGGCTGACCCGTGCCCAGCCCCATGCTCTTCTTGAGTTCAAGCAGCCCGTCTTTGAGGCTCAGGGGTCGGCGTTGTTGCGATGCGGCTTTCACGTCCAGCTCTCTTCCTTATTGGATCGGACGCTATGATACAGAATCGCGCGCCGCATTTCTGTCTCGTCGCGCGTTATGGCCGCGATCCGCATGATTTGGCGCGGCGTTTAACCTCGGTTTTAGCGCGAAAAATGCGCTGTTTGGCCCCTGCCGGCTTGCCTGATTCTCTCGTTTTCGTGCGCGTGCACCGCAAATAAACCGCTTGTTCCAGCCTGAATCGCATCGCGTCCGACCCTCGATCCCGCGCGATGAATGCGACGATGCGGCGCTGTCGCCGCTCACGCAGCCTGCGCTTATTGTTTGTTTTTCCTCTGTAAATCATGACCCAACCCGATTTTTCCCTTTCTCCGGTGCGCGCGATCGTCACCGGCCATTCGCGTGGCCTGGGCGCCGCGCTGGCGGAACTGCTGCTCGAACGCCAGATCGCTGTGCTGGGCGTGGGACGTAGCTTGCATCCGTCGCTTGGGCAAAGCGAGCGCGCTGCATCGGCACCGCAGTTTGTAGAGGCATCCCTCGATCTCGCCGATCCCGCTGCCGTCGAACAATGGCTCGCGAGCGGCACGCTGCAGCGCTTCGCGCAGGGTGCGCAGTGCGTACTGCTGTTCAATAACGCAGGAACCGTCGATCCGATCGCGCCGCCCGGCGCCCAGGATGCGGGCGCGATAGCCCGTGCGGTCACGCTCAACGTCGCCGCGCCGCTGATGCTGGCCAACGCGCTCACAAGCGTGCAGGCCCACGAGCGCCGCATCATCCATATTTCGAGCGGCGCGGCGCGCAACGCCTACGCGGGCTGGAGCGTCTACTGCGCGACAAAGGCCGCGCTCGATCATCATGCGCGTGCCGTTGCGCTCGACGCGCCCGCTGGTCTGCGCATCAGCAGCATCGCGCCTGGCGTCGTGGACACTGGCATGCAGGCGACGATTCGCGCAACAAACGTCGATCACTTCCCGACGCGCGGACGTTTCGAAGAACTCAAGCAAACGGGCAAGCTCGCAACACCCGAAGACGCCGCGCGCCAGTTGATCGACTACGCGTTGAGCGACGGATTCGGTGCGTTGCCCACCACCGATGTGCGCGAACTGGCGCAGTCGTAAAAGACTTCAGGTAAGCGCCACGCGCGGCCGCACCGCTTTCCAGCGGCGCGCGCCGCCTGCGAGCATCACCAGCGCGGCGATTGCAAGCACATCGCCCGCAAGGCGCCCTGGCAGCAGCGTGTTCGAATGCATCGCGCGCAACAGCGTATCGATCGTATTCGACGCCAGCGCGCCGCCCACGAAGCAGATAAGGCCCTGCTGCCCCACCGTGACAATGCCCGGCACACGCTGCGCGAGCCAGCCGACCCAGCCAAGCCGCGTGGCCTGCAACGCCAGCCACGCGACAGCCGCAAAGCTGACGATGCGCACGCTCGCGAGATTCTGTTTCATGTAGCCGGGCTGCGGATCGACTTCGACAAAAAGACGCACGAACGCAAACGTCGCGACCAGGATGCATGCGAGCAGCGTCAACGTGCGTCCAAAGCGCGACACCTGGAACGCATCCGAAACCGGATAGAGCCTGCACAGCAGGCCGAGCATGAACATCGCCTGCCACGCGAACGGATTGAACGGCCAGATCGAGCCGGGCACCGAGGGCAGATAGCGGCACAGCCAGCTACTGGCGAACCAGAGCGCAAAACTGCCGAGCAACGTGGCCTCGGGCGCGCGCCGCGCAAGCGGCATCACTACGGGCAACGCGAGCACGAGCACGACATAGAGCGGCAATACGCCTGCCAGATAGGGCTGATCGCGAAAGATCGCGATATTGCCGAGCATCGCAAAAGGATGCGCGGCAAAACGCGTGAAGCCCGACACGCTCACGAGCGGCGAATCCACGTGCAACGCTACGGCTGCCGCACCAGAAAGCAGCATCAATACCGCCGCGCACAGATACGCGGCATAGATTTCACGCGTGCGTCGAAAAAAGCGCCAGTTTGCAGCATCGACGCCCTTGCGCGCAGCAATCGCGAGCCAGCTTGCCGCCGACACATAACCGCTCACGAACACAAAGACCTCCGCCGAGTCGCAATACGCGAAAGTGTGCAGCATGCCATGCGAAAGGACGCTGGAAGGAATATGGTCGAGAGCAATCGCAATCAACGCGAAGCCGCGAAAGAAGTCTATTTCGATCGATCGCTGCGCTGTCTGGCTCATCAATGAAGGCTCCCGCTCGGTTGGGATCGTACGGTTGAGAGACGAAAAAGAACGGATTGCGACTGCTCGATGCATCGGCGCGAGGGACGCGCGCGAATTGATTCGTAAGGATGGCTGATCGATAAACAAGAAGCGGCGCGCCGTGGAATCTATTTGAAAGCCGTGCAACAGGGCGCACTGCTAATTTCGCGCCCGCTTGCGTATGCGAATTCAATGCCAGCTTTAGTCCACTCGTGTCGACACAATCCTCGACAACATCGTTGGCAACTTCGTCGACAACTTCGTCGGTAACTTCGTCGGTAACTTCGTCGGTAACTTCGTCGACAACGAATGGCAGCATCGCATATTCGTCTGAGCGACTGCAGTTTCTGCCCAAAGTGCAAGACACCCGTAAGTTTGGCCGTCCTTTCGCCATCCGCCAGGGCTTACCCGCGCTTCCGGTAAATTACTTGACACCTAAAGTATTCGCGCCTACTCTGACCTCACAGATTGAGCGAGGAAGCGAGCATGCGTATCGTTTGTATCGGTGGCGGGCCGGCCGGACTGTACTTCGGCCTGTTGATGAAGCGGCGTCACCCCGGCTACGACATCACCATCGTCGAGCGGAACCGTCCTTACGACACATTCGGCTGGGGCGTGGTGTTCTCGGATCAGACACTCGGCAACCTGCGCGCAGCCGACCCGGAAAGCGCCGCCGAGATCCTCGACGCATTCAATCACTGGGACGACATCGAAATTCATTTTCGCGGTCATTCCGTGCGCTCGTCGGGCCACGGTTTTTGCGGCATCGGGCGCAAGCGGCTGCTCAACATCCTGCAGGCGCGCTGCGAGCAACTGGGCGTGAAACTCGTATTCGAATCGCAGATCAGCGACGACGACATCCAGAACGCCGATCTCATCATCGCCAGCGACGGCCTCAATAGCGCCACGCGCCAGAAATACGCCCACACCTATCAGCCCGATATCGACATGCGCGATTGCCGCTTTGTGTGGCTGGGCACCTCGAAGCTGTTCGACGCCTTTACGTTTGCATTCGAAGAAACCGAATTCGGGTGGTTCCAGGCGCACGCCTATCGCTTCGACGACAACACCTCCACGTTCATTGTCGAAGCGCCGGAGCATGTCTGGCGCGCCGCGGGCCTTGAGGACATGAGCAAGGAAGACAGCATCGCCTTCTGCGAAAAGCTGTTCGCGCGCTATCTGGACGGCCACGCGCTGCGCTCGAATGCTTCGCATCTGCGCGGCTCGTCGCAATGGATCCGCTTTCCGCGTGTTGTCAATCGCGAATGGGTGCATTGGAAGACGACCGCCGACGGCCAATCCGTTCCCGTCGTGCTGATGGGCGATGCGGCGCATACGGCGCATTTTTCGATTGGCTCGGGCACCAAGCTCGCGCTTGAAGACGCCATCGAACTGGCCAACAGCATGGACACGCATCCCGGCGACCTGCGCGCCGCGCTGCATCACTACACGAGCGTGCGCAGCGTCGATGTGCTGCGCATCCAGAACGCCGCGCGCAATTCGACGGAATGGTTCGAGCACGTCGATCGTTATGCGAAGTTCGAGCCGGAGCAGTTTGCGTATTCGCTGCTCACGCGTTCACAGCGCATCTCGCACGAGAACCTGCGTGAGCGTGACGCCCAGTATCTGGGAGGCTTTGAAGCGTGGCTTGCGCAGCGCGCGGGCGCTGGCGCACGCGCCATACCGCCGATGTTCACGCCTTACACGCTGCGCGGCGTCACGCTCAAGAACCGCGTGGTCGTTTCGCCGATGGCGCAATATTCCGCGCATGAGGGCGTCGCGGGCGACTATCACCTGATGCATCTGGGCGCGCGCGCGATGGGCGGCGCAGGCCTTGTCATGACCGAGATGACCTGCGTGTCGCCCGAGGCGCGCATCACGCCCGCCTGCCCCGGCATGTACACGGCCGAGCATTTGAATGCGTGGAAGCGCATCGTCGATTTCGTGCATGCGCAGTCGGACGCGAAGATCGGGATTCAGTTGGGGCACTCCGGGGCGAAGGGTTCGACGCGCGCGGCCTGGGAAGGCATCGACCAGCCACTCGACGACGGCAACTGGCCGCTCGTGTCCGCTTCTCCCCAGCAGTATCTGCGTGGCGTGAGCCAGTGGTCGCATGAAGCCAGCGCTAGCGAACTGCGTGAAATCGAAGCGCAATTCGTGCGCTCGACCCAAATGGCCGCCGAGGCCGGTTTCGACTGGCTCGAACTGCATTGCGCGCACGGCTATTTTCTGTCGAGTTTTCTTTCGCCGCTCACGAACCAGCGCAGCGACGAATATGGCGGCTCGCTCGAAAACCGGCTGCGTTATCCGCTGCAGGTGTTCAAGGCGATGCGTGCGGTGTGGCCTGAAGACAAGCCAATTTCCGTGCGTATTTCCGCGCACGATTGGGTCGAAGGCGGCGTCACGCCCGACGACGCGGTAGAGATCGCACGCGCATTCAAGGCGGCCGGGGCGGACATGATCGACGTCTCGTCGGGGCAGGTCAGCAAGGACGAAAAACCCGTGTTTGGCCGCATGTTCCAGACGCCTTTTGCCGACCGCATCCGTAACGAGGCGGGTATCGCCACGATTGCAGTCGGCGCGATTTCCGAGGCCGATCATGTCAACGGCATTATCGCGGCGGGCCGCGCAGACCTGTGCGCCGTGGCGCGCCCGCATCTGGCGAATCCGGCCTGGACGCTCAACGAAGCCGCAAAAATAGGTTATTTCGACGTGATGTGGCCGCCTCAATACACCGCGGCGAAGACGCAGCTCGAACGCAATATCGAGCGTGAACGCGCCGCTGCTGCGGCAGCGGCGGGCCTCTCGCCGCTTGAACGCGCACAGCGCGCGGAAGGAACCGTTTGACCATGAGCGAACTGATGCTGGCTGAACACCACGCCGTCGTGACCGGCGGCGGCAGCGGAATCGGCGCGGCGACCGCGGCCATGCTGCTGCGCGCGGGCGCGCGCGTCACGCTGATGGGCCGTGATGCGGCGAAGCTGGAGACGCAGCGCGACGCACTGGGAGGCGGCGACAAGGTCGCCTGCGTGAGCGTCGACGTTGCCGACGAGAACGCCGTAGCCGCCGCCTTCGCCCACGCTGTCGAGGGTCTGGGCGACATCGACATTCTGGTCAACAACGCGGGCCAGGCCACGGCCGCACCGTTCGTGCAGACCGATCTCGCGCTGTGGAAACGCATGCTCGACGTCAATCTCACCGGCGCTTTTCTCTGCACGCGCGCCGTGCTGCCCGCGATGCTCGCGAAGAAAAGCGGGCGCATCGTGAACGTGGCGAGCACGGCGGGTCAGGTCGGCTATCCCTATGTGGCGGCCTATTGCGCCTCGAAACACGGGGTGATCGGCATGACGCGCGCGCTTGCGCTCGAAGTGGCGACGCAGGGCGTCACCGTCAACGCCGTGTGTCCTGGCTACACGGAAACGGAATTGTTGCAGGCTTCGCTCGATCAGATCACCCGCAAGACCTCGCGCAGCGAGGCCGAGGCGCGTAGCATCCTCGTGCGCCACAATCCGCAGCAGCGCTTCGTGCAGCCCGACGAAGTCGCCAACGCGGTGCTGTGGCTCTGCGCGCCTGGATCGTCCGCGATCACCGGGCAATCGATATCCGTTTCCGGTGGAGAAATCACATGACCTCGCCCCTGCCCTCCCGCAAACATGCGGCCGCTAAAGTGACGCGCAAGGGCGTCGAAAAACCCGCGGAAAACGTGGTCGACATGGAAATGAGCACCGGCGCCGATAGCCATATGGGGCTGCGCCTGTGGCTGCGCCTGCTCACCACGACCAATCTCGTGCAGACCGAATTGCGCCGCCGCTTGCGCACGGAATTCGACACGACGTTGCCGCGCTTCGATTTGATGGCCCAGCTCGAACGCCATCCGGAAGGACTCCGTATGACTGAGCTGTCGCGCCGCTTGATGGTGACGGGCGGCAACGTCACGGGCATTACCGACCAGCTCGAAAAAGAAGGCCTCGTCGTGCGCGACACCGCGCCGGAGGATCGCCGCTCGACTGCCGTGCGTCTCACGCCAGAAGGACGCGCCGCATTCGACAAAATGGCGGCGGCGCACGAGCAATGGGTCGTGGAGATGTTCGGCGGCCTCTCGCTCGACGAGAAAGCGAAGATGCACGACCGGCTCGGCAAGCTCAAACAGCATTTGCGCAACAGCCTCGAAGACTGAGCGCCGCGCAGACAGGAACACGAGGAAGGAGACCCATCTTGACGACAGAACGCTCCGGTGCGCAAGCGCTTTTTGCGGGCAACCGCACGACGCTCGCCGGTTATGAGGCGACGCATTTCGGCTGGTCGGTCGAAGCGCGCGTCGCGACGATCACGCTCAATCGTCCCGAGCGCAAGAACCCGCTGACGTTCGAATCGTATGCGGAGCTGCGCGACCTGTTTCGCCAGCTCGCCTACGCGACCGACGTAAAAGCGGTCGTGCTGCACGGCGCGGGCGAGAACTTCTGCTCGGGCGGCGATGTGCACGACATCATCGGCCCATTGGTCGACCTGCCGATGCCCGAACTGTTGATGTTCACGCGCATGACCGGCGATCTCGTGAAAGCGATGCGCCATTGCCCGCAGCCGGTCATCGCCGCCGTGGACGGCGTGTGCGCGGGCGCCGGGGCGATTCTCGCGATGGCCTCCGACATGCGCTACGCCACGGCACGCAGCAAGCTCGCGTTCCTGTTCACGCGCGTGGGGCTCGCAGGCTGCGACATGGGCGCGTGCGCGATCCTGCCGCGCATCATCGGCCAGGGCCGCGCGGCCGAACTGCTCTATACGGGGCGTTCCGCGAGCGGCGAGGAAGGCCATGCGTGGGGTTTCTATAACCGTCTGTGCGAGCCCCATGCGCTGCTGGCCGACGCGCAGAAACTCGCCGCCGATCTCGCATCGGGGCCGACTTTCGCGCATGGCATCACCAAGACGATGCTACATCAGGAATGGACGATGAGCATCGACGAAGCGATCGAATCCGAAGCGCAGGCGCAGGCGATCTGCATGGCAACGCGCGATTTTGGCCGCGCATATGAGGCTTTTGCGGCGAAATCGCGTCCGGTTTTCAAAGGGGATTGAGCACGTGAATCCATCGGATGAACAAGACCTGCATGGCGCGCTGGCGTGGCCGTTTTTCGAGGAGCGTCACCGCGCGCTCGCCACGGACGTAGAAGCGTGGGCGCGCGAACATCTCGCACACGTGGCGCATGACGATGTCGACGACACCTGCCGCGCACTGGTGCGCAAGCTGGGTGCTGCGGGCTGGCTGCGTTACGGCGTGGGCGGCACGGCTTACGGCGGCCACGGCGACACCATCGATACGCGCGCCGTGTGCCTGCTGCGCGAAACGCTGGCGAAGCATTCCGGTCTGGCCGATTTCGCGCTGGCGATGCAGGGGCTCGGATCGGGGGCGATCTCGCTTGCGGGCAACGACGCGCAGAAAGCGCACTACCTCCCGCGCGTCGCGAGAGGCGAAGCGATTGCCGCCTTCGCGCTTTCCGAGCCAAACGCGGGCTCGGATGTGGCCGCGATGGCGCTCGCGGCGCGCGAGGACGGCGACCATTACGTGCTGGACGGCGAGAAAACGTGGATCTCGAATGGCGGCATCGCTGACTTCTACGTGGTGTTCGCCCGCACTGGCGAAGCTCCGGGCGCGCGCGGCATCAGCGCATTCATCGTCGATGCGGATACGCCCGGACTGGAAATCGCCGAGCGCATCGACGTGATTGCGCCGCATCCGCTCGCTCGCTTGCGCTTCACCAACGCGCGTGTCAGCAAACAGCAATTGCTGGGCTCTGCGGGGGAAGGCTTCAAGATCGCCATGCGCACGCTCGATATTTTTCGTACATCGGTGGCGGCGGCGTCGCTGGGATTCGCGCGCCGCGCGATGGCCGAAGGGCTTGCCCGCGCGGCGTCGCGCAAGATGTTCAACCAGACGCTCGGCGACTTTCAGCTGACGCAGGCGAAGCTCGCGCAGATGGCGCTCACCATCGACAGCAGCGCCCTGCTCGTCTACCGCGCCGCGTGGCTGCGCGACCAGGGCGTGAGCGTGACGCGCGAAGCGGCCATGGCGAAGTGGCACGCGAGCGAAGGCGCGCAACAGGTGATCGACGCTGCCGTGCAGCTCTGGGGCGGCATGGGCGTGCAAAGCGGCCAGGTGGTCGAGTCGCTTTATCGCGAGATCCGTTCGCTGCGCATTTACGAAGGCGCGACCGAAGTGCAGCAACTGATTGTCGGGCGCGACCTGTTGAAGGACTATCACGCGTCTCAAGGCGCGGCCTGACGCTGCCGACGCGGCTTTAATCGACAAAGGCGGAACCTCTATGAAACAAGCCCTTCTTCCAGTGGGTTGGGTCAAGCCGCGCGGTTACGCCAATGGCGTCGCCGCGCGGGGCACACAGGTTTTCATCGCCGGCCAGATCGGCTGGGACGAAAACGCCCGCTTCACGAGCCGCGAATTCGGCGCGCAGGCGGTGCAGGCGCTGCGCAACATTGTCGCCGTGCTCGACGCGGCGGGCGGCAAGCCCGAACACCTCGTGCGCCTGACCTGGTACGTCGTCGACAAGAAAGAATACCTGGCATCGCTAAAGGAAATCGGCGCGGCGTTTCGTGAACTGATCGGCGACTACGATATTGCCATGAGCGCCGTCCAGGTGGTCGCGCTCGTGGAGGACGAAGCAAAAGTGGAGATCGAGGCGACCGCCGTGATTCCAGACGACGCGGGCCTTTCCGCCTCCTAGGCGCAGACCGGCCTCAAAGGCCTATTCAGCCCGCTAAAGCGCAGCAGTACTACACAAGAGAACTGTTCGACAAGCCTGACGGAGACACCATGCAACCGACCGCTCACGTGGATACTTTCGCACGCGATCACTTGCCGCCCGAGTCGCAATGGCCCGTACTGCTGCTCGACAATGCCGACGTGGCCTATCCGGCGCGCCTGAACTGCGCGGCGAAATTGCTCGACGATGCGATCGCGAGCGGACATGGCGATCGCCCCGCCATCTGGTCGGACGTGGACGGCCAGCCTCAGGCCACGACCTATACGCAGTTGCGCGAGCTTGTCGATCGCAGCGCGCACGTTCTGCTTGAGGATATGCGCCTGCAACCCGGCAATCGCGTGCTGTTGCGCGGCCCGAACACGCTGCAAATGGCGGTGGCGCTGCTGGCGACCTTGAAAGCGGGACTGGTGGCCGTGCCGACAATGCCGCTGCTGCGCGCCAAGGAACTCAAGCAGATCATCGACAAAGCGCAAGTGGGCGCGGCGCTGTGCGACGTGCGGCTCACGGAAGAGCTGGCGCGCTGCACCAACCCGGACGACGAATTTTTCTGTGCGGATCTCAAGCAGGTCTGCTACTTCCACGACGACGCGCCGCGGAGCCTTGAAAGCCTCGCCGTCGATAAACCCGCTGAATTCCGCGCCAGCGATACGGCCGCCGACGATGTCTGCCTGATCGCGTTCACCAGCGGCACGACGGGCACGCCCAAAGGGTGCATGCACTTTCATCGCGACGTGATGGCGATGTGCGACCTGTTTCCGCGCCACGTGCTCAAGCCCACCGCAGACGACGTGTTTTGCGGCACGCCGCCGCTGGCCTTTACGTTCGGGCTGGGCGGACTGCTGTGCTTTCCGCTACGCGTGGGCGCATCGACCGTGCTGATCGAAAAACTCACGCCTGCGCTGTTGCTGCAAACCATCGAGCGCTTTCGCGCGAGCGTCGTATTTACCGCGCCCACTTTCTATCGGCAAATGGCTCCCCTCGTGCAGGACGCCGATATCGGCAGCCTGCGCAAGACCGTGTCGGCGGGCGAAGCCTTGCCGCAAGGCACGCGCGACCTGTGGCGCGCGGCGACCGGCATTGAAATGATCGACGGTATCGGCGGCACGGAGATGATCCACATTTTCGTATCGTCGGCGGGCGGCGAAGTGCGGCCCGGCTCGATCGGGCGTGCGGTGCCGGGCTATGTCGTGCAGGCGCTCGACGACGAGCTGCAGCCGGTGCCTCCGGGCGTGACCGGCAACCTGGCGGTGCGCGGCCCGACCGGCTGCCGCTATCTGGCCGACGAGCGCCAACTGAAGTTCGTGCGCGAGGGCTGGAATCTGCCTGGCGACGCGGTGTCGATCGACGCCGATGGCTACGTTTTCTACCAGGCGCGCGCCGACGACATGATCGTCTCCTCCGGCTACAACATCGCCGGGCCGGAGGTGGAGACCGTGCTGATGCAGCATCCTGCCGTCGCCGAATGCGGCGTGACGGGCGTGCCCGACGACGTGCGCGGACAGGTGGTCAAGGCTTTCGTCGTGCTTCGGCCCGGTTTCAAGGGCGACGAGGCGATGGTCGCGGACTTGCAGAACTTCGTGAAGAGCGCGGTGGCCGCGTACAAATACCCGCGGCTGGTTGCGTTTATCGACGCCCTGCCGCGCACGGAGACTGGCAAGCTCAAGCGTTCTCTATTGAAAACGATGTGAGGCGTGCCGCAGTTTTCTCAGTTTCAGATACGAGAGCGGTCAGATTCGTAGGTAATATGACATAAACCATAAGAGATACAACTATCGTGGATATTTAATTAGACATTATTCATATAATGTTGGTATCAATTTAGGCGCAGCAAAAAATAACGCGGCGGCGAGATTTCGAGTCTCGCCGCCGCGTTCAGTCGTTTCCAGTCCGATAAAGAGAAAACTTTCGTCGCAACCCTGGCTTCAGGTCTGGGGCGCAAACGACAGCTGTTTTTGCGTGGCGTCGTACCGGCACACGACCTTCGCGCCCTCCTTCACCTCGCCCTTGAGCATTTCCTTCGCCAGTTCGTTCTCCACGCTCTGCTGGATCTGCCGCTTCAGCTCGCGCGCCCCGTACTCGGGGCGGTAGCCGTCGGCGGCGAGATAGTCCACCACGCTCTCGTCGAACGTGAGGTCGATATCCTGGCTGCGCGCCATGCGCCGCACCTGCTCCAGCTGCAGGCGCACGATCGAGCGCAGTTCGTCGTCGGTGAGCGGCTTGAAGATGATGATGTCGTCGATGCGGTTGAGAAATTCCGGCCGGAAATGCTGGCGCAACTCGCCCATCACCGCGCCTTGCATCGAGGCGTCGGCGCTGGCCAGGAATCCCGGCCCCGAGCGCTTCTGCCCGGACACCGACTCCGAGCCGAGATTGCTCGTCGCGATCACCACGGTGTTGCTGAAATCGACCACGCGGCCCTTGCCGTCCGTCAGGCGGCCATCGTCGAATACCTGCAACAGCACGTTGTAGACATCCGGATGCGCTTTCTCGATTTCGTCGAGCAGGATCACGCAATACGGCCGGCGGCGCACGCGCTCGGTCAACTGGCCGCCTTCGTCATGGCCGACATAACCCGGCGGCGAGCCGATCAGGCGCGAGACCGCATGGCGCTCCATGTATTCGCTCATGTCGATCCGCACGATGGCGTCTTCGTCGCCGAACACCACTTCGGCCAGCGCCTTCGCCAGTTCGGTCTTGCCCACGCCCGTGGGCCCGAGGAACAGGAACACCGCCGTGGGTCGCCTGCCGCGCCGCAAGCCCGCGCGCGAGCGGCGCACCGCATCGCTCACCGCGACGATCGCCTGCTCCTGGCCGATCACGCGTTCGTGCAGGCGCTTTTCCATTTCGAGCAGGCGCGTGCGTTCCTCGGCGGTGAGTTGCGTGACGGGCACGCCCGTGAGCTTCGAGACGATTTCGGCAACCTGTTCGGTCGTCACGTCCGAGGTCACCGAACCGAGCCGCCCCTTCCATTCCCCGGTCGCTTCGACGAGGGACTTTTCCTTGTCCGCGATCGGCTCGTCCAGCGCGTGGGCGCGCTCGAAGTTCTTGCGCGTGGCCGCGTAGTCCTGCTCGCGTTTGAGCTGCGCGAGTTCGGCTTCGAGTTCGAGGATCGCCGCGGGTCGCGAGGTCGCCGAAAGATGCACGCGCGCCGCGGCCTGGTCGATGAGGTCGATCGCCTTGTCGGGCAGGAAGCGCCCGGTGATATAGCGGTCGGAGAGTTCGGCGGCGGCAACGAGCGCGTCGTCGCGGATCGTCACGTGATGATGGACTTCGAGCTTGTCGCGCAGCCCGCGCAGGATGTTGATGGTCTGGTCGACGCTCGGCTCGGCGACGAACACCGGCTGGAAGCGGCGCTCCAGGGCGGCGTCTTTTTCGATGTACTTCTGGTACTCGGAAAGCGTGGTCGCGCCGATCAGGTTGAGCTCGCCGCGCGCCATCGCGGGCTTGAAGACGTTGGCGATGTCGAGGCCGCCTTCGCTGCCGCCCTGTCCCGCGCCGACGATCATGTGCACTTCATCGATAAAGAGCACGAGGCTCTCGCGCTGCGCCGAGATTTCCTCCATCACGCCCTTCACGCGCTCCTCGAATTCGCCGCGATATTTCGCGCCTGCAATCAGGCCATTGACGTTGAGTTCGACAAGACGACGCCCGCGCAGCGATTCCGGCACGTCGCCGTTGAGCATGCGTTGAGCGAGCCCTTCGGCAATCGCGGTCTTGCCCACACCCGGTTCGCCGATCAGCACGGGATTGTTCTTGCGCCGCCGCGCCAGCACTTCCACGACGGTCTCGATTTCGCTCGACCGCCCGATCACGGGATCGAGTTTGCCTTCGCTTGCGAGCGCGGTGAGGTCGCGGCTGTATTGATCGAGCTGCGGCGTGGGGCTGGGCGCTTTCGCGGCGGGCCGCTCGCGCGGGTCGCCTTGCGCTTCGACGAGACGCTGCAGCACTTTCTGTGGCGTCACGCCGTAGCGCGCCAGCAGATGTCCCGCAAAGCTGTCCGGCACCTGCGCAAGACCGAGCAGCAGATGCTCGGGCGCCACGTAGCTATGGCCCAGTTCGCGCGAGATGAGAAACGCGCGATCGAGCGCGCCCTTCAGGCGCGGCGATACGGCCACGCGGCCTTCGTCGCCGGCGGCGATCGGGTCGCGCTTCTGCGCATTGGCGTCGATGAAGGCGCGCACGTCGGTGGGCTCGATGCCCAGCCGCGTGAGCATGGCCGCGCCCGCGTCGTTGCCAGCGAGTTCGTACAGCAGGTGTTCGGTATCGACCTCGCGGCGGCCGAATTGCAGGGCGCGTTCCGCGGCCCGTTGCAGCAATTCGCGCGCGACATCGCTGAAATGACGCTCGACAATGGCGCCGTCGCCTGCTTCCATCGTCTGCGTGGGAGGTTCGCCGGGCGCTGCTTCCGCCTGTTGCTGCGCGGCGCGGAACAGCGACTCAAGCGGGCTTAGCGTGCGCTGATGGCGCGTGAGCTGGTTGTAGTGGTAATCGCAGACGTCGAGAAAGCGCCGCCTGCCGTCCTGCAACACGGCTACCCGCACGGTCGCGGGCCGCACGCCGCATATGTCGCAGTTGAACTGAGCCATTTCCCCTCCTGGAAGCGCGGCGCCGCGCGTGCCCACGCGAGCGCTCCGAGGAAACGGGACGACGTGTGCAGCGAATCGGCGCAGATGAGCGCAAGTGAACGCGAAGAACGCAAGAGCAAAGCGAAGTCCAGCCGTCATCCTAACGTCGAATGAACGGGCGTGTCGTTAAGCTGCCTGGCTGTGGGAGGGGGGAAGCGAAGGGGGAAGAAACGATCTGATGAATCCGCGCATCGAGACTTTTTTCGTCTCGATGCGCGGAAAATAACAGCGTCAGGCGTCGGCGGCGGGGGCCGCAGGCGTGTTGATCCAGGCAGACAGCAGCGTGGACGACACGGCAAGAATGACCGGGCCGATGAACAGCCCCACGATGCCAAACGCGAACATGCCGCCCAGCACGCCCGAAAGGATCAGCAGCATCGAAAGATTCACGCCGCGCCGGATCAGCACCGGGCGCACGAAATTGTCGAGCATCACGACCATCACCGACCAGACGGCCAGCAGGATCGCAGCGACATGCGAGTCGTGCATGAACAGCCAGATCGCGCCGCCGAACAGCGGCAGGCCCGGCCCGATCTGCGCAAGACAAAGCATCAGCATGAGCGCGGTGAGCACGCCCGCGCCCGGCACACCGGCAATCGCCAGGCCAATGCCGCCCAGCGCCGATTGCAGCACCGCCGTCACGACAATGCCGAGTGCGACCGCGCGAATCGCCGCGCCGGCCAGGCGCACGGCCTCCTCGCCATAACGCGGGCCGACGCGTTGCGCGAAGCGCAGCACGTACGCGGCGGCCTTTTCTCCCTGCATGTAGAGAATGCCGGTGATGATGACGGTCACGACCATGTGGATCACGAACACGCCAACCGAAGCCGCATGGCCGATGAGCCAGTGCGCCGCGATGGACACGTAAGGTTCGAGTCGCGCGAGCAGGCCGCCGGGGCCGGCATCGGACAGCGTCTGCCATTCGCCCGCGATGCGCGTGCCGATCATCGGCAGGTCGTGAATCCACATGGGGGGCGGTGGCAACGTGTAGCTGGGCAGGTTGCGGATCAGGCCCATGATCTCGCCGCCGTGCTCGGCGAGCGTGGAGATCGCCGAGTACAAGGGCAGCACGATCACGACCAGCAGGATCAGCAGCATGACGAGCGTAGCGATGCCACGCCGCTTGCCGCAACGGCGCTCGACGGCGAGCATCGCGGGCCAGGTCGCGACCACGATCATCGTCGCCCAGATCAGGCCCGGCAGGAATGGACGCATGACGTAGAGAGAACCGACCGTCAATGCGCAGAGGATCGCGATGATAAAGAGCGCGCGAGCGATATCTGGCGAGTCTTGGGGCTTCACGGGGTCTCCTCGCGGCAAGCGCCGCAACAACGGGATGGATACATAAAACAAGGGCTCGCAGCCCGCACGCCCGGCAGGAGGCGACGTCCGCTGCGCGCTAGTCTATATCCATTGCGTCTTGATCCGTCGCGAAATAGCGCGGCTTCTCCCATAATGTCCGCTGCTGCATCCGCCTGCCTTCCTCCCCTGAAAGAGACTTGCCATGTCCGCACCCGATTCGAAACTCCCCTGTGTGCTCCTCACCAACGATGACGGCATCGATGCGCCCGGCCTCGCGATCCTCGAAGCCGTCGCCGCCGAACTCGCGCATGAAGTGTGGGTCGTCGCGCCTGAACACGACCAGAGCGGCACCTCCCATTCGATCAGCCTGCATTCGCCGCTGCGCGTGAGCCGGCGCGGCGAGCGCCGCTTCGGCGTGATGGGCACGCCAGGCGACTGCGTGGTGATGGCCGTGCGTCACCTGATGGGCGACGTGACGCCTTCGCTCGTGCTTTCGGGGATCAATCGCGGGGCGAACCTGGGCGTCGAGACCATGTTCTCGGGCACCGTGGGCGCGGCCATGACGGGCCTGCTACTCGGCCTGCCGTCGATCGCGTTGAGCCAGGCCTTCCGCGATCGCGAGCACGTGCGCTGGGACACCGCCCGCGCGCTTGCGCCCGATGTGATTCGCCGCCTGGCGGCCGTTTCGCACGACGCGCCGGTCTGCCTGAACGTGAATTTCCCCGATGTCGACGCGAGCGCTGCCGGCCCGCTGACCGTCTCGCGCCAGGGCGTGGGCCTTGTGCAAGGCATCGATGTCGTCCCGCAGATCGATCCGCGCGGCATCGACTATCACTGGCTGCGCTTTCATCGCGGGCCGCGCGAGAACGGGCCGGATTCCGAAACGGCCGTCGTCAATTCGGGCAGCGTGTCGGTGACGCCGCTGCACTTCGACCGCACCGACGAGCGCACCTTCGCGACGCTGCAAAACGCGCTGGGCTAATTTGCCTCAAGCGCCTGCGCGGGCCGCTGAAGCGACGATCGCCTCGCGCAGATCGTCGGGGATGGCGATGGCCTTGTGCGTGTCGAGCGACGTCGTGACGATGGTCTGCGTCGCGCTCATGCGCAACACGCCGTCGCTGCCCGTGCAGGCCCACGCCAGCGACAGCGACGCCTGCCCCACACGCTGGACGTAGAGCGCAAGCGTCACCCGGTCGCCCATCTTGCTGACCGCCTTGAAGTCCACGTCGAGGTGAACCGTGGGCATGCCCACGCGCCGTGCGCCGAGAATGTCGTGATAGCCCTCGGGCATCAGTTCGTCGATCCAGGCCTCGACCAGATCGTTGAACAGCACGAAATACTGCGGATAGAACACGATCCCGGCCGGATCGCATTCCGAAAAATGAATCTTGTGCTGACGGCTGAAAGTCGGGTTGGCCGTTTCGCTCATCGTGTCGTCTCCCTGTCTGCTTCGCGGTGCGCGCGGCGATTATGCCAGCGCGCGAACGCGACCGGCTTTGACGGCCGGCCGCGTGCCTGCAGGCCAGGCCGGCCAGACAGCGCGCCCGCTCAGATCACGAGACGCGAGACCTTCACGCCTTCGAGCGAGACGCCCGCCATCAGGCCGGCGTTGGTCAACACGAACGCTTCGACGGGACTGGTCGCCGTCGACGTATCGACATTGCCGTTCGCGCCCACGGTCACGACCGCGACCGTCGCGTCCGCGCCCGCCGCCCAGCCCTGGCTCTTCAGGAAGTCGTCGAGCGCGCCCTGGTTCATGAACGCGAAGATGATGGCCTTGGACTGCGCACCGATCTGCAGGCCGAACGAACCCGCCACCGTGCTGTAGTAGCCATCGGTGCGGCCGCCCACGCGCAGCGCGCCGGTGCCGTACTGGCCGCCGATCCAGAAACCCGCCGAGATCACGCTCGGGAACACGAGCACGCCGCTCGCCTTCGAGATGAGCTCCTGCGAGCCCGTCACGGTGTTGAACAGGCGGGTGAGCGTGGCGTCCACGCTGGCGTCGATCGAATTGCGCTTGGCGGCGTTCTGGGCCGCGCTATTGCCCGATCCCAACGGGGTCGTCGTGCAACCGGCGAGAGCGAGGCCGCTCGCGGCGACCGCGGCGCTGGAGCTGAGAAGAAATTGACGTCGGCGCATTGAGATGTTCCTGTAGAAGCGGTTCTTCGATGATCCCCGCGCACATCGCGTTCCGGGACGCCATGGCGCGGCGCAACAGGATAGCGCGTGTGGTCGCCGGCCGCACCGTCGGGTCGTGAACCGGCGTTGCGACGACGCACGATTCGCCTGGGCGGCAGCGGCGACCACGCTCGCTTCCCTGGCGGGTTACGACCATGCGCCGCGCATGAAGTTCGCTGTCTTAGGGAAAGCCCGGCTGCCAGAGTGCCCAGCGTCTCGCGCGCATTTCCTACATTGAATCTCCGTTATTTCTCAGAATCATCCGATTTTCCCTGTCAGTGCGCGTCGCTAAAGTTGAATCGTGGCCAGCAAGACATCGCTCGTCACGTTTTCTAACCACCCGATAGAGCCTCTGCCATGTCCGCCGCCCCGCTTCGTCCGAGTTTCTCCACGCCCATGTCGTGGGCGCTGAGCGCCTGCGAATGGGCCAGCCGCCTGGGCATCTATCTGCTGCCGCTGTTCTACGTCGCTTTTTTCGCAGCACTTTTTCTGCTGTGGCACGAGCCGAAGGCCAACTTCTGGCTGATCGCAGCGGGCGGCGTGCTGGGTTGGACGATGGCGCTCTGGGCGCTGGTGTTCAGCCTCGCCAGCCTGCGCAGCGCCGTGGCGCCCTCTGGTGTCCCGGCGGTGCCCCGTATCGGACGCGAGGTTGCCGAAGCAAGCCGCTCAGGCCGCTAGTCGCCCGACAAAGCGCCAAGAACCAAGCTTGCATACTGTCAGCATAAAATGGGATAACCTTCAGAAAATGCTGAACGGTATGCAGGCCCGGCGATGCACGCCGCCCACCAGACTGCGAATGCCAGGCAACACGCTCACGCCCATGACGAATGCCACGCAAGACCTGCGGATCGTAGTGGCCGACGACCACCCAGTCGTCCTGACGGCTATCACCGATTATCTCGACCAGTTGCCGGGCCACCGCGTCGTAGCGACCGCGGACTCGGGCGCGAACCTCGTCGATATCCTGCGCAAGATGCCGTGCGATCTGCTCGTGACGGACTTTTCGATGCAAGGCGAGCTCGAAGACGAAGACGGCCTGCGCCTGATCGGCCGCGTACGGCGGCTTTACCCTGATCTGCCCGTCGTGGTGTTCACGATGCTCACCAACGGCGGCATCCTGCACGAGCTCGCGGAACTGGGCGTAGCGGGCCTGGTCGGCAAGGACGAGCCGATTCCGACGCTTGCCGACGTCTGCCGTCGCGCGCTGGTCGAGCCGGGCACCACGTTGTCCGCGCGTATCGCCGAGCGCCTCGCGATAGAAGGCTCGACCGCCGACGACTTCCGCCGCAGCAACCCGCTCTCGCCGCGCGAACTCGAAGTCGTGCGCCTGTTCGCGCTGGGCCTGAGCGTCACCGAAATCTCGAAGCGGCTCAATCGCTCGGTCACCACCGTCGCCACACAAAAGCGCGCCGCCATGCGCAAGCTGCACCTCGACTCCAACGCCGACCTCATAAGTTGCAGAAGCCCGATAGTTGCAAAAAAGGCTTATTTTTCAATAAACATCCCGCGCCGGTCAGCCAAGGATGTGCCAGTTTACTTCGATTTGTGACCTACGCGTGGGCACAGTTTGGTCACGCTCCCGCCGTCAAGAATCGCTACATATCAGCCTATCCTCACGTCACATCACCCAGTTTCTTGATATAGATCAAGGCGACACGGACGTGCCCCCTCGATCTGAAAGTCACCTCTAAATCTCACTGCGCATAAGCCAATAGACTGCCTGCGCGCATCAATTTCGGTGCGCATCAGGCTCGGATCGACTGCGTACCAGCAGTCATCACGGCCGTTCTATGGAGAGTGAGATGAGGAAGTTGACGATCGCGCTTGGTGCAATTCTGGCTACAGCGTCCGTTGCCACGGTCATCGCGACCGCCTATGGAGGATTACCGACTCCAACTCAACAGGCAGCCAGCGCTGTTGGAATGGCGAACCCAACTCCGCGTTGCAGGGAGGTAAAAAATCAGTGCATCGAACACTGCCACAAGGTCTTGCCTACGACCGACTTCGGTACCACCTTCGACAGGTGTATGCAAGCCTGTGAAGATGGCAAAGGTTGCCCGCATGGTCTTTCAAGTGGCAAAGATCCCGACGAAAAAAAGGCAACGCCATGATCTCTAACAGGATCCTGGCCGAAAAGATGAATGCCGCTCTTCTGAAGTCGAGGCGAGATCTAAACGATGCTCTGTTGGAGATCGCCACCCGACTTCCCGAGGATGAACTCATGGCATGTCAGATAGCGCTCGGAAGGATTATGGGCGAACTTATTACGGAGGGATTGGGGCCGCTTCGGGCGGCCCATACTGATCTCGAACAGTATTAAAAAGTAGAAACAACCAGCACAGAATACGTGACACGTGCGCAGGAGACCTCCAATTGAAATATCTTCCACGACGATATTCAAAAAATACAGCCCATACCCTGTATCGGTGAAATACAGGCTATGGGCTGTATCGAAGCTACTTGCCGGGCGCTTTCCAGCCGCAGTTCTTCACGCCCGCGAGGTTGTGCGCGAGGATCTGACGCGCAGTGTCGTCGCTGAGAATGTCGGTCTTGCTGACAAGAATCGGCTTGGTCCAGTCGCAGCCGCTGTCAATGACCCGCGTTCGGGTTACCACCTCCGGCGCTGCCGCCGCGGCCGGCGTCTTCGCCTGGCCTGCTCCACTCGTTGAGCAGCTCGCTTGCAGCACCGCCGTCAGGCAAAGCATCCACATCAGATTGCGCATTGCTGGCTCCTGAAACTGCCTTCGCGCCCGCCTGTGCGGCTGCGGCGTTCGCCTGGGCTTCGGCGTTCTGGTTATCGGCCACCTTCTGGTTAGCCTGCGCTACCTGCTCGCCCGCGGCGGCGGTAGCCGCCTTTGCCTGCTGATGACGAAACATGCCGAAGATGACGCCGCTGGCGCCCATGAGGCCACCGAGGATCGCGCCCATGTGCGCGACCAGGAATCCGACGATCAAGGTCATGACTTGCTCCACGTTCCGGTGAGAAAGAGATCGGTCTCGCGCTTGCGGCGCGCAACGAGGCCGGATACGACAACGCCGCCCGACTTGTTCCAGACGGCGAACTGTGCGGCCGCGCCCGCGCGATCGCCGCCGTTCAGCAGGCGCAGCAGTGTCGACGAGCCGAATGCACCGACGCCGATGTTGTAGCGAAGGTCGGCCAGAGCAGCCTTCTCGCGCGCGATCAGCGAGACCTTCACCGCGAAGTCGATGTCGTCGCCGCAATGCGCGAGCGTCTGTTCGAGCCGCGCGTCGGCCTGTGCCTGCGTCCAGACAGTGCCCTGCTTCACGTCCGGCCCGGTTTGCCCCCAGCCGCACGTCCACGGCGCGCCGCTGAGCTTGCGCAGCACCTCGTCGGCGGGAATCGGCATGCCGCCCAGCACCTTCGGCCAGATACCGCGCGCCTGGAGCGCCTTCGCAAGCGGCGACGCAGGATCGGGATAGGCGGTCAGGTAGCAGTTCTCCGAGAACTGCGTCAGCGGTCGGCAGAGATCAAGCCACGTTGGCTCGGTCGCTGGAACGCCAGGTGGTTCAGGCTTCACCGTCGGCGTTCCAGTCGGCGTGGGCGCGGCACTGGGCGGCGGCGTCACTGGAACAGGCTCCGGTACAGCGCTCGACGCGCTACTTGGCGAAACTGACGGCGGCTGCGTTTCCGCTACGGGCGCCTGCGCCGCGCGCGCGCCGAACAACCGCGCAATCATCGCGAACAGGTCACTGAGTGCCATCGTGGTCGCCCTGCCCGTCTGCCGGCGGCGCGCCGCGACGTACCGTCGTGTAACGCACACCGATGATCGTTGCGAAGAGAATCGCGTAGGCGATTGCCTGCTGCACGTGCGCGGGGATCACGGTCTTGAGGTCGTCCGGCATGCTGCGCCACGCGTCGCGCAGCACCGGGCCGAATGCCGAGACGAGGCCGAATGCACCGGACACGATCACGGTGCCGCGTCGATGAAGACGCTGCCAATCATCTGCGAGAGTGATTTTCCAGATCATTTATTTCGTCCACCGTCTTGTATCAGGCCGATTCGCGGCTGAATTTGATACCAGCTGCAAAACCATGCCTTTAATGTCCTTCAGGTCATCACGCATCGCCTGATTGCTCTGCTCAAGCACCGTGACACGGTTCGAGAGGCCCGAATAAAGCCCGATACACCACGCTGAAGCACCTACCAGTGCCGTCAAAATCGATAAAACACCGGCAATAATGGCAATTACGGTCTTAATGCTAACCAGCCATGAAGCCGGATTATTCGCAGCATTTTGGCCCTGAGACATAAAACCCCACACGGATTTATAGGTAGATGAATGCCGTGATTATCTACGATTAAATCCAATGGTTTTCTCGCGATTAAATGAGGCGCACAGCGCTATCGTTTGCCGTCGCATTTGCACGTCAGCGCGGCGAAGATCGTGCTTGACATGAGTTCCCTTAAGGAACTAATCTGACCTCGTTGGGCGCGCTCTCCGCGACTGCCCGCCACTCCGAAAGGACGATCACCATGAAGCTCACTTTTCGCCCGCGCGCGGCGCGCCCCTATTTCGATGTCAATTCGATACACGCCACCCAGCCCGCAAAACCTGCGGGATCTGAAAGAGCGCCTGAACCTGTCCGGCAAGCAGATGGCCGACCTATTTGGGCTCGCAAGTGCGCAGCAATGGCACAAGTACTGCGGCGGCAGCGAACCCCGCGAAATGAGCCTGCCTATGCTTTTCCTGGCCGGCGCCGTCGTCAACCCGGACGCGACCGTCGTCGAGGTGTTCGAGTGGTGCCGTCAGGTGGGCGCGAGCGTGGATATGAGTCCAAGGGACGCGTAGTCGTCGCAAATTGTGCGCGCGGCATCATCTCGCGCTTGAAAAATCACAGGGCAAAAGACCTCATGGCTCGTGGCATCATCGTTTCATTCCTCGGTATGTTCGTCATGGCTTGTAGCGGCTGTGGCGGCGGCGGTGGCTCATCGTCGTCATCGCAGACGACTACTTCGGCGCAGGCTCAAACGGGTGCGCAGATCGTGCCCACGACTCCCGTCCAATACGCCGATGGACGCCCATCGACCTCTCTGCGAGTTCCATCAACCGACTACGGCGTCGTGCTTCCGCATGGCACCGCGCCCGGCGGCGTCGATTCGCTCGGCGCGAGAGACGTGTACGTCTACCAGAGCGGCTCGACGTACTTCATGACTTACGATGGCTCTGGCGGACCATCTTGGAACACCGTTCTTGCAACGAGCGACAATCTGACTGCCTGGACGGTGAAAGGCAACATCGTGCCGCTTGGCAACGCCGGATCGCCTGACTCCGACTGCGTTTGCTATGCACAGACGTTCTTCGACGGACAACAGTGGCGCATGTACTACACGACGTCCACGTCGCAGAGCAGTTCGCCGGTTGTGCCCCTCGCGCCGTACAAGGCTATGCTTGCCACGGCGTCCGCTCCGAGCGGACCGTGGACAAAAGCACCCGGACCGTTGATCGATACGCAGGCCGGCACCTACTACGCTGATACCGCGTCGCCGGGCTCAATCGTTACGTATCAAGGTCAAAGCCTGCAGTTTTTCAGCGCCGGGCAGATTGTCGACGGGAAGATGATGCGAACGATTGGGATTGCCCGCTCCTCATCGCTTGACGGCCCATGGAAACCTGACTCCCAGCCTGCTCTTCCGGCGACGGAGCAGATTGAAAACGCGGTCGTCTGGCTCCAGCAGTCCACCGGCACATATTTCATGTTTGTCGACCACATAGGGCTGAACAACGGATCGGAGATCGGCGACGCCGCATGGGTCTATTGGACAAAAGATCCGACCCAATGGAATGCTGCAAACAAGGCCGTAGTGATGGACGGTCAGGCCTCGAATTGGTCGAAAAACGTGATCGGAATTCCTTCAGTTCTGCAGGTTGGCGATCGTCTCGCGCTTTTCTACGACGGCGATAAATCTCCTGTCTTGCGTACGGGGCTCGATGGGAACCTGAATCGAGATATCGGCATGGCGTGGATCAACCTTCCTATTGCGACGCCTGCTCAGTGAGTATCTACACGACTTGGCCTTATTTTGTCGTCCTAGCGGCGGTCCTCGCGGTGATGACGCTGCCCGCCTTTTCGCATGTCGATGAACCGATCAATCCCGGTGTCGCGCGCCGGGTTCAGTCACTCGACGGGTTGCGCGGCATTCTCGCGTTGAGCGTCGTTGTGCATCACCTCGTTACCGCCTACAAGTATCACTTCGACGGCATATGGGGATGGCTGCCGTCGGGTTTTTACAACCAGCTCGGCGAGGCCAGCGTCGCCATGTTCTTTATGGTGACCGGCTACCTTTTCTGGCGACGCCTTGTGGTCGACGATGGGCGCACGGATCTCCCACGGCTCTACGTCGGTCGATTCTTCCGCATCGCGCCGATGTATCTCGTTGTCGTTCTGTGCATGTTCGCCGTCGTCGCCCACCGCACCGGCTATCGCTTGAACGTCCCGATCCACGAACTTATGACCTCGGTAGGACGCTGGTTGGCGCTCGGCATTGGCGGCGCGCAGATCCCTCTGAACGGTGACGCTCACGCCAATCTGGTGCTCGCTGGCGTCACGTGGACAATCGGCTATGAGTGGGCGTTCTACGCGTCGCTAGTCGCACTGTCTTTTGTGGCTCGCCGCAAGATCCATCTGTTTGTGGCAGCCGCAGCGTTCGCGGTCTTCGCAGCCTGTACCCACCCAGGCTTGGCCATTCCCGGCTTTTGCCTGTTGTTCGCGTCCGGCGCGCTGGCCGCGTCGCTTGGCGTGAAGGGGTATAAGGCTGAAGGCAAGGTATCAGCGATCCTCGCAATCGCTGCGCTCGTGGCGGCGGTGCACACGTCCCCTTCGACGTATGGGCATGTGCCTCAGATCGTCGGACTGGCGATTTTCTTTACGATCGTGTCGTCTGGCAATTCGCTGTTTGGCCTGCTGACCACGCCTGCGGCAGAGCGCCTCGGTAACATTAGCTACAGCGTCTATCTCGGACAGGGGCTCGCAATTACGGGTTTCTATGCCCTGCCATTCGTCCGGTCGTGGGCGTATCAAACTCCCCTGCTGTACTGGATCAGCGCAATTGCTTGCAGCGTGCTACTCGCGATTGTGGCCAGCATTAGCTACGCGTTTATCGAGCGTCCGGCGATCCGGCTTGGCAAGCGGATAACCGGTCGCGGGCGCTCTGCTGCATCAACCGACCTCAAAACTTGTAACCGTTGATATAAACGCTGGCCGTCGGTGTTCCCGAACTGTTCTGCGCGCTGTAGTAGAGGGTCTGAGCAGAGGCGACAAGCACGTCCGCGAAGTTGTCGATGATCGAGCTTCCAGCGCTTGCGCCGTAACCGCTCAAGTTCTGTTGCCCACTTCCATTGACATCGCTGGCAATCGAAATAGCCATGGTGCTGGTCGACGTCGATTTGATCTGCAACTGCCCAGAAACGGTGACGGCATTCTTCGGCACGATTGATGACAGCGACAGGCTCGTGAAGGTCGCCGGAGGCGAGGTGCTTTGAACAGCATACGAGCCAACAATGCTGATCGCTCGATCGCGCTGAACGCCGACGATCAATTGGCTGCTCGCATTGGTCGGCCATACGCTGACGAGCGCGCTCGCTGTGTAGCCGCTCGGCATGTTCGCCCCACCGTACACGCTCGGCGCAGCAGCACTCGTTGCGTTCGTCGCGAGCAATGCGCTCGCACCATTGGACGGGTTGTAGATCGCATAGAGCGCAACGAATCCAGATGCTGGCGCGCTTCCGGTATCCATCCCGCCCGCGCCAGTCGTCGCGAGGTTGATCGTCTTGCTGAACGACGACAAGCAGTACCGAATGCCGCCGAGCGCGGTCTCGACAACGATTTCGTCAGCCGTCGGCGTGTTAGAGACCGCAGCGGCCGAGACGGTCATCGCGAAATTGCGCACGCTGCCAACCACACCTGCTACCTGCGACATCTGCGGCGCGTGGTTATTCGCCGTGGCGGCTGCTACGACGAGCGGGTTGAATTGGCGGAGGGCTGAGCCATCAACCAAATCCCAGCCGGTACTGGTGGAGGGCGCGCGAGCAACGACACGCAGATCGTCGCCTGGTTGTAGCGTGATTGTCGTGGGCGTGCTTCCGGCGTTCACAAATACGTCGGTGCTTTGGGTTACTACCGTGGCAGGGACGGCCCCATAGTTCACGATCTTGAGGCCTTGTGTAACCATCGTGCTGGCAACGGGCAACGTGAGCTGGGCGCCTGCCGAAAGACGGATGATTTGCCCTGCCGATGCGGCCGTTAGGGTCGTATTTGCGCTCAGCGTCGTGGCTCCCGCCGCGCCATTCGCCTGCGCCTGCAATTGCGCGAGATTGACGGCTTGCTGGATTGAAGTGGCCGATGCGATGCTTTCCGACGGCTGAGTGATGTTCGTGCCATCGCCGGTAACTTTTTGCTGGCCTGGCGCGAGCACGAGACCGCCGCCGCTCGCAGTCTTTGCCGTCACCGAGAAAGCGCCAGTCGTGTTGTTCACGACATTCCACTCGCCCACCCACGTCGGGAAGATGATCTGCACGTTCGCCGTCAACGTGCCTGCGAGCGTGATGCGCTTCTTCATCGCCTGCGCAGGCGTGAGCGTCACGTTCGTGTTCGTGAGCCCCGTGATGGCCGTCGCGCCGTAAGCATGCTGCGGCACCCACTTCGTGCCCGCGCCAGTATCGGGGTTGTCGGTGTTCGAATCGTTGAGGCTGAGCCACGAGCCTTGCAGATCCGCGCTCATGAGCACAGCACCCTGCGGATAGCCGCCAACATTCGCGTCGGCGACGAAAGCCGAACTGTACGCGTAGCGGCCGCCGCCGTGTGCCCAGCGGATCGACGCGGTGATCAGGTTCAGGATGCCGTTGAAGTCTGCGCCGAACGGCGGCACGCCGCCCGCCGCGACCGGCGTGAACGTGAGCGGCGGGAAGCCATCGTTGAGCGACGCGGCGCCGGGCGTCACCGTGATCTGTGATGCCTCCGGGATCGTGTTCTTCGTGCCATTGGCCGCGAACGCGAGCGGGACGAGAGTCGGGGTCTGGCTAGCTTGCATATTGAACTCCGGTGAAGAATGAGCCTTGGCCGAATGGTGCGGCTGATGCACTGCCCGCTTCCGCGAAGCCGAAAACGTTCGGCAATGGCACCTGCATGATCGAAGCGAGAACGCCAGTCGGGCGTGGCATTGCGCCGGACTGCGTGAGAATGGCGACTTCGTAGGGTTCGAGATAAAACTCGAACGTGTAGCGCATCTGCATATTGCCGAGGTCGCTCACATAACAACGCCCACGACCTGCGAAAAGGTTTTGCAGCAACTGGTTGTAGCTCGGGATCGAACCGTCCGAGATGTTCGCCATTGCCTTGACGAGGATGAGCACACGGAACGCGTCGTCGCCCAGGTAATAGCTCTGCGTGACGGTGCTTCCCGTATAGAACACGCCCGATCCGAATGGCGTCGCGCTCGCGGTGCCCGCTTCGGCGAACCCGAGCTTCAGTTCTGCGCTGGGGATCTTGAGCAGTCGACCGTTATCGAGCCCGACAATTTTTCCCCAGATATCAAGGCCGAATCCTTGCGCGCTATCGATGTCCCACACCATGCTGTAGAACGCGTCGATATCAGCCGACGGGTCGATATAGCCGTTCATGTTCTGAATCAGCTGTACGAGCGTCGGGCTGTTCGCGTATTGCGAAATGATCGTCGATTCGACGTTATCCAAGATGGTCTAGAAATAGAGAGGATTTCGAAATCATACGAGGTTCACAGCAATGTTTGCTGCTGTAATCGTAGGGGTTTGATCAATTCCCATCACGACACTGTTCGCGTTCGCCGCCGTCGTGCCGAGCTGAATCGAGAGCAGTTCGACGGACGGGTCGATCGCGATAACGCCCGGGTAATAGCGGCCCGCGAAGATCGTCGAATTGCTGCGCGCGCGCGAGCCGCCGTCGGCACCCGTGAATGCGGCGATGATCGCGTTCTGAACGAGCGTAATGATGTTCGCCGGCAGGTTCGGGTTGTTCGCGAGCTGCACCGCAAACAGGATCGGCACTGCGGTGAGCACCTGGTATTTCACGGTGTACTGCGGGTAGGGCTGCGAGCCGACGCTCGTATCCTGCACCGTGACGGGCGTCGTGCCTGCGTAGTTGCAGCCCGGGCTCTTCTTCGTCCAGATCGCATTGCCGATGTCCTGCGCCGCGCCGCCGTAGACACCGACGTACAGCGAATTCGCCGGCAGTGTGAAATCACCGTTGACGACCGGCGTGCCGAGCGGATTGTCGAGCACGCACGCGTCTAGCACATTCGCGACGTTGAGCACCGCCGCGCGCACGGCGGGCACCGAGCCCGCCGCGTTCAGCGCGACCGACTGGCGGCGCCGGTATTCGAAGTCCGCGCGCGACTCGACGTCGTTGCCCACCACGCCCGACACCACGCTCACGGTGTCCCACCCAGAGATCGCCTGGTAGATTGACACTTGATTCGCCGCAGGCACCGCCGTCGGGCCAGTCGTCTTGCATGCGAAGCCGAGCGTAATCGTGCCACTCGCGGGGATCGTCCCGGCCTGCGTGCACAGATAGACGTTGTTGCTGGTGTCGGCGATCATCGCGCCAACCGGAATCACCGTGCCAGCGAGGCCCACGCACGCCACCTGCAGCGCCGTCGGCTCGGCCGGATTGCGCTCGATGAAGTAGATGCGCGCAATGCCGTCCTGGAAGCGGCCGTCGGCGGTATCCGGGTCGACGCCGTTCACCACTTCGAGGATGTCGTCGTTCTTTGCACCGATGATTGCCGCGGTGCTCGACGCGAGCTGCCCCTGCGCCGTCTTTAGGTTCGGCGTGCCGTCGGCGTTCGCGATGTTCATGTTTCCGCCGAATGCCGCATTGGCGTCTGCGAGCACGCCCGCGACGATATCCGACTCGGCGGGCACGACCGGCCCGGTGGTTGCCCACGTGATTGACGGAACGCTGCTGGAGGGAGTCGACATATGCGCCTCAGAAATCGATCAGGATGGGGTTCGGGCTGTCTGCGGTGTAGGCCTGAACCTGCCCGGTGAGCACGCGCGAGGCGTACGAAAATCCGGTGATGAAGCAGCGCGCAGACGTGACGGTCTGGACGGTCATCGCTGCGTTCACGATGTCTTTCTTGACGATCGAGAGCGGCGAGAACTTGCCGAGGATGTCCTGCCAGTAAGGCACGCCCTGCGTCGTTTCGAACCAGACTTCGCCAAGGAACGTGCGCACGGCGCTGGCGACGTCCTGTGCGACCGCATACGGCGCAGACGCGAGCGCGATATTGCCGCTGGCATCAAGGCAGAGATCCCAGCGCGTGCGGTCGAGTAGAAGAGTCGTGATCATGTTCGCTCGCTCACTGCGGTGGGCCGCCGAGGCCCGAGCCGCCAGAATTGGTGTGCTGGTGAGTGCTGTCGATCGCGTGGCCGTTCGAGGTGATCGTACCGACGAACTGCACCGCCCCGTTGATCACCGAGGCGACGCCGCTCGCGATGCTGCCCGTCATGCCGCCGAGCCACGACAGCAAGCCTTGAATGATCACCGTCCCGCTGAAGCCTGACTGCGGCGAGTTCACCGTGAACGACGTCGACGCATCGACCTCGACGAGCGGCGCCTGCAACTTGACCTTCGTTGGCGAGACCACGGCCACGCCCGCGCTGCTGAACTGGACGTATTGCTGCGGCGCGCCGTTGAGGAAACCGCCCAGATAGAGCCCGTCGGCCAGGTCGAAGATGCGCTTCGACCCAGGGTTCGCCTGGGCCTTGTTCGCCTTCACCGACGATATGTCGCGATCCTCGACGATGGCCACGCCAATGTCGCCGACCTGCGGGTCGATGATCACGGCGTTCGCGCCGCCCTGAAGCCGAAAGTACGGCAGGTGATAGATCGTGCCGTGCGGCACCGCGTTGTTCCAGCCGTCGAGCTGGTTCACGAGCGGCTGCACGTCCACGAAGCCGACCGGCGAGACGCCGCCCGCGTTCGTGACGGCCATCACCTGCACGAGCCGCGCGCCGCTGATCGACCGCAAGGTCTGCCAGATGAGGAAGGACTGCTCGTTGAAATCCGACGTCCCGTCAGTCTGATCCTGCGCGCCGCGGTATCCGTTGTCTTGAACGTCAGACATTCATGGGCCTCCCGAGCACGCGCGTGAACCACTGGCCGTTGGGCGTCTCGCTCTCGATCGTGTGCACGACCTCGGAGACGAACCACGTGCCGTTCGCGACAGGCAGCGAGCTTTCGACTTGGATCTGGCCGCCCGGTTTGATGTGCGGATTGAAAAGCGTCGTCAGCGAAATGCCGTTGCTGGAGAAGGTCGGATAGCCAACCATGCCGGTCGCCACCGAAATCAGCGGCACGTCCTCCTGCTGCAGGCGCGACGTGGTCTTCGGCCAGATCGCGAGCGTGCCGCGATCGATCGTCATGTAGATGTCGGCCGCCCGGGCACACGCGCGCGCCTGCGCGAGCGCGGTGCCGGGGAAGTACGGATTCGCGAGCTGCACCTGCACGCCGTTGTTCTCGAACGCGAAGCCCATCGTCTGCGCGAGGCTCGACATGATCGTCGCGACATCGGCCTGCCCCTGAAAGCTGATGGCGTTCACCGGCTTCAGTGAGGCGGCCAGCCCTGCCACGGCGATCACGTTCAGCGGGACGTCCGGCATCCCCTCGAACTGCCCCCACGACTCGTTGATCGTGCCGTCGTAGATCGTGGTCAGCCCGGTCTCGTCGTCGCCCGCCGCAATTAGCATCGTGTTCTGGAGTCGCACGGCGGCGTTGACGAGCCCCACGGACGTGAGCTGGTTCACCATGTCGAGCGGAAGGCCGAAGACCTGCACCTGCGCGGCCGGCATAGCGTCGCCGGGCGCGGCCTGAATCAGCGCTTTCACGCGCAGCCCAGACAGCGTGACCGTATTCGCACCGCTCTCTCCGAACTGGCCGGTGCCGAGCGAGATCGTCACATCGATGCGCTTTTTCGTGAAGCTCATGACAGGTCGCTCGCTTCGAGGTAGACGAGCTGATAGCGCGAGCCCAGACCAGTGTAGGTCGGGTCGGTCACGCCCTGTGTGTCGAAGAACGCGAGATCGCCGGTAAAGCCTAGATACGCGTGCCGGATGAGCTTCACGCGGTCGCGGCAGATGATGCCGGTCTTGATCGGCGCGTTGTTGACCGAGAGGTCGAGGTAAAGCCCCGTCGTTTTCTGGTAGACGGAGATCTGGCAGTTCTGGCCTGCGAGCAGCACGCTCAACTTAGGCCAGGGCTTGGCAGGCAACGGAATAATCAGCATCACACCACCCCGCCGACGCCGCTGGCGACCGACACCGGGCCGAACAGCGCTGACTGCGCCGCCGTGGGCGTCTGCGTCTGCACCTGCCCCTGGTTCACTGGATCCGCCGATGCCGGGTTTTGCGTGTTCGCGAACGCCGCCGTGCCGGTCTGGCGAATTTCCTCGATGTGCAGGTTGACGATCAGCAGCGCGGCGCCGTTCTTCGTCGTGCGCCGATAGTCGTAGGCCACGATATTCGCGTCGGCGTATGTCGCATCCGGCGTCGCGATCGTATAGAGGTCGGTCGACTGCTTGGCCGCGTCGATTGCAGCGAGAAACGCTTCGCGATCGGCGACGGTACGACCGCACACGAGCGAGACTGTGCCGCGATACGGCACTTGCACCTTGTTATACGAGCCGAACGCGCCCTGCTCCTGCGGGTAGTTCGCAACGCGCGAGTCCGCCATGTATTCGAGCATCAGCGTCGTGTCGGCGATGGCCACAGGCAGACCGGTGTCATCGAATACGCCCCAGACCGGCGTGAGCACGTTTTGCAGGATGCCGATGGCGTCCGCGAGGATCAGCGCCGGATCGGTTGAGATAGTCACCGTGCCGGGCGCGCGCAACACAGAGGGCACGCCGTCTGCAAAAGGGACGTCCGGATAGAGCGGCACGGAAATAATCGGCATCGCCATATCAGCTCAACCCCGTATTGGCTTGCGGCAGCGTGAAGTTCGCCTTCATCTGGCGCCCGAAGTCGCGCGCGATGCCCGCGGCGTCCGTAGACTGCGTCTGGATGGTGATAGGCCCGTTGATGTTCGTCTCGCTCGTCGACGTGCTGGTCGAGACGTTGGACGTGCTAGACGATGCGACGGACGGCGCGGCCGACGTCTGCTGCGCGATCTGCGCAGCGTTGCCCTGGCCGATGCTGCCGGCCACACTCGCGGCATACCGCTGGCGCTGCGCGATATTGGCTTCGTCGGCGCCCGGGCGCTCGTATTCGCGCGCGTGGATCTCGGCGGCCTGCGCGGGCGTCTGCGCCATACGGATGCGCTGATCGGCGCGCTTCTCGGTGTTCTTCAGCTCCCAGAGCATGAAGTCGACCTGCTCGCCGAAGGTCGAATCCTTGAGCGAGTGGCCGAACTGCTGCTGGAACTGTGCGGCGCGGGCGCCGCCCCACTGCGCGATTCCAGCGTTGCCCGACTTCTTGTTGACGGCGGTCGGATCAAGCTGGCTCTCCTGCATGAGGCTGCCGATGACGCCCGCCGCCTGCGCGTCGCTATAGCCAGCCTCTTTGAAGCGCTTGGCGATGTATGCCTGGCGGTCGGCCAGCGATCCGCTGTTGGCCGCCTGCCGGGCTTGCCCGACAGGATCGCCGTCCCAGGTGTCGCCGGGCTGCGTTGTGCGCGTGTTTTCCTCTCCCGCATTCAGGCTTTCGCTGTGCAGCGCCAGCGCCGCCGGCCCGAGCAAGCGCATCAGGATCGGCAGCGCAGCGGCGCCCGCCGTGGCAATGCCCCCGAGAGCCCCGCCAAGGCTCGTGAACGCGCCCGCGAGCGAAACCACACTGCCAACGAACGACAGGAGCTTCAGCGCCACCAACGCTTCGAGGATGGTCTTCCAGCCGCCGAGCGATTGCGCGGCCTTGTCGAGTTGCTCGAAGAACGCCTTCACGTCGGCGATCACCTTGTCCCAGTCCACGCCGGTAATCCACGCGGCGAAGCGGTCGGCGAGATCCTTCACCTGCGTGCCGATCTGGTCGGCGTGCGCGGCGAACCAGTCGGACATCCGCGTGAGCAGTCCGACGACGACGTTGAACGCCGGTTCGAGCGCGATCACGATGCGCTGGCCGGTTGTGACGAGACCTTCCTTGAAGTCCTTCCAGCGATTGTCGAGCGCGCGCAGCCGGTCGGTCTCGTCCTGCGATAGCTGGTTGAGCTTCTGCTGCCGCTGCACTTCCGCCTGCAAAGCCTGCGGGCCTTGCATGAGCGCGTCGGCCATCGCGCGCGTGTAGCCTTCCTGCTGAAGCGAAAGGATCGCGAAGCCGCGGCCCTGCGTCTGGGCAAGCCGCTGCGCGATCACGGCGTCCTGCTCCAGCTTCTTCATCGGGTCGTCAACGTCGTGCACGTTGGCACTGACGCCCGCGCGACTGGCGTTCATCAGATACGCGTGCAGCCGGTCGTCGAGCTGGCCGTTCTTCAGCTTCGCGGCCTGTTCCTGAATGCCCTTCAGTGCGTCGTCGGCGTCGGTCGTGGAAGCGCCCAGGCGGTCGAACGCCTGTTCCACCGCGCGCACCTGCCCGGGCACCATGCCGAGGTCGCGCGCAAGCTGGCCGGTGGCGATGGCACCCTTGATGGTCTGTTCGGTGAAGTCCTTGATGCCGAGACCGGCGGTGAAGAGCGCCAGCAGCGCGAGAAGCTCGTTGCGCACGGCGCGGAAAGAGTCGGCCGCCTTCTTGTTGCGGGCCTCGATCTCTTTGGCCGCCCGCAGTTCTTCGGCGGTGAGCTTCTTCGTGCTGTTGGTGGCCTCGGACTTGCCGCGCTTGAATGCGGCAGCGTCGAGGCCCAGCGTAACGATGAGAGCGTCTACGATCGTCGGCACGGTCAATTCCTATTCTCGGTCGCGACGCGCTCGTTGTGCGAATCCACCAGAATTATTTCGAGCAGGTCATGCAGGTCGGCGAGCCCGTACACGGTTTGCAGTTCGATCAGCGTTGCCCGTCGGCGCGAAACCACTACGCCGATCGAGCGCGGCACGTTCGGATACTCGATCAGGCGGGAACTGCCGCCGCCCCAGAAGCCTGTGTCGATGGGGCGGCGCCCAGAAAAGCATCCAGATGGAGCTGCAGCACGGCCTTGCGCAGCTTCAGGCGCGTGGCGACTTCCTCGATGTCGTCGTCCATGAGCGCCCGCGCGCCGCCGTCGCGGCCAGCCTCGAACTCGTACTGCACGCAGGTCATCATTTCGTCGAAGAGCGGCTTGGCGAGTTCGAACGGCACCTTCGTCATCGACTTGATGCCAATGGCGGCGATTCCCGCAAAGCCCGCCTTCAGAATGTTGTCGGGCACATTAATGCCGCAACTCATAACCGAGAACAGTGCGCGTGCGGCCCATTCTTCCGCGCGCGCCGCCGACATTTCGGTGATGAGGAACCGCTTGCCCTTATCGCGGCCCTCGTCCGTCACGAGGTAGCTGATTGTTTTTCGCATCGCATTACACCGGAGCCGGAAGCACAGATTCCCACGTGATTTCGTAGGTCTGCGGTTGAAGGGTCTTCTTCGCGTCCGGGATGACCTTGCCGCGCGTCAGAGTGCCGTTATTCATCGCGAACTTCTTTCCGGGGCCAGGGAGCTTGACATTGGCCTGCGCGATATAGACGTCTTTCAGCACGTTCTGCGCGGTGATCCACGTGTCCATCACAAGGATGAATGGCGAATTCGGCATGAGCGTGAAGCGCCATTTCACGTTGAACGGCACCCAGCCGCTGCTTTGCTTTCCGTCGAGCCCGAGCACGACTTCCGCAAGATCAACGTCATCGGTGTCGAAAATGTCTTCTGCCGCATAGCCTTGCATCTGCTGTGCGGTCGTGTAGATGGTTTCAACGCTCAGCATGATCGTGCTGTTGGCGCTCGTAATGGATCCAGACATATCGTTCCCCTTATTGAACCATCACTGAGCCGACGTTCAGCTTCTGCACGCTGCCGCCGTCCATGTACCACCATGTGCAGGGCGGCGACGAGCGCGCGCCGCGTACCTGCGCTGACGCTTGCGACGCAAGCACCTGAAGGTAGTTCCCGTTCGTGAAAAGCGCACTGCTGATGTCGAGGCCTGCATCCTGCTTCACTTCTGCCGCCTGCGCTGCCGAGAGCTGGACTCCCTTCTGGAAGCCGCCGAAATTACCAAACTGAGTGATCGGATCGTTTAGCCACGCTTCGATCAACGTGTCGCCTGCCACGTTGTACGGCACCGATTTCGTGTTCTTCAGGCCAGTCATGATGGCGAGCTGGAACTGGTTATTCACCCAAACCTGATTGACGAACGAGTCGATCCAGTCGTATTGGCCGCCAATTGATCCGGGGTAGAAGAACGTGAATTCATCATTGGCCGTCGCGAACGCGCCATACATGTTGTAGCCGTTGGCGAGAAGATTGTTGTACACGCCATCGTCGGTCACCGTCGCGGCGAGGCCGGACTGCGATTTGAACGCACACGTGATGCGGCCGTTCTGTTCCGTAAAGTCGATCGAGGCAAGCATGCCCATGAGGAACGCCGCCTGGTTGATGTCCTGATAGATCGGACACACGCCACTCATCTGGTTTTGCTTGACGATGTAGCCGAGCGACGTCGTTGCGGAGTTGGACGCCGCGGGGCTCTGGTCGGTGTCCCACGCGGCATACACATAGCGGCTATTCTGCTGCGCTGTCCAGTTCGCGAAGAGCAGCTTGTTTGCATTGCCGGTGCCGTTGTCCGGATCGAAATCCGTCATGAACGATACCCAGTTCTGGGTAGCCTTCACAAGCGCCGCCATCGCGGTTGCAGGTGTCGACGGCGCCGCGCCCTGAGATAGCACCGCGCCAGTAGCCAGCGTGAGCGCGAGGCCTGCGGCGAGCGTTCCGGTCGCATACGCCACGGTCGACGGTGCACCCGTGATGCCGGAAGTGATGACGAAAGCGCTCGACACGCTGTCGAACGTCACCGCGACTGCTGCGGCCGCGCCGGTGATCGACGTGCTCGCGACCGTCTGCGATTGGTCGATCGTGTACGTGCCAACACCGCCAGAACCCGTCAGGAAGCCGGTGATCTTCGTGCCGGCGGTTATGCCGCTGCCCGTCAGCACCTGGCCGATCGCCAGCGCGCCGGATGTGACCGCAGAAACCGTGAGCGTCGTGCCAGCGATCGAGCCCGTTACGACGGCCGGCGTCGGCGGCGTTGCGTTCAGTGCGGTCTGGATCGCGGCGGCCGCAGCCGAGAAGCTCGACGCGCTCGACAAATTGATCGATGCGGCTGCGCGCGCGAAGCCATCGATGGAAACCGAGAGCGAACCTGACAATGCCTGGAGTTGCGCGAGGGTCATCGACGCGAGCGAGCCGCCGCGCAAATAGCCAGCGACAGCCGATTGCGCGTATTGCATGAAGCCGAGTTGTCCGGGCTTCACGTTCGAATTATCGAATCCGCCGAAATAAACGCCAGCAAGTTGATATTGAAGCGACGACTCGCCGAAATAATTTCCGACTGCCGCCTGGCTTGAGAAAGTAGGAACACTCCCCATCGGAACGCGCGCGCTGTTCGTGAGAATGATGCCGTTAATATCGAGCGCCGACCCGCCTGCACTGATAACGCTGGGCGTTGAGGACGCGATTTCGGATGCCGGGATCGACATGTCTTATGCTCCGGGAGGATATGCCGCGTCAACGCTGATAATTCCGACCTCTACCTGATCGGCAAAATCTTGCGGCGTTTGCGTTACTGGATTGTACTGAATCGCAGCAGTGATAATCCAACGCTGCTCGTACAGATTTTCTCCGTTAATAAACGGAACCTGTTTCGGCTCGTCGCAATATAACGGCTGAATATCGGGATTAATTGCTGCAAATTGAATGCACGCATATTCGTCGCGGAGCAACGTGGTGATCATCGCTGAGTTGTCCGCAGAATTCGGGCCGTGCACGTCGAGCTGCACGCCCATCTTGATCGACTGCATCGAATTGCGCGTGCCCGGATTCGTACCGGGATCGGTGTAATCGTCGACGTTCGTGGCGAGCCGCGGCAGCGAGATCACGTTCATCATGACGAAGTCGGGCCCCTGCGGCTCACCGACGTCGTTATCCTGCGCGCGCACGACCTCGACGCCGCTCGCGAGGATGCCGAGCAGAAAGCTGCGCAGCGCGGCGCACACGTTCGCTTCGGTAATGGAGATCGTGGCGGCCATCAGCCCACCTGCAATTGAATCGCGAGCGCGCACCAATCCGGCCACGTCTCGAACACGGTGACGACCTTCCACGTCGTGCCCTGCAACGACACAGGGACGTCGCTGGTCGTGCCGAACACGAGCCGGTCGCCGCCCTGGTTGTTGGGGCGATACACGCCGCGCCAGTCGCCGTTGAGATACGCCTTGCGCAGCACGCCCTGAATGTTGAGACCGTCGAGGTGCTGGATCTCGGGCGCGCTGAGCGCCTGCACCTGCGCCGACTGCGCGGACGTGGTGAACGCTGGTGTGCGCGTGCCGTCGTCAGCCGTGGAGTATCCGGCGCTCTGGTTGAGCGTCACCGGCACGAACGGATTGATCGTGCCAATGATGCTGGAGACGAGGCCATGGAGATTCATAGGTTGATTTCTCGCAACGCAGTTCGACGCGCGGCCTTCCGTGCGCGAATTTTGTCCGCATTTCTTTGGTCATACGCGCGTTGAACGGCTTTGACGTGCTCCAGATTCACTGCGCGCCATTGATCGCGATATTCGCGAATCCGTTCGCCGTTTGCACGCCGCCAAGTTTTGTGCTGGGCGAGCAACTTTTCTCGCTTTGCAGCGTACCGGCGCGCATCATATTCGCGCTTGCACGCCTTGCACGAAGAACTCAGGCCGTCAGGCTTCAATTTCGCGGAAGTGAATTCAACTACGGCGAGCATCTTTTCGCAGTGGCAGCAACGTTTTAGCTGGGTCATTCTTCAGGCGCTCCATCGACGATGTCGTATGCGACCGCGTGCTGCATCGGAGCTGCGGCCGATCCGCGCAGCGGGCCGTCGAAGCCCTTCTTCGCGATCGTGGATTCTGCGTTCGGCGGATTCGTCCAGGTGCCGATCGTCTGCTGGATATCGACGACAGCCGCTTCGCCCGCGATGCGCAGCGCGGCTTCGAAATCTCCACCGTTGCGCTGCATGGTTACGCCGACGATCTTCGCCCAGCGCGTGCCGTTGCTCTCCGCGGTCGTGCGCATGAAAGGACGCGGCGGGACATGCTCGGTGTGCCCGTCTGCTGTCTTGCGCGTGGTGCCGTACTCGTTCCAGAAGCCGACAAGCGCGGTGGGCGTGCCGTCCGGCTCGGTCGAGCCTTCGAGCAGACCGGCGCGCATCGTCTTCGTTGCGGTGTCGAGATAGCGCGCGAGCGCGGCGTCGAGCTTTACGCCGCCGGCGACCTTAGGCGCGCCCATAGCAGGGAGCCGGGAAATAGCGGAACGTGCGATACGGCAGCGCCATCTGCCAGAACATGAGGCCGTACTGGCTCTGCGCCCAGAAGGCGGCGTTCTTCGCCTGCACCGCAACGAATGACGCGTTCACCGTGCCCTCGCCCGCCGATTGGATCTGGCCGACGGCCGCCGCGTTCGCGCCGTTATTCGACGCGGCGCGGCCCAGCAGGAAAGCGATGTGCGCGGTGATGAGGTTGAGCATCTGCGCGCGTGCGTTGAGATCCTGCACCACCGAGCACGGCGTGTTGTTGAGGTAGAGCTCGGCCAGCGCAAAGTCGGCCGTGAGGGTGTCCGCTGACGTCGTCGCAAAAGCGGGAAAAGCCGCCTGGAAGGCGGCCGGGTCAAACACGACGACGCCAGCGGGCGTGCTCACTTCGTGGCGCTCGCCGTGCCAAGGTTGCGCGCGTTCGCGTCCTTGTCGTTGGTCGGATCCTTGCTCGGATCGATCGGCTCGAAGCCAGTCGCCTCACCGGACTTCTCGCTCGCTTCAGCTGCGCCCGAATCTGCGTCGTTCACTTCCTGCGCGAAGATCAGCTTGTTCTTGTGCGCGACCGAATCGCCATGGTTATCAACGACCCACGCCCACGCGGCCGGATCGACGTTCTTCGTCACGCCGAAGCCAGCGACGCTATCGCGACCGGGCATGCCGCTGACCTGCAACGGCGAGCGCTCCTCGCCCAGCGAGCCGATCAGGCGCAACGTCGAGCCGTCGGGCAGGTTGTAGCGAATGCCGTGCGGCAGCTTGCAGTACACGGTGATGGTGTTGCCCTGCGTCGTCTTCTTGCTGCCAGCGGGCTTTTCGAGCGCCTTCGTGTTCGTCTTGTCGACGGTCGAGGTGCTTTCGTTCTGTTTCGTGTCGTCCATTCTTAAACCCCCAGCATTTGCGCGACGAAGATCGGGTAGTAGATGACGGCGCCCCAGTTGCGGCCCGACTTCTTCTCCGAGTAGGACGACTCGTGACGCACCACGCCGTGCGCGCGCATGCGTTCGGCGTAGCCCAGCTCACCGGTCGGCTGACCTTCGACATCCTGCGCGATCATCTGCACGAGGTTGCCGCTGGTCGTCGCGAACTCGGGGATCGTCTCGATTGTCATGTTGGGATAGGCCAGCTTCAGCCGGTCGCGGAGCACCTGCCCGTAGGTGTTCTGCTTCGTGAGGTACTGCTCGACGATGTTCGGAATGCCGACTTTCACCGCCGATTTCGTGTTGATGAGGCCATTGCCCTGCGCGATGAGGTCCGCCCACAACAGCACGAAGTCGTTGTAGATTTCGTCCGACGTCTTCAGCGCCCACGTGTTGCCCGCGACACCGGTCGTCGGCGCGACCGGCGTGATAAGCGCCGGATCGTTCATCAGGCCGTAGTTCTGCAAGCCCGAGACGCCGAACAGGTTGATCGCGTTTTCCTTCTTGCGCAGGATGAGCGCCGAGGCGATCTGCTGGCGCGACGCATAGTCGAGGCGTGCCTTAGCGGCGACGGCCATCTGGCGATCGCCCCATTGCGTGTTCGTCTGGAAGCCATACGCCTGGCGCTGCGGGAACACTGCGTTGTGGCTCGACTGGCCGTTCTGGCTGAAGTCGCCGTACGTCGCCGTTTCACCCGTGTTTTCGACCACGAGGAACGTCGTCGTGTCGGTGGCCCAGTCGCCCTTCTGCACGGCCGGGTAAAGCAGTTCCGAGTTCATCGGCGCGACGAGCACCTCGATCACGCGCGGATCGAAGTAGTTCGTGAGCATCTGCGGAATGCCGTTGTTGGGCATCGTCACCATCGGGCCCGCCGCGTCCATGGCCGCGATGACCTTGGCGCGCAGCTCGTCCGTGAGCAGTTGCGCATCGTGCGCGAGCACAATGCCGTACTCGCGAAGTTGATTGAGTTTCATGCGAGGTTGCTCCAGGTCGAGATCTTGATGACGGCGTTCGCTGCGCCGCCGCGCGTGACGACGTACGGCGTTTCGACGGCGCCGGTGATCGTGGCGCCGGCCGCGCCGAACTGCAGCGTGCCGTCGGCGAGCGTCGCGAAAACCTTCTGGCCGAGCGTAGCGGCGTTGGCCGAACTCGCGAAGTACTCGCCCTGCTCGGCGACCTGCACCGGGAAACCGGCGGGCACCTGCATGCTGTATTCAGCGAGGTAGTTCGGGATGACGCCGACCTGATCGGTGATGGCGAGGCCGAGCGGCGCGCCGGTGCCCGTGTTCTGCACCTGGTTGTCGGTGTCGGTGCCGGGCCACACGAAACGGGCGACGGTGACGGCGCTCTGCGCGATACGCGAGATCACCGAAATCGGATTCATCGAAGCGCGCGTGCCGGGCACGCCAACTTCGGGCTGCAAACGAACAGCGGTCGGGAAGCTCATGGCGTGATCCTTACGCGTGGTTGATCTTGGCGAGCGCCGGGAACATCTTCAGCAGTTCGCCGTTAGCGGCCGAGTCCTGCGCGCCATGCGGCGTCGGCTCTGCGCGCTTCGTGAGCAGCACATCGACGATGCCGCTATACGCCGCCGCGTCGTGCTTCTCGGGCTCCATGCCGCCGACCTTCAGCGCGTGCGCGAAGATCGCGTCGGCCGAGTCGAAGGCCATTGCATCGAGCTTGCCGGTGATCGGCTCGACCTTTTGCGCGGCGCGGAAGCGGCTTTCGATCGAGACGCGCGCGCCGTCGGCGGCGGCCTTGATCTTGGCGTCCATGGCGCCCGCGTTCTTGGCTTCGTCGGCCTTGCGCGCTTCTTCAGCGCGCTTAGCCGCTTCGTCGTCGGCAGGCTTCTTTTCCTCGTCGCTCGCGCCCGTCGAGCCAGCGCCCTCGATCAGCTTCTTCAGCTTTTCGAGCAGCGTGCCTTCTTCGTCGTCGGTCGTTTCCGGTTCGCCGAGCGCCTGGACTTCTTCGAGCGCTTCTTCGAGGGCGTTTTCGACGGCTTCGGTGTCGAGACCCTCGTCCATCGCCACCTTGAGCTTCGGCATGCGCGCCTTCAGCGCGGCCTTTTGCTTGGGATTCAGTTTCACGGTATGTGCCTTTTGAGGGGGGTGGATCTGGGTATCAGCGACCATCACTTCCGGGCCGGCGCGACCCTCGACGACTAAAGCGACGTGATTACCTTCAATCGCCGTCATTTTTAGATCGTATGGCGAGCCATTATAGGAGCCGTTTTCGATAATCGGAATATAACGATAAGAGCACGATAATTCTCGCTGTGAATCGTCGTCGATTTTGTCGATATACTGCGCATCCCAAAATCCGAGCGCATTATCAAGCCACGTCCCGTCAAACACCGCATTTGACCCGGTTGAGCCGATAATCTCTTCTTTTTGCGGGTTTTCTGCCGTTACGTGCGTGTGGATGGCAAGGATCGGCAACGTGTTGAACGTGTGGGCGCCCTTCTGCAGCTCCTCGGGCGGCCGGAACACCTGATAGACGCGGTCGGGATCGAGACCGAGTTCGTCCCACGTCGGGATTTCCCGACCGTAATAGGGATTAACGTCGGCTCGGGTAATGTGGCTCGTCTTAACAAAAAGCCGCCCGTCGGTATCAACACGACGGACGGTCATTTTGTCGAACGCGAGAATAACTGGCTTATTCGGCTTCATCGTCTACGCCCGGGATAAGAGGTGCCCCGACGCAGCCGCAGTTAATCAGTTCGCCGGGGAAAATATATTCGCCGTCGATTTTAAGACCTTTATCCAAATCAAAAACCTTCCCGTTTGCCTGCACGTGAGAATGGCGCGGATTTTTACCGCCGCCCACGTGAAGCCAGCGCGCCTTCTTGATCCCCATGCCGAGCTGGCGCACGCGCGCCATCTGCGCCGTGGCCTTGTTGTTCTGGTCGGTGGCGATCAGCTGCGCGCGGCGGCGCGTCACGCCGAAGCGCTGCTGCAACTGCTCGGTGACGTATGAGAGGTCGCGGCCCGCCGTGACGCTGCGCATCACGATGCCCTCGACGTCGGTCGCGTATTCGGACTGGATGGACTGGATGAGCGAGACGTTCTCGCGTACCGACGCCTGGAGCACCGTGTTCGACACCAGCGTGTCCTTGACCGAAACGCTCATGCCGGTCAGCGCGACGGCAGCCTGCTTCGTGGCGTTCGTGGCGTGACGATCGACCTTGGAAATGAACTCGCGGGCGAGATCCGGCGCGCGCTTCGCGAACATCTTGCGCCACTGCGAGGCGCGACGCGCGAGCTGCGCGGCCAGGTCGGCGGCCGGCGACGCGTCCATGGTGATTTCGGATTCGCGATCGCGGTAGGTGGCGCGCAGCCAATACAGCGTCGAGCGGTGCATCTCGTCGACGAGGCGTTCGAGCTGGCGCTGGTAGGCGACGCGCAGCGCAGCGCTCGGGCGCGCCGGGCGCATTTCGCCCTTAACCTTCGGCGCGCGCGCGGGCATCAGACGTTACCGGCGCTGTCCGCGTCCGGCTCGTTGCCCTCTTCGGCGCCCGGCAGCCCCTCAGGCAGCTCGTCAACGTCGAGCGATTCGAAACCGCTGTCGGGGTCGGCGGCCAGCTGTGCGCGGACTTCCTCGGGCGACACGACGCCGCGGTCGAGGTAGATCGCGTTGGTGTCGGCGTTGCTCTTGCGGTTCGTCGCCTTCTCGACCTCGCTCTGCTCGTGCAGCGGCACGAAGCGATGCGTGAGATCGTCGTCGATCTTGCCGTTCTCGGAAAGCTGGATGATCTTCGTGGCGCGGTCGAGGTTGTCGGCGAAAACGATCTGCTGCTGGCTCGACACATGGTCGTACCAGTTCGCCTCGTCGTACTCGCCGGTCGAATTGAAGCCCTTCGGCGAGATCCCGAGCAACTTCACGGCGGGCGTGCGGCTGATCGCGGCGAGCAGTTCGAGCTGCTGCGACACGAGATCGGCCAGGCCCGACACCGGCGTGTTGACCTGGACGAAATCTTCGGCCTCCATGTCGAGCGTCATCAGGCCGTCGTTCGATCCCATCATCGACCAGAGCAACGCGCGCGCCTTCAGGCTGGTCGCGTCGTCATAGCCGCCGCCGTTGAGCATCTGGCTCATGTCGGTCTTCAGGATCGACGTGCTGAACCTCTTGACGAGCTTCGCGACGGCGATGCGCACGGTGTCGAAGCGGTCGACGTAGTCCAGCGCCATCTGCGCGAGCGGGATGCCGAAGAAGTTGTACGCGGGCTTGAGCAGGATGGGCGGTTCGTTCTGCGTGAAGTGCAGCAGGCGCGACGCGTGCACCTTGCGGCCCTGCACGAGCCACGCGTCCGGCTTGTAATAGCCGTCGGCGAGCGGATTGTCGGCGTTGTAGGGCGCCGGGTAGCAGTTGATCGGCTCGATGAGACGGAAGCCCTTGAACGAGTCCTTCGTGATCTTGGCCGAATCGAGCGTCAGCGGCGTCTGGATCTCGCGCTTGCCCGCCTCGGAATAGGTGTCGTCTCCCATGTCGATGAAAAGCATGCAGCCACCGAAGTAGCCGGTCTTCTTCATCGCGCGGTTGAACTGCTTCTTGAGGTGGAATTTCTCGGTCGCGGCCTGCAGCGCCTTCACGCGCTCGGCGTCCGATTCCTCGGCGCCCTGGCCGCTGAACTCGATCCACTTGCGCGTCATCTCGTCGGCCAGCGTCTCGACCATCGCGCGGATCAGCGGGTGCTGCGCGAGCAGCGATAGCGCGGCGTAGCCGATGAAGTCGACGCCCTGCATCTGGGCGTAGCCGCTGTAGAGGCCGAGCGTGCCAGGAATGTTGTCGCAGATCGAATCCATCGCGACGGCTGGGGCGCCCTTCTCGTCGCCCTTGGTGCCGGGCATCACGTCAGCTGGCTTGAACTTCGCGGGCCAGTCGATGACGGCGTGCTGCGCGCCCTGCATGGATTGAAGCTGTTCGAGCAGCGCCGGGCTGATGCTGAGCCCGCGGCGCGGGCCTTCGACTGTCGGCCAGTTAGGCTCGATGCGCGGCGCGCTGTCGAGCGCGATACGCGGTGTTGCAGGAGACGGCGGCAGGAGCGGCGCGCCACGAACGAGAGAACGGAGTTTATCGAGCATGGCGCGCGCCGCAGTGGGTTACGACAGGTCGGTGGCCTTGTAGTCGCCGGTCAGCGCGGCGTCCGTCGAGGCCTTCGAGTGCAGGTGCAGCAGCGTGCCGATGGCGAGCAGCTCGGTGCGCAGCTCGTCGACGGTGTCCTGCTCGAACTGATGCAGCTTGGCGAGCAGCCCGGCGAAACGGTCTTTCGCTTCGGCGTGCGAGTCCGCCTCGACCTCGACCTTGCCAGTGTTTTCGTTGATGGGGGCCGTCGGCTCGGGCGTCACGTCGGCTTCCTGGGCGGCTGCTGCGGCGGGGGCAGCTTCGGCAGCGGCGGTCGTCGTCTCGACATCAGCCGCTTCAGCATCGGGCGCGGCTACTTCAGCGGCGGTTTCCGTCGGCGCGACTTCGGCGGTTGCAGCTGGTTCATCGGCAGCCGTATCGGTCAGCGTTTCGGGAGCAGCGTCGTCGGTCGCCGGGGCAGCAGCCTCGGCGTCCGGCGTCGATTCAGCGGGGGGCGCGTCCGTGGTGCCGGTGGCGCTGTCGTCCGGTGCAGTCGTCGCAGACGACGTCGTGTCGCTTGCGGGGACGTCTGCCGCAGGCGATGCACCAGCGTTTGGGTCTTCTGCCGGCGCAGCGGCTGCGGTCACGTCGGACATGTAAAACGGCAATACCGCGCTCAAAGCGGCAATCAAAAGCGATTTACGCATGAATAACTCCGATTATCGGGATGAAACGGAAAATCGCCGCATTAAGCAGCGGCGGCAGCTTGAAGTGCTTCGCTTGAGATATTAAGGCCGTTGCGCCCTCGAATATAGCCGTCCATGCTGTATCGAATGCCGTCGATGTGGTGATTATGCTTGTCGACGATTATCGGGAGAATATCGCCGGTCTGTTTATCGACCTTGTACGAATATCTTTCGAACTCTTTAATCGTCTCGACGCAGCGCGGGTGAATCACGATTTCATCGAAGCCGCGCAGGAACGTAATACCGTCCTCGACGGAGCCGCCCCACTTCGCTGCGGCGCTGATGTTGAAGCCCTGCTTCGCGACCAGGCTGATGGTCTCTGGCCGCGCCGAATCGGCCTTGATCTTCCACTGCCGTGCGCCGGGGATGCCCGGGTATTTCAGCGCGTCGCCCGGCTGCCACTGCTCGCGCTGCTTCGGCCGCATGCCTTCGTTGCCCGCGAACAGCTTCCAGATCTCGTCGAGGTCGACGCCTTTGCCGTTGTTCTGGCGCAGGCTGTTGGCCTCCCAGTCGATGAACAGCGTATTGCCGCGCACGAACGACCGGTTAAGCGTGGTCGGATCCTGCGCGAAGCCCCAGTCGGCGCCGAAGAAGAAGCGCACGTTGGCGGGCGTCTCGAACGCCTCGCTGCGCCACTTGCCAGCGAAGATGATTTCGTCACTGCGCCGGTTGAACTGCCCGAGCCAGATCCAGTTGTAGCGGTCTCTGTCGGTGCGCTCCATCTTGGCGCGCTCGATCTCCAGTTCCGCTGTGAACCAGGGGTTGTCGGTGTAGTTCGCGCGAATGATGAGGACTTCGTCGTCCTCGTAGCAGCCGTCATCGTCGAGCAGGTTTTCGTACGGGCCGATCAGGTCTACCCACGTCGGATCGGTCGGCTTGTTCGGGTTGAACGAAACGATGATCTCGGAGCCGGGCTCGCGGATCGTCGGCATCAGGACGCCCCACGACTCGCGCGAGACGGTCTCCGCTTCGTCCACCCAGGCCTTCGTGGCCTTGGCGAAGCCCTTGACGCCGGTGACGTTGCGATAGAGCCCGCGGAAGCTGAAGCTGCTGCGGGTGGCCGGCACGCGGATGATCTTGCGCCCGACCACGAACGAGCCGGACAGGTCGCGGCGCTCGATCTCCTCGGACAGCTCGGCATGGCTCGATTCCTCGATCGAATTCTGGATCTCGCGCAGGCAGAGGACACGCTCACGGCGCGCCGACGCCTGGGCTGTCAGGATCGACACAATGCTCCGCGTCTTGGCCGAGCCACGGCCGCCGTAGACGATCTTCAAGCGCTTCGGGTAGATCAGGCGTTCGAGCTTTTCGGGGATCAGGACGGTGGGCGGCGCGTCGGTGACGTTGCCGTCGATGTCGACGCGCCGGATGATCTCGCGCTGCATGTTGCAGATGCCGAACACGGCCGGTTCGGCTTTGGTCGCGATGCCCTTGAAGTACTGCTCGACGCGGGCAATCGCGGCATACGAGATCCGGCGGCGGCTCATGCGAGAAACGCCGCTTCAATTCGAATTTCGTCAGCAAGCGATACGCCGCTGATCGGCCGCAACCACGAGTCCAGCAAACCGCCATCGAGGAACATCACGCCGTGATCGTTGAACCACGCGCGCTTCCATTTGCACCACCATGCTGGCCGTTGATCCCAGCACGCCTCCGGCCCGCGCGGCGGAACAAAACTGACGACCTCAACCACCAGTCCGTCAAGCGTCTTGCGCGGCCAGTCAGCAGGCACGACAACAATCGCCATGTCTCCCGCTTTGACGTTCATGGCTCACTTATCCTGCGCGAGCTGGCGCTCAATGGCCGCGAGGCGGTCGGCGAGCTCGCTGATTTCCAGCACGTCGAGCTTCGCGCGGATCATGTTCACGAGCATCTGGCCGACGTCGGCGGGCACCTTGCCGAGCGAGACTGCTTTCATGATCGCGTCGACCTGATCGACGGGCGAACCGGTCTCGGGGAAGTCGAAGTGCACCTCCGGCGTGACGGGGCGCGCGACCGGCGCAACGCGCATCATCAGCTCTTTCATGAGCACGACGTCGCCCTGATTGACCGCGCGTGTCGCGATTTCCTGATAAAACGCGCCCTCATTTTTGCCGGTGACCTTTTTAATCGCCTCCAGCATTTTCGTGCGCACGTCTTTTCCGCGTCGGCTTTTCGGCTGATTCGTTTTCGAAAATTGCGTGCTGGGGTTCCCGTTGCCTGCCATATCGTTCTCAATCCCGAGTTATCGGATGTCGGTTTGATTATCAGATAAACGGACGCCATAAAATCGACGCCCGATTATCTCGGGCGAAATCAGTACGGCGCGAGCGCGAATTCAGCGGCCTCGTTGGCGACGGCTTCGAGCACGACTGCGGCGCGCGCCGGTTCGAGCGGCGTGAGCTGCTGCGACAGGAACAGCATCGTGTGGAAGCCAGCGAAGAACGCGCGGCGGGCGGCGGCGCGCTCGGCCGCAGTGGCGTCGGCCGCCACGGTGCGGCGCTCGAAGATCTCCCAGGACGACTGGATGGCGGTGCGGGTGTTGGACGTCTGCATGGTGGCCTCAGGTGGCGGGTGTAAAAGCGGAAGTCAGGCTCGACGCAGCAGCGTGCCGACGGGGACGTTGTGGTCGAGAATATGGATCTGGCCGTTTTCCCGCACCTTGGCGACAGGCTGCGCATCGGCATCTTTCTCATCGAACTGCGCATCCACCGCGTGCGCTGCGGCGATCACAGCCTTCGCACCGCGCACGACTTCCCTCTCATCGTGGCCTTCCTTGGCAAGTTCGCGCGCCACGTTCATAGCCTCGTCGAACGCACGATTCTGTTGCTCTTTCGTCAGCATGGTTTCCTCGCATGGTTTCGCCCGTGTCGCAGGAGCCAGCGGCCGAGTGCGCATCGGCGTAGCGTGGTGCTCAGTGCGACGGCCGTTCGACCGTCTTCGCTCGGACGCCCCGCATTACCCGGCGCGTCACACGTTTCATGTCGGGCTCGAGCTGGGTGATTTGCGCAATCAGCCACACCGTCTTGAGGTATGGCCGCACCCACCATGCGATGCGAGCATTGAACGTAACGATGATCGTGGTATTGCCGAATCGGATCTTCTGCCGTTCCATCGTCAAACCTCCAGCGGATCGAAGAGATCGGCGCGCGGCGTGGGCAACTCCAACGCGGCCTGCGGCTGCGCGGCAGCAATCGGCTCGATCGTCACCACGACGCGAGCCTCGCCATCCGGCTCGCAGCGATCCGCGCTGTCCGACCAGATCCACTTGTCGTCGACGATCAGCACGCCCTTGAACGCGTCGTAGAGCACCTTGCGCGCGTTGTCGATGTCGATGCACATGACGTTGTCGTCCCAGTTCGAGCCGAGCTTTCGCTGCCGCGCCTGCCAGTCCTTCGGGCGCTGCGGATAGAGGTCGAGGTGGATCTTCACGCGGCCGTCGATGGGCTTGCGCACGCCAGCGTCGCGCAACAGCCACGCGATCTCGGTCTTGAACGCCTTGGCTTCTTTCGTCGGCACGATCATCGCGCGGCCGTTGATGGTCACCGGGCGCCAGTATTTGTTCGCCGACAGCGGATACGGCAGCGTGACGGTCAGCATTGCAGCGCCCTCGTGTCGTTGTTCGCCTTCAGCCGATCCGCGATGGCGCGCAGCACGGCCATTTCCTCGTCGCTGACCTTCACGCCCGCCAGGCGGATGAAGCTGTGCTCGATCAGGATGCACTGCTCGGGGCCGCGCGCGGCGCGGTCGTCGGTGGCGAAGCGCATGCCAGCGAGGATCGCCTCCTGCAGGATCGCGACGAACTGCGTGGTGCTGCCGGGCAGTCGCGCGCGGTCGATGCTGGCGAGGCTGCGCGCGGTCTTGAGCGCGTGGCGATCCCACTCGGCGGGGATGGTGTGTGCGGTCATGCGGGCACCTCGTCATGGACGTCATCAGTCACTGGCACGCCACTGATCGGGCGCATCCACGCATCAGGACACCAGGCGTAAGTGTCGTGTTCCAAACGTGCAATCACGCCGCCATTGATTTCGATAACGCAGGGAGACGCAGCGTCACCAACAATCCGCGTATTCCAGGAAGGCATATCCATAACAACTTCAAACTGCGGCAAAACTTCGACAATGCGGCCGATATTTTCAACGCAGTAGGCTCTCGTTATGAAAGCCAAGTCACCCGGTTTGCAGTTCATGCATCGGTCTCCGTGAAGGCAGGCTCGGCGTGCGTCGGGCCGACCACGCCAGCGGTGGGAATGGATTGCTGACGGCCGATCTCGTGCGTGTGGCCGATCAGCTCGTCCTCAAGGGCTTTGATGTCCGCATACCCGGCGCCAGTGCGGCGCGCGAGCAGCAGCGCGTCGACGACGCCGCGGTGACGGTTCAGCTCGGCGGTGATCGCATCGTTGACGGCCGCATTGGCGCGGAAGTGGCAAACGCAGAACCACTTGCCGCCCACGCCGAACGAGCCCAGCAGCGGGCAACCGTAGGCGGCGCAGGTGTCGGTGCGGACGTCGTCGAGGCTCATGCGTGGCTCGCCTCGTACGCGGCGACGCGAGCGGCCGTCTGCTGCTTCGCGCGGGCCAGGTCGTCGATCGCCTCACGTGCGCGCTCGGCTCCGGCCACTGCTGCGCGTGCACTCACCGCCCCTATCCCGGCACAGATCGAGCGCAGTTTCGCGAGCTGCTGCTCGGCCTGCGGCGTGACCGCCGATTCTTCGCTGGGCCCGGCCAGCAAAGGCACAGCGGCTTTCGCGTGAGCGATCGACAGGCGGTTCTGCCGCACCGCTTCGGTGACGATTTGTTCGCGCTGCTCGACGTCCCAGCCCAGCGTGACGACCCATTTCGCAGGCGTGTTCAAGGCTCGTGCACGGTCTAAAACGTCGGCATAAGCGGCCCGAAATGCCATTCGAGCAGCAGTTTCGTCACCGTCAGCAAGGTGCGAAATCTTTCCCCAAGCCTCGGCGATTTGCGAATTCCAGACGACGGTGTTGCGCTCGTCGAGCAGCCGCACGGCAATCGACCATGCCTCGTCAGGTTGCACGTGACCGTCGGATTCGCGCGGCAGCAGCTTCAGGATCGCAGCAGGAACTGGGGGGAATTCGCTCGTGTCGATGTGGCGCGAGAACGCTGCACATACGACTTCGATCGGGAAAGGCTCAAGCTTCGTCCACCAGACGGTGAGGACATCGCCGCTGGGCAGTGGCTTGCCGAACGTCTCGAACGTGCGGGCGAGCACTGCGAAAAATTCCTTGCGGTCAGTGGCTTTCATGGGCTGTCTCCATGTCGATCGTGCGTCCGTCGTCCTGCGGCTCTTCACCGAGCCATTCGCGCGCTACGCGCTCGTTCTGCATCCGGATGCGGTCGCTCTGCGTGAGCGGCGTTCCGCTGCCCTGCGCCGGCGGGTTGTCGTCGATCGCGATGAACGCGTCGATTTTTTCGGCATTGCGAAGGATCAGGTCGAGGCCGTTGTACTTCGTCTTCCGGTCGTTTTCGCCCATGTGGAACGGCGAGCGCGAGCAGCCTCGAATCGCTTTGCAGACGTCGGCAGGGCTGTAGCTTTTGAGCGCCTGCCGGATCATTCGACGGCGCTTGTCGTCGAGCGAGCTGCGAGGCGATTGCATCCGCTGCTGCCAGTACGAAAAAATTTCCTCGACGGGATCGGATTTTTTCGGAGCGTCCGGAACGAGCGAGAGCGACATCGTTGTTGGCTCTCTCTCTGGCTCTGGTTCAGGCTCTGGTTCAGGCTCTGGTTCAGGCTCTGGTTTTCGATAGGCTTTGGGAGTGGTATCGAAAGGGTTCGCAAAGGGTTTGAATTTGGCCAGTTTTTCGAGGCTGAATCGCGGCTCAAATTCGGCTACAGCCCAAGCCAGTAAAGGCTTTACGCCACATTCGTCCGGAATCTGGTCGAACAATTTTTCAGCAGCCTTCACCACATTCGGGTTTTCAGGCTGGTTCCACTTCAAAAACTTGTGGATAACTAGCCAATTAGACCCTTCGGAAAGGGTTGCCCAACCCTTTCGATACAGTTCGGCAAACCCTTCCATAACCCTTTGCAAAGGCCAGTTGAGGTCGTCCGAAACGTAGGCCGGCGGCACGCGAAAACAGCCCAGCATGTTCGAATGCGGGCTCGTCAAAAGATAGGATGCGAGTGTACGGCCATCCTCCGTCATGGATCGGATGTCCTGGCTCGTCCAGAAAGATGCGTGGATTTTTCCGTATTCGCGCATATCAGCACCTGCGATTCATGAGGTCGTGCATCGAGATGCCGAGACGCAGGCACGAGAGAACGAGCGCCGTGAAGACCGCGGCGCGACGTTCAGGCGTGCTCATTTGAGATGCGAGCGCGAATGCGCGATGCCAGATCACGACGTCGTCGTCGCAGACCTGGCGAAAGGTGAGCTGATTCGGGATTTGATTCATGCGGCCTTCTTGCGGCGAGCACGCGTGAGCCCGAGCTTTCGAGCCTTCGCGTACAGACCAGCGTGCGTATGGCGCGCGAGCAATGCGCGCAGGTCATCAATGCGAACGGCTCGCGCATACTCTCGCGCGAGCGTTGCGATTTCGGTTGTTGTCCATCGGCTCACGCCTTCCCCCGAAGAACACGGCCCAGCACCAGCGCGGCAACACACGCCACTACGCACCAGGCGGCAAGAGCTTTCACAAGAAGCATCACGCGTCCTCCGCGTCAGTCCCTGTTTGTCCCGCGATGGGACGCTGTTCGAACTCGATCACGGCTGGGTGCAAAGCCCCGTAGGCGCTGCGCAGCACGTGATAGCCGAGAAAATCCGCACCCGAAACGCCCCGCGCTGCGGCGCGCGTCGCCAGATCGGCGGCCTCCGCAATCGGCAGCAGCACGGGCTGCTCGACCTTTTCGCTCATGCGTTCACCGCCGGGCCGTTGTGTCCCACGTCGGCACTGACGGCGACGAGCTGCGGCGGCAAAGTTCCGACTGCGCCGAGGAGAAACAGCTCGGCGATGCGGTTAAGCGCGGCGGAATCACTGTCGATACCGTGCAACACCTTCCAGGCCTGCATGGCCTCGTAGGGACGGTCGCTCATCCGCGTTTTGACTTCGTTGCGATAGGCCGCTCGGCGGCTGGCTGGTGTGGATCTCATGCCGCCGCCGATTCGGTCGAGGTTGCCCGGACGTAGGCCCAGTCAACCGTGTTGTTCAGGACTTCGCACTTCACCCGGCCGCCCGAGAACTTCTCGATCTCCGGGCAGTGTTCCGGAGCGAAATTGCCGCGACGGATGAAGTCGTAGATGGCGCCGCGCGACAGCCGCAGATGTTCGGCCAGCGCGCTGGCCCCCCCGGCCAGTTTTACGGCGTCGCGCAGTTCGTCTTGCCGCGCGCCGCCATTGGTAGCTTCGTCCATGACGATTCGCTCCGAATTTGTGAAGAGTCGCTACACATGATAGGCGAAGCAATACTACACAATCAAGTGTTAAGTTTCCCTGCACTATGAATATGGGTTCTTTAATTCGCGAAAAGCGCAAGGCGCTTGGCTTCACGCTTCAGGAAATTGGCGATGTTTTCGGCATTTCCCGAAGCGCAGTGGCCTCCTGGGAACGCGGCGACACGCGGCCAGACCAGGACAAACTCATCGCTCTGGCGAGGAAGCTGCGCACGTCCGTGCAGTATCTGGTGACTGGCGACAAGCGCTACGATCTCACGCAGCCACTCGTCCTGAATCTTTCGAAGGCAGGCGACGAGCCAAGCTTCGTTCAGGACGTGCCAGGCACCTCCACTGCTGTTCCACGTGTTTTGATCGACGGTTTTGCCACCCCAGAACTTGATGAGCGAATGCGGCTCATCATTTCCGAGGCGCGCGCGACGCCCACGCAGCTAGCCGAGTCGGCTGGTGTGGACATCGATACTGTCCTGACGTGGCTCGACGGAAGCGGGAAAATTAAACTTGAGCACGCGGTAGGCATACAGCAGCGCTTCGATTACAACCCGGTTTGGCTTCTCACGGGTCGAGGCGAGAAGAAGATGCCGGGCATTCATCATGACGATCCCTTCGATCCAATTCCGGTGCCGGAGGGCGTTCGCATTCCAGTAGTGGGGACAGCACAGTTGGGAGACGATGGACACTGGGCCGAGCTGGACTATCCGGTCGGTCATGGGGACGGTTACCTCGACTTCCCGTCGAAAGACCGTGATGCGTACGGCATTCGCTGCAAGGGCGACTCGATGATGCCGCGCATCAAGGATGGCGAGTTCGTCATCGTCGAGCCGAATCGCAAGGTCGAGCACGGCGACGAGGTGCTCGTTAAGGCTAAGGACGGGCGCGTTATGGTCAAGATTTTTCTCTATGCTGCGCAGGGCCGCACGCACCTGATGTCGGTCAACACGGCACACATGCCTATCGCCATCAACTCGGATCAGATTGAGCGTCTGCATTACGTCGCCGCGATCGTGAAACCAGCCATGTGGCTTTTCGGATGAAACACGCCCTCGTCTCCCTAGCGCTTCTCGGCGCCTGCTCTGTGGCAAGCGCCGAGCAATGGATTGGCGCGCAAACGAGTGTCACCCAGATCGCACTCGACTATGAACGCAGTCCGGCGCTCGCCGACCAGAAGTACCGCAACGCAGAACTGACGATTCCGCGCGCAGCCGTTCTTGGCGCACCGGCCAGCTTTCCCTCAGGTCGCACGTACCTTCCGCTTATGGGCCTCGGTGCGGACGCTCCGGCTGTGCGAGCTATCCTGCCGTCCGCAGAAATCCCCGCTTCGATCGGAAAGAGCTCAGAGGTGAGCCTGACTTGCACGGTTCAGGGCCTTTATTCTCCAGATGGCCGCGCTGTCGCGTCTCAAAAGGATGGTCTTCTGGTGCTTGCATGCGGTAATTTGCGCACGCTTCGCTGACCCGAATAGCTGCGGTCTGCCCCGATCCCGCCCACGCGGGATTTTTTTCTACCCAATTGTGTAGCGACGCTTGACATAAAGCGAAGCATCTCTATACTTGCCTTGTGTAGCGAGACTTCACAGCGAGGAAGAAATGCGAATCGTGCTCTGGGACGAATTGGACGTCAAACCCGACGTCGAGCGCGCGCCGCGCTTCTACTGCGCCGAATGCCGCCGCGCGACGCTGTTCGATCGCGACTTGGACGGCTACCCGATCTGCCGCGAGTGCGCCGAAGACGAGGTCGAGCATGTGTGACGCCCAAGACCTCAAGCCCACGTGCGAAAAGTGCGGCGGCCACGGAATGATCGGCGGCTTGCTGCCTAACGGTGGAGGCTACGACGGCGAGGAATGCCCCGACTGCTCGAAGCCCACGTGCGACCTCTCGCGCGAGCTGCGCGGCTACGACGCCAGCGGCAACGCGATCGGAGCTGAGCGAAAGATGGCCCAGGCGGCTGACGCGATCGACGCACTGGTCGAGGCGCTTTCCACTATCGCCGCGCGCAACCCGCTGAAGTCGGGCGAGCGTCTGCTGCTGGATCTGGCGCTGGCCAAGACGGAGCTGTCATGAACGGCCCCTCCTATCGAATCGTCCTGCTGGCCAACGGCTACATGGAAATGGCGTTCGTCGGCTGGTCGCAGAAGTGGGTCTATCGACGCACCGTCGATTTCAACGATGTCGTGTGGTGCTAACTAAATACGGGGAACCAACGTGAGCGAACAGAAAACTCTCTACGTCGAAAAAAGCGGAAAGATTGCCGCCGACATAAAGGCGCTTGTGCGTGAGCTGCATCGCCAAATTGTGGCGCAATCGCACCCGTTCACGACGGAGTTTCGACTCGTCATAACGCACGAAGGTGCAGACGTCTCCTACGTCACGAAAGGCCCTGATTTTCTGGCTGCTCACGACGAGACGGCAGTCAACGTCCGTGGCGAGCGAATTGATCTGATGCCCGGAGCGCAGTCGTGATGCCCGCAACCGAACAGCAACTGCGCGGCACGTTGCTGCTGCTTTCCTTCACCGCCGGCGCGAGCCTGATGGGCGTCGCTGTCCTGGCCTTTCTCATGTGCACCAGGGGAATCGCATGCTTCTGACCATGATCGACTTGCGCACCATCGAAACGGGTGTGCGCCTCACCGATGCCGAGCGCATGGAAGCGCAGATGCGTCACCTTGCGGCCATGAACGCCGCAAAACTTGCGGCGAAAAAGGCACTCAATCGCCGCATGGGCCTCACGCCCATGGCGATCGGCACGATGTATGTGCCGCCGCACGTCGCGCGCCACTACCAGCACAGCGATTCGGTCGGGGGCGTGCTGTGAAGCGCATCCGTCAGTTCTCCGACGCACACCCGCTGCTCTCGGCGCTCGTCGGCATGGCCGCGCTGTTCCTGTTCGCGCTGGCCATGATGCCGGCAGACCCGCCGTATCTCGATCAACCCCACCACTTCAGCAAAGGTGCCGTATGAACACGCCCGCCGTTGAAACACCCGTGATCGCGATGGACGCGGTCGAATCGTCGCAGATCCACAGCATCGGCTACGACGCCGCCACGTGCACGCTCGCGGTTCGCTTCAAGAACCGCACGACCGGTGCGCCGACGTCGCTCTACCACTACTCGCAGTTCACGGCCGAGAACTGGGAAGCCTTCCGCGGCGCCGAGTCGTTCGGCTCGCACTTCGGCAAGTACATCAAGGCCTTCCCGCTGCGCTTCCCGTACGTGTGCATCGAGAAGATGCCCGCGCCGGTTGCCGAGTAACCCATCACCATCCACGAGGAACCCCATGTCCACCGCAGTCACAACCCAACGCGCGAGCCTGGTCTCGAAGTTCGCCGACAAGTACTCCATCGAGCCGACGAAGCTCATGGACACGCTCAAGTCCACGTGCTTCAAGCAGCAGAACGACAAGGAAGTCTCCAACGAGCAAATGGCCGCGTTGCTGATCGTCGCCGATCAGTACGGCCTGAACCCGTTCACGAAGGAAATCTACGCCTTCCCGGACAAGGGCGGCATCGTGCCGGTGATCGGCGTGGACGGCTGGGCCCGCATCGTCAACGAGCACCCCATGTGCGACGGCTTCGAGTTTTCGTATGCCGAAGAACTCGTCGACTTTTCCAGCAAGAAAGTGCCGGTCTGGATGGAAGTGCGCGTCTATCGTAAGGATCGCCAACGTCCGGTGATCGTGCGCGAGTACTTCGACGAAGTCGTGCGCCGCAATATGCAGCCGTGGCAATCGCATCCGAATCGCATGCTGCGCCACAAGACGTTCGTACAGGGCGCTCGCCTCGCGTTTGGCTTCGCTGGCGTTTTCGACGAAGACGAGGCGCAGCGCATCGTGGAGCGCGACATGGGCGCGGCCCAGGAAGTGCCCGCCGCTGTCCAGCAGCCGCAATCGCGCAGCCAGCGCGCGGCTGCAAAACCCGCGCTTGAACAGGCAGACGCCGACGGCGTTATTGAGCAACCCATCACGCACCGCGAAGCCGAGCCGGTGCAACAGAACGAGCAGCCCGCGCAGCAGCAACGCACGGCCGCCCCGCGCTCGCGCGCCCAGCGCGCCGAGCAGGAACAGTTCGAAGATGCACCGGCCACGCCGATCAGCGACAGCGTGCTGCGCGTGCTCAAGACGAAGATGGAGCAGAACGCTGTCGGCGAATCGGACATCCTGAAGAAATTCGGCTTCGATCTCGATGGCGTGACGACCGCGAATTACAACGCGGTGGTCGAGTTCATCGAAAACCCGATGGGGTCGTGATGCTCGCATTCGATCCTGTCGCGCACGCTTACACGCTCAGCGGCGAACGCCTGCCGAGCGTGACGCAGATGCTCGCGCCGCTTGTCGATTACTCGAAGGTGCCTGCCGCCGTGCTCGAACGCGCGCGCCAGCTCGGCACCGCCGTACACCGCATGACGGAACTGTACGACCTCGACGACCTCGACACCGACAGCCTTTCGGACGAGCTTCTGCCCTACCTCACCGCCTGGACGAAATTCCGCGCTGATACGGGTTTCGTGCCCGAGACGATCGAATGCCGGCTTCACCATCCGACGCTGCGCTACGCGGGCACGTCGGATCGCACGGGCCTGATCCGCGGGCGCCGTGCCGTCGTGGACATCAAGAAGATGCTCACGCTTGGCCCTGTGATCGGCCCGCAACTGGCCGCGTACAAGGAACTGCACATCAAGAACGGCACGCCAATCGAGGATCGATATGGCCTCGGGCTGCGCGCAGATGGGACGTATCGGCTCGTCCCCTTCAACGACAAGGGCGACTGGCCGGTGTTTCTGGCGCTCCTCACCCTTCGTAACTTCAAGGACAAACATGGAACCGCTTGCGAGTTTGCAAATTCAGCAGCCTGACCAGGCGCTGTTCAAGTCGGCGAGCAACGCGCTCGCGACGGCCAAGGCCTACACGATCGACAGCGCAGACATGCGCGACCTCGCCGCGCGCGAGCTCACGAAGATCAAGTCGATGCAGAAGAACCTCGACACGACGCGCAAGAACATCACGTCGCCGCTCGACGCCGTCAAGAAGTCTGTGATGGATCTCTTCCGCGCGCCCACCGATTACCTCGAACAGGCCGAGGCTGTGCTGAAGACCGCCATCAGCACGTACGACCGCGAGCAGGAGCGCCGGCGCATCGCCGAGCAGGCTGCGCGCGAAGAAGCCGCACGGCAGGAGCGCGCGCGTCTCGAACAGGAAGCAGCCGCGCGAGACGCCGCTGCGCGCGCCGAAGCCGAGCGCATCCAGCAGGAAGCCGAGGCTGCCGCGCAGGCCGGTGACGTCGAGAAAGCCGCGCGCCTCGAAGCTGAAGCCGTAAGCCGAGTCGAGCAAGGCGCTGCCGAGGTCGAGACGTTGCAGCAGACCGCCACGCTCATCACCGCACCGATCGTGGCGCCCATGCGCGCGACGAAGGGCGTGTCGACGCGCAAGGTCTGGAAGACCGAGATCACCGACAAGCTCGCACTGGTGAAGTTCGTCGCTGAGCATCCGGAATACCTCGAACTGCTCGACGCCAACATGCCGGCCATCAACAAGATCGGCCTGGCGCTCAAGGCCGCGTGCCCGATCGCTGGCGTTCGCGTGTTCGAGGACGACGTGATTGCTGCGAGGGCTGCATGACCGGCAGCAACGACCTCTGGCGCCTCGTCGAGCGCATCCGCCACGCCAACCTGTCCGTCGTTGATCGCGAACTGCTGCGCCCTGTCTTCGTCTCGTTCGACGCTGGCCAGACGCGCGCCATTCCTCCCATCGTCGAGTCGCGCATCCGCTTCTACGCCGCGCGCCAACCCGCAACCCGCTGAACCATTGGAGCCGTCATGAGCAAAATGCTGCAGTACGAAAACATCACCGCGAAACTCACGTCCGTCACGCCGCTGAGCGAGAAGCACGGCAACAAGCGCGTGCCCGCGCAGTCGCTGATCATGGAAGTGATTCTGCCGAATCGCCGCCTCGACGTGTTCGACGACGGCCTGCGTCACGCCTTCTGGAAGATCCCGGACGGCACCGAGCCACAGCCGACGCTCGGCATGGATCCGGACGACCTGGAAGGTCTCACCGAGCGCCGCTTCCCGTGGTTCCAGCAGGACATCGAGATCGAACGCGAGCTCGCTGGATACACGCTCATCATCGACTTCGGCATCAGCGACGACTCAGCGATCGAACTCGAAGCCAAGAAGATCGACGGCTTCAAGATCGGCGTTCGCGATCACGGCCTGTTTGCCCTGCGCCACCGCTTCATCGTGCACCCGACCACGATCGAGAAAGGCCAGATCGAAGAAATGCTCCAGCAGGAAATCAAGGTCACGCTGCGCGCGCCGAAGGTGCCGGAGCAAGGCGACCTGCTCGAACAGCCCAAGCGCGGGCGCGGCCGCCCGAAGAAGACGGCGGCAGAGAAGATCGGCGGCAGCGACGACCCGTTCGCGAACAGCGATATCGCCCAGGACGGCACGCGCATCGACGGCGCGCCCGAGGGTGAGCAGCAATCGCGCGACGGCGTGCACTGGCCGTTCCCGGGCCAAGGCGTCGAACCTGAAGGCGATCCGGCCGACGGCGTCGAGGCTGAAGAAGAAGCCGAGTAACCGGAATGCGGCGCTGCGTGCGCCGCTCAATCACGAGACCGATCATGCCGATCAAACCTGAGAACCGCGGGCGCTACCCGTCGAACTGGAAACAGATCCGCGCGCAGATCCTGGAGCGCGCGGGCAACTGCTGCGAGCAGTGCAAGGTGCGCAACCACGCGATCATCCAGCGCGGCTGGCTCGGCGACAAAGGCACGTACCGAAACATCGACGACGTACTTTGCCCGTGGTGCAGGCCAGATTCAGCGCCATGGATTAATGGGAGAGGGTTATGAGTGAAATTGTCACAGCCATGACCCCCAGTCCCGAAGGATTGAATATGACAGACGACACGATTGACGCGATATCGAAGGCGCTTCGCAAAGCATGGCAGCTTGGACAGACCTACTGGCAACAGGCCGACAGCGACTCGTATAAGCAGCAGGACAAGTCGTACGAAACGCAGCAGAAGTTCGAAACGCTTGTCGATGAGACGCGCGCCCTGCTATCTGCCAGCAAGCCTGCCGGGACGATGGATGGAACTTTCGCCTGCCCAATCTGCGGTAGAACCTCGCCGCACGAGCACACAAGCGAAGACGTTGCGCGTCATCGCGGCGCTGTGGTCAAACACAAGCCGGGACGATGGTCCATTAGCCCTCGGCCGACCAACCTTGACCGTTTCGACAGCGGCGCGATACTGGACCCAGACGGCAACAAGATTGCAACGATGAATCGCGGGAACGTGGAGAGAATTGTTACCGAACACAACCGTTGCATTGACGAATACGCACAGCAATCCAATTCCGCTCCCGCTCCTGCCACCGCCGCCCGCAAAGCCGAGATCGAGCGCAGCGGAGGTGATGCGTGACGACTGCATATCCGCTCCAATGGCCTGATGGCCGGTCGCGCACGCCTTCATATAAGCGCGCACGCGCATCGTTCTCGACAACGTTCGCTGCCGCCCGCGACAACCTGATCGCGGAAGTGCGACGCCTCGGCGGCCGCCACCTCGTGATCTCCACGAACGTTCCGCTGCGCCAAGACGGACTGCCATATGCGCGCTATGCGACGCTGGACGATGAGGGCGTGGCCGTCTATTTCACCATCGACGGCCGCCAGATGTGCTTCGCGTGCGACCGATGGAACAAGGTCGAGCACAACATGCACGCGATCGTGAAGACGATCGACGCGTTGCGCGGCATCGCGCGCTGGGGAACCGGCGACATGATGGCTGCGGCATTCACTGGCTTTTCAGCGCTGCCAGCGCCCGGCGCTCCGCGCACATGGCGCGAGGTACTGGGCCTGCACTCCGGCGAGCGCAACATGGACATCGTCCGCGCAGCATATCGTCTCCTTGCGCAGAAGCACCACCCGGATCGACCGGGCGGCTCCCACGACGCCATGACCGATCTCAATGCGGCATTGGCCGCCGCCGAGAAGGAGCTGAAAGCATGCTGACCTACGAAGAGATCCGCGCGTTCTCGGAGAGCGCATGCCAGACCGAAGGATGCCTCGCACCGCCCGAAGGTTTTGTCGCGACGCGTGAGCAGGTCGAGGAAGCCATTCGCGCTGCGCTCACGCATGCTCAAGAAAAAGGTAACCGCCCCACCATAGACGGCGACCAACCCGACGAATATCCCTTCCCCACGTCGCTGACGCCGCCGCTGCGCCGCGTGCTCAGCATGATGATGTGGGAGACCGAGCCCATCGCACACGCGCTGCGCGCCACCGGCCAAGACATCGCGCGCAAGGCCGAAGACGAACAGGCGGTCGTCCTGCACTGGCTCGTCGGCTTCGTGCTCAAGCACGGCGACGACTGGCATAAGCACGCGGCAATCGCGCTGCGCGCCATGACCGATTCGATGGGCAACGCCGGAGGCACACGGCCATGAACAGACCGCGCCTGAACGACTCGCTCGCGCCGGACAACGTCCTGTCTCGCATGCTGCCGGGCAAGACGTATGGCGCGTACGCGCTCGCCGCCAAGTTCCACGTACGAACGGCCACGATCCGCCCGGTGCTCGAACAGATGGTCGAGCGCGGCCAGCTCGAACTCAGCAGCGCGCAGCCGGGCACGGTCGGCTTTCGCCGCTCGAAGGCGTCGCTGGAGGCCGCCGACGTGCCGACCATCGCCACGAGCGTGGCCACGCCGCTGCGGCACGTGCAGCTCGAAGGCGAGCTGAAGGGCTATTCCACTGAAATCGCGCAGCGCATCGCGCTGTGCATGCTCGCGAGACCGAAAGCATGAGCAATCCTCGTCGCAAGCCGCACAACACGTTCACCAATCACGAAGTCGCGCTGATTCGCGAGCATTGGCCCACGCGTATGCCGATGACCGATCTGCTCGCACTGCTTCCGCGCCACACCGAGAACTCGATCACCGGATACGCGAACAAGAAGCTCGGGCTGAAGCGCCCGAGCGTGAGAACGATCAGGCCGGCATGGGAGCGCGTGCGCGCGATGCTTGAGCAGGAGCCTATGACGCAGGTCGAGATCGCCAGCGCGATGGGCTTCTCACGCACGCGGGCCTGCGAAATCCTGAAGTTGAATCGCGAGTCGGTTCACATCGTGGCGTGGCGCTGGCCAGAGGCGTTTGGGCGCGCTGAAGCGCTTTGGGCGCTCGTCAGCGCTCCCGATGCGCCGGAACCGATGGGTGCGAAGCGCCTGCGGCGCGGCGCATTACGGCGCGCGAATCCGTTTCTAGCAGCTGCCGGTCTCGTGCAGGCGCCCGCTGGCAGACCGGGCCGCGTCTACAAGCAATCCATGAGCGTCAACGATGAGGAGCAGGCAGCGTGACCGACAAAGCCCTCACCCTCAAGGAAGCTGCCGCGCTGCTCGGCGTCTCCTACTCGTGTCTCTATGCCCACCGGCTTGAAATGGGGTTTTTCCAGGTGGGCGCGAGCTGGCGCATCTGGCCAGACCGGCTGAAGAATCCAACGGAGTACAATCCGAGCCGACCGGCGCGGACGGAAAAAAGGAGTGAAAAATGTCAATCCGTAGGCGCAAAGGCTCCGACGTCTGGCACATCGATTTCCGCACGCCAGGCGGCGGCCGAGTTCGACAAACTAGTGGAACAACTGACAGGAAGGAAGCGCAAGAGCTGCACGACAAGCTGAAGCACGAGGCCTGGCGGGTGGCGAAGTTTGGCGAGAAGCCCCGCCATTACTTCGAGGAAGCGGCTACCCGGTTTCTGCGGGAGCGGCTGACGAAGACGACGCTCAAGAGCATGACCGCGCATCTGGAATACTTCTGCGGGATCTTCGGCGGCCGCGAACTGGCATCGATCACGCGCGTGGAGATCATGGACGCAATCCCGATACAGGCGGTTCGCAAGGGGCGCCACGCACCGCTGACGGCCGGCACGCGTAACCGTTACCTCTCGACGATCCGCGCCCTTTTCTACGACGCTGCGAAGGAATGGGAGTGGATCGACAAGGCGCCCAGCCTGCCGGAGCTGGAGGAGCCGACTGGCCGTATCCGCTGGATCACGCGGGACGAAGCCAAGCGGCTGCTGCGCGCGCTGACGGACGAGTGCATGCGGGACTGCACGGCGTTCGGGTTCCAGACCGGGCTGCGGCAGGGCAACATCCTGAAGCTGGAATGGTCACAGGTCGATCTGGTCGCGAAGCGCGCGTGGATTCACCCGGATCAGGCCAAGGCGCGCAAGCCGATCGGTGTGCCGCTGAACGAGGAAGCCGTCGCCATCCTGCGGCGCCAGATCGGCAGGAGCGACGAGTTCGTGTTCGTCAGCGCTGGCGAGCCGCTGGATAGCTGGGATGCGTGGGCGTGGAAGACGGCGTGCAGGCGCGCCGGCATCAAGAGCTTTCGCTTCCACGACGTGCGGCACACCTGGGCAAGTTGGCACGTTCAGGGCGGCACGCCGCTGCAGGTACTGAAGGAGCTGGGTGGGTGGGCGTCGTTCGAGATGGTGCTTCGGTATGCCCACCTGGCCCCTGACCATCTTGCGCAGCACGCGGGCGCGGTACTGATGCACGAACCGGCGAAGCTCGTGGCCGTGAAGTGACCCAGAGACGCATTCTGGGCGCAAAGCTGATGCGGCCTCCACGGAGAAAGCCGTGAAAGCCGCGCCAGACAAGGGTTTCAGGCAACGATCAGAATTCCCCTGAACGCCGACCTCATCCGCTACGCGAGCGAACACGGATTCGCATAATGGAACGGCGTATCGCCTCGCTCGCTTCGCCGCTCAATGCGCTCAAGACGCTTGAACGCAACCTGAAGCGCGAGCGGCGCGTGTTCGGCATGCTGATCGCGCTGCTGGCGTTCGCGGGGCTTTGCGCGGCGAGCGTGGCGGTGTTCAGCATCGGCGCGGCGTCGCTCGCGACTCAGGCCACGCAGATGGGAACCCTGACCGCGCAGACCAACGAACTCCTGGTGCGGCGCTTCAATATGCTCGAAGGGGTGCGCCTGCTGCTGGAACTGCACGAACTCGAACTGTTGCCGCTGGCGCAGCCCGTCCAGCCCCTGCCGCCGCCCGTCTGCACGCCGGCCTTCGAGGGGCTCGCCGCGTCGCCCGAGCTGCGCACGCTGTGCGACCGCGCGGTGCAGATGGCCTCAGCGGTCGGGCCGCATTCGGGGATGCTGTTCGTGCTGCTCGACGGCAGCGCGGCCTGGAGCTACCGGCTCATGCCCAGTGCGCGCAGTTCGGGCGACACGAGCCGCCAAAGCGGCTCCGATCAGGCGCGCATGCTGGCGGACGCCGTGCTGCTGCGCATGAGCGCACGCGGCATCGATCCGCTCGGTGCGGCGCGCTGGGACAAGGTGACCTGGTTCAAGCCGCCTGCCGCGCTGGGCTTTGCGCCGACGATCGTGCTGGGCGCGGCCACGGTGCTTAAGGACGGCAAGCCGTCGGCGATCGCGCTCACCGCCGTCGATCTCGGCGAGTTGCCACGCACGCCCGACGCTGGCAACGCCGGCGGTAGCGATGACGACGTCGATGCCGCGCCCATGCTGTTCGATCGTGACGGCACGCTGCTCGCTGGCCCGCTGCCCGCAGACGCCGCGCAGTTCATCGATCGCGAAGCAGCCGCTCTGGCGCGAGGCCACTTCCATCTGTTGCCGCGCTTTGGCTGGGTGATGCGCGGGCCGCCGCTCGAATCGGAATTCGGTCACTACACGCTGGCGATTTCGTGGCGCACGCAGCTCGAACTGATGCGCGTGCCGCTTGCGGTGATCGCGTTGATGACGCTCGCGCTGCTGGCGCTGCTCGCCGCGCTCGCGCGCTACTGGAATCGCCACGTGCTGGAGCGCACCTATGCCGAAGCGTCGCGCGCGCTCGAAGGCGAACTGCTCAACCACCTGCTCGTGCATGCGACGCCGGTTGGCCTGTGCATCGTGCGCCAGCGCAACTTCGAGATCGTCATTGCGAACCAGATCGTGCGCAACGTGCTGGGCCTCGACGCACACGCCACTCGCCTGCCCAGCGCGCTGTGCGTCGAATTCGAGAAGCGCATGCCCTATGCGCCGCCCGCCGGCGACGACATGCCGATCTACGACCTGCCCTTCTCGCTCACGCGCGAGGATGGCCAGAGCGTGCACCTGGATATCACCTTCGCGCCAGCGACCATGCGGCGCGAGGACGTGATGTTTTGCGCCTTCGCCGATATGTCGAAACACTACGAAGCCGAACGCCTGCTGCGCGAAGCCAAGCGCACCAGCGACGAAGCCGCGCGCAGCAAGGTCAGCTTCTTTGCCGCGATGAGCCATGAAATTCGCACGCCGCTCGCCTCGCTCACCGGCAACATCGAACTGCTGGCGCGTGGCGCGCTCGTGCCGGAGCAGGAGGCACGCGTCCAGGCGATGCAGGTTTCGGCGTCCGAGTTGTTGCAGATCGTGAGCGACGTGCTCGATTTTTCGAAGATCGATGTCGGCGCCATGACGCTTTCAGAGGAATCCGAATCGATTGCCGCGCTGCTGGTTCGCATCGCCCTGGCGCACGCGCCGCTCGCCGTGCGGCAGCAACTGCCCTTGTACCTGGTGATCGATCGCGCGATTCCCGCGCGCCTGCAATTTGATCCCGTGCGGCTCGCGCAGATCGTCAACAACCTGCTGAGCAATGCGTTCAAGTTCACGCAGTCGGGCAAGATCGTGCTGCGCGCCAAGTGGTTCGACGATGCACTGGAAATCAGCGTGGCCGATTCGGGCGTCGGCATGCCGGACTCGCTCAAGGCGCGGCTTTTTCAGCCGTTCACGCAAGGCGACGCCCATCGCCTCACCGAGGCGCGCGGCACCGGTCTCGGGCTGTCGATCTGCGGGCGTCTCGCGAGACTCATGCACGGGCGCTGCGAGGTAGAGAGCACACTGGGCGTGGGCACGCGCGTGATCGTCACCCTGCCGCTCCAGCCCGACGCGGGCAAAACGGCCGGTGAGGAGTGGACGCTGCCTGCTATGCGCCCGGCGATCCTGTGCCGCGCGCCCGAAAATCGCGAGTGGCTCACGAATCTCTTCGACAGCAAAGCCAGTACGTTGACGGATCTGTCTGCGGCGCAAATATCGCCCGGCGAGAGCGCGCTCGATTATCTGCTGGTGACGGGCGAATATTCGATCGACGATGTCCGGCGGCTGTGGGGCGGCACGGCGAACGTCGTGTGGTTGCGCCAGGATGGCCCGCTCGTGCCGCTCGCGCGTGAGGACGGCAGCGTGGAAGTGAGCCTGTATAACCTCGCGGGGATTCGCACCGCCACGCAGATGCTGCACGGGCAGCCCGATGCCGATATTGACGCGCCGACCGTGGCCGCCGCCCCGGCAGCGCAGCCACCGCAGCAAGCCAGCGAATTCCAGCGCCTGAAAATCCTGATCGCCGAAGACAACCTCCTCAATCGCAGTTTGCTGCGCGACCAGTTGCGCACGCTAGGCGCGAATGTGATCGAAGCGAAAGATGGCGAAGAAGCCCTCACACGGCTCGACGAAACGCGCGTCGATGCCGTCATTACCGATCTCAACATGCCCCGCATGAATGGCCTGGAACTGCTGCATGCCGCGCGCGCGAAACACGGTGCGCTGCCGGTCTACGCCGTGAGCGGCAATGCCTTGCCCGAGCAGATCGCCCAGGGTCGCCAATCCGGCTTCACCGACTATCTGAGCAAGCCCGTGCCGCTGGCCGCACTCGCGCGCGTGCTGGCCGATATTTCGGCGCAGATTCAGGCTGAGCGACCGCCGCTCGCCCACTCCGATGCCGTAGCGGGCGACGAGGCCGAAGTGCCCCGCTTTCCCGCGCTTGCGCCGCCGATTGCACCGCTATTCATCGAGCAGGCCGATCACGATATCGCCGACTACGCGCGCATCGCGTCCACGCGCGATATCGAGCGGCTGCGCGACTGGGCGCATCGCGTGTCGGGTGGCCTTGCCGTGCTGGGCCCTTCGATGCTCTACGAGGCCACCCTCGAATTGCGCGCGACGCTGCGCGAAAGCGACGCGTGGACAGAGGACGTAGCAGAACTGTCGCAAGCCGTCGCAGAGGAACTGGAAGTGTTGCGCGAGCAGGCCGCGAGTCAATCTTCCGTGTGAGCGTCCGCGCAGCCGTCGGCACGCGTGGGGCACGCATCGTTTTGCAGACGCACGCACCACTGACGCAACGCACTGTCCGCTAACGGACACAGCACGGGATTGCGCGGCGTGGCATGCGTTCGCGCGCCGAGTTTCAGCGCGAACGCATCGGGCAATTCCAGTCCACAGCGCGTCGTATCGATACCGCTGCCGCGTGCGAGCGGCACATGTGCGTGCGGCGTACTGTCACACGCGCGATGCGCAAGGCGCTGCTCACAAGGTTCGGCGGTGCGTGTCAGCCAGCGCAGGCTGGGCGACGGACGTAAAGGAAAAACGGACATAATCGCGTGCCGCGACTTGAGCGGCCCTCACTGTTGTTCGGTTTCACACGTCCGTTATGATCGCGCGCGTATTCCCGACGAACCATCGGAATAGTTCGAAAGCCCCTGTTTCAAGCGTCTTTCGTGTCCCGCGCATCGTGCGAGGGATTCAATATGGGACTGCTTATGACCACCTTCAGCATGCGGGGCCGGGTGCGCAATGCGCGCGCAACATGGTAGACTGCGCCGCGCAATCGCTCATTCCAATATGAAACTACGCAAGCACATTCTGTTGACCGCATGGCTTGGCCTCGTTGCCATGTGGCTCATCGTGCTTGCGCCGCTCGCGAGTCAGTTGATTGCCGCGCATCACGCGCACGAACCGACCGCCGCGCTCTGCTCGGCGCTCCAGCCTGCCTCCCCGGCCCAGCATCTTTCGCACGACGATGCGTTTGGTGCCTGCGGTTACTGCAACCTGCTCGAACACCATGTTGCGATGCCCGGCGTCGCGGTGCCTGAGCCGCAACGCGCGCTCGTGGCTGCCGTCGATCGCATCGCGCCGCTTTCCACCCGCCATACGCCTTTCGGGGCCTTCCCTTCGGGCCGTCCACGCGCCCCTCCCGTCGTTGCCTGACGTCGCTTGACGTTGCTTGATAGCAGCTTCATCGGCCGCACGTTTGCGTCTTGTCTGCCTGTATCGCCTGATCGCCTGCGATCGCGCCTTGCCGTGCCTTCGATGGCGCGCGTGTGCGCTCGTCTTTTCAAAGGCTCAGGCGGATAAAGACGCACGCGAGTAACGCGCTCGCCTGCCCGGCAGGCGCGTGCGGCCGCATCTCTATCGCTCTGGGAAACCCTCTACATGTTCACGCCCGCCCCGCGCGGCGCGCGCTTGCGCTCGTCCCTGCTTGCCGCTCTTGCAACTCCTGTTGCAGCCGCTTTCGCAACCCCTATCGCAGCCGCCGTCGCTGCGGCATTCGCCACCGCATCGGCCCACGCCGCCGATGCCGATACGACCACGACAACGCTGCCCACGGTCAGCGTCAGCGCGTCGAATAGCGGCTCAAAAGGCGCGCCCACGCCCGCCGTCGACCCGAACCTGCCCGCCACGGTCGAGACCGTGACGCCCGCGCAATTCAACAACTGGAACGTCGTCAACACCGAGGACGTGCTCAAGTACCTGCCGAATCTCGCGGTGCGCAAGCGCTTCGTCGGCGACCTGAACTCGATCATCGCCGTGCGCGGCACGAGCAATACGCAGAGCGCGCGCGGACTCGTGTATTCCGATGGCCTGCTGCTCTCGAATCTGCTCGGCAACAGCTATGCGTTTCCGCCGCGCTGGTCGATGGTGTTCCCCGATCAGATCCAGCAGGTTGACGTGATTTACGGGCCCTATTCAGCGCTCTATCCGGGCAATTCGCTGGGCGCGACGGTGCTCATCACCACGCGCATGCCCTCGAAATTCGAGGCCAACGCCGACGTGAAAGCGTTCACGCAGCATTTCAGCCTTTATGGCGTGAACCAGAATTTCAACGGCAGCGAAATGAGCGCGTCGATTGGCGACCGCATCGGCAAGTTCTCCTGGCTGCTGGGCGTCAATCATCTGGAAAACACGAGTCAACCGCTGCAATTCGCGACGCTTGCGCAATCCACTACGCCAGCAAAAGCGGGCGACACGCCCGTGCATGGCGGGTACTTCTACAACAACCAGACAAACGCGCGCACCGTCGTGCTGGGCGTGAATGGCGAAGGCATCGAGCACACGGTGCAGGATCAGTTCAAGCTGCGCACGCAATACGACTTCACGCCTACCGTACAGGGCGGCTTCACGCTCGGCTACTGGCACCAGACCTACGATAGCCAGACTTCGACGTTCCTCTACGACGACAACGGCAACCCCGTCTACAGCGGCAAGGTCAACATCGGCGGATACGAATACACCGTTCCCGCTGCTGCAATGGCGCCAAGCCGTGGCTGGAGCGAGAACTGGCTCTACGGCGTGAACCTGCGCACGCACCAGGCGACCGGCTGGAACGGCGAGGCCATTGCTTCGTACTACGATGTGAGCAACAGCGTCGCGCGCACCGCGAGTTCGGGCGGCCCTGGCAATGGCGCGGGGACGATGACGCTTGGCGACGGCACCGCATGGAAGACGCTCGATCTCAAGGCCACATGGACGCCCGCGCGCCCCGATGCGGGCCTCGGCGCGCACTGGCTGACCTTCGGCTATCACTACGACAACTACACCGTCGATAACCGCACGTACAACACGCTCGCATGGCGCGACGGCCCCGCTGGCAGTTTCGCCAACGCGTTCGCGGGAAAGACCGAAACGCAGGGCTTCTACGCCCAGGACGCGTGGCGTTTCCTGCCGCGCTGGAAGCTCGTCTATGGCGTGCGCTACGAAGACTGGCACGCCTACGACGGCTACCAGGCGCTCGGCGCATCGACCGTGCCGTATGCAGGCGTGGGCGACCGCCACTTCTCGCCAAAGGCTTCGCTTTCCTTCGACGTCACCGACGATCTCACGCTGCGCGCCTCCGTGGCGCGCGCGTACCGTTTTCCGACCGTCGGCGAATTGTTCCAGGGGCAGATTAACGGTTCGTCGATCGTCAACAACAACCCCAACCTGAAGGCCGAAGACGATCTCTCGAAGGAACTCACGGCGGAATGGGCGCACTGGAACGGCATCTTCCGCTTTACGCTGTTCCAGGACGACGTCAAAAACACGATCTTCAGCCAGACCGATACCACGGTCATCCCGAACGTCACCAACTTCCAGAACATCGGCAAGGTGCGGTCGCGTGGCGTGGAAACGAGCTATCAAGGCGAAGACGTGATGCTGCGCGGCCTCGATCTCACGGCGAGCGTGGCCTACACGCAATCGAAGATCCTGGAAAACGCGCAGAACCCGGCCAGCGTCGGCAAGTACTTTTATCGCATTCCGTTGTGGCGCGTGAATGCGGTCGCGACCTATCGCTTCGATGCACACAACGCGCTCACGCTCGCGGCACGCTATTCGGGACGCCAGTACAACACGCTCACCAACACCGACACGAATCCCAACGTGTTCGGCGGCACCAGCACCTATACGGTCGCCGATGTGAAGTACACCTACCGGCCCACGAAAAAGAGCGAAATCGGCGTGGGTGTCGACAACCTGTTCGACGCGCGTTACTTCGTCTATCACCCCTATCCGGGCCGCACGTTCTATGTCGAAGCGAAGATCGGCATATGAGCGATCGCTCGCATTTTCATTTCAAGCAGACTGACCCTCAGGAGCCTCCGATGTCCGCTACGCTGCCTGCTTCCGGCACGCGCACCGCACGCGCTGCCGGCGCCGTCCATCCCGGCTATCGCACGCTTTGGCGCTGGCATTTCTACGCCGGCCTTTTCGTCATGCCGTTTCTGGTCGTGCTGGCGATTACGGGAACGATCTACTGTTTTCAGCCGCAGATCGAGCCATTGCTTTATCCGCATCGTCTTGTCGTGACGCCGCAGGATGCGCCGCGCCTGCCTGCCGACACGCTGCTCGCGCGCGCACGAGCGTCCCTGCCAACCGATGCCAAAGCGATCCGCGCGCATATCGAAGCGAATCCCGCGCGCAGCGCCGAATTCGTGTTCGCGCTCGCGAATGGCAGCAAGGAAAGCGTCTATCTGAATCCGTATTCCGGCGAGGTGCTAGGCACGCTCGACGTCGATGGGCGCTTCATGCAGGTGGATCGCATGCTCCATCGCAAGTTGCTGCTCGGCAAGCCCGGCGAGTTGCTGATGGAGCTCGCGGCTTGCTGGACGCTCGTGATGATCGGCACGGGCGTGGCGCTCTGGTGGCCGCGTTCCACGCCCGGCAACAAGGGGGCGTTGCTGCGCGCGGCGCTCTGGCCGCGCCTGGGCGTGCAGGGCCGGCCCTTCTGGAAGAGCCTGCACAGCGTCATCGGCATCTGGCTCGCGGTGGGCGCGCTCGCGTTTGTCGTCAGTGGATTGCCGTGGACGGGTTCGTGGGGCAAGCAGTTCAAGGCGCTGGCAACGCGCGTGAATGCAGGCGCGCCGCGCGGCGCATGGGGCGGCGGCCTGCCGCTGAAATCGGCGCTGCCTGGTTCACAGCCTGGGTCACAGCCAGATTCGCAGCCTGGCGCGCAGACCGCGAGCCCGGATCGCTCCGAGCACGCGGGCCACGATATGTCGTCGATGCCCGGCATGGTGATGGACGACCTGCCCTTGCCTAACGTGCCGTGGGCGGTTGGCGCGATGCACGTGCCGCAATCGCCCGATGCGGCGAAACCCGCGCCCGCGCGCTTCACGCTCGATCAAGTGGTCGCGAGCATGCGTGCGCTCGGCGTGGAAAGCGGCTACGACATCGCCTTGCCCGCGACGCCTACCGGCGTCTATACGGTGTCGTATTTCCCATCGGATCCGCAAAAGGAGCGCACGGTTTATATCGACCAATACAGCGGCAAGGTGCTAAAGGATATTCGCTATGGCGATTACGGCGCGGTTTCGCAGGTCATTTCGTATGGCACGTCGTTGCACATGGGCCGCTATTTCGGGCTCGCGAACCAGTTGATCTGCACGGCGATTTCGCTGGGCCTGGCCGCCCTCGCCGTGACCGGTTTTGTAATGTGGTGGTTGCGCCGTCCCACGCGCACGGTGGGCGCGCCGTCGCGCGAGCGCGCGGCCCCGCCGATGCGCGCATGGAAAACCGGACTTGCAGTCCTGGCCGTGATTTTTCCGCTGATGGGTGCAACGATTGTCGCGGTGCTGGTGCTCGACCGGCTGTTTTTTGGCAGCCCAAGAAATCTTTCGCCTTCCTGACAATCAGGTCGTGAAAGACAGTAATTCGCGGACACAATTCCTCGTGAACCCGACCCCGCCCCGCGTTGCCAAAGGAGTATCGAAGGGGAGAATATCGTGTTCCGTTTCGTCTGCGCATTAGGGGCGGCCGCCGCGCTTGCGGGCTGCGCCGTCGCCCCTTACCCCGGTTATCCGGGCTATTACGGTTCCGCCTACGACTATCCCTATGCTTATGGATACCCGTACGGCTATGGCTATTATCCTGACTATTATTACGGGCCGAGTTTCGGCTTTGCGTACTGGGGCGGTGGATGCTGCTACCGTGGCTGGCGTGGCGGCGGGTGGCATGGCGGCCACGGTGGCTGGCACGGCGGCGGCGGCACCTGGCAAAGTGCGGGAGGCCACGGCAGCAGTGGCGGGCACGGGCGCTAGACCCGAGCTCCCGCTTTAAAGCAACGCTTTAGATAGACCACTCAAACGCGGCCGTTCACCGCAATCGCGGCTCCTGTCACAGCGCGTGCGTCCGATGAAATCAGGAATGCAATCACCGAGGCGATTTCATCGCCCTGCACCCAGCGCGTGAAGTCGGCGTCGGGCATATCGGCGCGATTCTGCGGGGTGTCGATGATGCTCGGCAGAATCGCGTTAACCGTCACGCCCTTGTCCTTGAGTTCTTCGGCCAGCGCTTCGGTGAGGCGGGCCACGCCCGCCTTCGACGCCGAATACGCGCCCATCCCCAGCCCCGCCTTCTGACCGGCGCCCGCGCCGATGTTGACGATGCGGCCCGCGCCGCGTGCGACGAGTGCGGGCAACGCCGCCTTCGACGCATTCAGCGCCGTCTTCACGTTCAGGTCGAACATCAAGTCCCAGGTGCGTGCGTCGCCGTCGGCGATCGTTTCCCAGCGGAATGCCCCCGCAATATTGACCAGTGCGTCAAGGCCGCCGAGCGCTTCGGCGGCACTTGCCAGCGCGGCGCGTGCTGCATCGGCGTCCACCAGGTCGATGCCGCCCAGGCACACCGCGTCCTTGAGCGTCGCGGGCAACGCATCGGCGGCGGGCGCGACGCCGCGGCCGATCAGCGCCACGCGTGCCCCGCGCGATACGAGAAACTGCGCCGTCGCCAGTCCCAGGCTGCCGAAGCCGCCGGTGATCGCCACCGTCTTGCCGTTCACTGAGTTATCCATCCTGTTTGCCTGCTGTGTGCGAGTAAGTCGTCCGGATCGGACGGAAAGTTCGAAAACGTCGCGGCGGCTTCAGTCCAGCTAGCCGCCGCAGGCCGCCACGTTAGCCGAGGCCGCGATTTACGGCAATCCTCACGGCAATCTTTGCGGCAATCGATTCAAGCATCGGTTCGCACCGCCGCGAGACTGCGTTTGCGCAGTTCCTCGGTGGTCTCGCCGTTGCCGTCGGCTGTCCAGCCCGGCGGCAGGATCACGTGGCGCACGGCCGTCCACACATTCGGCGCCGCGGCGACGTCGCGCACGAGGCTCACCCAATGCTCGAATTCGACGACGAGCGGATTGCGCGATCGCGTCGGCGTAACGAGACCGTAGCGGCACGGTTCGTCGGCGCGCTCGGCCACATAGGTGCCAAACAGCCGGTCGAACACGATCAGCACGCCGCCGTAGTTCGCATCGAGGTAATCGACGTTCGACGCATGATGCACGCGATGCGCGGACGGCGTATTGAACACGTACTCCAGCCAGCCGAGCTTTGGCATCCACGTGTTGTGCAGCCAGAACTGATAGAGCAGGTTGAACGAGAGGATCGCGAGCATCACTTCCGGACGCACGCCGAGCCAGACGAGCGGCGCGAAGAACATCGCGGGGCCGGCGATTTTGCCCGTCCAGCCGAGCCGATACGCGGAAGACAACGTGAGCTGGTTAGGCGAATGATGCACCGCGTGCGTCGCCCAGAAGACACGCATGCGGTGCGAGGCGCGGTGATACCAGTAGTAGCAGAACTCCTGGCCGAGAAAGACGAAGAACGCCAGCGTGAGATTGTCGATCGAGAGCGTGAAAAGACGGTGTTCCCACGCGAAATGGAAGATCGGCGCGGCGAGCGAGATCGGCAGGAGGGCGAACAGTTTTCGTCCGGCGAGATCGGCGAGCGAAAGCCAGACTTCGTACCAGTCGAATTTCGCTTCGCCGGCGCGGCGTTGCTTGAACGTGAGCCAGGCCGCTTCGACCAGCGAGGCCGCGACGATGAAGAGCGTGACGTAGTACGCGAGTTTTCCAGTAGTGAGCATGATGACGATGAGCGTTGGAGGCGCCGTTGTGCTGTCGGGAGGGGACGCGTCGTCGTAATCAAGCGGCCGTCGCGTCGGATGAACGGCACTGTAGAGCCGCATCGCGCGCAACACCACGCGCAAAGTATGTCGCGATGTGTCATGTGCGCCGCTGCCGTGCAAACCGCACGCGCCGCGAGCCTTTTAAACACGGGCCAGACGCACAAACCGGCCGCCCGTATGTAACACCGCGACATGGTTTTGAGCGCGACTCGCGCCGGGGGCCGCCCTATAGTTCGTTCCGCTGACACGCCAGACCAAGCCCTGCAACGTGCCCTGAACCGAACCGCCCGCTCTCACCCGACTCGCAAGGATCTCTGATGAAATCGCTCCATCTCGTCGCCGCCACGCTCATCGCGCTCGCCAGCGCTCCTGCTTTCGCGGGCTGGTCTGGACACGGCACCGCCTACACGCCGCACGGCACTTATAACGGCGCACATGCCGGTTCGTGCGGCGGCGGCAGCTGCTCGCATGCCGGTGGCGTAGTGGGCCCCTGGGGCGGCGTCGCCACCAACACCGGCACGGTCACACGCACCGCGCCGGGCCAGTTCTCGAACAGCGGCACGGCAGTCGGCCCGAACGGACGCTCGGTCGAGCACTCGGGCGACACGAGTTGCGCGGGCGGCACCTGCTCGCACACCGGCACGATGACCGGCGAGGACGGCCGCAGCGCTTCCACCTCGGGCAGCGTGACGCGCACCGCGCCGGGGCAGTACAACTCGACCGGCACGGTTACGGCGGCCAACGGCAACAGCGTGAGCCACAACGCTTCGACGAATTGCGCTGGTTCGACCTGCTCGCGCTCCGGCACGGTCACGGGGACGGATGGGGGCACCTACACGCACTCGGGCAGCGCCACGCGTGTCGCGCCGGGCGTCGTGACGACTTCGGGCGGCAGCACGGTTGTGCACGGCACGACGGTGGTGGCCGGTGGCTCGACGGGCGGCACGACGGTCGTGGCAGGCGGCAGCACGGTGGCCGTCGGCGCGACGGTAGCGGTTGGCGCAGTTCCTGCCCCGGCGCCCGCGCCGGTCGTGGTCACGCCGCCCCCGCCGCCGCCCGCCACGGCCACCGTCTATGTCGCGCCCGCGCCCAAAGCCGTCTACGTGCCGCCCCCGCCGCCGAAAACGGTATACGTCGCGCCCGCGCCCAAGGTCGTCTACGTCGCCCCGCCCGCGCCCAAAGTCGTGTATGTCGCGCGCCCGCTGCCGCGTGCGGTCTATATTGCGCCGCGCCCTGTGTATGTCGCTCCGCGCGCCGCCGTCTACGTGCCCGGCCATTGGATGGGCCGCGTGTGGGTGCCCGCGCATTGGGCCTGACGCGGCCCACGATCCGCTCACGTTTTAACCCTGAAAACCCAGTCGATTCGATTCGTTTCCCCTACCCGGCCGGCGCCCTATGCCGGCCACCCTACGGAGCACACCATGAAGAAGATGATCGTCCCCCTGATTTTGTGTATCGTTTCAGCAGCGGCTTCGGCGCAAGGCCTTCCCGCCGCGCCGAACGGCGCGCCGGTGCTGTCCGCCTCGCCTGCCGCGAACGAACGCATGACACGGGCCCTCGCGCAATTGCAGTCGCGTTTTGCGCAGGCCAACACGACGCACGACGGCAAGCTCACGCGCGAACAGGCGCAGGCCGGCATGCCGATGGTGGCGCAGCACTTCGACGCCATCGACAGCCAGCGCGCCGGTTATGTGACGCTCGCGCAGATCGAGGACTTCATGCGCGAGCGCGCCGCCGCGAGCCGATGATCGCGCAATGCGCAACGACAATGACGGATGGGGCCCGCCCCATCTGCATCGACCACCACTGGAGGCGGCCATGGAGCAGGCGAACCGCATCATCGTCCTGGACGACGAAGCCGAACTGCGCAACATGCTGCAACGCTTCCTGAGCGGCCACGGCTTCGAGGTGCGCGCCGTCGCGGACGGCAAGCGCCTCGATCGCATGTTGCAGCGCGAGCCTTACGACCTGCTCGTGCTCGACCTGATGATGGAGCCCGAAGACGGCCTGAGCGTGTGCCGCCGCCTGCGCGCCGAAGGCCACACGTTGCCTATCCTCATGCTCACCGCCAAGGGCGATGCGGCGGACAAGGTCATCGGCCTCGAAACCGGCGCCGACGATTACCTCGCCAAGCCTTTTCTGCCCGACGAACTGGTCGCGCGCGTCAAGGCGCTGCTGCGCCGCCAGAAAATGGCCTCGGGCGATCCGACCGTGACCTCGCAGCGGCTGCGTTTCGGCGATTTTGTTTTCGACGTCGGCCAGCAGACGCTCATGCGCGACGGCGCGGCCATCGACGTGCATTCGGCGCAAATGCTGTTGCTGCATGCGCTGGGCTCGTCGCCCAATCGCGCCGTGAGCCGCGAAAACCTGCTCGCGCGCGCGCGTGGACGCGACCACAACGCACTCGACCGCAGCGTCGATGTGCAGATCCTGCGCCTGCGCCAGATCGTCGAAGACGACCCGGCCAAGCCGCGTTTCATCAAGACCGTCTGGGGCATCGGCTACATGCTGGTGGCCGGCGTCGATTCCTGATGGCGACGCCAGCGCCTTCGTCAGCCGGTTCGGCACTGCGGCCCGCGCGCAGCTGGCTGCCGCGCTCGCTGCTTTCGCGCAATATCGCGCTGCTGGTGGCGCTCGTCGCGCTCACGCAGATCTGCTCGATCAGCGCGCTGCTGCATTTCGTGCAGCGCCCGCGCATCGATCGCGCCTCGATCATCTTTTCCGACTACGTCAAAGTGCTCGACGACATGCTGGTCTCCATGCCGCCCGCCGAAAGCCGCGCCGCCGCCGCGCGCCTGAACGCACAGCATGATGCCCCGGCGTCGAGCGTCATCGCGCCCGCGATGAATCCGCTGCGCTTTTTCCGCACCTGGCAGCGCGATGTTTTCCTTGAGGCGCTGCGGCGCCACCTGCCCGCCGACATGCCGGTGCGCTGGGAAATCGCCGCCGACGAGAGCGAAGACCAGGCGCGGCTCTGGATTCGCCTGCATGCGGCGGGCGAGCCCGTCTGGATCGCCCTGCCGATGACCGCCGATGCGCAGGCGAGCGGCATCACCACGGCCATCGTGCTGTCGATTGGCCTCGCCCTGCTCGCGGCGCTCACGGGCTGGCTGATCCAGCGGCACCTGAACCGGCCGCTCGCCGAGCTCGCCCACGCGGCGCGCGGGGTGAGCGCGGGCGACACGCCCGCACCGCTGCCCACCGACGGCCCCACCGAAATCGCCGAAGTCAGCCGCGCCTTCAACCAGATGACCGACGCGCTGCGCCAGGCCGAGGCGACGCGCGCGTTGATGCTCGCGGGCGTCTCGCACGATATCCGCACGCCGCTCACGAAGCTGCGCCTGGCGATCGCGATGGCCTTGCCGCGCGGCACCAACGACAGCCTCGTAGCCTCGACCGAGAGCTACCTCGACACCATCGACACGATTCTTCAGCAGTTCATGGACTACGCGGGCAGCGGCGAGCGCGAAGCGCCGCAGCCCGGCGACCTCAACGCGCTCGCGGGCCAGCTGGTCGCCGATTTTGCGGGGCTCGGGCACGAATTCGATTTCGAGGAAAACGCACTGCCCGTGTTCGCGTTCCGGCCGGTGGCCGTGATGCGCCTGCTGATGAACCTGATGCAGAACGCCGTGGTGTACGGACGCACCGGACTGTCGATCCGCACGTGGCAGGAGGACGGCTTCGCCTGCGTGGCGGTGCGCGATCGCGGCCACGGCATACGCGCCGAAGAACTCGAACGCCTCAAGTCGCCGTTCAGCCGCGGCAGCAACGCGCGCGGACATTCGGGCGGCACCGGCCTGGGCCTTGCTATCGTCGACAGAATCGCGCGTCAGCAAGGAGGTTCGCTAACCTTCCTCGACCGGGAAGGCGGTGGCCTGGAAGCCGTGGTGAAGCTCTCGCTCGACCCTGCCCCGTTTCCTGGCGCGGCCCCGCGGCCGTGACATAGATCGACATACTTTGCGTGTGGCATAAGCGCGCGCCAGATCCCATACTGACGCCTGTGCTGAAGGACGCACGCAGCCGAAAGGCGCAGCGCCCTGCCAGCTTTCATGAACCCCCTTCGATATTTCGGCATCCTGATTGATGCGAACGTGTCGAAGACAGTCAGGCGATTCGACATGACCACGCTCCTTCACGCTTTCATCAACAAGACCAAACGCTTCGCAGGCGCTGTGCTGCTTGCGGGTTCGATGCTGACTTCGGGTTGTGCATCGGCGGCGGTCGACGGGCTGCAAGCCGCAGGCCCGCTGCCGCACGTTCAAGCCGATGTGATCTACGTTTCCGCATTCGACATCTCGCCCGAGCTGGTGCAGCTCGATAGCGGCATGGCGCAAAAGCTCAAGTCGATGGCAAGCGGCGAATCGACGGCGCAACAACAGCAGCAAGCCGCGCTGGCCGCACGCGAAAAACTCGCGGGCGATATCGTCGCGCAGCTTCAGAAACAGGGCCTGCCCGCCGTGCGTGTGGATGGCCCGGTTCCCGCAGGCCGCGCCGCCATCGTCGTGGAAGGCCGCATCGACAAGATCGACGCGGGCAGCCGTCGCCGCCGCATGCTGATCGGCCTGGGTGCTGGCAAGAGCGAAGTGGGCGCGACCATCGCTGTGTCGTATGTGCCGGTCAACGGCGCGCCGCAAACGCTCGTCACTTTCCAGGCGAGCGCGGATAGCGGCCATATGCCCGGCGTCGCCGAAACGGCGGGCGTGGGCGCGGTAGCGGGTCATGTGGCGATGTCGGCGGCTGCCGGTGCAGGCGTGCACGGCGCTTCGGAAGCGAAGCACGACACGGTTTCCGCCGATGCAGGCAAGCTCGCGAAATCGATCGCCAAACAGCTTGCGCAAGCCGTCACGCAAAATGGCTGGGTGCCGGTGAGCAACGCGGGTTAAGTCGGATGGCAAAGCAAAACGGCGGTGCATTTCGATGCACCGCCGTTTTGCGTTTTAGCCCTGCTTTTACTGCGCAGTCTCGCGATAATGCGCGAATTTCGAAGTCTGCCCAATCCCCGGATTGAAACAGTTGCACGGATCGAGCTGCTCGTAAAACTGCTTCAACGCAGGCTTCGCGTGATAGAGATGGCCGACGTTGTGCTCGGCGGGATATTCGGCGCCGCGCGCGTCCAGCAGTTTCCACATCTCGTGTTCAAGGGCGAGGCAATCGTTGCCCTTGCGCACGATGTAGTCCTGATGGAACACGTGGCAAAGGAAATGCCCGTAGTAAAGCTTGATCGCGATGGGCCGCTCGACGGCTTCGGGCAGCGTCTCGAACCAGTCGCGATCGTTACGCCGCAGCGCGATATCGAGTGCGACGATATCCTCGACGGCATCGCCGTGCACCGCGCGGTAGCGCACTGCCGCACCGGCAGCGGCAAAACGATGCAGAAAGGCTTTCGTGCCCTCTTCCGCCGTACATTCGAAAAAGTCGCCACTGGCCTGCGCGAAATAGCGCTTGAGATAGTCGCGCGTTTCGTCGGCGGTATCGGCGGATACCTTGAGCATCAGATGATGCTCGTAGCGCTCGCGATAGTCCTTGAGCCGTGGCGGCAGATGGCTCGGAAACAGATGGCTCACCGCCTGCATCACGCGGTCGGTCAGGTGCGCCGGAAGGAAAGAAAAGCGCTCGAAAAAGGCATCGAAACGGCTCTTGAGCGCAAAGAGGCCAGGAAGACGCTGCGTGCCCAGATGCTGGATCAGCAGGAACATGTCCTTGCCATAGCGCTCGGCGATATCGAAAGCGTCTCGATGCAGGTATTCGCCCGCGATGGGCAGGCTCGACAGTTCGCCTAGCAGGTAACGGCGCACGTCGGTGAGTTCAGACGTGGAGTTGGTGCCGATGTAGAACACCTTCGCGCCCTGCTCGATGGGAAACGTGTCGAGCCGCACCGCGAACACCATCACCTTGCCCGCCGATCCCGACGCTTCGTGCAGGCGCAGCGGATCGGCGTTGTAGCGCGCGGGCGTGGCGGCGTCCACGTCGCGCACGTGGTCGGCGTAATGGCGGTCGGAGGCCGCGCCCGCATCGTGACGGATATCGGCTACGGGCAATTCGCCGCGATCCAGGCTCGCCAGAATCTGCTCGGGCGTCTCGCCCAGCGCGATCCCCAGATGATTGACGAGGCTGAGTTCGCCTTGCGCATTCACCTGCGCGTAGACGGTCATCTCCGTATAAGCCGGGCCGCGTCGCACCAGCGCGCCGCCCGAGTTATTGCAGATGCCGCCCACCACCGACGCGCCGATGCACGACGAGCCGATCACCGAATGCGGCTCGCGCCCGAGCGGCTTGAGCGTCTGCTCCAGTTGGTCGAGCGTCGCGCCCGGCAGGCAGACGACCTGCTTGCCCTCGTCGATCACATAGACCGTACGCATGCGCGTCATGCTCACGATCACGACATCGCGGTCGTAGTCGTCGCCATCGGGCGTGGAGCCGCCGGTCAGGCCCGTATTGGAAGCCTGCGATATCACGATGGCGTTCGCGGCGACGCAAGCCTGCAAGACCTTCCATTGCTCGACCAGCGAGCCGGGGCGCACCACGGCGGCCACCTTGCCTTCGCCGAAGCGAAAGCCCTTGCGATACCGGCGCGTGGCCTCGTCGCCGGTGAGCACATATTGACGACCGACGATGGATTGCAGCGAGGCGACGAGCGGGGCTCGCCCTTCGCGCCGTGCCGTGCTGGCGGGGACGGGGCGCTGGGGGACGGTGGACATGCGAACGGCTCCAGGAGATAGCAGATGCGAATGCAGCTAGGATAATTTGTCGCACCGTCACGCGTCCAATACCGCGTTTGCGCCAATCAAGACGAAAAAGATATCAATTGGCGAAGTCCGCTGCGCTTAGTCCTGTTGGGCGTGGCGTGCCGTATCGCGCAGGATCCGCACGAAGTTCTGCACCGTCGGCGCGCGTTCGCGTGGCCGATGCACGAGCGCAATGGTCGTATGCAGCGAGCCGCCCTTGAGCGCGTGATACGTGACGCCTTTGGCCTGGATCTGCCGCATCGACGAAGGAATCAGCGTGACGCCGAAGCCCGCCGCCGCCATATTGACGGTCGATGAAATCTGCGGCGACTCCATGCTGATGACGGGATTGAAGCCCGACGCGCGGCACGCGCTGATGATCGAATCGTAGAGATCGGGGCCGATCGGGCGCGGGAACAGGATCAGCGGATCGCCCGCGAGATCGGCCAGGTCGAGGCTGCGGCGGCGCGCGAGCCGATGACGCGGCGGCAGCACGGCCAGCACGTCCTCCTCGACGAGCGGTTGCGTTTCCAGCCCACGGCAATCGAGCGGCAGGCGCACGAATGCCGCATCCACGCGGGCCTCGCTTACGCGTTCGAGCAGCACGGAACTATTGCTCTCCTCGCAGCCGATCGCTACGCCCGGATACGCCGTGCGATAGCGTTGCAGCAGCGTGGCCACGAGCGGGTGAAACACCGTCGAACCCGCAAAGCCCAGGTTGAGCCGCCCGGTTTCGCCGCGTCCGGCGTTCTGTGCCTCGGCGAGCGCAAGATCGGCGTCTTCGACGATACGCAGTGCGCGTTCGCGAAAGAGCCTGCCCGTTTCGGTCAGTTCGACATGACGCGAATGGCGCACGAACAGGCGCGTGCCCACTTCTTTTTCGAGCTTGAGGATCTGCTGGCTCAGGGGCGGCTGTGCAATGCCGAGTACGCGCGCGGCCTCGCTGAAATGCAGATGTTCCGCCACGGCCAGAAAATAGCGAAGCTGGCGCAGTTCCATATGTTTTTCGTCTTGATGCGATGCGCGCAGTGTGAACCGGATCGGCACGCGCGTCTATCGGCCGAATGGGGAACGCACCGTGCCAAACGCACGTCAGAAACTGCCGAACAGCGTTCCCAGCACGATCACGACGGCGAGCGCGAGGATCGCGCCCAGGATGCTCACGACGACGAGATCGCGGTAGCTCTCGCGATGCGTCGATCCGCACACGGCCAGCAGCGTCACGACCGCGCCGTTGTGCGGCAGGCTGTCGAGCGTGCCCGACGACATCACGGCCACGCGGTGCAGCAGCGCGGGATCGATGTGATGTTGCGCAGCCAGTTGCATATAGGTGCCCCCCAGCGCGTCGAGCGCGATCGTGAGGCCGCCCGACGCCGAACCCGTAAGTCCCGCGAGCAGGTTGGTCGCCACCGCGAGCGAGACGAGCGGCCCGCCGCCGATGCCGAGCACCCAGTCGCGCACGGCTTCGAACGCGGGCAGCGCGGCAATCACCGCGCCGTAGCCCACGAGGCTGCCGACGCTCAGCACCGGCAAGACGGCGGCGTTCGCGCCCGCATCGACGCTCTCGCGCAGCGCGCCCAGGCGAGCGCGGTTGAGCGCGACGAGCACGGCAATGCCCAGCGCCAGCGCCACCGAAACGCCCCACACGCCCGAGACCGCGTGCAGCGTCGTCGCGCCCCAGCGCGGTTCGGCGAGATAGGTGGCGTCGATGCGCGGAAACACCACGACGTTCATCACGAAGTTCATCGCCACCACGACCGCGAGTGGCGCGAGCGCGACCCAGGGCGGCGGCGCGCCCGCGTAATCCGTTGCGTCCGCACCGTTGTCGATTTCAGCGGGATCGAAGGTCTGTGCCACGTTCGCGCGTTCGCGCACGAGCGGGGACTTGCCGCGCGTGTCGTCGTCGGCGCCGCCGCCTGCGGGCTCGACGAAACCTTCGCCGTTGCGGCGCGCCGCCGCCGCTGCGCGGCCGAGCCACCACAGGCCGAAGCCCGCCATCACGATTGTCGCGACAATGCCGAGGCCCGGCGCGGCAAACGGCGTGGTGCCGAAGAACGGCATGGGGATGGCGTTTTGCAGCGCGGGCGTGCCGGGCAGCGCCGACATCGTGAACGTCGCGGTGCCCAGCATGATCGCAGCGGGCATCAGGCGGCGCGGGATATCGGCAGAACGGAACAGCGCCTGCGCCATCGGCGCGAGCACGAAAAACGCCACGAACAGGCTCACGCCGCCGTAGGTCACGAGCGCGCCGCCGAGCACGACAGCGGCCAGCGCGTGACGCGTGCCCAGGCGATCGATCATGAACTGCGCGACGGCATCCACCGAGCCGCTGTCCTCCATCAGCTTGCCGAACAGCGAGCCGAGCAGAAACAGCGGGAAAAACTGCGCGAGAAAGCGGCCCGTCGCGGGCATGAAAGTCTGCGTCCAGTGCGCGAGCGTCGGCTCGCCGGAGATCAGCGCGGCCAGCATTGCGCACAGCGGCGCGAGCAGCAGCACGCTCCAGCCCCGGTACGCGAGCCAGATCAGCAGCGCGAGGCTCGCCAGCATGCCCATGAGGCCGAGCGCCAGCGCACCCCCGCTCATCGCTGCACCTCGGCCGATGTCGATGGCGATGGCGAGGCAAGACGGATTGCGCAAGACGTCGTGTCGCGTGCGGCGGGCATGGCGGCTCCGTGGGCGAGTGAGCGGGTGTGCCTTAGACCAGCCGCGAGGTTACAGGAAAACCCGAATACGGCTCGCGCGCGTGGCATCGCTGCGCTGCGCGCCGCGTTTGATAGACTGGGCCTCCCGCCTTCGCCTCGCCGCCATCGCGGCCAATCGTCCGCTGCTGTGTCGACCGCCCGCTTGCTCCCTCGTCTGCTCACCGAAATCCGCGCCTGCCGGGCGTGTGCGGACGCGCTGCCGCTTGGCCCGCGCCCGGTGCTGCAGGCCAGTGCGAGTTCGCGCCTCCTGATCGTCGGCCAAGCGCCGGGCGCGAAAGTGCATGCGAGCGGCATTGCGTGGGACGACGCCAGCGGCAAGCGGCTGCGTTCGTGGCTGGGCATCGACGCGGACGTCTTCTACGACGCCGCGCGCGTCGCCCTCGTGCCGATGGGTTTCTGCTATCCCGGCCGCGGCGGCAGCGGCGACAACCCGCCGCGCCCCGAATGCGCGGCCCTCTGGCACACGCGCCTTTTCGCGCTGCTGCCCAACGTGCAATTGACGCTGCTGGTCGGCCTGTACGCGCAGCGCTACGTGCTGGGCGAGCGGCGCAAAGCCACGCTCACCGGAACCGTCGCGGCGTGGCGGGAATACGGGCCGGCCATCGTGCCGCTGCCGCATCCCTCGCCGCGCAACCAGGGCTGGTTCAAGCATCATCCGTGGTTCGAGCAGGACGTGCTGCCCGCGCTGCGCGAGCGCGTGGCCGCAGCGATGGTCGTTGCGCCCGCAAGCATTCAAAAAAGGAGACTTCGAACATGAGCGAAGCGAAGATCGCGCTTCAGCGCGTCTACGAGCCGTTGCCCGAAGATGGCCAAAGGTGCTTTCTGGTGGATCGGTTATGGCCGCGCGGGATCAGCAAGGAAAAGCTCGCGGGCGTGACGTGGGCCAAGGACGTCGCGCCGGGCACGGCGCTGCGTCAGTGGTTTCACGCCAGCGAGAACGATCCGGCGCACTGGGAAGAATTCGAGCGGCGCTATCTGGCCGAACTGGACGCCAGGCACGATGCGTGGGCGCCGCTCGTCGAGGCCAGTCGCGCCGGGCCGATCACGCTGCTCTACGGCTCGCGCGACGCCGAACGCAATCACGCGATCGTATTGCGCGACTATCTGCTGAAAAAGCGGCGTCATCGATAGCGCCGCTATGGCACCTGGTCAGAACAGATAAAGCCCGGCGATGAACACCACACCCGAAAACAGCAACGTGGTCACGCAATAACCCATGATGTCGCGCACGCCAAGGCCCGCGATCGCAAGTGCGGGCAGCGCCCAGAACGGCTGCGCCATGTTCGTCCACGCCTCGCCGTAGGCAATCGCCATCGCCGACTTGCCAAGATCCGCGCCCAGCGCCTGCGCGGCGGGCATGACGAACGGCCCCTGCACGACCCAGTGGCCGCCGCCCGAAGGCACGGCGAAGTTGATGACCGCGGAACTCAGGAACGCGAGCAGCGGGAACGTATGCACATTGGCGATATCGACGAACCATTTCGTGATGACGCCCGCAAGGCCCGAGTGATCCATCAGCGCCTGGATGCCCGCATAGAACGGGAACTGGATCATGATGCCCGACGCACCCCGGGCCGCGCCCGCGACGGCGCGCGCATAGGCCATCGGCGTCTTGTGGAGCACCAGGCCCGCCGCGAGGAACACCAGGTTCACGGTGTCGATGTCGAGCGCGAAACCCTTGGTGTGAAAGCGAATGCCGAGAAACACCGCGCACAGCGCCGCGACCAGCAGCGAGAGCGCACGGCTTTCTTCGATGCGCTCGGCGAAGGTCGCGTCGGGGCCGAGCTTGCGCTCGACGGTGGGCGGATCTTCGAGCAACGCGGGATCGACCGACACCACGTCTTCGGGTTTGGGCATCATCAGGCGCACGAGAATCGGCAGCAGCACGATCAGCGCGATGGTGATGAACGCGTTATAGCCCGTAAAAATGGTGTGCGAAACGGGAATCAGGCCGATGGTCTTTTCCATCGGGTTGCCTTTGGTGGCCGCGACCAGCGGCACCGATCCCGACAGTCCGCCGTGCCACGTCAGAAAGCCCATATACGCGGCCGCGACCAGCAGCCGGTAGTCGGCGCCGCGCACGCGACGCGCCACTTCGCGCGAGAACATGGCGCCCAGCACAAGGCCGAAGCCCCAGTTGATGGCGCACGCGACCGCGCCCACGAAGGCCACCAGCATCACGCCCTGCCCCGGCGTGCGCGCACAGCTTGCGAGCGCCACGAGAAGGCGCTTGACCGGCGCCGAACTGGCCAGCGCGTGACCGGTGACGAGAATCAGCACCATCTGCATCGCGAACGCAAGCAGGTTCCAGAAACCCGAACCCCACATCATGATGAGCGCTTCGGGAGGCTGCGGCGTCAGCGCGAACGCCAGCACGAAGGTCACGACGGTCAAGAGAATGGCGAAGATGAGCGGATCCGGCAAAAACCGGTGCACCACGCCCGTGAAGAATCCCGCGATACGTTGAATCAATTGTCTGCTCCTGGTCTTTCTGTCTTTCTTTCTGATCTTTCTCGTTCCATTCGACGCTGTCATGCGATACGTCGCGCATGAACGCCGAGCCGCGATTCTTGCACAACAAGCTTTTTCGCGTGTGACACGGCTTCGCGCGCCTGTCGATTCTCCAATCCTGAAATATCCCGTGCTCCGTCGAGATTCGGCGAAATGATCCGTAACATGCGCAGCCGCGGCGAAAAACACTTATCTGCTACCTTACGGTTGATATCGCAATAATAATCACCAGGCAGTTCAACCACGGAGGAGCAGCGATGCGCAAGCAGCTCGTCGGTGCGGTGTTCGCCGGTCTGGCCGCGATGCTCGCGGCGCCGGTGCCAGCGCTCGCACAAAGCCAGGCGTTCACCAGCACGACCGTCAATCTCTACGCGGGGCCAGCGGGCGACTATCCCGTCGTGGCCCAGGTGCCAGGCGGCGTCTCGCTGTCCGTGATGGGCTGCGTGGCCGGCTATAGCTGGTGCGACGTGAGCCTGCCCGGCCTGCGCGGCTGGGTTTATGGCGGCTATCTTTCGTATCCGTACCAGGGCGCACGCGTGCCGCTGATGAACTACGGCGCGACCATCGGCCTGCCGATCCTCACGTTCTCGCTGGGCGCTTATTGGGGCAGCTACTACCGCGACCGGCCCTGGTACGGCAATCAAAGCCGCTGGAACCGCCATCCCGGGCCACGGCCTGGGCCGCCGCCCGCGCTCAGGCCGCCTTCGCATGGCGCGCGTCCGCCCGGCGGCAATCATGGCAACCACGGCAATCGCCCGGGCGCAGGCAACGGCAACCAGCACCGCCCGCCTGGCAACAATGGCGCGCGTCCGCCCGGCCAGGGCGGCGCAAGGCCGCCGGGCCAAGGTGGCGCGCGACCGCCTGGCAATAGCGGAGCGCGGCCACCGGGCCAGGGTGGCCGACCAGGCGGCGGAGGGGGTGGCGGTGGCGGAAATCGCCCGCCTGGCGGCGGTGGCGGCGGCGGACGTCCTGGCAACTGAGTCGCGCATGGCGCTGAGGCTGGCGGCTGTAGCGTGAGGCCCTGCTCACGCCGCCCAGGATCGCAATGACGCCTGGAAAACGTATGGATGACTAACTATTGAGTCAATAAAAAATGCCGCATCAAAATGCGGCATTTTTTATTGTTGCGCCAATCAGCGCATATCAATGCGCGCGGTGGCAAACGCGCACAGCGTGATGATTGTGATGCTCGACGTGGCAGACTTCGTGGTGATACGGCGCGGCGACCGCGACCAGCGGTGCGGCCAGTGCGGCGCAAAGCATCAGGGCGGACAGACGGGCGAACGGCTTGACAACGGCTTTCATGGACAGGCTCTCGGACAAAACAGCAGTGGATTAAAACCAGAGCCGGAACTGTATCGCAGAGTGCTCGACAATTAGTTACACGTTTGTAACGAGCGTAGCGCTGAATGTCGGGTACTTGACAGGAAAACAAACGCGCGCTGCCTTGCAACCCCGGTCAGTTCGCGCCCTGCCCCGACCGGCCGTACGGACTGTCGTGCGTAAGCCGCCGCAATAATTCCTGGCCGCGCGTCGTCAGGCGCAGCGCACGGCCGCTATCGTCGGCATCCATTTCGACGAGCTGGTAGCGCGCGAGCGCCATGAAATCGGCGTCGAATGTCTGGAGCGGCGCGTTAGCGTCGCGAATCAGCAGCAGCGCCGCCAGTTCGTGATGACTGAGCATCGTTTCTCTCCTGTTCGGATCTCACCGTACTGCCCAGCATAGCGGGCAAAACGTACAGTTTCGCTACAGTCGTGTTTCATCGCGTTACCACAGCATCATTGCGCCAACGGGAATGGTGAGTTGCGTGAAATCGACGTGACTCGACACGAAGATTTCGTGTCGATGGGATACCCGGAAATGGGCGCGAGCGCGCGATTGTTGCGCGCAGATATAAAGATCGGATTCCTGATGAATTGCGTCAGGCTTGCAGCCACTGCGCCGCAAGCCCCGCAATTAGTGCATATGCATACCACCGTTGACCGCGATATCCGCGCCGGTGATGAAACCCGCGTCGTCCGAGCACAGGAATGCGACCAGCGCGGCCACTTCCTCAGGCTTGCCCAAACGCCCCACGGGAATCTGCGGCAGGATACGCTGCTGCATCACGTCGGCAGGAACGGCCTCGACCATCTGCGTGGCCAGGTAGCCGGGCGACACGGTGTTCACCGTCACGCCCTTCTTCGCCACTTCGAGCGCCAGCGCCTTCGTGAAACCATGCAGCCCGGCTTTGGCCGCCGAGTAATTCGCCTGCCCGTAAGCGCCACGCGAGCCATTGACCGAGCCGATATTCACGACGCGCCCGAAGCCGCGTTCGATCATGCCGGCCACAAAGGGCTTGGTCACGTTGAAGATCGAGTCGAGGTTGGTGCGCATCACACTGTCCCAATCGGCCTTCGACATCTTGACGAAGCTGCGGTCGCAGGTAATGCCCGCGTTGTTCACCAGCACGTCGACACGGCCCAGGTCGGCCAGCACGCGCGTGGCGACATCCTGGCAGGCGTCGAAGTCGGCCACGTCCATCGCATACGCGCTGAAATGCCGCCCCGCCGCGCGCTCCGCTTCGAGCCACGCGGCCATGCGGTCGTTGCCCTTCGAGCAGGACAGCACCACGGTCATGCCTGCATCGGCCAGGCGCCGGCTGATCGCCGCGCCCAGGCCACCCATGCCGCCGGTGATAAAGGCGATCCGTTCAGCGGCCATGCTGGCCTCCCTGCGCGTGGGCTTGCGTGTCGAATGCTCCGCTGGCCGCCGACATCGCGCGCTGGAAGGCTGCCATCCACTCGCGCATGGGCTGCGCGGCGCCGACCTCGCCCGTTGCGGCCGCCGCCCCAGGTTGCAGGCTGGCCAACGTGTCCTGCCATTGCTGCATCAGGTCGCGCGCGGCATTGGCCCAGACGCCCGTCGCCTGCACGGTGGCAGCGGTATTTTCCTGCCATAGCGCCGCGCTTGCGACCAGATAGTCGCGCCAGACCGTCTGGCTTGCGGCGCCAAAATCGCTCCAGCTCTGCGCACTACGCAGCGATTCAAGCGTGGCCTCCAGCGCAACACGGTCGCGCGCCATGCGGCGTTGCAGCAGGCTGGCCGCCTGCTCGCGCCATTGCTGCTGTTGGACGAGCCATTGCAACGCAGCCGATGTGCCGTTGCGGTACGCATTGAACGCAGGATGGGAAGCATTGGTCATGGCGGATTTTCCTCTCGTCAGAGCTTGGCCAGACGCGCGACAGGGAGGCTGCCACGCAAATGCAACAGGGTTGCGTGGGTGTCGGCGTCAGGCGTTGAGCGGCTATAGGAATGCTGGATTCTGCGGCACCGCACAATCGCGCGGTGCGCAAATTGCAGCGCAGCAAATCGCGGTACATTGCGCGAATATTTCGGACTCCAGCGCAATTAATGGCCGCGAGTCCAAAGACACATCATAGGCACGATGGACGGCCTGTGCGCGCAGATCGCACCATCGCGCTTGATAAAAGTCCAATATCGAGATATTTAACCGGCACAAAATGCGCGTTGAATCTGACAGTGCCGTATATTTCTGATTAAACGGTGTAATTGGCGGCGCCTATTGCGTGGCTTTGGGTTCTTCCTCGCGCACGAGCATGACGGGGCGGTCGGCCATGCGCAGGAACGACTCGGCCACGCTGCCGATCAACAGCCGTTTGACACCTGACAAGCCGCGCGTGCCCAGCACGACGAGATCCACCTCCTCTTCGGCGGCAATGCGATGGATCACGGCGGCGACCTCCTCGCCGCTCGAATCGACGGCGCGCGTCGTGCCGGAAATGCCGGCTTGCGCGAACACGCTCTTCGCTTCGTCGAGCGCCGCGGTCGCGGCATCGACCTCGGCGGACTGGCGCGTCTGCTCTTCGGCAAAACCCGTGCTGATATCGACGAGGCGTGAAGGATGCTGCACCACGCACAGCGCCTGCACCGTGCCACCCGTGGCTTTGGCGACCTTGACGGCTTCGTCGAGCGCGCGGTGCGAGCTGCGGCTGCCGTCGATCGCCACCAGAATCTGCTTGTACATGCTGACCTCCCGGGCTTAGCCCATGATCGAAATGCCTGCGATTCCTGAATTCGTGACTGCGCTTTTATAGATAAGGCCAAATTCGGGCGCCACGGTGCGGCGTGGAGTCGCCGTGCGCCGGAAGGTCTTCATCGCATCGTCAGCACGGCTGCACCGGTCAGGCGGCCCGCGCGCAGATCGGCGAGCGCGTCGTTGGCGCGTGAAAGCGGATAGGCCGTGGTCTCGATTTCGAGCGTGTGGCGCGCGGCGATGGCCATGAAAGTCGCGCCGTCTTCGCGCGTGAGATTCGCCACCGAGACGAGGCGACGCTCCTCCCAGAGCCACGCATAGGGAAACGAAGGGATGTCGCTCATGTGAATGCCGCCGCAGACGACGATACCGCCCTTCGTCACCGCGCGTAGCGCCGCAGGCACGAGTGCACCAACCGGCGCGAACAGCAGGGCCGCGTCGAGCGGCTCGGGTGGCGTCTGGTCGCTGCCGCCCGCCCATGCGGCGCCAAGCCGCCGCGCAAAGCGCTGGGCGTCGTCGTCGCCGGGACGGGTGAACGCGTAGACCGTGCGTCCCTGATGGCGCGCGACCTGCGCGACGATATGCGCGGCCGCGCCAAATCCATAAATGCCGATGCGAGCCGCATCGCCCGCGAGCACAAGCGTGCGATAGCCGATCAGCCCTGCGCACAGCAGCGGCGCGGCCTGAACGTCGCTGTACTGGCGCGGCAGGTGAAAGCAGTAATGCGCATCGGCGACCACGCGCTCGGCATAGCCGCCATCACGCGTGTAGCCCGTGAAAGCGGGCGCATCGCAAAGGTTCTCGCGGCCCGCGAGGCAGAAGCGGCAATGCCCGCAGGTGTGGCCAAGCCACGGCACGCCCACGCGGTCGCCCGGCGCGAAACCGGTCACGCCCGCGCCCAGCGCGGCCACGACGCCAACGATTTCGTGACCGGGAATCACCGGGCGCTTCGGCTCGCTCAAGTCGCCGTCGACGATATGCAGGTCGGTGCGGCACACGCCGCAGGCATGCACGTCGATCAGCAGTTCGCCCGCCCGGGGAGCCGGATCGGGCCGCTGCGTCTCGTGCAATACCGGACTCGATCCGTCGAACAGCATCGCTCGCATCGTCGGCCTCCTCGCGTTGCGCATCGGAAATTCAGCGCGCTTTTCATGTTACGCGGTCGGCTGGCGTGGCGCAGCGACGTGGGCAGACGGGGCAATCAGCGCGACGCAGCCCGCCCGAACACGCGTGCAAACGCAGAGACAAACTGGTCGAGCCGCGTCGAATCGAGACAGTCGATGCCGGCTGCGCCCACCCGGCCGTTGCCGCCGGGGAACCCACGGCAGAGCTCGTCCGCGCCGCGCGGGCTTTCGAGCGGTGCGCGCACGCTGACGGCGTAGTTGCCGTCGGCGTTGACGCTGAGTACGGCATGAGCGTGGCCCGGTTCGCCGATCGCAAGCGCGTTGGCGAACACGCCGCGCACCCGGCGCGCCCAGGGTTCGTCGGGCAGCACGCAGACGCTGCCGTATTGCAGCGCGATCAGCGGCGTGATTTCGTGGGCCCGCGCGAGGTCGTCGTCGCGGCAGGAAGCCAGGCGCTCCAGCAAGGGTTCGCCGGCGATGAAATCGAACGGATTGGCGTAGGGCTTGATCGCCTCGTAGAGCGCAGCAGGCGCAATGAACAGGTCATCGACGCTATCGCCATAGGCGTTGTAGTTGATCGATTCGCCGAGTTCGCACAGCTGCTCGATCTGCTCTTCCGGCAGCCCCTCCTTTTCCGCGAGCTCGCGCGCGGTTTTCGGCAGGTTGTCGCCGAACGCCGCCGCGATGGCCCAAAGGCGATACTTGCCCTGCAAATGGCGATCGACCAGCACGCTCGTGCAGACCTGCGCCGTGGTGTCGATGTGCGCCATGAGGTTGACGTTCATCGGCAGGTCGCCGGCGTGATGGTGGTCGAAGTATTCGACGTGAATGTCCTGCTCAAGCAGCGCACAGACTGCGGCGCGATTGGTGTCGAAGGAGATGTCGAGCACCGTGAGCGAGTCGCCGGCCTTGGCCTGCACGCGCTTGACGAGCGCGATGTCGCGTTTCGCGCCCGTGATCAACGTGGCCTCGCGCGGCCGGGCGAGGCGAAGCTGGTGGAGCGCGCAGATGCCGTCCGCGTCGCCATTGAATACGTCGAAATGCGCCATGTCCACTTGGTTCCGTTGCGTTGAGCCTCACAGTATCGCGCACCGGTGGCCATTCCCACAAAGGTCGAATGAGATCGCCACGCATTTCAGAATGCAAAAACAATGCAAAACGGGCAGCGGACTTATGATCCGCTGCCCGTCCGGTGTGTCAGACAGTTCCGCTAGTCAGCCGGCGCTCAGGTGCGCGCGAGCGGCCAGCGCAACGAGAACGCGACCGGGAAACGCGGCGCACGGCGGCCGGCGGGGGCGCGCCACGGCTGCATGCGCGCATTCATGGCCGCACACATCGCCAGGCCTTCGTCACCATAGAGGCGTTCCATGGCCTGTTGCACGAGGCCCGCATCGAACCACACCTTGAAGCGGCGATGGCAGGTGCGGAAGTCAGGGTAGCGCTCGGGCAGCTTGGCCCAGACCGAACCGGTCGAAAGCACCCACAGGATCGCTTCGAACACGGCGCGCGGGCAATGGGCCGGACGGCCGCGGCGCGGGCCGCTGGAGCGAATGTCGTTAAAGAGCGGTTCGACGCTGCGCCATTGCGCGTCGTTCAGCTCGCGAGGAGGACGAGACTGCATCTGATATCCCAAGTGAGGTTGTCTTACACACAACGACTAAATTAGCCTCACGTCACTGCGAAAAATATCGGACTATGCCTAAAACGCTCTCAAAATCCGCTGCCGCACGGGCCGCGCTAAACTGCCGCATCTCCGGATCGATGGCGCATAACCGATGACTCGCTCCCCTGCTTCGTCCTCCGCATCGCCCAGCAAAACCGGCCGCATCCGTGTCGGCATAGGCGGCTGGATCTACGCGCCGTGGCGCGGCACGTTCTATCCCGAAGGCCTCGCGCAACGCCTCGAACTCGAATACGCGAGCCGTCACTTGAGCACGCTGGAAATCAACAGCACTTATTACGGCGCGCAAAAGCCCGCGAGCTTCCAGCGCTGGCACGACGAAACACCGGATGATTTCGTTTTCTCGCTGAAAGGCCCGCGCTTCGCCATGAATCGCCGCGTGCTGGCCGAGGCAGGCGCATCGATCGAGCGCTTCCTCACGGGCGGCCTGCTGAATCTGGGCCACAAGCTCGGCCCGATCAACTGGCAACTGATGCCCGGCAAGCAGTTCGATCCCGAGGACTACGCACGATTTCTCGAACTATTGCCCGATGAAGTCGAGGGACGTGCGCTGCGTCATGCGCTGGAAGTGCGTCATGAGAGCTTCCGCACGCCGGAGTTCGTCGCGCTGGCGCGCAAGCGCGGAGCGGCAATCGTGGTGTCGGGCGATTCCGATTATCCGCAGATCGCGGACGCTTCTGCCCCATTCGTCTACGCCCGCATCATGGGCACGGCCGCCAGTCGCAAGGCGGGCTATGGCCCCGCCGATCTCGACCGCTGGGTCGAACGCGCGCTCGCATGGGCGCAAGGCGGCACGCCCGATGACCTCGACACCTTCGGCAAGCCGCTTGCGGCGAAGGCGGGCCGCGACGTCTATCTCTACGTGATCAGCGGTCACAAGGCCCACAATCCCGCCGCCGCGATGGCGCTGATCGAGCGCCTGCGCAAGCGCGGCGCGCACTAACGCTCATGCCCGCGGACGCGCGCCGATACGCTCAGCGCGGCATTTCGCTGCGCCAGAGATAGCCGACCACGGCGCGCGTCGCCCGTTCTTCCAGCGCGGCCGCATCGGTTTCTCCACGCGCGCCGGCCATGTCCACCATGCCGCGTACCATCGCGAACACATCGAAGGCCGCCGTCGACGGATCGTCGAGCCGCGGGGCATCGGCCTGCGCGAACGCGCGCATGAGCGTCGCGTGAATGCGATCGCCGATGCGCGCTTCCCGATCGCCGAGCGGCAAGCGCTCCTCCTCGAAATCGAGCAGGCGTGCGAGCGCGGGCCGCTGCATCTGATGTGCCACCGACGCCCGGATCAAACCGAGCAACGCCGCTTCGCAACTCTGCGCCGCGCCCGCCTGTTCCAGCGCGGCGAGCAGCGGCGCGCTCTCGCGTTCGATCAGCGCGGCCGTGAGCGCATCGCGATTCGGGAAGTACTGATAGAGCGAGCCGACGCTCACGCCGGCACGCTCGGCGATGGCGTTGGTCGTGTAGTGAGCGAAGCCACTGTGCTCCAGAATGCGAGCCGCCGCTTCGAGAATGGCATCGACGGTGGCCGTCGAGCGGCGCTGCATCGGCTGTTTGCGCGCGTCTAGCGGGGCTGGGCGGCGACGGGCGCGAGGGGTGGGCGTCATAGTCGGAATGCGAGTATCGAATGTGAGCAAACGCTCGTATTCTAACCACACGTTCAACCGACCAGGAAATCGCCGAAATGAATGCCACTTTCCAACCCGCCCTGACCGTTTTCATGCTCGTGAAGAGCCTGCCCGTGTGGCTCGAATTGTCCGCTGACGCACGGCAAAACGCATTGCGCGAACATGTCATGCCCCTGCTCGAACGCCATCGCGAGCACGTTCGCCTGCGCTTGTACGATGTGGAGTTTTACGCCGCGCGTGTCACCGACGTCTGGATGTGGGAGGCGGAAAGTCATCAGGCCTACGAACAATTAGTCGAGGCGTTGCGCGACACGCCCTTCTGGGAGCGCTATTTCCAGATCGTCGAGATCTTGCCGGGCGTGGAGGCTAACCACCTCTGACGCAACGGATGCAAAAAAGCGCACGGGATCGCACCCGTGCGCTTATTCCGGGAGGGCTACGCGTAACGCTCTTTAAATCTGCCGACGCATTTCCGCCGCAGGCAGCTTCATCATCTGCCGATACTTCGTGACCGTGCGACGCGCGACGCGCACGCCCTGCTTTTCCAGTTCCTGCGTGAGCACGACGTCCGAAAGCGGGTCGCGCGGATTTTCAGCGTCGATCATTTCCTTGATCAACGCGCGCACCGCCGCCGCCGAGCACGTACCGCCCGTACGCGTTTCCAGTTCACGCGGGAAGAAACGCTTGAATTCGAAGATGCCGCGCGGCGTGGCCATGTACTTGTTGCCCGTCGCGCGCGAGACCGTCGATTCGTGCAGGCCGAGTTCGTCGGCGACATCGCGCAGCAGCATCGGGCGCAACGCGATTTCACCGTACTGGAAGAACGCCTTCTGACGCGCGACGATGCATTCGCCCACGCGCAGAATCGTTTCGCAACGCTTGTGTGCATTGCGGATCAGCCAGCGTGCTTCCTGCAACTGCTGCGCGAGCGGCGAGCGGCTGGTTTGATCGGAGCGCGCGAACATTTCGGCGTAAAGCTTGTGGATGCGCGCACGCGGCTCGATGGCCGGATTCACGGTCACGACCCACTTGCCGCGCACCTGACGCACGATCACATCGGGGATCACATAGCCGCCGTCGGCGCGGCCATAGTGGTTGCCCGGCTTCGGATCGAGCTTGCGCACGAGCGCGGTCGCCGCCTGCAACGCGGTCGCATCGCAGCCCAACTGGCGTTGCAGTTCGCCGTTTTCGCGGCGCGCAAGACGCTCCAGATGATGCGTGACGATCTGGAGCGCCAGCTCGCGATGCGGCGTGTCGGCGGACATGGCTTCCAGCTGCAGCGCGAGACACTCGGACAGCGAGCGGGCGCCAATGCCCGGACGATCGAGCATCTGCACGACGCGCAGCGCCACGCGCAGATGGTCTTCGTCGAGGATATCGGCGACGCCTTCGAGTTCGACCAGATCGGCCAGTTCCTGGCGCAGGTAGCCATCGTCGTCGAGCGCCTCGATCACGATTTGCGCAGCGGCGCGATCGAGCTCGGCGAGCGGCGAAAGACGCAGCGCTTCGTGCAACTGGTCGCGCAGCGAGACCGGCACGCGCACCCAGTCGGACGCTTCGGAATCACCGTCATCCGAGCCGCGATAGGTCGACGAGCGCAACGTGCCCGACGACGGCATATCGGCCGTATAGCCGCCGCCGTCGTCCTGGTAGCCCGAGCTTTCGTCGCCATAGTTACCCGGCTCGTCGCTGTAGCTCGACGTTTCCTGCGCCACGCCGCCGTCCATGGCCCCTTCGATGCCGCCGCCCGGCACGTCGGCGAGCGCCGCCGGCGCTTCGTTGGCCGCCGCGCCGATGCCTGCCGCGCCTTCAGCGGCCTCGGCCGCTTCGCCCGTCTCCGAGGCAGGCGGCACGTATTCAAGGAACGGATTGGTGTCGAGCGCTTCGCGCAGTTCCTGCTGGAATTCGAGCGACGAGAGCTGCAACAGGCGTACGGCCTGCTGGAGACGCGGCGTCAGCGCCAGATGCTGGCGCGTTTGTAACGCGATGGAAGGCATGGCAGTCCCGTTCTTGAGAATGTGGAGTAATGCGACCTTCTATGCAACACCCATGCCAGTTTTTACAAACGCTTGTTTTGTAACGGGATCGAGGCTTGCGGCAGCGTAAATCACCTCCTGTCGATCGAACTATCGACAGACGTTTTTACAATCACGCGGAAAAATTGCGTGCCCGATGATCGGCGCGGCGGGTGGCTCGCGTTGTTTCGGATCTGATGGAGTGTTCGCGTTCGATCCCTGTGCTGTCGGGGCATGAGCGACATGAACACCCAGCGCGGCACGCACCTTGCGGTATCGCAGCTCGATCATCAACTCACACAAGGAGAACCCTCATGAAGCGCACTCTGATGCTCAAGACCGCCGCCGGTGTGGCCTGCATGACCTTCGCGCTGATGGCTGGCGCACAGACGAACTCTGCTGCGCCCGCCGCGGGCAGCTCGGAAAGCGTGGGCCAACACGTGGACGACGCAACCATCACCACCAAGGTGAAGGCTGAACTGCTCGGCGCGAAAAACGTGAAGTCCGAGCACATTCACGTGAAGACCCGCAAGGGCATCGTCTCGCTGACCGGCACGGTGCCGAGCGCCGAGGATCGCGACAACGCCAAGCAGGTGGTGGAAGGCGTGTCGGGCGTCGACTCGGTCAAGAACCACCTGAAGGTGGTGGCGGCGCAATAACACGCGCGGCTTATTTATTCGGTTTAGTTCTGCGGTGTAGTTCTGTAGCACTTCTCGCTCAGGAAACGCGCGGCTCAACAACCGCGCGTTTTCTTTTGTCGTTTCTTTTTGTCGCTTTTTTTTGCCGCTCAGCGCTCTGCCTGCTTCAACTGCTCGCGCCGCGCGTCGCCCTGACGTGCCAGCATCCAGCCCGGATACTCCGCGGGCAGGCCGCTCACATCGTCCAGAATCGCCAGTTCCTCGGTCGTCAGCTTGACCTTGGTGGCGGCGATGTTGTCGTCGAGCTGGTCGACGCGTTTGGCGCCCACGATCACCGTCGTCACCGCGCGCTGGTGCAGCAGCCACGCAAGCGCAATCTGCGCCACCGACACGCCCTTTTTCTCCGCAATCGGCCGCATCGCGTCGATGCAGTCCCACGCGCGCTCGCGCTCCACCGGCGGGAAATCGAAGGTCGTGCGGCGGCTGCCCGCCTCGCCCTGCTGGTCGCGGCCATACTTGCCGCTCAGCAAGCCGCCGGCAAGCGGGCTCCACACCATCAGGCCCACGCCTTCGCTCGCGAGCATCGGCACGATCTCGCGCTCCAGGTCGCGGCCCGCGATCGTGTAATAGGCCTGCAGCGACTCGAAGCGCGCGAGGCCATGATGATGCGCAATGCCGAGCGCCTTCATGATCTGCCACGCGGCCCAGTTCGACACGCCCACGTAGCGCACGTGGCCCTGCTGCACGAGCGTATCGAACGCGCGCACCGTTTCCTCGATCGGCGTGGCCGGGTCGAAGCCGTGGATCTGGTAGAGGTCGATATGGTCGAGTTGCAGGCGCTTGAGGCTCGCCTTGACGCCTTCCATGATGTGATAGCGCGTCGCGCCGCGCTGATTGGGCGACGGCCCCATTTCGCCGAGCACCTTGGTCGCGACCACGACCTGGTCGCGCACGACCTTGAGGTTCTTGAGCGCCTGGCCGGTGATCTGTTCGGAGACGCCCTGGGAATAGACGTCGGCGGTATCGATGAAATTGATGCCGGCGTCGAGCGCGCGGCCAACGAGGCGTTCGGCGTCGGCCTGCTGCAGGTCGCCGATCTGGTTCCAGATGCCGGCGCCGCCGCCGAACGTCATGGTGCCGAGACACAGCTCGGAAACGAACAGGCCGGTGCGGCCGAGTGGGTTGTATCGCATGGGGCAACTCCGTCGAGGATCGAGGGAACATCGAAGGGACATCCAGCGGGGCGAGCATACTGCGTTCGGGCGCGGCTTGCTTTCCGTCAAACCGGCGCGGGCGCACGGGCACCGCATCGTGAAACGCGGCGCGGGCGTGCCCCATGCCGTCGCGGGGCACGCGAGCGCGAAATTTGCGAGACTCCTTCCATGCGCGTCAGGACTGCGCTCTGGAATCGACTTGAAAGCGCGACTTGAAGCGCACGTCGCGCCCCCACCCCCTTGAGCCTATGGCCTCGCTCCCCACCCCGCCCGACGATCCGCTTGCCCTCTTCCATCCGGCCGTGGCCGCCTGGTTCCGGCGCAGCTTCGACGCGCCGACGCCCGCGCAGCGCGCCGCCTGGCCGCTGATCGAAAGCCGCCGCGCCACCCTCGTCGCCGCGCCGACGGGCTCGGGCAAGACGCTCACCGCCTTTCTCATCGCCATCGACGCACTGGTGCGCGAAGGGCTCGACAACGGCGGCGCGCTGCCCGACGCGACGCTCGTGGTCTACGTCTCGCCGCTCAAGGCGCTGTCGAACGATATCCGCCTGAATCTCGAACGCCCGCTCGAAGGCATTGCGGCGGAACTCGCGCACCTGGGCCTGCCGCCGGTCGAGATCCGCGCCGCCGTGCGCACCGGCGACACGCCGCAGCCCGAACGCGCCGCGCTGCGCCGCCGGGCGCCGCATATTCTCGTGACCACGCCGGAATCGCTCTACGTGCTGCTCGGCTCGGAATCGGGCCGCCGCATGCTGTCGAGCACGCGCACGGTGATCGTCGATGAAATCCACGCCGTGGCGGGCAACAAGCGCGGCGTGCATCTGGCCTTGAGCCTTGAACGGCTCGATGCACTGTGCGCGGAAAAGCCGCTGCGCATCGGCCTTTCGGCGACGCAAAAGCCCATCGAAACCGTCGCGCATTTCCTGGTCGGCATGGGCGACGATCCGGCTGCGCCGCCGCCCTGCGAAATCGTCGATGCGGGCCACGTGCGCAAACGCGATCTTGCGCTCGAAGTGCCGCCCGTGCCGCTCGAAGCGATCATGGCGAACGACGTGTGGGAGCGCGTCTACGACCGCATCGCCGAGCTCGTCGCGATGCATCGCACCACGCTGGTCTTCGTCAACACGCGGCGCATGGCCGAGCGCGTCGCGCGCCATCTCACCGACCGCCTCGGCAACGAGGCCGTGGCCGCGCATCACGGCAGCCTCGCGCGCGAGCATCGTTTCGAGGCCGAGCAGCGCTTGAAGCGCGGCGATCTGCGCGTGCTGGTGGCGACGGCGTCGCTTGAACTCGGTATCGATATCGGCGACGTGGATCTGGTCGTGCAGATCGGTTCGCCGCGCTCGATTGCAGCGTTCCTGCAGCGCGTCGGGCGCTCGGGGCACCAGGTCGGCGGCACGCCCAAGGGGCGGCTGTTTCCCACTTCGCGCGACGACCTGATCGAATGCACGGCCTTGCTCGACTGCGTGCGGCGCGGCGAACTCGACCGCATCACGCTGCCGCACCAGCCGATCGACGTGCTCGCGCAGCAGGTCGTCGCCGAAGTGGCCTGCCAGGAATGGAGCGAGGACGCGCTCTATGCGCTCGTGCGCCGCAGCGCGCCTTTTGCGCAGCTCGAACGCGCGCGCTTCGATGCCGTGTTGCGCATGCTCGCCGACGGCTACACGAGCCGTCACGGCCCGCGCGCCGCTTATCTCCATCGCGATGTCGTGAGCCAGACGCTGCGCGCGCGACGTGGCGCGCGCCTCGTCGCGCTGACTTCGGGCGGCACGATCCCCGATAACGCCGACTACGCCGTGCTGCTCGAACCGCAAAGCGTGCAGATTGGCACCGTGAACGAGGATTTCGCGGTCGAGAGCCTGGCCGGCGATGTGTTCCAGCTCGGCAATGCGTCCTATCGCATCCTGCGCATCGAGGCAGGCCGCGTGCGCGTGGAGGACGCGCAGGGCCAGCCGCCCAACATCCCGTTCTGGCTCGGCGAAGCGCCGGGCCGCAGCGACGAGCTGTCGTTCGCGATTTCGCGCCTGCGCACGCAGATCGAGGGAAAACTGGCCGAATTGCCAATTAATTCGGATGCCGAATCGTCAGCCGCGATCGAACACGCCACGGCCTGGCTCTGCGATGTGCTCGGGCTGGATGATGCCGCCGCGCGCCAGATCGTCGACTATCTGGCGCGCGCGCGCCAGGCGCTCACCGTTCTGCCGACGCACGATACGCTCGTGATGGAGCGTTTCTTCGACGAATCCGGCGGCACGCAACTGGTCATCCACTCGCCCTACGGCAGCCGCATGAATCGCGCTTGGGGCCTGGCGCTACGCAAGCGCTTTTGCCGCCAGTTCAATTTCGAGCTTCAGGCCGCGGCCACCGAAGACGCTATCATCCTCTCGCTGACGGGCGCGCACAGCTTCGCGCTCGACGAAGTCTGGCGCTATCTGCACTCGAACTCGGCGCAGCATCTGCTGGTGCAGGCGCTGCTGGACGCGCCGCTCTTCGGGGTGCGCTGGCGCTGGAACGCGACCGCCGCGCTCGCGCTGCCGCGTCAATCGGGCGGCCGCAAGACGCCGCCGCAGATCCAGCGCATGCGCAGCGAAGACCTGCTCGCCGCCGTGTTCCCCGATCAGGTGGCCTGCGTCGAAAACCTTGCCGGTGAGCGCGAGATTCCGTCGCATCCTCTCGTCGACCAGACGCTTGACGACTGCCTGCACGATGCGATGGACACCGAAACCTGGCTCGCGCTGCTGCGCCGCATGGAGTCGGGCGTTGTGCGGCTGGTGACGCGCGAGCTGCCCGCGCCCTCGCCGCTCGCGGCCGAGATCCTTACGGCGCGCCCGTACGCGTTTCTCGACGACGCGCCCATCGAGGAGCGGCGCACCCAGGCCGTGCTGTCGCGGCGCTGGAGCGACCCCGAATCCGCCGACGATCTGGGCGCGCTCGATCCCGATGCCATCGCAAGCGTGCGCGAAGAAGCCTGGCCGCAGGCGCGCAACGCCGACGAGATGCACGACGTGCTCAATACGCTCGGCGCGCTCGCGCACAGCGAGGCGCAGGCGCCTGGCTGGGCCGGATGGCTTGCGGAACTGGCCGCGAGTGGCCGCGCGACGCGCCTGCCGGTCGCGGATCACGAGGCGCTGTGGGTCGCCATCGAACGGCTCGCCTGTGTCCGCGCGATCTATCCGCAGGCGCGCTGCGAGCCGCCGCTCGCCGTTCCCGACGATCTTCAAGCCGACCCGCGCGGCGAAGCATGGAGCGAAGATTCGGCGCTGGTCGAGCTGATCCGTGCGCGGCTTTCGGGCTTCGGGCCGCTGAGCGTCGCGCAGGTCGCGCGGCCACTCGCGCTGGAAGCGAGCGTGGCCGCGCTCGCCCTCACGCGCCTCGAAGCCGAAGGCGCCGTCATGCGCGGGCGCTTCACGCCGGGCGCGCACGACGAAGAGTGGTGCGAGCGCCATCTGCTCGCGCGCATCCATCGCTACACCGTGCGCAAACTGCGCCGCGAGATCGAACCCGTCGAGCGCCACGATTTCATGCGCTTCCTGTTCGAATGGCAGCATGTCGCGCCAGGCTCGCGCGGCTCGGGCCGCGATGCGCTCGCGGCGATGCTCGACCAGCTCGAAGGCTGGGAGGCGTCGGCGCTCGAATGGGAGGACGAGATCCTGCCCGCGCGCATCGACGATTACTCGCCGCTGCTGCTCGACGAGCTGTGCCGCTCGGGCCGCCTCACATGGGCGCGGCTGCCTGCGCGCGCCGCTGCGTCGACGACCGTGCGCAGCACGCCGGTCGTGCTGCTGCCGCGCCGCGAGCTGCCGCGCTGGGCCGCGTTGCTCGAAGCGCCCGAGGCGCGACCGGAGGCACGCGCGCAGCGTGTGTACGACGCGCTGTTGCGCCACGGCGCGATGTTCTTCGACGAACTGGCCGCCGACGCGCATCTGCTGGGTGTCGAACTGGAAAACGCGCTCGGCGAGCTGGTGGCGGCGGGCCTCGTGAACGCCGATAGCTTCGCGGGCTTGCGCGCGCTGGTGCGGCCTGCGGCGAAGCGTTCGGCGTATCACGGCAAGCGGCGGCCGCGCGGCTTCGGGCCGCTCGTCGGATCGATGGCCGAAGCGGGGCGCTGGGCCGTGCTGCGGCGCGTGGCGTTGCCGCCCGAATCGCCTGACGAAGCCCCCGCGCGCGTTACACAGACGCGCCGCCTGCCCGCCGATGTCGAACTGCTGGAGCACGTCGCCCACGTTCTGCTGCGCCGTTACGGCGTGATCTGCTGGCAATTGCTGGCGCGCGAAGCGCCCTGGCTGCCGCCGTGGCGCGACCTGCTGCGCGTGCTGCATCGCATGGAGGCGCGCGGCCATGTGCGCGGCGGGCGCTTCGTGACAGGTCTCTCCGGCGAGCAGTTCGCCTTGCCCGAAGCGATCCCGCTGTTGCGCGAGGTGCGTCGCCGTGGCGCGCAAGCGGGTCAGGCCGACGATGAGGCGGCGCTGGTCTGCATCGCCGCGTCGGATCCGCTTAATCTGCTCGGCACCGTGCTGCCCGGCGAGAAAGTGCCCGCGGTCGCGGGCAATCGCATCGCCTTCCTGGACGGCTTGGCCGTCGCCACGCTGATCGCCGCGCGCGTAGCGTTTTGCGGCGATTTCGACGTCACTACCCAGGCTAAGCTGCGAACTGCCTTGATACGCTCAGGCTGACTTGCGGCGCGCCCTTCACGTTCGCAGTCGCGTTGCCGTTATGCGGTGCCACCGGAACCGGTCATTCAGTGGGGCTGTTGAGACTGGCTGTTAGTTGCATAACAGCGTCAAAAAACAGCGAGCCGTAAAGGCTCGCCGCTTCCTTAAGCCGCCAGCGTCGCCGGACGATTGGCGAAATGCCTGCGCACCCGCAGCCCGTTCGCAACGACCAGCAGGCTCGCGCCCACGTCGGCGAACACGGCCATCCAGAGCGTCGCCTCGCCCGCCAGTGCGAGCACCAGGAACACCACCTTGATGGCCAGCGCGAGCGCGATGTTCTGCATCAGCACCGCCGACACCTTCCGGCTGAGCCCGATAAACGCCGCGATCTTGCGCGGATCGTCGTCCATGATCGCGACGTCGGCGGTTTCGAGCGCCGTCGCGGTGCCCGCCGCCCCCATCGCGAAGCCGATGTCGGCGCGCGCCAGTGCGGGCGCGTCGTTGACGCCGTCGCCGACCATCGCCGTCATGCCGCGCTGCGTCGATAGTTCGGCGATGGCGTCCTGCTTGTCCTGCGGCAGCAGGTTGCCACGCGCATCCTCGATACCGAGCGGCCCGGCAATCGCGCGCGCCGTAGTCGGGTTGTCGCCGGTCAGCATGACGGGCGTCACGCCCAGCTTCTTGAGCGCACGCATGGCAGGCGCACTCTCGGGCCGCACGGCGTCGGCGACCGCGAACAGCGCCACCGCCTCGCTCGCCGAGCACAGCACGATCGCGGTCTTGCCCGCCGCTTCGAGGCGCGCAAGCTGCGTTTCCAGCTCCGGCGAGCACAGGCCCAGCGACTCGACGAGCCGATGGTTGCCCAGATGCCACGCCTCGCCGCCGATACGCCCCGTCACGCCCTGCCCGTTGAGCACCGCGAAGCCGTCGACTTTTGCCAGCGGCGACTGCGCTTCGAGCGCGCGCCATCCTGCCACGACGGCGCGGGCAACCGGGTGCGTGCTCGCATCGTCGAGACTGGCAGCCAGACGCAGCGCTTCGGATTTGGGCAACGCGTTCAGCGCGAGCACGTCCGTCAGTTGCGGCGCGCCGAGCGTGAGCGTGCCCGTCTTGTCGAGCGCCACCGCCTTGAGCAGACGGCCGCGTTCAAGCCACACGCCGCCCTTCACGAGAATGCCGTTGCGCGCCGCCGCCGCAAGGCCGCTCACCACCGTCACCGGCGTCGCCACGACCAGCGCGCACGGGCAGGCGATCACGAGCAGCACGAGCGCCTTGTAAAGCCAGGCGCTCCAGGCGCCGCCGATGACGAGCGGGCCGCCCACCGCGATCAGCACGGCGAACGCCACCACGGCCGGCGTGTAGTAACGGGCGAACTGATCGACGAAGCGCTGCGTCGGCGCGCGTTGAGCCTGCGCGTCCTGCACCGCCGCCGCGATGCGCGCGAGCGTGCTGTCACGCGCGGTCGCGGTGACCGTCGCTTCCACCACGCCATCGACGACGATGCTGCCCGCGTACAGCGCATCGCCCACGGCCTTGTCGACGGGCAGGCTTTCGCCGGTGATGGGCGCCTGGTCGAGCGCCGCGCGCCCGCTGGCGACCTCGGCATCGACCGGCACGCGCTCGCCGGTACGCACGCGAATGCGCGCGCCGACCGCGACTTCAGCGACCGCGCTGGTGCGCCATTCGCCTTGCGCAGCATTGGCGGCGGCGGCGAACCAGACCTCGGCGGTCTCGGGCGCGAGCGCCGTCAGCGAACGGATCGCGTGGCGCGCTCGCTCCAGCGACAGCGCCTCGATTTCCTCGGCCAGCGCGAACAGGAACACGACCATGGCCGCTTCAGGCCACTTGCCGATCACGATGGCGCCCGCCACCGCCAGCGACATCAGGAAATAAATGTTGATCGTGAAGTTCTTGAGCGCGATCCAGCCTTTCTTCAGCGTCGGCAGGCCCGCGCACAGCAGGGAGACCGCCGCGCAGACCAGCACCGGCACGCCCGCTTCCTGGCCGGTCGTCCAGGCGAGCACTTCGGCGCCTGCTGCCGCGACGCCGCTCGCTGCGAGCAGCAGCTTCTGGCGCATCGCGAGGCCGGGCGCGACGGCGGGTTCGCTGGTGCTCGCCCCATCGCCGTCGGCGAGCACGCGCGGCGCCATGTCGAGCGCGCGCAGCGCGGTTTCGAGCGGCTGCGCGTCCGTCAGCGTGTGATACACGGTCAGCTCGCGAGCCAGCAGGTCGAAGTCGAGCCGCGCCACGCCGGGCATGGGTTCGAGACGGTTGCGGATCAGCCGTTCTTCAGTCGGGCAGTCCATGTTCTCGATGCGGTAGCGCGCGCGCTGCGTGCCTGCGGGCGCGGGTGCCGCCGCACGGCTGCGCGTGGCCTGCGGCGCCGCGCCGTGACAGCAGGACGCGCCTGCGTGACTCGCGTGGTCATGGTGACCATGGCTACCGTGATCGTGGTCGTGGGTGTGCGAGTGATCGTGCGAATGGTCGTGTGCGGGATTCTCGTCGTGGCCGTGGCTGCATGCGTGCCCGTGGCCGTCATGGTCATGCTCATGGGCGTGGTCGTGAGCATGACCACCTTCGGCGCCTTGGCATGCGTGATCATGCCCCGCTTCGATTGCATCGCGCGTCGCCGCGCACGCGCCAGGCGCCGCCGTGTCCAGCTCACCGGCACGCGCCCGAAAACGCTGCGTCAACGCGCCCCGCGACAAGAAAACATGAACCATGGCCGAATTCTCCCAAAAGTGACAGAATCATTGGACAGCCTGTAGCCGCTACAGGGTCAAGCGCTTTTTGGGAATCGTAACGATGAGAATTGGAGAACTGGCACGCCACGCGCATTGCGACGTCGAGACGGTGCGCTTCTACGAGCGCGAGGGGCTGCTGGACGAGCCCGCGCGCGAAACCAACGGATACCGCAGCTACACGGCAGCGCACGCCGCGCAGCTCAACTTCATCCGCCATTGCCGCTCGCTTGGCATCGGCTTGTCGGATATCCGTATGCTGCGGCGCTATCAGGCCGACCCTGACCAGCCCTGCGACGAGGTGAACGAGTTGATCGATTGCCAGATCGCGCGCATCCACGAACAGATCGAAACGATGCGCGTGCTGGAGCAGCAGCTGCGCACGCTGCGCGACAGCTGCAACGCGCGCCATAGCAGCGCGGAGTGCGGGATCATGAAAAACCTGGAGCAGCCCGTCGACGAGGAAAACTGCTCCTGCCACGCGGACGCGGCACATGCGGAACATGCCGATCACGGCGGCGATCGCGATCCGGTCGCCGAAGACTCGCCGCATAAAAACGCGGCCCACGCGCACCGCTGACACGGCCGCACGCATCGTCGTGCGGCCCGAGCCCGTGTGGCGGCGCGCTCCGGCCATCAGGCCGGAGCTGGATCAAGGCGCCGAGGCAATCACCTCGGCGACCGTGGCCGTGAGCTTCTTCGCGTAAGGCACGTGCAGGAACTCGTTAGGGCCGTGCGCGTTCGACTTCGGGCCGAGCACACCGCACACCATGAACTGCGACTTCGGGAAGCCTGCTTGCAGCACGTTCATCAGCGGGATCGTGCCGCCCTGGCCGAGGTACGCGCAATCCGCGCCGAAGTGGTTGCGCGAGGCCGTATCGAGCGCCTGTGAGAGCCACGGTGCGAGATCGGGCGCGCTCCAGCCATTGGCCGCGCCGACGTCCGGCTTGAAGGTGACGCGCGCGTTGTACGGCGGATCGACTTCGAGCAGCGCCTTGAGGTCAGCAACGGCCCGGGCCGCATCCAGCAGCGGCGGCAGGCGCAGCGACAGCTTGAACGCCGTGCGCGGACGCAGCACATTGCCCGCGTTCTCCAGCGCCGGCAGCCCGGCCGCGCCGGTCACCGACAGCGACGGCCGCCACGTGGAATCGAGCAGCGCCTGTTGCGGATCGGTCGTGGTCGGCAGCACGCGACGGCCATCGAGACCGCACGCCCACGGCATGCTCTTCCAGACGTTTTCGCCGAGAATCTTCGCGGTGACTTCCGCTTCGGCCAGCCGCTTCGACGGAATCGGAATATGGAAGCCTTCCGGCAGCAGCGTGCCGGTGCGCGCATCCTCAAGGCGCTCGAACAACTGGCGCATCACGCGGAAGCTAGACGGCGCGATGCCGCCGTATGAGCCCGAGTGAATGCCCTCTTCGAGCACTTCCACTTCCAGGTCGCCCGTCACGAGACCGCGCAGCGACGTCGTGAGCCAGAGCTGATCGTAATTGCCCGCGCCGGAGTCGAGGCAGACCACGAGACCCACTTCACCCAGACGGTCGCGCAGCGCGTCGACGTAAGGCAGCAGATCATAACTGCCCGACTCCTCGCAGGTTTCGATCAGGCCCACGCAGCGCGGACGCTCAACGCCCTGGGCGTCGAGCGCGGCCAGCGCCGTGACGCTTGCGTAGATCGCGTAGCCATCGTCGGCGCCGCCGCGGCCATAGAGGCGGCCGTCTTCGAACTTGGGCGTCCACGGGCCGAGGTCGTTACGCCAGCCGTCGAATTCAGGCTGCTTGTCGAGGTGGCCGTAGAGCAGCACGGTTTCCGTGCTGCCCGAGCGCGTGGCAGGTGCTTCGAAAAAGATCACCGGGGTGCGGCCCGGCAGGCGCACGACTTCGAGCTTCAGGCCGCGCACGGGCTGCGTTTCGGCCCACTTCGCGGCCTCCAGCACCACGCGCTCCAGATAGCCGTGCTTCGCCCAGTTGGCGTCGAAGGCGGGACTCTTCGCGGGCACTGCGATGTAATCCGTGAGCGCCGGAACGATTTCGTCGTTCCATTTGCGCTCCACGAACGCGCGCAGGTCGTCGTGATTGAGTTGGCGGGTGACCTCTGTCGTGTCTGAGCTCATGGTGTGGGGAGTCTTTGCCGGAAAAACCCCGATCATAGACCCGAACGTGCGTTCACCCAAAGGCCCCACGCGCACGTTAGCCATCCGGCCAGGACTTGTCAGATTCTCTTCAGACTTTTGCCATTCATTTGAAAGGCCATTCTTACGCACGAGTGCGATCCGCGCGACAATGAACCTTCGGGGGGCGACACCCTGTCGCGGAGGAATCGTTATGGCAAGTCATTCGATATTCGAGATGGTGGTGCTGCTGATAGCCGTCATGCTGTACTTCCTGCCCGCGGTACTGGCCGACCGCCGCAAGCGCCACGACCTGCTGATCATCGCGCTCTTCAACGCCGTGGTCGGCTGGACAGTGCTGGGCTGGTTCCTCGCGCTCTTCTGGGCCTTGCAGCCGAATCCGCCCAAGGATATCGGCGACAACGTGCAGAAGAAGAAAAAGATCATCGGCATGCAGTTGTTCTCGCGCCGCCTGGACGCTCGCGCCCAGGCCCGCCAGTCGCGCAATTCCGAGCGGGAAGGCCCCTCGCGCTAAAGCGTCCGCCAGCCCCTGGCCAAACGGCCAGCGATGCACACCAGGCCGGGCGCAGACCCGCCAGCCATGAAATAATTACGAAAAACCCCGCTGCGCCCACCGCCACCTGCGCGCGTGCCGCATCTCTCCCAGCAGTCTGACCCGCCGCATCACGGAGCCCGCTATGCCCCATGTCGCCCCGCTGTTCGCCTTTGCCGCCGTTGCCCTCGGCATGGCGCTCACACCCGGCCCCAACATGATCTACCTGATCTCGCGTTCGATCTGTCAGGGACGCAAAGCCGGTCTGATTTCGCTGGGCGGCGTCGCGCTAGGTTTCGTCTTCTACATGCTGTGCGCGGCGTTCGGCATTACCGCGCTGCTGATGGCGGTGCCGTTTGCGTACGATGCGCTGCGTCTGGGCGGCGCGCTGTATCTCGCCTGGCTCGCCTGGCAGACGCTCAAGCCGGGTGGCCGCTCCCCGTTCCAGGTGCGTGAACTCACGCCCGACCGGCCGGGCAAGCTGTTCCTGATGGGCTTCGTCACCAACCTGCTGAATCCGAAGGTGGCGATTCTGTATCTGTCGCTGTTGCCGCAGTTCATCGACCCGAGCCAGGGCAGCGTGCTCGCACAGTCGATCGAACTGGGCACGGTGCAGATTCTGCTGTCGATTACGGTCAACGCCACGGCGGCGATCACGGCGGGCACGATCGCGTCGTTTCTCGCGGGCCGGCCGAAGTGGCTCACGATCCAGCGTTATCTGATGGGTACGGTGCTGGCTGGCCTCGCCATGCGGATTGCCGCGGAAGGTCAGCGCTAAGTCACTGAGTCAAACGGAAGACAGGAAACGGGCGCCGCGCGGGCGCCCGCTCACACGCCCCGCAGGGGCATGCGCATCCTGACGAGGCCCGCCGAAATCAGGCGCGGCTCCATCTTCACCATGTCCTGCGCGAACATGTCCTGGCGCAGTTCGCCGTGTTCGTCGAACCATTGGCAGATCAGCCAATGGCCGCTCGCGAAGCCCACCGGCCCCGCGTACATGACGGTCATGCGTGGCCCACCCGATTTGAGGGTGACCACGTCACCAATACCCGCATCGGCGCTATGCGGGCTTTCGGCAACCTCTTCGGTCGTATCAAGCATGGAATTCCCCGAGTAAAAAGCTCGTGCCTCGAATAGTCCCCGGAGCGGGCTCTTACCCGCCTGATGTCACATAAGCCGCCATTTCGATAATGTTATTGCGGCGGCTTTCAAGAAGTCTGGCAAGACTAACAATGCGAATTAATTCGCGCAAGCGATTTTACCCCACCTGCGGGAAAGCCGTATTCAAGCCGAAAATATCCATCCGGCTAATTGCCCTGGCGAGGCGCGGCTACCCACGCTTTAGCGCGCGGCCTCCAGCAGTGCACTGCGCAAACAGTCTTATTATTTCAATTATCGACGGCATAATGCCGCAACAATCAATCGCGCGAAACACATCAATAAGCGTTACCGGGCGCGCCATTAACCATATAGTTCAAATCAACCGACGATGACGGATACGCGCGAAAACGTTTACTGTCAAAAAACGTTCACTCGTTTTATTTTTTACTCATCACACGATCAGATATTGAGATTTTTGCGGTAAATCCATTAACCGACCGACGGGTTAATCAGTGCACTGAAATATGGCTGTCACGTCATTTATAAAAAAACGCCCCATCCGGCGATAACCGGATGGGGCGCTGGTTCAGCGTGATGCGGGCTTACTCGGGAAACGGCAGCGTCGTCTGGCCTTGCGCACGCATGCCGAAGACGTTGAGCGTCATCGCCACCAGCGCGTAGTAGCCCAGCAAGCCGACCAGGTTGATCGTCGTCTGATGACCGAAACGCTCCACGGCGCGCGCATAAGTGGCGTCCGAGACGCGCTTCGTGTCGTAAAGCTCGCTTGCGAAGGCGTAGATCAGCGCGTCGTCGGCTTCCTCGAAAACCGGTTCGGCGCCCGTGCGGATCTGCTCGGCGAGCGCCTCGGGCACGCCCGCTTCAATCGCGATCGGATAGTGGATGTACCACTCCGCCTGCGCCTGCCAGCGCACTGCCGTGACCAGAATGGCCAGTTCGGAAAGGCGCAGCGGCAAGCCGGTGCTGTACCGGCAGAACGCGCCCAGGCGCTGGGCGTGCTGGGCCAGCTCGGGGCTATGGATCCAGCCGAGGAACGGCCCGTTCAGGTTGCCGCGCGGGCCGGACAGGATTTCAGCGAGCACGGCCTGCTGCTCGGGCGTCGCACTGGCCGCCTCGAAGGCGGGCAGGCGCGGGTTCTGGGATTGCGTCATCGATTCGCTCCTAAGAAATAGGCTGGAGGAGGCTGAAACAGGCTGGCCGCGGCTCAAGCAGCCTTCGTCACACCGGTCGCCTCAAGCGCCGCGCCAATCGCTGCCGCCAGGCGATCCTCGATCGTGTCGATATCCTGCGCCGTGCAGATGAACGGCGGCGCAAGCAGGATGTGGTCGCCGTTCTGGCCGTCCACCGTCCCGCCCATCGGATACACCATCAGCCCGCGTGCGAAGGCTTCGCGCTTGATGGCCGCGTGCAGTTTGAGCGAAGGATCGAAGCTCGCCTTGCTCGCGCGATCCTTGACCAGCTCCACGCCCACGAACAAGCCGCGACCGCGCACATCGCCGACGTACGGGTGCTGCGCATAGCGCTCGCGCAGACGCGAGCGCAGTTGCTCGCCGCGCGCCTGCACGTTGTCGAGCAGCCTGTCTTCGGCGATCACGTGCTGCACGGCGAGCGCCCCCGCGCAGGCCGTCGCGTGGCCAATATACGTGTGGCCGTGCTGGAAGTAGCCGCTGCCGCCCACGATGGTGTCGTAAATCCGCTGGCTCACGAGCGTCGCACCGATCGGCTGATAGCCCGCGCCGAGACCCTTGGCGATCGTCAGCAAGTCGGGCGCCACGCCGTCTTCCTCGCAGGCGAACAGATGACCGGTGCGGCCCATGCCCGACATGATTTCGTCGAGAATCAGCAGCACGCCGTAGCGGTCGCATACCGCGCGGATCTTGCGGAAGTACTCGCGCACGGGCGGCACCGCACCAGCGGTCGCGCCGACCACCGTCTCGGCGACAAAAGCCGCGACGTTTTCCGCGCCCAGTTCGAGGATTTTCTGCTCCAGCTCGTCGGCAAGGCGCTGTGCGTAGACTTCATCGGTTTCGCCGTCCAGGCGCTCGCGGTACGCGTAGCACGGGCTGACGTGGTGCGATTCAATCAGGATCGGCAGGAACGGCTCGCGACGCCACGCATTGCCGCCAATCGCCAGCGCGCCCAGCGTGTTGCCGTGATAGCTCTGGCGGCGCGCGATGAAATGGCGGCGCGAGCGCTCGCCCTTCTCGACGAAATACTGGCGCGCGAGCTTGAGTGCGGCCTCGATCGCCTCGGAACCGCCCGAGACGAAATACACGTGATCGAGCCCGGCGGGCGCGCGCTCGATCAGGTAATCAGCGAGTTGCTCCGACGCTTCGGTCGTGAAGAACGAGGTGTGCGCGTAAGGCAGCGTCTGGGCCTGCTGCTTGATCGCGTCGATCACGCGCTGGTTGCTGTGGCCAAGGCACGAGACGGCCGCGCCGCCGCTCGCGTCGATGTAGCGCTTGCCGGTGGAATCGATGATCTCGATGCCCTCGCCCGCCACCGCGACGGGCAGCGTTTGCTTGGGCATGCGATGGAAAACTTTGCTGGACATAGTGGTTCTCGCTTGTTCCCGCTGGTTCTCGTTTTAAGCGGGTATCTGTGTCGAAATTCGTTGAATTCAGTAAAAACCTGCGGCGCCTGAAATGCTCAGGCCGCGCGCGCAATCTGCATCGCCAGCGTGCGGGCGCCGTCCTGCCAGACGTCGAAGCTCACGCCATCGGACGCAATCCGCATGCAGGCGGTCGCGAGCGTGTTTTCGTCGTCGGGATCGCGCGGGTCGTCGCGGAAGATCGGCAGGCCCGCGCCGCCACGGTCTTGCAGCGTGCGTACGAAGGCCGCGCCGTCAGGTTGCGCGCCGAGTGCGGGCAGCAACTGCGCGAGGCGCGCCTGGCGGTCGCGCGACGAATCGGTGACGATCTGCGCTTCGTTCTCGCAACCGGCGTGAATCAGGTGGTTGGCATGGCCGCAAGGCGCGCCCACTTCGACGACCGAGGCGCGCTGCGCCGTGGCTTCCACGCTATAGACGCGCACCGCGCCCGCTGCGTCGATGCCGCCGACCGTATGGTGAAAGCCGCTCGCGCGCGGCGTGTCGCGCAGCAGCGTGAGCGCGTCGTCCAGCGTCGCGGCGTCGAGCACCGCGCGCGCCAGAATCATGCGCGGCACCCCGGCGCGCGGCTCGCGAATGCGCACGTTGTTGATCGCCTGCGCCACGCCCGCGCGGGACGCCGCGAACGTGTGCCCCGGCAGCGAGCCCGGATAGTAGAAGCTCACGAAGCCCGGCTTGCCTTGCGGCGCGACATCCACCACGGCGCAGCGGCCGCGCAGATACGGGTCGCCGTCTTCGTTATGAGCAATCAGACCACCCGCAGCCCCCGCGCGCACGGCGAGCGTCGTGCAGCCGTCGGGCGCGTTATGGATCAGCTCGCCGCGGCAGTTCCACAGGAACAGGTCGTCAGCCGGCCAGCCGAGCGCCGCCGCCATCGCATCCAGTTCAGCCACATAAGTGGGGAAATGCTGCTCAGCCGCCGCGCGCAGCTGCTGCACGAACGCGTGGCCGCGCCAGCGGCTCACCGCCGCCCAGGCGCCGCTTTGCGCCATATAGGCGCCGAAAACCGGCTTCGCGAGTTCGCCGAGCTGCCGCCCGATCGCCTCGGGCGTGCCGCCCATCCGGAAAGTGTTGAGTGCCTGCATCGTGGTGACTTGCCTGTCTATCCGCATAACAGCCAGCATGAATGCCAGCCTGAATTAGTCGATGCCGGATTTATACGCCTCACAACAAACGTTGTCAAATTAGCGGTGAATCACAACGAATGAACAGGAGGCGCTGCCCAAACATAAAGGGTGCGTACGCCAGGCGCGGCTCGCCAGGCCTGAAGCGGGCCTCATGCGGCCCTGAAGCGGCCCCCGATGCCCTGCCCCCGATTCTGGTAATGTCACGCACATGCAAACGATCCTCTCCATCGAGAATCTCTCGAAAGTCTATGCATCGGGGTTCCGCGCGCTTTCGGGCGTCAACCTGGACATCGACCGCGGCGAAATTTTCGCGCTGCTCGGCCCGAACGGCGCCGGCAAGACGACGCTCATCAGCATCATCTGCGGCATCGTCAACGCGAGCGAAGGCCACGTGCGTGTTGCGGGCCACGATATCGTCGCCGACTACCGCGCCGCGCGCTCGCTGATCGGCCTCGTGCCGCAGGAGCTGACCACCGATTCGTTCGAAACCGTCTGGGCCACCGTCTCGTTCAGCCGCGGCCTGTTTGGCAAGCCGCCCAATCCGGCCTATGTCGAGCGCGTGCTGCGCGACCTCTCGCTGTGGGAAAAGCGCAATAACAAGATCCTGACGCTGTCGGGCGGCATGAAGCGCCGCGTGCTGATCGCGAAAGCGCTGGCGCACGAGCCGCAAGTGCTGTTTCTGGACGAGCCGACCGCGGGTGTCGACGTCGAACTGCGCCGCGACATGTGGGAACTCGTGCGGGGCCTGAAGGCGAGCGGCGTGACGATCATCCTCACGACCCACTACATCGACGAAGCGGAAGAGATGGCCGACCGCATCGGCGTCATCAATGCGGGCGAGATCATGCTGGTCGAGCGCAAGGACGCACTGATGCGCAAGCTCGGCCGCAAGCAGCTGACGCTGCAACTCGACGCGCCGCTGGGCGCGATTCCGCCCGCGC